>NZ_JNBA01000027.1 GCF_000760295.1 Prochlorococcus sp. MIT 0701
GCGGAAGCTTTGGCAGCAGAGGTTTTCTTCGCGGGGGCTTTAACAGCAGAGGCTTTCTTCGCGGGAGCTTTAGCAGCAGAGGCTTTCTTCGCGGGGGCTTTAGCAGCAGAGGCTTTGGTAGTCGAAGCCTTCCTTGCGGGGGCTTTAGTAGCAGAGGCTTTCTTCGCAGGGGCTTTGGTAGTCGAAGCCTTCCTTGCGGGGGCTTTAGTAGCCGAAGCATTAGTCGTACTGGATTTCCCTGCAGACTTTCCAGCAGGCCCCTTCTTTGCAGGAGTCTTACTCGTTGATTTACCTGGACCGCGACTGCGATGAGTTAGCACCATGGCCCACTCATCAGCAGTGAGATTAGAAGGCTTGCTGCCATGGGTATTGGCGAGCTTGGCAGCCTTTTCGATGTCCTTGATCAAATTGGTCCAGGAGGTCGCAAAACGCTTATCCGACTGAGACTTGGCACCGCTTTCAACCAAGGTTTCCACTACCCCAGCTGCACTCACCTTCTTACGGCGACGATTAAAGATCTCCTTCTGAAGCTGTGCGATAAGAGCATCGGCTTTAACGCTTAGCTTGATGGTTAGCTGAGACATTGAAGAATAAATAGCTATCTTATATGTAGCATCTCGATCAAATGTCAACAAATAGTCGAAGTTAGGCTGTCGTTGCTGGAGGCTTCAAATAAGCCTGCAATGCAGGGTCAAGCTGCCCCTGTTGAACCAGCCCACGCCCAAGAGCAACAGCGTCATACCCCGCATTAAGCCAGGGGATGAAGTCTTGAACCGTAAGCCCACCAGCGGCAATCACAAAGGGCAAAGAGTCCATCGGTCCAGCCAACTGACGCCAGTAATCAACCCCCAAAACTGATGCAGGGAACAACTTAACGAGCCGGCATCCACAACGATAAGCCTGCTGAATCTCAGTAGGAGTAAACACCCCAGGCACAAGGAGCTGATGCATTTCCCGCGCCTTCTGATGAAGGTCGGGATCCCAATATGAAGTCATGGCATAAGCAAGGCCTAGCTCTGCCACAGACTGCAAGGCTTCTGGACAGCTAATAGAGGCTGCTCCCAGGCAGAGCCCTGCAAAGCACTTCTGCACCTCCTTCATCAAAGACATCCAACCAGGATGAGGAGACCAGGCCAGCTCCACATGCCGAACTCCGAGAAGATGCAACTGCTCGAAAACCGCAAACAAAGAAGCTCTGGAGCTAGATCCCTCAAGATCGTCGTGCTCGCTACGCAATACCACAACCAAAGGCTGGGCCCGTAGTGAGGCTATCAAGACCTCTTGCCTATCAAGCCAGAGGCAATCACCAGAGCGCTCAGACGTATTCGGCAACCCTTACATCGCGTCGGATCAACAATTCCTGCAAATCCTGAGCATCAACAGTTTCCTTCTCTACAAGCAAATCAGCCAACTCATCAAGAACAGAACGATTCTCGATCAATACTTTGGTGGCACGCTTGTAAGCCACATCAACAAGATCAGAGACCTCTGCATCGATAATCGCTGCAGTGTCTTCAGAGAAATCGCGTTCAGAGGCGATGTCACGGCCAAGAAACATCCCTCCCTGAGACCGCCCCAAGGCGACCGGACCAAGCTTGTCGCTCATCCCGAACCTCGTGACCATCTGCCTGGCAACCTGAGCGACCTGTTGAAGGTCATTTGATGCACCAGTGGTCACCTCGTCTTCGCCGTAGACGATTTCTTCTGCAACTCGACCACCCAGAGCAACAGCCATCTGGTTCTGCAAATAAGCCCTGGAATAGAGGCCCGACTCCATCCGCTCCTCACTCGGGGTGAAGAATGTGAGACCACCAGCCTGACCACGAGGAATGATGGAAATCTTCTGCACCGAGTCGTAATCAGGCATAAGGGCTCCTACCAGGGCATGACCAGACTCGTGATAAGCAACCAGTTGCTTACGCCGTTCACTCATGACACGATCCTTCTTCTCAGGACCAGCCATGACCCGCTCAATGGCGTCGCTAATCTCGTCATTGCTCACTTCTGTGAGCTCACGACGCGCTGCGAGGATTGCCGCTTCATTGAGCAAGTTGGCAAGATCAGCCCCTGTGAAGCCTGGTGTGCGCCGCGCCACTTTGTCGAGATCAACATCCTTGGACAGGGTCTTATCGCGGGCATGCACATTGAGAATCTGCAGGCGACCGGTGTAATCAGGGCGCTCCACAACAACCTGTCGGTCAAATCGACCAGGGCGCAGCAACGCCGAATCGAGCACATCAGGCCGATTGGTGGCCGCCACGATGATGATGCCGGTATTGCCCTCGAAACCATCCATTTCAGTCAGCAGCTGGTTAAGAGTCTGCTCACGCTCATCGTTGCCACCGCCAAGGCCAGCCCCCCGCTGCCGACCCACCGCATCAATTTCATCAATGAAAACAATGCAAGGAGCGTTCTTCTTGGCCTGCTCAAATAGGTCACGGACTCGACTGGCACCAACCCCAACAAACATCTCGACAAACTCCGAGCCTGAAATCGAGAAGAACGGCACCGCCGCTTCACCAGCCACTGCTTTGGCAAGCAGTGTTTTGCCAGTTCCGGGAGGGCCTACAAGCAGAACTCCTTTGGGGATTTTTGCGCCAACAGCAGTAAATCGATCTGGGTTTTTGAGAAAGTCAACGACTTCGGTAAGTTCAAGCTTTGCCCCTTCGATCCCAGCAACATCACTAAAGGTGACCTGAGTGGACGGCTCCATCTGAACTCTGGCCTTGCTCTTGCCAAAATTCATGGCAGGGTTGCCACCACCGCCACCACTCTGAGAACGTCGGAAGAGAAAGAAAAGTCCGCCCAATAACAACAAGGGAAAAATCAAACTTCCGGCGGCCTGTTGCCAAGCACCTGCCTGGCGGGTTGGTTGAACAGCAATATCAACGTTGTGATCCGTTAACAACTTCAAAAGGTCCTTGTCAGGGGCAAGGTTGACATCCGCGCGTCGACCATCGCTTTCAACAACCTGAGCGGTGGCCTGGTCGGGGGAAATCAGCACCCGACTCACTTGGTTGTCCTGAACTGCTTCAACGAATTCGCTGTAGCGGAGAGTCTCCCGCTCAGTCGTGCCAGGTTTGCCGAGGAAGGCCGTGCCGACCACGACAACCACGACCACCAGAAGAACGTAAAGACCTACGTTGCGCCAGCGTTTATCCAAGATTCTCCTGCCTGTAATGAAAGAATGTTATTCGGGCTTAGGGAATCACGTGGCTCGCAGCACCTCAACCACGCTACGGAAGGCGAACCACTCAGGGATCTCCTCGCCACTTCTCAACATCTTGCGAAACTGCGTACCGCTGAGCTTCTTGACATGTAATCCACGAGCCTCGGCATGCTCGGCAGTGACGTAGCCCTCCTCTTCAGTGAAAACAAGATTCAACGAGGGGACCGTTTCCATTGCTAGCTCTACTGCACATTCCTGTGCAAAGTTCTGCGCGTCGTAAGGGCCATAGAAGTCATCGCCGCTAAGGGAGGACTTACATCCGGCCATATCACGACCGATGATGAAATGGGTACATCCATAATTGCGGCGAATAATCATGTGTTGCAGGGCTTCGCGAGGACCTGCCATATGCATGGCATAGGGAAGATAGGCCCAGCGAATGCGGGGATTATCTACCTCAGCAGCCAACCGCTCATAGGTCTGAAAACGTACTTCGCCAGGGATATCATCCTGCTGAGTTGGTCCACAGGTGGGATGCACTAGCACAACAGCGTTCTCGCTCACATTGCTGGCATGCAAGGCCCTCGTAAACAACTCGTAGTGAGCGCGATGAATGGGATTGCGACACTGAAAGGCAACAACGTCCTCCCCAGCAGGAAGTTCCGCCCGAACCTGAGCAGGGCTCTTGCAAGGGAAAATACGCTTAGGCAACTCCAAACCCTGCAAGGTGCCCCCGAGATAAAAGCGCTTGCGTTCAGTGGCAATCATGCGCACAGCGGGATGTTCCAGGGAGGTGGTGCCATAGCAACCTTTGGCTTCCACCACCTTGTCGGGCTCCCATTTGTCCTCTACTTGAAGAACTGCCAAATCCTGACCCTTGTAACTCAGCAACACCCGATCACCGATCGCTACATCCTCTCGATCGGTATCCATCACGATTGGCAGGCCGAAAAGATAGCCGGAAAGAGTGCGATGGCCTGAAACAACAGCGTCATAGTCACCCTGATGCATAAAGCCCCGCTCAGGCGAAAAGCCTCCAACGACAAGCAACTCCAGGTCGCAAGCATTGCGATCGGAGCACTCCAACACATGGTTTGCACTTGCCTTGACAGCTTCCTGCTGATCAGTAGCCACCATCAAATCCACCAGTTTCCCTCCATAGGGAGCGATCACGCCGGGAGACTGGGCAGATGCAGAGGGACTGGCAATCATGACAAGCCTTGGGATGCCGGGAGATTCTCCCAGACGGATGGTTCTTATCAGCTAAGACCAGGCCCGACTAAACCATGCTCAAAAAAAAAGGGGCCCTTAGGCCCCCTTGAAAAAGTATTCAGTTGATTGGACTTGGGGAACGATGAGAAGTGTTCTAATCAGCCCTTGCGGCCATAGAGGACCCCAGAGATCTTGAGATCACGAGCTTCCTTAGAACCCATATCTGTATCAGCAGACTGGAGTGCGACGAAGGTGCCAGCAAATTCATTAGAGCCAGCGTCAACACTATCGACTGAGAGGGTGATTTGACCCTTGTCATCGATATAGCGCTTGACGTTTTCAGTCTGGAGATCCTTGTCATCACCACCCAATGCAACGAGGCCTTGGGCATAGTCAACACCTGTAGTCAAAGCACGACTTTTGGGATCAAGGAAGTTACTAGTGCGGTAACTAGGTGTCCTTGTTGTGCCTTTGAACTCAGTACCAACCGAGATTGAAGAACTGTTTGAATCCACCTGCATGTCTTTAGCGGAGAAGACAAAAGGCACTTCCTCACCATTAGGAGCGAGAACGGTGATTAGCGAAAAATCAATACCACCTTTTTCAGAGAAGGAGCCAGAACCAGAAATGTCTCCGAAAACCTGCTCAATTGTGGTGTTATTGGATGGGCTGATGATCTTTGTTTTAGCGAAATCAGCTTTTTTACGCTTTGTAGGCGAAACCTTCACAAACACCTCAGTGGGTTGCAAGCAGATGTCGCTGAGAGTATCGCCAGAACCAATGCTGATGGATCCACTTGAACCAGCGGCGATGGTTGGGCAATCGTTTGCTCTACCGGTATTAACGATGTTGCCAAAACGTGCATTAGAGCGTTCATTGCCAACAACGAAATCGCTATTGCCCGCGCCATCTGTGATTGCGGCGGAGACACTGCTTGGGGCAGCTACAAAGGTGAGACAGAAAGCCAGCACCAGGGCCAGCAAAGGACGAAACAGCATGGGAAGAAGCCGAAAGGCCAGATAACTGCGGGATGAACCGCCCAAAATGATCGTTTGGATCCTACAGGGCACAAATAGGCGTTACGGCTAGCCTCTTGCACCTCTCAACAACCCGTCGCTTACCGAGCTCAGTGACCACCCATAACGAAGACGCCATAAAAGGCCGTATAGCCCCACTGATGGCTGAACTACGAGAGGTGGCCAATGAGCTCAAACAGGCAGAGACCCTGCTGGCATTACTGCGGGAGATTGAAACGATCCATCGCGATATCCAGGAAGGTCCCTTTCGCCAAAGCTTGCCGGAAGACCGTCAAGACCTTTACACCCTGCTTCGAACCATGGAGAAAAGCGGAGGCTGGCCATATATCCCAAGGCTGCAACTGCGCACTTTCATCGATCTACTTGGTCAAGATGGCGTCGAAATCACCACCTGAACCTCCAAAATGGCATCCAGCAACTGATGCGCCAATGCCAGCTTGGACGTAACAGGTAAAGAACGGACGCTGCCACCGGCAGCAAGCAACCAACCACCATTGAAATCCTCCTCAAAACCCTGACCAGGGCGATCAATCGGATTCGCCATCAGCAGATCACAGCCTTTGCGAAGACGCTTTTCCTCACCAAGCTGCTGAATCTGAGCTTCATTACCAGTTAGTGCAGCAAAACCAAGCAGAACCTGACCAACTGGTCGCCTTAAAACGAGCTCGGCTAGAAGGTCAGGGACTTGCTCCCAGCCCTGACCAAAAGACTGAAGCAAACAATCCTTCGAAAGTTTCTCCGTCTGAGCACGGTTAACCCGACGTACGTCCGCAACCGCCGCCGCCATCGCCACTGCATCTGCTTTGGACTGCAGCTGCGCCAGCATGTCCTGCATCTCATCTGCGCTGGTCACTGGATAGGCCGCCAACCCCTCCAACCAAGCAACAGGCAGTTTCAAAGGACCATGCACCAAATCCACCTGGGCACCCCGTAGCCGCGCTGCCTGCGCCAGCAACACCCCCATGCGGCCGCTGCTGCGATTGATCAACAGCCTGGCTGGATCCAAAACCTCCACTGTCGATCCAGCGGTCACCAACAACCTTCTCCCTTGCCAATCGCGTTGCAGCCTGCCCGTCTCATCAGCCTGCAAAAGCCCACTCACCGCAGCCAGCTCAATCAACTTCGGATCGACCATGCGGCCATCCCCGATCCGATCACAGGCCAGCAGCCCAGATTCAGGTGCCAATGGCAGCACTCGTGGATCAGTCTGCAACTCTTGCCAGTTCCGCCTCACGGCAGGGTTGGACCACATGGCAGTGTTCATTGCTGCCGCTGCAAGCACCGGCCGTTCACAGGCCAGCAACAAACTTGCCAGAAGCCCCTCTGCAAGCCCCTGCGTCCAGCGGGCAAGACTCGTTGCACTTAAAGGAGCCACAATGACAAGCTCAGCCCATTCAGCCAGGGCCACATGTAAAGGATGAGGCTCGCTCGAATTCCATTGATCCTCATCCTGGTAGCAGCGATGCCTACTAAGACTGGCCAGAGCAACAGGGCTGACTAGACGAGCAGCACTAGGCGTCACAAGACAACGCACCTCAGCGCCGGCCTTGATCAGAGCACTCACCAGCAATGGTGTTTTAACAGCCGCGATACTGCCAGTGACTGCTACAAGCAGACGGCGACCCATAAGAGGGCGTGCCGCCTCAATCTTCATCGAAGGGTTCCTGATCGATCAGATGCACGTATGGAGCTGTCAGCTCAGGGCGATGAATCGCCAAAGCCCTCAATAGATGCCAATCGCCCAACCCGGCAAAGGGCGTGGGGTAATCGTCATCTTCAAGACGCCTAGCGAGGACCGCAGTTGCCTCATCATCAAAGGCCTCAAGACGTTCTGGAGTAATCGCACCAGCAATATCCATGGAAAGCACCTTGGAGTTCCGCATGGAGTTTGCTCAAGCAAGGAGCAGCTTCATTCTGCCTGGACGCTAGGTTCCTGCCGCTGGGGAATTAGCTCAGTTGGTAGAGCGCTGTGATCGCACCGCAGAGGTCAGGGGTTCGAATCCCCTATTCTCCATTCAGGTCTCAACGAGATCGATTGCTATAGAGAGGCTTGTCATATGCAAATCCGCTTAGACAAGTCCTAAGGCCATGGAGTTTCCTCTTCGAAGTATCCGTAAGCACAAACATCAGATCCTGATTGGACTGGCAGGTCTTGTCATGATGACCGTGATAACACGTCCTTCAGCCCTACTCACATTTGCCTTAATTGCCCTTGCAGGAAATCTGACATGCGGGCGCAAGCACTCTTTGACAGTCCATGCGTTAAAAGAGAGTGAAGAAGGATCTGGTCCTCAATGTCGCAATCAAAACGTGAACAGGTGGTGAGTCATCTTCGCTACATCCGCCAAGAGCTACGAGAAATGCACCAAGGAGTCATGGAAGATGGCCTTCTCCCCGAAGCAGGTGAGGTGCGTGGAGTGATGGCACAGATGGAGGCTCTGCTTGAGCTACTCGAAGGCAAGTCATCGCGTAAAGCCAAAGCCGAAGCCAGTTAATCGCCCAGATCACTTGCCAAACTCTGCCTAGCAAGCTTTTTTATTCAAATCCACTAACTATTGGAGAGAATGAAGACACATAGGCCACAAGTGTTGCAAAAGGGTCTGGCAGGATTCCAGGCTGGGTGATGGGGGGTTCAACTCAGTCCAACCCTGCCAGTTTTTACTTATGCCCCAACAGCTTCAGTTCACTCGCTTTCAACGCAGTGTTGGTCAAGCAGGAGAGCGACTGGAATTTTGGGCTGTGAACCCATGGCGGAGAAGCTCATTGTTTGTGATCGTTTTATTAATAACCTTTCTGTTAGGCAGCTCGGTTGGAACGATCAGTGGCGCGTTAGACCTCATGGACCCCATCGGAGCCCTTCTCACTGTCGTGATTTGGGAAGTGATGGTGCGATTACGGCGCCAGTGGCCTGCTCCCAAACGGGCCGTTCTGGCACGCCAATTATTAGACATGGCAAGGATTGGTCTGCTTTACGGCCTGCTCCTAGAAGGCTTCAAGTTGTTGTGATCTAAGTGAGAAGCATGACCTCAAAGGAAATTGCCAACATGCTCCATATCCTTCAAGCAACACCATCCTCAGAGGGAGCATGGGCAAAGACCACTTCTTCCTCGAATTAGAGCCACCAGAAGAACGCCTACGCCGTGCACCCCATGTTGTGATTATTGGCGGTGGGTTTGCAGGAGTGCGTGCTTGCAAAGCTCTCGCCAATACAGAGGTGCGCGTCACTCTGATCGACAAAAGAAATTTCAACCTCTTCCAACCCCTCCTCTACCAAGTCGCTACAGGCCTTGTCTCCAAAGGAGATGTGGCCACCCCCCTACGCCAATTGGTTGGCAGGCAATTCAATGTGCAAGTTCTGCTCGGTGAAGTCACCCAGCTCAATCCGCAAGACAAACAGATCGTTTTCAATAACAAAAGCTTGAGTTACGACTACCTCGTGCTCGCTACCGGCTCTGGCAGCACCTACTTCGGGCATGAGGAATGGCGCAGCTTTGCTCCACCGATGAAAATCCTTGAGCACGCCGAAGAAATCCGGCGTCGACTCCTGATGGCGATGGAGCAGGCCGAACAAACACCCGACCCCAACGCCCGTCAATTCCTACAGAGCGTCGTGATTGTGGGTGCAGGGCCCACTGGCTGCGAGATGGCAGGAGCCGTATCTGAGTTAATGCGCAATGCCATGCGCCGTGAATTCAAACAACTCAATCCGGACCAAACCAAGATCTACTTGGTTGATCCTGGCGAAAGGGTGCTGCGCGCCATGCCTGAAATGTTGTCGAAATCAGCCCGCACGACTCTCGAATCACTCGGTGTAGAAATGATTTTCAAAGGCAGGGTGCAGTCCATGCAACCCGGCGAGGTAATGATTAGCACCCCGAATGGTGATCAGTATCTTCAGGCCGCAACCGTGATCTGGACAGCTGGCGTGCGTCCTTCGCACCTTGGCCGCAATTTGGCCGACTCGATCGGTTGTGAACTCGACAAGGGGGGGCGAATCGTTGTGGAACCAGACTTTTCCGTTGCCGGCCATCCCGAAATCCGAGTCGTTGGAGACCTCTGCTCCTATCGGCACACAACCAATCAGACACCCCTACCTGGCATGGCCGGCCCAGCTACGCAAGCCGGCGGATTTGTAGGCAAAGACATCGCTGCACTAGTGAGCGGGTCATCCCGGCCAACATTCAACTGGTTTGATTTCGGCAGCATGGCGGTTCTTGATCGTGTAGCAGCGGTGGCAGATCTGCGTGGCTTCAAATTCTCAGGAGGGATTGGCTGGATGTGCTGGGCTCTTGCCCACTTGGCCTTCATGCCCAACCCAGAGAACCGCATCACGCTGCTTTTTAAATGGTTAGTAGCCGTGGTGTCTCAACAACGCTCATCGATGCTGCTCACGGGAATGCCCAGCCAGCACATCGACATTGATGCCCCAGATGCTCATTTCCCAATGCAGCCTGGTTTAGGCCCCTCAATCGCAGCACCGGACGCAGCACTACAAGCCGCCATGAAGTACTACAGCACTCAGATCGCAGGCATAGCTTCTCAGCCAATGGCTGCTAAGGAAGGATCTGGGGAAGAATCAACAGCTGCCATCAAATAAAGCAAGGCCATACGGATAGGAATGCCATTGCGCACCTGCTCTTCGACAAGGCTGATGGAGTGATCATCCAGTAATGATCCACCCAACTCAACCCCTCTGTTCACAGGCCCAGGATGGAGCAGAGGTACAGGCTTCCCGCATAACTTGAGGCGCTCGTGGGTGAGCCCATAATCACGATGAAAGCGGTTTAGATCAGTAAGCAAATGCTGATGCATCCTTTCCTTCTGCAACCTCAAAGTCATCACCGCATCCGCACCAGGCAAAGCCTCCTCAAGGGTTCGCACCACCTCCACACAACCACGATGTTGAACCGGGTCATGGGCCTGACCAGGAGGTGGCGCCTCGACAAAAGCAACAAAATCTTGAGGAACCAGGCTCGGCGGACCACACAACACAACATCTGCACCGCAGGCAGTGAGTGCCCAAAGGTTGGAACGCGCCACACGTGAATGGAGAACGTCTCCAACGATCACGATCCGCTTGTCCTGAAGAGCTTCAGGCAGAGGGTGATCCGGATCAAAATGATGGGCAAGTGTATAGAGATCAAGCAATCCCTGGCTGGGATGGCTATGCAACCCATCGCCACCATTGAGCACAGCCGTGCGTTCGCCTGAACGATCTAAAGCACAAGCAAGCTGTTCGGGAACACTGGTCGAGCTATGACGCACCACCAGCACATCAGCGCCCATGGCTACATAGGTGCGCGCTGTATCAAGCAAAGTCTCTCCCTTACTGAGTGAACTGCTCGCTGGAGTAAAACTCTGCACATCAGCCGAAAGACGCCGCGCCGCCAACTCAAAGCTGCTTCGGGTGCGAGTACTGGGCTCAAAAAACAACGTTGCCACCAAACGCCCCTGCAACGCCGGCAACTTGCGCGCACCCGTGACAGGCATGGAGCGGAAGCGATGCGCTAGCTCCAGAACAGAGCTGTAATCCTCAAGGGAGAAGCTGGCCAGATCAAGGATGTGTCGATGGGACCAACCGCTCATTGGCCATCATTGGCAACAGGAGCCCAGGCTTGTTGCAAAGGCGGAGTGCGATCTCCCTTGGCACGGCGACTAATGCTGCGACAGTTCTTGAGATACCAACGCCAAGGAATGTCTTGTCCTTGAGAGATACCGATCCTGGTTGTGCTCACAATCGTTGGCGTACCGAAATCAGCCGGCCTAGGTGCCAGCCACAGGTCATTCTCTCCTGTGACGGCTCTTCTGTCATCGGAGCGATCCAAACCAAAACGACGCGCCAATAAAGCGGGACCCGCAGCGACGCGTTCCGGTTCATCCGGAAGTGCAATCGCCCTCAACAAAACACCATTAGCCCATTCAGAGCGATCCGTAACCACATTCACGCAGTGGTGAATGCCATAACTCACATACACATAGAACCGCCCAGGCTCACCAAACAGCGTTTCGTTTTGCGGTGAGCGGCGGCGATAGCCGTGGCAGGCGGGCTCTGCCTGGGAATACGCCTCCGTTTCCACAATCACACCCCAGAGCAAGCTTTCATCGGCTTGGCGTTTCACCAAGCGGCAGCCAATCAATTCGGGGCCCACCACCTCTGCAGGGCGGCAGAAGAAGGATTGAGGCAGAGCTGGGAAATCCTTGGTGATGTGCTGGGTGGCTATGGGGGTGGCTGGAGCAACAACCTTCTTCACCCAAGTCTGACAACGCTGCTTGGAGGAAGGACAATTGAATTATCTACATTCTTTCCCTGATGTCAGAAGAGCAACTCAAAGCATTCCTTGAAAAAGTCAAAGCTGACACCAGCCTTCAGGAGAAGCTGAAAGCAGCTGCTAATTTTGATGCAGTTCTTGCGATTGCGAAAGAGGCTGGGTTTATTATTTCTGCTGATGAAATTAACCAAGCTCAATCCGAACTTTCAGAAGAACAACTTTCAGAAGAAGAGCTGGAAGGCGTGGCTGGGAGCTGGAAGGCGTGGCTGTCTTTCAGACAGAAAATTTGTTTTTATTAATGGAAGCTGCAGAGACTCGGTGTGTTATGAGCAAGCTTATTATGAGCAGAGAATGGAGATATGGCGTAGGCGAGGGAGAATAAAGTGGGAGAGTGCAACTGGGGATGGGATTGGAGAATATAATAAGAAAACGGGGAAGTGGGAGAGTTAGCGGGTGCAACTGGGAACTTTGGAGGAGCGGGGATCCGGTTAGCTAGTTAGCTAGTTAGCTCTTTCTGGTTATACTTTGTGACAAGAAAAGACAGGACTAACACAATAAGAGAACTGTATGTATAAAAATGATGAAAAGCTTACTCACCCCCATTGCCCCTGCAGTGACAGGGGTTTTTTATTGCTTTAATTACCCCATACCCACCATCAATCAGCATCCGATACCTGGCACCACTGACAACAAAATAGTCATAGCTTTCACCCATCTAGTCGTCTAATCCATCCACAAAAAATACAAGGCAGAGCAAACAAAGCCTCAGCTTTCTTTAGTCCTACATCTATTCATATCCCCTCAACGCAACTGCCAAAACCTTCGCTCCCTATCACCATCACGGATGCCATTGGCTCGTCTAAATCTCAGCGCCACCTGATGCCACTCCTCTGGGATTTGATTGAGCCGAACATCAAATGCAAATGGGAGTTGCTGTTGCCCTGGTGAGACCCGTTTCTTCTTGCTTCTGTTGCTCCTGCTGCTCTGAACCAATCGCTTCAGCATCCTTGAGCCCCAGTGGCACTTGGCTGCTCCTTTGGCGTGATGGCGATACGTCCGAGATAACGCCCAAAGCAGGCTTCCATCCGCTTGGCGTTTCACCAACCGGCAGCCGATGAGGTCAGGTCCAACAACTTCTGCAGGACGCCAGAAGAAGGATTGAGGTAGTGCTGGGAAATCCTTGACGATGTGCTGAGTGGCTATGGGCGTGGCTGGAGCGACAACCTTCTTCACCGAAGTCTGAACAACGCTGCTTGCACAAGAGACAATGAAATGAACGAAGCCCTTTCGCTCAGATGTCAGAAGAGCAACTCAAAGCCTTCCTGGAGAAGGTCAAAGGTGACACCAGCCTTCAGGAGAAGCTAAAGGCAGCTGCTGATTCAGACGCAGTTCTAGCGATTGCGAAAGAGGCTGGCTTTAGCATCTCTGCTGATGACTTTGGGAACGCTCAATCAGAGCTTTCTGAAAAGGAGCTGGAAAGCGTGGCTGGTTCCGGCGGGCTGGCGAGTGTGCTAGGTATTTGTACGCGCGGGCGGGTCGGGGTTGGTTGCCAACATAACCTATCTGCATTGGAGAAACGCGCCTTTGGGATGTGCAACGCGCCTTCAACCTATAAAACGAGGCCGGGGTGTCCGGGGTATGCCCAACATATGCGGGGTAAGTAACGCGTCAATCAGCCTTCAATACCTGGCACCACTGACAACAAAATAGTCATAGCTTTCACCCATCCAACCGCCTAATCCATCCACAAAAAATACAAGGCAGAGCAAATAAAGCCTCCGCATTCTTTAGCCTTACATCTACTTATATCTCCTCAACGCAACTGCCAAATACTTCGCTCCCTATCACCATCACGGATGCCATTTGCCCGTCTAAATCTCACCGCAACCTGATGCCAGTCTTCTGGAATTTGATTGAGCCGAACATCAAATGCAAATGGGAGTTGCTGTTGCCCTGGTGAGACCCGTTTCTTCTTGCTTCTGTTTCTTCTAGAAGAATTAAAACTCTGTGCCGAGTTTAAAATTAAATGTATTATTAATATCAGGTGAATGAAGAGCACTATAAATTAGTCGAGCCACTAAAGACATATAAAATTTAGAGTTTTTGGAAGGGAAAAACTTTAGCGTACCACTCAAATCATTTCCTGCCGCCATGCCATTGACGAATGATCCTGTCAACTGATCATTAATTGACAGGCGAAATTGCTCATTCACATCCCATTCTATGGCAGCCCCTATTGTTCCAGATGGAATGATCTCACCGCAATATTTTTCCAATGCAATTCCATCCGAAACGTAATCACCTGTGCTGCAACCAGAGCCACCATCAAACCAGATCAGAGAAGGGCCTAAAGAGACTCTCAGAGATAATTTCTTATTATCTAAAACCTTATAGCCAACACCAACTGAAAAAACATTCGTGTTAACGCCAACATCATTGAGAGCATTGTAAGTGTAATCTGTGGAGGCATATGTACTCCATTTGGGAGAAGGTAAAGTTCTGTCATAGCGAATAGAGAATGCGCCTTGATTCGTATCAATCGTTGACACACTTTCAGTATCTACACTCTTATCAAAGTCAAAGCTCGCTGAAGCATTCAACTCATGATCCGTTCCCTTGAAACGAGTGGACGCCGAAAGAGAATAGCCAAATGACAAATCATCTCCCGTATTCGATCCATCAATGCCAACATCAACCGAGCTGAGCCATCGCGATGGAGTGGGCTCTGGTTTAATGAAAGAGGTATCAATCTCAATGCGACCAAAATAAGGACTAAGAAGGACTTTCACCTTATTGCTACTTTCTTCTGGCAAGTACTCGCCACTGACCACATCTCCGTTAATCAGTTTAAATGTAAGATTTTCAGCTCGTGCATATTGAGGCACAATCATTGCACCAATGGCAGCAAAAGCATAAACCCTCTTAGCCAGCAAGGATGAAAGATAGGTCAAAGACAGGTCAAGAACACGGTCAATACTATAAACGAAAACACCTCTCATGTAAGCCTTCTAAGCTCAGAGACTAGCCCTTATATAATAAATTCACATGTTCACTATCAGCTCAAAATCTGAGTTCACTGCTGCAGAGATCTGAATTAGATTCAAAAGAATTGTCCTTAAATATTCAACTAAAACCACAAGCAACAGGCCCCAGCATGGCAAATAAGCCTGGAACGAACCATTCCAATCAAGAACTCATGCATCACCATTGCAAGAGAAAACCCCATCATAAAAGTGAACCAATTAAGGCAAACGCTCTATAGCCATCAACTGCCGACAGAGTCCATGACTTCACAATCTGCGAGGAGAGCTCTTATTCCCTCTCTTACCGTTGATTAATATCGCCAACACCTTCATCCAAAGATTGGATCTCTGATCGATCCGCTTCCTTGAACAACTGAGCCGAAATTTTTACGCCCTACAGGCAGCTTGAAAAGCATCAGGAACTAAAGCGTCCTCTGATTTAGCTACACATTTCTTTCGTGGCCGCCATGCTGTTGTTCAGAACCCAAGGTTGCGACAACAAGACCATTGGTTCAACAGCAGCACCTAATAATCCCTCGTCAAAGCATCCCTCCCCATCATGTCCTTCACCCTGCCCGGCGCCGTCAGCAGCGTCGACTCCATTCGCCTAGCCCTGCGTAGCTGGCCAGAAGTGGACGACTATCTGAACCATTGCCAGGGCGTGATCCTGCCAATTGGATCCACCGAACAACATGGACCCACTGGCGCGATTGGCACCGATGCACTCACGGCTGAAGCAGTAGCTCTTGAAGTCGGCCGTCGCACAGGGGTGCTTGTCACACCGACCCAAGCCTTCGGGATGGCTGAACACCATCTCGGTTTCGCCGGAACGATGAGCTTAAAACCCGCCACTCTGCTCGCATTGATCCACGATCTCGTGATATCCCTTGCCAACCATGGCTTCGAGCGGATCTTTGTGATCAACGGGCATGGCGGCAATATCGCCACCACTAAGGCCGCCTTTGCCCAGGCCTACAGCAGCGCAATCAGCAACGACCTTCCCGTGGCATCCAAACTGCGATGCAAACTGGCCAACTGGTTTATGGCGGGCTCTGTCTTTCGCGCAGCCAGAGAGTTATATGGCGATCAAGAAGGCCAGCACGCCACTCCCAGCGAAATTGCTCTCACCTTGCACATAGAACCCAGTCTGCTCAGCAAACAACGGCCTCTACCGGAGCCAGCCCCTGCAGGACCAATCCACGGCCCGGAGGATTTCCGCCGACGGCATCCGGATGGCCGCATGGGCTCAAACCCCTACCTCGCTAAGCCAGAGCATGGTGCCTCATTGCTAGAGACAGCGGCTACCGCGTTGAGCGAAGATCTAACAAGCTTCCTTACCGCAGCATGAGCAAGATCACCGCCAAAGACGTACGCAAAGTGGCCCAGCTAGCTCGCCTAGACCTGCCAGATGATCAGATCGCGACCTATACAGAGCAGCTAGAGAAAATCCTTGCTTACGTGGCCCAGCTTGAAGAAATTGACACCGCGAACGTAAAGCCCACCACTCGAGCAGTAGAAGTGGTGAATGTGACGCGTACTGACGAGGTGTCTGCGACTCCAGTACGCGAAGAACTGCTAGATCTTGCCCCTCAACGCGAAGGCGACTTCTTCAGAGTGCCAAAGATTTTGGCCGAATAATCAACGCTTCTTGGGTTCTGGCAAGACAGCAGTGCGATGCAACAAAGCAATCCAGCGTCGCCGCCAGCGGCGGCTGGGTATCAATTTGGCTAGTGGACGCATCTTGCTACGACGTGCTGTGTGGCTACGGACGCCCAAAACGATGTCATAGAGAAAATTAAACCCATCGGCTCTACTTTCAAAAAATCCGAGTCGCTGAGGTGATCCCCTGGCATCCAATAGAGGTTTTGTTGCTTCGTAGGCCGGCTTATACTCAAACCAGGGAATAGACGGCCATAAATGATGAACAAGATGATAATTCTGACCCATAATTAACCAATTCATCATCCTGCTTGGATATACTCTGGCGTTATGCCAACGGTCCCGTGCAGTAAAGGGACGATGGGGCAAATAGTCAAAGAAAAGGCCCAGGGTGACCCCAACCATTAAGGCAGGGCCAAACCAACAATTATAAACAAAATTCATGAAGTCAAAATGAAGACCAGCAATCACAATTGAAACAAAAAAACCTCGCTCAAGTCCCCACTGCATCAGCTCAAAGCGACGCCATAAACGTCGTTGAAAAAAGAAATATTCATGATAGAAAAACCGCGGCGCAATCAACCAAAGCGGGCCAAAAGTGCTAACAATGTGATCCGGATCATTGTTGGGATCATTCACATGTGAGTGATGCTGAAGGTGCACTCTTGTGAACACAGGAAAACTAAAGCCCAGTAAAATTGCTGAACCATGACCCATGGCCTGATTAATCCAAGGATTCGGATGAGCCGCCTTATGACAAGCGTCATGAATCACCGTGCCTTCCATATGCAAGGCGAAGAACGCCAACGCCACCAGAACTTGTAAAGGCCAATCACCAAAACACCACTGCCAAATCGTTAGAGCCGCCAAGCCATAACCGCCCAGGAACAATCCCACCGTGGGATTCCAAGGGGAAGGCGGATCGAGGTACTCCTTCGGCACCGTTAGCTGTTGAGAAGCCGACTTGGAGCTGGCTTCAGCCTCAACAGGATCCGGGTTGGAGAGTACCTGAGTCATGAAATGGAAACATACCCCCTGATCAAACCAAGGGCTTTAAAAAGGATGCCCACCGGGGGACTTGAACCCCCACGACCTAAGCCACTGGTACCTAAAACCAGCGCGTCTACCAATTCCGCCAGATGGGCACGTACTGAACTCTAAACACCACTCCAGAATGGGCCTACACCGTTGTGCCAAAGATGCTGGCCACCCTCCTCGGGGAGTTCTCTCTCCTGCTCGGCCTGGCAGTACTCCTGCTACCGCTGCTTGCCACTGAACTCAGTCGCCCCCGTGACGGGCTGTGGGGAGCTGTGGTGCTCATGCTGGGGCTGGGGCTGATCACCAGCAGCGACCGCTGGCAGGGGACCCCAATGCTGGCAGTGATCTGTGGCGCACTACTCGTGAGCAGGCTCGGGGTGGAAGTCGCCCAAAACCGCTGGCAACAACTCAGTGCGGATGATCAGCAAGGGCTGATTTCTCGGGAGCGATGGACCACCAGCCTCAAGCAACTAGGAGCCTCTATCGCAAACCTGGGCAGCACCCTCAAGGGATTGATGGAACGGGTGCGGCCAAAAGCAAATGCAAGCAATAAGAAATGGGTGAGTCCTGAACCAACCGCCGACCAAGACTCAGCTTTGTCCAACGAGATCACATCAGCGGAGGGATCTGAACCCAGCCCTGAATCAGGGGAAAGCCCTGAGCCTCTTACCACTGATAGCTTCAAACAACTGTTGGCCTCACTGGCAAGCATCGGTGACAGGCTCAACGGGTTGATCGAACGGGTGCAGCCAAAACCAAACGCAAGCAATAAGAAATGGGTGCGGCCTGAACCAAACGCAGTCCAAAACTCAGCACCAGCTATTGAGCAACAGCCATCTACAAACCAACCTTCATCAGCAAATCAACAAGCCGCCAACATTCCCCCAGCGGTGTCAACCGAGGCGACACCAGCCGATCAAGCAAAAACCAACTCTGAACTTAAAGAAAGTTCTACGGCTCAAGCCAATACCAGCCTCAAGACATCGTTAGCCCCCAAGCAGACCGCTGAGCATCAATCAGAAGATCAGCAACCCGCTGAGAGCAAACAAACTGTTGACGTTGGCAGAACTGACTCCCCTAAAGACTCAACACACCCTGAAGCAAAGGTTCAAGAACGCCAAGAGCAGAAAACAAGCCAGCAGCAGACTTCAAAGCCACAGCAAACTTTTGACCAACAGCCAACTGAAACTCAACAGCCAACTGAAACTCAACAGCCATCTCAAACTCAACAGCCATCTCAAGCTCAACAGCCATCTCAAGCTCAACAGCCATCTCAAGCCCAACAGCCCAAAGACATCCCCCAAGAGGCTCCCACCAAGGCCCCAACAGATAGCGAACCAGAAACAACTTCAGACACTGAAGACATTCAAGAGACTCCAGCGGTAAAAACTGAATCGAAACAGCCTTCCATTGATAATCTCTCCTGCTGCAGTGACACCGTGACCCAGGAAAAACACCCGGATGGTGTTGCACGAACCTCCTACAAGGACACTCTCAACCTCTTGCAAACCAGCTTTGGCATGCGCGCCAATGCAAGCCAACGAGAACCAGAGTTACAAGAGTTCTGGAAGCAACAAGGCATTGATTTACAGCTTGGCCTGAACAATCAGGGCCAAAACTTCACCCTTCATGACGGGCCGCCCTACGCCAATGGAGCCCTGCATATGGGCCATGCCCTCAACAAGGTGCTGAAAGACATCATCAACAAGCATCAAATCCTGCGTGGCCGTCAAGTGCGTTTCGTGCCCGGTTGGGACTGCCACGGCCTTCCGATCGAACTGAAGGTGTTGCAGAACCTCAATCAAGAGCAGCGCGAAGCACTCACACCACTGAAATTGCGCAAGAAAGCCGCAGCCTTTGCACGCAAGCAAGTGGACAGCCAAATGGCAGGCTTCCGCCGCTGGGGCGTCTGGGCCGACTGGGAGCATCCCTACCTAACGCTCCAGAAGGAATACGAAGCCGCCCAAATCCAAGTATTTGGCACGATGTTTCAAAAGGGATACATCTATCGGGGACTCAAGCCGGTGCACTGGAGTCCCAGCTCCCGTACAGCCCTTGCTGAAGCGGAGTTGGAATATCCAGACGGTCACACCAGTCCAAGTGTCTACGCTGCTTTTCCAGCAGCGAAACTGCCCGAGAGCTTGCGCACATCTCTTAGCAATCAGGGCCTGGAGCTACCGAATAACGGCCTCGAACTCGGCCAGGCTCTTCAAATTGCAATCTGGACCACCACCCCCTGGACTCTTCCCGCCAACCTTGCGGTTTCGGTCAACGAGAAACTCGACTACTCCTTTGCAGTTGACAACCAAGGTCGACTACTACTAGTGGCCGCTGAATTGTTGCCATCGTTACGCGACACCCTCGCGCTGGAACTCACAGCTCGCGCCACTGTCAAGGGAGCCCTTCTTGCAGGTCTTATCTACAAACACCCACTACTGGATCGAGACAGTCCGATCGTGATCGGTGGTGAATACATCACCACCGAATCGGGAACTGGTCTTGTGCACACGGCCCCAGGCCATGGTGTCGACGACTTCAATACAGGCCAAAAGAACGACCTGGGCATGCTCTGCCCAGTAGACGAAAGCGGAACAATGACAAGTGAGGCGGGTCCATTCGCTGGTCTCAACGTGCTCAAAGACGCCAACCCCACCATCATTGCGGCACTTGAGGAAAGAGGTGCTCTGCTGAAGCACGAACCCTATGCCCACCGCTACCCCTATGACTGGCGAACAAAGAAACCCACCATTTTTCGCGCCACAGAGCAATGGTTTGCCTCTGTCGAAGGCTTCCGCAATGAAGCATTGACAGCCATCAACAGCGTGGAGTGGCTACCAGCCTCGGGCCGCAATCGCATTGAAGCGATGGTGCGAGAACGGGGCGACTGGTGTATTTCCAGGCAGCGCACTTGGGGCGTACCGATTCCAGTGTTCTACGAGCGAGAAGGCAATGAGGTGCTGTTGAACGACGAGACCCTTGCTCATATCAAGGCCCTGATCACAGAACATGGTGCCGACGTGTGGTGGGAACGCAACGAAGTCGAGCTATTGCCACCGGCCTATGCCGCAGAAGCTGAACGATGGCGCAAAGGAACCGACACGATGGACGTATGGTTTGACTCGGGGTCAAGTTGGGCGGCTGTTGCCAGTCAACAAGATGGCCTCACCTACCCTGCCGAGCTGTACCTAGAAGGCTCTGACCAACACAGGGGCTGGTTTCAGTCTTCTTTGCTGACCTCCGTAGCCATCAACAGCCAAGCTCCCTATCGGCAGGTGCTCACCCATGGCTTCGCCCTCGATGAGAAGGGGCGAAAAATGAGCAAATCGCTAGGAAATGTCGTCGATCCAGCGGTGATTATCGACGGTGGCAAAAACCAGAAACAAGAACCTCCCTACGGCGCCGACGTTCTGCGCCTATGGGTGAGCTCTGTGGATTACTCCGCCGATGTTCCGATCGGAGCCAGCATTCTGCGTCAACTCGCAGATGTGTATCGCAAGGTGCGTAACACGTCCCGCTATCTGCTCGGAAACCTGCACGACTTCGATCCCGAGCGCGATGCGATTCCCGTGCCAGAGCTACCCCTACTCGATCGCTGGATGCTGCAACGCACAGCTGAGGTCATGGATGAGATCTCAACGGCCTTTGATCGCTACGAGTTCTATCGCTTCTTCCAGTTACTCCAGAGCTACTGCGTGGTCGACCTATCGAACTTCTACCTCGATATTGCCAAGGACCGGCTCTATGTGAGCTCACCATCCGAGCGTCGCCGACGCAGCTGTCAAACGGTGATGGCTCTCATCATTGAGCGTCTAGCTGGCGCCATTTCCCCGGTGCTATGTCATATGGCCGAAGACATCTGGCAGAACCTGCCCTACTCAGTAGCTGAAGACTCTGTCTTTCGTAGGGGATGGCCCACGGTCCCAGAGACCTGGCGAGACCCCTCAATGATGGCGCCAATGCACCAGCTACGTGAACTGCGCAGCGCCGTGAACCGCGTTCTAGAAGACTGCCGAAGTCAACAGGAGCTGGGTGCGGCACTTGAAGCAGCTGTCCGATTGGAAGCACACAGCGAAGCGCTCCAGGAAGCACTCGACTGGCTCAGGCAACAAGGAGATCCCGATGTGGATGGATTGCGCGACTGGTTGCTGGTGTCTCACTTACAACTAGGTGGTGAACCATGGGCAGAAGTACTAGCAAGTCAGGACAACACCTTGGCGACGATCGAGGTTGCCAGGGCTCGCGGTAGCAAATGCGAACGTTGTTGGCACTACGAAACTGATGTCGGCCAGCACACGACACATCCCACACTTTGCGGTCGCTGCGTGGGCGTGCTCGAACATCAATAAAAGTGCTCTCCACGACATCTCACCATCCATCACAACCATGCCACCACCAATGTCATCAGCACTGAGCCTCTGCGTCACTAGCGATATCCAGAGGCTTATCCAAGTCAATGCGGTGATGACATCAGCTCATCAGCAGCACAGTCGCATCCAGAGCAGCAGTCATTGAACATTCTGCTTGAAAAGCAAAACTCAAAGCATCGAAAGGGAGCCGAATAATCATTCAATCGAGCAATGGATTCAATGATCAAGCCTCCATCAAAAAGCTCCAGTGGCAGAATCCGGCAATGGGAGAGGGTCAACGTCAGGCAAACCAGATAGAAAAGATGTCTCTTCTTTGCTGGCCTGCTCTAAAAGGCCTGCATTCGAATTTGTATTAGCTTCTGCGGAAGGTGACGCACAGATAACCGCAGCAATACAAATTGCAGTAATAAGCGTAAAGAACTTGTCGGTAATCAGCTCGGCTTTGTCGAATGTCATTGTCCTGATTTGATTGTGAGGACAACCTGTCCTCGATGCACATAGCTTCTCCGCAAGTTCTCTGTGTTGTGTTGACGCGCCGCAAGACCTGAGGTGATTTTGCTCACAGCTCCTCTATCGCATCAAAGGCAATAGGGTCAGAATTCACCAGCAACCCGACCCTGACGGGGAAGTCGCACCAGAAGCCACTGCAGCAAGCCCACGACATAAGCCACCAAGGCCACATAACCAATAAATGCGGCGACCGCTTCGGTCCACTGTCCACCGAAAACGAAATCGAACAGTCGCTCCGCAACCCGATGCAACCCCTGCGGAGCCTCAAACCAGACGCGACAATTAGCTCCTGCAACGTCCTTCATGCAAGCAAGACTGGTTGACGCCATAGCCGCCGCGATTAGACCGAATCCGCTCAGAGCCCAGCGCCAAATACGCACCGTTAATGGCAGAGGCCGCCAGGGGGGTAAATCGGCAAGCTCCTCATTAAGGTCCACCCAAAACCAAACTGAAGCCACCATCAACAAGGGGGCCAAGAAGGTCGTCAGATAACCAATAGGCCTTTGATCGGTCAGCAACAGCACGCTGATGGCTAACAAACTGGCAATCTTCCAATAGATGGTCAGTAAACGCACCATCGAAGCCTCCCGACGCACCGAAGCCCAGATCAACAAAACAAATGGCAGGCCCAGCGCAAACATCGCCGCAAGGCGGTAGGTAAGCCAGACCAGAGTGCGATAGGGGAGTTCAGGCACTTGGGAGGTTCGTGAAGGCGTCATTATCAATGCTGGCCTGAGTTCCGTCAGTGTTGTTAGGGTCCAATTCATGGAGCCCTTCTCTCCGCTCAATTGGTTCAGACGCCGCTCATCCCAGGCGAGCTGCCGAACGGCATTGTCCAGCCAACCTTCCCTTGAGGCTGCGGTCAACGAGGTGGCAGCAGCCCTGGCGGGGGGCACCTCGGCCGATCTAGCACTCGTCTTTGCCTCCACCCACTACGCCAGCGATCTACCGCGATTGCTGCCTTTATTGCAGCGTCGACTGAAAGCAACGCACTGGTTGGGGTGTGCTGGTGGAGGCGTGATTGGCACCACAGCCAAAGGGAATGCCTCAGAACTCGAAAAAGAACCTGCTCTCAGCATCACCATGCTGCAGCTGCCAGGAGCCATTCTCAAGCCCTTCTGCCTTGAAACCCAGTCATTACCAGACCTAGATGGACCAGCTCAGCACTGGCAAGAATGGGTTGGCTCTGATCCTTTCAATACCCGCAGCATGCTGCTGCTTGTGGATCCCAGCTCATCCTCAATCAATGATCTCATTAGCGGCCTGGATTACGCCTACCCAACCACCACCAAACTCGGTGGCATTGCCGGCCCTCATAATGCCCCTCATGGCTCCCTGTTCTTTGACGACCGCGTCGTCATGGGCGCCGTTGGCTGCAGCTTTGGGGGCGACTGGAATCTGGAAGTCGTTGTCGCACAGGGTTGCAAACCGATTGGGCCTGTGTTCGCGATTGAACAGGTGCAAAAAAATATTCTTTTGGAACTCAGTCACGAAAACCAGCGAGACAGTCCGATGGCCTGCCTACAGCGAGTGCTAGATGATCTCTCAGAAGAAGAACGAGAGATGGTTCGGCATTCACTTTTTTTGGGAATAGAACGACGCGATCTGGTGTTAGCAGGAACCGGAGCCCCTCAGCCTCAAGGAGCTTTTTTGGTGAGGAACCTGATCGGAGTAGATCCCAAGAATGGTGCCGTTGCCGTCGCCGAGCAAATAAGAGCTGGCCAGAACGTTCAATTTCAGCTGCGGGAAGCTGAGGCCTCACGGCAGGAATCTGAGCAACTGCTCGGTGCCGCAAGAGAGCGCAATACCAGCCCCCCTCTATTCGGCCTATTAATGGCTTGCCTCGGGCGAGGACATGGCCTCTACGGCGTACCCAATGGTGATGTACACATCGCACGCAAACTGATGGCAGAACTACCTATAGCTGGGGTGTTCTGCAACGGTGAAATCGGCCCTGCCGGAGGCGCTACCCACATTCACGGTTACACGGCTTGCTGGGGTCTGCTTAGGCATGACCCCTCTGCCTCGGAACCAACCCAATCGTTCTAAGTGTGCGCCAGCACGTCAATCCCCTCAGCCGTTTCTTCCAACTTCCCAGGCCGCTGCCAAGCCCGGAAGAAATGTTTAAGCAATCCAGCCGCCCTCTCCATCTCGACATCGGTTGTGCTCGAGGTGGCTTCCTGTTAGGCCTGGCTCCACTTCAACCAGAGTGGAATCATGTGGGTGTTGAGATTCGCCACCCGCTTGTACTTTCAGCGGAAAGGGATCGACAAGAAAGCAAACTCGACAACCTCCGCTTCTTGTTCTGCAACGTCAATGTGAGCCTTGAGCAATGGCTTGATGCCCTACCTAGAGATCAGCTGCAATGGGTGTCCATCCAGTTCCCAGACCCCTGGTTTAAACGTCGTCATCAGAAGCGCAGGGTGCTGCAACCCTCCCTGTTAATCGCCTTAGCAACAGCCCTGCAACCAGGCCGTGAACTCTTTATCCAGAGTGATGTGCTGTCTGTTATCGAACCGATGGTGATGCTGATTGAACAAAGCAACTGTTTCGAGCGTCCTAGAGATGATTCCCAAGCCTGGCAAAGGACCAACCCACTGCCCGTGCCGACGGAGCGAGAACGTTACGTGCTCGATCAAGGCCTGCAGGTTTACCGCAGGCTCTACCAACGCAACGACCAACAAGCTCCTGAGCTGTCCAGCCTCGAAGCTTTATGGCAACAGGTCGATAATTCCAGTGAAGAAGAACATACCGACGGCTGATGCCTAAGACTGCGGCCCCACAGCCCCTGCTACTGCGCTGGCAGGGACGCATTCCCTCCTCTGAGGCGATGCAAATGCGCCTGCAGTGGATTGCGGGGTTGCTGTTGATGATGCTCCTAGCAACCCTGCCCATGCTGACTCGAACCGGGCTTGGACTAACAATCCTCGCGGCCGGAGCGTTATGGATCATCTGGGGCTGCGTGACACCAGCTGGTCGAATTGGAAGCATCAGTAGCTGGTTACTTGTGTTTCTCGCTATTGCATTGCTCGCCACAGGATTCTCACCCGTTCCATTGGCAGCTGCCAAAGGATTGATCAAACTAATCAGCTACCTGGGGGTGTACGCACTCATGCGACAGCTACTAGCCACCAGGAGCGACTGGTGGGATCGCCTGGTGGCTGCCCTACTAACCGGCGAACTGATCTCTTCTGTGATCGCAATCAGGCAGCTCTATGCCCCCGCTGAGGAAATGGCCCACTGGGCAGATCCCAATTCAGTGGCTGCAGGGACAGTGCGAATTTATGGTCCGCTTGGTAATCCCAACCTGCTAGCCGGCTATCTCATACCCATCCTGCCGCTGGCCTTAGTAGCCCTACTCAGATGGCAAGGCTTGGGGGCAAAGCTTTACGCGATGGTCGCTCTAGGGCTTGGCATCACAGCAACCCTATTCAGCTTCAGCCGTGGTGGATGGCTAGGCATGCTTTCCGCTCTAGCTGTGATTTTGGTGCTGCTGCTGTTGCGCAGTACCAGCCACTGGCCTCTCGTCTGGCGTCGTCTGCTGCCCCTAATCGTGATTGTTTTGGGCACAGCCATGCTGGTGATAGCCGCAACCCAGATTGAGCCCATCCGCACCCGAATCACAAGCTTGATCGCAGGGCGAAATGACAGCTCTAACAACTTCCGCATCAACGTTTGGCTATCGAGCCTTGAAATGATTCAGGCACGCCCGTGGCTGGGGATTGGCCCTGGCAACGCTGCATTTAACAGTATCTATCCGCTCTTTCAACAGCCCAAATTCAACGCCCTAAGTGCCTACTCTGTTCCCCTGGAAATCCTTGTCGAGACCGGACTACCTGGCCTCATTGCAAGTCTCGCTCTAGTAATCACCAGCATGCGCAAGGGCCTCGCTGGCCTCACCTCAAACAATCCGCTGGCCCTCCCCGCTCTAGCAAGCCTGGCCGCCATTGCTGGGCTTGCGGTGCATGGCATCACAGATACCATTTTTTTTCGACCTGAGGTTCAACTCGTGGGCTGGTTCTGCCTCGCCACACTGGCCCAAACACAGCCAGAACAAAAGCAACTCCAACAGACAGCGTGAACGGCCTTTTGCTTGCAGGCTTTGATGCAGGCCAAACCCAAACCCGATGCCGCCTAAGCCGCTGGCATCAAAATCAGTGGTTGCCGATTGCAGAGGGCATCGGCAGCGGCGTTATTCACCTGCAGGCCTCTGACGGTGAAGAACGCTTTGAGAAAGCACTGCGAAGCAGCTTCAGCAAGGCTGTCGGCAATGCTGGATTGAGCTCTGAAAAAGCTCTGATCGCTGCAGCGGCCGTCGGAGCAAGCGGAATAGAACATGACACCCCACTGCAAGAGCAAGCGCAGCAATTGCTCGCGCGTTGTCTAAACATCCAATCAAACCAATGCCTAGCAACTGGGGATGAACGCACAGCCCTGCATGGGGCCTTCCCCCAAGACGCAGGCATTGTGCTGATCAGTGGCACCGGCATGATCTGCATCGGGCGAAACGATCAAGGGAAAGAACAACGCTGTGGTGGCTGGGGTTGGCTACTTGATGAGGGTGGCTCAGCTCAAAACCTCGGACAAAAGGGGCTACAGCTCAGCCTGCGCATGGCCGATGGCCGCATCCCCGATCGACCTCTGCGCGAAAAACTCTGGCGCGCTCTCAATTGCTCATCGGCAGCAGCTATCAAAGCCCTTGTTGTGCAGCCCAGTTTCGGTGCTGCCGGGTTTGCTCAACTCGCGCCACTCGTCGTTGCAGAAGCTCAGGTAGGCGATCAGGATGCCATTGCGATCCTTGAACAATCAGCCCACTGCATCGCCGAAGCGATCGCAGGCGTTGCCCAAAGCCTTGAGCTATCGGCTCCCAAGATCTGTGGCAACGGCGGAGCCTTTGAACATCTACAACCCTTTCGCGAGCTGATCGAGCAAGCCATTGCCAAGCGATTGCCTACTGCAAGCTGGATCAAAGGCCAGGGGGATGCCCTGGATGGTGCTCTGCAGCTTGCACTCCGCCAACTCAAACTCAACCCCGATTGAGGTGTTGCTCGGCAAGGTCGGCCAACTGTGCTGTCCAGAACTCCACAGCAGCAGAATCCGCCGCTTCAATCATCACCCTTAACAACGGCTCCGTTCCACTCGCCCTTACCAAGACTCTGCCGTCTTCACCCATGGCTGCTTCTGCCGCCAAGACCGCCTCCTGCAGAGGCTCACAATGCTGCCAACCCATACGTCGTTCCAAATCAGGAACGCGCACATTGACCAACTTTTGTGGGAACGCCTGGAAACTCTGATCCAACCACTCAGCAAGACTCAGCCCCCTGCCATGACAGAGGGTGGCAAGCTGCAAAGCAGTGAGCACACCATCACCACAAAGGCCATGAGCTGCTGAAAGGATATGGCCAGACTGTTCACCACCTAAAGCCGCATTGCTCTCCACCATGGCGGCATAGACATGCTGATCACCTACCGGCGTGCGTTCAAGAATCCCACCTCTTTGCTGCCAAGCCCTCTCAAATCCGAGATTCGACATCACCGTGGCCACAAGCCTTTGTTGAGGTAAAGCCTGCTGATCCTGAAGGTCTGATCCCCAGAGGTAGAGCACATGGTCACCATCGACGACGCGACCCTCTCCATCCAAAGCCAGCATCCGATCAGCATCCCCATCAAAGGCAAAGCCCATGATCGCGCCGCGCTCAATCACAGCTCGACGCAACGGATCGAGCTGGGTAGAACCACAACCGACATTGATGCGTCTTCCATCCGGTTCACCATGCAACACAGTGAGATCAGCCCCAAGGGCCGCAAACACCTCAGCACCACAGGCTGTTGCCGCTCCCCAGCAGAGATCAAGCACAATTGGCACTCCATCCAGGCGTTGATGCAGCACTGAGGCAAGCAGGGCATCGCGATAGTGGCTAAGAAGCTCGTCGCGCTGATAAGCAGGGCCGCAACTCGTGATCGTTGGTCGACCTTTGTCACCAATGGCCTCGCCGCGAAGGCCCGCTTCGATGAGAGCCTGCTTTGCTGGGCTGAGTTTGGCACCATCGGCCCCAAACACCTTGATGCCATTGTCTTCAGGTGGGTTATGACTTGCTGAAACCATCAAACCGCCTGCAGCGCCAAGCTTGCGAATTAATCCAGGCACAGCTGGAGTGGGACATAGGCCCAAGGTCCACACTTCCCGACCTGCAGCGGTTAAACCAGCCGTCAATGCCGAAGCCACCATGGCCCCACTGCTGCGGGAATCCATCCCAATCAACACCGGGCCTTGTTCAGGCAACACCTGACCACACCAGTAGCCCACCTGCAAAATGAACGCAGGCGTCAGCAACGTTCCGACCCGACCGCGAATGCCATCTGTGCCGAAGCTGGCCTGGGCCGTCCCGAGGGGAACACCTAAGGGGTCAAGAGCAGCAAAGACCATCAGGCCTCAAAAGTGGACTGAAGGTTAAAGGGCATGAGCCTGAGACTCAATCGAGAGGGGACATGATCGAAGACAGTCTCAACGCCAAAAGGATGGGGGGCCGAGAGCAAAGTGACGAGCTCAGGCACACTTCAAACCACAACCAAAGCCACAATCCATCAAGGCCGCAACTGCATTGGCCAAAGCCAGCGCAATCCCCCAACGAATAATGTCGCTTCCGCAACGGGTGCACACTCAGAGCGCTGAGCCTGAGCAAACCGAATAAATCCTTGCGAAGACTGGATCACACATCTGGACTTCATCGCCACAGAATGCCAACAGTTTCTGCTCTGGCGTGATCGCGAACCCCTTTCGCGGATTCCCTCTACTCGGAGGTACAGCCCTACTCAGCTTGGCGGCAAGCTTCGCTGGGCAAGCCCTTTTAAAACCACAGCTGAAGCGACTTACTCCCAGAATGTCGCAAACCGAGCTCTGGCAGGCCTATCGCTGGTCAATCGATCCCCAGCAACGCCGAGATGCCTCATTGCTGCTCGTGAGCAAGACAAAAGGATCAACCCTGAGGCATCAGAGGTTGTTGGCCGGCCAAGGCTGGGGGAACAGCCCATTAGCAGCCGTTGCCCTCAAACTGCAAGCCCAAACAGCCGAGCGTCTTGGGGAAAAATCAAAGGCCAATCATCTTTGGGAAAGCCTGCTGAAACGTTTTCCAAACACGACGACGGCGGCTGATGCGTATTACAGCCTCGGGCGCCATAACCCTGAACTGCGACAGCAACTACTCCAGCAACATCCCGCTCATCCAGCAGCACTAGCCAGCGCCATTGAATTGGATGCCAGCAACAGTCGCCATCAAAGAGCCATTCACCTCACGCGTTGGGGGGTCTTCTGGCCTGGTGCCGCAGAAGTCCTACGCAGCGCCTGCAGCCCTCCGGCAAGGAACGGACATTCAAACCAAGAACGACAAGAACTGGCCCTTGGTCTGGCACAACTAGGCGACGGCAGAACAGCCCTGAGCTGCCTAAAAGAACAACCCCCTGATCCTGCAACAGCCCTAGCCATTGGCCAGACACTGCTACGAGGCAATAAGGAGGAACAACTCGAGGGCGAATCTCTGCTCTTGAAGCTGGCTCAAGACCATCCAGAGGCTGCTGAAAGCCTTAAAGCGGTGAGTCTCCTCAGTGAACCTCTTAATCCGAAGGCGACTCTGCTGGAGTCCTTGCCGCCTGCCCTTGCTGATCGTTCCCCCAGCGTGGCGGCAGCCCGCGTACGCCTCGAAAATGGGATCCAAGCGGACGATGTGTTTCAACGCTGGCCTGATAGTCCTGCTAGCTGGCAACTGCAATGGGATCTGAGCCGAGAAGCTCTGCTGAAAGAGGAATGGAACAAGGCCCAATCGATTCTCAAAAGCATCCCAACCCAAAAATTGCCGGAGCCTCTCGCCGCTAGGCAACAGTTCTGGATCGGATTCACTGCCTCCAAGCAGGGCAGCAATCGAGAGGCTACCCAGATCTGGGAAAAGCTCCTCCGATCCCATCCCAATGGTTACTACACCTGGCGCGCCCAGGCACGCCTTGGTCGAGCTGATCTTCCTGCACTGCAAGGGCAACCCGTATCAATTTCGAACCCTGAGCTCCCATCCTGGAGCCCACTAGTCAGTGGAGAAAAGCTTGTAGACGAACTCTGGCGACTTGGTCTCGCAATGGAGGCCTGGGAAACGTGGCGGACTCTGAGGGTTGAAGCCGATCGCGCACAACATGATCCGAACACCAGGATGGTGGAAGGGCGGCTCAGGATGGCCGTCGGCGATGACTGGATGGGGCTAAGTCAGCTCTGGCGAACAAGCCTGCGACTCGTAGGAGAGGACTGCCAAACACGCCAACTGCTCCATCACAGCCAACATCCATATCGCTTTTGGCCTGAGATCAAGAAAGCGAGTCACCGCAGTGACGTCCGAGCTGAACTATTGCTGGCCATAGCAAAGCAAGAATCACGCTTCTCGCCAGGCGTGGAGTCTCCAGTAGGCGCAATAGGGCTGATGCAACTGATGCCGGAAACAGCGGCAGAACTCAGCGATAGCCCTCTGAACAAGCAAGTGCTGGCAACGCCTGAAACCAATATTGACCTTGGGGCGCGTTACCTAGCAATGCTGCTGAAGCATTGGCAAGGCAATCCATGGCTGACAGTGGGCAGTTACAACGCCGGGCCCGCTGCAGTAGCCGACTGGCTAACCCCAGAACTGGCTGCGGACCCTGAGCTCTGGGTGGAACGAATCCCTTACCCAGAGACACGCCTGTATACAAAAAAGGTTCTCGGCAACCTCTGGAGCTATTTAGGCCTATCCACCAAAAAGCTCTGCGAGACTGGGATGTAAAGGCGTAGAGATCTGCTGGCCTATCCATATCCCGCCAAGCAAAATCAACCCCAGAGCAATCGCCATCACAACCGGTGGTGGAACCACACGAATGCGAGTGAGATCCAAGCGCGCAAGCAATACCGCAGAAGCAAGGATGAGAACATCCGCAAGCAGGCTCAGGTGCAGTAGGTACAGGCCAGCGGTGATCACCAACAACAAAACCACCACCAAACTGATTGCACGACTGGCAGCCATTAACAAGGAGACCTGACGCAAGATCAGATCCGGCATCGTGCAAATCACGACCAACACCATCGCCTGAAGGACCTCAACAATCCAGAAGAGCTCAACATCAAGGCCGAGGCTGTCTATCTGCTCAGACTGAAGCAGCGACCAATGGTTGCCCATAACGACCGCCACCCCAAAGAGCAACAGCAACGAGGGGGCACGAAAGGGCAAAACGAGGAGACGCAGCATCAGCATCAACCTCAACGAATGGTGAAAAGACGCTTCACTTCTGAACAGTTAGCCCATTGAAGCGAGCAACAACAACAAAACAGACCTGCCAAAGTGCATCGAGAATCTTGCCCATCATGACCGGAAGTTCCCCCTCTTCCACTCTCGGCCAAGGCCAAAGGTTGTTACTGCTATTCACAGCATTGGGCTTAGCAGTCGTTCTTTTCCTGCTGCGGGGCGGCCTCAATGCTGAGGCTCCGCTCGAACAACTGGCACGACGCTCTCTCGACCCAGATGTCGCACTCAACAATGGTCGACCGACCGTGATCGAATTTTATGCCGATTGGTGTCAAGCCTGTCGTGAAATGGCCCCAGCCATGCTCACAACAGAACGTGAAAGCGAAAACCAGCTCGACGTTGTGCTGGTGAACGTCGACAACCCCCGCTGGCAAGACCTTGTCGATCGCTACGACGTCAACGGCATTCCCCAGCTGAACTTCTTCGATAACAAAGGCAAACTGCAGGGTCTCTCACTGGGGGCACGCACTCAAGAACAACTACAGCAATTAACTGACGCTCTGATTCAAAACCAACCCCTACCCAAGTTCGCCGGTGTAGGCGCAATAAGCACCCTGAACGCATCACAAGAAAGAATAGAGAAGCAAAACGATTTAGAGACCATTGGGCCAATGAGCCATGGCTAATACAAAAGTAGTTGATAAGCAAATATCGATAACATGATGAGCCATTGTATGAGCACTTGAGCCATCAGCTAATATAACTATATCGCCTAAATAGATCAAGCAGAATATCAATATTCTCCGCCAACTAAGACTCTAATCGCATAAGGCTAGAACAAGATATCGCAAGCAGACTATCGACCATAACGATAAAATAAATCAAGCTACAGTGAAGTATTCAAAGTACTTTCTTATTCTTCCTCAGTAGTTTTATGGCAAGTAAACTCTCTCCAATAGGCTGGATGAATGACCACTGCTTCCGAACTGCCCTACCCCAGTTTCTCACTAGCGGCAATACTAATGTCATAAGAGATACTCCACCTTGCCAGCTTTCCTTCGTATACAGTCACTGAATGCGGCAAACCAGCAGGAAAGATCACTAAGTCAAACGGCTGAGGTGATATTTTAGTAATCAATGCAGGGAATTCAATCGACTCAGAATCGATTTTAGGTATATTAGGAAGACTAGGCCTATCGACATGAAAGATTAGGTTGCCACCCGCATCATTAAAACATCTCAAGTAAAATACAGCAGCCAATACAGCATTAACATGCGCATGTCTCTTTATCGAACGGTCTTTTCTCGTTATAACAGGCCAAGACTTTTGATGAAACAAAGCCATTTGGCTGATATTATATCCTTGGTCTTGAAGATATCTAATTGAAAGCTTTTCAACTTCAATTATAAGTCAGTTAAATTGTTCTAGCTTATGCAAATGAGCCATGCCTCCATTTTGATCCCAAAACTATTTATTAGACTTATCGCTCCTATCTTGAAGATTTTGCATAAAGCCATTCATCTTCTTCAGCTCTGATTCAGGTGGCGAAAGAAGAGCCTTAGCGATACTAAACCCAGGGACTGATAAGTATTCGAACTGAGGATCAATCATGGCTTACTAAAATGATGATCAATGATTTAAAACTTAAAAGCATTAGGCAAGGCGTAGAAGTATTGCTCATATCGATAAATCCTTAATCAATAGCCTTGATCACAACTAGGGTTAGACTAGATCATTCGGCTGGCATGACTGCAATTGTCAATAATTTAGTACATGTTGTGCTCCTATGCAAAACAGCACAGCCACAAGCAGTCATACATAGCGCATTACATCTACAGTATAATTTTGATTCTACGATAAGGCTATTGCCTCTTCAAGCTGATGACAGGAATGAATAGCACCCCTGAATCATGCACTTACAAGCGCAATCCTAAAGCTATTTTCACTGATCTTGATGGCGAGACAGCTTTATTTCAGTCCGAAACCTGTGACTACCTTATCCTTAACTCGACAGGTTCTGAAATCTGGCAACTACTTAAATCACCATTAACAGCAAATGAGATTTGCGATAAATTAACAGATGCCTATGAGGTTGATCCTGCAAATTGTAGAAGTGAAGTTGATGCTTTCTTAAGCATCGCCATCGAGAAAGAAGTTATTCAATCCTGACATCATTCAATTTACATTATCAAGGATTATTGAGTTGGCAGCCTTCATCTAAGCCATTGCAAGCGTGACATCTTACGATCACAAAACCGATACTAGTGCTTTGCCCCCTATTCAGGAAGCACAAAGTGCCGCACATTCACATCTATACAATCAATCGCGATGCCAGTAAATCTTATCTCCTGACAGTTTATAGTTATGTACATCTCTCAAAATGCATACAGCTTAGTATTGGGCTTACAATACATAGGTCGTTTTCAAAGGCAGGCACCAAACCTCAAAACCGTCATCATCTATACCCAACATTCGGAATCCTAACTTTATAAAGTATTTACGAATGAAAGAATTCTTCAATCTGGGGTTTATATTTTTGCTGATCAGATAACTGCAACGATGATCACGATCAACTGAAGCAGCAAGAAAGTTATCCACAAAATTCTGGCACATACGATTCGCCAGCCTTGCAGAACGGCAGCTCTTAACTATATACATTCGATAAATATAAGCATGGCTGCCTAGGTTCTTTGATCCGTCTAACCGTCGCAATAATACGAAAGCAATACCTACTATTAATCCTGACGCATCTCTAGCAATTACGGCAGGCTGACGACGTGGAGCACCCCTTTTTTTTTCACCAGTCTTTGAACTTTTATCTACAATGCCCCCCCCCCTTATCTCCTGTTGAATTGAAGCCTGATGCTTTTGCCAAAAAGTCGATAACTCTTCAAATAGTTGTGCACTGGCTCTGCCAAATACAAACTCAACCTCACAATCAGCCATCCTGTGGCCCTCTGTAATCAAAACGTTTCATCACCACATCTAAGCTACTGGCAAGTTTTTGACGTTGTTCAAAGCTTAGCTTTTCTGCGCCTTCACCCGTTCTTCCTGAGCGAAAAAAACGCTCACATCCTTCCGGTTTTTCCGAAAAACCTCCTACTTGATCCTCTAGCTTTTTGAGCCGATCAATCGACGTATTTTCCAAGGCCTGGTTCACCAACTCCGGCTGATTAGGCAAGTCAAGAAACTTAGCCAACTCCAAAAAAGTCTCAGAGCCTTTGGCCAGCATATCTTCATAGCGCATTACCAACACGGGAATCTGCTGTTGATCCACCCACGAAATCACATGCTGCCCCCAACGCCCCATGTACTGTCGAACTTGATGGCCGCCATGTCGATCCGTCATCACTAACCCAGCCATCGGATCAAGCAGAAACTCTACGCATCTGGCCAGATCCCATGAGAAGAAATGGCTTAAGGAAACGGCCACATCCTCAGGGTGGCGCATGATATAAACAACACCTTTGCAACCTGATGTACTCACCACAGGCCTGCCCATCGAGTCTGGGGAGCGGAAGGCATCATGCACCTTATGAAAGCGCTCGCCTTCGGCAAACAACCAAGCCTTTTCACCCGCTCTCCCCCGAAGAGGATCCAGCTCAGCAAAACTAAGGTCGCAAGTATTGATGCCCAACTGGTCATCTAGCCAATGACGGGAAGACGCAATCGAGCCGGTTTCAACATCTTGATTGAGATTGAGCTCCCCCTCTGCATCCTCTTCCGAAAGACGCAGCAACTCAGTAATGAATACCCGGCACCATGTATTTCCTGATTTCGGATACGACGCCAGATACCAATAACCGTTGTCTTGATCAGTCATCACTCCTCCTCTGGGGATTCTGCCTGGCTCTGCTTAGGTGCCAGTGAAACTGGATCTTCAAGGCTCTTATCCTTCAGCACTTTCTTCATCAGCTTCACACCATCCGGAAGTGCTAGACGATGCACTTCCACGCGCTTGACTAACGCTGCAGCTTGAATGAACAACTGCTGTTCCTTGCCCATACCACGATAAAAGCGGGGCTGAAAAGCCTGGTTACGCAGCTGCAGCAAGGCAACTTGCTGCCTGATTACTTGCCAGGCACAGATCGCATCAGGATCATCGGCACCCTCTTCCTTGTCTTTGACCTCTTCCTTGTTCTTGTCTTTTTGTTCTCGACGGTTGAGTCCGTAGATCACCGCCAACGGCATTGGCTCAGAAACCACAGACAGGTCCGGAGGCAAGATTGCGTAACGCTTCAATGCCTTACGTACCAAAGGTAACTGCTGCCAATCGAGCATCAACTCCTCTGCCGCGTCATACCACAACTTGAGCTGCTGCATTCCTGGCAAGACCATCCCCTGCTCATCAATCACAGTGAGCTCACTACTCAACAATTGCCATCCCTGCTGGTGCAAACACCATGCCAAAGTCGATTTGCCAGAAGCCGGAGAACCCAACAACAGCAAAGCCTTTCCATCCTTAACCAAAGCTGTGCCATTTAGCACCAAAAAGCCACGCTGAATCAGTAAGGCACCAAGGGCACTGCTAACAAGAAAAGTACGCAAATCTCGATCACTAACGCTGTCATCCCATCTCTGCCAACTAATAAATCGACCTTCATGGGCACGAAACCAACCAATCCCCTCCAGTTCTAATCTCCAATCTGCCGGAATCATTTGCAAGCTAGGTGTACTGTGATCACTTGCGTTAATGGCAGGCCAGTCTTTCCTACTTGAGGCAGCGATGATGACCTGATCAGGACCCGCCTCAGCCTTCACTTCTGTACGCAACTCAGGCAGTTGAATATCACTAGATATCTGCAAGCCAAAAGCTGTGTAGAGATTTTTGTGGTAATTAGATTCACTCATTACCAGCCACGCATAAAGGCATGGTGTCCTTTCTCATTAAAGCTAGCATCCAATCGATGATACGTTTTTCTAGCACTAAGCGAGCAGATCAAGCTCGATCGCGGGGAAGCCTTTTGGGCTTGTAAATACTAATAGAGAAATACCATTTGCTGATACTCGATTCAATATAAGTTATTCGTTACTACATCACTAGCGATCAATTTCTCATTTCTAAGCAATACCTCTATCACCTCAACTAATCTTACATAGACTATATTAGTGATGGTAAAGGCTGAGAGCCCTCAGCAGCAGAACAGTCATCAGGCTTAGTCCGCTGAGAAACCACCACAGGCGCGTGGACGAAGGAGAGGGAATCTCTTCGCGGAACACCGAGATCAACAACCCGCCGCCAAGGAAGGCTGTTGCGATGGCAAGAGTGAGATCTGTGATCGGAGGAAGTAGAGCCGCATGAGCGAAGCCCAAGACAACGGCAGCTGTTCCCAACCAACGAAATCGACGACGGTAGACCAGCGGATGATGCCGAGCCATCGTTCGATCCGCCAACAGCACGTGTGCTGAAATTGCCACCGTGAACAGAAGACCATATAGACGGCCTGTGGTGATCAGTGCGGGCAGGGTGTAGGCATACAAGTAGTTAATCAAGGCAAAGGCAAGTCCGTGGACCAAAGCAACCATTGAGTTATTTTTTTTGCTCTGCCAGGAGATCACATCCATGCTGAAAAAGAAGGTCACTCCTATAAGTGCAACTAAAAACAAAAATGCCTCGATAACCGGCGTCGTCGCGAAAGTCTTGATACCTTGAGCTTCGGAAAGTGCCTTGCCACCAATGGCCAGCTCCGGCAGGAGATGCAGGAAGACATAGGCAACACCTGCCCCTCCTCCTAGAGATGCCCAGCATTGTTGTTCACTTTCCGGTCGCGCTGCGACAACACCTGCCAACCAATGGCATCCAGCGATGGCACTTACGCAAAAGCAAGCAATAATCCAAGACATAGACGCCAAAATAAATGGATAACCTTGACAAAGATCCTTACTTGCAATCCTTTACTTGTCCACAAATTAGCAATAAAATTAACTGGAAATTGTGAGTTCATGCACGATAAGCATTTGTTACTTTGCTTGCATGAAGGCAGACAATCAGATGCCTACAATTAATGTAATATAATAGCAGCAAAAGTGTGATTCAATAAAACTTATAGCCACTATATAGTAATCTGTTTAAGCCAAATATCCCAAACCCTAGGCAATCACTGTTTGCTCTGAGCGGTCAAGTACTCTGATGATTTTTACTATCAACCATGCGAGTATGCGTGGCGATGCATTACAACCCAAACATCAAACCACAATTCCTTCATAGATAAGCAACTAATCATGCAGCATTCCGTTCGCCCCTCCTTAACGCCTACTGGCACTGCTGCTCTTGCATTAGCTCAACCTCCGATGCAGCCTGTTTCTGCTCGAGGAGACGGCAGTGCAATGCTCAGCGAGACTGCAAAGGCAAGCCCCAAAGCTTGTAACACAGATGATTAATCCCGAGCATTCTAAATCCAAGGCGAGAAAAATATATTCGCATCGAAGACCTTCTCAAGCCAGGGTTAGCATTCTCCGCTAATAAATAACGAGCACAGGGGTCACGAGAATCCAAAGCGGCTTTAAATCCCATCAGGGAAGTGCGATAAAGGAGATCGCACAACTTTAAAAATTGGTACGGACCTCATCAGGGTGACGCAGTATATAAAAAATCCCTCGACAACCTTCTGTACTCACAACAGGCCTGCCCCTGGAGTCTGGTGAGCGAAATGCATCATGCACCTTGTGAAAGCGTTCCCTTCTGCAAAGAGCCAATCTTTTAAACTAGCTCGCCCTCTTGATAGATCTAACTCAGCAAAACTTAGATCGCATGAATTGATGCCCAATTGATCATCTAACCAATGCCTTCCGATACGATTCCACCTGTATCTAATCTATGAAGATTAAGCTTCTTCTCTTACAGCTTGCCTGAAGGCCGGAGCAACTCAGTAATAAATAGCCTCTACACTAGGTATTTCCTGATTTCGGATCAGAGGCGAGATCCCAATAGCTGTGATCATTTGTCACCATCATTTTTCTGCTTAGATACAGCCTTACGCATAGATTCCTATGCCACTTAACTCATGAGCAAGCTTAAAAGATCAATTACTGCAGTTCACATGGCCTGATAGCTGCAACCAAAAACATGCCAGATAATGAGTGCCCTTTTGAGCGTTCAATCCAAGTGCAGAGTTCCCTTCGTCTCTCCTTATCGCTTACTTATGTTGCTGCTCTTGCTCTAACTAACTCTCCCATCCAACCAGTAGCTGCTCAAGAGAAAGAAGGCAGTGCAGATGATCTCGGCGTGAAAGAGATCAACCTTAAAGATGCTGTGCAGTTCAACTGGGTTTTTCAAGGTGCCTTGCAAGGAGCAGGCACACCGAATCAAGCAGGGATTGGTGCCTTTCTGCCGATTGCTGTTGGTGAGAACAGCGCCTTCTTCATTAATGCTTTAGCCAATGCCAACTTCTCTGACTACGACGGCACCAGCAGCAGCATCAATACATAAGTCGCCGGTACCACCATCTCCACCTCAACCCGCTTTGGTTATCGCTGGCTGAATGGTGATCGCTCTTGGATGTTCGGGGTGAATGCTGGCTATGACAGCCGGCCAATTAATAACTGCAACCAACAAACCTATTGAGCCGATAAAAATTTGCGGGAAGTGGCCGAGATTCTAATACTGTATAGAATGATCCTAATGGGCATTTAGTCTTCCACTTCTTTTAGTCCTTAGAGTTATATTTTCGCAAATAGCTTCGTGGAACTTCATTGCAACTGGATACCACTCTTCTGGGCTTTGCTTGAGGCGACTATCGAAACAAAAAGAGATCAAGATTCCTTGCTAAACTTTATTTTTCTTGCTTCTTGCTCTTAGCTTTCCATCCCACCATTTGAACGTTTAACGACACCAATCAGACCTCTTTTATTGTCTACAGGCTTTATTGCTTTCTAAGGCCAGGCAACAGCAAAAACCCTATTGCAAGATGAATAAATACTCCTGGCCACAAAAGAACACCAATTACATCTTGGCTCACGCCAATAGACATTAATAAAATGCCTACAGCAATGTTATAACCACAAAGAGATTTCCTCGAATTTGGCATCGGTGCATGGCTTGATGCTTCCCAGCAAGCAAAACCAAGAGCAATAATTGCCAGTGCAAATAATCTTGCAATACCTACCAGTTCATTATCTATCGAATGGCCAAAAAGTAGTGTGCAAAATCTAACAGGCATAACGAAAGCAAAAATCCCGCCAAGGACTTCAAAGCCTGCAGAGAATCTCAATAGTAGAAAACTGCGCCTCATGGAATTATCTGGCAGTAATTCATTCTTAACCTTGCAGCAGGCTAATACTGAACACCAAAACTCCTACACAAGCGGCGAGTATGGCAACACTCACCCACAAAACAAAAGAGTTGCCAAACTGCCCCCATCCACCGAGATAATCGCCTGAGGTATTCGTCTCCACCTCAGGAGGTCCTGACTTTGGCTGCTTGTCTGACATAAGTGGTGGTGGAGATCAGTAGCTTCACTCTATCAATGTCTACAAAATCAAAAAGATCTGTTGAGAGCAGACATGCATTCAACAGATCTTTTTCGTTCAAATCCTGGCGAGAGTGACGCGTTCTGGCTGATGTTGATATTTACCCTGGCGATCGCTGTAGGTGGTATCGCAGGGATCACCCTCGAAGAAAAGAAGCTGACAAATGCCTTCATTGGCATAGATACGGCAATCAGCTCCAGAACTATTGCTGAATTCAAGAGTGAGATGCCCTTCCCAACTGGCTTCGGCGGGGGTTGTATTGACGATGATACCAAGGCGGGCATAGGTACTCTTGCCTAAACAAATCACAGTGATATTTGATGGCACCTTCATCTTCTCCAGCGCCACACCGAGACCATAAGAATGAGCAGGCAGGATGAAATACTCGCCATCCTCGTCCTGATGCAAAGGGGTGGGTTCGAGATTTGCAGGATTGAATCGCTTCGGATTCATCACCGTGCCTGGTACATGGCGAAAGATCAGAAACTCCTTCGCAGAGAGCCTGAGGTCATAACCAAAGGAAGAACAGCCAAAGCTGAGCACAGGGCGCTGATGCTGCTCTGGATCAAGATGTCGAATCAATCCGGCTTGAAAGGGTTCAAGCATCCCTGCTGCGGCCTGTTCGGTGATCCAGCGGTCGTTTTTAAGCATTAGAAACCACGACGCAACTCAGTGACCTGATCAGCCATTGCCATCAGGATCGATGGCATGACTGAGCCAGTCAAAATGACATCCATCGACCCGGGCCGCTGTTCCAGAGTTGTTACCACATCAGCTTCATTGAGATAACCAAGAGCAATCGCCAGACCAACCTCATCCAACACCATTTGATCCAAATCACTCGCCAAGATGCGATCCCGACATTCCTGCCAAATGGCCTCCACGGCCTCAGGCGCGCTGGAGTTAACGGCAAGCGTTGAAGCAGGCTCAGATAGACAGCCAGGAACCGCAGGGCGCAGCCACTCAAGTCGCCCACATAGGTGCACACGCCCATCTGGGCCTTGATCCACTCCTCCCTTCAGGAACTGAGCCACCAACACACGACTTCCCAGCCCAGCCGCTCTTAACGCCTGACTCAAGACAACAGAAAAACTGCCTCGATAGGGGGCTGTATAAACCTGAAGTTGCCCTTCAGGGGCCACCAGGTGCAGCAGCCGCCTATCAGCAACTGCTGCCAAAGACCGACTCCCATCACTCTCCTGCGAGCGATGATCCGTCATACACGGATCCACGGAGCGATGGCTGGGGCTCAGGCTGGCAGTCATAAAAATCTCAATCGCCCCGACAAAACCAGCAGGAATCAAATGTAGCGGTGAGAAGCTGCTTAACAAGGCTCTTGACACTATCCCTGGTGTAAAAGCACCTGTTTCTGCCAGGCTCAGGTCATCTCACCCACCAACAGCACGATGCTCACATCCCCCCAGCCCCGTGCTGACGGCCGCCTTGCTGACGTGATGCGGCCACTTCAGATCACATGGGATCCAATGGGCTTTGCCCTCAGTTCCTTAATCATCCGCACTGGTCGCACCGCAGTCCTATGCAGTGTTTGCGTTGAAGAAGGTGTACCTCGCTGGCGCAAAGGCCAGGGCAAAGGCTGGCTGAGCGCCGAGTACCGCCTTCTCCCTGGGTCTACACCGCAAAGGCAGAACCGTGAACTGCTCAAGCTTTCCGGACGAACTCAAGAGATTCAGCGCCTCATTGGCCGCAGCCTGCGCGCCGTGATCGACATGGCCGCCCTTGGGGAAACCACCCTGCGAATTGATTGTGACGTCATTCAGGCTGATGCCGGCACACGTACAGCCGCCATCACCGGCGCATGGATCGCCTTAAAGAGAGGCTGCGATCGCTTGCTGGAGCAAGGCCTTCTTACGCATCAGCCCCTCATCGACCAAGTTGCTGCAGTCTCCGTTGGTTTAGTCGAAAGTCATCCCCTCCTCGACCTCGACTACAGCGAAGACTCCAGGGCTGATGTGGATCTGAACGTGGTCATGGGCTCTAATGGGCACCTACTGGAGCTGCAGGGCACCGCTGAAGGGGCTCCATTCAGCAGGAATCAACTCAACGACTTGCTGAATCTGGCGGAACCCGGCCTACAACATCTACAAGCCTTCCAACGTTCGGCGTTAATGCAAGAAGACTAAAAACAGTCACCATTGCTACATGGTGGTGGAGGTCCACTCCCTAGCTTCATATTTCTGCCATTTGCGGCGCAGCCATGGCCGGCGTCATCCACGGTTTCAGCCGTTACGCCCAGCAACCCTATGTTCAAGGGGCCGGAAGTTTGGCCAACTCGCCTGCTCCAACCCAGAAAACCCTGCTGGAAGTCATCCGCGAACTGGATGGCGCCAGCAACGAAATGGTGGAACGTTCTAAAACCATCTTCTTCCCTGGCGATCCTGCCGAAAAGGTTTATCTCATCCGACGCGGCGCTGTTCGACTCTCTCGGGTCTATGAATCTGGTGAAGAGATCACCGTGGCATTGCTGCGTGAAAACAGTCTGTTTGGCGTGCTCTCACTGCTCACAGGCCATCGCTCGGACCGTTTTTATCACTCTGTAGCCTTCACCCGAGTGGAAATGATCACAGCGCCAGCCACCTCAGTTCGCCAGGCGATCGAAAACGACACCAGCGTGGGATTACTTCTGCTGCAGGGTCTCTCGAGTCGGATCTTGCAAACCGAGACCATGATCGAGACCCTCACTCACCGCGACATGTCATCAAGGCTTGTGAGTTTCCTACTAGTCCTCTGCAGGGATTTCGGGGTTCCAGGAGAGCAAGGAATCACGATTGACCTACGCCTCTCACATCAGTCCATCGCTGAAGCAATCGGCTCGACTCGCGTCACCATTACTCGCCTGTTAGGAGACCTGCGCAATTCAGGTCTAGTACAAATCGATCGCAAGAAAATCACCGTTCTTGATCCGATCGCCCTTGCCAAAAAGTTCAACTGATCCCCGTCCCAGTCCAGGATGGTGGAACGGGTTGACACTATTCCTGATCCCACCCGCCCATTGTCGTGACCGGCTGGCTGCTGATCCTCTCCCTGCTCGTACTCGGTGGTGTGCTCTCCACCCTCGGCGATCGTCTCGGCAGCCGTGTAGGCAAAGCAAGGCTGAGCCTGTTCAATCTCAGACCACGAACGACAGCCGTATTCATAACCGTTCTCACTGGCAGCCTGATCAGCGCCCTGTCCCTAGGACTGATGCTGCTGGTCAGTCGACAACTGCGAGTAGGACTTTTTGAACTGGATGATCTTCAGGCCAAGCTCCAACAAAGCCGCGATGCCCTCAATTCAAGTCGCTCGGCCCAGTTCAATGCCGAGCTTGATCTCAAGCAGGCCAGGTCGGACAGCAATCAGGTTCAGAATGAACTGAAGGAAGCCAAAAAGCGAGCCGCCGCCCTTCGCAACGAACTCGCACCACTACAAAAACAAAGACAACAGCTCGAGGCGGAACGAGCTCGTCTCAGTCGCGACATTTCCAAAAAAGATGCCGACATCCGCCGAACGGAAGTTGAACTAGCCAATGTTCGCAGCAGAATTAGCGCGGCTGAAAAAGAACTGAAGCAGCTCGAGACCAACCTCATTGCCTTACGTCGAGGGGATGTTGTGCTGAGCAGTGGTCAGCAGCTTGCCGCAGCCACCCTGCGGCTCGATAACCCCAGCCAGGCGAAAGCCGTGATCGACCGCCTACTTCAGGAAGCAAACCTGGAGGCTTTTCGGCGCGTACGTCCCGGTGAAGAAGCCAATCGACAAATCCTGCTCGTGCCACGCACCGATATCAACCGAATCGAACAGATCATCCGAAAGCCAGGCACCTGGGTGGTCCATGTTCGCTCTGCCGCAAACGTGTTGCGTGGGGAGAACGTGGTGTACGCCTTCCCGGATGCTCGCCCAAATATCAACATCGTCCGAAAAGGCGAAGTACTCGCACGAACGACTCTTGACCAAAACGAGAAGAGCACCGAAAGCGTACGCAACCGACTTAGCCTCCTGCTTGCATCAACTCTGGCAGAGGTAAAAAGACGCGGATCCCTCAGTTCAGGACTGCAGTTCGATGGCAGTGAAATGAACCGGCTCGGCAAGGCATTACTGAACCGTTCTAAAGAGCGGGTTGAGCTAGAAGCCGTGGCACTTCGCAATAGCGATACGGCCGATCAGGTAGCGGTTGTCCTGCAGCCCGTGGGTGGTCCTTGGACAAAGATTCCCGAAGACAAACCATGACAAAGCTTGTGGCCGTAGATCCTGGCCGCAATAAATGTGGATTAGTTCTTGCCGATACAGGAACAAGTGCTGTGCTTGAGGGGAAAGTGGTGGCCGCAGCCGCTGTGATCGACCTCATCATGCATTGGCAAAACCAAGCACCCTTTGAAGGCATCTTGATCGGCAATGGCACCAGCAGTGAATACTGGCAAAACCTTCTGCTGCATATTGCCCCCTTGCAGGTGGTCGAAGAACGTGGAAGCACGCTGCGCGCCCGCCATCGCTATTGGGAGCTATGGCCCCCAAGCAACTGGCGCCGCTGGCTACCCCGAGGAATGATCCTGCCTCCCCATCATCTGGACGCCATAGCCGCCATGGTGTTGCTTGAAGACCACCTCGGGCAACAACTCCTTTGGCCCGGACCACCCAACTTCAGAATCGGGCCCTAACAGTGAACAGATAATCCCCACCAGGCTCAAGGTGGTAGTCAGCCTTAACGAGGAAGCGCAGTAAAGCATCCTCAATAAGTGCTCGCCCAAGAGAGGGTTCCACTCTCAGTTCACCCCGATCGAAAGCCCAGCTGAACTGCCACTGAAACCCCCCAGCCGAGACCTCGCCATCCAAGCGCTGATCGGCAAAGCTTTGCCGGTGTACACAGAGGCGAGCCGTTGTGACAGGCAAATGACTCATCAGCAGGCAGAACAACCCTCCGGTTGAAAAGCATTGAGACGATTACCTGCCCGTTCCAACCCAAGGCATTGAATCAGATCCAAACCCATCAGCACCTCATCAAGCACTTGATCGACTAGGAGGCTCTCCTGCCGACTAAACACCCCGAGCACATGCGAGACCGTTCGAGCTCTACGTTCCTCAGAGGTACAACCTGGAGCACCGATCCCGATGCGCAGACGACAAAAATCCTGGGTCCCCAGATGTTGAATCGCGCTGCGCAAACCATTGTGACCTCCTGCACTTCCCTGGGCGCGAAGCCGCAGTCGACCCAAAGGCAAATCCATGTCATCTACAAGCACCAGCAACTGATCAACCTCCAAGCCAAACCAATCGATGGCTGCACGAATCGCCCGACCGCTTTCATTCATATAAGTCTGAGGCATCAGCAATCGAAGCCTCTCTGAGCCAACCCCTACTTCCGCCATCAGTCCATGGAATTTTGTTTGCGGCCGGAAACTGACTGACTTCTGCCCAGCCAACTTATCGAGGGCCATGAAGCCGATGTTGTGACGGGTACCGACATACTTTGACCCTGGATTACCTAGGCCTACCAATAGACGTAAACGACCCGGCCTCATACCACTCTCAGCTGGCGGGAGGGTTTTTAGCCTCCTGAGGGGATTCACTTATTTCATTGGAATCTTGCTGCGTGGACTCTTCAGTCGCAGCCTGTTCGATGGACTCAGGTTCTGCCATCGTTTTATGAATCTCGCGCTCGAACTCCTTTGAGGCTGCCTGAAAACCTTTCAAGGTTTTCCCAAGGGTGCGACCAAACTCTGGAAGTCGTTTAGGTCCAAAGACAAGCAATGCTATGGCGCCGATAACCGCCATCTCGGGGAGACCGATGCCAAACACATTCATAGACGAACCTCAGCCCAGCAGAGCCGAGGACAATCTATTCAAAGCTAATGCTTTGGAGGAGAAGCGACTGGTTGTAGATCTGCAAGATGGTCACCATGAAAATCAGCAACATGAAGCCGATCCCAGCCATCACTGGGGTAGTTCCCCAACCTGGCACTACCTTGCCAGGGGCGTAGCCGGGTAGAGATTTGATCAGATTTCCCAGACGGGTGCTTTGAGCCATAACGGAGCTTCGGTCTCGGATGGTGATTAAGCATGCCTACTGTAATGGTCATAGTCCGCATACGGACTAATCCTGTCGAGAGATGTGATGGAAAACTCCTCCTCCGAGACCTACTCCCTGCTCATTGCCATGGTCACCATCACCTTCGGGCTGACCGGATACGGTCTCTACACAGCTTTTGGTCCTCCCTCAAAAGAACTCGAAGACCCCTTTGAAGAACACGAAGACTGAAGATCACATCAATCGAAACGCTCAAGCAATAGTTCAGCCAACTCTCCAGGCTTCAGCTCTACCGCTTCGCCGAGACAGGACTCGTGAGCGCTACCAACCCGCCAAGTCTTCCCTACGGCCCAAGACTGGCGTGTTGCACCGGCATTAAGCACGCTGATCTTCAGCCGCCTTACTTCGGCATACGTCACAGCCAATGGAACCAGCTTTGAAGGCAGCGACGGCAATCCTGGCCATGACACCTTGAGATCAGAAGGCCCCAACCACCCAGGCTCTCGAAAAGCCAATGCTGCCTGAGGGACAGCCTCCCGACTCCAGCCATCAGGAACAGACATCAGTGCCAATCGCTGACAATGCCAACCCCGATCAGCAGAGGGATCTGGCCAGGTAGCCCCTCTAAGCAGAGAAACACCAAGCCTGTCTGGGCACACCTGCGCACCCTGAGGGCCATCCAATAACACCGCAAGGCCACCACCTGGCGCCGACGACTCGCTCGCCAACCAGGAGATCACAGGGACCTCCCAACGTGCTTGTTCTCTAGCAGTCATAGCCTCAGCAGGTCGTTCAATGACTCCACCGCTTGTATCCGCCGCCCATCGCACCGCTGAGCAAGCCAGGGGAACCTCCAAACGCAGTAACTCATGACTTTGACGCCAATCCACGCCTAGACGCAGCTCGAGCCAGGGGCAATCAGCCCTCAGCTGCACATCAAGCCGCAGAGCACTGCTCCCGGCCCAACCTCGATAGACCAAGCGCGCTACAAGCGGTCCGCGCTCCACAAGCTCCATCGAACCATTCCAGTTCAGAGCCAACGGATGCTGGCGATAATCAGCCGCCAGATCCCAGGCATCCCAAAATTCGCCACGATCGCGAAAAAGGCCCCAGATCAGAGGTCCTGCTAACTGAGGTATCCCGTTCCGATCCCAGAGTTGCTGCAAGCCTTCGGCACCAAAATCAGCTTCCAACAGGCCATTACCAATCCGCCAACCACCTTCATCAAGGGGCTGAATCTGCACAGCCCCACGAACAGGTAAACCATCAGCACCATCTAAGGCCTTACCGACACAACGTTGAAGCGGAACTGCTGTCACCCCTTGCTGCACAGGCAACTGCACCCAGGTTCCGCCTCCCTTGGCCTCTTGGCATGGAAGCCTCCCATCTGCGCTGCCCCATTGGTCTCGGGGCAATCTCAGCACCGGCGACCAACGCTGTAGTGGCTGTAGAGCCATCCAGACCCAGCCCCCCTCGGAAGACTCTGGATCGAATCGATCGGAGCAGGAGACCCCACTGCGCAAAAGCTGCTGCAGATGCTGGTCGCGGCTCCGCCTTGACTCACGACATGACGATCGCCAGACCGGCTCAGCCTGCTCAAACACTTCAGGGATCGATGTACCTGGAAGGATGTCGTGAAATTGCTGAAAGAGCAAAGGCCGCCAATCTGGCAATGAAGATACCGAGGTTCCAGGAACGTCAGTCCTATCGCCAAGATGGCAAGCCAGCAAAGCTATAGCTAGGTCTGCTTCCCTCAAAAGCCTTTCAAGGTGACGATTTTGACGCTTCTGATCGGGACGGGTCGTCGCACAACCGCGATGAAGCTCCAAATAGAGCTCATCACGCCACACCGGCAAAGTCTCAATATGAGCCTCAAGTGTCGCAAGATAAGACCTTACTGTGCTCGACCTCTGGGGTAAAGCCTGGGGATGATCCTCCCAAAGCTGCAGCTGCTCCAGCATTTCCGCAGTGGGACCACCTCCATGGTCGCCAACTCCCGGAACCCACAAAGCCTCTTCAACAGCGGTAGACGCCTGCCAAGACCGCTGCTCGCGAAGCATGGCCATCGGATTCCCATCAGTGCCAATTGGCGGAAGCATCAGCGCTAGTACCTCAGCCTGTCCACGACTGCACCAACGAAACAGTCGATGCGGGAAGGGATTGCTGGCATTCCAGGCCAGTTTATGGGTGCAGAACCAACGGATTCCTGTCTGGGTAGCTACCGCTGGCAATCCAGCGGCAAAGCCAAAGCTGTCTGGAAGCCAGGCCAACTGATGGGACCACTCCGGAAATGCTGATCGGCTGTACTGCTGTCCAAGCGTGAACTGTCGCCAAAGCGAAGCAGTGCTCACCAGTACACAATCAGTCTCGACCCAAGGGCCATTGATCGGCTCCCAACGACCTGCCCTACTTGCATCCTGAAGCGCAGCAAACAAAGTTGGACGGTGATGTTCAACCCACTGATAGAGAGCAGGCGAGGAGTGGCTGAAATGGAAATCAGGAAATCGCTGCATCAGGTGCAGCACAGAACGGAACGTGCGCTCTGCCGCCTGCCAGGTGTCAGCCACTGACCACAGCCAGGCCAAATCAAGATGGGCATGGCCGATCCAATGGATCAGCCCCGGCGGCCGCGCTGCATTGCGTAGTTGCTGGTCGACAGCCACGGTTGCCTCCTGACTGTGCGGATCCAGCTCAAGCCAAGCCTCCGGCAACACCTCTCCCGCCTCTAAATAGAGCGCCAGCGCTTCAGGCAGCAGAACCTGATCTGGATCCACTGCAACGGCCCTGGGTTCCAGCACCAACTCACTATTGATCAACGCGCCATCGTCATGGCTAGGACTCCTCAACTCCAGCAACAGTGTTAAAGGTCGCTCCAAACGGATCGATTCAGGAAGGCTCCAACGACAAGTGGTATCGAACAGATCCCCCTCATGCACCAACACACCATCCACCCACAGCCGCATCTGATCAGCCCACCAACCCAAGACCAGCCGCAAACAACTGGCTTGAGCTTGTCGCCAGTCTTCAGGACAAAGGATCTCCTGCTGCAATTGCAGCCATACTCCGCCTCGAGGCCAGACCAATAAACCTCTGTTAAACCAGTCGGGTCGATGGATTTGAGCCCAATCATCGTGAAGCAGAGACAGCCGATCACGATCCCCTGCGCGATACCAACCTGGCTTGAGATCCCGCCGAGAGCGACTTCGAAAAGTTTCAATCCACGCCAATCGTCGGGCTTGAAGCTGCTTCTGCATCCCTAAGCGTCCTCTATGCCCCATAAGATGTCATCGATGTACTAGAAGCTGAACGGTCTCTCCATGCTCGCCCTCAAGCTCTCCGTTTACTCGGTCGTCTTCTTCTTCATTGCGGTTTTCGTCTTCGGCTTCTTGGCCAGCGATCCTTCGAGGACACCAGCCCGTAAGGATCTCGAAGACTGAAAACCTTTGCAAGCGAAACTTCTCGGGTCACGCAACACACTGGACTGAGGTCTGCTCAGATCTTCCATCAATTGTGGGAAGATCAGCTGCCCCAGCTGAAGCCTATTGGCGGCGAAAAGTCCCCCAACCCTTCTCGTTGGACTCTTACTTGCGACAGGGTTAATCCCTGCTGAAGCAAATTCTCAGCCAAGCAACTCATACAAAGAAGGCACCTCCTCGCCCACCCAAGCGGCTCCCATCGCAATACCAGCGAGGCAGATTGGGCAATCAACAGGCCTTCAACAACAGTCCAGCCTTCCAGAACAATCTCCCGAACCTCCACGAGAGCTCAAACTTCGGGCTAACCGTCAACGCTATGACGCCAGACAAGAGCGTTTTATCGCTGAAGGGAACGTCAAGGCCGTTCTCAATGGAGGCGTCCTTCATGCAGACCGCATTGAGTTCGACAGCAACTTCAACACCCTTTATGCCAGGGGTAGCGTTAATTTCCGCAAGGGATCTCAGTACTTCCAAGCCAGTTCCCTGCGCTACAGCCTGATTCAAAAAGAAGGTGAACTTGAGGACGTCTATGGCGTTCTAGACCTCGACAGCGCAGCAATCGACCTTGGCCCCACTTCACCCGATGCAGCTCAGATCCCACAAAACCCCTCAACGCCAAGACGGCTCCTAGCAATACAAGAAAGCGAAAGCCTCGGATTCCCCACCGCTTTAGACATTGAGTTAAACAGCACCACGGCTGGAGCTATCAGCAACCAGACCGCTTCAACAACGATCTGGAATCAAACTCTTGCCCAAAACAATCAATGGGTACAGCCAGATCAGCCACCGCAATCGTCCGAGACATCTCGACAAGACGAAAACAATCAACCAGGCATGGCCTGTCCACCTGTGCTGCCGCCGATACCAGACTGGCATCCCCATCCCTGGGCTGTAACGGCTTGGGGTGGCCAGATGATTGATTCAAATTTTGGAGACACCTTTCTGTTCAATGGCCGAATGAGGGAGGAATATCTACTGGGCCTTGGTCTACAGAAAAGAATCGCTCGTGCAGGCCCCTTCGCTCTTGAACTAGAAGCAGACCTCTTTGCTCACAATGCCAACCAACAAGCTGGAGGAGAATTCAATCAATCAGTACCATTTTCAGACACACCTGCCCAGAGCTTTGGTGAAGGTGTGCTGGGTATCGGTGCACGGCTATGGGTGCAACCGTGGTTGAGTTTTGGCGTGATCGAGGGAATCAGCTTCAACACGACCTATAGCAACTATGAAAAGACATACCGAGAGAACTATGCAAAATTGCTCAACTATCTGAGCTTTGAGCTTGAAGCCGCAGTCTCACAACAACTCTCTCTTGTGGGACGCATTCACCATCGCTCAGGAGCCTTCGGCACCTATAGCGGTGTCAAGGAAGGAAGTAATGCTTACCTTGTTGGCTTGAGATACCGCTGGGGCAAAGACAACACAGCACCGCAGCAAGTTGACGTTCCGCCACCACTGGGTTGTCCTGACCCCGATCGTGCTAATCGAACAACTCGCCAAGGACTTCAAGAGACACTTGAGTCGATCACCCTTGGGGAGGGTGACCCTAAAGCCCAAGCAGAGGCTCTCCCCCTTGGCACTACTCCTCCCCAAGCTGTTGCCACACGACAAAGACTCGCCCAGACGAATTCATCGACGCTCTCTCCAGCAGAGCAAGAAGCATTGCGCGCCAAGGCAATTGCCAAGATCGATCAACGTATTAGCAGCATCCAGTTCCAACAAGCTCTCACCATTGAGAGGCGACAGGGCGTTGGTCCGACAACAGGCAATATCGCAGAAAAAAACAAATACGGCGGAGTTCGCGCTTCTCAGCTCAAGCAACAGGGAGCCAGCAAACTCATCACTGGTTCTATCAGCCGCTGGAGGATTCAAGCCGCCAAGGTCACGATCAGCCCAGAGGGATGGAAAGCAGACCGCATGGGCTTCTCAAATGATCCCTACACACCTTCTCAAACGCGGATTGATGCCGAAGATGTGATTGCCACTGAAGAACCTAGTGGGGACATTGTGATCCAAAGCCGCCGCAATCGACTCATTGTAGAGGAACGTTTTCCTATCCCAGTCTCCAGAACCCAAACCATCAAAAAGCAGGAAGAGGTTGAGAACCGTTGGGTATTTGGCATCGACAATGAAGACCGAGACGGTTTCTTTGTCGGCCGTGATCTAAAACCTATTGAGCTGACAAAGAACTACACCCTCTCCCTCCAGCCTCAATTCCTCCTAGAGCGAGCCATCGACGGAGAGACAAAAAGCTACGTCGCGCCTGGCAGCTCGATTGACAGCAGCAAAACAACACAGCCAATTACGGCTGCTGACTTATTCGGCCTAGAAGCAGAATTAACTGGGAAAACTTGGGGGTGGGATGTTGATATTAATGCTGATATAAGTACCTTTAATCCTCTAAATATTGCTAATGGTAGCCGCTACTGGGGTGATTTAAAAAGGGACTTTGACATCCCCTGGATTGGTTCTTTGCAGGCCAACCTTTTTGCGGCTTATCGCTACGAAGCCTGGAATGGATCCCTAGGAGAAACTGATATTTATTCAGCCTATGGGGCTTTCCTCCAAAAGAAAGGTGATTGGGCATGGGGCAAACTGACTAACAACTATCTCCTTAGAGCAGGCGCAGGTAACTATCAAGCAGAAGAGTTCAAAAGTGAAAATCTTTCTGACCTCTGGCGCGCTAATTTCTACGGGTCATTAAACAGCAGCTATCCACTATGGATCGGCAAATCTGCTGCCCTAACACCTGAAGCAGCATACCGCTACTCACCTGTAGCAATCGTACCTGGACTTAGATTCAACACTAATCTCAAAACCACCTTTGATGCCTATGGCGATGGAGAGCGAAAAGCCACCATTGGTCTTACCGGAGGACCAGCGCTCACACTTGGGACATTCAGCAAGCCATTCTTAGACTTTACTCGTTTATCTATTAGTGGTGGGGGCACCTTAAAACAAGGCTCTAGCCCATTTAAATTTGACCAAAACATTGATCTCGCCACCCTAGGAATCGGCCTGACACAGCAAATCGCAGGACCTTTACTTCTTAATACCGGCGTCGCTTACAACGTAGACCCTAATTCACCTTATTACGGCGACATCATTAACTCAAACATCGAACTGCGCTGGCAACGTCGTTCCTATGACTTCGGTTTCTACTTCAACCCCTACAAAGGCATCGGCGGCTTTCGTTTCCGTCTCAATGATTTCAACTTCACCGGCACCGGCGTACCTTTTGTTCCCTATACACCCATCAATCAATTCGATCAATTTGAAGAACACCTCTTCTAATTGGCTTGATCATGGAGCACCTCCATAAATCAAATGACTACCGGTTAGATCAGCACCGGCAAACTGCATTCCTTCCGTACGCACATCTGGCGAGTAAGCATTGATCACCACAGCCTCACGTAAGTCTGCACGCCGCAAGTCTGTCCCACTCAACTCAGCATTCGTGAGCATTGCCCTATTGAGCTGAGCATCATCCAAGCGAGCCCCACTTAGATCAGCACCCTCAAGATTCGCTCCCTCGAGACGAGCGCCCCGCAGATCAGCATCGCGAAGGTCTACACCAATCAAATGAGCATCACGGAGGTCTGCCCCGCGCAAATCACAACTCCTACAGGCTCCGAATTGATGCAACTGCTCCATCTGTGTTGTGAAAGGCTCAACGTTGAGCGACACAACTGGCGCCGCAAACGCTGGAGAAGCTGACAAGACGAGCACCATGGTGCAGATGCAAGGGGGAGGAACCATGACCAGCTCGACTTTCTCTTTTCATAGACACGCTGCAAATGATCTGCCGCAGCAAATCACTAAAAAATTCAATCTTCCGTCTCCTCAACAAACAACCTTCAATGCAGCGACGCCACAAAATCATTGAGGTATGGGAGGTCCGCCATCGTGCGCTTTAGGGCTGCGTCCTGAGCCACCAACTGAGATGTGGCATCCCAACGTCCGCTAAGCAGCATCTCGAGAGGGCCAGACTCAAGCTGTAGATCCCATGATCCTGTAGCACTCGTCAACTGCTGAGTCTGAAGATTGAAGCCCCAGCTCTGCGACGGATCCGCGGCCACCGCCTGCTGCAAGGCATCAATCTGAGCAAGGGCGACAGTTGCACATGGAATTCCCAGCGCCAGACAGTTGCCATAGAAGATCTCTGCAAAGCCCTGACCAATCAGCGCACGGATACCCCAGCGCATCAGGGCTTGAGGTGCATGTTCACGACTAGAACCACAGCCGAAATTATCATTAACAACCAAGATCGAAGCACCCTGATGAACCGTCAGGTCGAAGGGATGTGAACCGCCCAGTTCCAAGCGATCATCCTCAAAAACCTGATCCCCCAGCGCCTCGAAACTCACACACTTAAGGAACCGGGCCGGGATGATCCGATCCGTGTCAATGTCGTCACCACGCAACATCAGGGCACGGCCACGCACCTGGTCTATAGAGCCATGGGGGAAAGGTATGGCCTCAATCGTCATTGGTGGAATCTTTTAGGAGTGGCAGTGTTGCTGATTAGCTTTCGCACATCGGTGACCCGACCGGTAATGGCAGCAGCAGCCACCATTGCGGGACTCATCAACAAGGTTCGGCCTCGGGACGAACCCTGACGCCCTTTGAAATTCCTGTTACTGGAACTTGCACTGATCTGACGCCCCTCTAGACGATCAGGATTCATCGCCAGACACATGGAACAGCCTGGTTCACGCCACTCAAATCCAGCCTTCCGAAAAACACCATCGAGCCCCTCTGCTTCAGCGGCCCTGGCAACTTGTTCCGACCCTGGCACCACAAAGGCCTTAATCCCTTGTGCTACATGGCGGCCCTTGGCAATAGCGGCAGCAGCCTTTAAATCACTGAGGCGACCATTGGTGCAACTGCCAATAAAACAAACATCAACTGGAACCCCTTCAATAGCCATTCCCGGCTCCAAGTCCATATAGCGACAAGCTTCCTCGGCGATTGGACGTTCACTTGGCTCAAGCGAATCAGCGGTCGGCACCGATTCGTCTACAGCAATGCCCTGACCAGGAGTGATGCCCCAGGTCACCATGGGAGCAACACTGGCCGCATCAAAACGCACCTCATCATCAAAGACAGCATTGGGATCACTGGCCAAGCTGCTCCACCAGGCCAATGCCCGATGCCAGGCCTCCCCAATAGGTGCATAAAACCGTCCTTGCAAATAGGCAAAAGTAATGCCATCAGGATTGACATATCCGCAGCGGGCACCTCCCTCAATCGCCATATTGCAGAGGGTCATACGTTCTTCCATGGAGAGCAAATCAATGGCCGGTCCGGCGAACTCATAGGCATAACCCACGCCAGCTTTGACCCCAAGGCTTCGGATCACATGAAGGATCAAATCCTTGGCATGAACACCGGAACCAAGCTGACCGTCCACCCAGATCCGGCGCACCTTGAGCTTGTTCATGGCAAGACTCTGACTGGCAAGCACATCCCGCACCTGGCTGGTCCCGATGCCGAACGCAATGGCGCCAAACGCCCCATGGGTGGACGTGTGTGAGTCACCACAAGCCACAGTCATGCCCGGCTGGGTCAGCCCCAACTCGGGAGCTATCACATGCACAATGCCCTGACGGCCACTGCCAAGGCCACAAAGAACAATCCCGTAATTGGCACAGTTTCGCTCCAAGGTGCTGAGCATCTCCTCAGCCAATGGGTCAGCAAACGGACGCGTCTGACTAATCGTCGGCACGATGTGATCGACAGTCGCCACGGTGCGCTCAGGGCACCGCACCGGCAAACCCTTGTCATGCAAAGCAGCGAACGCCTGCGGGCTGGTGACCTCATGGATCAAATGCAAACCCACAAATAACTGAGTGGATCCACCAGGCAGGTCAGCCACCCGATGTAGATCCCACACCTTGTCGTAGAGGGTGCCGGAGCTCAAGGTTCAGAGGCAGTAGCCGAAAACCTTAGCTCCCATCCAGCAGGAACCTGCGCAGCCGATCGAGACTGCGAACCACACTCAACTCCTGAATTGCCAACCTTCCACGACGGACACCGAACTGAACCGGGCTTGCCTCACAGCCATGCGGACCAGCCACTGCGATATGGACTAACCCCACAGGCTTGGCCTGCGTACCACCGCCGGGCCCTGCCACACCGCTCACCGCAATGGACCAATCTGCCCCGAGCCGTTGACGCGCGCCTTCAGCCATAGCCCGCACCACAGGATCGGAAACTGCACCGTGCTGATGCAAAAGGTCTGTGGATATACCCAGTAGGGCTTGCTTCATGGCATTGCTGTAAGCAATTACCCCGCCAAGAAAAACCTCAGAAGCTCTCGGAACAGCAGCCAAAGCGGCACCAACTCCACCACCTGTACAGGACTCTGCTACTACAACCGTCTCACCACGTTGACGCAATAAATCCAGCACAACCGAAGCCAAACTCTCATCATCCGAGCCGTAACAGAACAAGCCGGTGCGATGACGTAGCTCTGCATCCACTGGATCCAATAGCTGCCTCGCATGCTCGCCCGTTGCCCCCCGGGCCGTGATCCGTAGCTTCACCTCTCCCAGTCCGGCATAAGGGGCCACTGTTGGATTGCCCTGCTCAAGCAAATCAGCCACCTCTTCAGCCAGCGTGGATTCAGCAATGCCTGTAAACCGCAACAGCCGGCTCACAAAGATGTCAGCCACTCCTCCGTGCTGACGCAGCCATGGCACGGCTGTCTGGGACCACATCTGCTTCATTTCAGAAGGCACACCCGGAAAGGTGAGCACAGTGAACCCCGGCCGAGGACACCAGATCATCCCCGGCGCAGTGCCGGAGGGATTTGGAAGGATTTCAGCTCCACGAGGAAACAACGCCTGTTTGCGATTGCTGATTGCAGAAATGCTGCCGCCAGCAGTGAGCTTGGCCTGAATCTCGAGCCAAAGTTCTGGACGTTCCTCAAGCGGCGTATCAAAAGCAGCCGCCAAAGTTTCAGTAGTCAGATCATCAGGCGTTGGTCCTAGACCACCAGTGGTGATCAGAATCCGACTGCGATCAACAGCCTCCAGAACTGACTCTTTGAGACGTTCAACGTTGTCTCCTACAACAGTTTGCCGGTAATGAGGGAGCCCCAGAGCAGCCAGCTCCTCCGCTAACCAACGAGCATTGCTATTGAGGATGTTGCCAAGCAACAGCTCAGTACCAATGCAAAGGATCTCAACACCATGCCTAGCCGAAGCTTCAGCCATGACCATCCCGATAGGCACGTGGATCACTAGGAGCTGCAAGGGGGCTAGAAGGGTCTACGAAGGCACCTGCAGCACTACGTTGACGACGGCTGATCACGACCGTCGCCACGAGAATGGCTGTCGCTAAAGCCAACCACAAAAAACGCATTTCAGCATTGGCCACCACGAGAGCCAATGCTGCTAGCCATTGCGTAAACACGTAGATCAACAACACCGTTCGGCGATGACTGAAACCGGCGCGCAGCAGACGGTGATGAAGATGGCGCCGATCAGGATAAAAGGGAGAACGGCCCTCCCGTAAACGCCCCATAATCACTGCCGACATATCAGCCAAAGGCAGAGACAAAATCAACAGTGGCAGCAACAGACTGACGGTGGTGAGTCCCTTGGCTGGTCCCACGATGCTGATTGCTGCCAAGGTAAAGCCAAGGAAATATGAGCCGCCATCACCCATAAAAATGCGCGCTGGATTGAAGTTATGACGCAGAAAACCAAGACAACAGCCCGCCAAAGCAGCTGCAAGAAAACCTGCAGCCACTTGATGAAGTGAAAAACTGACTGACACAAGACCAACAGCGGCAATACCAGCCACTCCTGCCGCAAGACCATCAAGACCATCTAGCCAATTGATGGCATTGGTAATACCCACAAGCCACACCAGCGTGGCAGCAAGGCTAAGCAAATCCGGCAAGGCAATTAAAGAAGAGCCTTCCCCCAACCAGGGCAACTCAATCGTTCCGATGCGTACCCCCTGAGTCCACATTGCAAACGCAACGGCCACCTGTCCTGCCAAACGCGGCCAAGGAGACAAAACAAACAAATCATCTGCCAGGCCAATCACAAAAAAGCAAAGAGCCCCCGCCAGCGTGGACCAGATCAGCTGATCCTTCGCAGGCGCAAGTAAACCAAACCCCCCCAGCCCCCATGTCACTGCCAGAGCCAAACCAAATCCCAGCACCATGGCGATGCCACCAAGACGCACCATCGGAGTGCTGTGCTGCTTGCGGGAATCAGGCTGATCAGTGAGCCCGAGGTGAAGGCCTAGGGCCCGCACGAGTGGGACAACCAACGTGGTAAGTACAGCAGCCATCACGAAGCTCGCCGTAGCAAAAGCAAAGGGGCTGCTCGCGAGAGTCAAGTTTGCTCCTGTAGCAAGCGACCTAAAGATGGGCCGATAGGATGAATCCTAGGCAGAGCAAGCCTTTGATTCCAGAGCGAAGGGCCAGTCAAGCAAGCGCTGGCTGGAGGGCACCCCTGTAGAGAGGAAAACGGCCACAAAGTTGTCTCACCCGTTCCAAGCACTGCGCCTTGACCGATTCATCTTGCGGTTTAAGCAAACGATCTGCAATCACATCAGCAACCTCGCGGAATGCCTCCTCATCAAAGCCACGTGTTGTTAGGGCCGCCGTGCCCAACCGCAGACCACTGGTCACAAAAGGCGACTCAGGGTCAAACGGCACTGTGTTCTTATTGGCGGTGATGTTCACGTCACTGACAAGCAAATCAGCAACCTTCCCGGTCATTCCAATGCTGCGCAGGTCCAGCAAGACAAGGTGATTATCTGTTCCTCCACTCACCACCGCAATCCCGCGCTCCTGAATGCGACCAGCAAGGACCTGAGCATTCGCCACCACCTGGCAGCTATAAGCCTGGAACTCTGGCTGAAGAGCTTCTCCTAAGGCCACAGCCTTGGCTGCGATCACATGTTCCAAAGGGCCGCCCTGACTGCCAGGAAACACTGCCTTGTCAAACTTACGGCCAAAGTCCGCATCACGACAAAGGATTAAGCCGCCTCTGGGGCCGCGCAATGTCTTGTGGGTGGTCGTAGTCACCACATCACAGTGGGCCATAGGACTCGGATGGACCCCAGCCGCAACAAGGCCGGCAATGTGTGCCATGTCCGCCAACAAGTAAGCGCCCACCTCATCAGCGATGCTGCGGAAAGCAGCAAAATCGATCGTGCGGGGATAGGCCGAGTAGCCACAGATGATCAGTTGGGGACGCTCTTTCAGGGCCAGCTGACGAACAGCCTCCATGTCGAGCTGCTGACTATCACGCTCCACGCCGTAATGAACGACCTTGAACCACTTGCCGCTGACATTGACAGGAGAACCATGAGTGAGATGTCCCCCATGGGATAGATCCATCCCCATGATGGTGTCACCGGGCTGCAACAACGCCAGGAAGACGGCGAAGTTGGCCTGCGCGCCACTATGAGGTTGCACGTTGGCCCAGGCCGCACCAAAGAGCCGCCGAGCACGCTCGATCGCCAACTCCTCAATCGCATCGACATGCTCACAACCGCCGTAATAGCGCTTATGGGGAAGACCTTCGGCGTACTTGTTGGTGAGCACAGAACCCTGAGCCTGCATCACAGCTTGAGAAGTGAAGTTCTCACTGGCTATCAGCTCTAGATGGGTCTCCTGACGTTGCCTCTCCTGATCGATCAAGCCTGCAATCGCCGGGTCGGAATCTGTCAGGGCAGCATTAATAGAAGCCAAGAAGCGATCCGTCATTTACAGAATCCAACAGTTTTCGGATCGTAGGCAATGGTTCTTCACGTCTTAAAAACAGCCCTTAGCCCTGAGACCGCCGGCGGAACCAACTGCCAAAAAAAAACTGCCCGAAGGGCAGTTAATCAGCGCGCCTGGAGAGATTCGAACTCCCGACCCTCTGATCCGTAGTCAGATGCTCTAATCCGCTGAGCTACAGGCGCTTAGAAGGAAACATCAGACTGCATCATGGGGGCCTTCGTCAACCGAATCACATCCAAGCGCCACAATCGAGAGATCTACAAGGACACTGCTCATGCCAATTCGCTGGTACGGCAACGCCGACACAACCGACCCGACCTATCAACATTTCGCTCGAATCGTCAACTTCACCCTGCATGCCATGGCCTTTGCGGCTTTCAACAGTGGCCTTTGGTTCATTCAACAAATCCGCCACCCATGGCCACACTTGGATTGGTTCAGCGAAATCTGGCTGGCTGGACTCTTCCTCCACCTTGCATTTGTCTTAGTCAAAAGACCCAAGGCCAAGACCACCGGAGAGCAAGCCTGATCCCAACATCAAACCAGCATCCACCTAGCGAGACCATCCCTTATGACAATCGATCCAGCGGATTTAAAAGAGCTACAAATCTCCCTTGCCGATCGCATCTACCTTCAGATCGCCAGCTGGCATCTTTATCTGGGCGATGCGGGGCTTGCAGAAAACCTTGCCATCGAATGCAGCGTCAGACTCAATGAGGGTGCCAATGTGGCAGCCCGCCAAGCCCTGGAATCAGTGCAAGTGCCCCTGGGTGGAGGAAGCACCCGCCTACCACTGGCGCGCCTAATCCCAGCCTCTCAACTTCGTGACCTTGAGGAGATTCTGGAGCCCTACTGCCGATAAGGTTGCTGCCATCCATGGAGGGCCAGTGCTGATCATCGAGGTCACCAACGCCCGCGAAGTGATGCGTCAACGCATCGGACCACTAGGGGAGCGACTCATCGGCAAAGTTGTGGATGCTGAAGACCAGGTAGAGAAAGCCCTGATTCAAGAGCTCGAAAACGCCTTCCAGGAATTCGGGATCGAAGCACGCATCGTTTCGGTACATGGACCCCAGCTGGTGGGCCGAGACCATCTGGAACTACCGATTCAAGTCCGTGAGGATCGCGAAGTTCGCCTCAGCGAGGACTAACTCTGTAACGCAGCTCCCTCGCTAGCTCACGCACCTCAGCGACACCAAGAGAGATGCTGATTAGAGCGAATAAAACAAGGCCGGTGACCACTGACAGACACACCTCAATCAAAAGACCCAGCAGGTCCTGAGGCCATTCCACCAAGGTCGCCAGAGCCCAAGCCGCAAACCCTGCCGCCAGACCAGCCCAAAGCACCTTGATGCCATCAAAAGCCCACCGTTGCAAAGGCAAGCCCCCTAGCCGAGAATGCAAACCCACCAATAGAGCTGCGCAGGTCAGCAGATTGATTGCAACCGTCGCCAGCACCAAACCGGTAGCCCCGAAATTGAATGGCAACTGAGGGCCCCAAGGGGTTGGGCCACCAACCAACAACCAATCAAACAACACATTCAAGCCAATCCCTGCCGTAGAAAGTCGGAAGGGGGTAGTGCCATCACCTAGGGCATAAAACACACGCACCAGCAGATCACGAGCCAGATAGGCAGGCATGCCCACGCCATAGGCCATCAGCAATCCACTAACCAAGCTGGCCGCCTGGGCATCAAAGGCCCCTCGCTCGTACACCAAAGCAACGATTGGGGTCCCCAGAGCTACGAACATTGCCCCCAGAGGAACCATGCTGGCCGTAGACAACATCAACCCCTGACGGATGCGAGCGACTAGTGCAGGCCGATCTTCCGGGGCAGTGAGCCTGGCAAATGTTGGCAGCAGTGGCACCAGCAATGCATTGGAGATCAGCCCCAAAGGCGTCTGCACCAAAAGATTGGCGTAGCCCAGACCAGCTGCCGCACCCAAAATGCCGGAAGCAAAAAACAGATCTGTAAAGACATTGATCTGCAACATGCCTGAAGAAAGGGTGGCCGGACCCATGACCTGCCATACCTCCCGCACACCTGGATGATGCCAGTCCCAAACCAACTGCATCTTGGTCAAGCCTTGCCTGATCAACGCCGGCAGCTGAATCAGCCACTGCAACAGGGCTCCCACCAAGGTGGCTAGTGCCAAAACAATGCCACCCCTGAGGGCGAACTGCATGGAGCCGATGTCCGTCCCGACCTGCCACCACAAAACTCCGACACCAACCACCAAAGCAAGACTGGACATGATTGGTGAAACCGCCGGAATCCAGAACTCATCAACAGCATTAAGGGAGCCGAAGCCCAGGCCGATCAAACCCGCCAACAAAGCCATTGGTGCCATCACCTGAAGCTGAACCACCGCAATCCGATGCAGCTCAGGGCTCAGACCTGGGCCCAACAGAGTGATCAACGGATTGGCTGCCAGCACTAATAGAGCCGTCAACAACAACAAAGCAGCACTAACCATGGTGTTGAGCGCCGCCAACACATGAGCGCTCTCATGCCGCGGCCGTCTGCTGAGGACACTGACCATGGCGCTGTGGAAAGGACCGTTGATCCCACCCAGGAGAATCAACAGAAACCCCGGCAAGACATAGGCGTAGTTGTAAGCGTCATAAGCCGCTCCCACACCGAAAGCAGCAGCGATCACAAGCTGACGAACCAGCCCACCCACCTTGCTAAGCAAGGTGCCGACTGTGACAACCAGAGCAATACGCTTTAAGGATCTCCCCATCCTTGGGCCTCAGACCATCTGATCATTTAGCAGCATTCTCAAGCCCTGCAAGCATCCCCATGACCGAGGCAATCCCGGAAGGATCGTTAGGGAGTCCACTGCTCACATTCCCACCACTCGAGGAAGGAGTATTGGTCAAGCGCTACAAGCGCTTCCTTGCCGATGTGGAGCTCATCAGCGGCGAAATCGTGACAGCCCACTGCGCCAACACGGGCCCAATGACTGGTGTTCTTCATCCTGGAGGCAGAGTGCGACTACGCCATGCGCCTTCTCCCAAGCGCAAGTTGGCCTGGACATGGGAGCAAGCGGAGGCACCAAGCACCCAGGGCGGCCTCTGCTGGGTGGGTATCAACACAGCCTTGGCCAATAGCCTGATCAGAGCCGCGATTGAAGCCGGACACCTCAAGCAAGTCCTCGGTCCGATCGCAGCAATCCGTCCGGAAGTGACTTATGGAAGCAACCGCCGCAGCCGCATTGACCTGCTTTTAACCCCTGATACCAATTGCTCGGACACCAGACCCATTTACTTAGAGGTCAAGAACACCACCTGGACCGAACACTCCTTAGCCCTCTTTCCCGACACGGTGACAGAACGAGGGCAAAAACATCTCAAAGAGCTAATCGGTGTACTGCCAGAGTCCAGAGCAGTCTTGGTGCCCTGCCTCAGCCGCCACGATGTCAAAGCTTTCGCCCCAGGGGATAGCGCAGACCCCCACTATGGAAAGCTCTTTCGCCAGGCTCTGGCAGCTGGCGTGGAAGTAATTCCTTGTTGCTTCGGATTTCACCGCGACCAGATCACCTGGCAAGGCCTTAGGCCTACCAAGACGACACAGAGTTGACACAGCAAAAAGAGCTCCAGATGTAACAAAAAGAACTTTCACCCCGGCAAATAGACCTAAAAGCGTCCACTAATCCCATATTTCGTATCAACCTGAACATAAAAAAATCCCAAGTTGAGCAAGTTTCCCCTTTGAGCTATCACAAAGCTTTCCAGCTCGTTTTGCAGATCTGCTTCTTCCAATGACAACTGCTCCGCTTCCGCCCTCCAGGCGGCGCACGGTACGCCTCCAGGAGGCCAGTCTCCTGGAGGGGCCAATGCTCCTCCTGCGCAGTATCCGTGGCTTCAGCTCCAATCGCTCACTGACGTGGCTGGCTTGCGTGCCCTTGGCTCTTTTCGGCCTAGGACTCTTCAACCTCTCGGCCCATGCCGCCGAGATGCCAGAACTGAATGCTGCCTTCCTGGCCAACAATCTCTGGCTTCTGGTTGCAACGATTCTGGTGATCTTCATGAATGCCGGCTTCGCGATGGTCGAAGCAGGAATGTGTCGTCAAAAAAACGCGGTCAACATCCTCGCCAAAAACCTATTTGTCTTTGCCCTAGCGGTAACGGCTTACTGGTTCATCGGCTATTCGCTGATGTACGGCGATCCTGTTTCGGCAGGATGGCTCTATTTCAACGGCCTGTTCTTTGATCCTGCTGTAACCCCTGAACTGATCAGCGAAGGAGGTCTTGTCCCAAGCGTCGACTTCCTCTTCCAAGCAGCCTTTGCAGGCACCGCTGCCACCATCGTCTCAGGACTCGTTGCAGAGCGCGTCAAGTTCGGCGAGTTCGTGGTGTTCTCCCTAGTGCTAACTGGTTTCATTTACCCAATCGCCGGCAGCTGGGAATGGAACGGGGGCTGGCTCAACACTGCCTTTGGCGAAGGCGTTGAATTCATTGATTTCGCAGGCTCCTCGATCGTTCACTCCGTCGGTGCCTGGGCAGGTCTGGTAGGAGCAATGCTGCTCGGTCCCCGCATCGGCAAATTTGTCGGTGGCAAGGCCCAAGCGATTCCAGGACACAACATGTCCATCGCCACCCTTGGCGCCCTAATCCTCTGGATCGGCTGGTATGGCTTCAACCCCGGCTCCCAGCTCGCCATGGATCAATGGGTCCCCTACGTGGCTGTAACAACCACACTCGCGGCTGCAGGTGGCGCCATCGGCGCAACGATCATTTCCACCCTCTACTCCGGCAAGCCTGATCTAACGATGATCATCAACGGCATCCTTGCCGGCCTAGTAAGCATTACAGCGGGTTGTGGCAATCTCACGCTGGTAGGGGCCTGGCTTGCAGGCCTAATCGGTGGTGTCATTGTGGTGTTCGCGGTCTCAGCCCTTGACTCTTTAGGCATCGACGATCCAGTTGGAGCTTTCTCTGTCCACGGCGTCTGTGGCATCTGGGGAACCCTCGTGATCGGCCTTTGGGGCTTTGACATCCAAGGTGATGGTTCCGCCCTTGGGCTATTCGTTGGAGGTGGCGCAAGTCAGCTTTGGGCTCAATTTGTAGGCTGCGTTGCCTACGCCATCTGGACCGTGGTGACCTGCTGGATTGCCTGGTCTGTCATCGGCGCACTGTTTGGAGGTATCCGCGTCACGGAAGCCGAGGAAATCGAAGGTCTTGATATCGGTGAGCACGGTATGGAGGCTTATCCCGACTTCGCCTCAGCCGGCAACTAAAACCTGATCGACAACCTGAATCCCATTAAGCCCGACCCAGTGCCGGGCTTTTTTTGCTTCAAAAGTATTGAGCTGCCCATAGAGTCAGAAGATTGCGGCTGCCACGATGGATACACAAGCTTTCAAACGCTCGCTACACCACTCTGAGCGTTACAACCGTAGGGGCTTCGGGCGAGCCAACGAAGTCGCCAGCAACCTTGAGAAGGCCTACCAAAGCAGCCTCATTGGCTCGATCCGAGACAACGGGTATGTGCTTCAACATGGCCGACTACAGGTGAAATTGGCTGAGGCCTTTGGTTTCTGCTGGGGAGTAGAGCGAGCAGTTGCGATGGCCTATGAAACCCGGAGGCACTACCCAAGCGAGCGCATTTGGATTACCAACGAAATTATTCACAACCCTTCAGTGAATGAACACTTACGCGAAATGGACGTGCTGTTCATCCACGCTGAAGAAGGTGTTAAAGATTTTTCCTGCGTCAGTGACGGCGATGTCGTAATCCTGCCCGCCTTCGGTGCCACTGTTCAGGAGATGGAGCTACTTCATGAGCGTGGCTGTCACATCATCGACACCACTTGTCCATGGGTCTCCAAGGTGTGGCACACCGTAGAGAAACATAAGAAGCAAGAGTTCACCTCAATTATTCATGGCAAGGTGAAGCATGAAGAGACCTTGGCCACCAGCTCCTTTGCAGGGACCTATCTGGTTGTTTTAGACCTTGATGAAGCCCAACTAGTCGCCGATTACATCCTGGGCCAAGGAGATCGTGCTGCGTTCATGAAACGCTTTGCCAAAGCATGCTCTGCAAACTTTGACCCAGATCAAGATCTCCAACGCCTTGGGGTGGCCAATCAGACCACCATGCTGAAAAGTGAAACCGAGGAAATCGGTCGTTTATTCGAGCGCACCATGCTCAGGAAATATGGCCCAATCGAGCTCAATAAACATTTCCTTTCCTTCAACACCATCTGTGACGCCACAGAGGAACGGCAACAAGCAATGTTCTCGCTAGTTGATGAACCTCTAGATCTCCTGGTGGTGATTGGCGGTTTCAACTCATCCAACACCACTCACCTACAGGAAATCGCCATCAGCCGAGGAATCCGATCCTTCCACATCGATACCCCAGAACGTATTGGTGATAACAACAGCATCCAACACAAGCCACTGGGAGAAGATCTGTTCATCGAAAGTAATTTTCTACCTGCTGGGAGCGTGAATGTCGGCATCACCTCCGGAGCCTCAACACCCGATCGAGTGGTTGAACATGTGATTCAGAAGCTGATCGACCTAACCACCGACTGAGCAACATCCTGGCTTTACATTTGTTAATATCCCCGGCTAACCCCAGCCAGGGATGACCATCCGTGCCGCCCTTGTCGATACCTGCCGACGAATACCTGCGCCTCAGCAACAAATCACAGGTCCGTTGCTATCGAAGTCATTTTTCCGATCGCATGGAGATGCTTGCGCCGCCAAAAAGCGTGGCCGTATATCTTGACCACCATCAAGGCTGGTTTCAACGCTGCGCTGCACCCATGGAGGTCAAGACCCTCGATGATCAGTCCTATCTCCTGACCCTTGGTCGATTCGGAAATTTTGGCTTTGAAGTGGAGCCTTGCATCGGCCTAAAGCTGCTTCCACAGCAGCAAGGGCTCTACCAAATCATCAATGTGGACCTAACTCATCAAGATCAGCCCCTTTGTGATCATTACGATGTGGACTTCAAGGCTGGGCTGAAACTTGAGCCATCAGAAACAGAAGCCAGCAAAACTGTCCAACAAACCACCATCGTGAACTGGGATTTGGATCTTTCGGTGTGGATCCAACTACCGAAAGTGATCACCCTGCTCCCGGATGGTCTTGTCCAGACAAGTGGTGACCAGCTGCTGAGGCAAATCGTGCGACAAATCTCGCGACGACTCACCTGGAAGGTTCAAGAAGACTTCCATGCCACCCATGGACTGACCTGCCCACCACGTCGCCATGCAGCTTTCTGAGCAGGTCAACCCTGTTATCGCCTTGATCTGCAAACCCATTCTCTAAACTGATCACCTGCAATCCATGGTGATGATGGCCGGCTCCGAAACCCCTAAAGCAAAGGGATCTGACTCTGACTTAGGACCTCAAGCCAGTACATCGTCAGAATCGATTAACTACTTCTCCGAATTTGGAATTCTCATACTCCGGCTGGGGATCAGCATTTTGATGGTCCACAACGGATTAGAGAAGCTCCAAAATCCAGAAGGATTCTCGGAATTTGTCATCGGCCAACACCTTGACTTCTTACCAGGCGACCCTCTGCTCTGGACCTATGCAGCAGCTTTAACAGAAATCATTTGTCCAATTGGAATCGCGTTCGGACTTGCTACTAGGCTCTGTGCGCTGGGCCTTCTATCGACAATGGCTTTTGCGATTACATACCACTTATTTGATACTGGCCTGCAAGGCTTCCCCTTCGCCGTGGTCGAAAACCATAGCTATGCCTTTGAATTGTCTGGTGTTTACGCCACTACTTTCTTTTACTTCCTTTGTGCAGGGCCAGGGCGAATTTCACTGGCAGCAAGGAACAAAGCCAAAGCAAATTCAGTCAGAATGAAACTCATCAAGGAAATCAATAAAGTCAAAATATAGGGCAACAAAGTAGCTCTATATTAGCTTTGATTATTACTAACTTAATGCAAGAAGTGGCGCTTTCCGGTTAACACCATTGCAAGACCAAAATCATCGCAAACAGCGATTGAATCTCCATCACGCTTGCTCCCACCAGGCTGGATCACGGCACGGATGCCATGGCTAGCCGCCAAGCGCAGCGTGTCGTCAAAGGGGAAGAAGCCATCACTAGCCAAAACAGCACCCCTGGCCTGATCGCCAGCTGCATCAAGGGCTAGACGCGCCGAGCCGACCCGGTTCATCTGTCCAGCTCCAACTCCGAGACTCTGACCAGCACGAGCCACCACGATGGCGTTAGAGCGCACATGTCGTACCAGGCGCCACGCAAAAGTGAGATCATCATTTTCTTCAGCAGTAGGCGAGCGTTTGCTGGCCACAGTCCAACTGGTGGGGTCAATCGATTGATCGTCCTGGTCCTGCACCAACACCCCGCCGAGGATGGTGCGAATGTGATCATGACCAGCCGCATCAACGGCGCCTGGAGCCAGTTCCAACAAGCGTAAGTTGGCCTTGCTGGCAAGAATTTCCCGAGCTTCTGGGTCAAAGCCTGGTGCCACAACACACTCCAAGAACAAACTGGTGAGCTCCCGAGCAGTCATGGCATCCACCAATCCATTCAGAGCCACGATCCCTCCAAATGCACTCACCCGGTCAGCATCCAAGGCACGCTTTAAGGCCGACGCCACACCAGTGCCAATCGCGACGCCACAAGGGTTGGTGTGCTTAACCACCACGGCAGCATCTTGAACAGCTCGATGAGCCCCATCCATGCCATATCCAAACTCCCGAACAGTGGCCAAGGCAGCTTCCAAATCAAGCAAATTGTTGGTACTGAGCTCCTTGCCCTGCAACTGAATGGCACCGCCCCAACCCTGCTTCGGAGCGCTGTACCAAGCCGCCTGCTGATGGGGATTCTCGCCATAGCGCAGCCTCTGCCTAAGGGGAATAGCCTCAAGCCATTGGGAAGCTTGCTCGGTCAGCCGCTCGCCCATCCAATGGCTGATGGCCACGTCATAGGCGGCCGTGTGTTCAAAGGCTTCAAGGGCCAGCTCGCGACGGAGCTGGCCATCCACACCATCACTTAAAGCCACTAGGAATCTGTCGTACTGATCCGGCCTAGTGAGCACAGTCACATGCGCATGGTTCTTTGCCGCCGCTCGCACCATGGCGGGGCCACCGATATCAATATTCTCAATTGCGGTTTCCCAACTCACCTGCGGATTGGCCACTGTTTCCCGAAACGGGTAAAGGTTCACCACCACCACATCAATAGGAGGGATCTGATGCTTCTCCAGATCGGCCTCATGATCAGGATCGCCCCGCATCGCCAAGATGCCTCCATGGACACGAGGGTGCAGAGTCTTCACCCGTCCTCCAAGAATTTCCGCAGCACCTGTGTGCTCAGCAACCCGCGTCACGGGCAGACCGGCCTCCTCCAGCACTTTGGCTGTGCCACCACTGGAAAGAAGCTGAAACCCATGAATGCGATGCAAGGATTCCGCTAGAGGCACAATCCCATGTTTGTTTGAAACGCTCAACAAGGCGATGGGAGCCATGGCAGCAGAGACGAAAGCATTCCGTGGGCCAACCTACGCAGCAGCGATACAACCCCTGCCGTGAACGAAAACCTTCTCCGCGACATTCCCAAAGGTGCTTACTACAGGCTGGTGCTACTGCATGGCTGGGGTGCAGATGCAGACGATCTGATGCCCCTTGGCCGAGAGCTCTGCCAAGCCATCAAGCCTCCCGTAGAACTAGTGGCTCTACGAGCACAACAACTTCATCCTCAAGGTCTGGGTCGGCAATGGTATGGACTCTTTCCAAGCGACTGGAAAGCCGTTCCTGATGCGATCTCTCAACTTCAGGCTCGTTTGAAAGCCCTGGAAACCCCAGAAATTCCTCTACAAAGAACGGCTCTGCTGGGTTTCTCCCAGGGGGGAGCAATGGCCCTGGCCAGTGGTTGTGACCTACCTCTAGCAGGCCTAATCGGCTGCAGTGCATACCCACATCCAAATTGGGTAGCTCCAAGCATTCGCCCCGCTGTGCTTCTCCTGCATGGGCGCCAAGACGACGTAGTTCCCTACTCCGCCTCTGAACAACTCCTCAAAAGCCTAAAAACAAGCGGATTTGAGACGGCATTGGTGAGCTTCGAAGGGGGCCACTGCATTCCGGGAGAACTAATCCCCCGGATTCAGCAAGCTCTGATCTCCTGGTTCCACTAATCAATCCCGATCTCTTCAAACGAAGGCGTACTCGTACTCCTCGATCTCCTCCCAGTCGTCTGAAGTCAGTTCAAGACCCTCAAACATGGTCTCTTCCCCAACGGAGTCAACGATCAAGCGCAAAGAAGGGAAAAGAAAATGATTCTCTTCAGCGTACTGAGCACTAAACAAGCCTTTCTCGCCCCAGAAAAAGCGATCAGTGGTGTGCTCGTTACGACGAACATTAAGGATCGCCGGTGAGATCAAACCAGATTCGGCGATATAGCGACGAGCTGCCGTCACAGGCTTGTACTCACCGGTTTCGAGATGGAAAGTAGGCACATGAGCCAACACCCGTTGACCAGCCAGTCGTCTGCGGCTGATCCGCTTGCGCTTCTTAGACATAAACGGGAAACTCCTGTATAGGAGTGCGATGGAGAGGGGAACGGGGCGGCTTAGAACCGTCCAGCAGATGGTGCTCAAACAAGATGCAAGAGCTTGGCGATGCCCAAATGTCAGCAAGCCATACTCGGGGCATCGCAGCACAGCCACAACACCCTGAGGGATCACTTTCAACATGACCGGCCGAGGCCGAGGATCCAACAAAGGACGCATCTACCTCTGCTGTAGCTTTGGTGACACGATTTGTGCAACCTCTGCTGTGGCTTTGGTGACACAATTTGTGCAACCTCTACCTTGTCCGACCTTGAGCTACAGCCTCTGGACGAGGCTTTCCAGCAAATCGGCGGTCAAATTTTAATACTTTTTTCAGAATTTTCAAGGTGCAATTCATATCAGCCTCTTGGTGTCGGTGTCCAGAGGCACATCGGTCGCCATGAAGCTGTCAAACCGCTTCCTCAATCTGGTGAAGCAACAACTCAGCAGCTTCGAAGCGGAGGCTCCACTAGAGAAGCTTGTGGTCTATATCGCTCAAGCAAGAGACGGGCGCGCGCCCAGCCTGGAAGCCGTAAGTCAGTGGCCTGCCACAGGGAACAAATCCCTGCCACCTGTAGAGGCAGACCCTGAGCTTCGTGCACCCTCTCCTGATCGACGCTGGTACCCGCTTCAAGAAGGAACGATCCTGCTTGGAGTACTCAGAGCCGAAAAGCCCCTCTCTTCGCCATCCTGGCCCACCCGCCTAGACCGACGGCTGCTTGCTACTGCGAGTGCCATCACCCATTGCCTCAGTCTTGAGCTTGAGCGCGCCAGGCTGCTTGATGAGCTAGCCGAGCAACGTGAACAAATCAGCCTGATGGTGCATCAACTGCGCAATCCGCTAGCCGCGCTTCGAACCTATGCCCAACTCTTGATGAAGCGCCTAGAGCCCGATAGTCGTCACCGCACCTTGATTAAGGGTCTGCTGAGCGAGCAAGCACAACTAGATCGCTATATCTCCAGCCTCGACCAAATCGGCCAGGACAATCTGCCAATACAAGCAAGCATCAAGGCCCCATTGCTGCTGCCTCCATTACTGCCACAAGCCACTGATCTCACTATCAGATCCTTACTAACACCACTGATCGAACGCGCCATAGCCACATCAGCCTTGCAAAAACGTCCTTGGCATGGACCCAGCCAGTGGCCTGCCTGGACTGAAGAGCTACGTCCTTCAGGAGATGGAGTGGTCGCTGAAATCGTGGCCAACCTGCTGGAGAATGCTTTCCGCTATAGCCCTGCAGGCCGCCCTATCGGCCTGTGCCTGCGACAAGACGGAGTATGCGTCTGGGATGGAGGTGAACCCATCAACAAGCAAGACCGTGAACTCATCTTCAGCAAAGGCATTCGAGGCCAAAGCAGTGGCGATCGCCCCGGCAGCGGCCTTGGCCTCGCCCTAGGACGCCAACTGGCTGAAGATTTGGGAGGTTCGCTGCAACTGATCACCTCGCCAGCAAACCTTGATCCAGCCCTTCCCAGCGAAGGGAATGCCTTTCTACTCAGCCTGCCGGCAGTAACACCGCCAGCAACAGAAGCGTGACTGTTTCCACCAGCACGACTGACGCGCCATAAGAATCCCCGCTATGCCCACCAAGACGACGTCCAAGCACTTCAGGCACTAAAAACGCCGGCAAGACACCCACACCAATTCCTGCCATCAAAACCATCTGACTGGGCCACCCCACGATCATGAGTGAAGGGACAACCGTTAATGCCAAAAGCAGCACTAAGAATGCTGGCAATGCTTCCTGCCATCCCTGGCGATAACGACGATGAAAGGATGCGGTGCCAGCCTGACCCTCACGCAAGTAAAAGAAGCGCGCCATTGCCCAAAGCGGCGCACAACGCCCCCAAAAGGCAGCAATCAGCAAAGCCAAAGGGGCTAGGGAACCAAGCCGAAGTAGGGCTGCAATCTGAAGTAAAACCACCACAAGTAGAGCCTGAACTCCACTAGCTCCAACACAGCTGTCATCCATAGCCTGCAGACAGCGCTCACGACCAGCCGCCAGACCATCGGCCGTGTCCATCAACCCATCAAGGTGAAGACCACCCGAAAGCCAGGCACCCAGCCCGATGACCAAAAGTGCCACTGCCGAGGTCGGCCAATCGGCACGAATCAAGACAAGCCAAAGCAAAGACTGCAGTCCTCCCAGCACCAATCCGATCCAAGGAGCAAAGCGAGCAATCCGTTCAAAGCGTGGCTTCAGCCCTGGCCAAGCAGGCAATACGGAGTAGAAGATCCATGCTCCAGCCAAATCCCGGAGCCAAAGTGGAGCGCGCAAGATCTCCAACCTCCAGTCAAAGGCAAAGTCCAACGTAGGGTCATGATCGGCCTGGTGCCCTCTGGCGCTGGAGTATCGCCGTAGCACTAGCCGTGTTTGATTTTCAGATCAACGCCCACTGTTCACACACACGTGCTCGCGTTGGCTGCTTCCGCACTCCTCATGGTTCTGTCAACACACCTCGTTTCATGCCTGTGGGCACGCTGGCAACGGTGAAAGGCATCACAGCCACTCAACTGGCCGACACCGGAGCTCAGATGGTGTTAGCAAACACCTATCACCTCCATCTTCAGCCAGGCGAGGGGATCGTGGCAGATGCCGGTGGCCTACATCGCTTCATGGGCTGGGACCGCCCACTGCTTACCGACTCAGGTGGCTTTCAGATTTTCAGCCTGGCAGACCTGAATCGTATTGATGATCACGGGGTCGTTTTTCGCAACCCTCGCAATGGCAGCCAGATTGAACTCACGCCAGAACGAGCCATCGAAATTCAAATGGCCCTTGGCGCTGATGTCGCTATGGCCTTCGACCAATGTCCCCCATACCCAGCCAGCGAAAGCGATGTGGAGGCTGCCTGTAAGCGCACTCATGCATGGCTGGAACGCTGCTCAAACACCCATCAGCACACAAGCCAAGCCCTATTCGGCATTGTTCAAGGAGGATGTTTTCCCCACCTCAGAGAGCAAAGTGCTCATATCGTTGCCAGCTTTGATCTACCTGGCATTGCCATCGGTGGCGTCAGCGTGGGTGAGCCGGTTGAAGACATTCATCGCATCGTGCGCCAGGTTTCTCCTCTGCTTCCCCAGGATCGCCCCCGCTATCTGATGGGGATTGGCACCCTTCGAGAAATAGCGATTGCAGTTGCAAGTGGTATCGATCTATTCGACTGTGTGCTGCCTACCCGCCTGGGAAGACATGGCACAGCACTTGTCGCTGGCGAGCGCTGGAATTTACGCAATGCCCGCTTTCGTGAAGATCACACACCCCTAGATCAAAGCTGTGCCTGTACAGCCTGCCGCCATCACAGCCGGGCTTATCTGCATCACTTAATTCGCAACGAGGAGCTCCTAGGGCTCACGCTTCTAAGCCTGCACAACCTCACCCAGCTGATCAGATTCACCTCAGCGATTAGCCAAGCAATTCAAGATGACTGTTTTTCAGAGGATTTCGCTCCTTGGCAACCGGACTCAGCAGCACATCACACGTGGTAACGTCCATGAAACGCAGCTGAGCAACTAGGGATGGCAGCCTTCACTCTCGATCTGATGGCCCAACTGCCAGAGGCCTATCAGGCCTACGCTCCAGCAGTGGATGTTCTTCCACTCATCCCCATTTTCTTCTTCCTGCTTGTCTTTGTTTGGCAAGCATCTGTGGGCTTCCGCTGAAGCATTCATTTCAATCAACGCTTTTTCCCTCGCCGCCATACCTCCCAGACGAAGGTAGGCAGGCAAAGAATGCGATTCCATCGGCTTGGCTCTTGGCCCAACCGATAGAGCCATTCGAGCCCTAAGTGACACATCCACTGAGGGGCTCGCTTTTTCATGCCAGCCCATACATCGAAGCTTCCCCCAACACCCATCCAGAGGCCTGGGCATGCCCGCCTTACGCGCGGTATCCATGTTTCTTGACGGGGAACTCCTAGTGCCACAAGCACAAGATCAGGATGCAACGCTCTCAACTTGGCTTCCATGCCAGGCCAAGCATCTTGGGGCTGATAGCCATGCGAAGACATCACAAGTCGCAGAGCAGGCAGATCTTGCTTCAGGAATTGCCTCAAACGATCCATGACCTGCGGCGTTGCTCCCACTAGTGCCACCTTCCAATCATGAGCCTCTGCATAGGCAAGTAACGAACGTGCCAGTTCAATGCCAGGGCTGCGCGGCACCACAACTCCCTGACGCCTCAGCGCCCAAACCACGCCAATCCCATCTGGGATGACTAGATCTGCCGCCGCAATGGCATCACCTAGCCTCGGGTTCTCCCTAGCCGCCATCGTCATCTCCGCATTAAGCGTGACGATCTGGCCACCTCCACGAGCATGCAAACCAATGGCTGCAGCCTGAACATCGCGGCATGCGTCCACTGGCACACCTAGAACACTTCGACGGTATTGATCGCTCGGTGCGGTGCTGGTTGATTCCATCAGCAAGACAACTGAGGTTGAAAATTTAGTTCTCTAAACCTTGAACGCAATCGATGGAGTCCAGAGCCCAATCGCCACAAGCAAGCGAATGGAGCAACAGCCGATTTGCAAAGAAGCCCCTGAAAAAGTAGCGCTGTGCGAGCCGGGAGGGTTGGTTGGACTGATGTGTTCCTAACGACTCAGATGGGCTCCTCCAATGAAAGCCCCATGCCGGGGTGTTCGACGGCATGTTCAATCAGGTCAGCCAAACGCAGCGCGCGCGAAGCCTGCTGCCCATCCACCGCTGGTGTCTCACGACCTCGCAAACACTGAAGAAAATGCTCCAACTCGGCATAGAGAGGCTCAATAGAAGTCGTGCTGACCTCTTCGATAAAACCGTCATTGCGATACAACAACTCACCGTGATCGGCTGAATACCACTCATGAGCACGACGATGGATATGCAGGGTGTGATTAAGGAAATCAGTCTCAACAAGACTTCCCCGACAATGAGCACTGAGACTGCGAATTTTGCGGTGGCTCATCTTGCTAGCCGTGAGGCTCGCCACCACACCATTGCTGAAGCCAAGCGTGGCATTGACGTAATCGATCGGACCCTCGGCAGTGCGGCCCCCTGCAGCAGCAAGACCTACCACCGGAGCACCCGCCAGCTCAAGAACCAAGTCGAGGTCATGAATCATCAGATCAAGCACCACCGACACATCATTGGCTCGGTCTCCATGAGGGCTATGGCGACGAGCCTCAAGAACCACCACCTCCTCATTTTCCACCACCTTGATCAACTCTCGAAAGGCAGGGTTAAAGCGTTCAATATGGCCAACCTGCAAGAGCCGTCCAGCCTTATTAGCCGCCACAATCAATGCGGATGCCTCCTCCTGACTGGCCGCAATCGGTTTTTCGATTAACACATGCAGGCCTGCCTCCAAGCATGCCTGCCCGACCTTGTGATGGAGCAATGTCGGCACAGCAATGCAGACAGCTTCGACCTCGCCTAGCAAGCTGTGGTAGTCAGGAAACCAATCACATCCAAACTGTTCAGTCGCCAGCTGACCACGCTCAGGATCGGGATCAGCGACTGCCACCAGCTGCGCATCCTTAAGCAGACTGAGCACACGGGCATGATGCCAACCCATATTGCCAATCCCGATCACACCGACCTTCACCGGAACCATGGGATCGGTCATCGGCAGGCCATGGCGCATCGGGGAAATTATCAACGATCATTCCTCAGTGTGATCGTGACTGGGAAGAATCAGTCGCACACGCTCGATACGAGGACCCTTCATCGCCACGATCTCGAATTGCAAACCATCGCAGCGCAAGGCCTCTCCAGCAGAAGGGATGTGTTGCAACTTTTCAAGCAGAAAGCCAGCCAAGGTGTGATGGCCATCAGCTTCAGGCAAGTCCAGATTGAGCTGTCGATTGAGCTCAATGATCTCAAGATCCCCTGCAACCATCCATGTGTCTGACTGACCCTCAATCAGCTCAAGATCCGGCTCGTCGTCGTCAGCATGGGGCTCATCGCCCACGATCTCACCAGTGAGATCGGCAGCTGTAACCAAGCCTTCGGTACCGCCATGCTCATCAACGACAAGCAGTAGGGGCTGTCCACTTCGGATCATCGGCAACAATTCAGCCAAAGTGCTCGTCTCAAGAACCCTTGCAGCTGGTTGTAAAAAAGGTTCAAGCGGAGATTCTGCCTGCAAAGCACCCCGGGAGATGGGTTCCGCCAACCGACGTAAATCAAGCACACCCCTGACATCATCTAGGGACTGACCGATCACTGGAAAGCGCGCATGGCGGGTGCTATGCACCACTTTCATCAGTTCAGCGAAGCAGACCCCAACAGGCAAGGTGACCATGCCAGAACGTGGCACCATCACCTCTCTAACTTGAGTGTCGCGCAAGGCAAAAACACCTTCAAGGATGTTGCGCTCATCAGGACGAAGGCCTGTTACACCACCAATTTCGATCAGAGACTCCAGCTCACCAGCAGAGAGAGCAGGAACGAGAGAATCCCAATGTGCATTCAAACCAACCAGCCGCAACATCATCGAAGCGACAGCTTCCATAAGTGCCAAAAGGGGAGCAAGCACACGCATCACCATCTCCAACAATGGAGCGAGGTTTAGAGCTGCAGCCTCCGGACGATTCAGCACCCAGGCCTTAGGAAGAAAACCAGCCAACAAGGTGGCCAACACCACAAGCAGCAGAAAAAGCCCCCCGTCCAACCAGCGACTAGCAGGATCAGCGAGAGGCCACCAGCGATGTCCAACACCACGGCCAACCCAGCCCAGGGCTACCAACGCCAGCATTCCACCCAGTTGAGACACCATCAACGCCCTCCTCAAACGGCGCTGAAGACGATGGACGGCGGAAGCTCCGGGTTGCTGCTCTTCCACTAAAACCTGTACCCGACTAGGCCGCAGCCGCAACAAGGCAACCTCTCCAGCCGCGAAGAAAGCCGGTAGAACCAGCAATACAGCCAGGAAAAGCAACCTCATTGAATGAAGAAAATATGGGGGTCGCGAGGATCGAACTCGCCTTAGGCGAATTATGAGTTCGCTGCATTCACCAGATTGCTAGACCCCCTCAATCACGGATCTACCACATGCCACGGATAGGAGTGAAGGCCTCAGGCGCCACATTCATCTCAGGACCATCCTCCACCATGACAATTTCTGAAGGAACATCCCCTGCAAGGCTGTTATCAAACCCGCTGGAGATATCAACAGTTCGCCAAGGTAGGGAAGGGCTCTGCTCTTCTAGAAGCACCTGATAGGTGTTCTGCACAGCAGAACTATCCCAGATGATCGTCTGATCAGGGAAACCAAATCCCATCAAGCGATTGCCCTCATGACTCGCCACAGCGATGCCGAGCATATCCGTGAGCTGATGAAGCACATCCACACCCCTGGCATAAGGAGCAGTCCAACTGTAAAAACGACGTTCGATTAAGGCACCAGTGGATTCCAACGGCCCACATTGGCTCACCTCCACAGGGCCCTTTGACGACTGGTTGGCATCCGGTGCTTCAAGAGTCGTGGTGCAAACCACAGGCCTCGCCCAGGCCAAACCGCCACCCCATCCAGTGACTGCCAATGGTGTCACCAGGGCCAAACCAAGCATCCTTAGCTTATGGAAGGACACCCAAGCCATAACTGCAAAAAACACGACTACGCGCAAACTAGGCAATGAATCCTTAACGCACCAGCCCAATGAGCCCTCTTCCCCCATCGGCGGAGGCCTGCCGCGATGAGCTGCTCAACCGGCTAGCGCGAGAGGCCTACCGCCATGGAGACTTCACCCTGGCCTCTGGTCGCCAAAGCAACCACTACGTGAATTGCAAGCCCGTGAGCCTAAGTGGATCGGGTCTAGAGCTACTCAGTCTTGCTCTACTCGAACATGTGGAGCCTGATGCTGTTGCTGTAGCTGGCCTTACCCTCGGCGCGGACCCGCTAGTAAGTGCAGTTGCCATGGCAGCAGCACAAGCGGAACGCACTCTCAATGCTCTGATCGTGAGAAAGCAAGCCAAAGGCCATGGCACCGCTGCTTGGCTTGAAGGTCCACTACCTCCCAGCGGTGCACGCATCACCGTTTTGGAAGACGTTGTCACCACAGGCGGATCGTCACAAAAAGCAGTGCAGCAGCTGCGTGAGACGGGCTATCTGGTGACACGCGTCGTCACGATCGTCGATCGACAAGAAGGTGGTAAAGAGGCCTTGAATGCTGCTGAGTTAGAGCTTGTCAGTTTGTACCAGCTCAATCAGGTCGCTGAGCGGGCCAGACAGCTGGAGACAGAGACATGAGCAACGCGATCAAGCAACGCTGGGACGCCCTTAAACCCCTATTGAGGCTGGAGGGTTCTGGTAGTCGAGACTTTCTTCACGGCCAGACCAGTGCCGATCTGCTGGCTGCCGAAACAGGCTGCCTGCTTCGCTGCTGCTGGCTCACCGCCACAGGAAGAGTGCGGGCGCTGTTGGAGATTCGCCTGGATGACAATGGTGCAGATGTGCTTGTTCTCGCCGGCGATCACAACGCAGTAGCCACGGGATTTGAACAGGTGATCTTCCCTGCAGATCAGGTTCGTCTGCAGCCCATCAACACAATTAGACGACTACAGAGACTCGACCAACTCAAACAGGAGCAAACTCCTGAGGTGATCTGGCTGCTGCCAGACGAACCTCTGCCAAAACACTGGGCTGCGATGGAGCAAGCCAATAAAGAGCAAGTAGAACGCTGGCGGCTCAAGCAAGGATTCCCCCTTGAACCTGGTGAAATCAATGGCGACACCAACCCATTTGAGCTTGGACTTGCAGCATGGGTGAGTCTCAGCAAAGGCTGCTACTTGGGGCAAGAAACTTTGGCCAAATTGGCCAACAGCGGTGGCATCAAACAACAACTGCGCTATTGGCAGACAGATAGCCCGCTTGCCGTAGGCCAGAAGCTGATTACTCGTCAACCAAAGGAAGGCGCCAGCAATCGCGCCGGAGTGATCACTTCAGCGATGCAAGACCCAGAGTCAACAGGCAGTCTTGGCCTGGCCTTGGTGCGCCACCAGTCGCTAGCAGAGCCTGAACTGTTTGAGGAGGAAGACTCAACAAAAGTGTGCCTCTCCATTCCTAGTGGATTTGAGCCTCCATCAAGGAGTGACTAGGGACACCCAGATAACTTTACAGAAGGGAACTCTGCAAAAACACTGACATATAAATTGCCACTACATAAGTGCATGTATAGATATAGAACATGCACTTATTTGCCGCGATTTCTTTGAGATTTATTCTTGAGCCTATGTAAATAGGCTGTTGCACTTTTGCTATAGCCATATACAATCTATTTATTCAATATAATTCACACAATAGTCCTCATATTTCGAGCGGAGAAGCGATTGGCGACTTGTCAGCTGATGCAATTAAAGACATACTGCAAACTGATAGCTACACACTCCAGCCGGTAACAGGTGGCTTGTCTGGCGCAAAACTTTATAAAGTTTGCGTCGATGGCCATGATTATCTTATTCGCCATACTTCCGGCATTTTTGGGAGCAAAGAAATTCACCAAGAATTTTACATTCAAGAGTTCATGAGCAATAAGCAAATTACACCTAAAGTTTATTACAGTGATTCCAATTTAGGCATTATTGTAATGGATTTCATTGAGAATACACTGCCAAAAGGTCGTAGTCCAAATATATTAAATAATATACCAAATGGTCTAGATAAGATCATTAAACTGATGAGAACATTGCATAAAACTCCACGTGAGGATAAAAACTTATCTTACCGGATAGCTCAAGACTACATTGCTTATAGTTTAGCAAATACTCCTCAAGACTTTTTGCAGACTGCTTATGTTGAAATTATCAAATCCTATGCCAAAAGGAATGGCCCCTGGATCAATTAGTCATTACACATAATGACTTTAGATCAGATAATCTACTTTTTAATCAACAATTTCAACTAATAGACTGGGAGCTTTCTGGGCCAAGTCACCCTCTATATGATTTAGCATATTTTAGCAATTATCAAGCTATTAGCCAAGATGAAAATTCCGACATTTTAAGCCTATATCTTGAACGCATGCCGCGAGAAAATGAGCTTGGTACTTTTAAAACTTTAAGAGGATTTGCATACGTATTTAGCGCCATATTATGCTTACCCGGCCTTGCTGCAGAGGGCTTCAAGACTTTGAATGATTATTACCATCATCTGACTAACGATACTATACGGCAAATATGGGACAAGGTTGATAATGGCGACCTGGATATCAATAATGACATGGATGAGTTTTCTATCTCAATGAGATTATTAGCAGAAGCAAAAGAATACTTATAAATTGCAGCCCAAGCCAATATTGCCAGTATTAGAGCGATCCAGGCCACAATGACAAGCAGGCATATTCTGTAGCAGTGAAGTTCACTAAGTTTTGGCCTTTAGAGAATAGGCAACATGGTGAATTGTCTAGCTAAAGATATACAGCCTTTACTAAGGAGCGCCTAAGGATTATCTGAGGGTGCTAAGTGCCCGTATTGCTTAAACCAGCTTCATCTTGTTTCAACAGCTCGTCTTGCTTCAACAGCCATGCCGCCACGGCCCAAGTAGCGAGACAATCATCGTGGTTGTAATCAAAGATCCAACGCAAGGAATAGGAACTGCCCCGATCTTGAAGACCTGAGCCACGCCACTGGCGCCACCAAAGCAGAGCTCGAGCACCATCGACCCCCACCTGACGCCAACAAAATCCCAGCCAACTAGCCACGCACTTCAACCCATAACTGTTTAAAGGCAATCGCCAATAACGCCGCACCCGATCGTGCACATCAATCATGCGCTTGCTCAGAGCACTCAACTCAGCCTCGTCAGCTCCCTGCCGCTGAGCCATGCGGCGAAGAGCCAGAGACTCCGTTTCGCCGTAATGCATCACTGGCCAGTCGGGATAACTTTTCAGCATGCGTTGCAGCCGCTGCCAGCAACGTGCCTCGCCGTGCTCATAAAGCACCAGAAAAGGGTGATAATGCGCTCCCTCTAAATCCCAACTGCCATCTGGCCTGCGGCCCAGCCGGACAAAACCATGTAGAAAATCATCGCGAGCATCTGGATCAGATTCGATGTCGTACAACAACACCCCAGGGGCAGTGGCCAATTCCGGCAAAGCTGATGCGGAGTCCAACCGCTCATAACGACCATCCCGCTGAGCCCGGGCCTGAGCGACAAGCTGAGGAGCTACCTCCCCGTGCTGCTCGCCGAAATGTTGCAAACGACTTCCGAGTTCATTCGGATCGGCTGCCGCTAACTCCTGCAAACCAAGGATCCCCAGTTCCTGAAGCATCTGCCGTCGACGAGTCCCGATACCGCTCACCTCACTGAGATGTCCCTCTGCAGCAGCCACGGCATTGCAAACACCCCGCCAGGAACACAACTTGCACTTACGCCGATCAGCAACCAAAGGCGGAGGCTCGCTCAGCTCGAGGTCGGCGGCCAACTTGACCAGTACTTCCTCAAGCTGCCGCTGCAGCCCCCCCAACAATGAAACTCGCTCCATGTGAAGACTCCGACCAGCTCCAGCTAGAGCCAATCCTTCAGGCACGGGAGCCGACTGCAGCGGTGCCAATAAACGACCAGCAAGGGCCAAAGCCAAGCGATGCTCTCTGGTCAATCGTCGACCCTGACGTGCAAGCACCGGTCGGTAAGCAAATGCCCCCCAACGACTTTGCCCCTCGACCCTCTGCAGCAATGGAGGATGGGCCTCCAATAACTGCCCCGCAGGACCAACCCCCTTAAGCCTCAGCCCCACCACCCCTGGGCATCCTTGACTGCAACCGTCTAGACCCCTGCATGGTTTGCGCGGCAACAAAGCAACAAAGTTGCGCTGCTGATCATCGAGTTGCAGAGTGCGGTGAGCAGTCCAAAGCCGTTGTTCTCCATCGCCATAACGGTCTAACCAAGCCCTACGACGACAGCGCAGCCAACTACGCAGCAAGCGATCAGTCAGAACGTTGGCAGCGAGAGGGGTGGCACCCATCAGTCGACGTTACGGCCCCTGCCTGCTAGATCCAGTCCATTAGTTGATCATCTATGGCATCGGCCCCCCTGCCGCTGGCCGCGGCCCCCATCCACTTCGGTACAGACGGTTGGCGCGGGGTAATCGGCGTTGATATCACAATCGAAAGGCTGTTAACCGTTGCAGCAGCAGCAGCACAGGAGTTGGCCTATCGCGCACCCACAGAACTCAAGAGCCGCAAAGTGATCATCGGCTACGACCGCCGTTTCCTAGCTCCGGAAATGGCAGAAGCCATTGCTGCCGCCGTGCGCGGCTGTGAGCTGGAGCCCTTACTCACCGAAACGCCTGTACCTACTCCTGCCTGCAGCTGGGCAGTCGTTCAGCATCAAGCCCTTGGCGCCTTAGTAATCACAGCCAGTCACAATCCCCCGGAGTGGTTAGGGCTGAAAATCAAAGGCCCCTTCGGGGGCTCTGTTGAAGGTGATTTCACAGCCGCCGTTGAACAACGGCTCACAGCTGGTGGGATCACCGTGCCGATCGATAAAGGTACTGAGCGCTTCGATTGTCGCCGGGAACACCTGGAAGGACTCAGAAGCAAGCTTGATCTTGAAACGCTCAAAGATGGTCTTAAAACAATAGGCCTGAAGGTGATCGTTGATCCCATGCATGGATCCGCAGCGGGCTGCATCAGTGAACTGCTTGCCCAGGACAACGAAGACTTCGTCCAGGAAATCCGCAGTCAACGTGATCCCCTCTTCGGAGGCCATCCTCCCGAACCCCTGGCTCCCTATCTTCAAGAGCTGATCGCGGCCGTGCGAGCTTCCAGCGATGCTGGCCAGGACGCCGTAGGGCTTGTGTTTGATGGCGACGGCGACCGAATCGCAGCCGTGGATGAAGCTGGCAACTTCTGCAGCACCCAACTGCTGATGCCCCTGCTGATCGATCACCTCGCCCGAGCCAGACAACTGCCAGGCAAGGTTGTGAAAACCGTGAGTGGCTCTGACCTGATGCGTCTGGTTGCTGAGGATCTAGGCCGGGAGGTGCTGGAACTGCCGGTTGGTTTCAAATACATCGCAGCAGAAATGCTGACGGGTGACGTCCTGATAGGTGGTGAAGAATCAGGGGGGGTGGGCTTCGGGATGCACTTGCCTGAGAGGGATGCCCTCTTCGCAGCCCTGCTTGTACTGGAAGCACTTGTGGAGGGAGGGCAGCCCCTCGGCGCACGCATGAAAGCCCTGCAACAGCGTTGTGGGGGAGTCAGTTTTTACGAACGCTTCGATCTACGCCTTGCTGACATGGACTCGCGACAACGACTAGAAACTCTGCTCGAGCAAACCCCTCCAGCCACAGTTGCTGATCAACCTGTTCAAGACGTGATCCGTACAGATGGCGTGAAATTTCGACTTGGACCTAGCCACTGGTTGATGCTGCGTTTCTCCGGCACCGAACCCCTGCTAAGGATCTACTGCGAAGCTCCCAGCAAGGCAGACGTCAAGGCAGCTCTGAACTGGGCAAAGCAGCTCGCAGAACGAACATGAGCAACAGTGAATTACCAGAGCGGGTTCTGGTGATCGCCAGCGGCAATGCTGGCAAAATCCGTGAGTTCCGTCAGTTGCTGTCACACCTGCCGCTCAGCGTGCAAGCCCAACCAGAAGATCTTGCGGTAGAAGAAACAGGACAGACCTTTGCTGAGAATGCACGCATCAAGGCCCTGACAGTCGCTCAAGCCACGGGTCATTGGGTCTTAGCCGATGACTCGGGATTAAGCGTTAATGCCCTAAATGGAGCCCCTGGGGTGCACTCCGCTCGCTTTGCCGACAGCGATGATGCACGAATCGCTCGGCTGCTCTTCGAGCTAGAAGAAGCAAAAGCTTCAGACCGAAGCGCCCAATTCACAGCGGCCCTGGCAGTTGCCGACCCAAGTGGAAAGATCCAGATAGAAGTGGCGGGAAGCTGCCCCGGCATGATTCTGAAAACGCCCCGAGGGGAAGGAGGCTTTGGCTACGACCCAGTGTTCTACATGCCAGAAGTAGGCCAAACCTTTGCTGAGATGGACAAGGCAATGAAAGATCGCTTAGGCCATCGTGGCCGTGCCTTTAACGCTCTTAGACCAAGGCTGAGCCAGTTGATTTGCGGCCCGTCTGAATCGCCAGAGGCTCTGGGGTGACGAGGTTAATGCCTGCAGCGAAAAAGCATCTTGAACCGAAGCAAGCAAATTGGCGCGGGTGAGAAGACCGTAAGCCTCTACTTTCTCTACCCCCACGTTGATCTCATAAGAGAGGCAAAAACGCTCAAGAGCAACCTGTCTCACCTCAGGATTGGGATCTTTGCAAACACCAACTGTGCCCAGAACCGCACCAGCCAAACAATCTCTAACGACTCGCCATGGCACCTCCAAGTCCACATGGACCTTCACAGCAAGCGCTACCGGCTGCTGCCGTTCGCGTCGCTTCAGGCTGTAATTGATCACAGCTCCATTGAGAACAAAGGAATTGGGCCAACTAATCACCTCATCGTTGTGAAGTGCCTTTGATGTTTTGCATCTGAAGCAGTGCAGCTAACACGATCCCCAACAAAGCAAGGCTGCCGTAGGTCAACTCCACCAGAGTTGTATTGCCGGGGGGCGATACCTGCAGCAACACCCCAGAGAGCATGATCATCAACGCTCCCATCAACGTGCCTGCTGTATTTACAAAGGCCACAACAAGAGCTGTTTGAGCTGGAGGGGCTGCAGCTTCTGCAAGAGGAAAAGCCAAAACACTCGTGCCGAGACCAAGACCGAGAATGGCTCCGGCCAAAATCAAAACGATGACTGATTGAGGGTTGGACCCCGCCAGGAGCAGCAGAGCGGCGGCGGCGCTGCAGCTGCCCGCCAACAGGATGGGACCACGCCTGGACTGATGACTGCCGAGCCAACCTGCCCCAAGCATTCCTGCTGATGTAAAGAGGGAAAGAACCATTCCCACTCCAACCTTGAGCGAACCGCTCCAGCCCTCAACCTGGGAAAGCAAGCCATATTGACAAAAGCCAAAAAGAGTTCCAGCACCCCAGGCATAAATCAAGGCCGCATGGACAACCTTCTTGATGGCATCGGCACTCCAGCACCCTGAATGATCAGTGACTTGGCGTTCGCTGATCGATTGGCTGGTCTTTGCATGACTCTGCCGCAAGGTTGCAACAACCACGACAACTAACGGTGCTGCCACCAGCAACGCCAGCACCATGATCTGCAACGTCACCTGCTGTCGCCAGGAGCCCAAATGGATCAACACAGGCATCACGGCTGCCAAGGCGGCGCCAAAACCAAGCAGGCTGTCAGTGGCACCCATCGCCAAGGCAAAACGTTGCGGCGGCAGGGTCCGCTTGGCGAGCAGCCCTGAGGCCGGAAAGGCGACAGCACAAGCAAGACCCATGCCAGCTCTACTGATGATCAAGCCATTGAGGGTTTCAGCTCGAGCGAAGGCCAGTGTCAGTGCGGTAGCCGTGATTGCGCCGAGTAACAACAAACGTTCTGCGCGACCACGATCCAACACCAAACCGACAGGGATCTGAACGAGGCCATAGGGGAGAAGGAAGGCTCCCCCCACAACGGCAACATCAGCAGAGGAGAGAGCAAGCTCATCAGCGAGCGATTGATCGAAATATTGAAAGCTCGTTTCAGACCAAACCATCCAGGCCACGAAGAGCAGGCTGAGGATCCAAAGCAAGCGATCGCGCATCAAGTCATTGAATACATCCAGGGAAATGTATTTGGAGCGAATCTGTTTGTCTTCAAGACAAGCAGTAATCGAGATTCAGTGTGAGCGACTGGCGCGGCTGCGGTGCTTCGTCGGGATTGAAACGTGAGCTTGCTGCTTTTGAAAAACTGAGCGAACGAATCGCTCCACCACCGCGCTGATCAATGCGCAGCAGTCGTACCTGCTTGAGGCCAAGTGCATCGGAAGTGGTTTCAGCCTGATGCTTGCCCTGCTGTAGAGCCCGACGTAACAACTGATTCTTCAACTTCTGTTCACTAGCAAGATCAGCACGTGAAGACATGCCTTGCAGATCAACGCCAGGCAGTCTGCCTGCGATCTGAATCAACGCGTCGTAATTGGATCGGCCCACCTCACCACTGACGCTCGTAGAAGCACGCTGCAGGCGAGGTTTGCCGCCATTGCCATCAATGGCATAACTACGTGGAGCAGGAATCTTGAGATCGCCCAGGCTGAGTGGCCTCAGGCGACTGCGAACTGTGGCTAAGCGCTTATTGAGCTGATCCATTGCTGCCGATGGAGTTTCAGCCTCGGCCTCCAGTTGAAGAGAGAAGCGAAAGCGATCTGATCGCAGCTCACCACTTTCACGAACACTGAACTGCAGCAAAGTTCCATCACATCGAAGTTCACCAGCATGAACAGGCGAGCTCGCCAACCCCAGCAATCCACTCGTGCCAACAAGCCAAGCAAACATCAAGGGAGAGCACAACAACCGCATCGGAGCTGAAAACATTGAACACTTAGATGTCTAATTTAGATCTAGCGACCTTGAGCCATCAAAGTGTTAATGAATGGCACACCGAACTCACCAACTCATAACCAAACATGACTGGATTGAAATCAAGAGTGATTTAAAGCTAGCAGGAGAAGCAAAAGTCAAGATACTTAATCACTTCAAACTTTCTGCTGGTGATTCATTTGTGATCACAGAAGTGGATGGTGATCTCACTAGTGAATACGATGGCCTTAATGAAGGCGATTCTGCAGGGCGTTTTAAAAGTGAGCACGGAGGAAGACTTGATCTTTTCGTGACTTATCAAGGTGGCGATGGCAATGATATTGAGCTCTATACAAAACCATTCTTTGGTGTTCTTCCTGATAGCTTGAGTGAGACAAGAATCATTGGTTCTGATGCTGATGATTCATTAACTGGAACGTCTGCAGATGAAGTGATCTTTGGTGCAAATGGTAATGATGTTTTGCTAGGAGGCGGTGGAGATGATCAAGTCACTGGAGGCAATGGCGATGACAAGCTTGATGGTGGCTTAGAAGATGACACCCTTAAAGGTGATTGTGGAGCTGATAATTACATCCTCAGTAGCGGGGAGAATATCTATGAGTCTTTCTCAATCGATGAGAATGATCAGGCTGTGGTAGGGAAAGGTGTTGACTTATCATTCCGGCAAGTTGGTGATAATCTATTGATTAAAGGAGTTGCCATTCACAGCACATTGCTTGATGTGGATAAGAATAACTTCCTAGCTGCTGATTACATTGACTACATCTAGTCAACCAAGCAAACCCTTCAGCTTAATGCGAACAATCAAGATCAAAATAAGCTTAGATTTTGTTCGCCAAGCAACTCACAGCGCCATCAATCAATCATCCGCAACCCAACTTCCATGCAATCCGTATGGAATCGTGATGGGCATCTCAAGCACAGCCTGCTCGCTTAAATCGTGTGCATTCAGAATTAACAACTGACTGGCACGACGCTCTCCATTCCATACAAAAACCAACAGCCAACCATCATCCTCAGCTTCACTGCCAGGGCGTGGCACCATCAATGGCTCACTGACAAATCCACGCGGCGCTGCACTCCATAAGCATTGATCACCATTGATCAAATCCAGTTTCTTGATCGCCTGAAGGGGGGCATAGCCGGTTTCACGCTCTGCCACAGCCATCCATGCATAACGAGCCGGCAACCCTTCTCGGCGTGGATTGACCATCGCAAATTCACAACAGCGCTCACTAAAGCGCTTGGTTTCGATTCCTTTCCCCAAAAGATTGATGCGGCACTGCTCTAATCGACCCTCAGGGAAAAAGTCAAAGTCCATCGAAAGGAAGTCCTCGCCGGGATCAATCGAGGGATAATCGCCGTAGTAAATGCTCTCCAACACCAACTCATCCCCCTCCTCCCAAGCATTGAGATGGTGAAAAACAAAACCATCGGGGGCATCAAAGATGCGCGGCGGCTGCCCAGCAAACGTGCCGCAATCACGAGGAATCAGCCAAAACTTTGCCTGTCCTCCAGGCTTAGACGTTAAACATTGCGCCGCACCCTTCTGACCAAGAACAAACGGCAACGGATTGAAGTTGATGGCATTCTGCAAAAAGAGCGACCAGTTGGGAGTAATCGCGAAGTCATGCAGAAAAGCAAAACCCTTAAAATTGTCTGTGCGATCACTGATGAGGCGTCCCGCATCTGGCCCCTCAGTGGCAAACTCCATCAGCCGGATCTTGCTAGTCGGCCCTGTATTCACACCAAAGGTGACCATGCGAGGCTCACCATGGTGGCCAGGATCGAAGCGGGGGTGAGCGCTAAAGGCCTCTCCAGACTTCAGCACCCCATTCAGACTCGAAAGCCCATGGGTTTCCAGGCTGACAGGGTCAAGCGCGTGCGGACCAGCCGCCTCCCAAAGAGCCAGTAACTGATCACCAAGTTGAACCACTTGGGTATTGGCAATGTTCTTAAAACGCACGTCAAAAGCATTCGCCCTCGCCCCACCACGCTTCTGCGTACCAAACACCCCCCGATAAAGGAAGCGACCGGCCTTTTCCTCTTCCTGCCAATATTTCGTTCGCACAAAGCGATTACTCAGCGTGGCCTTGCTATCGCTGAAACGCACAGCAGTGATCATGCCGTCACCATCAAAGGGGTGATGCACCCATTGCCCATCGCGTTCAAACCTGCCTGGACCATTGCGATAGTGGCTGCCTTGTAGCTCAGCTGGAATCTGTCCCCTCAGGGGACGTACAGACACAGCATTGAGCTCTTGCTCAACATTGCAATAACCACTTGCCCAGTCATCCCGATCAAACCCGCCGGGTACATCTATTGAGGCCGCGGACACTGTTGAAGGGCTATCGCTAACTGTGCTCACTGCAAGGCTGATCAAGATTGTCCAATCCTTACGCAAAAGGGCTTGCAGCCGCGAGCGAGGAAATCCCCACTCCCAAAGCATTCAGATTCAGCTCTGTCCGCCAGCCTGCTCCAGCACACCCTTGCTGCTAGGTATCGCACCGGCCCTACGCGGGTCTATTTCAATTGCCATTCGCAGAGCTCTGGCAAAGGCCTTGAAACAGGCCTCAACGATGTGGTGTGAATTGGTACCTGCCAACTGGCGAATATGCAGGGTGAGACCGCTGTTGTTCACAACTGCCACGAAGAACTCCTTCACCAACTCGCTGTCGTAGCCACCAATTCGCTGAGAGGGGATTTGCAGGCCATAACTGAGATGAGGCCTACCGGAGCAATCAAGAACGACCTGAACCAACGCCTCATCGAGTGGTGCCACAAAATGACCGAAGCGGTGGATGCCACGTCGATCTCCAAGGGCCTGAGATAGGGCCTGACCAACAGCAATACCAACATCCTCATTGGTGTGATGGTCATCGATGTGGGTGTCGCCCGTCGCGGTGATCTCCAAATCCAACAGGCCATGGCTGGAAAGCTGGTGAAGCATGTGATCGAGGAAGGCGACCCCCGTAGCAACGTTGCACTGGCCACAGCCATCAAGCCCAACACGCACAAGCACGTCTGTTTCAGCGGTGACGCGATGAACATCCCCCTGCCTTAGCGACGTCATGATGCCCATCCAAATGAAGTCATGCTGCCAGTCAAATCACATTCCGTTAATGCAGTAACCGGCATCCACATAGAGCGTCTGACCGGAGATACCACTGGAAAGATCGCTCAACAAGAACGCGGCTGTATTGCCAACTTCGAGCTGGGTCACAGTGCGACGCAAGGGAGCCTTTTCTTCAACGTTATGGATCATCTCGAGGATGCCGCCGATCGCAGAACTAGCCAAGGTGCGAATTGGACCGGCACTGATCGCATTCACACGTACCTGCTTATCAGGGCCCAGTTCTGCAGAGAGATAACGCACTGAAGCCTCCAGAGCGGCCTTTGCCACACCCATCACGTTGTAATTAGGAATGGCACGATCTGCACCGAGATAGGTCAACGTCACAACCCCTGCACCGTCACTAAACAAAGGCTTGGCGTGATGACAAAGCGGTGCCAGCGAGTAGGCACTGATCTCCAAGGCGCGTGCAAATCCCTCGGCCGAGGTGGCGCTGTAATCACCCACCAATTCTTCCTTTCCTGCAAAGGCAAGACAATGAACCAGACCATCCAACTGGCCCCACTGCTTGGCAATCTCAGCAAACACCTCCTCGATCTGATTGCCGTCCTGCACATTCAAAGGCAGAAACAAACTGGGCTCTAGAGGAGCAGTGAGATCGCGCACCTTGCCTTCCGAACGGCCCCTTTCATCCGCTAAATAGGTAATGCCCAGCTCAGCGCCGGCTGCTTTCAACTGTTGAGCGATGCCCCAGGCAATGGAACGGTTGTTGGCGATACCAGTGACGAGGATCTTCTTACCGCTTAGATCGAGAAGCATCAGAGCGAACGAACTAGGGAACATTGGCAGCGATTCTCTCCCATGCCACGCCGAGTTTCACTGGATAACCCGAATAAGGTCGCCAAGATTTCTATTCGATCAGCTTCCGGACGAGTTGCCGTTTAGCAACTCCTCCTGACGCCTCCTCTCTTCTTCTGGATCCCTGAGCAGGTCTTCTTCCTCCAAAGCGGGCAATCTCAAAGGCTTCACCTGATCAGCAGCACGGGGCGGCTCCTGCCAGAGCCATCTCGCCGTAGAGGCCCGTTCAAGACAGAGAGCCTTCAGCTCACGCTTCAAGGCATGGCGGACATCCCCGCGGGCCACTACCACGAAAAATTCCTTACGGGACGCAAGGCCTGAGCTGAATGGGGCATTGCCATTGCCGTTAAAGAGTCGTGCAGGGTCTGGCAACCAACGGGGCGTACAGATGGCTGGATCACTGGTGTCCGTTTCGAGAAAGAGATGCACGCCATAGCCATCAGGCTCACTCACCACCGCCAGGCCGTCATGAGCTTGATGCCGCTGCAAGGGATAAATAGCCCAGCTGGGTTCTGAAGACGACGTCATACAGCCGTTAAGGACTACGGCCAAAGCCCCTAGCAAGAAGGTCTTACCTTTTGCATTGACTTGCTTCAAGGCATTGATGCCGCCATGCGAAGTCATCCTGAATCAGCATTGAAGGGCTGCTTTCCCAACATGGCCCTCACTCCCTCCACGATGCTGCCTCTCGGTACCCCCTTACCGTCGTTTGAATTGGACGTGGTACCCGGTACCAATCTTGAGATCGATGGCGGGCTTGGCGCCCTGAACACAATCAGCACAAGCACCCTCCCAACCAAGCCCCTACTGCTGATGGCGCTCTGCGCCCACTGCCCTTTCGTGAAACACATTGAAAAAGAACTGACCCATCTTGATCAGGACTACGGAGATTCCGTGCAGCTACTGGCTATCGCAAGCAACAGTCTGATCACTCATCCCCAAGACGGGCCTGAGCAGCTCGCCGCTCAGGCCAAGCAACAAGGCTGGCGGTTCCCATATCTACTGGATACTGACCAAAGCCTCGCCAAGGCCCTACAAGCCGCCTGCACACCAGACTTCTTCCTATTTGCCCCCTCTCCACAAGGACTGCAGCGACTCTGCTACCGCGGCCAACTGGATAACAGCCGCCCCGGGAACCATGCACCTGTGACTGGATCCGACCTACGTGCTGCCCTAGGTGCCGTTTTGAACGGCCAAGATGTATCTCCCAACCAGCAGGCCTCGATCGGCTGCAACATCAAGTGGCACCCAGGCCAAGAACCACCCTGGTACGGCTGATCAGCCACTTCCTGAGCTGCTAAACCATCTTCGGCTCGGCTTAAGGTGCATCTCATGCAGGTGCCCCCTTTTAGCCTTACTCAACAGCTAGCCGAACTGGGGCCTGACCTTGATGAGGCGGTCTTGCGCGTGCTGCGCAGTGGCCAATACATCGGCGGCGCCGAAATTGAATCTTTTGAGCAAGCCTTTGCTAACTCAGTTGGCGTGCCTTATGTAGTTGGTTGCAACAGCGGCACCGATGCTTTGATCCTGGCCCTGAGGGCACTTGACATCGGAGCAGGAGATGAGGTGATCAGCTGTTCGTTCAGCTTTTTTGCAACTGCCGAAGCCATCAGTTCGGTAGGCGCAACACCTGTCTTCGTGGATGTCGAGCCAGACACCTATCTCATCGACCTGGAACAAATCGAAGCAGCAATAACCCCGGCCACCCGTGCCCTTCTACCGGTTCATCTTTTCGGCCGCCCCGTCAACATGGAGCAGCTGATGGCCATAGCCAACAAACATGGGCTGAAAGTAATCGAAGATTGTGCCCAAGCCACTGGTGCAGCATGGAACGGACGGTCCGTAGGCAGTTGGGGCGATGTGGGCTGCTTCAGCTTCTTTCCCACCAAAAACCTTGGCGGCGCTGGCGATGGTGGAGCTGTCAGCACACATGACGCAAAGCTTTCTCAGCGAATGCGAGAACTCGCTGTTCACGGAATGCCTCGTCGATATTTGCATACCGAACTGGGATATAACAGCCGACTGGATGCGCTGCAAGCCGCCGTTTTAAACGTGAAGCTATCAAAACTTCCGCAATGGGTTCAAAAACGACAAGCCATCGCGACGCGTTATCAAAAGTTGCTCACAAACCTTCCTTGCCTCGAGCTTCCAGATCCAACAAAAGCAAGCCATCTACAGCATGCATGGAACCAATTCGTGGTGCGGGTAACGAGCTGCCCAATGAACCAAACCAACTCTGAGAACCTTTGCAAACCGTCAAAAAGCAATGGCAGCAATAGCCTGCCGGATAGCAGTTGCCGTGATTGGCTCAAACAAAGTCTTCTAGAACATGGCATTAACACCATCATTTACTACCCAATCCCTATCCATCTCCAGCCGGCATATGAAGGACTACGCCAAGGCCCAGGCAGCCTGCCGGTCACTGAGCAGCTTTGCAGTCAAGTTCTGAGCTTGCCGATCTTCCCAGAATTGAGACAAGAGCAGCAGCAACAGGTTGTCTTTATGTTGCAAAAGCTGCTGAGTCCAACAAGCACAACGCAAGTGCGTGTAGTTGCTTAAAAAGCCTTGTAGCATCGTTAAGTGTGGGTTTTTAATCAGCGACGCTGCTCGAGATCACTATCTGCCACTCACAACGGCAAGAATCATTGCAATGATAATTTCACAGGTGTAGGAGTACCTTCATTTCACAGACGGGACAGCAATTCTCATTAGCGATTTCATTCCACATCCGCTCAATGATCGAGATCTACTCATCCCTATCAATCATGCGAGATTTGCAATTAGACCAGCAAAAAGAAACAACTAGCCAGGGCTAAATCACGGAGAATGAACAAGAAAAAGATTATTCAGCCTGCTAATGATGCAAATTCAGCGGCACTTACAATATTTTCCTCGCCATCGCCAAGAAGATGGAGAATACGCCTGCTCATAATCGCCCTGATCTGCTCAGCAGCGTTCATCTTTAAAGCCTTGGTGGCGGTAAATCTCACCAGCCTTTGGAATGATGAACTCTCCACAGTAGAGAAATCCTTTCAACCATCACTAAGTTTTCTGATTGACTATTTACGTACCGATGTTCACCCCCCTTTTTATTACGTCATTCTCTGGTTAGCAGGAAAGATCTTCGGAGAAACTGTAATCGTACTGCGATCATTCTCCTGGGTCGCATATGTGGTTGGCTGTGCAGCAATAAGCGCTGCAGCCTGGAGCTATCAGAAATCATCAGTTGCATCAATCTGTGCGCTCTTACTTTCTTGTTCAATACCTTTCACAGTTAGCTATTCAGTCGAGGGCAAAGCTTATGCATTCTTATTTGCATTGATCAGCACCGCACTAGTATTTCGGTTGCGCGTAATACAAAACAAACCTAATTCAAGCTACTTATACGTACTTACATCTGCCGCAGTAGGCCTTACTCATTATTATGGGCTTGGTCTATTAATAGCACAAACATTAACAGACGGAATCCGTAATAAAAGCCGCCTTTTTTCTTGTGGTTGCTTAGCTCTTGTGCTGCCAAGCCTTTGGATGTTAATCAACTTAGAATTCTTGACTGGCCAAGGTGGGCGAGAATGGCTAGCGCCTACTAACCTTCTCTCCCTAAAATTACTTCAAAATCTTCTTTTAACTGCCTTAGGTCCACACTGGAAACTAGTAATTGCAATAGGTCTTGGAACCTTCCTTCTACTGAAACTCACCCAAACAAATACCTCTTCGCCCTCAGGTCTATTTCTTATACAAGCATGGGGATTAGATGCAGGACTGTTACTCTTAATAATCACTTATACAATATCTATTTGGAAGCCTTCTGCATTGCCTCGTTATTACATAGTTCTAGCACCTGCTTGCCTAGGAGTCATTAGTTGCTGGCTAGGGTCACACATACATTCCAAAGATCTGCTGCAATGGCGCGGGGTGCTTCTAACAGGAGTAATAGCAATTCTATTATCACTTTTCTGGACGGATTCATTCCTAAGGATAGCCCCAGAAAAACCATATAAACAACGCAATGATTCAAATTATAGGGCCCTGTCGATTAACGCAGCAACAAGCGAAATAAAACTCACGCGTGAATGCAGTGCGCTCAATGCCAGTGATTATGTACTAAGGCAAGGCAGAATATTATTGCCAGGCCCAAACTGGATTTGCATCAATAATAATAGACTGCCTAAAATCGCTTCAAAAATCAAAGGTGGCCAAGAAGTCGTAATGGCCGATAGCAAATCAAGAAACCTACGCAAGCATCGATTACAGAAAGATGCCAAAGTGCTAGAAGGAATGGGATTCAACTGCTCTAAAGCAGAAGTGATCGAGCCTGCAAGCCAAGTCATACGTTGCTGGCGTTAGCAAAAGGGGAATGAGCCAATAGAATGGCTATTACCATTCCTTTAGAGAAATAAGCCAGAAAGCGAACACCGGAATGGAGCCAATTACATATAGGGGTGCCTACTGAATAGGCTAAAACAAACAACATGTCAATCACTATTCTCTATAATCTGTTCGACTAAGCAACCACAACTCACACAAGCAAGGCTACTTAAAACCCTTGCTTAATATTTGCTATTACTAGTTATTAGGCAGCACATGCAGAAATAGATACTGCTTCGCAGTCATACCAGAACAGCCAGCCTAATGGTGAGATTCAGAGACCCAACAACTGACGCGCCCGATACCAAGCGGTAATGCTCTTGCCGTCCAGAGCTTCATCACCACTAGCCAAGCAAGCATCAAATTCAGCTGGGGTCATATGCAGCACCTCAAGATCCTCGTCTTCATCACCAGCAGGACATTCGCTCAGGGCTTTAAGGTCGCGGGCAAGAAAAAGGTGAATGACTTCATCGGAGTAGCCAGGGCAGGGCAGCATCTGCCCCAGAGAATCCCAGCGAGCTGCGCTGTAGCCAGCTTCCTCTGCCAGTTCCCGCTCCATCGAAGCCTGCGGATCTTCCCCCTCCTCAAGCGTGCCAGCAGGGAATTCCAGGATGCGTCGGGCTACTGCAAAGCGGTACTGACGAAGCACCACAACCCTGCCATCGGCTGTGATTGGCACCGCTAAGGAAGCACCGGGATGGCGAATCAGACCAAAGAGACCCTGTACCCCCATCGGCAGCTCAAAACGGTTGATCTCAAAGCGAATCTTTCTTGCCTCCAACGCTGCTGTGGTTTCCAACAGCAGAGACGGCTCAGGGGGTGGAAGAGGCACCATGTTGACCACAAACAAAGAACTCCCAACATGGTGGCTGATGCCCCGACACGGCATTGAATTGCGTCACCCCTATTCAAGCCAGTCCAAATCTGGGGGAATACGGCGCGGCACCTTACCCACTCCCGTTAGGGCCGCTGCAAGTGGCACCACGACAAAACTTCGCTCAATCAGACGGGGGTGAGGAAGGGTTAGGACCTCGTGCTGAACATGTAGCGCTCCCCAGGCCAGCAAATCAAGATCCAAGGAGCGAGACCCCCAGCGGAGCAACTCTGCTTGGCGATCTCGTCCGAAGAGCTTTTCCAGGGCTAGAAGGCTGTCTAATAAGGACAGAGCAGCGGCTTCACAAGGCTGCAACAAAGCCAGTCGTGGCCCATCTACCACAAGAACAGCATTGATATAGACAGGCTGTTCGGGTGGACCGCCAACGGGGTCGGTCTCAAACAATGGCGACCAACGACAACGCAAACCTGCAGGATTCACCTTCACGCCTGGCACCTCTCCAAGCGATGCTGAGATCCACTCATGGATGGTCTGCTCAAGCTCGGGCCGCACTGCCAGCAGGGTGGCCCGAGGAGGTCCAACCTCACTAGCCAAATTGGCTCCTAGTGCCACAGCCAAGGTGCTTGGAGCAGGATTGGCTGTGGAGGTTCCGAGCTGATCAGCGAGACTGGCAGACACGTCATCGAGCCGGGGAGACTCCATGGTTGCAAGCGGATCGGCCGTAACTGCCAACAAAAGGTCCAGCAATCGAGCAGGCCAGGACATGGCCACTCGCGCTTTTCCTCTTGCCGCAATCACAGGACATGGAACGCTCAAGCTGTCACTGCTCCTAGCAGCGGTTGATCCAGAACTGGGTGGGGTGGTGATTGCCGGCGGTCGCGGCACTGGTAAATCGGTCTTGGCTCGGGGGCTGCATGCACTGCTACCGCCAATCGATGTGCTCGATCTCGAAGCCATTAGCAAAGATCAGCAGCCTTCAGAAATTCATCGCCCCATTGGCCTCAACCTGGACCCACAGCTCCCTGAGGAATGGGACGAAGCGACCCAACGGCTCATGACGCAGCAGGGCGCCAACCTTGAGGAGGACTCATCGGAGCCACTGCCGAGCCGTGTGATCCCAGCACCCTTTGTACAAGTTCCAATTGGCATCACTGAAGACAGACTCGTTGGCGCTGTTGACGTCACCGCCTCCCTAACCAGCGGAACCCCTGTTTTCCAACCTGGACTACTAGCAGAGGCCCATCGGGGAGTGCTCTATCTAGATGAGCTCAATCTGTTGGATGACGGCATCGTCAACCTGATGCTGGCGGCAGTGGGGGCCGGCGAAAACCGAGTAGAGCGAGAAGGCCTCAGCCTCAGCCATCCCTGCCGTCCACTACTCATTGCCACTTACAACCCTGAAGAAGGGGCAATGCGCGACCACCTACTAGACCGTTTCGCCATCGCGCTCTCCGCCGACCAGCTCATCAGCAACGAGCAACGTGTTGAGATCACCGAGGCAGTCCTGGCCCATGGCCAATGCAGTGTCAGCTTCGCTGCAAAGTGGGCCCAGGAGACCGAAGCACTAGCAACCCAGCTGATACTGGCCCGTCAATGGCTGCCGGATGTACAAATCAGCCACGCACAAATCGAATACCTGGTCAATGAAGCCATTCGTGGAGGCGTGGAAGGGCATCGCTCCGAGCTTTATGCAGTACGTGTGGCAAGGGCCCACGCAGCTCTCAGCGGCCGAGACCAGGTTGAAGCAGACGACCTCCAAGTCGCCGTGCGGCTGGTCATTGCACCGCGTGCCTTGCAGTTGCCGCCTCAAGAAGAGCAAATGGAGCCTCCTCCACCAGAGCAACAGCAAGCACCGCCACCACCAGATCAATCGCAAGAAGACACTTCTGAAGAGGATGAAGATGATGACGAAGACAGCCCTGAAGAGCAGACAGCACCACCGGTTCCAGAAGAGTTCATGCTTGATCCAGAAGCAATCGCAATCGATCCAGACCTTTTGCTGTTTTCTGCAGCCAAGTCAAAAAGTGGAAACAGTGGGAACCGTTCGGCAGTACTCAGTGACAACCGTGGCCGCTACGTCAGGCCCATCATCCCTCGTGGCCCTGTTCGACGTATCGCCGTCGACGCGACATTAAGAGCGGCAGCCCCATATCAAAAAGCTCGTCGATCCAGACAGCCGGATCGCACAGTGATTGTTGAAGAAGGAGACCTGAGAGCCAAGTTGCTGCAGCGCAAGGCTGGTTCACTCGTCATTTTTCTTGTAGATGCAAGCGGTTCGATGGCTCTAAATCGCATGCAGGGCGCCAAGGGAGCAGTCATTCGCTTGCTCACCGAAGCCTATGAAAACCGAGATGAGGTTTCACTCATCCCATTCCGAGGAGAACAAGCAGAGGTTTTACTACCTCCAACCAAATCGATTACTGCAGCAAAAAGAAGGCTTGAAGTGATGCCTTGCGGTGGCGGCTCTCCTCTCGCCCATGGCCTTACCCAGGCTGCTCGTGTGGGTGCTAACGCATTGGCAAAAGGAGATCTCGCCCAAGTTGTCGTTGTTGCTATCACTGATGGACGCGGAAATGTACCTTTAGGAACCTCGTTAGGCCAACCGCAGCTCGAAGGAGAAGACCCCCCGGACTTGAAGCAAGAATTACTTGATGTTGCAAGCCGCTATCGCAGCCTTGGAATCAAATTGCTGGTCATTGACACTGAGCGCAAATTCATCGGCAGTGGCATGGGGAAAGAGCTGGCAGAAGCTGCTGGCGGCAAATACGTACAACTACCGAAGGCCAGCGATCAAGCGATCGCTGCCATCGCTCAGGACGCGATCGGAGATCTCAAATAAACGCACAATCGTGCTTCGTCATCTGTTTGCCATTGCATTTTCGGCTCTTTTAATGGTCGCCTTTCCCATCGCAACGCAGGCGATGGACTGGATCATCGAAACCGATATGGGTGTGGATGATCAGATCTCGATTGTGTACATGGCAACCAAGTCACTCTCATCAGATGCGATCAACATCAAAGCCGTCCTAACCCAGGGCAATGGAATGGCCCATGCCGGCCCTGCCAAAAATAACGCTGTGCGACTACTACGACTAGCTGGCCTGAAGTCAACTGAGCTGCCAGATGTGGGCACCGGTAGTCAGTACGGACTCGATGGCTTTCATCAATATCCAGCCGACTGGAGATATAACAATGACAACCTCAGTCATGTCTCTATACCTGATTACCAGGAAGCCTGGAAAGAACACAATCAATCCTCAGAAAGTCTGCTTAAGCAACATTTGATCCGCTCCAAAAGGACGAATCAACCCATTTCCATCCTCTCCCTTGGCACATTTACCAACATTGCCAAAGTTCTTCATGAGAGTCCTGAACTAGGAGGACAGATCACCCAAATTATCTGCATGGCAGGAGCTGTGGATGTTCCCGGGAACCTCAGGGTTCATGGATTTTCCGACCAGGCAAAGAACAGATTCGCTGAATTCAACGCCTGGATCGATCCCATTGCCACCAAGATGGTTATTGAATCTGGCATCCCGATCAAATTGATCCCACTTGATGTCACCAACAAAGCATCGCTCACTAAAGATTTCCTCGAAAGATTCAAAGCAAAAACCTCAGGGGAAGCAGCCACCGCCATGGCTGAATGGTGGCAAAAAAACCTCAACCCAGAGACCGGCGAGTACTACAATTGGGACCCATTAGCAACAGCTATTGCGATCAACCCAGGTATCATTACCAAGCAGAAAGCAGTCAAAATCACTGTTCAGGCGAACACAACACTGAGCCAACAAGACGGCGATGTGATCTTTGGAGAAAAGTCAGATTTCGACATTCTCAATTGGAAAGGACATACACGGCGATCCTTCAATCCCTACAACGCAGGACGCACACAACGGAGCCACTCCGGGGAACTGGTGAATGTCATCTTTGATGCTGATATTGAACAATACGAAAAGGAGCTCATTGAGACTTTCAGCTAAAAACAACTGATCCGAACTGATGAGCAAGAACAATTTAATTCTATTCTTTTGAAGTCTCAGCGGGATAAAGCTCATCAAAAAATGCACCAAAGCCAATAGTAACGCTACGCACAGCATTCATGAATTGCGGATCATTCGTAAGTTTTTCCACATCTCCACCAACTGCATCAAATTTTGCGGTAAGAGAGCGGGCGTAACTCACAGTCTGCTTGAGATCATTAACTGTTTTGGGATTGTCGAATGCTTCAACCACATTGTTGATATGTCCGGTTGCAAGATTGAGATTGCTGATCATCGGTTCAGCGCGAGCCACCTCATCCTTGAGCTGACTCATTAATTTGGAGACATCTTTGGCGGTGCTCTCGATCTGCTTGGTGGAGTCAACCAAATAGGTGACCAACTTCTGCTTCTCTGCCTCTTGCAGGAGGCGCTCAAGCGTCTCTGTCACTGAAGAGATGCTCACCGGAGGTTCACCAATAATCGTTGCCCCGTTACACAACACCTTGCTGCCAGAACAATCCTTTGATCCAGGCAGGGGAGCATTAGCAGGCAACTGCTTGCCAAGACTCACCAACGCCACCTGAGAGTCACCCCCAAGCAATGAACTAGAAGCCACCTTGGCGACGACCGGCTTGGAAAGGCGCAGATCACCCTTATTGATTTCAAGGGTGGCCTGCACAGCTTGTGAAGTCACATCGATTTTGACGACAGTGCCCACCAAGATGCCGCGATAAGTCACGGGGGAACGTTCAGCAAGACCAGTTGCATCGGGGAAGTTCACCTTGATGCTCCAAACCTTGGCGCCAAGACGCACACCCCTTAACCAGAGCAAGGTTCCTGCAAAGGCAACCACTGCTCCAACGATGGAGAATCCGACAATGGCATCACGAACGCTGCGTCGCATAGACATCAATGCTCTTCAGGTTGCATTGGCCCGCGAAGACTACCGGTACGGAACTGTTCGACATAGGGATTATCCGTATTACCGAAGTCTTCTATAGAGCCAGCCCAGTGAAACTTGCCTCCATAAAGCATCACCACCCTTTCTGCAGAACGTTCAATCGTGCTGCGTACATGGCTCACCACTACCGAACAACCTCTGGCCACGGTGGTGGTCTTAACAATTAAATCTTCAATTCGTGTGCACGCCACAGGATCAAGGCCAGCGGTTGGCTCGTCATAAAGCAATAACGGCATCGCTCCGCTCTCACGATCAGGATCATCAATCAGGGCCCTAGCAAAACTTACTCGTTTCTGCATGCCACCACTGAGCTGGCCTGGAAGTTGATCAGCCACATCGTAAAGCCCTACAGCTTCTAGACAAGCTATGGCTCGCTCACGAATCTCCTTCTGCTTAATGCGTCCTCCCCGCATCAACAAAAACCCCACGTTCTCCTCGACCGTTAGGGAGGCCAGCAACGCTGGGTTTTGAAAAACAAGGCGCACATCAGGGGGTTGCTCCTGATCAAGACGCAAATAAGCCTGCTGCTCACCAAATAGACGAAGCTCTCCGCTCGTAGGCAACTCCAAACCTGCCAGCAGCCGCAACACCGTGGACTTACCAGCACCAGAAGGCCCCACGACCGCCAAGCGTTCCCCAGGCTGCATGACCAAGTTGACCTGATCAAGCACTGGCCATTGTCCCCACTGCATGGTGAGATCACACATCTCGACCACGGGGGTGGCTTTTGACACAAATACCCTGTGCTGGGAACCGAGTCATTTTGCCCGGGATGTCGAAGAAGGAAAGCTTTCGTACAGTTGCCTTAAAGACCTATGGCCGGTTTTTCCCCGCGCATGTGACCTCGCCCAAACACCGCTTTATTCAGCGCCGCTCTCATCAGCGCCGCGCCAGTATGAAAGGAATAAAGGCTGCTAGCGAAAGGGGTCTAATGATCCGTTCTCGCAGAGCAGTGAGTTGGCTCCTACCTGGACTGGTCGTCAAGCGCTGGCTGCTCACTTCGGGCCTCGGCCTTCTCATGGCACTTCTAGGAGCAGCCATCTGGGCGGACCTCAAGCCCATCTACTGGATGATCGAGACCCTCATCTGGCTACTGGGAACAATCACAACTGTGCTGCCACGCAGCATTACAGGTCCCTTGGTGGTCTTGATCGGGGCCGCCCTAGTGCTGTGGGGACAAAGCCGCAGCTTTGGTTCGATTCAACAAGCACTAGCGCCCGACAAGGACACCGTGCTCGTTGACGCCCTTCGTGCCAAAAGCAAACTCAACCGCGGCCCCAACATCGTCGCCATTGGAGGTGGAACAGGCCTCTCTACTCTGCTCAGTGGCCTGAAGCGCTACAGCAGCAACATCACAGCGATCGTCACAGTGGCTGACGATGGCGGTAGTAGCGGAGTCCTTCGTCGTGAACTTGGTGTTCAGCCACCAGGCGATATTCGCAACTGCCTGGCTGCACTCTCCACCGAAGAACCCCTGCTCACACGACTGTTTCAATATCGTTTCTCGGCAGGTAGTGGTCTAGAGGGCCACAGCTTCGGCAATCTCTTTCTCTCCGCACTATCAGCCATCACGGGCAATCTAGAGACAGCCATCACAGCGTCTAGTCGAGTACTCGCAGTTCAGGGTCAAGTGGTTCCCGCAACCAATGCAGATGTACAGCTCTGGGCAGAACTGGAAAACGGCCAGCGCATTGAAGGGGAATCAGCAATCGGCAAGGCCCCAAGTCCCATCGTGAGGCTTGGCTGCTTGCCCGAACAACCGCCAGCCCTGCCCAGTGCCCTAGAGGCAATCTCTAATGCAGACCTGATTCTTCTAGGACCTGGCAGCCTCTATACATCTCTATTACCCAATTTGCTTGTACCGGCATTAGTTCGAACCATCCAACAGAGCCGAGCACCGAAGCTCTACATTTGCAACTTAATGACTCAACCCGGCGAAACAGATGGACTGGATGTTGTTGGTCACCTAAGAGCAATCGAAGCCCAACTCGCCAGCCTGGGCATCAGCCAGAAACTATTCAACGCCGTATTGGCCCAGGACGACTTAGGACAATCCCCATTGGTGAAGCACTATCAAGCCCGAGGTGCTGAGCCGGTCAACTGTGATGCTCAAGCACTGATCGCCAAGGGCTATGAGTTGATGCAAGCTCCATTGCAAGGGAAACGGCCTCGCGCAACACTGCGCCATGACCCTCGCAGCCTTGCCCTAGCGGTGATGCGCTTCTATCGAAAGCATAAAAAGAATGCTCAATAAGCATCCTGCATCTCATAAAAGTCGGGCTGCACATAATCTTTCCGCAGTGGCCAGCCCTTCCAGTCTTCAGGCATCAGCAACCTTTTCGGATGGGGATGTCCCTCAAAGTTGATGCCGAACATGTCAAAAGTTTCCCGCTCCTGCCAGTCAGCTCCTCGAAACAAGCCGTAGATCGATGGGAGCGAAGGTGTGTCTTCACGAGACAAGAACACCTTGAGACGTACCTCACGGACCTTGGCCGCGACCGACGAATCTCCCACCCCCATCTTTGCAACCATTTCAGCCATGGCAACGAGATGGTAGAAGCACACAAGCTGCTGGCCAGGGCCTTCGTCATATCCACCCTGGCATTGAAGATAATCAAAACCATCAGCCTTGAGAGCTGCAACGATCACCTGCAGGAACATCGACTCCACACCAATCACCTCCACACCAAGATGATCAGGATCAAGCAACTGATGCTCAAAACCCTGCTGGTTGAGCCACCGGCTTACAGGTCCAGGTTCCGGACCCGCCGGCACCATGGTGGGGGTGGAAGGGGTCTCGCTCATGACTCGTAGGTTGATGAAGACTGAGAAGCTGGGCTGGTATCAATTTGAGTGGTGTTCAACTCCGCAGCAATTGGTAGCCCAGCACCAGGCTTCAAAGCAGCTTTCTGGGTATCAGCACTCAAGTAGGCCCCGGTGACAATTGGCTCAACTCGCTTCATTTGATGGGGCACTGTGAAGTAGCGGTGGGTCTGGGCAATCTTGATCCGCTCAGCGACCGATTCATTACCCACTTTTTTGCGTAACTTGATCACCGCATCAAAAATCGCTTCAGGGCGAGGTGGGCACCCTGGGAGGTACAGATCTACGGGGATGAGCTTGTCTACTCCACGCACAGCGGTAGTGGAGTCAGCACTGAACATGCCACCAGTGATCGTGCATGCACCCATAGCAATCACGTATTTAGGCTCAGGCATCTGCTCATAAAGCCTGACCAGGGCTGGACCCATCTTCATGGTCACCGTGCCCGCGACGATGAGGAGATCTGCCTGCCGAGGAGAGCTTCGGGGCACCAATCCAAAACGGTCAAAATCAAAACGTGATCCAATCAGAGCCGCGAACTCGATAAAGCAACATGCGGTGCCATACAGCAACGGCCAGAGACTGCTAAGCCGAGCCCAATTGTGTAGATCGTCCAGACTTGTGAGAATGATGTTCTCACTCAATTCACTGGTCACACTGGGAGCACCGACAGGGCCACAACTCGCTGCACGCAAGTCACGAACGGCATCGATGGAGGGGGTCACTGACATGAAATCAACTCCATTCGAGGGCACCCTTCCGCCAGGCATAAGCCAGTGCTACGAGAAGAATGGCAATAAAAATAAGGGCTTCGATGAAAGCCAATAGACCTAAGCGATGAAATGCCACAGCCCAGGGATAAAGGAAAACAGTCTCCACATCGAAGATGACGAAAACTAAAGCGAACATGTAGTAGCGAATGTTGAACTGAATCCAGGCACCACCAATGGGCTCCATCCCTGATTCATAGGTCAGCTCCCTCTCGCCGCTGCGACTGCGAGGCGCCAAGAGCTTGTTGGTGACAAGCGCCAAGATCGGTACTGCCGCTGAGATCAGCAGAAAGCCGAGAAAAGCGTCATAACCCGGCAGCGCAAACATGGACAAGTACGACTTGCTACTCAGTCTGGCATTCACTGCCATGGGCTAACGCCGATAGAGTTATTCCACCTGACAGAGCAGCTGTGAGCGACAAAACCACATCTGCCGAAGACTCGACAGAAGCCGAATCAGTTGCTCAAACTGACGTTGATGGTATGGCCACAGAATCCATCGTCTCAGCAGAGTCCGACACCGACCAGCTCACCCATCGCTTTGAGTGCCGCAGTTGCGGTTACGTCTATGACCCAGAGGAAGGAGTAAAGAAGCTTGGTATCACTTCCGGAACAGCTTTCAAGGATCTCGATCCAACCAACTTTCGCTGCCCCGTATGCCGTGCCCGCATCGACGCCTTCAAAAACATCGGTCCTCGCAGTGCGCCTAGCGGCTTTGACGAGAATCTCAACTACGGCATCGGCGTCAACCGCCTAACACCTGGACAAAAGAATGTCCTGATCTTTGGAGGCCTGGCTCTGGCCTTCGCCTTCTTCCTCTCCCTCTACTCACTGCGTTAACGCATCCCTCCCATGATCCGCCTGTTCTCGAACCTTTTCAACCTGGTGCTGATTGTGGCCATCGGATTCGGCCTCAGTGGGTGCGTCACCAGCCGGCTTCCGGTCGCCAGCACCAGCCCATGGCAACCCTTGGAGTTGAACACTGAGTCAAATCCGCTGGACATCAGTTTCTCTGACGCCAACCACGGCTTCGTTGTTGGTACCAACCGCTTAATCATGGAATCAAATGATGGCGGTGTCAGCTGGAAGAAGCGCAGCTTGGATCTTGAAGAGGAGGAAAACTTCCGGCTAATCAGTATCGATTTCAACGGCAATGAGGGTTGGATCGCTGGGCAGCCAGGGCTGGTGATGCACAGCACCGACGCAGGCAAGAACTGGTCACGACTGAAGCTTGAAAACAAACTCCCAGGGGATCCATATCTGATTACCAACCTAGGTCCCAATAATGCTGAGCTTGCCACCAATGCAGGTGCCATCTATCGCACAAGCGATGGTGGCACCACCTGGAAAGCAACTGTGAGTGAAGCGGCGGGAGCAGTGCGCGACCTCAGGCGCAGTGCAGCTGGCAATTACGTGAGCGTGAGCAGTCTCGGCAATTTCTTCTCCACCTTGGATATAGGCCAGGATGTTTGGCAAAACCATGAGAGGGTGAGCAGCAAGCGGGTGCAGAGCCTGGGTTATCAACCCAACGGTGAACTATGGATGGTGGCCAGGGGGGCCGAGATCCGCCTCAACGATCAACCCGGAAACGTCGACAGCTGGGGCAAACCGATTATTCCAATCACCAATGGCTACAACTATCTGGATCTTTCCTGGGATCCCAATGGGGGCATCTGGGCAGCGGGCGGCAACGGAACGCTTATTAAGACCAAGGACGACGGTAAAAGCTGGCAGATCGATCCCATGGGCGACACACAGCCCTCGAACTTGATCAGGATCCTGTTCGACACCAGCTCTGAAAGCCAAGCCAAGGGCTTTGTCCTTGGAGAACGCGGCCACCTTCTGCGCTGGGTTGGCTAAGGCTTGACCTTCAGCCAAATGAGCAACGCTCTGTAACCATGCCCGTTCACCAGACGCAGTGTTGAGGCTCAGCCTTATAAGATCTAAAAGCTGATACGCCTGAGGCCATGGCTGCTGGCTCCACCGGGGAACGCCCTTTTTTCGAGATCGTCACTAGCATCCGCTACTGGGTGATCCACGCCGTTACCCTGCCTGCGATCTTCCTCGCCGGCTACCTGTTTGTGTCCACGGGCCTTGCCTATGACACATTCGGGACACCTCGCCCTGATGCCTATTTCCAGGCAAGCGAAAGTAAGGCTCCTGTCGTTAGTCAACGCTACGAAGCCAAATCCCAACTCGACCTGCGCCTGCAATAAGCCATGGCTCAATCTTCTTCCGCACCTCTTCAAGCTCTCAACGTCCGTGTCTATCCGATTTTCACGGTGCGTTGGCTGGCTGTACACGTCCTAGGTGTACCCACAGTGTTTTTTCTTGGCGCCATAACCGCCATGCAGCTCATCCGTCGCTGATCAACTCTCCCAAACCATGGAGCAAAACCCAAACCCGAACAACCTGCCGGCAGAGATGAACCGCACCAGCCTTTACTTAGGGCTTTTGCTGGTTTTTGTTACTGCCGTGCTGTTTACCAGCTACTTCTTCAACTGAGGGATCTGAAGCATGAGTACGAAACTTAAAGGCCCTGACGGACGTATCCCTGACCGTCTTCCAGACGGCACTCCAGCCGTTTCATGGGAACGCCGTTGGACAGAAGGAGCCCTACCTCTATGGTTAGTGGCCACAGTTGGCGGCATGGCTGTCCTCTCAGTCCTAGGCCTCTTCTTCTTCGGCTCCTTCACTGGAGTCGGTTCAGCTTGATTTAGAGTCAAGATTCTGTGTGTAAACCCTACCTAGCAGGGTGGGGATTTACATGCAGAATTAGATCTTCTAAAAAGAACAAAAACTGACCATCAACTACCGCCAAACTCGCCCCAGTAAGGCCTTGTAAAGAGGTCAAGTTTGCGGCGAGTTGTGTCAGTTACATGTTTTTTGGCGGTTAGCAAAGCATCTTCCAAAGCATTGTGAGCTGTGCTGACGGGGCGAATATCTGCAACCATTTTGGCTGTTGCCCGAACGATCTTTGTGGCCACCTGTGCATTGGCCCTCAGATTTGCAAGCACCATCTCCACAGTCACGCTGTCATGGTGACCATGCCAACAATCGTAATCAGTAACCATTGATAAAGAAGCATAGGCAATCTCTGCTTCCCGAGCCAGTCGAGCCTCAGTGTGATTGGTCATTCCGATCACCATGCAGCCCCAACTCCTATAAAGTTTCGATTCCGCCCGAGTGGAAAAGGCCGGACCTTCCATCGCCAGATAGGTACCACTACGATGCAATTGGCGTCCGTCCGGCATCAGGCTTTCGCCAACATCCGCTAATAAGCGAGAAAGCGTGAGGCAAAAAGGATCAGCCATTGCCACATGAGCCACCGCCCCATCTCCAAAAAAAGTCAGTGGTCGCTGATGAGTCCGATCAATGAATTGATCAGGTACCACCATGTCTAAGGGGCGCACCTGTTCCTGCAATGAACCAACTGCTGAAGGCGAAAGGATCCAACGCACACCAAGCGAACGCATCGCCCAAATATTCGCTCGATAGGGAACTTCCGTAGGCAAAAAAGTGTGATTACGCCCATGGCGAGCAAGAAATACCACCTCCATACCGTCAAGGGTGCCGAGTCGAAAAGCATCCGAAGGCTTTCCAAAGGGAGTATCAATCTCCAATTCTTGAATGTTCTCAAGGCCTTCGATGGCATAGAGCCCACTGCCTCCCAAAACTCCCAAACGAGCACCTTCGAGAGGAGAAGTTGTTAGGCGATTCAATTAACGTCTTTCAGCTTTAAATAGCATAGCCCGTCAATAACTCCATCAATACTTATAGCCTTGAAGGGCTTAATATAAACGACTGATAAGTCAAAGCATCACATCAAGTCATGAGTTTAATTAGCAAATATTTATTCAATCTTCAAAGAATCGAACTGGCCAAGGTCTCCAGCAGAAGGAATCCATAAATCTCTTAGCTGCCTTATAAAGTGTTTGCCATCAAGATGCATGTACCCACGTGAAACAACAATTAAACTATTCAAGCGGGCAAACGTCTACAGAGCCACCTTGATCCACTGCATTGGGTTGAAACAGAAGAAATCATAACTGGCTTAAAAAACATTTTAAACCTGAGGGCAAGACTTATCTTGGCAAGGTTAATCTAAAAAAGAGTTAACTCATGATCGCAAAAGGCCTAGCCCAGGCAAAGGTTAGACCAGGCCGAATGCTTTCATTCAGCCTGCGTGATTACTGGGCCCAGCAATGATCAACAAGCCACACTTGAGCTAATCTTCAACTATGATTTCAGCGCAGAAATCATGAGGGCAGCAAGACTCAATGTATTAGTAGCCAAATATCGTAATGGGCGATTACACCAGAATGAATTAGTCATGCAACCTGACCGCTTTAAGAATTGGGATCTGCCCAGGCAAAACATCGACTCGGTTAACACTGCCCAGGATCATCTAAATGGTGCAATGTCATGAACATTGATGGCACAGCCTGGCGCACCATCTGGCTCGAAAAAGATGGTCATTCAGTCGGCGTGATCGATCAAACCCAGCTGCCCCACAAGTTCAGCACCCTCAAGCTCAGCAACTGCCAAGAGGCCGCAACCGCAATTCGCACCATGGTGGTGCGTGGGGCTCCATTGATCGGAGTCACCGGCGCCTATGGATTAATGCTGGCCCTACAAGAAGACCCCAGCGATGACGCCCTAGAGGCTGCCTTTAAGCAACTCAATGCCACCCGGCCAACAGCAGTCAATCTGCGCTGGGCCCTCAAACGAATCCGAGACAAAGTAAAACCCCTTCAACCAGCTAAGCGGGCAGAGGCCGCCAGAGCCGAGTCTGCCCTCATTGCCGAGGAGGACGTGGCCATGTGTGAAGCCATCGGCAACCATGGCTTAGGAATCATCCAAAAGCTTGCTGCAGGCAGACCAAGCGTGCGACGACAAGAGCCCATACAAGTGCTCACCCACTGTAATGCTGGCTGGCTGGCCACCGTTGATTGGGGGACCGCGCTGGCACCGATTTACAAGGCCCACCGGGCTGGCCTAAACATTCATGTATGGGTTGACGAGACACGCCCCCGCAACCAGGGAGCGAGCCTCACTGCCTACGAACTAGGTCGTGAAGGCGTACCCCATACCGTGATCGTGGATAACGCAGGTGGGCACCTTATGCAGCAAGGATATGTTGACGCAGTCGTCGTAGGTAGCGACAGAACCACACGCAGCGGTGACGTGTGCAACAAAATCGGCACCTATCTCAAGGCCTTAGCGGCCCTAGACAACGGCGTGCCCTTTTATGTGGCCCTACCCGCCTCAACAATCGACTGGTCAATCTCGGATGGGGTCGCAGAAATCCCTATCGAAACCCGCTCGGCGATGGAAGTGACCCACATCCAAGGACGAAACAACAACGCTTCTAGCAACAACCAACTCACCACCGTGCAACTCACCCCCGATCAAAGCGAAGGCTTCAACCCTGCTTTTGATGTAACCCCTGCGCGCCTCGTAACGGCCCTAATCACCGAACGCGGAGTCGCGGCAGCAAGCGAGACGGGTCTCATGGAGCTTTACTGCGATGATTAGAAATTAAAACCAATGAATGCAAAAACATCACTACGCAAAGATTGATCAATGACTAATCAAGCTCAAGGTCGTCTTTAATCATAGAAGAATCTTCAAAGCAGCACTCAATCCTCACTATCCATAGACACCAAACATGAGATGAATTGAAATCGCCAAGATCGACTCAACTTACACACTCAAATACAAGGAAGATCCTTGCATTTCTACTTCCCAAGGCTTGACTGGAACCTATACAAAAGAACAAGATATTCATCGAGATTAAATGCTTTGCAAAAAGGCAAGGTATTGCACACAGCAAGCTTTCATTCCTCAGTTTTACATCTTTTCAACACCAGAGTTAAAATGATTCATTAAATCTAGGGCTCGACAATGATCAACAGAAGGCTGGTCGACTTGACAGGAATAGCCAACATTATACTCTGCTATATATGATCCCATAATCATTCGAAAGCCTAAGTATCCGAGGCTTCAGAACTTTTATATCAACATCTTTTCCATCTACACAGCCCAAGCGAAACACCATGTTTAAGATAACCAATCAGGGAAATTCAGCCATCTGACTGAGAATCTCTTCAGTCAACACTTCATGCCAAGGAATTGTGATTCTTGGCATGGAAACATCTCAACGAACTACCTAATAAAGCTTTTAGCCTTGAACATCCGCAAAGGAGAAAGCAGAGGAACTTCAGCGCGACTGAAGTAACGTTCCCGTCGATACGCACCAATCAATGACGTGCCAAAACCGCTGGTCGGATACCGAGGCACAAGCGGCCATCAAGTCTTACGCCGCGCAGGACGTCTCTGAAGACCTGGCTCTCCGCACTTACACAGCCCGTCTGCTCGGCTCCGATCCCCAGCTGGTGCTGCATGGCGGAGGCAACACCTCGGTTAAAACCAGCTGCATAGGATTGTTTGGCGATCACATACCAGTGTTATGTGTGAAAGGCTCGGGCTGGGACCTATCAACCATCGAGCCGGCCGGCCATCCTGCTGTGCGATTGGAGGACCTGCAGGCCTTAAGAGATCTATCTGCACTTAGCGACGAAGACATGGTTGCAGCTCAACGCAGCAACCTGATCGATCCATCGTCACCCAATCCTTCGGTTGAAGCACTACTACATGCATTCTTACCAAGCAAATTCGTCGATCACACCCACGCAGTAGCTGTTTTAGCCCTAGCAGATCAACCAGATGCCGAACAAATCTGCCGTGAACTCTACGGTCGACGTGTCGCGATTGTTCCCTATGTCATGCCTGGCTTCCAACTAGCATTGGCCGCCATCAAAGCCTACGAACAAGCAGAAGTAGAAGCAGCTAAAGCGGGAGTTGAACTTGAAGGGATGGTGCTTCTCAAGCACGGCTTATTTTCGTTTGCTCCCACAGCACAACAAAGCTACGAGCGAATGATCAATTTGGTGCGTGAGGCGGAAGAGCGTCTTGGGGAAACCCCAACGCTTTGCCTACCACCACCAACCAATCCAGCTCATAACAAAAACATCGCTGCAATTCTGCTGCCACTGTTACGTGGTGCCCTGGCTCAATCAGCAGCTGTGCATAACGCTCCCCAACGTTGGCTTATGGAGTTGCGCTCAACCCCACTGGCACTCCAACTAGTAAACGACATTCACCTTCAAGACTGGTCTCGCCGTGGAGTCGCTACCCCCGACCACGTGATCCGAACCAAACCCTGGCCTCTAATTCTCAAAAAGCCTCCGCAACTCCAAGGAGATGAAGCGATTGAATCCTGCCAAGTGCTGGGGGAATGGCTCCACTCAGCAAAACTGGCATTAGAGCAATACATCAACTCATATCAGGATTACTTCGAGCGTCAGAATGCTCGCGTTGGCAGCCATAAACAACAGCTCGATCCACTACCAAGGCTGATCGCAATCCCTGAAGTTGGCCTCGTTGGCCTAGGCCGTTCAACAGCCGAAGCCAATGTCACCGCAGATATTGGTGAGGCCTGGGCCGCCACACTGATGGCAGCTGAATCAGTGGGACGTTTTCAACCAGTCAATGAGGCAGATACCTTCGAGATGGAGTACTGGAGTCTCGAACAAGCAAAGCTCGGCAAGGGCAAAGAAGCACCACTCGCACGCCATGTTGTCTTGGTCACTGGTGGTGGTGGTGGAATTGGTGCAGCGATCGCCCTTGCCTTCGCCAAGCAAGGTGCACAAGTTGTCGTACTTGACAAGAATGGTGAAGCAGCAACAACTACTGCCAAAGGATGCGGCTCAAGCTCTCTCGGACTGAAGTGCGACCTCACCAATGCTGCTGAGGTTCATGATGCATTCGCGACAATTGCAGCTTGCTTTGGGGGCTTAGACATCGTGGTATCCAATGCTGGTGCGGCTTGGAGCGGAGACATTGCCACTCTTCCAGAATCCAAGTTGCGAGCAAGCTTCGAGCTCAACCTATTTGCTCACCAGCACGTTGCACAAGCTGCAGTTCGCCTGTTTCGAGCCCAGGGCAATAGAACGACAGATACCAGCAAATCCTTAGGCGGACAGCTGCTCTTCAATGTCAGCAAGCAAGCGCTAAACCCAGGCCCTGGTTTTGGTGCCTACGGAATTGCGAAAGCGGCATTGCTGGCACTTATGAAGCAATACGCCCTGGAGGAAGGGCCCTCAAGCATTCGCTGTAACGCCATCAATGCAGATCGAATTCGGTCCGGCCTGCTCGATCAGGCAATGATTCGAGAACGAGCGGAAGCGCGCGGCATCAGCGAAGCAAGCTACATGGGTGGGAACTTACTCGGTGCAGAAGTCCGAGCAAGTGATGTAGCGAATGCGTTCGTAGCATTAGCCTTAATGCCGCGAACCACTGGTGCATTACTGACAGTGGACGGCGGAAATGTTGCGGCGATGGTGCGTTGACGCCTACATGCACATGCATGTCAAGCTATTGATCAAACCTCATAAAAGCTTCGATACCACTGAGAGAAGCACTCCACCCCCTCTGCGATCGGGGTCGACGGCCGAAAATCCACCCAGGCCTCAAGAGCAGATGTATCAGCAGCGGTGGCCATCACATCACCAGGTTGCATGGGCTGGAAGTCCTTCACCGCTTCCCTCCCGAGAGACTTCTCCAAGAGCTCAATAAAATGCATCAACTCAATGGGCTGGCTATTACCAATATTGAAAAGACGGTGGGGTACAGCAGCGGTGCCTGGATCAGGGTTCCGCGGATCGAAGCCTAAATTTGCGGTAGCAGGCTTGTCGCAACAACGAAGCAACCCTTCAACGATATCGTCGATATAGGTGAAATCACGCTGCATCTTGCCGTAATTGAACACCTTGATGGGCTCGCCAGCAAGAATTGCCCTGGCGAAGAGCATCGGAGCCATGTCTGGACGGCCCCAAGGTCCGTACACAGTAAAAAAGCGCAATCCTGTAGCAGGCAACCCATACAAATGGCTATAGGTATGAGCCATCAATTCGTTGGCCTTCTTGGTGGCCGCATAGAGACTCACCGGGTGATTCACAGGCTGTTGCTCATGAAAAGGCAAGTTGCGATTGCCACCATATACCGAGCTACTCGAGGCATACACCAAGTGCTTCACTCCATGATGACGACATCCCTCAAGGATGTGACCGAAGCCCACCAAATTGGCCTGAATGTAGGCCGCCGGATTCTCCAATGAGTAGCGAACCCCTGCCTGGGCAGCCAAATTAACGACCACCTGAGGCTTCTCAGTACTAAACAGTTCCTCTATGCCTGCACCATCTTCCAAGGCTATTGGGTAAAAAGTCCAAGACGCTTTAAGGGAAACCGCTTCAATCTGAGCAAGTCGTGCTCGCTTCAAAGACGGATCGTAGTAGTCATTCAGGTTGTCAATGCCAATGACACGGTCACCCTGGGCTAACAGCCTCTGCACAAGGGCAGCACCAATGAATCCCGCAGCCCCGCTAACAACAACGCATCGACTCATACAGCACCATCTCCAACTCGCCAAAGCATCAAGCCAGACGATTTCACAGCGTCTGGATCGACAACAGCGCGAGCATCAAACACCCAGGCAGGTTGACGCATCAAAGGTGCCAAAGCGACCCAATCAAGCTTTCTAAACTGCTGCCACTCCGTCAGGATCAGCGCAGCATCTGCACCAGCGACTGCATCGGCAACGCTAGTGCAGGACCACCAGGTCCCTTCACCGCTAAGGGCGGCACGGGTAGGACCTGCCTGGACATCTGGCGGGGAACTAGCCGGCAGCTGCAAATCAAACGCAATCTGTTGCGGATCCACCTTCGGATCATAAATAGCCAGCTGAGCACCCTCCTCCAGCAGATCATGTGCAATACGAATCGCCGGCGCTTCTCGAGTGTCATTGGTGTCTGCCTTAAAAGCAAAGCCGAGCAGTGCCAACCGCTTACCTGTAACCGTTCCAAAAAGCTTTTGCACCACCAAACGAGAAATACGGTGCTGCTGCCAAGTATTGAGAGCTACCACGTTCTCCCAATAGTCCGCCACATCCGGCAAGCCAAAATGACGACAGAGATAAACCAGATTGAGGATGTCTTTCTGAAAACAACTCCCACCAAACCCAGGCCCAGCTTGAAGGAACTTGGAGCCAATGCGAGAATCGCTACCAATAGCGCGCGCCACCTCACGCACATCCGCACCAGTACGTTCGCAAAGAGCCGCCACTGAGTTAATGGAACTGATGCGCTGAGCCAGAAACGCATTGGCGGTGAGCTTGGAGAGCTCACTGCTCCAAAGATTTGTAAGCAGAATTTTCTCAACTGGCACCCAATGGCCATAAATCTCTGCCAAAGACTGAATGGCAACGGGGTTTTCGCCACCGATCAACACACGGTCCGGCGACTCCAAATCACGAATCGCCGTGCCCTCGGCAAGGAACTCTGGGTTGGACAACACAGAAAAACTAATCGGTAGCTCTCCATCAACCGCCTGCCGCTGAGCAGCCTCAAGAATCGAACGCACAACTTCAGCGGTCCGCACTGGCAGCGTGCTCTTCTCAACAACAATCGTGTGACCCTGCGCAGATTGTGCGACCTGACGAGCGCAAGCTTCCACCCAACGCAGATCACTGGCCTGACCGGCCCCCAGTCCTTTTGTTTTGGTTGGTGTATTCACCGAAATGAACACCATGTCAGCAGCAGCAATCGCAGCGTCTACCTGCGTAGAGAAAGTGAGATTGCGCCCGCGAGCCCGATCGACCACCGCATCCAACCCAGGCTCATACACAGGCAGTTTGCTGAGATCAAGGTCATTCCAAGCAGCAATGCGGGCCTCATTGAGGTCCACCACGTTCACCTGAATATGTGGACAGCGATCGGCAATCACCGCCATAGTCGGGCCGCCTACGTAACCCGCACCAATGCAACAGATGTTGCGGATTTTAAAGGCAGTCATAGCGTTGTAAACAGCGAGTTCAACAAAAGATGAGGGGAGAGGCCTGCTCAGTCATGGCAGAAGATTAAGTGGAACCTCAGCCTGCAAAGAAAGCGATCGGCGGTCATTCTCGAACCAAACGCACAAGGCCAGTGACATCGTCGAGTCGATGGAGTTGATCGATGGGATTCGGATTGGCTTGAATTGTTGCCTCCTGCAAACGCTTAAGGCGTCCCTCGCCCCGCTCGGCCTCATCATCACCAATCACCAAAGCCCAGGTGGCCCTACTGCGACCGGCACGCTTGAACTGCTTGCTAAAGGTAGCGGCAGAACTATCCAGCTCCACCATGAGCCCCGCAGCCCGTAGCCGATGGGCAATGACCAGGGCAACTCGTTCCGCCTGCTCTCCCCGATTCACCACATAAAGATCCGGCCTCGTGGAAGCCGTTAAGCGAGCAGCTGATCCATCTGGATTAATACTCGCTGCAGCCTCAAGCAAAAGCATCAACCGCTCCATACCAAGAGCCCAACCAAAAGCGGGCGTGGGGGGGCCCCCTAACTGCTCAACCAACCCGTCATATCGTCCTCCGCCACAGACTGTGGCCTGGGCACCAAGCTGATCGCTAGTGATCTCAAAAGCGGTATGGCCGTAGTAGTCAAGGCCGCGCACAAGACGAGGATTAAGTTGGAAAGGGATCTGGAGAGCCTCCAAGTCAACCTGCACATCCTCAAAGCGGCCCTTACTCTCCACGCTGAGCGCCTCAAAAAGAGTAGGAGCATCCTGCAACAATTCCCTTATTGCAGGATTTTTACTATCAAGGATACGCAGTGGGTTGGTGTGCAAACGCTTGCGTGAATCGTCATCAAGCTGGTCACTTCGGGCTTCTAGCCACGCCACAAGCTCCTCTCGATACTTCTGTCGATCCTGAAGGGTACCGAGGCTATTGATTTCCAGAACAAGACCTTGCACGCCCAAGTCGACCAGAAGTGCCCAGGCCAATGCAATGACTTCAGCATCACTACGAGGACTACCAACCCCGAGATACTCCACACCAATCTGATGAAACTGTCGTTGCCGACCAGCCTGAGGTCGCTCATAGCGAAACATTGGACCGCCATACCAAAGACGCTGTGGCCCCTGACTCAACAAGCCGTGCTGTAGAGCCGCACGCACAACAGAAGCGGTTCCCTCCGGCCGAAGGGTGCAGGATCGCTCACCCCGATCAACAAAGGTATACATCTCCTTACCAACAACATCCGTGGCTTCACCAATGCCACGTGCGAAGAGTTCAGTCACTTCCAGAAGAGGCGTGCGAATCTCCTGCAACCCTGCTCTGCGGAAGTGATCTCGCGCAACGCTTTCTACCGCCTGCCAGCGCCTCGTCTGCTCTGGCAATAGATCCACCATTCCTCGCAGGCTCTGCAGCTGAGTCACGCTTCACCGACAAGCAGTCGACAGTCTGCCGGGCCAGTGATCACCAAGCTCGATAAACGAGGCAACCAAACAAGTCGCGCAATGCCCCTGAACTGTTGGCGAGGCTGCCGGCCGGTGGCAACCACCGCAACGGATCACGCCAGAAGGGACCTGCCCAAGCCCCGCGAACCTTGAAATCAACAGGAAATGGCACCACGTTGAACCCCTTACGCTCAAAAAGCCCTGAGCAGGACGCCTATGGAAAGTACAGATCAAAGAAGAATCCTGATAGACAATGATGCGTTAACTGATCTCAACAAATGACTTATGGCGGCCTCTGCTGCTGTATTCACCACTGGCGGAGTACTGGCCATTGCCGTACCAATGTGGCTCTAAAAAGCACCAGCGAAATAGCACGCCAAAAAGTGATTGGATGAGGCTCAATCCCAGAGGCAAAAGCTTGATACGCAAATAGGTGATCACGAGTCCAAAAGCTCTCGGAAGTAGGCGATGGTGGATTTCAAGCCATCAATCTGGTTTGTTTGATGCTGCCAACGAAATGCTGCAATACCAAATCAATAAGCGGTAGGCGCTGCAAGTGAGCATCGCTAGGCAAGAGTTTGTTCATTCATGGATAGAGAAGGATTGATTCGCTCGCAAACCAGCTCAGCCAAGTTTCGGGTTATGACTTCAGCGAGGTCCCGAAGCCTTCAAAGTCTTTGATGGAGTTCAGGGTTTAGCTGCTGCCTTGACTACTAAGGTTCTGAACATTGATGGACAGCTCAATATCACAGCGAAAAGGGGGTCGACGATGCCCCGCAAACTCTGCAATGGCTCCTCTGGTCAGCTGATCATTTCAAGAGTCTTATGAAATTGAACAGGTACAGCTCCTAGCCTGACTGCCTAAGTCATTTAATTTGCGATGGCCGAGTTGTTGATCACGGGTGGTGCCGGGTTCATTGGCAGTCACACCTGCCTGGTGCTTCTGGAAGCCGGCCACAGGCTGGTGATACTCGACAACTTTTCCAATAGCTCAGCTATTGCCTCAAAAAGGGTAGCCGAACTTGCTGGAGTGGCCGCCAAAGAGCGAATGCTCGTATTGGAGGGAGATATCCGCAATAGCAACGATCTAGATCGCGCTTTCAGCTCAATGGAAAACGGCATCGCGGCTGTGGTGCACTTCGCCGGGCTCAAGGCAGTGCATGAATCAGTTCAGTTGCCACTGAAATACTGGGATGTGAATGTGGCTGGCAGCCGCTGCCTACTGGAAGCCATGCAACGGCATAACTGCCGCACGATCGTTTTCAGCAGCAGTGCAACGCTCTATGGCTATCCCGAGCAAATCCCAATCCCTGAAACGACTAGGGTGCAACCGATCAATCCATATGGTCAAAGCAAGGCAGCGGTGGAGCAGTTGCTAGATGACCTGGCCTGCAGCGAACCTGGTTGGCGCATTGCCCGATTGCGCTATTTCAATCCAGTTGGAGCCCACCCCAGCGGCTGCATCGGCGAAGATCCCAAAGGAACACCCAACAACCTTTTCCCTTTTGTGAGCCAGGTAGCAGTAGGCCTGCGCGCGGAACTCCAAGTATTTGGAGCCGATTGGCCTACACCCGATGGGAGTGGTGTGCGCGACTACATCCACGTGATGGACTTAGCTGAAGGACACCGGGCTGCGCTGGAGGTACTAGAGCGAGAAGAACCGCAACTCCTCACTCTTAATCTCGGCAGTGGCAAAGGCCACTCGGTGTTGGAAGTTGTGCAGGCCTTTGAAAAGGCAAGCGGCCAACCCGTGCCATACAGCATTAATCAGCGCCGCGCTGGAGATACCGCATGTAGCGTCGCAGATCCAAGACTGGCCGCCGAGCGGTTGGGTTGGTACACGCAGCGCAGCCTTTCAGACATGTGCCGCGATAGCTGGACTTGGCAGAAGGCCAATCCACAGGGCTACAGCCAGAAACAACAATGAAACCATTGTTGCTCCCCAACACCAACTCACAGCCAGGCAAGCCCTAAGGTCACCAAGTCGCTGCGATGCCCTTGTCCTGGCGCGATCCTCGCCGCAACTTGCTGACTTGTGCGGGCCTAGATCTGCTTGGCCTAGTAGGAGTCCTGGCTGGATTATCAAGCATCTGGTCACAACCGCTAACGGGACAGCTTGGCTGGATGGTGACGACGATCACGGCCTATTTGCTACTGGGCTGGCTGTTGGGCACATACACCCTGCTGAGCTGGCGCCGTCTGCCCCGCTGGACACTGATCCAACGCCTGGGGCTTTGCCTGCTGACCACATTGATGCTGGTGGCGATCCTGCGCTGGGTGATCAATCCACCACTAGACATCTGGCTGGTGTACCGCAGCACCCAGCTGTCATGGCTGCTACCAACAACACTGTGGTCTCTACTGGTGCGAGTCAGTTTGCGCAAGGGGAGACTTCAGGCTGAAGAGCCAAAGCTGATCCTTCTAGCCTCCGAAACGGAAGCAGATCAGACCCTTCAGGCCTGGCAAAAAACACCCACACGACTCATGCCTAAATGGCTACCTGCTGCAGAGGTGGCAAAACAACGGGGGCCATTAGTGATAGCGGTATCACCCAACATTAGGCACCACCCTGATTACAGCGAATTACTGGAAATATTTGAGCAGCGCGACCCCCGCGAATGCAACCTGACAACACCTCTTGCCCTTGCAGAGCGACAACTCGAACGACTGCCTCCAAAGCTGCTGCCCGAATCCTGGCTGAGCTATTCCGAAATTCCCTGGAACATATTGTTCAGCCCTCAACGCCAACTCAAACGAGTGGCAGATGTGGTACTAGCAATGCTGCTGTTGGCAGTAACAACACCGCTATTGCTGTTGCCAGCGGCCCTGCTGATCTGGTTAGAAGATCGCGGTCCGATCTTTTACATCCAGGAACGCAGCGGCTGGTTAGGCCAGCCATTCATGGTCCTGAAACTCCGCACGATGAAAGTGCCACCACCTCATGCTCCCATCAGCTGGACAATGCCGGGCGACCCACGCATCACCCGAATAGGCCACTGGCTGCGGCGCTCGCGCCTCGATGAACTACCTCAGCTCATCAACGTGCTGCGTGGCGACATGAGCCTGATTGGACCGCGACCTGAGCGTCCTGAAATAGAGCATGAGCTGGAAGAAAGCATTCCCCACTACCGCAAGCGCCACTGGATGCGCCCTGGATTAAGCGGCTGGGCCCAGGTATGTGCCCCTTATGCCGCAAGTGTGGAGGATTCAGAGCTCAAACTCTCTTACGACCTCTATTACCTCAAATACTTCAATAGCTGGCTAGATCTCATGATCCTGCTACGCACAATTAAAACGGTGCTCAAGGTGGGTGGTCGTTGAAAATCTCGCCACAGGCAACACGTTCAATTGCCAACGCAATGACAAGCCTCAACTCCATGCTGCGCTGAAAAACCATGACGGCTGATCACCTCGTTCTCGCCGGGGGGGGACATAGCCATGCCCTGATGCTGCGTCGCTGGGCCATGCGTCCCCAACTCCGACCTGCAGGACTGATCACCCTGATCAACCGCCACAGCACCACCCTCTACTCCGGCATGGTGCCTGGTCTCATTGCCGGTCATTACAAACACAGTGAAATCACGATCGACCTCCGTCGCCTCACGGACCGAGCTGGCGTAGCACTAATCATTGCCGAAATCACAGCAGTGGAGGCCCACCACAATCGCCTGCTCCTCGCCAAGCGTCCTCCCATACATTTCCAACGAATTAGTTTCGATGTGGGAGCCGAAACCTTCAACAAGGGCCCATACCTTGAACTAAGCCAGGCTGAAATGGCAATGCCAATCAAGCCTTTGGAGCCTGCCCTGGCCTGGCTTGAACAGCAAGACAGTCAGGTGCTGCTCAATGATTCCACGCCACTGACGGTGATCGGGGCTGGCCTGGCGGGAGTAGAAGTGGCGCTCGCCCTTCGTCAACGCTGGCCCAAGCGCCCTTTAAATCTGCAGGCGCATCATGGGCAACCCAGACCAGCCCTAAAACAAGCCCTCTCCAGGGCCGCAATCGTAGTAGTGCCAAGCGGAACCCCCTTGAGTGGCCCCACCCTGCTCTGCACTGGCAGCCAAGCTCCCGCTTGGCTTGCTACCAGTGGCTTTCCCGTGGATCCCTTTGGGCGTGTTCGCACCACTAAGACACTTCAAGTCATCAACCATCCCCACTGCTTCGCCGTCGGCGACTGTGCGGTGATTGATAAGGCCCAGCGGCCAGCCGCAGGGGTATGGGCCGTGCAAGCCGCAAAGCCTCTTGCCCAAAACCTAGAGCGGCTCAGCCGTAGACAACCCACCCGTCCATGGCAGCCACAACAGCTTGCCTTGCAAATACTGGGAGGTCAGCTGACCTCAGGGAAGTTCACCGCCTGGGCTATTTGGGGCAACCGGATCATCGGCCCCCATACCTGGCTTTGGTACTGGAAAGAAGCTATCGATCGGCGCTTCATGGGGAGCTTTAACGAACTCCCAAGCATGAGCGGAGTTCTCAAGCGACAGGAGAACATGGCTTGCCGAGGTTGCGCAGCCAAACTGGCTGAGAAGCCTTTAAACGATGCCCTAAAGCAGGCAGGCCTTGGAGCTCTTGGGCAACAACCTGAGGACGCTGCCTTGATTGCCAGCACATCATCAGGCGACAGCTTGCTGCAAAGTGTCGATGGTTTCCCTGCACTGATCAGCGACCCCTGGCTTAATGGTCGCTTAACCACACTGCATGCCTGCTCAGACCTTTGGGCCAGTGGTGCGCATGTGATCTCTGCACAGGCTGTCATCACCCTGCCCAAGGTGTCATCTGAACTTCAACAAGAGTTGTTGGTCCAAACGCTCAAAGGAATCCAATCAACCCTCGAACCGCAAGGCGCCAAATTAATTGGAGGGCATACCCTCGAAGCCCGCAGCATTCCGCCCCAACCAATCAATCTTGGGATCCAGCTCACCCTTAGTGTTAACGGCAAGGTGGCTTCTGGGCGGGTGCCTTGGAGCAAAGGCAAGCTGCAATCGGGAGATGTCCTGCTCCTCAGCCGCCCCATAGGCAGCGGCGTGATCTTTGCTGCAGCAATGGCAGGAGAAGCTCACCCAGAGGATCTCGACGCTGCACTTGCCCAGATGACGATCAGCCAGCACAACCTCCTGACAGCGCTGCGAAGCCTTGAAGAAAAACATGCAGGAATGCAAACCATTCATGCATGTACCGACATCACCGGCTTCGGACTACTGGGCCATCTCGGTGAAATGCTTAGCGCAAGCAATCACCAACGCCATAGCGCAGGGCTACAACCTCTACGTCTCATCCTCGAAGCCACCGCCATTCCCTCCCTGCAGGGTGCTCTGCTGCTCCTAAAAGCTGGCTATTCGAGCACCCTGGCCCCAGCCAATCGTCGCAACTGGCACTTGCTCAATCCGAGCATCGACGGCGAGCCCGCACCGATCGAAATCGCACTGAACGATGTAACCCCAGGCAGTGCACACCACCAGGCACTGCTCGAACTCATGGTGGATCCACAAACCTGCGGCCCATTAGTCCTGGCCTGTTCAACCAAAATCGCCTCAGAACTTCTCAGGGATGGTCCTTGGCAACGCATCGGCCAGGTTCAGCCGATGTAGTGGTTGCTGCTCATTCAATTGATGTTGGCTACTGAGAGTCTCCGACAGTGGACGTCATCAGCGTGCAACGCAACACGCGCGTGTACTCAATCTGTGGGCCATCCTCCCGACATGTATACCCACCTCGTTCAGCTCTCTTGATCAGGGGCTTGAGCCGACGATGCATTGATTGGTCAGGACCGCTACTCGCAAGCCAGATAACCGATGGCAAAGGGGGGTTATCTAGTCGTTTCTGCAGCGCAGCACCATCACCCCAAGGCATTGGATTTCTAAGCATTCGACCCGCCGCAACTTCCATATGATCACTCAAATTAAGCAGCCTCGACCGCCGTCCATAGCGCTCCACTTGGCCAGCTAGTGACTGGCTAATCGCACGAAAATTGTCTTGTTCCCTACCACCGGCACCGCCGAGCCCAGGATGAAGCCCTATATAGCTCTGCTGCCACCACAAAACAGTTAGGGCCGTCAAAGCGACAAGAGCCAAGGCACTACCTCGGAGGTTGAGTCGAAGCCCCCCCAACTTCACCGCAATCAAAGGCAGAGCTGCCGGCACCAGCACCACGAAGTAGCGGCTAAAAGCCAACGGCTTCACAAACGACACAGCCACTACTGCCAGAAGCATCAACGCGGATGGAATCAAACCGCTCTGATCCAAAAGAGAACCAGCAACTACAGCTGGCTGTAAATCCCTTCTATAGCCATCATCACCATCATGACCAGCAGCCAGTCGCCCCCATCGACGCAAAGCCAGCATCAGCAAGACAAACAACCCAATTTTCGGCAAAGGCCAAGGACCAAGGGCCCTTGCCAAGGTCTCCTCAAGCAGAGCGAAATCTGGCTGAGCCAACCAGCCACCCGTGGAATCACGAAAAAGATAAGCAGCCGCGTAAGCAATCCAAACCAAAGCAGGAAGCACAGCCAGTGTGGCTATGCCGCCCAGCCGCCAGCGCTGCTGCCATAGATCCCAAGCCGCCGCCGCCGCAAACAAAAAAAGACCATAGAAATGTGTCAGTGCTGCAAGGCAAACCGTGATGCCATACAACAGAAGATCTCTTGCAAAAACAGTGCTTGATCCCACTGACTGCAAAAGCCGACGCCGCCACCACCAAGCAAGTCCCACAAACAACACCAAAAGGGCATAACTCTTGCCTTCGATCGCAAAACGCACCGGATAAGGACTGCAAAAAGCCAGCAATGCCGCAAGGCACAAACTCCGACCCCGCGACACCCCTAGCGCCTGAGCCAAGGCGCCTGCCTGAAACACCATCACGATTCCACCAAGCCCATAGGCCAGCCAGGAAAGCAATCGCAACGTCACAGCGTTCTGACCAACGCTCTGACCCCAGAACCAGAGCAGGCTGTAATAAACAGGCGGATGGGTGTCATTGCGGAGCATTGCCAACAGATCCCTAAAACTCGGCTGAAAACTCTTGCCAACGCTGTAAAGCTCATCACTCCACAAGCTGGTGACATCCACCAACAAAAGAGCCTTAAAGGCAAATGCCACACAGACCAGGATGACCACTACTCCCAGCCCAAAGCGCCGCCAGAACAACATCACCTCAACGCCACCTGCTTATCGATCAACTCCAGCCTGAGCCGCTGTAATTCGGCCCCCAAAGCCGGACCGGGTCGCCAGCCCTGATCAATCAGGGCCTGTGCCGATACAGGAGATTTCACCTGCCGCCAACGCCCCCACCAACGCAGCAAGGGTCGCCACATCGGTACACCCAAACAAACGCAAAGAGCAACCGCCTCTGGCTGCCAACCATTGGCCTCCAAGGTTTCGCACCAGCGAGCGGGCGACCACGTCGACAAACTCTCAGCGACCTCTAGCGAAGCCAACAAAATCTGCAATTCGGCGGCTTCCGCCAACAACCTTTGCTGCAATTGTGGCAACTGCAACCGTTCTGCCATAGCCAGAGGATCCGCAGCTCCAGCCACCAATGCTGTCAGCAGCGGCAGCCCCAAACGCCAGGCCCTGCGCATTCGACGATGCCAGTTTTGATCAGCCTGAAGGCCCTCATCAAGTAACACCAGAGCTCCCCAGTCCTGCAAATGAGCCACTGCCTTCTGCCAAGGCTCCCTTTCAAATAACAACTCCAGCTCCATCCGCAACCGCGTGGAAAGGGCTGGCGGTGCCAGCTTCGGCGCTTCGCCAGGACGCCAAGCCCAAGGCCAGGATTGAAGAGTGGAGCGCACCTGAGCAAGAGCCTCAGGCGCCAATACAAAACCAAGCCGGGCCGCATAACGAGCCCCTCGAACGACTCGCGTCGGATCATCCGCGACACTGTTTGAGTGTAAAAAAGCCAGCTGACGCATGGCTAAAGCCGCCCAACCATCATGGGGATCCAACAAGGTCATCCCTGGTAACTCCAAAGCCATGGCATTCACCGTGAAGTCCCTTCGGGCTAAGTCTTCTTCGAGATGACCTTCCGTGACCTGCGGGTTTTGTCCAGGAGCTGCATAGGTTTCTTGCCGAGCAGTGGCTAAATCAAGCAATACGCCATCAACCACAAGTTCCACCGTTCCGTAAGCCCCATGCACACGCAGCTGCGGCAACTGCTCTGGCCCTAAATGACGGCGAAGCGCCTTGGCTAAAACCACCGCTGAACCCTCCACCACCAAATCGAGATCAGGCAAACCTCGCCAGGGATCACAATGAACCCGATGCAACAGGCCATCTCGAACCGCACCACCCACCAAGGCAAGGCGTTTAATCCCAACCTCTGACGCAACTTGCTGCAGTACCGCCAACAAACCCATTGGCAAGCCTGGTCCATCGAATCCAGGCTCTGGCTTCACCAGACTCTCCATGGCGGTGGTATGCAGGAGAATGACCGCATCATCACGAACTTACAGTTTGTCTGCCCTCACCCGCTGCCTGCAGGAAGAGGCTGCCGCCATCGCCGTCGCTGCCGAACGACTCAGCAGCAGCCAGGTGGAAAAGGCATTGGTCTTGCTTGAACGCTGTGGTGATCAACGCGCCAAATTGGTGATCACCGGCGTAGGCAAAAGCGGCATCGTTGCACGCAAAATTGCTGCCACCTTTTCCTCGATCGGCCTGATGGCCCTTTACCTAAACCCCCTCGATGCAATGCATGGCGATCTGGGAGTGGTAGCCCAAGAGGACGTCTGCCTACTGCTCTCCAACAGCGGTGAAACTGCTGAACTGTTAGAAGTGCTTCCCCACCTCAAACGACGTGGCACCGCTCGCATCGCTCTGGTTGGAAAGCCCGACTCATCACTTGCTCGCGGTAGTGACGTGGTGCTTGAAGCAAGTGTTGATCGAGAAGTGTGTCCTTTGAATCTTGCCCCCACCGCCAGCACGGCGGTGGCCATGGCGATCGGTGATGCCCTTGCTGCCATATGGATGGAACGTCGCAACATCTCACCTGCAGACTTCGCGTTCAACCACCCAGCCGGTTCGCTCGGCAAACAGCTCACCCTCACCACTTCGGACCTAATGGTGCCAGTTAAAAAGGTCCAACCACTAAAACCCAACAACAGTCTGCAAGAAGTGATCTGCAGACTGACCCAAGATGGTATTGGCAGTGGCTGGGTGGAAGACCCCTCCACCGCCGGGCTGCTGCTGGGCCTCATTACCGATGGTGATTTACGCCGCGCCTTGCGTGATCACAGTGCCGAGAATTGGGCCAGCCTCAGTGCCGCTGACCTGATGACAGCCGATCCAATCACCGTGGACGCTGATCTCCTCGCAGTCGAAGCGATCAAGCAGATGGAATGCAACCGTCGCAAACCCATCTCAGTACTGCCCGTCGTAGGCCCTGACAGCTCAGGCAATCTGTTGCTCGGACTACTACGGCTTCATGATCTGGTTCAAGCAGGGCTGACATGAGCGGCACCACCCTGATCTCTCGAACCAACCCCCGTTACTGGAACCGAGAGCTGCAATGGCGACTGCAGTGGAAGGCATTAGCTTCCATCGATCTACTGGTGATGGATGTTGATGGAGTACTTACCGATGGTGGGCTATGGCTTGATGCTCACGGCGAACTGCAAAAGCGATTTGATGTGCGCGATGGACTGGGACTACGACTGCTCCAACAAGAAGGCCTGATACTGGCCTTGCTGAGCGGTGGCAAAGGAGGAGCGACCGATGCGCGCGCCAAGCAGCTCGGCATTCAGCATTGCTTAGTGGGAATCAAAGACAAAACAGCAGCGCTATCCGAACTGCAACAGCAGTTAAACCTCGCTCCAGCACAGACCGCCTTTGTCGGCGACGATCTCAATGACCTCATCGTGCGCCCTCTAGTCAAGCTCTTGCTAGCACCTGCAGATGCTTGTAGACCACTTCGATCCCAAGCTGATGCCGTGCTCCAACGCCCTGGGGGGCATGGTGCCGTGCGAGAACTTGCCGAACGCCTACTCAAAGCTCGAGATCGATGGGATCAACTGCGCAAAAATGGCTGGAGAGATCGCAATGACTAGAACAACCTCAACAACACAACAAGGAGTCTTCCTTCTCGGGGTTGGTGCACAAAAAGCCGGCACGTCTTGGCTCCATCTACAGCTACACAACAGAGCCGATGCAAATTTTGGTTTCTGCAAGGAATATCACATCCACGATGCATTAACTGTGCCAAAGCTAGTCCGCTATAAGCAACAGCAAGGTTCATGGCTCAAGCCACGCACGTGGCGTCGTCAACGCTTCTTCAAAGAACCTGCTCGCTATTACGACTACTTCTTTAATCTGCTAAGCCAACCTCATATCAACCTAACCGGAGACATTACCCCCTCCTATTCATGCCTAAGCGCCAATACCCTGATGACAATCAAACGTGAATTTACGCAACGCGGGATTCCTGTTCGACCGGTTTTTCTGATGCGTGACCCCATTGAACGAGTCATTTCAAGCCAGCGCATGAAACTGCGTAAACACGGACAAAAAGACCCATCGCAAGAGATAGAAGCCCTTCGTTCTCTTGTGAATAAACTGCCAGAACGAGTCTCGATTCGCAGTAATTATGCGCAGACTTTGGGAGCCCTAGACGAAGCCTTCGGTCACGAAAACTGCTTCATCAGCTTCTACGAAACATTGTTCACACAGGAAACTTACGCGAACCTATGCAAATTCCTAGACATTAACTACCAAGAGCCACGCTGGGAACAAAAGATCAATGTAAGTGCTACAGATACTCTAATACCAGAAGATATTTTAGAGCAGCTAGGCCTGTGGCAATCGCCTATCTACCACGCAGTCAAAAATCAATTGCCGAATGTCAATATTGAATCAATATGGTCAACATCTGCGACTTGGTGCAGAGACCAATAAATGCCATTCACCTTGGCTTCACGGTGAAGATTGCAAGGCACATTCCCTAGCTTCTTCCAACTGCTCAACCGTATCCACCGAAAGGGATATCCCCTCAACTGCAAAGGTGGAAATCGTATGACCAGCTTCAATCAATCGCAATTGCTCTAGACGTTCAAGAGCTTCCAAAGGCGAAGGCGGCATGCCTGACCAGCAGGCCAACACATCTCCTCGAAAGCCATACATCCCCACATGCCCCCAGTAGGTGGCATGGCGATGCCAATCCAAAGGGTCCACATCTCGCACATGCGGGATCGCCGAGCGAGAAAAATAAAGTGCTCGGCCATCAATAGCCAATAAGGTCTTAACCACATTGGGGTTATGGATGGACTCGGCCTTGAGTCGATAAACCGGAGTTATCACAGCTGGAACAATCTCTCTCTGCTCGAACTCCATCGCCATTGTCGTCACCACCGCAGGATCCAAGAACGGCTGATCCCCTTGCACATTGATCACTGCAGTCATAGCCAACCGCTGTTGCTGCTGCTGCTGATCCCAACTATCAGCTTGCTCATCCCAGGCCATGGCAACCAAATGCTCGGCAACCGAAGCGATTCTTTCGCTACCTGAACTGCATGCAGGCGAAGTCATCAACACCGGGAAACCCCAGTCTTCCGCCATCTCTTTCAATCGATCACTATCCGTGCAAAGGACAACCGCCTTTGGCCCATGAGCCTGGCTGCAGCGCTCAAGAACACGCTGCAGCATTGGCATCCCGCCGATATCTGCCAGAACCTTATTGGGTAATCGCGATGATTCAAGCCTTGCAGGCACGGCCACGACACTGCGTTGAACTCCCATCGGCATTAATCCCAAAGCTTCATCGCATCATCACGAGCACTAAACCATTCAGCCGCTAAGGCACCACCCATCGTGCGCTGATCGCGGAACCATGGTCCACCCAAAGTCCAATGCAGTAACTGGGGTAATTGGGGTCGTAACTGCCCAGCTAACAGCTCAGGATCCTCCTGAACAGCAACCAAGTGGTTCCAAAGCCCACCCTCAATGGCTCCAATCTCATGATCACCGGCAAGCCAGTGAAAACGATGCAAATCAAGCCCCGTGGCCGTACTCACATAATCGACGGTTAGAGCGGTGCAACGACTGCAATTCAGCAACATTAGCGAGCTCCAATTCTTTTTCGGATAGGGGCTCTGCACCTCACCCAAGAATTTCTTTGTTTCTCCTGGCTCATGCTCATGCTTAACGCACATCACGGCCATCTGTTCATCGCGTTGGGCCCATAGCTCCGCGATATCACCGCGGCAAAGCATGTCGCAGTCCATAAAAATCGCCCAGCCTTGATAATCCATCAGCTGCGGCACAAGAAACCTCGTGAAGGAAAATTCCGTGCTTTGCTTCGGATCGCGCTCCCGCCGAAATAAGCCCTGGCCTTCCAGCTGAGGAGTGACCAAAGGGGTTATTGCCAGCGGTACCGAACTGTGCTGGTAAAGACTGTCGATCAGAACATTCGTGGCCGCTCTCTCACGCGGGTCGTAACCGATATAAATCGGTATTGGCAGTGTCATAACTCAAGCTTCATCGGTAATTGAGAAGAAGCGTAGACCGACCTCATGCCCCACCTGGCGATGGCAAAAACCTGAACCAAATCAGAACTCGACAAAATGCCAACGCCTCACAAGCCATACGCTTGCATTGCAAAGATTCCTGTACCTCTGGATCATCACTCACCTGTCAACAAGGAAAGGTCAACCATGGAGGAGAAAGAGGTTTCATGCCAACATTCTCGTAGGTTTACATAGTTGACATAGATTCATAGTTGGGCAACGAAGGCTGCTGCAACCAATGAAGTCGTATGTTATTTCAGAATTCCTTCGATGAAAAACTAAACGCGTAATGCTCTAATGTTGAGAATCCAAATAGCAAGTCATGAGCAGTACACCAGAACAAGATCAAGGCCTAAGCCCTCTTGAATTCTTTAACCTATGCAAAGATAATGCAAGCCTTATTGCGACAGTAGTTGCCTCTATAAGCCTTGTCGCATTAGCCGCAGCACAGGTATCTATCGCGCTTAACCAATCCAAAGCAAAAGAGCTGAAGCTCAATTGTGCTCAGTGGATGGGTTCAACTATTGGCAGCAAGGAAAAGAAAGTGGCATACGCTAAAATGATGGAAATCACAATGGCCGAAGAGACTCTAGGTAGTCGAGAAAACCGCGAGAAATTCCTGCAATTTTTATGCCAATAGCCATTGCAGAAGCGATCAGATCTAATCACTATTCTAGATTTGTCATCATCCCAAATACACGAGCAAATCTACTCCCAAGCAACAATAGAGCCTTTGGCTGAATTATAGATAATAATAAAAAAGTTACGACCTCATTATAGTCTCCACAGACATGGATCAGGTTATTTTTTTTAGCGATCTGGTGTTCATTGGATAACTAACCTCGGCCAATCATATAAAAGATGCACCTGTTCCTAAAGCCAGTTAGGCTCAAGAGAGCAAATTGAACAGAGTCTTCAGAATGGCAAGCCCTCGGGTCTCACTGGACAACATCATTTTTGCTAACGACCAGCCCTTCGTCTTGATAGGCGGAGTGAATGTGCTTGAAAGTCTTGATTTTGCAATTGATGTTGCAGGCTATTACGTGGAAGTTTGCCGACACCTGGGAATCCCTTTTGTCTTCAAGGCCTCTTACGACAAGGCAAATCGCTCCTCAATTCATTCCTACCGTGGACCCGGTGTCGCAACAGGGCTCAGCATATTAAAAGCCGTGAAAGAGACATACAAAATCCCGGTTTTAACTGATGTCCATACACCGGAAGAGGCCTCTGAAGCTGCCGCCATTTGTGACGTGATTCAACTTCCTGCCTTCCTGGCACGCCAAACAGATCTTGTGCAGGCGATGGCAGAAACAAATGCCGTAATCAATATCAAGAAGCCACAATTCCTGAGCCCAGAGCAAATGAAGAATATTACTGAAAAATTTAAAGAATGTGGTAACACTAAATTGCTTCTTTGTGAACGTGGCTCCAACTTTGGCTACGACAATCTAGTGGTCGACATGTTGGGCTTTGGAGTCATGAAGCATACCTGCAATGATTTGCCCCTGATTTTCGATGTCACCCATGCATTGCAATGCCGCGATGCTGGCGGAGCCGCCTCGGGCGGCCGACGATCACAAGTTCTTGAACTCGCCCGTGCTGGCATGGCCGTTGGGCTTGCGGGTTTATTCCTTGAATCGCATCCCGACCCCAACAAAGCTCTCTGCGATGGCCCCAGCGCACTGCCTCTAACACTGCTAGAAGCCTTCTTAAAGCAAGTTAAATCAGTTGACGATCTAGTCAAAAGTATGAACAAATTAACCATTGAATAAATATTCAAAACATCAAAAGCCAGGTCATTCTATTCGCCTTCTAAAGGCGATCTTAATCAACACCCAAAACCTTATTGGAGTAAACAAGACGTCGATTCAAATGATCCACGCTAGGCAACATCAACGCAGGTTGTGCTGGCCAAGCAGGCCCCTGCATCCAAGACGTGTTGTAGCTAATCTCTCGACTCTTAAGAGGATCAAATCGCAAACGATTACCTGCCAGGATATGACTTTGTGTTCCAACTCCTGGAGTGAGCATAGCCTTTTCGAAGGAAAGTCCTAACCATTCACACAACAATGTGAGAGACCGCTCAGGTGAAAGGGCTAATTCCTCATAACCAAGTAAAAAAATTGGCTTACCCGAACGGGTTAAATCCCTTTCAAAGCGTCGATTCACCCAGCACCAGCGAGCCAACGACCTGACCCCAGGCAAGCTCTTGCCCTTCTTGTTGCCATCACGAGCACGGGAATGAACCCAAGAACGCACATCACGAACCAAAAAGATGATGCGTACATCAAGATCTGGCAGAACCTGAAGAGGGATCTGAAGATCATCCTGATAAGAATCGACCACCCACTCGATCTCACCATTCTGCTGATTGACGTAATGGTCAACATTGCCAAGTAACTGGCGCAACTTGTCAGCCAAAGGAAAATGATCATGGACGGGCAGCCAATCAAGCAAGGGACCCCAAATAGGACAACTGGCTGCCGTGGTGCCACATGTACAAAGACGCTGATGGCGCAATTCAGCCCTAAGACGAGCAGGACCACGTTGCTCCTCACCTGGTGAAGGAGTCCGCAAAATGCGTAGAGCCTCACCCAAGCCGATCATGCTTGGGTGGCTCCCCAACGCCAAATCGAGAATGGTGGTGCCGCTATGGCCCAGGCCACGGATCAGGAGCAGTTTTTTACATGCCATGACCTCAGGCCTACTCCAAAGGCTCAATCGGGGCCAAACGTGGATCAAGAATCTTTGGCCCCATACCGGCGAACTTGACAGCAATCGACACTTTTTCACCACTGCCGAAGGTATGGGTGATCTCCCCTTCGCCAAAGCTGGAATGCACGACCCGGTCACCTACGACCCATGCCTTGCCTGGAGCGGGCCCAGCCTGCCGCCGCCGCACTGCATTGCTAGGGGCTCCGCTCACACCACAGGCTTTGATCCGTTGATTGTCATCGCGATCAACCCGCGTCAAACGGTCAAGCCGTCGCTCACGCCGTAATGCCGCACCACCAATTTGAGGGAGATCACCCTGCACCAAACCCTCGGGTAACTCAGCAAGAAATAGTGAGGGAACAGCAGGCTGTCGCATGCCACCCCAAAGCCTTCGCTCACTGGCATGAGACAAAAACAAACGCTCTTTGGCACGCGTCATCCCCACATAGCAAAGGCGTCGTTCTTCCTCCAAAGATGAGGGATCATCAAGAGAGCGATAGCTAGGGAAAAGTCCCTGCTCCATACCAACCAGAAAGACCAAGGGAAACTCAAGCCCCTTACTGCTATGCAAAGTCATTAACGTCACCCGATCAGCAGACGTGTCCTTGCTATCAGCATCGCTGGCCAACGCAGCAGAGGCTAAGAAGCCCTCAAGATTGCCCTCTTCATTTTCTTCCTGGTATTGCAAAGCAGCATTCACAAGCTCTTGCAAATTGCGACGCCTCTCCTCAGCCTCATCGGTGGCTTCAGCAATCAGCTCACTGATATAGCCACTCTTCTCCATCACCTGCTGAATCATCTCCGAAGGAATCTGATCTTGCATCGAGCGTTGCAAGTCATTGATCAATTCACAGAACTGCAACAACCCCTTCGCCGATCTGCCTCCTAGTGAGCGCACTGCTTCGGCATCACTCACCACATCCCACAAAGGAATACCAAGTTGGTTAGCAGCATCGACAAGCCTCTGCAAGGTGGTCTTGCCGATGCCTCGCTTAGGCACATTGATCACTCTGAGCAGGCTCACCGTATCGGCGGGGTTGACCAATAAGCGTAGATAGGCCAAGACATCCTTGATTTCACGCCTGTCATAAAAACGTAGCCCGCCCACAACAAGGTAAGGAATACGCCAACGCACCAACGACTCCTCAATCGCCCTTGACTGGGCATTGGTGCGATACAACACCGCCACATCGCCCCAACGAAGTTCTGGATGAGCAGCTTCCAGCATGCGCATTCGATGCACCACAGCTTCAGCTTCGGCGATCTCATCGTCACAGCGAGTAAGGGTGATCAACTCCCCCTCACCACGGGTAGCTCGCAATATCTTGTCAATCCGCTCGGTATTGTTAGCGATCAAGGCATTGGCTGCCTCCAGAATTGTTGAGGTAGAGCGATAATTCTCCTCCAACTTCACCATGGTGCGAGTGGCATCGTCTGATGCTTTATCGCCAAAGTCGTCCTGAAAGCCCATTAAAATCGTGAAATCAGCCGCACGGAAGCTGTAGATGCTTTGATCTGCATCGCCCACCACAAAAACTGAACGGCCCTGCCAATCATCAAAGCTCTCAGGTTCCCGACCATCGGTAACCAACAACTTGATCAAGTCGTACTGAGTGCGATTGGTGTCTTGGTATTCATCAACTAACACATGCCGAAAACGGTTGTGCCAATAACGTCGTATCTGCTCGTTCTGCTGAAGTAACTGGACGGGCAACAGCAGGAGGTCGTCGAAATCAAGTGCGTTGTTCGCCGCTAATGCCTTGCGATAACGCCGATACGTCTCAACCGTGAGCTTGCCTCGCTGACCATCGACCTGGGTTTCCATTTGATCAGGCAACCAGCCTTGATTTTTAGCGTTACTAATCGCCCAGCGCACCTTCTTCGGCTCAAAGCGCTTGGGATCAAGCTGTAGCTCCTGAGTCACAATCTCCTTCACCAAACTCTGAGCATCGGCCTCGTCGTAAATCGAAAACTGACGCGTCCAACTCAGCCCTTCTGCATCACGAAACTTATCAATGTCAAAGCGAAGCAAGCGAGCAAATAAGGAGTGAAATGTGCCAATCCACAACTCTTTGGTCACCTCTCGAAAAATTCGACCCCGCAACTGGCGTTGGTCCACCGACGGCAAGGTGCTCCATGGCTGGCCGTATTGACTCTCAGCAAGCCGCTGGGCCAATAACAGCTCCAAACGATCCTTCATCTCACGCGCGGCCTTGTTGGTGAAGGTCACTGCCAGGACATGGGCTGGATCAGCACCATGCGCACCAATCAAATGAGCAATGCGATGCGTGAGCGCACGCGTCTTGCCACTACCAGCACCTGCTACCACCAACAAAGGCCCCTGGTGATGATCCACAGCCTTCCGCTGAGCATCATTAAGACCGTCAAGGAAACTCAAGTTTTAAACCTCAAAGTCGGCAAAAGAATCTTCGTCAAACCCTGAGCCAGGCATCCAACTGAACAACCAGCATCCCGGAGAGGTTGATGAGCTCAATCAACCTTAACCTCAAAATTAACAGTTTCTAACTGAAGATTATGCTCGTATAACTTTAGTGGACGTGGCCAAGCAACAGCTAACAAATATCCACTCAACACCTGCTGCAATGAAGTACTAATCAAAGTAGACTCCACCAAGGAAGAGCCGAATATGAACAGGCATAGGCTTAGAGCCATGCTCCCCTGCAGCCCATCGCCTGCAGCAATCATTCGCAGGGCATTTCGAAGACTCAGACCAACAATAGATAAAAGCATTAAAGCTGCGGGCAAACCGTAATCGGCCAAGGTCTGCAAGAAGGCGTTGTGAGCATGTGGAGGACCAAACTTACGCCCAGGATTAGGTAGGGTTAATCGTTGACATGCCAAGGAGACCCGGTCTCCTCCCTGCCCAGTCAAAAGAGTGCTCCAGGAGCTAATTGATTGAGAGACAAAGCATTGTGCCACGTTGGCCCGGCCAATATCGCTTGGATTGTTTTTAGAGAAAGGACTGCTTGGTAAATACATCGAAAGATTGATCATCAGACCAAGCATTAACACCATGATTGCGACAGGGGTCGCCAATCGCCTTAGCTGGCCTCGGAAGCACCAAGCAAGCTCTGCAAACAAAAGCACCAACACCGGAAACCCAGCAGCAGCACGAGAGCCTGTACAGAAGGCAAGGCCATAGGCGATCAGACCGAGGGTGAAGGCAAAATATCTAGGCCAATTCCTATTGCTATGGCGTGCCAAAGTGAAGCCTAATATACCGACAATACCAAGAATGTAGCCAGATCTATTAATCGTTATCCGCTGAAGACGCACCGCCTCGGCCGGCAAAAGATCACGCAAATATTGGAATGGAATAATCTTTAAATTATCATTAAACCGCGTATAATCACGATCATAATTATCTAATTCAAAAGTGAACAAAGCCGCTAGAGCAATAAATAGTAGAATCCAAAACGAAGCACGCCACTCCTCACGTTTACGGCCTACACCAACACTAAAAGCAAGCAGGACAAGTAACAGATCAGATGGGGAAGAGTTCGAAACCTGATGAGTAAGCATCGCCAAACAAATGGAGAGCACCCCCAACAAGTACCAGTAAATCGGTGAAATATTAGTGCGCAACACAAGCTTCAATCCCAGCCAGACCACCATCAGCAGCACCATGCCCATAGGATCACTGCTGCGCTGCAGGAGCAAAGTGAACAGCGAAAGCGGCAGCAGCACATCGAGGAGAGCGTCCCATGTCAGGGACTCCAGCCAGGATGGAGTTGACAAGCTCATTCAAATAAATACCTATCCATCCTCTCACGACCCGCTTCCAGCAAAGTCCTTAACCCTGTCAATCAAAAGGTTGCCATTCCCACGCCAACATGAATCGAGCGGGGAGCCATGAGCAAATGCAGATGCCCTACTTGTAAATTTCTAAAATCCAATCAAAAAGACTCCCATTGACCAAGACGGCATGGTGAGATGAACTACATCAATACCGCCATACCAAAGACAAAAGCCCCACATCCATTTCCCAAGAGACCATCGCCTTGCAAACATCGATGCAATAGCAAAAGATCATCAGCAACCGAGCATGATGAACAACCTCCCAGAGAGTCTTGGCAACCCAAGCAAATCCATGGCTGCCAGCAATTGACACAAACTTGACGCCATCTTAGCGTCCAAAGATAAAACATCAACCCCAATCTTTTCCCGATCGGCCGACAAAGATGAACCTTAATTTAATCAAAATATTCAACAGATGGTTCATAAAAATCCAGCCCGTCGACGTGCTGCTACCCATCAGTATTATTCTGCACACATTTCAAGACAAACCTTTAAAGACAACAAGCCTGGGGCTATTGGTGATCTGGATGACTTGGAGGCTGCTTGTTCCTTTACTGCAAGGAGTCATCAACGGCGATCGAAACTTCGAGGAAAAATTTCAGACTCCATTGATCCTTCTCCTGGGATTGCTTCTCATCAACACCCGCATGATTACGTTGCGCACTGATCTGCAAGGGGCAGTGCAATTCCTCCTCATTGCGCTTGGAGTCTTGGTCGGCTCGCTGCTCAGCCAGCGACAATGGAAGCACACGCTCACTTGGCTCGGCATCGCATCCCTTCCACTCAGCTTCCTATTCCTTCACGAAGCCATTGCATCTGGATTTCCACTCGTCCTTAGCTCCGTAAAGCCGATCTTCAATACGAGATTGGATGGTTACGGGAGTCTTAATCGCTTTGCCACTCTGCTGGTGATGGTCACAATGGCCTCTTGGTACTCGTTTATCCTTAACCGTGGATTACTTATCAAGGGAATAACTCTAGCAGGAGCAATCAGCGGATACCTACTTTGTGTCGGCAGTGGATCGAGAATGGCGACATGGGCCGTACCAATTAGTGCATTGATGGCCTGGTTGGTGATGCGCCTAAAAGGTCGTAGCAAAAAATTCTGGGCTCTCGCAATCTCTCTCATTGCTCTTCTTGCAATCGCCCTCATTCTTTGGTGGTATTTAGGACCTAATGTGAGAGATAACGTTTATTCAGATAGCCACCGCCTGGCAGCAGCTGTGTGCTGGCTATCAGGGATGCTCTCAGGAAATAACCGATTCATATACGGTGTTGGCTGGTCAAACGAAAAACTCAATGAGTTTTGTTATCACATTCCCAATCACGACCATACGTTAGGCCATCTTGGCCATGGCCATAACACCTTAGCCCAGATGGGTGGTCATCACGGCCTGCTCGGAATCATTGCATTAATGATGCTGGTGATATTGATCATGAGAGGGCTTTTAAGACAACAATCCTCTATTCGCGAAGTTCTACCTCTTGGGTTTCGTGGCACCACTTGGCCAGAAATGGCTCTAGGAATTAACTTTGCTCTCGCATTCAATGCCTTATCAACAACAATCCACCATCGCAGTCAAGTCAACCAAATATTAATTGGCCTTCTAGCAGCCACTGCTCTCTGCGTAATCAAACCGGCTAGCGACGAATCAAGTCAAGAACGTTTCTGACTCGCCTTCTCAAGCAACGCAGCAACCGCCGCCAAATGGTGGCTTACCGTGAAACGTGATGCAACGCGTTGCTGTCCAGCCAAACCCATGCGACTGGCTAAACCTGGATCGCGAGCCAAGCGCGCCATAGCAGAGGCCATCCTCTGCAAATCCCCCTCATCGACCAAAAAACCACTGATGCCTTCCTGCACAACCTCAGGGATGCCTCCATGGCGAGTGGCCACAACTGGAAGGCCACTCAACTGAGCCTCCATCACAGCCACCGGGCTGCCTTCACTATCGCCATCAGGGGCAACACGAGAATGCTGTACGAAGCAACGCGCTTGCCTGAGAAGTTGTGCCACCGTGTCTCGACCAGCGACACCAGGCAAACTCACAACTTTGCCAAGACCTAACTGGTGCACTAACTGCTTGGCCTGATTAAACAACGGGCCATCGCCAACGATGATCAAGCTAGTTTTTGCAACCTCAGCTTCAGTCAATACTTGTCGCATAGCGGCGAAGGCGTGGATTGTTTCCAGCGGACCTTTTTTGGCAACAAAACGGCCTATGGCTACAAATAAAGGCGCGGAACTGCCAGGGTCGGCACCATGGAATAGTCGTTGATCAGCTCCCGAAGGGCTGACAATCATGTGCTCATCTGCTGCTCCCAAATCCAGCAACGTGCGGCGCATCGGTTGGCTTTTAACGATGATCCCAGAGACAATCGCCATCAATCGGCGATAGCGCTCTTTTAGGAGTCCCACCCTATTCCGTGCCGAAGCATCAGAACCGCGAAAATGCACCACCAATGGGGCATCACTCCAAGTGGCGGCCTCCATAATGCGCACTGCATGAAACCCGAACTCCGCCATCAACACATCAGGCTGATGACGACGGATCAAACACCAAGCAACCAATGAGCCTGGCAACGTGGCTAAACGCAAAAGGCCAAGCCTGGTTAGCGCCTTACTCACAAGAATGGCGAGGCCATAGGCGAAGCGACCTGGATCCGACAGAGGTCGCTCATCACCAAAATAGGCGGTGATCTCAAAAGGAAGACCCTGAAGATTGGCACGCACAAAGGTTTCCGTTGGCGCGCGTCGTGTTGGCGCAAAAACAAGCAAGCGCATGCTCATGGCAGAGCGAGCACCGAGCGCCACTGTGTCTCCACCTGCGGCCAGTCAAGGGCTGCTAGGCGATCACGTGCTGCCAATCCCAAACGATTGCGTAGGTCCACATCTTCAACCAGTTCCGACATCGCCTTGGCGAGAGCATGAGGGTCCTCGCTGGGAACCACAATGCCGGAACGACGATGTTCGACAACCTCCAGTGGGCCTGGCGACGCATCGGTAACGATCACAGCAAGTCCGGCAGACATCGCCTCCAAAAGAGCATTCGGCATACCTTCAAACCTTGAAGGCAGCACAAATACAGAAGCTGCAGCAAGGAGTACCTCTGGATCACTGCGGAAGCCCTCAAAATGCACACGTTGGGCGACACCCTCGACTGCAGCCTGATTCTCCAGTGCCGGCCGTTCCGGGCCATCGCCAACCAGAAAAACTGGCCATTGACTGGCCGAGCCAGTCATCAGTGCAAGCGCACGAATCAAGACATCGATGCCCTTCTGAGGAACCAGCCTGGCCACGGTGACAAATGCTTCTGGCCGTATCCCATAAGCGGCATTAGCAACATGGAAGGATTCATCCTTTCTCGGCAGGGGGTTGGGCAATAGTTCTAGGCGTTGCAAGTTGGGCAAACACTCAAGAGACTGGAGTACGCCATCGGTATTGGCGGTGACCACATCGGCACGTCGGTAAAGAACCTCGCGTAGCCGCTGCCAGGGGAAAGGCAACGACTGACGCGATAAATCATTGCGCTCAGAAATCACCAGGTGGGTCGACGAATCCCAAAGGGCCTGGCACACCAACATGTTGGTACGACTTAAAAACGCCAGGACCCGCTGAGGCTGATGCTGGCGAAACAAATCCTGTAGCAGCAGTGCCTGAGGCCCACCAACCCCGTGTACACACCAACAGAGCAATCCTGATGCAAGGCCATTCCTGCCAGGCTTAGCCTCGCCACTCAACCAGGGCCAAACCAGCAGCAGCAAAAGTTTTGCGGCGATGCGATGTAGTCGTCGCCGCTGAGCAAACACGAATCGTCGACCACGCGCTGCCAGGGATCGGTTCCAATAGTCCCTGCGCCAAGCGGCATCGACAGCAGGCCCTAGATCACAATGATCAAGTCCATCAGGGAGGCAATGGGCAATGGAATGACCTGGCAGCAAAGTCACAACACGCAGGCTTAGCCCCTGAGCCGCGAAGTGATCAGCAGCGAGAAGAGCAACCTTTTGGGCACCGCCCGGTCCCAAATGAGGCAACACCAGCCAAAGATCATCCATCTTTGCCATTCCGAATGCCCTGATGATCTGCTATTTGCAAGCCTGCCAGAGCTTTACAGAAACTCTGACGCAAAGCCTGTTGAGCAAATCGTTCGTGAACACCTAATGCTTGTTTGGCTAATGAACGGCGCCTTTTTGTATCGTCCAAAAGCTCAGCCAAAGTCTCAGCCCAATCCATGGATGAAGCCTCTATAGGCATTAACAGCCCATTACGACCATTCTCAATCAAATCGGCTGGGCCAGTGAGGCAATCAGAGGCAACACAAGCACAGCCTGCCGCCATGGCCTCCAGTAACACGTTAGGGAAGCCCTCATAACGCGAGGGAAGAACATAAATCCCAGCACGTTGATACCAATCCATCATGTTGCCAACGCGCCCCGGGAAGTGAAGTCGAGCCTGAAAGTCGCCATGTTGAGCAAGCAGAGCTCGCAAATTGGCCTGCTGATCCATGCCGTGATATGTCGTCGACGCAAGGCCCAAAATCACGAGCTGCACCCTTGGCAAGCGCGCTGCCAATAAGGCAAAAGTCGACATCAAGCGATCGAAACCCTTTTGATAGGCCTTGGTGCCAGCAGCCAAAATGAGAGGGTCATCTGCAACCACCCCGGCAGCCGCAAGCCACGACTCTGGGTCAGGAGCAGGAGCAAAACGTGGCAGTGGCCACTGCACAGGATTCGGCAACAGCAACTGATGCTTGGCTCCAACCTTGTTCGCAAGCCACTTCCCCGTTGATCGGGTCTGCACCAGATGGAGATCTGCCCATGGATAGGTCAAGCGTCTTAACAACCGCCAAGGCATAGCAAGTCGCTTAGCCGGTGGATAGTTCCGCTCAGAAACAACGCATGGCACAGCCAGAGGACGTGTGGCTAGAAGCAGCTTGATGGCTGGCAACGTGGTCATACCAATGGCCACGGCAACCCGCTCACGCCGAATCCAACACCGCAAACGCTGGACCCGCCATGGGAAACCAAACCAATGAAGCCTCTTGAGCCAATCTGGATCAACAGGCTCAACTGCCCTCTCAACTCCAGCCGGAATGGGGTAAAAATCCCTTGCCAAAGGCTGACGGGTTAAAACGACTGGGGTCCAACCTTCCTGATACAACCACTGAGCCAGGGTGAGAGTGATCCTCTCCGCACCCCCAATTTTCAAAGAGTCAACATATAAAAGCACTCGTGGCGATGAGACATCAACCACATCCTTCATTGACAGACCTCAGCCACCTTAGTGTCTAGATAATCAGGGAATAAGGGCAACACTCCACCAAGTGATAATCCCTTATTCTTAATCATTAACCGCAGTAATTCGTGAATCCTTTGCGGATCATGGCTGGGACCAGTGATCATTTGCTCCAGGCTATCAACCTCTTCAAGAAGAGCCTTGGCAAAACCTCGATGATCCTCCTGCGCATTGCTTTCATCATGGATGGATTGATGACAATGATCCCGAACCCGAGCAAGCCTTTGCCTCGCCCTCTGATAAAGGGATTGCTCCCCCAAACGCCAAGCTTCAAGGACATCGATCGTGAGGCAACGCATCAGATTGCGAGTCAAGCGGAAGGATGTATCGCTATCAATCGCATTCAGATCGAAGCCATCCATAAACTCCGCTGCTTTTCGTCCAATAGCCGCCAGTGCCTTTCGATCGCCAAGCTCTAAATACAAGCGCGTGAGTGTTGAATAGCAAGAAATCAATAACTTTGCTCGATTCGAGCGATTTCCTCGCCGACATATTCGTGTGCCTGGATCACTTTCAAGTTGAACAACAAACGACTCCAAAGCAACCGCTGATTCACGCATTCTGACTTGATCCCCACTCTCAACAATCCGATAGGCCAGAACGACTCGGGAATAACATCGATAGGTCAATGGAAGCAGAACACTTCTGGCCAAAGTTTCGAACAAAATAATCTGCTGTTGTAGATCTTCAGGCCGCGAACCCCGACGAAAAAGTAATTTGCGTAAATAAGAGATCTGGCCGTTATTAATCCAAAGATCTTCCATGACTTCGAGCGCATAATTGAAATCACCTGCTTGAACTGAACGTGGGATCAAGGCACGCAGTACAGGCAGATTGCGCGGCCAACGGCGTCTAAAAGCTCGCAACATCTCAAACGCATTGTCATGGGCACCAATTCGATCCAGCCCAACAGCCAAGGAAATCGCGAGCTGCGACAGGAGCCATTCGGGCCAATAGTGACGAAGACGACGAACTCTGACTCTGGCCCGTCCAGAGGAAACACCACTGGCTCGAGCGTCAGGCAAAATTCCCAGCTCGTTCAGCACCGACAACATGGCTGCTGTTCGCGTCTCATACGTGTGTTCTGCTGCCACGGCAAGTCGCTCATTCAAAGCCGGTCCGCCAGAAGTAATCGCATTGGCAATTGCCACTTCAAAGGAGTCCGCTTCAGGCTCACAGAGATGTGCCGCTGCAGCGTGGGGACGAAGTGCAGGAATCGCAGTAGCCACTACAGGCCTACCAGACGCCAAATACTCGAAGAACTTCATCGGGAACATATGACGGGTGTAGCTGTTGTGCCGCAATGGCAGCAAGGCGACATCACAGTGAGCAAGCCAGGCAGGCAAATTTCCATAGGACTGCGCGCCAACGAAGTGAACATTGGAGAACTTGCGCAAGTTGGAAACATCAGTTTCGGGATCTGCCTCCCCCACAGGACCGACAAAGACATAGGTCCACTCAGGGTGGCGCGCCGCCAAGACTTCAAGCATCAACAAATCCAGCTTGTAGGCATCAATAGCGCCGATGAATAGCAAGCGAGGCCTGGCCAGATCATTCAGAGCAGGAGGGCAAGGCAATGTTCCGCCCAATGCCTGAGCAAAATGTTGCTGATCGGCGACGTTGCCGAAAAAATGAGTGTGAGGATGAATCTTCTCCAGATCAGCCTGTAGATCAGGGGAGGTCGTAAAGACCACATCCACTGCACGACAAAGCTGCCGCTCGCTTGCACTGATCCTCTCCGCCGGCATACCTGGTTGAGCCTGAATGCGATCAACGCAGTGATAAATACTTCCACCAAAACTACCCAGCGCCAAATAGCGGCATGTCAGCGGGTTATACGTCCAAAGGATTGGTTGCCGGAAGCGCAGCCAAAGCAACGCAAGACGCAGCCCCAGAGTTAATAACTGCCGATTCAGAATCAAAGCAAAGCCAGCCGTCCCGCCGGGCAGCACAAGAGGTGACCACACCCAAAGGGCCTCGCCTACTTGCCGAGGCGGACGCAACACTCGACGAAGACGCCGCAGGATGCGGCCTCGATCAGCAGCCCCTGCACGAGGAGGACGCAAACCCAGCGAATCCACATACAAAACTCTGTGGCCGGCAGCCGCCAGGGAAACAGCAACATGTTGCTTATTGGTCCATAACGGATGATCCCAGTCAGCAGTTGAAAGAACCACAAAGTCAGCCATGGTCAGTTCAGGCGCTCTCGAAACGAGTCATCTCTCGGAAGGACGAAGAAGAGGAGCAAAGTGTGTCGTAATCACCCGAAGCCTTGATGCAACCATCCTGCAACTCGTAGATGCGATCGCACTTCTTCACGGTAGTAAGTCTGTGGGCGATCACAATCGTGGTACAGCGTCGACCTATCAAATCAAGTGCTTGCAGGACATCATGCTCAGTCTTGTTATCGAGAGCACTCGTTGCTTCATCCAAAACCAACACCTTGGCATTGCGAAAGAAAGCTCTAGCCAGAGACAATCTTTGACGCTGACCGCCAGAAAGTTTCACCCCGTTCTCACCAATCATGGTGAATAATCCATAGGGCATCTGACTCACATAATCGTCAAACTGGGCCGCCTCCAGCGCGGCCCAAATATCATCATCATTGATTGATTCTAAATCCTGTCCGAAAGCAATATTCTCGCGTACACTTGCATCAAGAAGGCGAATATCCTGGGGGACAAGAGCGCAATTAGCCTGCCAAGCTGGCACCTCTTCTTCATTAAGAGGAACCCCATCAAGGGAGAGCTCTCCTCGAGTGGGAAGAAATAGCCCCAACAACAAATGAGCCAGAGTGCTCTTACCACTGCCAGTACGCCCAACTAAAGCGATCCTGGAACCCACCGGAATGGTGAGATTGACATCTCTAAGCACCTCGCGATCGCTGCCGCTATAGCAAAAACCCACTCCCTCGAGCTCAATGAATCTTCGCGGCATCACCCCATCAGGCGTGGGCACACCTGGCGAAGAAAGCACAAGTCGATCAGGGGTCATACTCAGCAGCTGAAGGGCATCCTGAATTTCAGGGAGCCCACCCCGCAGCTTGTTAATGCTGCGAAACATCGACTGCAGGGGAGAGGAAATACGCAACAAAGTAACCAAGACTGCTGCCAACATCGGCACAGCTTCACGAATTCTCTCTGTATCACCATCCAATAATGCCGGGGCCAGGCCAACTAAAAATAGGATCGTGATCCCTGCAGGCTCAATGATGAACCGAGGCACATCAGGCAACAACTTAGAGAGGCGGTCATAACGCTTAGCGACGACACCATCACGTGAGAAACGGCGGACAAAAAATTCGTCAGCCGAATAGATCTGCACATCTCTCATCGACCTCAGAGACTCCATCAGCAAAAGATTGATCCGGCGCGAATAACGAACCTTTTGCTTCGTTGCCAGCCGTAAATAGGGGGTAATAATCTTTGACGCAAGAGTATATGCAGCCAACATCAATACAAAAATCAGCAACGCATTCCAGCCGAGGACAAAAACCACTCCGACCAGAAGAACCAAAACCGAAAGCGTGTTACCAACAATCGTGATCAAAGGTGTAACAACTGTGGTTGAAACACGGTTCAGAATTCTATTGAAGCGCTCGGAAAGATGAGCAGTTCGGTTGTGAGTGAAAAACTCATAGCGTTGCAACATCAAATTGGCATAGACCTTATTAACTAAATCTGTCCAGATCTCCGCACTGAGCATGCTTTGCATCAACGAAACACCAAAACGGATCGCCGAAGTAAACCAGAATGACGCGATTAGGAGTCCTAACAGCCATCCGGTTTGATCAAGAATGCCGCCGCCAAAAAAGCGAATACCGGGGATACGATCATGCAACGTTGCTCCCGACATCACGCCTACCAACCTGGCCAGGAGACCGACGAGAAGCATGTCAAGCAAGCCCTGAAAAAAGGAAGCAAGCAAAACAAGAATCAGAAGGTTGATGCGCTTAGACGGAAGTTGACGCAGCAGCTGCCTTAGTTCATTCCAGGTCTGACTTTGCAAGAGCATGGACACGCCGCACAATTCTTCTCGGAGGCAGACGGAACGCCAGCACCCTTAAAGCGCAAGTTACCGGTAGCCAACCTCCACAATCAGCAACAGATCGGCCAGCCAGGCAACCGATTGACCATCCTTAAGCCCCCTGTTCGCTGCAGCCGCTCATGAAAAAGACAGAAGCCACAATTAGCGGAGAGAGATCAGCTGTCTCAAAAGCCTCAATGCTCGGCCAACCTTTCGTCTGCATCGCATCAGAAAGGTTGGAGAAATCCTGAGGGGAACTTCATCGGACGGCATGGTCTCGATAACAGCCAGCGCCGATCTCCAACGCGCCATCAAAGCCGTTTCCGTATGTTCACTGAGCAGCTGACTGAGCCGCTCCTGCGTCGGACACCAAGACCCCGGCTCTCGAACAGATTCGCAAATCCGCCGCACATCCCAGGCGAGACTGCCGCAACCAATCTGATGGCCCACCACACTCGGATCAATGGTATCGGCGAGCGCATGGTTGAGACTGCTGAACACCACGCAGCCGCAAGCCATCGCCTCCAGAGGTGGCAAGCCAAAGCCCTCACTCAGGCCATTACCCCGCCAATACTCAGCCGAATCGTAGAGATATACCTTGGAAGCGTTGAACAGAGCGACTAGATCGTCCACCCAGCCACTCTGAACCACAACCTTCAACCCCAGCTTTCTCAAAGCAGGAACCAATTGTTCCAGCACATAGCGACTACTCTTTCGTTCCTGCACCAAGACATCGATTGGGCGATCTCCAGCTTCAGCAACAGCGGCTCCAAGCCGAGCACCTCGCTCCAACCAATACGGCTCTAAAGCATTAGGCACCAAAAACAGAGGATTGCGAGGTGCCCGGTCACCCCAGTAGCCAAGGGTATTCCTGCTCACAGCGAAGACAGGAACCCCTGATGGAAGATCAAACCCATAGCCGCTGCTATGGGCGTGATAGACGACATGCCGCCCCCTTAGACGCCGCAACAACTTCGGCACTTCAAACCCCCAGCTCACCACCCAAAGCGTTTTCCCTGGAGCTGGTTCTTGCTGCAAAAGATCATCCAAAAATAGATAATCGTCCTGACGGTTCCGATAGGTCACCAAATCAGTAGGCATCAGCCTATTCACCAACCTTGCGGTATGGAGTGCCACTGAAAGACCACCGCAGCGATAGCGATCAGTAGTCCCCGGAACCAGAAAAAAGACGCGACGCACAGTGGGCGTGGGGAATAACCGATGCAGAACTATGCCGCAATTTGATCAAATCTGGCGATTACAAAACTCATCCGACCACCGCATCCTCGGTGCTGAGCTGATTTGCATCAACAAAGCGGCACTAAAGCCACGAGCTCCACAGCTGTATTAGTAGAGCAAGATCAAGGGTCTCACCCTCAAACCAACTGCAAATCTCTGGATCATCCCATCAGCAAGTGAAGATGGATTGAGCGGCTGGGATATACGGACTCAAGACATGACCATTCAATCTGGCCCTGAGCAAACTCCAAGTGATGCATCTTGTAGCGACTGCATCCAGTCTCCTGAAGCGTACCAATCTTGCAGGATCAATCAGTGCCATGCCATTACGGTTGCGGCACTTTGATGTTGTCCCTGATGAGGAATCGCTCTGCCATGTCACGGCTATTGCTACTCGATCATCTCAAGACGATGAATACAGTCCTTGAAACTGTGCTGTCATGAGTTTGCAGCCATTGGCTGCACGGGTAGGGCGTTATGGACTAGTCGGACTAGCAGCTGCAGCCATACACGCAACGCTGCTGGTGCTCATGGCAAAGCTCATACCGTTCTGGCTGAGCAACCTCAGTGGCTTCTTAGCCGCCTCATTGGTCAGCTATCTAGGCCATGCCCTGTACACCTTCCGTACAGAAACAACTGGACAACGCTTCGCACGTCGCTGGTTGCTTCTGCAGTTCAGTGTCAATGTCAGCGTGAGCGCACTGTTGCCATTGGCGCTCAGCCCTTGGGCCTCACTACCCATCACCACAGTGATGCTGGTTTTTACACCTACATTGCTCAATGCTTTGATCTGGTCAAGGGCAGCCCGATTCAGCATGCGCCGACACCAACGATCTAACAAGACGAAGCCTCAACTCCATGCCGATGACCTAGGTCTCACCAACGCGACCAACACCGCCATCCTTGCTCTTGCTGCAGCCAGGCAGTTGGACAGCGCCAGCCTGCTGGTCAACGGCAATGCCGTTGAGGCAGCTATTGAACAATGTAAAAACTGCCCCAGCCTTCAACTTTGCTTGCACCTCTGCCTAAGCGAAGGTCGAGCAGTAGCAGCCCCTCAACAAGTGTCCGAACTCATTGATGATGCAGGGCGGCTCAAATGCTCTTTTGGGACGTTAATGCTGGCATCATGCCTACCTAAAAATTCTCCAAGACGACGACGACTTGAAAGGCAACTTCGCTGTGAACTGAATTCTCAAATCCAGCGGTTTCGAGAGCTAACTGGACTCACCATCATCGCCATTGATGGCCATCAACATGTGCATCTGGTGCCAATCGTGCTCGATGTGATCCTCGAACTAGCCCCTGAACAAGGCATCAGCTGGTTACGCACCACTGCTGAGCCCTTGCCCACTGGGCTATCATCACGCTACTGGCTAACAGCTCTAACTAATGGTGGCTGGTTGAAGTGGCTTGTGCTGCAAAACCTCACTCGCATGGCTTTACCACGACTGGGCAAAGCATTAGTAGCTACCAACGCCCGATTTGCCGGCGTGCTTTTCACAGGGCAAATGGTGGATGCTCCGCTCAAAGCCGCTTGGCAAGAACTCAAATCTGTTTCATTCTCACCACCGCAAACACAACCTTTGCTGCTATCGCATCCAGCTGCACCGCTAAAGCCAGAAGAGATTAATAAGGGCCTAACAGATTTCCCTTTATCTCGTACATTTTTCTCATCCTCATGGCGTCAACTGGAGTGGCAAGCAGTCAAAAAACTACAAGCCAGTGCCTCCACTCAAAGTGAACCGTGAATGGCCCTAATGAAATAGTGTGGCCTGGCTTTGGTATCCACATAGATCCGACCGATGTACTCGCCAAGTACACCGATACCAATCAATTGAATGCCCCCCAAAAACAGAACCGCCACAATCAGTGAGGCATAGCCAGGAAGATCAACTCCATTAAAAATCGTGATCAAAACGATAACTGCGGCGTAAAGCAAACTAATTAAGGAAACTACAAGGCCCAAAAAGCTCCAAATCTTTAGAGGAATCACTGAGAAGGAAAAGATGCCATCAAGGGCATAGCTCCATAGCTTCAGGGGGCTCCAGGAGCTACGACCTCCCATTCGTTTCACCCTGCTGTAACTAAGCTCGACACTGCGATATCCGGTCCAAGGAAGTAAACCTTTGGAGAAACGGCTGAATTCACGCATTTGAGTGAGGGCTTGCACAACTGGTGCACTGAGCAAACGAAAATCTCCTGCTCCATCAATCAGTTGAATGGAATCAACTACCCGGTTGAAAACCCTGTAGAACCAGGAGGAAGTTGTTACTTTCAACCTTGATTCCTGATCACGATCGTCACGGACTGCAGTGACAATCTCAGCACCTTGGCCCCAAGCCTGAGCCATCTCCGTAATCAGCTCTGGTGGATGCTGAAGATCTGAATCAATCAGCACCACAGCATCGCAGTGACCGTGAGCATGATCTAACCCGGCCAGCATTGCCGCCTCTTTGCCGAAGTTGCGTGTGAGCTCCAGCAAAGTGACAGGAGCTGAAGCTTTTGAACCAACAAATCGCTTCTGCCATCTGCGGATCTGGGCCACCGTGGCGTCCCGTGAACCGTCATCCACCAGCAACAAATGACTGACTTCCGGCAAGGCAACCACTCGTTCTATGAACTGACAGATCACAGCCTCTTCATTGAAACAGGCAGCTACTACCCAAACCTGGGACTGATCCGCAACAGAATCGGACGAAAAGTCAATCAAATGCTCTGACCTCAAGGAAGCATTAAGGGAGTAGGAATCAACTGATAAAAACCCCCTTCTGAAGGAGCCATTACCTTGGGCGAGTCCAACACCTGAGGTGAATTAAAACCTGTTCCTCCTAGAAGGACTTCATCCTTGCCAAAGCCTTCTCCCTCATATAAGCCATCCTCAAGACGCACAAAAGAAGCCAAATTTACCCTGCTAATCATATTATATCTCGGTCGATCAGGGCGCATATTAAGATACAAACAGAGCAAGAGATTCCAGCCAACCAATAACCCAGCGGCAGTTGCCAGGAAATGTGTTCGCCATTGTGGCCCCCTCCAATAGCGCTCAGTCAAGCCATAAACAATCCATCCCGAGGCAAAGGTGGTTAAAGCCGCCAAAATAGCCACCCTGATATAGAAATCTTCTGAATAAATACTGCGATCAATTGTATCCACCCCTGCCTCTCGGATACGTAAAAGCAAAAGCTTTTGCCCTTCTTTCGCAACATCATTCTCCAACTGTGTATCTTTCATGACCATCACAGCATTATCTAACTCTGCAGAAACACCATCAACAACAGATTGTGCTCCCAACTCAAATGTCTTACGCGGATAGGCAATGCTTACTTCCCTCGCCCCTGCCCGTTGAAGCTCTTGCTTAATTAACATCATGATATAATTACATATCTCGTTATTGCTAGAAATATAAAGGCCTGCAAATTGAACTTTTATTGATTCATCATTAACCTTCAGTCTGTCAAGGCCAAGAGCCTTGACAGACTGCTCAGCCGCGGCAGCCATGCTGCGCTGCTGAACAGCAATGTCAGGAAAACTAGCCTTGCGAAGTATCGGGACCTGAAGCTGTTTCGAACCAATATTCTGCTTTCCCTTTAACATCTCGGAAACCATCTCAACCTCAGACTGATATTTCGACCAAATTTGATTAGAGCAATAAAAGACAGTCAAGATAGCCAATGAGCCGCCAAAACAAAGCAGAAACTTTCTTTCTTTTCTAGAGACCTGAATCTTCGGCCACAATTTTTGCCAAAACATTGATTACGCTCAACTAGATTTACTTGTAAAAGCTAGGGTTGATCTGTATTCATGACAATTCTACCGCTAAGTCATAGGCTCCCTCTTAACTCGCCACACCATTGCACGGTCGTCACACATGGCTCAGTTCGAGAAGCTCTCCGCCCCAAGCCAGGGCACGGCCATCCGCTTCGTGAACGGCCAGCCAGTCGTACCCAACGAGCCAATCATCCCCTTCATCCGCGGCGATGGCACAGGTTTGGACATCTGGCCCGCGACCCAAAGAGTGCTGGATGCAGCTGTAACGAAGGCCTATCAAGGGATTCGTCGTATCGAATGGTTCAAGGTGTATGCAGGCGACGAGGCATGCGATCTCTACGGCACCTACCAGTACCTACCTGAAGACACCCTTGCAGCAATCCGCACCTATGGGGTCGCCATCAAGGGGCCCCTCACTACTCCAATCGGCGGGGGCATCCGTTCCCTCAATGTGGCCCTACGCCAAATCTTCGATTTGTATTCCTGCGTCCGCCCCTGTCGCTACTACAAGGGCACACCCAGCCCCCACAAACGGCCTCAGGATCTTGATGTAATCGTCTACCGAGAAAACACGGAAGATATCTACATGGGGGTGGAATGGGAAGCCGATGATCCAGTCGGCCAGAAGCTGCGCGAGCATCTCAACTCAGTCGTCATTCCAGCCAACGGCAAGCTAGGCAAACGCCAGATTCCTGAAGGCTCAGGCATCGGCATCAAGCCGGTAAGCAAGCACGGCAGCCAGCGTCATATCCGCAAAGCCATCCAACATGCTCTTCGACTCAAGGGCGACAAGCGCCACGTCACCTTGGTGCACAAAGGCAACATCATGAAATTCACTGAGGGTGCTTTCCGAGACTGGGGATACGAATTAGCTACAAGCGAATTTCGTGACGTCTGCATCACTGAACGAGAGAGCTGGATCCTCGGCAACCTTGAAAAGGAATCGAACCTGAGCGTCGAGGCCAACGCGCGCATGCTCGAGCCGGGCTACGACAACCTGACTCCTGAGAAAAAGGCCAGCATCGATTCCGAGGTGCAGAGAGTGATCAATACCATCGGCGCTAGCCACGGCAATGGCCATTGGAAGAAGATGGTGCTGGTTGATGACCGCATCGCTGACAGCATCTTCCAGCAGATCCAAACACGGCCGCAGGAATACTCGATCCTGGCGACACTCAACCTCAATGGCGACTACATCTCCGATGCTGCTGCCGCGATGGTGGGCGGATTAGGCATGGCCCCAGGAGCCAACATCGGCGAGAACGCGGCCATCTTCGAGGCCACTCACGGCACGGCACCAAAGCACGCCGGACTCGATCGGATTAATCCCGGATCAGTAATCCTCAGCGGAGTGATGATGCTGGAGTTTCTAGGCTGGCAAGAAGCGGCAGACATGATCACCAAAGGGTTAAGTGCTGCAATCGCCAATCAACAGGTCACCTATGACCTTGCTCGACTCATGGAACCTCCCGTAGAGCCCGTGACCTGCAGCGGCTTCTCCGAGGCCGTTATCAGCCACTTCTAAGGCTGATGCCAAATCAATTCCCAGCACTACTAGATGATTATTAGCCATAGCCAACGGTTCATTTTTATCGCCAACCGCAAAACTGCCTCGACTGCAATAGGGATTACTTTTTCAAGTGCCTGCAATCAAAAAGACATCATTGCTCCCTTGGGCAAAGATGAGGAAATAAGAAGAAGATTATGCTATCCAGGGCCACGACATTTCATACCTTGGCAGAACAAAGTAGCCTATCTATCACTTCTCACTCAGCGAAAGCTCACTGGTCTTTGGATATCTGAAAAGTTGAAAGAAATTGGCTACTATACTCATATCACACCCAAGAAAATTCTGAACTATTTGCAACCCGATCTCTGGGAATCTTATTTTCGCTTCTGCTTCGTTCGCAATCCCTGGGATCTCGTGATTTCTCAATATTTCTGGTCGATCAGGAATAAGCCCAATCCGGTCAGTCTAGACTCATTTCTCAATAGCTCAAAAATCAAGGGAATCGCAAGTCGCAGTCAAAAGATGTACACCTTGAATGGCAAGCTCGCTGTCAATCGGCTTTGTCGCTATGAAAATATTCAGACGGAAGTCAATCGAATCTTTGAGGAATTAAATCTTCCCGGTGACCCCAAGCTGCCCGAAGCAAAGCGACAGTTTCGCAGTGATCGAAGACATTATAGAGATGTTCTCAATGACGAGCAAGCCGCAAGGATTGCATCCATTTTTAAACGCGAAATTGAGCTGTCTGGATACAGCTTTTGAAGGCAAATCTTTTTATCTATTTATACGCATTCTGATGATCATCAACCACCGCAATCGCTTCATCTTTATTGCAAACCGAAAAACTGCCTCGACCTCCATTGGCATTGCTCTATCAAGCACCTGTGAGCGAAAGGACGTGATCACACCCTTAAGCGCACGAGATGAAGCCATCCGACAGGATCTAGGCTACCTCGGGCCACGCAACTTTATCCCTTGGAATAATAAGCTAAATTACCTTAAACTACGAATACAGAAAAAACTGACCAAGAAAAATATCAACAGGCAGCTCGAACAAATAGGATTCCATACCCACATCAAGCCACAAGAAGCTCTCCAATATCTGAATCGGGAATGTTGGGAAACCTACTTCAAGTTTTGCTTTGTACGTAATCCCTGGGACCGGGCCATATCTCAATATTTCTGGGTAATCAGAGGCAAGAAAGATCCAATGGATCTCGATACGTTTATCAACAGCCACTCCCTCGAATCAGCTGCGAAGAATAGCGAAGAAATGTACACCATCAATGGAAAATTCAGCGTGGACCGACTATGCCGCTATGAGAATGTTCAGAAGGAAGTGAACCGGATTTTTGAAGAATTAAATCTTTCTGGCAGCCCCAAGCTGCCAGAAGCAAAGCGGCAGTTTCGCAGTGATCACAGACATTATCGAGACATCCTGAATGATGGGCAAGCAGCAAGGATCGCCTCCCTCTTCAAACACGAGATTGAGCTAGCTGGATACAGTTACTGAAGCATCAATCCGTGTAGCTGATGTGCTTCCTGTGACTCCTATTCTCTCTGGGTTTACGCTGCAAAATAAAAAGCAATCTGCCTAGAGCAAACACCAACGTAAGGGCAGTAGCATGCAACCACGCTGTCCTACATGAATCACTGGAGCAAATAGCGAAGGCGTCAGGAGAAACTCAACGCTTATGCAAAGGCATGGCGAATGATCCGGCGATGCAACAGGGCGACATGGAAGTCGCCAGACTCAATGCATGACTTCTGTTGACGTCACGTCAAACCAAAATGACAAGGCCCTGAGCAGCCTCCCAGCAGACGCCGCCGACCCCTGCGTGCACTGTGGTTTCTGCCTGCCAACCTGCGCAAGTTACCGAGTATTGGGCACTGAAATGGATTCGCCGCGAGGGCGGATCCACACCCTCAAGGCGATCGACAAAGGTGAGCTGGAGCTTGATGCCACCGTCGCTAGCCACTTCGACTCCTGTCTAGGTTGCTTTGCCTGTGTGAGTGCATGCCCCTCAGGAGTTCGCTACGACCAGCTCATCGAGGCGACGCGCCCTTTACTGAACCAAGCAGAACTTCGCAGCCCCTGCCAGAACCACTTTCGCCAAGTTCTACTGAAGTTGCTCCCCTATCCCGGCCGACTGCGCGCCCTTCTGCACCCTTTGCGTGCCTACGCGGGAACACCAATACAAGCTCTTAGCCGCCGCCTCGGTATCAACAGGATTCTTGGGCCCCAACTGGAAGCGATGGAGGCCTTGTTGCCTGCTCTTGCAGCAGAAAATTTTCAGGATGATTTGAAGATCCTCCACCCCGCAGCAGGTCAACGCCGCAGCAGGGTGGGGCTTGTTCTTGGCTGTGTGCAACGTTGCTTCGATCCCAACGTGAACCAAGCCACTGTTGCCGTGCTGCAAGCCAATGGCTTTGAAGTCGTTGTGCCGAAAGATCAAGGCTGCTGTGGCGCCGTCTCGCACCACCAGGGGCAACTCAAACAAACCCGAGAGCTAGCCGAGAAGCTTGTCAAAAGCTTTGCCAACGTTGTCGGCCCAGGGCGACCTGCTGGAGCCGAACCCTTAGAGGCTGTGCTGGTGGCCGCCTCGGGCTGTGGCCACACCATGAAGGCCTACGGCGAACTCCTCAACGCAACAGCAAGCTTCAATATTCCCGTCTTCGATGTGCATGAATTCCTGGCGGAACACGGCCTCGACAGCAACTTTCAGCAAAGCCTTCAGCCTCTTCCCCATAACAATGGGCAGCCTGCCAGCCCCCAAACTCCTCTGAAAGTTGCTTACCACGATGCCTGCCACATGATTCATGGCCAAGGAATCAAAGCCCAACCAAGACAACTATTGAAGGCCATTCCAAATCTAGTTTTGAGCGAAGCCACAGAAGCCGGAGTTTGCTGTGGGAGCGCCGGAATTTATAACTTGGTCAACCCTCAAGAAGCTGCCGAGCTAGGGAGAATCAAGGTGGCTGACCTCAGCAACACTGGAGCTGAGCTGATTGCCAGCGCCAACATTGGCTGCACCTTGCAACTCCGCCGCCATCTGGATGGTGATCTGGCAGTCGCCCATCCAATGGAGCTACTGGCCTGTGCCGCCGGCCTCCATCAATCGCCAGGCATCCAAAAGGGTTTGAGAATCACCAAGATTTCCGGGGAAGGTAAGGATCGGCAGATCAACCAAGCCGCCTCCAGCTAAAGGCCGCACCAACGACAAGCCTGGCAAGATTTGCCCCTCAAGCTGCACCATCTCCAAGCCCAGCCCTTCTGCCAAGAGAGTGTGGGTTGTAATTCCACCCTTACTGATCAAATAGCCCAACCTCGGCGCGAGAGCAGCCGCCAGACGAGCCATCAATTGAGCCAAAGCAACGCCAAAGCTCAGCCTTACAGCTGATGTCAAGCAATCCAATTCACCGCGACTCGTGAACAACACCGGTGTACAGCCAATGGCAAGCACCTCGCCCAGCTGATTGAAGCAATGCTGCTCCAACTCAGCCAATCGCCCATCTGACAAGCCCTTTTGCAAGATCTGCGCCAAGCGGGGGACTGGCAATTCCACCCCCATGCACTCTGGCGCCTCGAGTAAAGATTCCAACTGAGCATCAGCCAGAGGCACGTGGGAACCAACCATCACCAACCCAGGCCATGGTTGACCTGAGCGATCGCTACGCCGCAAGCCTGCTAAGCCAGTTGAGCTAAGCGGTTGAGGGCCAATCTCTGCCAGAGCCTTAAGAAGGCTCGCAGCAGAGCGAAATAGAAATCGCTTTTGACCTGCCAACTGCCTTACCGCTTCTGCTAAGGCCAGCAATTGCTCAGAACGCTCCGCATCCACCACCACAGACTGATTGTGATGAAGCCGAGCCAACCAACGTCGCAACTCTGTGCGGCCTGTCTTCAATGGCTTCGCAGCATCTTGGTTTTCAACAGCCGCATCCAACTGCGCAAGGCAGAGGCGCTGAACAGTTTGAGCTCGGATCTGCCCACCACTTTTCTCCTCTAGCCAAGCAGGGAGATCACTGGTGCTGTAACCAAACAAGCGATCTTTGGCAAAAGCACTGGAATGCACTGGCTTGCCATCAAGCAAATGCACGCCATTCACCGTGGTGCGCCCTCCTTCGAGGAAGGCAGGAACATGCAGCGTCGCATCGAAAGGGCCGAGCTCCTCAGCGATCACCTCAGGCTCCAAAACGCCATGACCACGCAGCGTGGAGTCACCGCGACTGACCACAACAACTTCCGCTGCTGACATGCCTTCCGCCGCGAATGCTTGCCGCAAAGCACAACAAATCTCACGATTGCGGGATGCCGCCTGATCAGGGGCTAACGCACGTGTGTTGGCCAGCACAAACAAGAGTGGCGAAGGGTGGCGCAACCCCTGCCGCAGCACATCAACATCCCAGCGCAGCAGCAGCAGACAGCCATGCACAGTCTGGGAGCCGGTGGGGTCGTCATCAAGCACCACAATCTTCATGGCACCATCGTGACGTGAACACGTTCTTCGCCGATACCGCCAACCTGCCAGCACCTGCTACGGCAAAGGAACTGGCCGATCTTGTTGCGGGGCTGCATGCAGCAGCAACCCCCTGGCTGCCCTGTGGTCTTGGCAGCCGTCTGCAATGGGGGCCGCCTGTGGAAATGCCTTCAAGACCAATCAGTGTGAATGGTCTCAAGCGCATCCTTGATCACGCTGTCGACGACCTCACGATCACTGTTGAAGCAGGCCTGCCGCTGGCAGACCTACAAATGGTTTTGAAAGAACACCATCAATGGCTAGCCGTCAACTGGCCCAGGGGAAGCCAACCCAACACAGATCCCAACAGTGCTGGAAGTGTGGGTGGGTTGGTGGCTCGTGGCCTCGCCGGCGGTTTGCGACAGCGGCATCTGGGTATACGCGACCAACTGATCGGAATCGGACTCCTGCGTAGCGATGGTATTGCTGCGCATGCTGGAGGCCGGGTAGTCAAAAACGTTGCTGGCTATGACCTAATGCGCCTCCTCTGCGGCAGTTGGGGCAGCTTGGCTCTGATCACGGAACTAACTCTTCGCTGCCAACCAATCCGCCCAGCACATATCTGCCTTCGCCTTGATGGTTCTCTGGAAGCGCTGGAAGCATGGCGAGCTGCACTATTGCGCACCAGCTTCACCCCGGAATACTGCGATTGGATCAAAACTGATTTAGAGGACTGGCATCTCAACATCGGCGTGGCCAGCGTGAGCGATCAAGCCGTCAACGACCAAATAGGACGCCTCCAAGACCTCGCCAATCAACATCAACTGGGCACAAAACAGCTGGCCTGGCTCGGCCCCCATCAAGATCCACACCCATCTGAAGGATCTTTAAATTGCAGCGACTGGCTGGTACGGGTAGCGCTGCAACCAAGCAACATTCACCGGCTGATCGCCAGCAAAGAACTACAAGCCCTCAACGGCTGGCATTGGCAGCTTGCAGCTGGCGCTGGCATCGGCGATGGCTGGCAAATGTCACCACCCAACGCAAAAAGGATCAGCCAAAACGAGGATCTCAACGAGCTGCGCCTCAAGATTGCTCGCCTCGGTGGCCAGCTCACACTCCTGCAGCAACCCAGTCAAGCTGGAGATCGGCTCCCTGCTTGGCTAGATGCACCCTCAAGGCCACTGATTGAAGCTGTGAAGCAACAATTCGATTCAAAGCAACAACTAGCGAGAGGCCGATTGCCAGGAGTCAGTGGTTAATCAACGGCCAAACAGGCATGGCGGAATGCCTCAATTCGGTATCACAGTCGTCTCTGTTGCTCGTCACCTTCTGGGCGGAGTCGCTGGTGGCGGCTTTCTCTTTCAGCTCATGATCTGATCAATTCCCGTTATCAACGTTTCCGCTGATCAAGTCGGCAGCGTTCCACTGTCTGATCACCCCCCCCCAGGCTTTGGCAAAGCAAAACACTCCAGGGAGCTTTACAGAAGGCGTTCCAGCCGTCCTCGATGGCTTAGAGCACTGAAGGCTGGAGCCTGTTGGAGTTGTTGCCACCGTCTAATACACAGATGTTTTATCAACTAGCCGCACTAACAGTTTTTTCAGGATTTTTTGAAAAGGAACATCTCAGCCTCTGCTGGCCACCAGGTTCGATCTCCAACTTTCGATCGCCACTAATCAATGCCTCCCGCGGACCAGTCCAAGGCTCAAGGCATACCATCTGCCGCGGCGGATCAGTCCACACCACAGTGAGATCCATGGGAGTCTCATGCTGAAGCTGCAGGCATGCCCTAGAGGCGCCATCTACAAGGGTTACTGGGCCCGCAGGGCGAGTCAGAAAATCCACGCCCTCAGTTAGACCTGCCAATTGGATGGCGGTTTCGGCTTCTGCCATCTGCAAATGATTGAGACATGAATGAGGCAACCCTTCCAAGCGGACCTGACTCAAGTCAGTCACCTTGAAATAAGGGTGTAAACCAAAACTGAAGGGCATCGCAGTTTGACTACGGTTATGTACATTTACCTCGATCTCTAAAGCATTGCGAATCGGGCGCATCACCATCTCGATCAAAAAAGCAAATGGATAAGCAGCCCGCGTCTCTTCACTATCACCAAGGCTAAGCTTCACGCCACTGTGATCTTCTAATAACTGCAATTCCCAGTGCTGATCCCTAGCAAAACCATGCTGTTTAAGAGTGAACTCACCACTTGGCAAGAGTAATAAATCGCCTGGCAGGTTTCCGCAGATGGGAAACAACACTGGAATACCTCCGCGAATACTTTTCCCTGGATCTGCAAAACGCTCCTGATCCAAATAGAGCATCTCACGGCCGTTACAACACCAATCAGTGACTAATCCACCTCGCTCAGGCACAATCCGCAAACGATCACCACTTTCTGGGTGGAGATACTGCCAATGAGGATAGGGACTCTGCTTGCGGAGGAGAGGAGAACTATGGCAATCAATCATTCCTAAATTAAGCAATACTCAAACCAGTTAGCCACTCCAGCAATTCAGAATTCACCAAGTCAGGCACCTCATCATGAGGGCAATGTCCAGCATTTAGAAGCACCTCTTTCACTTCCAAAGAAGCTTCTTTGGCATATGTGCGAAACTTTTCTTGCTTGGCTTTTGCATTCCTCAACCAGGGATCACCATCACCCCAGAGCAATAACAGAGGAGCTTGCAAATCATTAAACAATTCATCAATAGGCTTACCCCTAAGCCCGCGCGCCTGAAAAACATTGCGAAACACTTGGAATGCGCCTGGATCCAGAGAAGGCCTACGAATCGACTCAATCAAATCATCATCAACATTGGCAGGATCGATATAAACCTGCTTGAGAGTGCTGCGAATGACACCAGGCCGGCGCAGATTCTCAAAGATCATTCTCTGTATCAAAGGATATATCAACCACTTCACCACAAGATCCCTTGAAAGACCTTGCCCAATCATCTGGCGAAGCCTCGAAGTCATATCTTTTGGTTTTGGAGAAAACTTCTCATCGCTGAAATAACCAGCAGCATTCAGTAAAACCACTCCGGCGGATTGCGATTCAAGAGCAGCTGCTGCTGCCAGGGCTGCATAACCTCCCAGCGAATTGCCAACAATCACAGTGGGCCTTCCGATTCGCTCGTTGACATATGAAACCAACTGGTCTTTCCAAAGGTCCCCGCCATAATCCAACCCACCAGGTTTGGCACTACGACCAAAGCCAAGCAGGTCTATGGCATGCACCTCATGGGTGAGGGAGAGCTTCGGAATGTTGTGGCGCCAATGATCGGTAGAAGCTCCAAAGCCATGCACCAACAACAGTGCAGGCCGTTGGCGTCCCCCATGCTCAACATCCTGTTCTGGGATGCGTTGTAGGCAATGAACATCGTGCCCCAGATGGCTCCAGGAAGCATTAAGCACGGCAGATGGAGCTGACGTCACAACGGCGACGGTGGCGAAAGGTGATGGTAGGCAATTCTTTTACTTTTCAGGGCTATGCAAGCAAAGAAGCTGCACTAAACCAGCCCAACAGGATTGGCGGCAACGTCATCAGGGATGGAGTTGCCGCCTCCAGGCGGTTTATCTCGAAGCACCAAGCGAAGAAGTAACGGCGCAAGAAAGGTGGTGCCAATCACCATCAATAGAACTGCTGCTTCTAAAGACGGAGAAAGCAGCCCGGCGCTTGTACCAAGGCCAAGAAAAATCAAACCGACTTCGCCGCGAGGCATCATGCCAAGACCAACCACCAAGCGATTGGTGGGTTTGTCGATCACGAAAGCCCAACCAGCTGCAATCTTGCCCACGATCGCTACAACCAAAAGGAAGCCAGCCACAACGAGTGCAGAGCGACTCGCAGGATCCAGAGGATTAATCACCGAGAGATCCATACCAGCGCCAACCAAGACAAAGAAAATCGTTGCAAAGAGAGTCACAATCGGCAGCACCGACTGCTGAATCGCGTGATTGTTCTTCGAGCTGCTGAGGATCAATCCAGCAGCGAATGCTCCCAAAGCGGCCTCCAAACCAATCGCTGTAGCGATAAAGCAACACAGCACCAGAATCACAAATGAGGCAACAACAACTGCCCCAGGCGCCTTAAGCCGATCGATCACCCAATCAAAGGCCGGCGCCGCAGTACGGCTAAGCACAATTGCCAAGACCACAAACACGGTCGCTGCTGCAACAAGTTTCACAATCGGAGCAATCTCGAGGCTCCCGCCTGTGGCCAAAGCAACAACAACGGCCAAGATCACAATGCCAAGGATGTCATCAAGCACAGCCGCACCAATCACGATCTGGCCCTCTCGCGTTTTGAGATAACCGAGTTCGCCAAACACACTGGCAGTGATGCCGATGCTGGTAGCAGTCATCGAAGCACCAGCAAAAATCGCCGGGATCAATTCCACCTGGAAGAGAGCCATCAAACCAAAGGTGCCTAGGGCAAAAGGCAGCACCACACCAGCCATGGCAACTGTGAAGGCCTGGACTCCTACGGCAACCAACTCTTCCAACTCACTTTCCAACCCGGTGAGGAAAAGCAGGGCATACAAACCGAGCGTGGCGACCGCTTGCAGAGAGGGGAAAGTTTCGTAATAGAGGTCCGGTACGGCCTCAGGAGGGATCGAGGCCAAGGCGCTGATCAGGCTGACCAAACCTTCGTTCAACTGAACATGCGCGCTCGGCGGAACCAACAGATGCAAACCTGAGGCCCCGATCAGAACCCCAGCGAGAAGTTCGCCGACGATCGTCGGTAGATGCAAACGCACCAAAACCTCAGCCAGAGTGCGTGCTGCCACAAAAATCAGCAGGAAATTCAGCACACCGATCAATGTTTCAGCCACCTCCACGTCGTGGCTGCTCAGCACGGACAACACTGAATGCAAAACCATGGAGCCGGATTTCAGTCTTTGTGAGCGAGATTAAAGGAAGAGCAAATCCTGCTTTGGTGTTTTCCGAACGAAGCGTGATTAGAACCTGCAGGTGTTGATGTGCGGTCGCTAAGGCAAACAAGCCGCACATCGCAGCTAACTTCCAGAGATTCCCCAGCTGGGATCGATGGCCTAAACCCTTCGCCTCAAGAGAATGATCATCCTCAACGCACGTGAAGAGGATGAACAAATCAATCACCTTGACGCCTTGTGAGCTGCCGATCGGCCACTGACTACTGCTACGCCTGATTACTAGTCCCCTTAATACCCCTTACAAGGAGAGCCTCCAGCCCTCCAACATTATTTTCTCTCCGCCGTCATGAGCAGCTCCCACCCCTTAGATCTACGCCTGCCCACTCCGGGCTGCTTCGCCGACCCTGAACGAGCCGGGCTGGATGCCGATGCTGTATTCGACGGCATGACAGAACATCTGTTCTTTACCCTCGGGAAACTTGCTCCCACGGCAAGTAACCATGACCTCTACATGGCCCTGAGTTATGCCGTGCGGGATCGGCTGATGACTCGCTACCTGGCAAGTCTTGAGGCAATCCGAGCCCGACCCCACAAGACGGTGGCCTACCTATCTGCTGAATTCCTCATCGGTCCGCAGCTCAACAGCAACCTGCTCAACCTTGGCATCTCGAAAGACATCGCAGAGCAAGCTTTACGCCGCTTCAGGATCGAATCACTCGATCAGATCCTTGAGGTCGAGGAAGAGCCCGGTCTCGGCAACGGAGGTCTAGGCCGTCTTGCCGCCTGCTACATGGAATCACTGGCCAGCCTGCAGGTGCCAGCTATCGGCTATGGAATCCGCTACGAATTCGGCATCTTCAACCAGTTGATCCGAGATGGCTGGCAGGTAGAGGTCACAGACAAGTGGCTCAAGGGTGGTTGGCCCTGGGAACTCCCCCAACCCGAGGAGGCCTGCTTCGTGGGGTTTGGTGGTCGCACCGAGAGCTACACCGACGGCAAGGGAAACTACCGCTCACGCTGGATCCCCTCCGAGCATGCCATCGGCATTCCCCACGATGTGCCGGTACTTGGCTATCGGGTCAACACCTGTAACCGCTTACGCCTCTGGCGAGCCGACGCTACTGAAAGCTTCGATTTCTACGCCTTCAACATCGGTGACTACTACGGCGCTGTGGAAGAAAAGGTTGGTTCAGAAACCCTTTCCAAGGTGCTCTACCCCAATGACGGCACCGATGAAGGCCGCCGCCTGCGCCTCAAGCAGCAACACTTCTTTGTGAGCTGCTCCCTCCAGGACATGCTGCGCAGTCTGGGGAACCGAGGGATTCCCGTTGAAGAGTTCCCTAACCACTGGACCGTTCAGCTCAACGACACCCACCCGGCGATTGCCGTGGCAGAGCTGATGCGACTACTCATTGATCAGCACTATCTGGATTGGGACACCGCTTGGGACATCACGACCCGCTCAGTCGCATACACCAACCACACGTTGTTGCCAGAAGCTCTAGAGAAGTGGGATCTCACTCGCTTTGGCAGCCTGCTGCCCCGCCACCTTGAGCTGATCTATGAGATCAACCGCCGCTTCCTACAACAGGTGCGCCTGCGTTACCCAGGCAATGATGCGATCCAGCGAAAATTGTCGATCATCGATGAGGATGGTGGCAAGGCCGTGCGCATGGCGAACTTGGCCACCATTGCAGCCCATCATGTGAACGGTGTTGCTGCGTTGCACTCTGATCTGTTGAAGCGACAGCTGATGCCTGAATTCGCTGAGATCTGGCCGGAGAAATTCACCAATGTCACGAACGGCGTCACGCCGCGGCGCTGGGTAGCCCTTGCCAACCCAGCCCTCTCACGACTACTCGATGAACACGTTGGTCCTGAATGGATCACCAACATGGAATTACTCACCAAGCTGGAGGAGCGGCAACATGACACCGACTTCCTAGAGCAATGGGGAGCAACCAAACTTTCGGTGAAGCGCAAACTTGCCGGTTACATCCATCGACAAACCGGTGTTCTTGTCGATCCTTCGAGCCTCTTCGATGTGCAGGTCAAACGGATCCATGAATACAAACGCCAACACCTCAATGCCCTACAGGTAATCACCCACTACCTGCGCATCAAGAACGGCCAGGCCGAGGGAATGGCTCCCCGAACCGTGATCTTTGGAGGCAAGGCAGCACCGGGCTACTACATGGCCAAACTGATCATCCGCTTCATCAATGGCATTGCCGAAACGATCAACGCTGATCCCGATATGGAGGGCCGCCTTCGGGTCGTTTTCCTACCTGACTACAACGTAAAACTCGCTGAGCAGATTTATCCCGCCTCAGACCTCTCCGAGCAGGTTTCAACAGCCGGCAAGGAAGCTTCAGGCACCGGCAACATGAAGTTCGCGATGAACGGAGCTCTAACCATCGGCACCCTTGATGGTGCCAACGTTGAAATCCGTGAGCGAGTCGGCCCTGAAAACTTCTTCCTGTTTGGCAAAACCGAGACAGAAATCATGGAGCTCCAAACCAACGGCTATCGGCCCAGGAAAATTGTTGAAACCTTGCCCGAGCTAGCGGAAGCCTTAAGACTGATAGGCCTTGGCCATTTCAGCAACGGCGATGGCGAGCTATTCCGCCCCCTGCTCGACAACCTCACTGGCTTCGATCCATTCTTCGTGTTAGCCGATTTCGCAGATTATCTGCGCGCCCAGGACGAGGTAAGTCAAGCCTGGACCAACCGGAAACAATGGAACCAGATGTCACTGTTAAACACGGCAAGAACTGGCTTCTTCTCTTCAGACCGCTCAATCCAAGACTACTGTCAGACAATCTGGAACGTTGAGCCCTTCCCCGTAGAAATTACCTGCGATGTGCCCTGAAGAATAAACAAACTATGGGTAGGTAGGGAAGCTAACTGCGATCAGGCAAATCAGGCGTCTGATGCAGAAGACGGTTGAGGCGAAGCCGATCTGCATTGAGAGGATCTGGAGCTAGTTCACCAGCAAGTTCTCGGAATTTCTGCTCAACAGCTTCTGGCACCTTCACATCAAAGATGCGTTCCATAAGGGCCTCGATGGAGAAAAGGTGTGCATTGATGTTCTCCAAATCAGCGATGGATTGCTGGATTTCATCAGCCGGCTCTTCGCCCCCACCAACAGGAGTGGCCTCAGTATTAGCAGCATCATTTCCTTGGGAACCATATTGCTTCTGAAGATCTTCAAGCACGCGACCAGAGAGTGTTCGAAAAGACTGCAAAGCAGCCCAATTGAGCTCCTGCTGATGACGCAAGGTAGGGCACTCACGAATCAGTCGATCATGCTCCCGGTAGAACCTTTGACAGTCAGGGCATTGACAGGGCTCTTCTGGCACCGCACTCCGTCTAGCTCACATCCCATCATGCCATCTACTAAGCCGCAAGAGGAGGCTCGCTTGAAAAACTGCCCTCGCCCGAATCTGTATCACCTGGAGCAGGCAAGGGAATCTCAATAGTGGACACCACCTGGATCACGTCGCGCAGTCTCATCGAATCAGCAAACCAACCCATCGCCTGCTCAGTATCACCTCGCCGTTCAGCATCACTGGCCTGATCCTCATGAGCCTCAGCCAATAAAGCCAACCAACAGAGACAGCGAGCCTGCACCACAGAGAGGTCCAGGTCGATGGGCTGTGAATTTGCAATGCTCTCGCTTTCCTGCTGCACAAGTAGCCGTAGCCGCAGATCGTGAAGCTGGGTCATGACGCCTGATCCACCGAATTAACGCTAGCAGGAGCGTGGCAATTGCCTAGCCCACCAGATGTAGTACCGGCTACCTCGAACAGTTGGCGAAAAACGGGGCTGGCGGGACTCGAACCCACGACCTACGGTTTAGGAAACCGTCGCTCTATCCGGCTGAGCTACAGCCCCAATAAAGGGAATTATGCCCACGATCACAATGCATGATGGGGTTTGAAAGCAGGAGAGGTGATCGCAATCGAGGAGTCACTGCCTTTGGGCAGTACAAAATCGGTTGAGGAAAGTCCGGGCTCCCCGATGGCCAGACTTGCTGGGTAATGCCCAGTGCGGGTGACCGTGAGGAGAGTGCCACAGAAAAACACCGCCGATGGCCTCATGGAGTTCTACTCCGGGCACAGGCAAGGGTGCAAAGGTGTGGTAAGAGCGCACCAGCAGCATCGAGAGGTGCTGGCTCGGTAAACCCCGGTTGGGAGCAAGGCCAAGGAGCGATGGCTGGCCATCTGCCACGTTCCAATTAAATGCGCCGCTTGAGGCCGTCGGCAACGGCGGTCCTAGATAGATGGTCACCCACTGCGATTGAGCAGTGAACAGAACCCGGCTTACGACCTGCTTTCACCCTTTTCCAAACATGCAAATCGCTTCCGCCTCTAATGCACGAATAGAGTCAAGCCAAAATGGCAACATGGCTGGGATAAATCATTCTATTCCCAGTATTCGTGCTTTATAAACAGGAAGCAAAGCCAATAACTAGCAAGCCTTTATAATACATGGCCTCAAGTAAATAGGAAGAAAAGGTATCATCTTTTACTCCTAACGATAAGCGCATTTTTCGCAATAAAACTCCTACAAAAATAGAAAAAATTAAACCGCTCTCCAGGCTTGCACATTTCCAGGAAGAAGATATAGCCTAGCGTCAAGCTTGCAGACAACATTTCCCCTCCATTCTCAACAAAAGCAAGCTATTTATCGAAATCCTTTTCCATGATTTCATGGGCCATATCAACAACAATTCCAAAAAATGCAAGACTTAAGATCAGCACGGCAATTCCTAAAAATTCCATTCTCCCCTTAGAGTCAGCCCTAAGAAAGCCATATGCAGGCAACAACAGCGATGGCAATCCAAACGCTGCTGAACCAATCAACTCGCCAATATCTTGCCTCCTCAAGCCAAGCGGCGGCTGAAATTCAAGGTGGCTAATCGAAACTATATTTCCAATCTGTTCATGAATACGTAATCCATCATCAGCCAACAAAAATGCAAATGGTGGCAGCCAAGAAAGATATAGAAGAGATCTTCTTCTCTGTGCAATACACACCAACAGAATGAAACACCATAGAAATTTTAAGCATTGGCAAGACTCAGGGAGAGACCAATCTTTTCCCAAATTAAACGGACGGCCAAGGAATCCGTGCAGAGGAGCGATGTGCAGAAGAAAATAAAAAATATCTCCGCAGATCAGAATAAAAGGAACTTAGATACTGCTTCATTTAATTTCAATTTATGCATACTTCTCAAGTGCTCCTATTGCCATAATCTTCATCCACGTCAATGAAAATACAAATCAAAGCAATATAATGACATGATGCAAATTCCCGGCAAGGGTTCTCCATGCCAGACTCCTTTTGATGCCCTCAATACAGACAAAGCAACTCTCACAAAGTCGCATTGATCAACTCCAAGGCCTGATCCACAAGCTTGGTGTTGAATTCTGGGATCTTTCCTTCAACCTTGTTGATCAAGCACTGACCCACACCTCAGCCAGAGCTGCGAGCAACCATGAACGCCTGGAATTTATTGGCGATGCTGTTCTAAGACTTGCCGCCACCGAGTTCATCAACCAAACATTCCCTGCCATGACCGTGGGCGAATCCTCAGCACTTCGCTCACAGCTGGTCAGTGATCGGTGGCTAGCAGAAGTGGGCGATCAGATTCAGATTGATCAGGTGCTGATCATCGGAGCTAAGGCCGCAGCTGACGAGCCAGCCAAAGCCACTATTCGCGCTGAAACCACTGAAGCACTCATTGGTGCGCTCTATGAGGGCAGCCAAAGCCTTGCGCCCATTCATCACTGGTTAACTCCTTTCTGGCAGGCCACCAGCGATGAGGTGCTGAGAGCACCTCATCGCTACCACAGCAAGAACGCCCTACAGGAATGGAGTCAAGGCCAAGGATTGGGATGCCCCACCTATGAGATCAATGAACGCAGACAGCAGCATGGTGATCAGAATCGTTTTTTCGCTCAAGTTCTTCTCAACGGCAAACTGCTTGGCGAAGGCTGGGGTAGATCGATCAAAGATGCCGAACAAGCAGCCGCAAGGGCCGCACTGCAAGAAATTCTTCCTTCTGCTTCTCGCGAAGAAAGCAGATCTGATCCTCAATGATCAGAGAGGCTGACATCATCACGATGTTGCCCACATCCAATAGCAGAACAACGCCGCAATCGCCTTGTAATTGCTTCACAACATCAACCGTCACCATGCCCTGGACATCCCAATGATGCCGAAACCCAAAAGCATCAGCACAGCAGCAAGAATTTGGCCCAGCACAACCACCTCAAATGCTGCTGTGGAGATCTGACCTCGTTTCGAGGCCATGAAGACCTAAACCTCAAGCCAAAACAAGATCCTTAAGAGGAATCGTGACCAACTTGTCCCAGTTACCCCCCTCAAACAACACCGCAGCTCGATCTCCACTGATACGTTGCACACATCCGCTATAGCCGTTGTAGATCGAGCGAATCTCGTTCACAACCACATTGGAACCAGGCAAGATCGGTGCTTCTACAGAGGCCATGAGATCAGCTTTGGGCAGTCGTAGCGCCATTATCAGCAGACATGCTTTCTCCGCCCATGATCAACGGCGCCGAAGACTGGCTCACTGTGGGAAAACTGGTGGCCGCCCAAGGAATGAAAGGTGAACTACGAATCAACCCCAGCAGTGACTTCCCTGAACGCTTCACTCTTCCTGGTCAACGCTGGCTCAAGGCCGGCAATGGTGAGCCACGACCTATTGAATTGCTGACCGGACGTCAACTACCTGGAAGGTCGCTCTATGTCGTGAAATTTGCTGGGGTGAACAATCGCAATGCGGCCGAAGCGCTTGTAGGCCAAAACCTTCTGGTGCCTTCAAGTGATCGACCCAGCCTGGCCGAAGGCGAGTTTCACCTCCTTGATTTAGTTGGCCTCGAAGCCCGTGTGGAAGCGGAAGGCCCTGCAATCGGTCATGTCACCGACCTCACCACCGCCGGGAACGACCTCCTCGAGATCGAATTACTTGCAGGACGGCGGGTTCTGGTTCCATTCGTAGAAGCCATCGTGCCGGAAGTGCAGCCAAGCCAAGGCTGGCTGCGACTCACCCCACCTCCTGGACTACTCGAGCTCTAAGCACATCGACAGAAGCAAGACTTCTACGCGATTCTGGGAACACTGAAGGAAGAAACTGTGGCCGCCACCCGCCTTATTCCAGTGATCCTTTGTGGCGGAACAGGCACCCGTCTCTGGCCCCTTTCACGTGCGAGCTACCCCAAGCAGTACTGGGCCCTCGATGGCTGCGGCCAGACAACTCTGCTCCAACAAACTCAGCAGCGCTTAAAAGGCATAGAGGGACTCGCAGCGCCTCTTTTGATCTGCAACGAAGACCATCGATTCATCGTGGCCGAGCAAATGCGCCAGATCGATGTGGAACCCACAGCAATACTGCTCGAGCCCATAGGACGCAACACAGCTCCCGCCGTAACGGTGGCTGCTCTACAGGCCACAGAACGAGGAGAAGATCCGCTCCTATTGGTGCTTGCTGCAGACCATGTAATTCGTGATGCCAGCGAATTCCGTCGTGTCATCGAAGCCGGTCGCATCCCTGCAGAAGCCGGGCGCCTAGTCACTTTCGGCATCGTGCCAACCGCTCCTGAAACGGGCTACGGATATATCGAAGCAACAGAGTCATTGAGTGGCGGCCAAGACAAAGCCGTACCAATTGCCAGGTTTGTTGAGAAACCTGATCTTGCGGCCGCTGAGCAATTCCTCGCCAGTGGCCGCTTCACCTGGAACAGTGGCATGTTTCTATTCAAAGCCAGTGCAATGCTCAGCGAGCTAGAGCGGCTATCTCCTGAGGTAGTTAGCTGCTGCCGTGCTGCCCTAGAGGAGGATGTCCCCGACCTCGACTTCCTGCGGCTTGAACGTGAGGCATTCGCAAAATGTCCCAATGTTGCTATCGATGTGGCAGTTATGGAGCAAACCGAGCTTGGCACTGTGCTGCCTCTCGATGCCGGCTGGAATGACGTAGGTAGCTGGAGCGCCCTTTGGGAAAACGCTGATCGAGACGACAACGGCAATGTTCTGCGAGGCCGTGTAATCGCAGAAGAAAGTCGAAATTGCTATCTACGCAGTGAACATCGCCTAGTAGTTGGCCTAGGAGTAGAGAACCTAGTCGTAGTAGAGACCGACGATGCTGTACTGATTGCCGAGCGCAGCAAAGCCCAAGACGTAAAAACGATTGTCAAGCAACTAGAAGCAGACGGAAGCCCAGAAGGCAAGGCTCACCGCAAGATCTATCGCCCTTGGGGGCATTACACCTCTGTAGTGGAAGACAGCCGTTGGCAGGTCAAACGAATAGAGGTGAAGCCAGGTGCAAGCCTATCGCTGCAAATGCACCATCACCGTGCTGAGCATTGGATCGTAGTCAAAGGAACCGCCTTAGTCGAAAGAGACGGAGAGCAGCATTTGGTAGGCGAGAACCAAAGCACCTACATACCTTTGGGCTGCAAACACCGACTCACCAATCCAGGCCGAATGCCTATGGAATTAATTGAGGTGCAAAGTGGTCCATACCTCGGCGAAGACGACATTGTTCGCTTTGAAGACCGTTACGGACGTAGTGAAACAATGATCATCAATTGACCTATTCCACTGTGACGCTTTTGGCTAGGTTGCGGGGCTGATCCACATCAAGGCCCCTATGGGCAGCAATGTGATAGCTCAACAGCTGTATTGGAACCACAGTTAGCAAAGGACTAATCCACTCGCTCACCTCAGGTACAGGAAGCAAAGCATCAAACAAAGCAGTATCAGGACCCTCGGGCGCAACTCCGATCAACTTGGCATCACGTGCTTTCGCCTCCTGTGCATTGCTGAGCACCTTCTCAAAAACCACCCCCGGCATTGCAATCGAAACGACCGGCACGTGTGCATCTAGCAGCGCAATCGGCCCATGCTTCATTTCCCCAGCGGGATAGCCCTCAGCATGGATATAGCTGATCTCCTTAAGCTTGAGAGCTCCCTCAAGGGCAATCGGATAGTTGATGCCACGACCCAAAAAGATCACATCTTGGGTATCTGCAAAGCGGTGGGCCAAAATTTCAGAACGCTGATCATGGAGCTCCACCAAGGAGCTCAACTGATTTGGAACAGCCCTTAGTTCTTCTTTTAATTTGATGAGCTCCGCAGATGAACGGCTGCCACGACGAGCCGCAAATGCCAAAGCGAGCGCATAAAAAGCCAACAACTGCCCCAAAAAGGTTTTAGTAGCTGCAACACCCACTTCAATCCCCGCGCCGATATCAAGAATGTGTGAAACCTGACGAGCTAGAGAGCTCTCTGGGCGATTCGTCACCCCTAACTGACGAGGAGCAAAGGCAAGGCCCCCATGAGCCTCGCGACGCTGAGCATCCATCGCTAAAGCCGCGAGAGTATCGGCCGTCTCTCCCGACTGAGTCACACCGATGGTGAGAACATGAGGGGCTAAAGGAGGCGGTGCATAGCGAAACTCACTTGCGTAAAAGACGTTCGTAGGAATCCCTGCGAACTGCTCCAACAAATGAGCACCCACAAGAGCCGCATGGCGACTTGTGCCACAAGCAAGAATCTGGATCCCCTCTAGATCGCAATAAAAGGAATCATCAAAGGGCAAAGCAACGGGAGCTTCAGCCGAAAGATCCGCCGGCAGATGCCGCTCTACCCATAACTGCGCAGTTTCAGGCTGCTCATGAATTTCCTTGAGCATGAAGTGACGAAAATGACGCTTATCGGCCACTTGATCACCACCACTAAGCAGTGAAGGGCTGCGCTGCTGCCGTTCGCCTTGCGCGTCGTAAAGCTCAATCCCCAAGGGCGTGAGCAAGGCCACCTCACCATCCTCCATCGGAAGAATCGTGCGCGTAAAGCCCGCCAAAGCCGGGGTATCGCTTGCACAAAGAAACTCGCCTTCTCCAAGGCCGATCAACAACGGTGCCTGCTTTCTTGCAACAACTAAAGCGCCAGGTGTCTCCGCCCAAACCACAGCAAGGGCATAAGCCCCCTTCAACTGAGGCAAGACCCGCTGCACGGCATCCAACAACATCCTTCCAGTGGCAACTCCAACCTGGGCTTGCAAACCAATTAATTCACGAGCGATGAGATGAGGGATGACTTCCGTATCTGTCTCAGACGCAAACTTCACCCCTTCAGCTTCCAGGGATTCCCGTAAAAGACGGTGATTCTCGATGATGCCGTTCTGCACCACCGCCACTAAACCAGAGCTATCACTGTGAGGATGAGCATTGCGCACCTCAGGTTTGCCATGGGTAGCCCAACGGGTGTGACCAATGCCGCAGTGTCCTGACGCACCCTTTTCTTCCACTCGGGCGGTGAGATTCACCAACTTTCCTTGAGCTCTTTGGCAGGTCAGTCGACCTGCCCCCCCATTCGCTGAAAGCGCAACGGTGGCTAGGCCAGCGGAGTCATAACCGCGATATTCCAACTGCCTTAGCCCCTCCAAAAGCAGCGGGGCCGCCTCACGAGAGCCGATAACCGCAACGATTCCACACATAGAAAAAGCCCGGCAGCTGCCGGGCTGAGCTTATGGGGTAGAGGCGCAAAAAAGAGCCAACGCTAAGACTGAGACGTTGAACTCAGATCAGTAAGCCAGGCCCATACTGCGCGTGGTCTCGTCGCCTAAATAAACCCTAATGCTGAGGAAATCAGTTGGGCAGGCGGTTTCGCATCGCTTGCATCCCACACAATCTTCAGTGCGAGGAGATGCCGCGATCTGGCCGGATTTATGGCCATCCCAGGGAACCATCTCGAGAACATCGAGAGGGCATGCACGAACGCACTGAGTGCAACCAATGCATGTGTCGTAAATCTTGACAGCGTGAGACATGAGCCTGGTCCGGAACAAAAGGCTTGATGTAACGGTAACTGGCAAGACTCCTAGTGAGACAAGTTCGATGTGCTGCCGTCACCGTTGTTAACCCCACTACCGCCAGCTCGTAGGATGCGTCGTCCCGTCTTCACGGCTATGTCCCAGGAAGCGATCCTTGAGAAAGTCCGTTCAATCGTTACGGAGCAACTGAGTGTTGAGGCCGGCGAAGTGAAGCCAGAATCCAGTTTTCAGAACGACCTTGGTGCCGACTCCCTCGACACCGTGGAACTCGTGATGGCCCTCGAAGAGGCCTTCGACATCGAGATCCCCGACGAGGCGGCTGAGGGCATCACGACCGTCGGTGACGCCGTCAAGTACATCGAAGACAAGCAAGCCTGAGGATCGGCATGATGGAGGATCTCCATCGGGTTGTGGTCACCGGTCTCGGCGCGGTCACACCGATTGGCAACACGGTCGCGGACTATTTAGAAGGGTTGAAGACAGCCAACAATGGTGTAGCGGCCATCAGCCTGTTTGACGCGTCAGCCCATGCATGTCGCTTTGCCGCAGAGGTCAAGGACTTTGACCCAACCGGTTTCCTCGAGCCCAAGGAATCAAAAAGATGGGATCGATTCTGCAAATTCGGCGTAGTGGCAGCCAAGCAGGCAATTGCTGATGCCGGGCTCAGCATCGAAGAGGAGAATGCCTCCCGCATTGGGGTGATTATTGGTTCAGGTGTCGGTGGTCTGCTCACCATGGAGACCCAAGCCCACGTTTTGAATGAGAAAGGTCCCGGTCGGGTCAGCCCATTCACAGTACCGATGATGATCCCCAACATGGCGACTGGGCTTGCCGCCATTGCATTGGGGGCCAAAGGCCCCAGCTCAGCAGTAGCCACAGCCTGCGCAGCTGGATCCAATGCCATCGGCGATGCTTTCCGGCTGCTGCAACTCGGCAAAGCTGATGTAATGGTGTGTGGTGGTGCAGAAGCAGGCATCACGCCACTAGGTGTGGCTGGCTTCGCCAGTGCCAAGGCCCTCTCCTTCCGCAATGATGACCCCGCCACGGCTAGCCGTCCGTTCGATGCAGAACGAGATGGATTCGTCATCGGGGAAGGATCTGGCGTCCTGGTACTTGAGTCCCTTGAGCACGCCAAAAATCGAGATGCCACGATCCATGCTGAGATTGTGGGCTATGGCATGACCTGCGATGCCCACCACATCACTTCACCAACCCCTGGCGGCGTTGGTGGTGCTGAAGCAATCCGCCTGGCCCTACAAGAAGGACAGCTGGATCCCACCAGCGTGGATTACATCAATGCCCATGGCACCAGTACTCCCGCCAATGACAGCAACGAAACAGCAGCCATCAAAAATGCGCTCGGGGAGAGGGCTTATCAGATTCCTGTGAGCTCCACAAAATCCATGACGGGTCACCTTCTTGGTGGATCTGGCGGCATTGAAGCTGTGGCGTGTGTGCTTGCACTGCAGCACGGCATGGTGCCTCCCACCATTAATTACATCAACCCAGATCCAGAGTGTGATCTGGACTATGTCCCCAACATGGCCAGAGATCACAGATTAGGCGTGGTGCTCTCCAATTCCTTCGGCTTCGGCGGCCACAACGTCTGCCTCGCCTTCCGCCAAATGGCCTAGGCGGCTCTGCCGCCTCCATCATTCAGACTCCCTGCTATCCCATCTCAACACCATGGTCGCTGCGACTGCTTCCCTAGACACGCTCTGCATCAACAGCATTCGCATGCTGGCCGTCGATGCGGTCAACAAGGCCAACAGCGGCCACCCTGGTCTTCCCATGGGCTGTGCCCCAATGGGCTACACCCTCTGGGACCAATTTCTGCATCACAACCCCAAGAATCCTCAGTGGTTCAACCGCGACCGCTTTGTACTTTCAGCCGGTCACGGCTGCATGTTGGTCTACGCGCTGTTGCATCTCACCGGTTATGACTCAGTGACCATCGAGGACATCAAGCAGTTCCGCCAATGGGGCTCCCGCACTCCTGGACATCCCGAAACATTTGAAACCCCCGGAGTCGAAGTCACTGCAGGCCCCCTTGGTGCTGGGATCTCTAATGCCGTTGGCCTGGCGATCGCTGAAGCTCACCTTGCGGCCAAATTCAATAAACCCGAAGCAAAGATCGTTGATCACTACACCTACGTGGTGATGGGCGATGGCTGCAATCAAGAAGGTATTGCCTCGGAAGCCTGCTCCCTTGCCGGCCACCTCAAGCTAGGAAAACTGATCGCCCTCTACGACGACAACCACATCACGATCGACGGCCGCACGGACGTTTCCTTCACCGAAGACGTTCTCAAACGCTACGAAGCCTATGGCTGGCATGTACAACATGTCGCCAATGGCGACACCGACGTGAATGCCATCGCCAAGGCGATCGAAACAGCAAAAGCGATCACCAACAAGCCTTCGCTTATCAAGGTGACCACCACCATTGGTTACGGCTCCCCTAACAAAAGCGATACTGCCGGCGTGCACGGGGCCCCCCTTGGCGAAGAAGAAACCAAGCTCACTCGCCAACAACTGAGCTGGAACTATGGCCCGTTCGAAATACCTCAAGAGGCCTACGACCAGTACCGCAAGGCCATCGAACGCGGCGCTCGCCTTGAATCTGACTGGAATCAAGCACTCGCTAACTACAGAAGTCAATACCCAAATGAAGCAGCTGAATTCGAGCGGATGTTGCGCGGTGAGCTGCCTCAGGGCTGGGATAAAGATCTGCCGAGTTACACACCTGATGACAAGGGACTAGCAACCCGCAAACACTCCCAGATCTGTTTAGGCGCACTCGGCCCGAATCTGCCTGAACTCATCGGCGGTTCTGCCGACCTCACCCACTCCAATTACACCGATATCAAAGGTGAAACCGGCTCCTTCCAACCTGAAACACCTGAAAAGCGTTATCTGCATTTCGGCGTGCGCGAGCACGCCATGGCCGCAATCCTCAATGGCATTGCGTATCACAACAGTGGCCTAATCCCCTACGGCGGAACCTTCCTGGTTTTTGCTGACTACATGCGTGGTTCGATGCGCCTATCGGCCCTAAGCGAACTGGGCGTGATTTACGTTCTTACTCATGACTCAATCGGCGTAGGTGAAGATGGGCCTACCCATCAACCGGTCGAAACCATTCCCTCCCTGCGCGCCATGCCAAACATGCTGGTGTTCCGTCCCGGAGATGGTAATGAGACCAGCGGTGCTTACAAAGTAGCCATCCAGAATCGCAAGCGCCCCAGCTCTCTCTGCCTGAGCCGTCAGGGCATGGCCAACCAAGCCAATTCATCCATCGAGAATGTCGCTCTCGGCGGCTATGTTCTCGAAGATTGCGAAGGAACAGCTGATCTGATCCTGATCGGGACAGGCACAGAGCTTGACCTTTGCGTGCAAGCCGCCAAGAAACTCAGTGCTGAAGGTCACAAACTTCGCGTGGTCTCGATGCCTTGCGTAGAGCTTTTCGAAGAACAGAGCAGCGCATACAAACAAGAGGTGCTGCCAAACGCTGTACGCAAGCGCATCGTGGTGGAAGCCGCCGAATCATTTGGCTGGTACAAGTACATCGGCCTTGATGGCGACAGTGTGACCATGAACAGCTTTGGCGCTTCTGCACCGGGTGACACATGCTTGGAGAAGTTTGGCTTCACAGTAGAAAATGTAGTGGCGAAGGCAAAAGGGTTACTTACATGAAACAATGGGCCGTGTATTTGACCCTGGTCTTTAGATAAAGGTGCAAACAAAAATGCCCCTTACATTTCTCCACAGAAGTGCTAATGGGGCATCAAAAACTGATTCAAGGAGAGGAAGAAAAAGAAGATTTGGGATTGCTGGAGCTGCAAATGTAATCCTGACGAATGCAGTTCTTCAAGCCTTATTGGCAAGCAATGTAGTCAATATTGCTGTTGCAACATTAACCAGCCAGGCCGTCAACACGATCTTCGGCTACACCATTTACGGAAAGCTCGTTTTCAGAGCTCACGGATTGAGACAAAAGAGACAAGTGATTCGGTACACACTTCTAATGGCAACGATGTGGATACTTAACACGGGTGGTATTGAGCTAGGAGCAACAGCAAACATAAGCAAAAATGTCGCTGCCCTCGCAATGGTCCCCGTCCTTGCAGTACTATCATACTTGGTTCAAAAGAATTGGGTGTTTCGATAATGATGCTGAGCATTATCATCCCGTGTTACAACGAGTCGAAAACAATTATTTCGCTAATAGAGGCCGTCAAAGAATCTCCTGTCAAAAATAGAGAGGTCATTATTGTTGACGACGGGTCAAAAGATGGCACAAGAGATATTTTAAGTGACCTAAACGATCCTGAAGTACGAGTCATCTTTCACGCTCAAAACCAAGGGAAAGGAGCTGCATTACGAACCGGATTCAATGAGGCCAAAGGGGATATTTGCATAGTCCAAGATGCGGACTTGGAATACGATCCCCAAGAATTTCAAGTCGTCATACAGCCTATCCTTGATGGAAAAGCGGACGTGGTTTTTGGTAGTAGATTTCAGGGTGGGCGCCCCCATCGGGTTGTGTATTTCTGGCATCGAATCGGAAACGGGCTGCTCACGCTAATGAGCAACTTCTTCACTGACCTAAACCTCTCAGATATGGAGACGTGCTACAAAGCATTTCGGCGTGAAGTTATTCAATCAATCAATATAAAAGAAAACAGATTTGGCTTTGAACCCGAAGTAACAGCGAAAATCTCAAAGATGAATATCAGAATTTATGAAGTCGGGATATCTTATTACGGGAGAACATATGACGAAGGCAAGAAAATTGGCTGGAAAGACGGCATAAGGGCTATATACTGCATCCTTAAATACAATCTCTGGGCGGAAGACTAAAGCGCTATGAGAATCAAACGCAACCTGATTACAGGCGGAGCTGGCTTCCTTGGGTCACATCTGACAGACCGATTAATGGAAGCCGGAGAAGAAGTCATCTGCCTAGACAACTATTTCACAGGGAGGAAAAGCAATATTGAAAAGTGGATTGGGCATCCATCATTTGAACTTATCCGACACGATGTTACGGAACCGATTCGTTTAGAAGTTGATCGAATCTGGCATTTGGCTTGTCCGGCATCCCCAGTTCACTACCAGTTCAATCCGATTAAAACGGCAAAGACAAGCTTTCTGGGAACCTACAACATGCTGGGGCTAGCAAGGAGGGTTGGAGCCAGACTCCTATTAGCTAGCACAAGCGAAGTGTACGGAGATCCAGAAATTCACCCACAACCCGAAAGCTATAGAGGATGCGTCAATACAATCGGAATCAGAAGCTGCTACGACGAAGGGAAAAGAATTGCAGAAACTCTATGCTTTGACTACAAACGGATGCATGAAACCGAGATTCGAGTCTTGCGAATATTCAATACCTATGGCCCAAGAATGCTGCCTGATGACGGAAGAGTTGTCAGCAACTTTATCGTTCAGGCCTTAAGAGGAGAATCCCTAACACTGTATGGAAATGGAGAACAAACAAGATCATTTTGCTATGTCGATGATCTAATTAATGGCATGATGAAACTCATGAATTGCAACCAGACAGGGCCTATTAATGTTGGCAATCCCACCGAATTTACGATAAGACAGCTCGCAGAGCTGGTAAGGGAAAAAATTAATCCTAATTTACAATTCATAGAAAAACCTCTTCCACAAGATGATCCGATGCAAAGGAAGCCGGTGATCGATCTTGCCAATAGCGTATTAGGATGGGAACCACAAATGGCTCTTGAGAATGGATTAGATCCAACCATTGAATGGTTCAAATTTGAATTAGAAAAATCCCAATAAGATTTCAGCTATGAACCAAAGAATTGGTGCCACGAAATCCCTCTTACATTGGCTCATTGTGCCTTTCATAGCAACAAGCATGTTGCTATGGCCAACATATTCAAGTGGTCTTGAGACACTGCAAACAGATCCTGGAGATACATTACTAAATGCCTACTTTCTTGAGCACGCATTTCAACACCTTACAAGCTCCAATATCTTCAATCCAGGCCAATTCTGGTCTCCTTCATTTTTTTGGCCCGTCAACAATACCTTGACCTGGAGCGACCACCTTCTAGGCCAAAGCATAATATACGGAATATTTAGGCCGATCTTCAACCCAATCAATGCTTATGTTTGCTGGGTTAGCACAACTCTTATTCTCAATTATATCTCAATACGAAAATCACTAACAAAGATCAGCCCCAAGACTAAAGATATTTGGGTCAGTATCTCCACACTGGTAACAACATTCAGCCCTGCAATCGCAATTCAGCTAGGCCATCCACAGCTACTAAGTCTCTTCATTATTGGGCCAATACTTTATGAATGCCACAGGTTAATGACAGAGAAAACAGAAAGTTTTACATTGAGCAATTGGGCATATCTCTCATGCCTTCTTTTGATCAATGGCTTTTTCAACATCTACACCTTCGTATACGCATGCTATGGCGTAATGATATGCTCTGCAATTCACATTTTCAAGAGAATAGTAAATCGTTCAATGCGATTAAGGATTGGAAACAACTTAATTCTAAATACTGGATGCTTGGTCATCGCAGGTTTAATCAATCTGTACATTTACTTGCCATATCTTCAAACATTAAAGACCTTTGGCAGCCGACCGATCGACATCATTATCAATAATTTACCCAAACCAGCTGGATGGCTACTCGGAAATGATTGGCTTCTCGTACCACCTGCATGGACCTACCAAACAGTTAATCCAAGCTGGATTTCCGGTCATGAACAAGACATATTCCCTGGCTGGGGTCTACTCATATTGCTGATGGCTGCAGTCTTAACCCAATTCAAAAAGCGAAATAATACAGGTATTCAAAATTGGTTGATCGCGATCACCTTAATGATCCTTCTTACTCTGTCATTTGATGGAGAATCTGGTTGGATTATCATGATGAAGCTGCTACCAGGAGCTGGATCTCTCCGAGCATCAAGCCGTGTGGCGATGATGATCATTTTATTTAGTGCTCCTTGCATTGCCATCGCAGCTGAAAACTGGAAACTTAATTTAAAAAAACTTTTGAATGCAGTCTGCGAATTTGCGGCATTATCAGCAAGTTTTGTAAGCATTTGGGCTATTCCAGGAGGACAATATCAATTTCCTTATAAGGAGTGGGAAAACGAAGTAACTCTTCTAAGCAACGAACTTAAAGATACTGATTGCGATGTTTTTTGGTATCAATGGAGGAATCAACCACCATTCAGAGCGCATGTTTTAGCAATGCATGCACAATCAAGAACAAATATACCTACAGCGAATGGATACAGTGGTCAATTTCCAAGCGATGATTGGCCTTTTACTAATTCGTCTGGACAAAATGCATTTAGCTGGTTGTCGGAAGAATTGGCTGGAACGAGTCATTCTTCAAAAGAAATGAGTCTGTACCCCAAAAGATGCATTATAAGCATAGACAAAAAGAATGCAGCCTCAATTCAACACTACAAAGGACCAGAGAAGAAAACTCCTTTAACTATTTTAGAGAAGCAAAATGTCAAAATTGGAGAATACCACAACATCCTATACATATTAGTGCAAGGCAACAAGAACAATTCAAGAGCGGCGTGGGTAAGACTCATCAGAGATGGCAATTCAATCCCCTCGAGAAGGGGAAAATATCAAATAACAGATGCAAGAATAGAAGACGGCATACTATTCATAACAGACACGAATCGGGCAGCAAATGACAAATATGTATGGGAAATAGATATTAAAACCGGAAGTTTTGAAGGCCAAGTCCATACCATTTCCGGCAACAGATAATCATTGATTCCAAAGTATATCGACAAAAGTAAATTCCATGCCTCTAAATCAGTACAACCCTAATACCATAAGATTGCAATCTCAAAGAAATGTTTTCGACAATGGCAAAGACTGAGAAATCCATATTCTAATATTAAATTTAAAACGCATAGATTATCGGAGCAGAACAAACAAAGCTGCCACTAATACTATATAATAGAAGGCAAAATTCCGACAGGTGGCGACAGAATGGTCAAGAGAAATGAATTCTCTTCTGCATTGATTATTAGACTCTTCGATAAAATCACGATTCGAGGCATCTTTTTAACATTTTTTGGAATAGGAGCAGGCGCTTGTGCTTTTATCATTTATCAAAATATGCAAGGTGTCAACTGTAACAATCGGCCACTAATCGGAAGCTACTATTATCCTTGGTACACGATTGAGAGATGGAAGTGGGGCCAAGATGTTATGGGAAAGCCACTTCTAGGGCCTTACAATAACAGCGATCAAAAAGTTATCAACAAACATATTGATTGGGCACAAGATGCAGGAATAGATTATTTTATTTATTCCTGGCTAGGAACAAATAAAAAAGAGCATGGGCCAGAAAGCAAAATTACTGATAACTTCATTAGGCAAACAAGCAAAGTGAATTATAAAATTATGCCCCTTTATGAAACACCCTTAGCGCTCAATCAATCACCCGACAACATAGATTTTGATCAAAAATACTGGCCACGCGTGAATGCAGGTGATCAGTTTATCAAAGATATGCTTGCCTTTTCAAACCAGGCTCACAATTCAGAACACTTCCTTCGTATCAATAATTGCCCTAGAGTCGCAATATATTTAGCGCGCAATATGCTCAATCAAGATAAATACTTCAATAAGCTCAAAAAAGCATTAGCTAACAGAAATCAATGTTTAGATTTTACTGCTGACGTATCATTCTGGAATTCCAGTGACAAGCCTTTGGCAAGAAGCAATCAATCTTCTGAACATCAGTGGGCATGGTTAGCGAATAATTTCTCAGCAGTATTTGGCTATAATATGTATAGCCACGATATTAATGTTTATGAAATACAAGGGGATCTTGCATTTGATAAAATCTTTCTAAAGGCAAAATCTGTCAATCAAAAAAAATGGGAAAAGCGATCTCATGATGTAGGGCTTAAATACCACTATTCGATTCAGCCTGGTTATGACGACAGACCCCTAAGAGGCAATGAACGACCAGCAGCACCATCTTCTGAAAAATTCTTATTAAAAGACTGGGAGCGAATTTATGCTAGCTTATCAAAAGATGATCATATATTAATCACTTCATTTAATGAGTGGTATGAAGGGACTGCTATTGAGCCAACCAAAAAAGATGGGACCTCATTGATTGCAGCAAATCGCAAGGCAGCTGATGCTATTAAACGAAAATTTTGCAATTAATGAATTCTTAATGCTTGATAGCATTTATGCATGGAACCAATTCATTGGCAATGCAATACTTTAATGGCTTCAATAAACTACAATTACCATAGTATCTAGAAGAATAACGTTTACTCTATTGATCTGAATCAAACCGGCTCTTTCTTTGTACAGTCTTGAAAAGCATCAGGAAACTCTGCCCCCCCCTGAAGAACAAAATCAAAACTTCAATGACCGGAACTAATTATTTTTCGAGTAAATATGTGGTCAACTTTTTAGTAAACTTAATTTTACTCCTAACTGGTGCTTACTACTTGGTATGCACTTTATTTCCAGGCAGCATGAATGGAGATATGATTGTTCAATTTATAGCCTCCATCAACAATCCAACCCTATTTTTCTGGGGGCAAGACCGGCTATTTTCGCTAACAACATTTCTACTTATTCCATTCCATAATATTGAACTGAATCTATTTCTGGGGACATTTATAAATGCAATCTACTTTTCGGGAATATTACTTTTTACTTGCTGCTTATATAGCGAAAAAGCCTTAAAGAAAGCTAGTCTATTTTTCACTTCTTTATTAGCGGTTAAGATTATAATTCCAGATACTCAGCTATTTCTATTTGCCAAAGCAGCTCAACCCTACGCCTCGTCAATGCTTTTTTTATCATTAGCTTTTTTTACTTTATTGCGAACACGGTACAACAAGAACAGAATTTTTATATTCATAATATCTATATTAGTTGTCATAATTAGTTTTCTATTAAATCCACTTAGCTTGACCTATGCATTAAGTTTTCCAATAGCTTGTCGAATTTTTGATCCCACTTCAAAAGGTAATAGCCATATTTTGCGACGTGTAGAACTGCAATGGATGATAATAATAATAATATCAATTGTTATATTCGCAATAGTAAGGTATTTATATATTGAACATTACTCTATATCTAGTACCTCATTAAATCTATCCTTGTCAAACGCTATCGATGCAATTCCAGCTTCATCTAAAAGATTTATAGCATCCTTTGCCGGAAACTTGCTTAATCTCTATGCATCACTAATAGCAATCTTGGCATGCATTCTAGTTCCTATTGGAAGCTTAATGATGCCTAAAAGAAACATGAATACTAGAAACGAGCTAAGCAAAAAAAATGTTCTTGCATTCAATTATTTGAGTTGCATATACTACGCAGCAATAATTTTTAATATGATGGCCATAGTCCCAGCCTTTTTATCCGAGCATGTAGCAATCAATGGATATGGTTTGCGCTACTTTTTTCCAATATATTTCGCAATAATTGCAGGTATTATTGCAATCATGGGTGTATTGATATCCATAGCATCAGATTTTTTTAGCCAATATTCTTTTGAGCCTTTGTTCGCTATTATAGGATTATCGCTTGCAATAACACTTTACTCCTTTAGACCTATTCCTCAAATCACATCCTATAAACAATTCTCGAATATAGTGCCGGCATACGATTATATCAACAATAGTTCACATGATACATCATTGATTACAGGCAACTATTGGTATATGTGGCCATTCAAAGCATATTCACTATATAAGGGAGAAAATGTTCCAATAATTGTAGGTCGATCAGAATTTGACCCTATATCAAAACAAATGCATGAGAAGTTAGAGCATTCCATACAAGCAAATAATTCATTCAGCTACCTCTGCATCTCAAGCAAAAAGCTTGAAACAGACGAATGTCGCTGGGGCTCTCTTGAAAACTTAGCGCTTCAGAGTGATGATGCAGGATCTAAATGGAGGAAAAATTTTCAGACTTTGTTCCAATCAAGAGACAAAACAAATGTCGGAAGAACAATTCATGTGCATTTGATTGATTATAAATACGCTGACAATTTAATCAATTAAACAGTCAAACGGCAAGAGATAATCAATGGTTTTCTATAACCATCCAGTCAGGCTTGTCTAACTTCACCTTAAAACAGCCAAAACCAGTTTTCTTGGCACTTACAATATGCTGGGCCTCCCTCGCAGGGTAGGCGCACGCCTACTACTTGCCAGCACCAGTGAAGTCTACGGAGACCCAGAAATTCACCCCCAAACCAAAAGTGACCAAGGTTGCGTCAACACGATTGGGATTCGCAGCTGTTAAGACGAGGGTAAACGCATCGCCGAAACACTCTGCTTCGACTATCAGCGAATGCACGGCACTGAAATCAGAGTGATGCGCATCTTCAACACCTATGGCCCTCGCATGTTGCCCGATGACGGCAGGCTGGTGAGCAACTTCATCATGCAAGCACTTCGTGGCGAACCACTAACCATCTACAGAGATGGCAGCCAAACACGTTCGTTCTGTTACGTGGATGATCTCATTGGAGGCATGATTCTGCTAATGAGAAGTGAAAACCCCGGACCCATCAACATCGGCAATCCCCGTGAATTCACGATCAGGGGCCTGGCAGAATTAATTCGCAATCGCATCCAACCAAACCTGCAGCTCATTTCAAAACCATTACCTCAAGATGATCCAATACAACGCCAAACATTAATCGACTTAGCCCAAAAAACCTGGACTGGGAGCCATTGATTCAACTTGAAGATGGCCTAACAAGAACAATCGACTAGTTTCGTGAACAGCTGGGGAACAATTGAGCAATGGAATTTATCCTGGCCGAGGCAAGTTCAAGCATTAGCGATCAACTAGACAACCCCAACTATCCAAATGAAGCATCAGGGATAACTCGGAGCTGCTGCACAGAAGCACAAAAGAAAATATTGATTCTGTGCTCGACAAGGCAAAACCCTAACAAACGTCTAAGGATGTTAATATAGCAAGTGATTAACCAATGCTTCGAGATGGCAGAGACTGCCAGCTTATCAATAATATTACCTGCTTTCAATGAAAGGGATAATATTTGCTCCATCATCGAATCAATCATTGATCTATCCTTGCAATATAAGCTAGAGATTATCGTTGTAGATGATGATTCGCCAGATGGTACCTCTGAGGTGGTATTGGAATTGGCTCGACAATATTCATTTATCCGATTAGTTAGGCGTGTAGGCAGAAGTGGCCTTTCCAGCGCTATCAAAGAAGGGCTCTTAAATGCTTGCCATGAATATGCTCTTGTCATGGATTGCGATGGTCAACATCCTACGTCAGTCATCAAACAAGCAATAAGTCATCTACGAAGCAATGGCTTAGATCTTGTTGTTGGCAGCAGGTTTCTGCAAGGGTCTGTAATCAATGGTCTCACCAATGATCGGGAAAGTGCTTCTACTTTTGCAAACTTTCTTGCCAAAAAAAGTCTCTCAAAAAGATATCGCCATCTAACTGATTACATGAGTGGATTTTTTGCAGTCGACTTGAAGCAGGCCATGCCAATCATTCGCTCTGTTGATGTCAATGGCTTTAAGTTCTTATATGAATTACTAGCCAAAAGTAATGGAGCATTATTAGTTGGCGAGGTACCCCTGATCTTCGAGAAGAGGCTTCATGGAAGCTCTAAACTGGATATCGCAGTCGCATGGGATTTCTTATTATCATTTCTACATTCAATCAGCTTAAAGCTTATTCCTCGTCGCGCAATAAGCTTTGCGCTCGTTGGCCTAAGTGGTGTTTTTGTACAGCTATTTAGTGTTTTCATTCTTACCAATATACTTGCCCATTCCTTCCAATCCTCTCTACCTATTGCTGTCATATTAGCAGCAACATCCAATTACTTAATCAACAATATTTTGACTTTTAGGTTTGCACGTCTTAATGGCTTAAAATTAATAAAGGGCCTTACAAAGTTTTTACTTGTTTCCTCTTTACCATTCGTGGCAAATATTGGCTTGGCATCTGCTTATTACGAGCACATCTCTTCCAACGAGCTGATCGCACAACTGCTTGGGATCATCTTTGCCTTTACTTGGAACTATGTGGCAAGCAGCAAATTTGTTTGGAATACTCCATAGCCAAATCACTTCTGCTCTTCATTCGTGATACACAAAATATTTTAGGGTAATGCCATTTCAGACTTGCGATTGATGTGATGCATCTATCTCGAATGACTCAACATAGTCTCTAGCTATTCTATATACTCTCGATACAGATTTTCATTTATAGAAAACTTACTTCACTTCAGTCCGCAGATCGAGAAATGATCAATTTGCTGATATGCATTCAACTCTAGGTTCACATCGTAATGCCCCTTGAAAAAATCGCTAAATGCAACAATCCTAAGTGATGATTGAAAGGCTCATGATGTCAAAGGGAGCTTGGATTGAGTTTGTCTTCTCTATACGTAATGCCTGCACGATTGCATCTGGGTTCAGCAACAGTCTTGTCAAAGCGCACTAAACCTATCCAAATGAACTCAACTTTGAACAGATCCAGGAGGTTCCAGGCGTACCGCAAACCACTGCAGGCATAGACCTTGGCCCACCTCCAGCTCACAAGCGGTATCAAGCAACCGCTGGGCCGCTGAAACGAGTGAGTTCTGACTCTGCAAATCCTCTGGCAAGACATCCAAACTCTGTAGCCAAATCTGTAACCAAACAAGTGTGTCAGCAGCGCTCAGAAGCCGCTCAGGCTGGCCAGGCTCCAACACGACGTAGTGATCAGAATCACGAATCAAGGGATCAGACATTAGAAAGCCATTTCTGGATCGGTGTTCAAGCAAGGCTCATAGGGCTGAGTCATCCGTCTCAAGCAATGACAACTCAAGCTGATCCCTCCAGTGGAATAAGGGCTGCAGCCGCGGGTGATCACTCAGGCCGAACACACCTTTACCGGCAAGTGCTGCCCCAGCCGAGGCTGGAAAACGCATTAAAGAAATCTGAGCGGCTACAGCTAAATCAGCCAGGCTCATCGCATCTCCTACTAGCCAGGACCTTTTCTGCATCAAATCAGCCAATTGTTCGAGGCTCGTTAATAACTCAACCCTCTCTGCCTGGCCAATGATCTCAGAGGCACCGTTCAACAAACCCCCCGGGAGATCTCCCATGACCTGACGCAAGGGAGTTGGCAGATCTTCTGGAAGAAGAGCTAAACGCAACTCAGAGTCCAAGGCTGCAGCCTGCAACAAAGCTGACCGGCCTGCCCGCGCCAATGTCGTATCAGCCCAATCTTCAATCAAGTACACCTGCGCGGCCTGCTGTGGATCAACCGGAATGAGGGGTGGTTCCGGCTGCTTAGCCTCGAGATGTCGAGCAATGGTGCTGGAATCTGCCAAAACAACATCGCCATCGACAAGTACCGGGACCTGACGCTGACCTGACAAGCGAAACACGTTGAGCTGTCCTAACCCGGGGGTAACTTCCACCACCTGGTAAGTCAAACCCTTGGCCTGCAAGACCATCCGCACCTTGAGACAGAAGGCGGAATGGCGGAATTGATGCAGTTCCATCATCGTTTACTCTGCCAAAAGAACGGCAGAGTAGCTAACAGCTTCAAAAGCCCGCTAAGGCAAAGAGAGCAATAATCGCATTTCACTTTCGGCTGAGAGTGGAAAATGAAAAGAGCTGTTGTATACAGATTCAATCAAGTCAGGTCAATACAATCGGCTTTGAAAGTTAGCCAAATGACTGTATTTCAAGACACTAATCATACAGTTTCTTCTAGGTAAATAATTCAATTTAGCAACCGCAAATGGTGCATGCTGAGCAATAAATCAACAGAAATTTGCGACGCACCGAAGAGAAGTGTTCCAGATTTCTTCCCCTTTAAAGGCTTCGCCAATTGCCTTTTCTTGAGCAACGCTGAATGCGGCTATCGCCAGAATGGCCGCAGGAACTGAGCTGAGATCTGACCCCCCGCTCGCCGCTCTAAGCAAAAGAGACAACAGCAAGCCCTAAGGCGCTGCTCTGCGCTATCTAAAAGGAACTGCCGCAGTGGCTTCTGCCTCACTAAACTAACGTTGTATAGCTGGTCACACTGCAGATGCACGCTAACCGCAAGCTTCACTCTCAGGTGATCTGTGACTTCAGAAGTAGATTCATCCTAACTTTGCGCTAACCCTTTTCCCCAATAAACCCCTGCAATAACTGAAGATGAGAGAGTTATTTCTCAACTTGTCACGCTATCCGCGATACATCATCGCCTTCTGTCTTGGTTTGCTCAACAACTACATCGAGCCACTGGCCAAGCGACGCAGTAATCCCGTGACTGCAATAGCCATCATTGGGGCTATAACAAGTGGATTAATCAGCATTTTCTTAATCATGCATGCCATGGTGTACCCAACATCACCGATATAGATATGGCACCTGGGCGACGGGTGGAACGGGTCGCTGCCCTAATCCGCAGAGAAACAAGCGAACTCCTAATCCATGGCATCCGCGACGAACGGGTGCATCAGGGCATGGTGAGTATTACGAATGTGGAAGTCTCCGGAGATCTGCAACACTGCAAGATTTTTGTGAGCATTTATGGTGAAGAGATCCAACGCTCTGAAGTGCTAGAGGGGCTAGAAGCCGCCAGTGGTTTCCTCAGGGGAGAGCTTGGCCGCAGATTGCAGATGCGACGTGCACCGGAAGTGCACTTTCATTTGGATCGCGGAATCGAGAAAGGAGCTTCGGTACTGAATCTTCTTGAGCAATTGGAACAACAGAGAGAAACCATTGGAGAAGTGCAACCAGGGAGTGACAAACCAACGACTTACGAGACAACAACTGTCAACAAAACGTGAACCCGCCGATCCAGAGCCCCCTTCGACGTCAAGTCGCTGAGTTGCTGGTGGTGCGAGCAAGTGGTCATGCCAGCGATGACCAACGTCGTTACCCAAAATGGGAACTAAGCAACGCTGAACTAAAACGTCTTCTCGGTGAAGGTGTGGGCGGCGTGATTTTGCTGGGCGGCACAAGCACCGAAATCAGGCATCGCTGCAAGAGACTTAGACAATGGGCGAAAGCACCCCTCCTGTTATGTGCCGATGTGGAAGAGGGTGTCGGTCAACGCTTTGAAGGCGGCACTTGGCTCGTACCGCCCATGGCCCTTGGACGGCTCTATCAAGAAGACCAACGTCGTGCTGTCAATCTGGCCGAGCGCTACGGCCGCTGTACAGGACACCAAGCTCGACGCTGCGGACTCAATTGGGTGTTAGCACCCGTCTGCGATGTCAACAACAACCCAGCCAACCCTGTCATCAATGTGCGGGCATGGGGAGAAGACACTGCCACCGTCTCTTCTTTGGCCTGTGCATTCCAACAAGGCCTTGCAGCAGAAGGTGTGCTGGGATGCGCCAAACACTTCCCAGGTCACGGCAATACGGGAATGGATTCCCATCTGCAGTTGCCTGTACTGGATTACAACCTCCACCAGCTTATGGAGCTTGAACTCTTGCCTTTCCAGGCCGTCATGAAAGCCGGCATCGACAGCATCATGACGGCCCATCTGTTGATGCGAAGCCTCGACGCCTGCTATCCGGCGACCCTATCTCCAGCTGTTCTCCAAGACCTTTTACGTCGCCAACTGAAGTTCGAGGGCTTGGTCGTGACCGATGCCCTGGTCATGCAAGCAATCACTCAGTCCTATAGCGCTGGCGAAGCCGCCGTTATGGCCTTTACCGCCGGCGCTGACCTAATTTTAATGCCCGAGAACGCAGATGAAGCTATCGAGGCCCTATGCGAGGCCCTCCAGTCGGGCCAAATTCCAATGCAACGCTTGCAAGCCTCCCAAGAACGCCGGCGAGAAGCCTTACAAAAGGTTGATAACTCCACTTCAAAGCTTGCCCTCAAAGACAGCACAAGCATTGACAAACCCCTGGAACGAGATGAAGACCGTGCTCTCGCCAGAGAACTGGTGACTGCATCGCTAAAAATCCACCATCCAGGACCGGTCACCCCAACTGATTCAGGCATCAATCTCCTGCGGGTAGATGGAGTCTTGCCCTGCTCGGTACTCGCAGCCACGGCCCCAGCACTCGTGCTGCCCTCTGAAGCTGGGTTTCAAAGTTTGCTCTGCCACCCCCTAGGGATCTCTCCCTGGCAAGACGACCCAGATCAGCCTTTAGCTCTAGAACGATTGGGCATCGGCCCAGTAATGCTGCAACTTTTCTTACGCGGGAACCCCTTCCGTGGCGACCAGGATCGCCACGAGCCATGGGTGGCAACCGTCAAACAACTCCAACAGCAAAAACGCCTCGCAGGCCTAGTTGTCTACGGCAGTCCTTACATCTGGGATGAGCTGATTGAAGTGTTAAATATCGGCATCCCCGCGGCTTACAGCCCTGGTCAGATGCCTGAAGCGCAGCGCCAGGTTCTTACCTGCCTGCTACAACCTGCGCAGGTGCAATCAAGTACCCAAACGCCGCTGTTCCAAGACTTCACTGACTGACGTCTATATCCTCGAGCCAACCTACGAACCAGCTCCAATGCTCAGCCTCTCGATGGTCGTACGCAACGAAGAGAGTCGCCTGGGAGCCTGCCTGGCGTCCGTGAAAGGGTTCGTAGACGAAATCGTGGTAGTCGACACGGGGTCCACTGATGCAACAGTGGCCATAGCTGAAGCCGCCGGTGCACGAATAGAGCACCTGCCGTGGCCAGGGGACTTCGCCCCAGCCCGTAATGCCGCCCTGAACCTGATCACGGGGGATTGGGTCCTTGTTCTTGATGCCGATGAACAACTACGCGCTGAGGCCATCTCAGGCCTACAAAACTTGATAGCTCAGCCGGATGTTCTGGTGATAAACCTGCTGCGCTTTGAGCAGGGAGCAACGATGGCCCCTTATTCCAACGTCAGCCGTCTGTTCCGCCGACACCCGCGAATCAACTGGAGCCGCCCATACCACTCCATGATTGACGACAGCGTGAGGGATCTACTCAGCGAAGAACCCCATTGGCGCATCGTCGATTACCTTGAGCCGGCTTTGCTCCACGAAGGCTACCGGCCAGATCTACTCCAAAGCAGCAACAAATCCCAACGGTTGAGGACAGCAATGGAGGCCTGGCTGGCTGAGCATCCAGGCGATCCCTATACCTGTGCAAAACTCGGCGCTCTCGAGGTTGAAGAAGGGCAAAAAGAGCGCGGCATCCAGCTCTTGCGGCAAGGCCTAAAGCAGAACGAAAACACAAATGCCAATCCGATCGAACGCTACGAACTTCTTCTGCACCTAGGCATTGCCCTTGGCCAAGACGATCCCCAAGGAGCCGTCACGGCCTACCGCGAAGCCGTGGCTCTACCCATGGACATCAGAGTGAGTCTGGGAGCTCGCCTCAACCTGGCAGCCCTGCTCATGCAACAAGATCTACTGGATGAAGCCATCGCACTCACCACCACCGCTACCCAACAAGCTCCGGAAGTTGCTCTGGCGTGGTACAACCTCGGATTAATGCAGCGTCGCCGAGGCAATCTTGTAGAAGCCTTATACGCCTACGAACAAGCGAAGCAACTCAATCCTGAGCATGCTGAGACCCACCAAAACCATGCGGTCGCGATGCTCGTTGCTGGGGACATCAATGGTGCCCGCAACAGCTTTAGTAAGGCTATTACGCTGCTGCACCGTCAAGGACGAAGCAAGGAAAGCGAAGGGCTGCGCCATCAGGTAGCGGGCATTGTGAAACTGAATGAGGAAGAGAAATGAGCAGCAAACCCATAGCTCCCCTGCATGGCCGCACAATCATCATGACCCGTGCCCAGGAGCAACAGAGTGAGGCTCGGAGTCGGCTTCATGCCCTTGGATCGAACGTTCTTGATCTGCCCGCTCTTGTGATTGGCCCACCCGACGATTGGCAACCCCTCGATGATGCCTTAGCCGACATCAAGACCTTCCACTGGTTGGTGTTCTCCAGCGCCAATGGAGTACGGGCCGTTGAAGAACGGCTGCAGCGGATCGGCCAATCTCTTGCCCATCGTCCCAAGGGACTAAAACTTGCAGCAGTAGGCCGCAAAACAGCCCAACATCTTGAACACCTAGGAGCTGCTGTTGATTTTGTTCCGCCCAACTTTGTGGCTGACAGCCTGATCAATCATTTCCCAGTGTCTGGCTTTGGACTGAAGATGCTGCTGCCAAGAGTCCAGAGCGGTGGCCGCACCATTCTGGGAGAAGCCTTCCGGGAAAGCGGAGCACACGTGATTGAAGTAGCAGCTTATGAATCCCGTTGCCCAGAAGCAATCCCGGAGGACACGGCCACAGCCCTCGCAAACAGCAATGTGGATGCAATTGCTTTCAGCAGCGGCAAGACCGCTGCACACACAGCAAGTTTGCTCAGCCATCGTTTTGGCAGCGACTGGCTGCAGCAGCTTGAAACAGTCAAAGTCATCTCCATCGGCCCCCAGACAAGCCTCAGCTGTGAGCATCATTTTGGAAGGGTCGATCAAGAAGCTGATCCCCACGACCTTGAAGGACTTGTCAGCGCTTGTGTTAAAGCATGCAGGTCGGAGACTGAGATTTGCCCCCCTGGGTCAGGGTGATGCAGCCGCGCTGAACGTCGATCGATAGCAGCGACCAACTTGGAGGTAACAACTGGTCAGCCTCAACCTGACCGGGGCAACGACCTCCAGGCCCCACGCACAATGCTCCGGATCCATCTGATGTTTGGACCAATGCCCGCTGCTGCCCGCCAACAACCAGGACACCTTTCAGGATGAATCCATTTGACGTCGTTGAGCCAACAAGCGGTTGAAAAGGATCCCTACGACCTGCGAGCACTCGATCTTGAACCTCTGTGGCCGAAGGCAGTGGCGTTAGCCGATCAGAAAGATCAATCGGCATCACAAGCTGCTCAGAAATCTCCGGAGCCGAACGCGGTGTTGTAGCCAACCTCTCGGTAGTGGAGCGATCGGTACTGCATCCAGTTAGCGAAACCGTGAGCAGGATCAATGCACTCCTCAACCGCCAAGCTGCTGTCCTGGAGCACTCAGGAGGAAACGCAGTAACCGCTTTCCACAAGATCCCTAAATCTGTCAAGATTGGCCTGGAGCTCACGAGTAACAATCCCTCCCAGGATGCTCGGTTCCATCAAGGGTGCCAAGGGCCTCGGCAACTCGTAGGTAACGCTCAATTTCACAGCTGTACGGTTCTCGCTCTCCGGATAGAAACGCACAACTCCTTTCGTAGGTAGCCCTCCTATTGATTCCCATTGCAAATGCTGGCCTTCAACCTGCTTGCTGATCTTTGCCTTCCAATGAAAACGAAAGCCCTGAGCAGCCAAGGTCCAATCAGTGAGGCTTGGATCATCAAGGGTTTTGACAGATTCAATCCAATTCATCCAGCGGGGCATGGCCTCGAGATCCATCCAAACAGCCCATACCTGCTCAACGGGAGCATTGATATCGCTAGTAACTGTGTGTTCAAGCCAGCGTCCCATCGTTAAGCCACCGCCTGATTGGTGGCCAACATGGCTGGTTGATGAAGGATCGCCGCAGCAGCCAAATGGCCACTCATCGTGGCACCCTCCATTGAGTCGATGTAATCCTGGCGGGTATAACTCCCCGCTAAAAAGAAATTGCTCACAGGCGTGCACTGATCCGGTCTGTAGGGCTCCATCCCTGGGGCTTCTCGATAGAGAGACTGAGCAAGTTTGACGACGTTGCTCCACACCAACTTGAGAGAAAGAGACGAAGGGAACAATTCACGCACTTGAGCATCGGTGTGTGAAACGATCGTCTCTACGGATTTAGAAATCCAGGGGTCACCAGGAGTGAGTACACATTGGAGTAAAGAGCCCACACCCTCCCGGCGATAGTCCTCAGGACTCGCCAAGGCCAGATCCGCAAAGCAGCTGAAGTCTGCATCAGCTGTGTACAAAAGATTATCCAAGCCAACAGGACTCCGGAGATCCCGGCGTGCAGCCTCGTGAATGGGGTCATTACCCAACTCAGTCACCCAGCCGTCGTAGCGCAGCTGCACGGTGGCAACTGGCACGGCTTCGAGCTTATAGATGTCATCAAACTGGGGGAACCTACGCCATGCCTCAGGAAGCAAGCGCTGAATGCCTGGCACATCGCAAGCGGCCAAATAGCAGTCAGCTTCAACCATGACATCCCCTTCTGGTGTGCCAAGGCTGAGCCCGGTAACCACCGGAGCTTCGTCATCGCGAAAGTGCACCTCACGAACACGATGGCGGAGATGAAGACGACCACCCCTTGCCTGGATGTAATCAAGAATCGGCGCGGTTAGCCAACGATGAGGGGAGCCTTTGAGCAAATTCAGCTTGGATGCTTCCGTACGAGCTGCAAACATCATGAAAATGGTGAGCATGCAACGGGCAGAGATCGCCTCACAATCGATAAAGCCCAGCGCATAGGCAACTGGGTTCCACATGCGCTGAATGCTCTGCAAGCTGCCACCATGACTGAGAAACCACTGTTGAAAACTCACTGCATCGAGAGCACGGATTGTGCTCATGGCCCCCTCGTAATCCACCAGGCCCCTAACAATGGGACTCGTTCCCAGAGCAAGGGCATTGCGCAATTTATCGATCCAGTTCAGCTGAGGAGTCGTAAAAAAAGCCTTGAGGCCGTTAAAAGGAGCCCCTAGGGCAAAACGAAAATCAAGAGATCGAAGATCACCGCCACGATTGACGAACAAATGGGTGTGGTCCTTTGGCAACAGATTGTCAATTGCACCCACCTTGCGCATCAGCGCAAAAAGATTGGCGTAATTGAAAAAGAAAACATGCAACCCCATTTCGACATGGTTGCCATCTGGATCTTCCCAACTACCAACCTTGCCACCAATGAACGGCCGAGCTTCGTAGAGATCCACGGTATGACCGGCATCAACTAGATCAACAGCTGCAGCCAGTCCGGCAAGCCCAGCGCCCACAATGGCGACCCGCACGCGCTTCCTACAAAAATCCTCTCGACTCTATAAATATGGCGGATAGGTTGACCCAATTGCATGGTGCAACGAGAGACATCCCTCCATAAAATGAATTGAGGTCTGTGCCAGCACTGAATGACCAGCACCACTAATCCTGCAACCCACCACACCGGTACTGACGGCAAGGGCATCCAAATCACCAACACAGCTATGCAGCAGTTGGCCCGGCTCTGCCTGGAGAAGGGGAATGATCAGGTGCTGCGAGTAGGCGTGCGCTCGGGCGGCTGCAGCGGCATGAGCTACACCATGGACTTTGTACCCTCAGCCGATATCCAAGAAGGAGATGAGGTCTATGAATACACCGCAACCGATGGCGCAAGTTTCAGTGTGATCTGCGATCCCAAGAGCCTGCTTTACATCTATGGGATGCAATTGGATTTCAGCACTGAAATGATTGGCGGCGGCTTCAATTTCACCAATCCCAACGCCAGCCAAACCTGCGGTTGCGGCAGCTCATTCGCTGTCTGAAGTCAATGGCCACCGCTCCGTGGGAATCTGAAGAGACCTAAGCAGTCCTGCTGCATCCGATGGCGTCCACCAACGAGAACCTCTTCGAAACAGCCATGGCCCGGTATCAGTCCGGAGCTGAAGCCAGTGAGCTGATCGAAGACTTCAAAACCATCACAGCAACGGCGCCCAATCAAGCGGCTGGCTGGACATGCCTAGCCTGGCTACAGCTTCTCAGTGCTCAACCCGATGAGGCCCTGCGCACCGCGCGCAATGCGGTGAAGCTCAACGCCCAGGATCCCCAAGCTCGTATCAACCTCAGCCTGGCCCTGCTGGAAACCAACTCCAAGGGTGTAAGAGATCAAATCGACATGGTGCAAAAGATTCTTGCTGTTGCACCGGAGCTTGCAAAAGACCTCAAGGACTCAATCGCCGATGGGTTAGTTCGTAAACCAAATTGGCACGCTTTGAAAAAAGTAAAGGCCTGGCTGGAGCTCTGATTTGGCGAAGCTGCTGCTGTTGAGTAATGGACACGGGGAAGACTTTTCCGGGGCCCAACTAGGAAAGGCCCTGCTCAACCTCGGCCATCAACTGGAGGCCCTGCCCTTGGTCGGTCATGGTCATGCCTATACCGAAGCAGGAATCAAAATCCTTGGACAGGCCAAAGCATTCAGCACAGGCGGGCTTGGATACACCAGTCTTCGAGGCAGGCTGACTGAACTGCTACAAGGCCAAGTGTTGTATCTCCTAAGGCGCCTGGGACGTTTGTTGCAGGTGGCACACCACTACGACCTGCTGGTGGTGATTGGCGATGTAATCCCTGTGATGGCAGCTTGGCTTAGCTGCCGTCCCGTCGCGATCTACCTCGTGGCTTACTCCAGTCACTATGAAGGTCGCCTGCGCTTGCCTTGGCCTTGTGGCAGCTGTCTCAACAGTCAGCGGTTTTTGGGTGTATACAGCCGCGATGAGCTCACCGCAACAGACCTCACGGCTCAACTTCAACGCCCAGTGAGCTTTCTGGGCAATCCCTTTATGGATCCAGTCCTCACACCTCAAGCACGCTTACCAAGCTGCCGTTATCGCCTAGGACTTCTGCCGGGCAGCCGCCTCCCAGAACTAGAACACAACCTGCTGTTGTTGTTGAAGGTGGTGGAATATCTTCCAGAACAACTACTGGCTCGCGATGAAATAAGCCTAGATCTTGCACTGGTCCCAGCCCTAGACGACAGCAGCCTGGCTCAATTAGTCACTCAACAAGGCTGGCAAATGCAACCTGGCATAGGCAACGCAACACACACCAAGCTTGTGCTCGGTCAACGACACATCACCTTGCAACGCGACTGTTTCATTGCGGTACTTCAGAGCAGCGATCTCCTGATCAGCATGGCGGGCACGGCTACTGAACAAGCGGTAGGACTCGCTAAGCCAGTGCTACAACTCCCAGGAATGGGGCCCCAGTTCACAGCCGCATTCGCAGAAGCTCAACGCCGACTACTCGGGCCCACTGTGTTTTGTGCTGATGGGAAGCCTGGCGATGCGCTCAACCTGCAGAACACTGCCAAACTGACTCTGGAGCTATTGAAACGCAGCCAAGCGGACCCTGACCTGCAACAACAATGCCAGAAGCAGGCCTTGCAAAGACTCGGGGTGTCAGGTGGCGGGCAACGATTAGCCCAAGCCATTACAGACCTGCTCACTGAAAGACATCAATGACAACTCCTTCTGCCGATCCCCAATGGAAACAGTGGTTGGACCGACTGCTGATCATCGATGTGTTCCTAGTGATTGCCGGTGCACTCTGGTTTGTCACAGCGATCCTGGCCGCAAGCCAAGGAGTGGAGAAACCAATAGGACTGTTTCAACAACTCTGGATGCCCCTATTTTTGCCCGCCATCAGCCTGTTAATCACCGCTGCCCTCATCAATGGGGTGTGGGCATGGTGGCTGCGGATAAGGCCTGGCATAGATCGGGATACTGAAACCTGAAGCCCAACCCTGCGAGTCGTTCTGAGACCACCTGTTGCCCCTCAAGGACGACACGAGCTCCATCCCCAAGCAAGATCTTGAGGAACGGACCTGGAACCGGCAAGAGGCTTGGACGACCAAGAGTCTTGCCGAGAACCGCCGCGAACGAAGCCATAGGAACAGGCTCGGGAGCGACCCCATTGACCACACCGGACCAAGCCCGTTCCTCAAGAGCCTTTTCAATCAACTGACAAAGATCAGTGCGATGAATCCAGCTCATCCACTGAAGACCACTGCCCACCGGACCGCCAATACCAAGCCTGAACATTGGCAGCATCTTGCCGAGAGCCCCTCCATCGGGCCCCAGAACGATGCCAATACGCACCACTACCAATCTGGTGGCAGACGGTTTAGCAGCAGCAGCAGCCTCCCACCGCTCACAAAGGTGAGCGAGGAAATCTTGTCCACAAGGACTCTTTTCAGTAAAGTGGCCATCTGGACTTGTGCCGTAATAGCCCACCGCAGAGGCATTCACGAGCACTCTTGGTGGTGTCTTGAGTTGACTCATGGCTTTCACCAATGCCCTGGTTGTGTCCAAACGACTGGACTCCAACTCCTGGCAATGAGAAGCTGTCCAGCGCTGCTCAGCAATCGGTTCTCCGGCCAGGTTCACCACTCCTTCAACTTGCGCCAAGGCAGTCAGTAGTGGGCCATCGAGCCAACTGTCTGGATCAGCGGGATTGATCTGCAGCCACTCCAACTGCCCTGTCTGGCGCTCTTGATCGAACCCAGAGGCAGCCTTACGACTGACCAAGATCAACTGATGATTGGCTGCTAACAACTGGGGGACCAGCTCACGGCCGACAAAACCTGTGCAACCAACAAGTAGAAGGCGCATGAAAGAACTGACGGCATTGGCCGCGAGACTAAGGGGCTGAGAGCGGAGCCTCCAGTGGACTAGCTAGCCCAAGGCGATTTGCAATAGGCACTAAAGCAAACCCCTGGAACAACAATCCGAACAAAACCACCGCCAGGGCAAGGGGAGGCATGGTTTTCCCCCAACTCACCGACGACGAAGCCCAGACCTGAATCGCTAAAGCAATAGGTACCGCACCACGCAGGCCAGCGCAGCACACAAACGTCCGCTGCCCTACCGAAAATGAACTGCGTAAGAGCAGAGAGTGAACAATCAACCAACGCACCACCTGCATTAAGAGAAACAGCAGGAATGCTTCGCCAGCTGCTCGAACGACGTCCTCGGGGGAAACCACCAGCCCCATACAAAGAAACAACAGCAGTTCGGCCATTTTTGCAAAACTGGCATGGGCCTCCTCAAGCACCAACTGATCGGTACTTGAACCATTACCGAGCACAAGCCCCGCCACATAAGCAGCCAACAAGGCACTGCCACCCATCAAGGTAGTTCCACCTGCAAGCACCATCAACAAAGCAAGACTCACAACTGGCAACATGGAATTGGTATTCAGAGACCTACGACTACCGAGCACCTGAGTGGTGAGACTGCCTCCGAGAAAGCCAAGCAAGATGCCCAACAGAAACTGACGTAACACCTCGGTCACCAAAGCAGCCGGAGCAACACCCTCCCCGCCAGCCAAAGCCATTGCCACCCCTGCCAAAACCACAGCAACAGGGTCGTTGAAGCCCGACTCCGTCTCAATCAGGTCCAAAACAGGCTTGGGTAATCGTCCAGCAAGGGGCCGCAACAGAGCAAAGGTCGCAGATGCATCCGTGCTGGACAACATCGCACCCACGAACAAAGCCTGCGGGAACAACAACACCCAACCGGCACTCCCTTCGGCCACGCCAAATCCAAGCATCGCCAAGGTAATCAGAAGGGCTGTGAATAAAGCACCAAAAGTTGCCAGCCTTAGCGCCGCTGGGATCACAGAGCGCATCGCTGCCCAATTCGTCGTGAGCCCCCCGAAGAAAAGCACTAAAACAAGTGCTGCCTGCGTGATTTCGTCTGCGTGGACCAGAGAAAGCAAGGGTGGGAGCGCATCAGCCGCATCCGAAGCCACATTCAAATGGTTATCAACCAACAAACCAAGAATCAGCACCATCAGGATCCCCGGAACCCTCACGCGAGCAGCTAGATCATCGAGAAGTACGGCTACAAGCAACAGAGCTCCGAAGGCCAGAAAATAGAGGGCGAGTGAATGACCCAAATCAGAATGTTGGTGATCCTGAGGAGGTTCTAGCCTGAGTCTTAGAGAAAACCACGTCATGGCCGAAACATCTGCACCAGCAAAGGCCACGACAGCCCTCAAGAAAGGAGCCCTTGTTCGGGTCAATAGGCACGCCTTTAGCAACAGCACTGAAGCAGCGGCCAGTGATCCCTCTCCCCCCGACTACATTTTCGAAGGTCCAGGTGAACTGCTCGCCGTCAAAGAGGGCTATGGGCAAGTGCGCTGGCGCATGCCTGTTCCAGACGTGTGGCTACGGATCGATCAGCTGGAACCCTTCTCCTGAGAAGACGCAGACGGCTTTAGCGCTTCCTCAACCTGTTGCACAGCCTTAGGGATCGAGTCTGAGGCCGCAGGCAAACGCCACAAAGCTCCTGCCAAAACCCCACTGAGATCACCCAGGCCGGCCAATAGATCATTGGGATGCTTGCGCTGGGCTTGATCAGCCACAGCTGATGCCTGCCAGGGATTCAAGCCCGCCAGGATCACCACACTGCGATAAACACTGGGCCAAGGACTCTCTGGTAGTCGTTTCTCCAAGACGGCGAATTGAGTAGCTGCCTCAACAGGTCGATTCGCCAAGACTGCCAAAAGCGCCAATGTCCAGCGGGCATCGGTATCAGCAGGATTATCAAGCAAACGCCGCATTGCCGCTTCTCGCACTTCAGCTCGATAACTGAAATGGCCATCCAACATATGCTCGACAGAGACCGCAGCAAAGACTGGCTCAAGCCCTTGAGGCCCCTCCGCCAGCCCCTGGGCCAGAGAGGGAAAACGCTCAGCAAAGCTTGCTGCCCTAGGGACCCCAGAGCTACGAGCCCAAAGGGAATAGCTGCCGCCAGATTGACGTGAAAAACGGCGCAGCTCAACAAATACACCACTGCGGCGAACAGCCTGATCAAGGCGTGCCGCAGTGTCCCGAACTGAGCCCTGATCTCCCTCTGCCAGCACAACCCACTCAGCCTGCAGCAGCACCGGCTCCACATCACCTGCACTACTACCAAGCTGGCGACCTACCAATCGACCACCCCGCCTGCGACCGAAATAACTGACATTGTGCTGATTGAGATCCGAAGTACTGGGCACCACGATGACTGTGGTGGGCAAGCCATTCGGATCAGCGCCTCCAGCCGCCTGAACAATGGCCTCTAGAGGCCCCTTGTGGCGCTCTGACAAACGAGTGATCTGAGCAGACATCGCTGAAGGAAGGATGGCCAACAACCCCGCCAAGAGGGTCGTAGGCAAAATCAGCCAGGAGCCTTTCAGCCAGCGCCGGTTGGCCCACAACCCCCATTGCAACCAACCCCTAGCGAGCAACAAGAGCAATGGTGGGAGCAGTGGAGTGATATATCGATCACCCTTATTCGGACTGAGGCTGGTGAACAACCAACCAGCAACCAGAGTCACGATCAGCCAACGCCAAGCCAGTGGATCATCAGAAGACACTGCCCTCTGTGTTGAAGATCCAAGGCTGCGGCCGTCAAGAAACAACCAGAGCACACAACCACTGAGACCCACGATGAGTAGAACAGGGCCCAACTGCGCCGGCAACAAACGTGGATACCAAAGCCAGTTTTCAAGGGTCCATAGGGAAGGGTCCCCTTCCCTAGCCGCGGATTCGATCACGGCCCTGTTCGTTCCTCCAAGCGTTGTGATCCAGTTGTGACGTAACCAAGGACCCACGCCGAACAAAAACACACCCACACCTGCAAGCAACTGAAATCGGGTGCGATTGGTACGACATAAGGCCCACCAACTGGCCCATAACAGCGCCGGAAGCAAAACCAACAGAGCGCTTTGCTTGACCAGAAGTGCCGCCGTACAAGCAGCCGCAGCGAACAGGGCCTGTAACCAACGCCCACCTCGCTGTGGATCCCACCAACACCCCAGCCGCCATAACGCAAAGGTGACTGCAGCAGTGAGCGGCATCTCCAAGACGTAATCCGAGCGCAACTCCAACAAGGCTGGAGCCATGGCCACAAAGACAACAGCAAGCAATGCCATCCCCTGCCCACGCAAACGCAACCCCCATGCCGCCACAGCGACTAAGAGCACCCCGTTCCAACAACTAAGGCTCCAGGCGGCCTGCTTAGGTGCATCTCCAGCCAGTGCCATCACGGTGCCATTCACCAAAGACGCAAGAGGAGGAATCTTTGGGGAGAGATCCAGCAACGCGTTCCAACCTTGCCATTGGCCTCCTGGTAACAATCCCAGTGCGCGTCCATGATCGAGAGCGCTATTGAGGTAATCGGCCTGATCCCAAGATGGGATACCGCCGTAGTGATGCCACCAGATCCGATCGATCCCAGTAGCCAGCAACCAAATCAGAGCAACAAACGACCAAAAGCGCCAGGGAGCTTTCACGAAATCTCCAACCGACGGCGTTCCTCCTTTAAGCGTAAACGCCGCTTTTTGGCCTCACGCAACATCTCTCGACCATCGTGGAGATAACTATCGACATAGCCCATCGTGTAGCGCTCCAGCTCAGCCAAAGCGTCTTCCACCTGAGAGAGGCAGTGATACAAACTCAAGCCAAAGCCTTGGGCGGACGCAGGAATAGGCAAAGCTCGATAAAGCCTATTAACCGTCTCAAGGCGATTACCACTTTGTTCCAGGTAAGTGCAAAAGACGTCCATCAACGAATCGTCGTAAGGGTCAGCCGAAAGAGAGCGAAACTGAGCAGGAAAAGGATTGATCACTTGCCCCAGCAATCGGTCGATCGGAACATAAACCTGCTTGATCCAACACTCAAGAGCCTCATCTTCTGCTGCTGCCTGGCCTTTGGTCGCTCGCGCAGCAGCACTAGCGCGAGCATTGCGAACCCCTCGTTGATGCGCTTCGTCAGCAACTGAAACGCCGTGCTTTCTTGTGCGGTCATAGGCACGTCGATGCTCTGAATCCCCCAAAACCTCCCAAGCTGCATTGAGCGCAAGGATCTCCTGCTCATCCCCACCAGCGTCAGGGTGATGCAGTTTCACCAACTGGCGATAAGCAGCCTTGATCTCAGCCGAGCTAGCCGTGGACCTTACTCCAAGCACCTGATAGGGATCTGCAGCCATAGAAGCCAGTCATTTTGAAGACATCAAAGGTATCCATCACGCTGCGCCGGCACCGCAGCAGCAGCACTAAACATCGGCGTTGATAGATAACGCTCACCAAAACTTGCCAAGACAACAACAAGACGCTTCCCCACCATCTCAGCCCTACTACCCACTTGCAGTGCAGCCGCAACAGCAGCGCCACTGCTTACCCCACTGAGCAAGCCCTCCTCCCGAGCCAAGCGCCGACCCATCTCCATCGCGTCGTCATCAGAGACCGGCAGGATCTCATCGATCAAAGAGAGATCAAGAACGCTGGGGATGAAGCCAGCACCAATCCCCTGAATGCGATGAGGAGCAGGGCTCCCGCCTGCCAATACAGGGCTTAACGCTGGCTCTACCGCAAACACCCGCAGGCTTGGATTGCGCTGCTTGAGCAAGCGCGCACAACCTGTGAGTGTGCCCCCCGTACCTACTCCAGTAATCAGACCATCAAGCCGACCCTCGCAATCATTCCAGATCTCTTCTGCAGTTGTGCGCTCATGCACCTGCGGATTGGCAGGATTATCAAACTGCTGCAGCAGATAAGCCTCAGGGATGGTTGCCACCAACTCCTTCGCCAACTCAATGGAGCCAGTCATTCCATCGCTGCCTGGGGTGAGTTGCAGTTCAGCGCCATAGGCCCTCAGCATGGCGCGGCGCTCTGTACTCATCGTGTCCGGCATGGTGAGAATGAGTCGATAGCCTCTGGCGGCAGCCACCATGGCCAAGGCGATCCCAGTGTTTCCACTCGTGGGTTCCACCAGCACAGTGCGCCCCGGAGCAATGGTTCCAGCTTCCTCAGCTGCATGAACCATGGCCCCCGCGATGCGGTCTTTAACCGAGGCAGTGGGGTTGAAGCTTTCCAACTTGGCCAGCACCTCCGCATGACAACCAGTCGCCTGTGGCAAGCGATTCAACCGCACCATTGGGGTGCACCCCACTAAGGCCGTAATGTCCGCAGCGATAGGCATGGGCGATGGCATGGTCATGGCCTCTTACCCATCCAAACAAAGCGATGGGGATCAAGCCATAAAAAAGCCCCCCGTTTCAGGAGGGCTGCAATTGATAGAGATTGTGAGGAGTCGGTTATGAGGCCCAACAAGACGTTGGGCCGAAAGATCAGAACTTAAATGTGGTTCTAACTAAACCACCAAAGTTGCTGAAGGTGTCGTCGCTACGGCCACCACCAAAAGCAGGGCCATTGCCATCGGTGATATCACCGTAAGGACGACTGAGGTAATAGACCGCAGGAGTCACAGAGATGTTATCGGTGACCTGGAACTTATACCAAAGTTCAAATGCATAGTTGCCATCAGCAACGAACTCGCTGTCATAGAAATCATCATCCCACTCGATAGCAGTCAAGAAGGTGGGCTGACCTCCAGCCATGCCAAGAACATTACCCTCGACAAATGCATCTTCCCACTGCAAACCTACATACCAAGATTGGGATGTAGCGTTGTCCATGATGTCATTAGCCTGACCTAGAAGAACTCCTTCAAGGTAAATGTCGTGATCATCAGGTGAGATGCCGTTGTAACCCCAACCGGCGCTAATGCTTGGCATCCAGCCAGTGTCTTCAGGTGACCACCAAGCACTCACACCAACTGAGTTGCTTGTTCCAGTTTTGGAAGCAAAGACGGCGAGTGGCGTGCCGTTACCAGCGTAGATACCGGCACCATTGTCTCCAGAGGTGTAGGAGTAAACAGCTGCAACGCCCCACTGTTCATCGGCGTATGCGATTTGAGCAGTTGCATTGGAAGCAGCACCATCTGTGCCAATTCCACCAGTGTTGGGGTTGCCATCATCAGCATTACCAGAGACATAGCTAGCGCTAATGCTCCAGTTGTTTTGCTCCCACCAGATACCACCACCACCACCTTTGGTGAGGCTGTAGGCGCCAGGAGCACCTGCATAGGTGAAGACGTCGAGAATCGTTTCGGACGGATAGTTGCTAGGCCATACGGCAAGCATGTTGTCCTGACGAACCATGGCACCAGCGGTCACTGTGAAAGAGTCGCCGAGTGGGAATTGATACCAGAGGCGATCAACGGTGACTTGATCCTCTTTACCCTCCTCTCCAAAAGCCACTTCCATGGCATCGAGGCCGACGTAG
>NZ_JNBA01000028.1 GCF_000760295.1 Prochlorococcus sp. MIT 0701
GCTTCTCATAGGGCCTAAACGCAACAAAAGCGTCAGTTCCTAAACTCTTAAGTTGTCCAGGTTCTGCTCCTCCACTCCCTTGTAAGGAGTGTCAGGCGCTGCGATCTTGCGATCGCTTCTAAAACCTACAACACCAGCGGATCGCTCCTCTGATCTTGTAAGCACCCACTGACACCTCAAGCTTTCGCCATCAGCATCGCGTGGCCTGCGCTACAGGACTCAGCCCTTTGCGCAGTCCAAAAACATAGCCCATTTCATACCCCTTACGCAATCGTTTCTCAATCCTGACCTGACTCAGCCATGCAGCAAAGCCTCTCCCCAAGAGCGCAAACGCTGCATTTCTGCAGGGGAACCAGTTGCTAAAACAGGAAAGTCAGCCGCAGTCAAGTCTTGCCCTGGATGCAGCTGCGCAGGATCTGCAGCCAACCATTGAATGGGGCAATTGAGCTCATTGAGGACTAACCAAGCCGCAGCAAGGTCCCAGATCTTCGGCGTGGCTTCCAAAGCAGCAACAGTTTGGCCCATGGCCACACTCACCAAATTAAGACTGGCCACACCGAGGAGTCTGATTTTACCGGGGAACGGTTGATCAGGTCTGCGCTGCAGAACCCGAATGGAACGACTACAAAGTGAGACACAGGCACTACCAGTCGAACGCGTTTCAGTCGTCAGCCGTTTGCCATTACGCCAAACACCCTCACCTCGAATAGCCACAATTCTCTGCTTAAGGGAAGGAACATCCAGAAAAGCCTCCACTGGTCTGCCGCCCACAAAGCGAGCCATGGAAATAGCCCAATAAGGGATACCGGCTGCAAAATTCGTAGTGCCGTCCAAAGGATCGACAACCCAATAAGCAGACGAATCAGGAACGAGTTTGGAACCTTCCTCACTCAACACACCCTCCTGTTCAGCAATCTGAGCAAGACCAGCGACGATGGCTGCATCACTCCAACGATCACAAGCAGTAATCAATGAACCGTCAGGCTTGAAATCGGAAACGATATTGCCAAAGTCTTGACGTTGACGATCTGCAACTCGATCAAGGAGTTGGTGTACTGCGCTCAGTTGCAAAGAGCCAAGAGATTCAGGCAAAGGCCCACTACTCATCACTCAGCTTGCAGGATGGAAGCCTTACAGGCTGGATTGAGCGGAGAAGGCTTGATAGGAACTTCGGCATCAACAAAACCACTATCACCAACTTTCGGCTTCTTATTGGAAAGCTCTAAGGAATCACAAGCCACAATCTGATCCAGACCTGTGCGGCGACGAAGTTGGATCATACTTTGATTGTATTTCAGCATTGCATCTGCGTAGGTCGTCTGGGCCGTTTTTAGATCACGCTGATTGTTCACAACCTCTCTTTGTGTCGTCACTCCTGCCTGGAATCTCAAACGCGCCAATCGCAGTGATTCTCGTGCAGATAAAACTCCGACGCTCGTTGTCTTGATATCTTTGTTAGATGCACGTAGATTAAAAAAACTTTCCTCAACTTCTAGGCGAAGCTGATCACGCTTTGCGGCGAATTCAAACTCACTTTGCTGAGCCTTCTGCTTATTCTGGCGATATCTAGCCCAAGCGCTCCCTCCATCAAAAATATTCCAGGCAAAACGCATCCCAACTGTATTACCAGAGGACCAATTATATAGCCCCCAATCGACAGAATTATTTTCTGGAACGCCAGATGATTGCCCCTGTGATCTACTGGCGTCATAACTGTTAGTAAAAGTAATGACTGGCTGCACTGCGGCAAGAGCAGCATTGGCATTGCTATTATTAATAGAGATGTCAAGAATTAAGCTATCAAGTTCCTCACGAAAGGCATAAGCTGCAACAATACTCTCCTCAAGTGATGGCTGCCAGATACCAATAATTTGAACTGGGTCAGCTGCTGTAGGAGTTATATCTTGGGGCAAATCTAACAATCGAGCAAGCTGTCGCCGTCTCGTATTTTGCCGAGCTAAGGAATTAGTTAAAGACTGAGTATCTCGAGCAAGCTGAGTTTCCGCCTCGAGCACTTCAAGCTTGGTCGCGACCCCTGCCTGCAGGCGAGACTGAGCATCCTGCAAACTAACTAGAGAGGCACGAACAGCATTTTGACCAATGCCCACACCTTCATCAGCTCGCTGCAATTGAAAATAAAGGTCTGCGGCATTTAAACGTAAGTCGCGAAGTGCAATCAGGTAAGTATCTCTCTGCTTTTCAAAACTATCTCTAGCAGATGCAATTTGAGGGACTCTTACAGGGTCAATGAGTTTCCAGCCAAGCGTGGCTCCAAAACCTGTACTCCATGCTTGCCCAAAACTATAACCCTCCTTTGAGTAATGTTCAGCAGAGTTTTCATGACTCTCGGAGTCTTTATAATTGACAGTAGAAGAAAGATTTAAAGTTGGATACCAGGTTGACAGAGCAGCTAAAAGGTTTGACTTTGCTTGCTCGACCTGACTCGCTGCAGCTTTAAGGGTGGGACTATTGACTTCAGCTAATTGCTCTACTTCAGCCAAGCTGAGGGGCCGAAGCTCCCTAATCCTTACCTCTGAAGTTGTATTTGGCAGCGCAAGACTTGGCGTGGCCCCAAGCGATGAAAGGGGCTCAGACAAACTAGTTGCTGCAGGCTTCACTGCTGAAGGATCAACCCTCGGTCGAGATCCCTTGAGCTCTATGGCATTAGGAAGCGTCGACTGATCGATTAAGGCTGAACCATCAGCCTCAGCTTCTAGCGAGGCTGATGGTTGATCAGTGCTGCTGCCATGCTGTTGAACCTCAAGCGACTGTTGAGCTCGAACACCAGTGCACCCTTGAGCCAATACGCCTGCAAGGAGAAACAGTCTTGCGGTAATCAGACGCACAGCAATTTGAAAACTGCGGGGAGCTTAATGAATTTCCTGGCCATCTCCCATCGCAGCGGCCACGATGTCAGCCGCCCCATGCACGACACGTATCGAAATCTGCAGCGCCTCACTTAGCTGTTCCAGAGTCATGTCATCTAGAAACACAAGCTCACCCTGACGCAGCATCACTGAAGGCAGGAGTAACTGATCGCCAAGATCAAGAGCCTTCAATCCATCAAGCAAGTCATGACCAGTGAGCAAACCGGTTACAACCTGATCCTGCCCCCAATAAGGACTCGGCAGCCCATGTAGGTCCACTGCCAAGCCTTCAACCGCATTGAGTCGTTCACAAGCAGGACCCATAGCCTGTTCGACCAACCGACCTACCACCCAACTGCAGCGCCTGGGCTGCCCTAACCGCTTGGGAAGAATGACCGTGGCCTGGTCCAGAGCTTCCAAAAAGGAGCGGATACTGCCAACACCATTTTCTTGTTGTGGGAGATCCTCGTAGGTCCTGCGAGGTGGAAGAGACGCACCTGCAATCAGATACCACTCATCCGAAAGCCACGCGAAGCGGGTTCCCATAACAGCCTGAAACTGATCCTGAAGAAGCTCCACCTGGCTAATCACACGCCTTGCACAAGCAGAACCAACAGGCAACAATTCATCTCCTTCTGGACGGAAACGGGTCAATCCCACCGGCACCACCGCCACTGAAAGCACAGCAGGCCAATCACCCGTTCCAAAATCAGCAAGCTCACGCAGGGTGCGATCTAAAGCCAAACCATCATTCAAGCCAGGGCAAACAACCACCTGGGCATGGACCTGAAGATCGCGCTCAGTGAACCACTCCAACTGCTCAAGCAGAAGTCCCGCCCGGGGATTTTTCAGTAACTGAGCCCTCAAGGATGGCTCAGTTGCATGGACAGAAACAAAAAGAGGTGAAAGGCGCTGTGCCTCGATCCTTTGCCAATCTGCCTCTTTAAGATTGGTAAGAGTCAGATAAGACCCATAGAGAAAACTGAGGCGATAGTCATCGTCCTTGAGATAGAGGCTCTTGCGTCGGCCAATTGGCTGCTGATCAATGAAGCAGAAAGGACAGTGGTTGTTGCACTGGCGAAGCCCATCAAATAAGGCTTCTGTAAAAGCCAAACCCAAACCATCATCAGGGTCTTTCTCAAGATCCACTTCATGGAATGCACCGCTCGCATCCCTGACTTCGAGATGAAGCTCCTCCTCAACGATGAGGTAGCGATAATCAATCAGATCCCTTGGTCGCACCCCATTAACACTTAAAAGTTGATCGCCGGGCTCAAAGCCCAATTGCTCTCCGATCGATCCCTGTTCAACCGATGCAACCACTGCAGGTCGGGGTTGGCCCGCCGCAGATTCAGGATCCAATGCTGACACCGCAACACCAGCGGAGGGCTCATTCCACACAAATGAGGAGGGCGGTTTGTTTTAGTTTGATGTGCCGCTCAGCCACCAGACGAGCACTAACACCCCAAACAACAAGCGATACGCGACGAAGATCCAAGTGCTGTGCCTTTGAAGGTATTTGAGCAACCAATCAATCGCCAACCATGACACGAACGCCGCAGAAACAATTCCAACAAGCAGCGGCAAAACTCCTTCTAAGGAGAGCTCAGCAAAGGCATCTTTGAGTTCAACCAGACCGGCCAGAGTGATCGCCGGGATACCAAGTAGAAAAGAGAAGCGAGCAGCGTCTTGACGCTGCCAGCCATCAAATAGCGAGGCCGTCAGAGTGCTGCCCGAGCGCGACACACCCGGAATCAAGGCCAGCGCCTGAGCTAAGCCCACTACAAAGCCATCACGCCCCTTGACTAGATGCATTTGCTTCAGCCGCGGGCCGATGCGCTCAGCCCATGCCAGCAGCAAGGCCATCACAATCGAAACCACTGCGATTGAAGGGAGACTGCGAATTGAAGAGGCCTCGTAACCAGGCCAGAAAAGCTTGATCGCCATACCAGCCAACAGAATCGGCATCGTCCCTATAGCAATCGCAAGACCGAGGCGGGCCTTCGGTTCACGCCACTGACCATGCTTAAACGCTAAAGCGAAGCCCTTAAGGACCTCAGCAAGATCACTCTTGAAATAAGCGATCACCGCCAAGATGCTGCCTAGTTGGATCACGGCTGTCGCAGAGACGCCCGGGTCACCCCAGCCAACCAGCATGGGAACGACCTTCAAATGAGCTGTGCTGCTAATCGGCAAAAACTCCGTAAGGCCTTGCACCACTCCCAGCACCAAGTTCCTCCAACAAGCGGCCAGCAGTTCAGAGGTCGAAGCCAGCAGAATCATCGAGGGAAACAGGGAACCCATGGAGGCTATTTCCCCCATGGATCCAATGCCAAAAGCAGCGTAATTCCTGAGAGTCTTATAAGGTTCACTGTCTTGACTGCATAGTGGGGGGGTGCTTTGTCCAGCGGCTTAATCAACAAAAAACAGCCCGACAGCAGCACATTGGTACTGAACCAACCCCTGAGGAATCCTGTCGAATCGCAAACATCTGAAAAGGATTACGACGCCAATCTTTCAGACCTTCAGCAATTGCAACTTTGGGCAGGTGCCCTGGTTGTGCTGCCTGTCTTTCTGCAGGCCCCCTGGGTACGCCTGAATCCATTATCAGCCTGCTTATTCACGTTGGTACTGCTAGCTCTTGGCATTCCCCTTGCCCTGATGGGCCAACGGGGATGGGCCAAGGCTGGCGAACTGTTGGTAGGAGTCAGCGGCAGCTGGCTAGCGGGATGCCTCTACTGGGGGTGGCTAAGAACACAGCCCGTTTGGCACCTACCCATTGAATCGTTGGTCCTTCCTATTGCCCTGGTGGGGCTTTCGAGCCGCTGGCGACTGAGTTCCAGCTTCTATTTGGCCTCACTGCTTGGAACGGCTTGCACTGATCTGATGATGGTCATGACCGGCGTCATGCATCAATGGCCTGTTGTGGTGATGGCTCCACTACAACAAGCACCAAGGTTGCTTCACGAAACTGCTCAGCAGCTTCTTCATCCCCTGCCCCTTATCTCTCTGGTCTGTGCAGCAACGCTAATCGTGCTACTGGCGCTAAGCATGCAACACAAGGCCCGTATGGCTTCAGAATTTCGCAGCACATGGGCTGTCGCCAGTGCAGTACTAGTGACAACGGTAATAATCGATGGACTTTTCCTGATTGCAGCCCTAATTAACCCAGGGCTGAGCGGCTTGATCTGAAACGAACTGCAAAAGCTGATCACAGTCCTAGGTTAAGTTCCTGTCCAAACTTGTAAAGTTGGCAGACCGGCATAGCCGGAAGACCTGTTCCGATCCACTGCGGAGTATTTGATGAAGCGCCTGTTGTCCTTGCTTACTGGGGTTCTGGTGATGACAGGCCTGCTAATGGCCCTGATATTTCCCCAGTCCGCCTACGCCAATGTCTCTGACGAAAAACTCGGAGATAGAGGCGACAAGGTGGACTTAAACAACTCATCAGTCAGAGCCTTTAGGCAGTTCCCCGGCATGTTCCCAACCATCGCCGGAAAAATTGTTGTCGGTGGTCCTTATTCCAGCGTGAGTGATGCCTCCTCAGGCCTGGATGGCTCACAAAAATCTGTTTTCGACAAGTACAAAGACAACTTCACTGTCACTGACCCAGAAATTGCCATGAATGAAGGTTTCGATCGGATCAACGACGGTCAGTACAGATAAACGATTCCTCACTAAACAATCAGCTCAACCGCAAGCCGTCGGTACACCCGGCGGCTTTTTTGTAGGTTTCATGAGGCTCTCTAACCCATCCACGCCCATACCTGACGGTCCTTGGGATGTCGTGGTGATCGGCGCAGGGGCTGCAGGGCTGATGACATGCCTTGAGTTACCTGCTCAGCTGAAGGTGCTATTGCTGAACCGCAACACCAGTCGCCACTCGTCTAGCCGCTGGGCGCAAGGTGGCATCGCCGCAGTAACAAGACCTAAAGACAGCGCCGAGAGTCATGCAGAAGACACTCTCAAAGCAGGCGCAGGACTCTGTGATGCTGATGCTGTCAGACAACTTGTAGAAGAAGCTCCTCACTGCGTTCAACGTCTCCAGAAGCTTGGGATGGCCTTTGACCGCGATGGTGATGCGCTAGCCACCACCCTGGAGGCAGCCCATAGCCATCGAAGGGTGCTGCATGTGCAGGACCAAACGGGCCGCGCCTTGGTTGAAGCGCTGCAAGAGCAAGTGGAACGGCGCCCCAACCTCTTGCACCGGCGAGGGGTACGCGCCACCCAGCTTTGGATTGAGCACAATCGCTGCTACGGGGTACAAGTTCTCGACGGAACCATGCTCCATTGGCTTTCAGCCAGAGCCGTAATCCTGGCAACCGGTGGCGGTGGCCATCTGTTCGCAAACACCACCAATCCGGCTCAGGCCTGCGGAGAAGGCTTAGCCCTTGCCTGGCAAGCAGGCGCCACGATCGAAGATCTTGAATTCGTGCAGTTTCATCCCACAGCTCTGAAACTGGAAGGAGCTCCATGCTTTCTGATTTCAGAAGCAGTCAGAGGCGAAGGTGCCGTGCTGGTTGATGCCCAGGGGCAAAGTCCTGTAAAGGAATTGAGCGCTGGTGATCTTGCTCCCCGCGACCAAGTAAGCCGGTCCCTCATCCAAACCATGCATCACCAAGGGGTCCAGCATCTTGGCCTTGATCTCACACCCATCCCATCAGGGCAAGCCGAGGCCCGTTTCCCCACCATCCTGGAACGCTGTCGGGAATTAGGTTTAGATCCACTCAACCATCCGATCCCAGTAGCCCCAGCAGCTCACTACTGGATGGGCGGAATCGCCACCAACCTTCAAGCCGCAACCAATCTTCCAGGGCTCTATGCGATTGGGGAAGTCGCCTGCACTGGAGTGCATGGAGCCAACCGACTCGCTGGCAATTCACTGATGGAATGCATGGTATTTGCCAGACAAATGGCGACAATCGAACTGGGCTCTTTGCCTCGTCTGAGTGTTCATCAAAGAGGTTCTTCGCCCGAGCCTTGCTGTCAGCAGCTCAATGGAACTGAAAGTGCCGAGTCTCTAACTCGCGCCATCGCAGATCTTCGAGAGCTTTGCTGGCGAAAGGCGGGTGTAGATCGCTCAGCCAAGGGAATGCAACAAAGCCTCGCGAGCATCCGTAAGGATCTACAGCACATTGGTGAACAGCCTTTGCTCAAGCTGATAAGCCATCAGCCCAAAGAGATTTGCCATCGCCTCGATGACACCGCAAGAAGGGACCTCAACTTGCTACTGGACCTTAACCATCGCCAGCTGACCAGCTCCTTACTGCTGGAAGCCTGTTTGTTCCGCCGCGAAAGTCGCGGCGGACATTTCAGAACTGATGCACCTGCAGCAATGCCTCAGTGGAAACGCCACTCACGCCAAAAACGGGGAGAAGACCTCTCCACACGGCCAGTGAGGACCTGACAGGGCAGCTTCAAAACTGCCTCGAGCCCTGATAGCCACTCAGATCAGCCAGCTTATTGAGCGGTTTCACTCCTGAGTCGAGCTCCCCATTGATTTCCCAGGTAGGGAAGGCATCGATACCTTTGCGTTCACACAGATCTCGTTGGCTGTTCTGACCATCTAACGCACACTCAACGACCTGCAGTTGAGCGGCGCCCTCTTGACCAAACATCTCCTTCTGCTCGTGGCAATGAGGACACCAGTAAGCGCTATAGAACACTGCATCAGTTTCTGTGAGATGTTCAGCCAAAGCCAGCGCAGATGGCGTACTCCTCGTCTTCACAACTGGAGGGACCCCTGGCCCCCCTACACCAACTTGAGGACGGCTCGGATCAACAACCGAAGACCAAATCAAACCTCCGAGCAACACTGCCAAGGCAAGCAAAACACCCCGAAAAACCAACTTTCCAGGGTCATCCCAACCTCCTCCAATCAACGACAAGACCAACATGCCCATGGATAGGGCAGCAGAAAGAACGCAGAAGAAACAAAACGCATCGATCTTGAACACCATCAACCCGATCAAAATCAGGCTGAACACGGCCATGCCGCAAGAGAAGGCAAACAACCCCCACCACGTGCGGCGGGACAGGTCTGCTCGGTTCTCTGAAAGCCCTGGCAACAAGGGCACCACAGCCATCACCAAAATGGCGAGGTAGGCCAAAAAGCCCAGCAATGAAAGTGGAATCGATACGCCATCTCCCTGAAAAAGCGTTCCCCAGGCGCTATTGAGAACTTTGTCGCAACCTTCATTCCCCCCAGGACAAGTGAGAGATCCAATCCATCCCCAGCGATGCAGAGTGATTGAACCTGTATCGATCAACCCAACGGTGGCAAGCACCGCCATCGCAATCCGAGGCCACTTCAACCCCTGATCCTGACGGCGACGGCTGGTGAGGCGAGACGAACCCATTTCGGCTACACAGATCTAAGAATTGTGGCAGCCCTGGAAGAAGCCAGCCTCTCTTTAGGGTGGCGCCTAGCGGGAACTGCCTAGGCAGCCCAGAAATCAACCTTTTCCATGACCAAGCCTGAGTTGCGATTCGGCATGCCAATGAAGCCCACAGCCCACAAAAAAGAAAAACCATCGGTGGCCTTTGCCCATTTGGGCTGTGAGAAAAATCGCGTTGACACCGAACACATGCTGGGACTGCTTACAGAAGCGGGCTATAGCGTCAGCAGCGATGAAAACGATGCTGCCGTGGTGGTGGTCAACACCTGCAGCTTCATCCAGGACGCGCGGGAGGAATCAGTTCGGACGTTGATTGGGCTAGCAGAACAGGGCAAGGAACTGATCATCGCCGGATGCCTTGCCCAACATTTTCAGGAGGAACTGCTCGAGTCAATCCCAGAGGCAAAAGCAATCGTCGGCACCGGTGACTATCAGCACATCGTGGATGTGCTGAAGCGAGTCGAAGCGGGTGAACGGGTGAACCGCGTCAGCGCAGTCCCCACATTTGTTGGCGATGAGACTCTCCCCCGGCAGCGCACCACTGATCAGGCTGTGGCTTATCTGAAAGTTGCGGAGGGCTGTGATTACCGCTGTGCCTTCTGCATCATCCCAAAGCTGCGTGGCGACCAGCGCAGCCGAACGGTGGAGTCGATTGTGGCAGAGGCGCACCAGCTAGCTGAGCAGGGGGTGCAGGAACTGATCCTGATCAGCCAAATCACAACCAACTACGGCCTTGACCTCTATGGCAAGCCCAAATTTGCAGAGCTACTTCAGGCACTGGGGGAGGTAGACATCCCCTGGGTGAGGGTGCATTACGCCTACCCCACTGGCCTCACTCCGGAGGTGCTGGCAGCCTATCGGGAGGTGCCAAATGTGCTTCCCTATCTCGACCTTCCACTGCAACACAGCCATCCAGAGGTGCTACGGGCTATGAACCGACCCTGGCAAACGGATGTGAACGAACGGCTATTAGATCGGATTCGTGAGCAGCTACCAGACGCAGTCCTGCGTACCACGCTCATCGTCGGCTTCCCCGGAGAAACTGAAGATCACTTCAATCACCTAGCCGCCTTCATAGAACGGCAGCGTTTTGATCACGTTGGCGTGTTCACCTTTTCTCCAGAAGATGGAACCGCCGCAGCCGATCTGCCAGGCCAGGTAGACCCCTCAATCGCCGCAGCCCGCAAGGATCGATTGATGGCGCTTCAGCAACCCATCTCAGCGGAAAGGAACCAACGATGGGTTGGACGCACCATCGATGTGCTGATCGAGCAGCACAACCCCGAAACCGGAGCAATGATTGGCCGCTGCGATCGTTTCGCTCCGGAGGTGGATGGCGAGGTGTTGGTAGTGCCGAGTGAGAAAGGTCTGCAGGCCAGTCCAGGAACGATGGTTCCTGTATTCATTACCGGTTCTGATGTCTATGACCTCACCGGACAGCTGGTAGACAGCAACTCCATGGCGGTCACAGCCCAGACGTCTAAGTGAGTCCATTCCCCTGTTTGCGAGCCCATCAACGCAACATCTTTCTGACAGCCTCTGGCATCAGTACAGCAGGCTCGTTCGCTGGAATGACTGCCAAAGGCTGGATCCTCATGGACGGCACCAACAATCCAATGTTGCTTGCCGCCCACTTCGCCGCCCTTTCCCTGCCAACCCTGCTGGTCAGTGGAGCAGCCGGTACCTGCACAGACCGCTTCGGCTGTGAACGGGTTCTTGTGCAAGCCCAGTGGGGCCTTCTAGCAGCTGCGTTACTGGGAGCACTGGCCATTCCTCTGATGTCAGGAACCGCGCTAGTAACAATGCTATTAACCAGCACGTTGCTTGTCGGGATAGCGAGTGCTTACGAACTCACTGCCCGCAATAAATACTGCGCCCTGTTGATAGACGAGCCCAATCAACTGGCCCCCTATCTCTCTAGTTTTGCGGTTGTGTTCAACGTAGGCAAACTCGTTGGGCCGCCCATAGGAGGCTGGTTACTTGTGATCACAGGGCCTGCGGCTGCCCTCAGCATCGATGCCGCTAGTTACTTACTACCGATCGCCAGCCTCCTCTGGTTACTAGATCCCAACCGAAGCCAAGAACAACGCAGTGTTCCGGGTAAGCAATCAACAATGCTCTATGCATGGCACAACAGCGGCTCTTCGCTTCGACATGTGCTGGGCTTCACCGCAACAGTCTGCTTGGTAGGTTTTTTCCACCCTGGTCTAGCCCCTCTAATCGCCGACCAGGTATTGGGTTCAGATCCGAGAGATCTTGGAGTGTTCACCAGCGTGCTTGCAGCAGGGAGCATTGCTGGGGGGGTGGTACTACAACGCAATAGCCACCGATTCTGTAGACGCCCATTTTTGACTCTGAGTGGGTTCGCTCTCATCACTGCCATCGCCCAATTGGGAATGGCTCAAACTGAAAACACACCACTAGCATTCAGCCTCACAATGACCCTGCTGATTGGAGCTGGTACTGCAGGCCTATTGAGCAGCTGCAACATGATCACCCAAGTTGGGTCTCCTCAGGTCTTGCGTGGGCGCATGGCAGGACTAAGTCAAATAGCCTTCCTTGGGGGAGGAGGGATCAGTGGCATTCTTGCCGCTCAGATGGTGATTTCAACGGGCTTATCCACGACCTTCGCCACCGCAGGTGGAATCGGACTTGGCCTAGCCCTCTGGGGGTTCTGGCAAAAAGGCAGAACCGTACTAGAGGAGGTCAGATCAGTTTGATGCCTTTAAGAACCTTGGTTAGTGCGAATGCCGCCACAAGTCCAGCTACGACGAACACCAAATAAAAAACGACGCCCATGTGCAACAAATCAGGTGAACACCATTAGATCAGAAATCGGGCCGTCACTTCCTCAAAGCGCCTAAGGTTTCAGCAATTCCCTATCCAACACTCGGAGAGGTTTCAGCCCCGAGTCGACCTTCTGCAACTCTTCTCTGTCGCATAGATCTGCATGCGCACTCTCTTTATCTACCCAAAGTTCCCCAAGACATTCTGGAGCTACGAGAAGATCCTCGAGCTGGTGAACCGCAAGGTGCTGCTTCCACCTCTCGGACTGGTCACCGTGGCAGCCCTACTGCCTCAAGAATGGGAGATGAAGCTCGTTGATCGCAACGTCCGAGAACTCAGCGAAGCCGAATGGCAATGGGCCGAGCTTGTTGTGATCTCTGGAATGATCGTTCAAAAAGACGACATGCAGCGGCAAATCGCTGAGGCCAAACGACGTGGTCTTGCGGTTGCGGTTGGAGGTCCATTCGCCAGCTCTACGCCAGAAGCTCCCGAAATCGGTCTAGCAGATTTCAAGGTGCTGGATGAAGGAGAGATCACCCTGCCAATGTTTGTGGAGGCCATTCAACGCGGTGACACCAGCGGCCGCTTCAGTGCGGAAGGAAACAAGCCTGATGTGACCTCAACTCCCATCCCTCGCTTTGACCTTCTAGAGCTGGATGCCTACGACTCCATGTCCGTTCAGTTTTCTAGGGGTTGTCCATTCAATTGCGAGTTCTGCGACATCATCGTGCTGTATGGGCGCAAACCACGTACGAAAACACCCGAGCAATTAATTTCCGAGCTTCAGTCGATTTACGACTTGGGCTGGCGCCGCTCGATCTTTCTTGTGGATGACAACTTCATCGGCAATAAACGCAATGCCAAGTTGTTACTACCAGCCATTCGACAATGGCAGGAAGAGAAAGGCTATCCCTTTAGTTTCGCTACTGAAGCTTCTGTAGATCTCGCCGATGACGATGAGATGATGCGAATGATGCACGAAGCACGCTTCGAGAGTGTTTTCTTGGGAATTGAAACACCTGATGAGGCCAGTCTAGAAACAGCTGGAAAAATTCAAAACACACGTCATCCTCTCGATGAAGCTGTCAACAAAATCACCACAAATGGGATCCGAGTAATGGCAGGCTTCATCATCGGATTTGATGGTGAAAAAGATGGAGCAGGAGCTCGGATTGTTGATTTCGTAACTCGCACTGGCATCCCCGCCGCAATGATGGGAATGCTCCAGGCCTTGCCAAACACAGCCCTATGGCATCGCCTAGAGCAAGAGGGTCGCCTGATTGAGGACAAGGATGCTGCCAAAGGAGTCAATCAAACCAATCTTCTGAATTTCCAGCCCACCAGACCCATCAGAGACATCGCCAACGAATACGTCGATGCATTCTGTGCTCTTTATGAGCCCAACGCCTATATGGATCGCGTCTACTCCTACTACCTAAAAATGGGAGCTCCTCGTTGGCAAGGGACAGCAACATTACCCAGCTGGATCGATATTCGCGCTCTAGCCATTGTCGTCTGGAGACAAGGCATCAAACGCAACACCCGCAGCCGTTTCTGGCGCTACATGCTGGGCATGGCACGAAAAAATCCAGCCATGCTTGAACAGTTCTTAGTTGTACTGGCCCACAACGAACATTTCATGGAATACCGATCCATTGTGCAGCGAGAGATTCGAGAACAGCTTGAATCAATTCCACCAGAGGAGCCCAGCCCCCAAAAAACGTTGCAACCTGTCTGAATTGAACCTCAAAGCTCAATCTTGAACATAAGGCGTACCGCTGAGAAGACAGCTCTCAGCGCGTTGCAGTTCCCTGCCCAGATAAAGAGCATGGTCAAGTCTGCTCAAGGGATGTGGACCCTTCCCTTCTGTGAGCTGAATCCCTAGTTGCTTGGCAGTTCTTCCCCTGTAGACAGTCGCTGGGGATAGTGTGCCTCCCCGACAAGCAAGGACCTCACCACTAACAGGATCGATGGCTCGGCCATGCTCATCAACATCGTTCAGGTAATGCTCCACGACCAGTTCTGAAGCTGAAGCATCCACCCGAATCAAGAAATAGCCACTTGGATCAAGCGCAATAAAGCGCTGCGAAAGCTGATCATCTATGGCACTGATGGCATCAGACATCGCTGGGGGGGGAATGGTTCTCTGGACGATTTCTTAAGCCTACAAATCAGAGCCTTGGGCTACAAGCTAGAAGCAAGGGATCAGCTACTGACAATCCTCATAAAGCCAAAGGTAACAATCAATCTGCGCTCCTCTTCACCATTGCCCTTCTCATATGCAAATCTAAATGCAAGCCTTCCAAGATCAGTCAAAAGATCACCGCATAGGATCATGACTCAATGCCTCCTAAGCAGAGGCAAATTCATCAACGTCTTAACGTTGCCTGCAAACTCAAGATCATGATCTTGAACAATGCAGAAGTAAAAGCATCATCACTCCTCCCAAAAGGTAGTACTAGCTATATTTTACCCAAACATAAAGACCAGCCAATAATCACAGACTTGGAAGCCCAAGTTTACATTGTGGATATTTCTTTGCAGTTCGCTCAATAACCCATGCATACATATCAGGCCCATGCTCTTTTTCGATTTCTTCTGTAATCACCGAAATACTTGTCTTGGTATTCTCAAGACTAAGATGACCCCATCCAAACCAGGAACAAGTTGCATCTATCCAACCAATATCTCTACCTAGATTAATCATCTCAGTGTCTCTTGTGATCTCAGTTGAGTTGTCTTTATTCTCTTCGACTCCAAGTTCAGGCTGAGCGTCCACAGGCAGAGAACTCAGAATCAGTTGCAACAACAACAACGAACGTATCATCGAACAAAAGACCATCGTAGGCGATCAAAGTATTCTAGCTTAGAAACAGCTAACGATAATTGATTCACAAAATTGAGCTCAAGCAATCGCCATGAGGGCTCGGCTAGATGAATGAAGCATGAGTGAAAGTTATTCCACAATTAACTGAGGGGGATGCTCAACCCGAAACGGCAAATCAGAATTAACCGACTCAATCTCCTCAAGCATGAGAGGGTTCACCTTACGCAGCCAGCCACGGATCAAAGCATCCATACGAGGTTCATACCAACGATGCAAGCTGGCATGGGGCTTCGCCACAAAGCCCCTGCGGCGCTTGTGTTGACCGCCTGCACCAGGATCAAAATTCTCTAAACCATGTTCCAACGCCCAGGCAATCGGCGCGTAATAACAAACCTCGAAATGAAGGCAATCGATCTCCTCCTTGCTACCCCAATAACGCCCCCACAACATTCGTCCATCCTGTATACAAAGAGACATCGCTACGGGCTCTCTAGGGCTCTCACGATGGGCACTAAACAACACCACTTGATCTCTGATCGACGAATCTGCCAAGGCCTCAAAAAAAGTCTCCGAGAGATACTTGCTTCCCCAAGGCCCCCAACGGGCGCAATGCTGCTCATAAAAACCATGCATACGCTGTAAGAGGTGCACATCAAGTTCTGCGCCTGTCAATGCCGATACCGTGAGCCCCGCCTGCTTGACAGCCTTACGTTCACGCTTGATATTGCGCCGCTGATTGGCATTGAAGCTGTTGAGATAGTCCGAGAAATCAGACTGCCCATCTGCTGACCAAAGGCTCTGCTGGTTCAACCAAGTGGCACAGCCAGCAGCTTCCGCCAAAAGCCGCCAATGCGGATCAACATACAGAAAGTTACAGCTGAGAATTTGGTTGCGACGCGCAAAAACATCGATGGTCTCCAACATCAAAACTGTCAACTCTGTCTCGTCCTCCCCTGGCGCCACATAGAAGCGATAGCCCTGCACAGGGCTCACAGGACTCATCCCCAGCAGTTTTGGGTAATACCCCAAACCAAGCTCACCTGCCAGGCGAGCAAAGGCCTGATCAAAAACAAATTCGCCATAACTATGCCCCTTGAGATATAGAGGGGCTAGCGCGACTGGCGTATCGCCTCGCCACAGCGCTAAGTGGAGGGGCTGCCAACCATGTTTGGCGGAAATGCTGCTTGAGTCTTCAAGAGCGGCAAGCCACCGCCAGCGAAAGAAAGGAATCGCCTGCTCACCAACCAGGCTTTCCCAGTGATGCAATGGGATCTCGTGAATGGAGCGGTGCCAGCGGGCTGAGAGGTTGGCGATTTGAAGCGCGCTTTGAGCACAGACTCAAACGACCATAACCAGCAGCCGAAGCCAGATGAAGCATGTGGCTTCGGCGTTCTTAACCATTAATGATCAACTCTGTGCATCAAAAGTTTTTGTTCATAAGACTGAGCAACATGACTGCTGCTGTTGCACTGACATCCACGCTAAAGACATCCTATAGGGAGGATTACAGCCACTGGAGTAACAAGAGGAGGAGCGAGAAGTTCGGGTGTGACATCACCCATTGAGGCAGAGAAACAACCTAGAGCCTGCCAAATAGCTAAAGAGATACGCCCTATGGCAGTACCAAAAGATACAGGCAAGGGTTGATATAAGAAGTGTCTAACCTATGTTTCATCACAAGCAATCCTAAACTGACCCTTGAATAAATCTGAACCGAGAATGAACTGGCTCACGGCATCATTCATCTAATCCTTCCAGCTAAGCTTGCCACATTTAATTAAACAATGAGGTCAGTTTGAGAAATTCTCATACAATTACTAATTCTACAAAGGGCAAAAGAATTTCTCGGCTGCGGCTCATTCAACTCTCTGTCAGTGACTTAAATAGCCTGCTCCCACCAGCAGGCGCCAAGGCGGATCAACATCTAGAACATTGCCGCTGAGAATCTGATTGCGACACAGAAAAGCGATAGCCCTGTACAGGGCTCACAGGACTCATGCCAAGAAGTTTTGGTTAATAAGCCCAAGCCAAGATCACCTGCCAAACGAGCAAAGGCCTGATCGAAAACAAACTCCCCATAGCTATGCCCCTTGAGATAAAGAGAGACCACCGCGAGCCTGGCCCACTGAATTAAACAGACCTGTCTGCTCTCGAGTCTTCAGTGCGCTTGCGCTCGTAACGCAGCAGTAGTTCATTGCCACTCAAGGGCTCAACGGTTTGCAAATGCCAAGCCTCAGCGTCGCCAAGGTCCTCTGGCAAACCACCGCCCTGAAAGGGAACCCATGCATGCATGCCACCAAGCAATTTTGGTGTGAGGGTGAGTTGCAACTCATCGACAACATCAGCCTTCAATAGCGATGCGGCCAGCTGAGCTCCACCCAACAAAACCAGTCGAGACAATCCAAGCTCAACTAATCGATGCAGCGTTTGAGGCCAATCTTGCTCAAACAACACCTGACGCTCGTAACCAACAGCAAGCACAGGATCTTTCGATCCCTCTGCTGACTGCAAATGGGGGCTCAACAGCCAACGCTCAATCGGCTGCTGAAAGAACGGCGCATCTGCTGAATACCACTGCTGACGACTAACAACCACTGCCTTGGGTTGCGCACTATGCCCGGCAAACTTGCGCTGGTTCAGCAAGTCCTGATCATGAATCAGACAGGTGCTGCGATGGGCACGCAATGTTCCCGCCCCGAGCAAGGCCCCATCAGCCCAAGCCAAAGCCTCTTCTAAAGCCCGACGATCCCCAACTCCTCCCAATTGGGCCGGCCCGCCGATCGCAGGAGCCAGGCGGCCATCAAGACTGATAGCCAGAACAAGACGAAGCCAAGACTGCTTTTGCAAATGGTTGGTTAGTTGGCTGCCATGGCTTGAAAAACCTCAGGCATGGCTTCCAATCGTGGTGTTTCCGCATAGACCTCAGCTGCATTATTAGGGCTTTCCTGCAACCGCACCTTATGGAGATGGACTCCAATCGCTCGAATCGGAGCCGCCAAACAATCAGAAATGTGCAAGGCAATATTCTCTGCCGTTGGTACACAGTTAGCGAAATGGGGGATGTCTTTGTTTAAGAAGGTGTGATCAAACGGTTCCACCACAAGGTCATTCACGAGGCTTTGCAAAGCCCCTAGATCACAGACCATGCCTGTACGGGAGTCAATTTCTCCGCGCACGGTGATATCAACAAAATAGTTATGGCCATGCCCATGAGGCCGCGCACATTTGCCATAAATAAGTTCGTTCTCCTCTTGGCTTAGTTCAGCTCTAGCCAATCGATGGGCAGCCGCAAAATGGGTACGGATTGTGAGATAGGCATCCATGGCATCTCCGTGATAATCAGCCCAGAGGTTTTCTTGTTCGTAAAGCCGAATGGCCACGATAGGCAGATGAGAAATTAAACGAGTCCAGATGATCCTTAGCAGAGCCTCAGTCGTCGGCAGGCAGCCTTCTGGCCGAGAAAGATCAAACTCTGGCCAAGCATCATTAAGGAAGCGGAAATCAAGTTGATCGGTCACCTCAGACCGGATGGCGTGCTTCACCTCAGAGAGGTTCAACACCATGCCATCGACATTAAGCCCGCCAGCCATGGCGACGATCAACTCATAGTTGTGACCATGCCCAGAAGGCAAGGCACAAAAACCAAAGCGAGCAGCATTCTCATCCCCAGACAATTCTGGCAACCAGTAACGATGACTAGAGCTGAAACATGCTCGACGAGTGATCACACATCTGCGACCCTGTCCATGGCGTACCGAAACAGGGACGTCAGTCATTGATCAATCTGACCAGAAGTCATCCTAAAGATCTAATGCCCCTGCTGACCCAATGACCAATAAAAATAGCGATACCCCATCCCCTCATCCTCTCAAGCAAAGGCTTGGTGGTCGCAACCTCTATTTGGTGGGAATGATGGCTAGTGGCAAGAGCAGCACAGGCAGGCCTCTAGCCGAACAACTCAGCTATGGGTTTGTGGATACTGATGCCGTGATCGAACAACTTGCTGGCCAACCAATCGCCAAGATCTTTAGCGAAGAAGGAGAAGAAGGATTTCGAGCAATGGAGTCTCAAGTACTCAATGCCATTGGCCAACGCCATTCACTTGTTGTTGCCACTGGCGGAGGGATGGTGAGCAAGCCAGAAAACTGGGGGGTGTTGCATCAGGGCATCGTAATCTGGCTAAACCCTGGCCGACAAGAACTGCTCAAGCGTTTGCATGCCGATAGCGGCAATAGACCATTACTACAAACAGAAGATCCAGAAGCAGCCTTCGACTGTTTATTTGCCGAACGCTTACCGCTCTATGCCGAAGCAGACCTGCATGTGGAAGTGGGCGTAGAGGAACCAAACGGGATTGCGCTAAAGATTATTGAATTCCTGCCCCAGCTGCTATCGAACCCTATACAAATGAATGGTTAAAGCAACTATTTTGTCAATACTGTATGAATAGACCATTGAAATCCAGAGGACTGGCTCGATAGCCAGTTCAAATCAAATCAGACGATCCATCCTAGACTTGACGATTAAACGAAAACCTAAAGGACTTGAAGATAGTATATTTAAAGCTTCTCATGGGAATTTATTCTCTAACCACATCTAAATCATTGGACCAGGCAGATAATGCGGTCATATCTAGTTGTTAGAATAAAAAGATGACCGTGATAAATGCGCAAAGAACTATAACTAGGAGCACACCCCTATCGAGGCTCTAGTCAACACAATCAGGCAAAATAATGCAATCACATTAAAGCAGAATAGGCCCGAATAAAAGATTCAGGTATTGCAGCTAGAAAGAATCATCAAGAAGATAGACGACTATTTTCGAAGGCAAAGAAGAGATATCAATCTTTAGCTTGCTTATCCAGCTCAACTTATCCTCAGGCGTACCAGGTTAAAAATCAGCTTGTTGCCTCAAGCTAAATACACAAGGCCCAATAAATGAAACCAAACCAGAGGCCGGCAACAATACAACCAGCAGAAGGAATAAGGCGAATAATCTGACAGGTTAAATGAACTACTGCTAGTGGTTATTTAAAGGTCATAGCTCATCAAGATATGATAGATAGCATATAGGCTTTTATCAATGATAAGAGGCGGCTAGAAAAAGTGCGATCTCAAATAGAGGCGGTTCTGCGGCAAATTGAGCGGACTGGGTTGAAACCTAAACGGTATTGCAGCAAAGCTTATCCACAACAGGAACAAACCAAGAAGAGCACCGGAAGCTTTATCCGATTTTCAAGAAAGTACATTCAGGCAAGGAATTAGCAACCTGGAAGAAATTGAATCGATATCCATGGCCATGCTGGAAGGACGGGACCCACCAGCCCGCCTCTCGCGAAGGTAACGTATAGGTATATTTACCTAGCATTCGTCTGAATGGGCTGGGCCTCCAAGGAAGCAACGTGCAGCCAATCAAAGCAAAGCTAAGCAACGAACCAGAGAACTACGACCATGCCTTATCTTAATGCGCAAGTTTCTGGCAATATGTTTAACATATAACCTGATTGTTCAAGTAGTATCATACTAGTTCATGACTTACTAGCTTAGTAAAATGATAAATATTAATTGGATGGTGAGCTTATGAAAAGTTTGAATGCTAGAGTTGTCAGCATATGAAGTATTGATATTCAAATTGCAATATCGTCTAGAATTTATTCAGGCTCGACTCAGTCACCAAGGAATAAAAAAGGATAAAACCTCTTCAGGAATCATGTAGATCAGTATTAGAACAATTGCCAACCAATATTAACATTACTAGCAAATTGTCAACAACATCAGAGGGAAGACTAATCTCAACAAGAGGATTACGTATTATACTCTTAACTCATGGCAAGCATTTCTCTTATAGTTTTATTATAGATGGCCTAATTAAAGGATCTCAGCAACCTAACTCATATAGATATAAAATTCAAGCCTAAGAATTACTATAAAGGCCTTGGTTTCTGCCATAAATAAACATGCTACTGCCTATACTTTTTTTAGTAAGAAGGCAAATATTGAATTATGAATAGGATTGATTGCGGGACATATGCATAATCTATATTTGACTACATGCATTCGCCTGAAGTCATCCCAAAAAGCCTAGTTTCTTGGGATGATAATGATCGGACACAAAATATTTGTACACAGACAGGGCAGGCAGCATACGGAGGATGTGAAATAGTCTAATAATCAGTAGCCATATTTTATTAAGGAGAATAGTACTGAACTGAACATCCTAAGAAAAGCAAGGGCTGCAACTGAAAAGTCTAAGCAGGAATAGCACTCGTTTTCGACAACTAACTTCAGGGTTAAGGGCTTACTAGGTAATTTGTAGCCACAGCTAAGCCTTGAATAGGGCTTTAAATAAATATTACAAGAACTTCCTTGATGTCAAAACGAATATATGTGGCGGTCTAAAGCCAATAGAAAAAAGAGTCGAACTTTCCTAAGTTCAGTTTATTCCAAGATGGCAAACTATAGTGGCTGGTCAGTGAAAAGCGACGTTACAAAGATGGACTGGCAACCCTAAAGGATGGCTTTAATAAGCCAGATCAAGGAAAGCAAATATAGGCAGTCGCAGACGTCGCCTCCGGCAAATTAAACATGGCGGCACATGCAGGACGCTTCGGCGCAGTAGTTCATAAATACTCTATTTGAACGAGTCGTTCAAATGCGCTAGGGTCCGCAGACTGGAGTGCATCAATGACTGATTCAGCGATCGACTTCAAAGTCATCTCGCCAGACAGGCACAGTTCCGGATCCGAGTCAATCGTCCTTCCCGAGGCCCTTACGGAAGGATTGAATGATGTTCAGGTAGGCATCATGAGAGATACGGTTCATGCTGTCAATATCAATTCAAGGATTGCCGCAGAGCTAGTTCGAAGCACTGCGGCTGAGCTCCATCGCCTTAAATGCGTCCTAAAAAAGCAACAGGAATGGACAAGATTTAGAGAGTCTGGCGTCATCCCAATGACTGCAGGCCAGATCAGAGACCTAACCTCGGCATGGGAGTCATGGCTAAAGAATACCGACGTGACCGACCAAGAACTGGTTGGCACAAGCATGAGAACGCTGGCAGCAATTGGGAAAGCTGATCCTGGAACTCGAAAAGATGCAGTGGGTAAAATGAAGAGAGGTGAAAAGGTTACAGAGAAAGAGATCAGTGATAAGGCCATTGATGAGTTAGTTAAAGGCAACAAGGAGTGGAAAATAACCACATCAATGAAAAGGACGGACCTAATGAAAGTATGTACAGCGCTACGAGATGAGAATGAAAAGCTAAAAACAAAGATCAAAGAAATGCAAACCGTTACAATTTAAGGGAAACATGATGCCAAATACTCCTACGATTCAAGCTGCTCTGCACGAACTGAACAAACAGATGAACGATCATTGCCTAAAGGATATTATAGTCAATGGAAATATTGGACTATTGAGAGATGGCAATCCAATGGAATATACAGAGAAGGAATGGAATGCAATCATGGACTATCTAAAGGAAAATATCAATATTGAGATTATCGCTAGGGTCAATTAGTTGGAAGCATATGCGATGATTTTAGATTGATTGATTCCTGGTGAGAGATTGGATTGATAGTGATAAGAAAGTATCCGTACTAACGAAACTACGATGGGTTTTCCAAAAATAAAAGAAATCAAGAAGGATTCTGGATACAAAGATGATGTATTATCTCCAAATACAACCAGATTTTTACTGTATTAAATTATACTAGCAAGCCAATATTAGTCAGATAATCATTATTGGGCAAATATGTTATTTACTTCTATTTATAATCTTAGCAACACGTTTCTCAAGTCTCTAATAGGTATTGAGCTGGCCAACAAGTCAAGAACTTTATAGCAAAATCTATAGAAATCTATTGTAATTACTGCAAAACTTAAAATTAATAGTGATTCGGCAAAGTTTACGAAGACTAGACTGTCCTTATTGTTTTGGGCTATTAATTCAGAGAATATATTTGAATAAGTGAGTATTTCATAGCCATCAATAGCTATGATAGTCGATAGACAAGAGAGTAAGGTTTGATTGCCTTAGCTGTTTTTCGCATAATCCTTTCTAACTTAAAGTGAGTTATTGATAGTCTGAACAATAAGATGCTCAGTCTATAGTAGATTAAGTATATTTATGATCTTTTTTATTTCTATAAAATCAGGATAAGCATATAATATTGCCAAAGAAAAGCTTCGTTATAGAACAAGCAATAGAATATAGTTATCAAGAGTGGAAAAAGATATCAGATCAATAAAATTCACTCCTATTAGATCTTCATGCAATCCAAAAACCACCTGTCTTCATTATCGTGGAGTTGCTTATCATGCTATGCCAAATATTTATGACCCCTGATAAATAAGGCTATGATTGTTGTAAAGGCTAGACATTATGCTACCACTGCCCATCTTTTTTGATCTCCCTCCTGTATATCTTCAATATCTGTTAGCAGCTTCAGTTATAGCTTTAGGTACACTGGTTTCCAGTATATTATATGTGAAGACTAAAGATAGACTATGAGGGTTAATCTGCAAAGAGATCCTGCTGTCGTAATTATTTAGCATTGTGAATTTAAAAAGATAAACATGTACAAATACGCACTTTAAGTTGGTCGAAAAGGCAATTAGCCTACATCCCTGAAGATATTTGTGCAAGTATCAAACATTTAGACAATCCCTTCATGTCTCTTAGTGGCATGGGAAAAATGATAGCCATAAGTCTGATGATTAATCAATATTTAATCACCTCTGATTTTCACAAGACTAGAGAAGTATATATTCAACTTGTATAGAATACTGAGTAAAGCTTGAATTGCTATTAGTATGCATATTATTCATCTTTTAACATCATGAAATCCCGGAACGCTCTTTTCGATTAAAACCTTGCCATCCGCATTAGATACTACTCAATCGATATGCTACATTTAAAAGTGGTGATCTACGAGCAGATCTCTATAGGAATAAATCAATCCCTTAATACTGATCAAAGCACATCTAACTAAAACAACTAATGGTCTTAACAAAGGATGGTACTCTGTCAAGTTGTCTGATCCCTACCAACTGCGTGCTTGTCGAATGGAAGTTTGATAATGTAAAGAAGTCATATGATAAGCTTATATACATTGCTGAATCCTTACCAAGGATAAAAGTAGTAGAAAGGACAGAGAGTTATTGGCATGGTGTTGTGAGGAGCCTAATCTTTAGGTTCCCAGATGATCTTGAAATCCTAAAATTACAAGGCAAAGGAATCATTCAGGTTAGGTCTGCTTCGAGACTAGGTCTTGGAGATCTCGGTGTTAATAGAAACAGAATCAAAAACCTATATTCGCAATTATAAATTGATAACGCCTTAAATTACACGTCAAATTGCTGCATATATATAATATGTCAGATTATAATAGCTATATACAATCATTACACACATCTGTTAGTCTTTCTACAGCAATTAGTACGTGATAATAACAGAATTTAACATCTACTGTTGATCATTAAGAAGCCATGTGTCTGCCAAGTAGGTCTTGGCACTTAGATTTAAATGTTCACTATAAACTAGGTCTGATTTTACCAAATTCCTTCACCATTTCTTTTCTCCCACTCCTTCATAGATAATCCTGAACCAGAGCGTTGTGCATCTTTCAGTGATTTCCATCTTTCTTGGCATTCAGACAAAGTCCATTCTCTTGTAGCATCATTTCGATCTTCTTTTGACAACTCCTTTATCATTTCATCTGACGAGTGGTCAATGTCTGAGTTGGGTTCTTCTGGCTTAGGCATAGGTCTACTTAATCTGTTTATAATCTAATAAGGCTATAAACACTCAGGTGAAGACATATATTCTATCATCTGGCCTTCATAAATGGTAAAGATCACTAATTTACAATTACATCGCTTATGGACCATTTGTCTATTCTACCTTCGCAAACTACACTTCCATATTTCAGGCATAACTATTATCGGTAGCTAGAGTAGTATAAGTATAATCGTTAAAACAATTGCATAATGCATATATTGCCTAAATTACTCTTCAGTCTGCCTGTTAGGCAGCATAACTCTTAGGCTATTCAAAATTATAGCCTAAGATTATTTCAGATGCGTATAATTAGATAATAGGTGAATTGAAGATTGAGTCGAAAGTCAATGCATTTTGAATAATCCTAAGAGTATTGATCTTTTTTATTTCAGTTTGACAGTGAATCCCTCACCCACTCAGTATATGCTATTCGCAGATCGTCAGTTGTAATCGTAAAGCCAGCATCCTTAGCAATACCTACAAGGTCAGCCTTTTCTTCTTTAACTTTATCTTGTAGAGTTTTTTCTTGCTTGACTTTGGCCACAAATGCTTTCAGTTGCTCATAGGACATTGAATCTGTGCAATTATCAGTAAACTAGCAACCCTGTAAGTATAAAGATACATTCTTAATTAATCAAGATTATCAGTGAGTATGTGTTCAAAAAACGAGATTTGGCGAGTACATTCTTGCCCTATAGGGTTAGTATCTTTGTTCCAGTCGAAAGGCTGTTCATGCTATTGCCTTGTTCTTTTTTCTTAATCCTTCAACCTCACATCCGGGGCTACAGCTTGTTGTTTTGAAGAAAATGCTGGATGATCAGAACTTCAGTGTTAGATCGATCCTGATCAGTTTTCTTAAAATAAACTCGTCAAAACTCCACCAGCAATACTCATTCAATCATTAAATACTATTTACTCGCTATCCTATTCTCTTGATTGCGAGATCTAAAGACCTGCTTATTGTGGAGTTAGCTTATGTATAGTTTATCTAATGATAATCTAGCAAGCCTACCAATAAAGTTCCAAGGAATAACAGAAATCATTCAAATCCTTTTAGCCTACGTAGATTGTTCTATTGAATGGCATGCAACCCTTGACTGAGGCATAGAATAGATAAGAACAAGCATACCTACTATGTTCTCAGATTTTTTTAGTCAGACGAATCTGATCACGATGGCTTGCAATGCACTTCTAACCCTAATTATAGGATTTATGATCATCACAGGTCAACAAAAAGCGCATTGACTATTAAAAATAAAATTAAAATCAGGTTAATGAGCAAATTATTCAACCTGTCTAATCAAATATATGCTTAAATGGCTAGATTTTCTAATTGCTAACTAGAAACAGGCATAATATCACTCACAAGTGTAATGAAGACAAGTTTCATTAAGACTTGCTGAAAAATAGAGTTGGATATTTGAACTGAGATGCAGTTTTACAAACAGCACGTCTCCCTTCCGAATAGCAAGCCTGCTCAAGATTTCGAATAATCAAACTAAAAAGCTCAACTTTTGAGCATGCTTTTAGCATTAGTCACAATTAGCGTTTCATATAACACCATGACTATCCAAATTAGCAAGATTCACATTCTGGTCCTAAAAACCAAACCCTAAGTTAGTTGTAGCAGGAGAATTTGTAGACGCAAGCGGTGCCTGTACTGATTCCGGAAAACATAAAACTGTTTGCGAACCTGCCAAGCAACCAATCAAGAAGATGCCGAAAACCTGTAAAAGCTTCATAGCTTAAGGATTGAGCTTCCCAATAATAAACACTATCCAGTCTATTGCCAATATCATCGTGCAAAAATGTCTAAATCCAATTATTTCCAAGATTAGATAATCCAATCTATGCCTTGATATTGCACTGAAATACATATACATCTTTACATTGATCATGATTGAGCTTAACATCTCATATTTCTGATCATGTCAGCTTTTAGCGCTGCGACATCTCTTATAAGTGGTAACTTTGTAGCAATTAAGAATAATTAGGACTAATTAGTTGCCAATTCTAACGAAGCTCATGCTCTTTGAGTAAACTATTAAATGCCTGTATGCCTTCAGTAGATGTCCTAGAACACTGATGAGTGATTGATTTGAAAAAAGCATAATCTAAGCAACCAATTCGCTAGCCCATACAACAGCCCTAGCATAACTACTAGGTATAAATGCTTACCGATAGGGCCATCTTTCTGCCATGCCCTAAGTATCGGCACCCCTCTTCTAGGGTTTTGAATAAGTCCTTTCATGGCTGAGGCTACAGCGATAAAAGAAACTTACTGGGAGGCAGGATGTCATGAGTAGCCAATTAAGCATCGTCAAATTAAAGAATAAAGCCTGGCGCGGACGCATAGCACTTCGCCAACATTGAAAATGGTCATAACAATTAGTGAATGACTTAGTAGCTGAAAGACAAGTCTGCAACTGATTCCTGGTGCGGAAATCAATACGCCAGATGTGTTGAACAAATAATTCTCAATGGCAGTAAATTTTCTGGACTATAGTTTTTTCAAGAAGCAAATCTAAATACCCAATTATGAAAAATGTATAGCGCAAAGTGAGAAGATAGCAGGTCTTAAAGAAGATCGCTATTGGCCTTTTCAAAGGTTGCCAACAGGAATGGCTCTAAGGCATCAATGGCTTAACATCTATTTATGCTTGGCGATAAAAGCAAAACATTATAAGAGCGAATATTCTAGAATTTTAATGGGTTTTTCATTGCATCATGGCCAGATACATTATCTATGCAAATATCACATAAGAGTCAAGCAAGTGATGATTTGATTGTTTCACCCTTCTAAGCTGACAACTCAGCCTTCCCTTTACTTTGTAGAGATTTTTCGAGACCTTCCAGATCCTCATCCGTAATTTTGGTCTGCATTGGACAGTGCTTTGGACCACACATTGAACAAAACTCAGCTTGCTTGTAAATGTCAGCTGGCAAAGTTTCATCGTGATACTGCTTGGCTCGCTCTGGATCAAGTGAAAGCTCAAACTGTTTGTTCCAATCAAAGTTGTACCTTGCTCGGCTTAATTCATCATCGCGATCTCGAGCACCCGGCCGGTGACGAGCGATGTCAGCGGCATGCGCAGCAATTTTGTAGGCAATCAAGCCCTCACGAACATCCTCAGGGTTTGGCAGACCCAAATGCTCCTTCGGGGTCACATAACAAAGCATCGCTGTTCCATACCAGCCTGCCATCGCCGCGCCAATTGCACTCGTGATGTGGTCATAACCCGGTGCGATATCTGTCACCAAAGGGCCAAGCACATAAAAGGGTGCCTCATTGCACTCTTCCATCTGCTTCCGCACATTGAATTCGATCTGATCCATTGGTACATGACCAGGACCCTCGACCATCACCTGCACGTCATGTGCCCAAGCTCGCTTGGTCAATTCTCCAAGGGTCTTCAACTCGGCAAGTTGAGCTGCATCAGAAGCATCGTGCTGACAACCAGGGCGGAGAGAGTCACCAAGTGAAAAACTGCAGTCGTAGCGCTTGAAGATCTCGCAGATGTCGTCAAAGCGGGTAAAAAGAGGGTTCTGTCTGTGGTGATAAAGCATCCACTGCGCCAGGATTCCACCCCCGCGACTGACGATGCCTGTCAGGCGTCCCTTCACCAGCGGAAGGTGCTCAATCAACAAGCCGGCGTGAATGGTCTGATAGTCGACACCCTGCTGGCAATGCTTCTCAATGATGTGTAAAAAGTCATCTTCATCGAGCTTCTCAATCGAGCCATGCACGCTTTCCAACGCCTGGTAGACAGGCACAGTGCCGATCGGCACGGGTGAAGCATTGATGATCGCCGTGCGCACCTCATCAAGATTGACCCCTCCAGTGGATAGATCCATCACGGTGTCTGCGCCATATTTAACTGCCAGCTCGAGCTTCTTGAGCTCTTCAGCTACATCACTGGCATTAGGTGAGGCGCCAATGTTTGCATTCACCTTGCAGCTGGAGGCGATACCAATCGCCATCGGCTCTAAATTTGAATGATTGATGTTGGCAGGAATAATCATCCTGCCCCTGGCCACCTCCTCCATGACAAGTGATTCAGGCAAGTTTTCACGCCTGGCCACGTAGTCCATTTCTTGAGTGACAACGCCCTGTCGAGCGAAATGCAATTGCGAGACATTGGCCTGACCCTTACGGGCAGCCACCCAAGAGGCGCGCATGATCAAAAGGCGAAAGTGAAACCAGGTGGTGGCGGAAAACCAATGATCACGTCATTTCACTTCCCTGCGCCGGCACAACCCGTATCAGGTTCGGAGGGTGTGATCTCAGCCACTCAGAGTTTGCTGAGTGGCACCCCTAGTGTTTTTCAAAACCTAGCAGTGGTTTTGGATCAGAGCCGCAGTCCATTCCGCTAAACGTGCAAAACCGCATGGATCTTGTCCTGCAGCGCTTCAAGGTCCAAGTGTGATAACGACATAGAGGTGTTCAACATGACGACGTCAGTGCTCCTCGGTTTGGGTGCTGCGAAGTGCCACAAGCAGCTTTCTGCGGCGACGGCGGCGGCCCACCGCCCCGCTGACAATTAGACCAGCACCCACCAAAACTGCTGGCAGTGACTGCAATCGATCGCTGCCCTGCCGATGCATCAAACCGAGCATGGCCAAGACGATCAGCAAGGGGGCTGCAAGAGATAGCAAGGGATAGCGAAGACGCTTCATGTCCTCTCCAAAGCCAGCCTTGAACGCTCATCCATCCAAGCCAATAGGGTGGCGGTCAGCACCCGAATCCCCACACCAAGACTGCTCTCCTCTAGGCAGAATTGACCATTGTGTAAAGGCGCGCACCCCTTTGGACCGCTAACCCCTAATCGGAACATCGTTCCACGTACCTTTTGTAGTAGTTCTGCAAAATCTTCAGCACCAAGAGAGGGTTGTTCAAGCCGCAACACACGCTCTTTCCCTAACTGAGAGATAGCACAACTTTCCAATAGGTCTGTGAGCTCAGGATCGTTGTAAACAGGCGGAGTAATGCTGCGATAGCGCACGATCGCCTCTGCCCCAAAACTTCCACAGATGGCCTGAACAATCTGCTCGATCCAAGCTGGGAGCTTGTCAAAAACAGCCCCATCCAAACAGCGGACCGTACCCAGCAACCGAACTCGATCTGCAATCACATTGAAAGCCTGACCACCTTCGATCTTGCCGAAACTCACCACCACAGGATGCAGAGCATCCAAGCGACGACTGATCGCCTCCTGCAGTCCACAAACAACTCGAGCGGCAAGCCAAATGGCATCCATAGCCTGATGAGGCCTTGCACCGTGGCCTCCTTCACCGATCACTTCGATGTCCAACTCTCCCGCAGCAGCCGTCAAGCACCCACTGCGTACACCGATACTTCCAGTCGGCAATTCCGGACAAACATGAACCCCAAAAAGGGCCTCGAGGCCATCGGTCGCCCCGTCCATACGCATCCAACGAGCCCCTTCGCACAATTCTTCTGCCGGTTGAAACAACAGCCTTACGCCTATTGGCAATGACTCCTCTTTGGCCAATAACCTGGCAACCCCAAGGCCAATGCAGGTATGCAGGTCATGGCCACAGGCATGCATCACCCCCTCTCGCCGTGAGGCATAAACAAGCCCTGTGAGCTCTTCTACTGGCAGGGCATCCATATCCACCCGCAGGCCCACAAACGGACCACCGCTTGGCCCCAACTCCGCCAACACGCCTGTGCGCCCTACCCCCTCAGACACCCGCCAACCATCCCTGCGCAACTGACCGGCCACAAGGACTGCCGTCTGATGCTCCTCACCACTCAGTTCTGGATGAGCATGCAGATGGCGCCGCAACTCAATCAGCTCGGGCAAAGCTTGATCAAGACGCTCGCTCCAATGAAGAAGGAGAGTCATGGAGCCTCCAACAAAGCAAGGAAATCCATCAGATCAGCCGTGGGCTGTGGTGGCCATCGGCGGATCTGCAACAACCAATCCCGTTGGCGATAGCGGCTATCAAGCCCGACTGCAGCAGTCCAGTGGCTTTCAGCTTCACCAAATGAACCGTAATGCCATAAAAGACCGCTAAGGGCCGCACGAGGATCGGCAAACATGGGATAACGGCGAATCAATGCACGCAGTTCCTTCTCCGCCAGATCAAATTCCCCCAGCTGATAAACCGCTAACGCCTTGCTGGAGCTAGCCATCGCAAAGCCTGGGCTGGCGTCAGAGGCCTTGCTGTAAAGAGCTTCTGCCTGCAACCAATCGCCCTGAGAGCCCACAACATTGCCCAGGTTGAAAAGAGCCGATGCATTGACAGCATCGCGCTCAAGAATCCAGTTGTAATCGCTGGCGGCTTGCTGCCAATGCTGCAATGCCTCCTCAGCAATACCACGGTTGAGATGAGGGTCAAGCTCTGCTGGGGCCAATTCCATGGCCCTAGCTTGATCAACGATCGCACCCTCCGGATCACCCAAAATCAACCGCACATTGCCGCGATTGCTCCACGCCGCAGGCTGATCGGGCGCAAGCTCAAGAAACTCATCCCAAAGAGGTAGGGCTGCTTGAAAATCACCCTGTCGAGAAGCCTCGAGTGCCTGCTCAAAAAGAGGCTGAAGTGCTGGGGTAGCTGCTCCAGTGACGGGATCCATCACCAGCAACAGCGCAACTAAAAGCAACCCTGACCATCTAGACGCCAAGTTTCTCAACCCCTGGAGCAAGCTCATGGCAACGCCGGCCAACCGAGATGGCGTCGCCCCGCGCCAGTCACCACGCGCCCACGCGGAGTTCGCTGCAAAAAACCCAGCTGCAACAGAAATGGTTCTACCACTGCTTCAAGAGTGGCTGGATCCTCCCCCAAAGCGGCAGCCAAAGTCTCCAAACCGACCGGGCCACCGCCATGAGACTCCAGCAACAAGTCCAACAAGCGCCGATCACTGGCATCAAGACCCCGAGCATCGACCCGATGCAAAGTGAGAGCCTCATCCACCAATGCAGCATCGATCAAGCTCTCCCCACCACAGACACTCGCTACATCACGAACCCGTCGCAGCAATCTGTTAGCGATCCTCGGCGTACCCCTACAGCGACGAGCAATCTCCTGGCAGGCTTGCGCAGTTAACTGCAACCTCAGCAGGCCCGCCGCCCGCTCAACAATCGCTTGCAGATCCTCCAGGCCATAAAACTCCAATCGTTGAATAAGACCGAAACGATCCCGCAGCGGCGAGCTAAGGGCACCAGCGCGGGTGGTAGCACCCACAAGGGTGAACGGAGGCAGCTCCAATGCCCTGGTGCGAGCGGTACTGCCCTTGCCCACGGTGAGGTCGAGACGCCTATCCTCCATTGCTGGATACAGCAATTCCTCAGCAACCCTTGTGAGCCGATGAATCTCATCAATGAATAAAACCTCGCGAGGTTGCAGATTCACCAACAGACCAACGATGTCACGAGGGCGCTCGAGAGCAGGCGCACTGGTAACCCGACACTTAACCCCCAATTCTTCAGCCAAAACCATGGCCATGGTGGTTTTGCCCAAACCCGGAGGGCCGTAGAGCAAAACATGATCCAAAGCATCGCCTCTGCCGATGGCCGCCTTAACGGCAATCCCCAACACCTGCTTAAGCTCACGCTGACCGATGTAGTCCTCCAAACGCCTAGGCCTAAGCCCATCTTCTCGAGCTGGACTGGCCTCTTCAGGCAAAGGCGAAGCATCTACCACCCGAGACTTTGCTGCTGGCGGCTGGGAATCAGCTCGGCCAGCACTGGAAGACACAATCGCCATGTTGGAAGAGTACCGATCCCTGGATAGGGTCGAAAGCATCGGTATACGCAGATGGCCAAGGGAGTAAACAAAAAAGCGACTGCTGCAGCTCGAGCCGCGGCCAACCGTCTACTCGCGGACAACCGTCTGGCAAGGCATCAATACGAGATCCTCGACACCCTCGAAACTGGCATTGAATTGGTGGGAACCGAAGTCAAGTCAATCCGGGCCGGCCAAGCCAATCTCCGCGATGGCTTCTGCCTGATTCGCAAGGGCGAGCTACAGCTCCTCAACGTTCATATCTCCCCTCATAGCCATGCCGGCAGCTACTTCAATCACGATCCACTACGAACACGCAAACTGCTCGCGCATCGACGTGAGATCGATAAACTTCGCGGCCAACTCGACAGAAAAGGGCTCACACTGATTCCCCTCAACCTTCATCTCAAAGGTTCATGGATCAAACTCACCATTGGGTTGGGCAAAGGTCGCAAGCTGCACGACAAACGCCAAGAAGAGAAACGCAAACAAGCCGATCGAGAAGTGAAGTCCGCTCTGGCGCGCTACTGATCAGCCAAGGGGGTCAATGAGGCTGAAGAAAGTTTTCTTTCGCCGAAGCACGAGGCAATGTCGATGTTCGAGAAGGGTGTTCTGACCGACCAAGGAAACCAGTAGCTGAATCCGCCAACGGATTCGGATCCAAAGCTGGTAAAGACATAGAAGCTTTCTGATCGGCACGACAAGAGAGGGTAAATAAAGCTGTTGCCAACCCCTCGTTGGTCACCAGCACTTGCACAGGCGAGCCTGCTTCTCGCTCAAGGGTCACCACGCGCAACGATCCGCGCTCGGCAATGACATCACCCTGTGAGCCATAGACGGTCATCTGCATCAACGGCGTGCCATTGATTTCTAGTACTAGTCGATGCCCAGGAGGCACCTGAATAGAAATCAAGCGCGCAGCCCCAGGAGAAACCCTTGTAGAAAACACCGTGGGAATTGAAGGTCTGGCCTTGAGGGTCTCGATCTGCACATCAGCCAGGCTGCGCAGAGCTGCCGCATACCAGAACTGCAAATAGGGCTCTGAAGGCTTCTGATCATTGAACGAACCCAAAAGCAGTTTCTGTGCTCCTGCCGTAACCAACTGCTCAATCACACGGCCATGCACCCCCAATTCGCTCAGACCTTCACGCTGCTCCTGCCAGTCAGTGTTCTTCAACTCACCTAAACGCCGGCGCAGCTGAGGCGATAGCTGTTCGATCCTGACCAACCATTCCTCAGCCAAGTCATTCCAAACCTGGCGCAAGGGAACATCATCCAGAGCATCGGAGGGGAAGCGACCACCTCTATGAGGGAAACGAGCCAGCACACTGGCATCCACCAACTGCAGAAACCAACTTTGTTTGACCTGCAAAGCACGCAGCCGACTCAATAACTGCTGCCGATCATCCACCTCTACTGCTGATGGGCTCTCCACTGGAAGATTGCCCACTAAATCTCGATCCCTGGCAGGCTCCATCCCTAGCTGGGAACTACGACTGAGCAAGAACCAGCCAATCGCCGTGCCTACCAACGCAGACGCCAACAAGGCACCTACAACAGACCAAAGGCTGCCTTCAGCGGCCTGCTCCCGTTCTTCAGCCCGCCGCCGCAGCGGCTGATTGACAGAACGATGCTCCGTCAAGAGCGATTGCGAGGTACACGAGGGGGGATCGGATAAAGACACTGCTTGAGGCGCGAGTGCCAGAGTGCGATCTGCTATGAGCTTAGGACCGATGCTTTCGGGCATGATCAAAGATTGAAGGGCACAGATCACATCCGATGCCTTTTCAAAACGCTGGTCAGGAGCCTCACTCAACATTCGCTCCAACACGTGGCGAAAAGACCCATCCACCTCAAAAGACTCTGGCCAGCCCCAAGACTGAACATCACTGTTCCAAAGTTCCTCGGGGCAACGACCAGTCAGCAAAGTCAGTGCTGTAACGCCCAAGCCATGCAAATCCATCCAAGCTTCAGCTGTTTCGCTACTGCTCTGAGCAATTGAGGCATACGCTGAAGTAACACCACCCCAAGGGATAGTCCCTTGGGGCTGCAGTAAGCCAAAGTCCAACAGCACCGGCAAGCCGTCCTGATGACGCCTCAACAGGGTGCTGAGATTGATATCACCATGCACCAACCCCTTGGCATGCAACGCAATCAAAGGCGGTAGCAACTGCAAAAGCAACTGCAACACTTCTCCAGCACCGAAGACCAACTGACGCTCGGCCCGTTTCTGCTGAAGCTTTCGATAAGTAACACCCTCCTGCCAGTAACGCACCGCCCAGAGGCTGACATCCGCCTCGAACAATTCGCCACAACGCGGCAACTGGGGATGGGAAAGAGATTGAAGCTCAGGCCAAAACTTCTGAAAGCGCTGCCTTGTAGCGGCATCGCTGATTTGGCGGAGCACAACCGATGTGTCACCTTCGCGGATGTCGACCCCACGCCAAAGCACACCCTGGATCGAGTTCGAATTCTGGATGGTCGCATCCAACCGATAGCGCTGTGCCAGCACAGTGCCGGCAACCACGGCGCTGGGTTCGCTCACGTGACGCCGAAGCATTGATGGGCTGATCGTACTAATGGTCAACCCATTGCAACCGCTTCCGCAAAGTTAAACAGCAGAATCGACTCGTTTCAAGAAGAAAAGATTGCCTTAAAAATAATCTTTATCGCTGAAGATTACGTAGACTTAAACCTGCAGAAAAAAGGACTACGACTGTCAACAATAATATGGACAAAACTGCATCTGAAGCCCCATGCATGAAAACAGCTGCGATTGACCCAAGAGCAGTAACCGGTCCCCAGCAAAAATTCATCAGCAACGTGGCTTCATTGCTCACCTGACAACGCATTAGAAAGCCATCATCAACGAGCACCAAGCCTGAGCCCGCCACCGCCAATATGAAAGCAGTTGCAATCGCGACCAGAATGAGGGAAGGCAACTTCAAGGAATCAATCACGATAAGAGTCAAAGAAATGCAGCCGTGAGAAGTGCAAAAAGCAATGGCCAACGGCTGCCTTCCCTATCACTCATCCAAAGCTGTCACTCTTGCCGACGGAACGGTGCTCCAGCCAGGAGAAAAGTTGGCACATTTGTGAATCGGTCGCTGGAGCCATACCGCGGATGCCACTCCATGATTAGAGCCATTCCTGAACTGCAACGTCTTGAACCAGATGCCCATTTATTGATAGCTGGCAAGACAGAAGGCATAAGTTACGGGGCCGCTTGCCCAGAAGGTGAATGGAAAGATGTATTCCTCAAAGAGATCAAAGGTCAGTACGACCCCAGGAAAGTTAGTTTCTGTGGCAAAGTCGCTTACGAAGAGTTTTTACCAATACTTCAGCTTTCCCAAGTACATGTTTATTTAACGTACCCATTCGTTCTGAGCCGGAGCCTGCTTGAAGCGATGAGCACAGGCTGCGCAATTGTCGGTTCCGCAACAGCACCTGTGCAAAGAGTGATCGAACACGAATACAATGGATTGCTGGTGGATTTCTTCAAATCCAAAGATATTGCAGCAGCTATTACGGAACTGTTGCGTGATCGAGGCAAGGCAAAGAGGTTGGGTGAAGCTGCTCGCAACACTGTGCTGAAAAGCTTTGAACTCAATCATGGTGTTATGGAGCAACTCAGTCTTATCCAACTAGTCGCTAGTGGCGCCCTAGGGAGTTAATAGAAATGAATGCAGAACTGTGCGTGGAGAATTTCCTTAAAGAAGCTGAGCGGCTAGGGGTAGAGGTGCGCTGGCAAAACGAGAGCATGCACAGCCTCGATGCGGCATATCACGCAACGCCAGGACAACCTGGGGAAATATTGCTGACTCGAAAAGCCAAAAAGCCCAGCCCAGTGGAACTCTGCACCCTGATCAGCCACGAAATGGTGCATGTGCTTCAACACTGGTCTGGCGATCTTCACGCCACACCGCTGCTCTGCTGGCCAACCAATGGCTCATCAGCAGGACGAAAACTTTCAAGGCAAGAGAGAGGCTTACACCGCCCAGAACTACCCCGGCCGCGTTCTCAAAGCTATTCGTGCTTTGAGGCCTCCATTTAATCAGCCGTAAACCTTTCGCTGGATCCATAGATCAGCGTAATTGTTAGTACCCTCCCGTTGTCCGAACAACACATCACCAGGCGCCATCCAGCCCTTCTTGAACAAGGCAATAATCTGACCATCCGGCAACACAAAGGAGAGATTACGGCGTGGGTGATTGGGGGTAAGGGCCATCAAATGACCAAAAACATGCTTTTCAGATGGAGAATCAGCAGCGATAGCAGCACCCAGCACCGAAGGGCCCGTTGGCGAATAGATCGTTGGGCCGTAATACTCCTGCTGGCAGTGACGTACAGCCTTGTTAATCGCGAGCTCCATCACTGGATGTCGCGGGGTTGCGTAAATCAGCGAATTAGATACATCAAACAAACTCCTGACAGGCACCACACCATCACCCAAATCAAAGAAATAGACAAGCTCCACATCGCTCCCAACTGGGCTCACCGGTTGACGCATCCGAATGCTGATGTCGGCGTACCAACCTCCAAATTGATACAGCAAGCAGTAACGCCCCAGATCAGCCTTATAGGCATAGGGTCGCAGTTTGTCGTAAGCCGCCACCACCTCGGCATCGAAAGCCTGTTCGATGAATGCGCGCAAAGTCTCACCGCTGTGACGAATGTAGTTGTAAGCAGCAAAACATTGCTGCACCGAGCCTATTGCCGATTGAAGCAACTCTGGAGGCTCAGTGTTCTGCTCGGAAATGAAGATCTGAAATATCGAATCAGGAGCAGAAGAGGTCACCATCAAGAAGTCCAGCGGATTGCAAAAGGCAATCATCTAAAGCTCAGTAAAGCCAAACATTGAAAAAGTCAAGGCCCATCCAAGCTCAAGAGATAGAACAGCAATGATCAGAAAAATGCTACACCCGTAGCCGCACGGCTATAGATAATTGCAATCGCAGAACCGTGCTTACCATAACCAGAAAAAATTCTGCTCTGACAAATACACCTGAACAAGCAATTGCACTACCAAAGCCAGCTAAAGCACTAGCGAGCATTGACGAATGAGAAATCATCACAAAAAGAGAAAACAAAAAGTCATATTATTAAATAAGTTATGGCAATTAAAGACCTTTCATACGCAACCCTAGGAGCAAGCAACTTGCATCCAGGATCAACACCAAACCAGAAGCCAAGTGCACCCAATGGCGGATGATTCAGCACAAATTAATATTCAAGGACAGCAAATCATAACGCCATAGCCATATCAAAGATCGCCTCGGACAAAGCACTAAGAGCACAAATAACAGCAGGAAGCCTAGGAACTGAATTACAATGAACGCAGAAAATAATGGATTCGACTGCCTCCAAACTTTACACTTTCATTTTCAAGCCGAACCAGAAACTTCAACCGCCCTGACTGATAACCAGTTCAACCCAAGCAGAAGACGCGAACCCAACATATTTTGCGACCAGATCGATCGATGCCACTCAGTAGATTGCCTGGATCGTTTGTCCAAGGGAAATTTCCCTATCAGTGCCCTTCCGTGGCCAAGAGCGTTTCTATGATCAGATCCATGCGGCCGTGGTGCTTGGGCGCACAAGTGGGGATCAGTAAAACCGTTTCCTCATGCTGAACCTGCTCTTGACAGTGCGACAGCGAAGTGAATCGCTGGTTGCACCCCTCGAACCGGAAGATCTCTGCCTTCAGGGCATGCCCGATGCAAGTCCGCCGAAATGGCACCTTGCTCACACCACCTGGTTCTTCGACACCTTTTTGCTTCAGCCCTATCTCAAAGGCTACGAAGGCTGTGATCCACGCTGGAATTATCAATTCAACTCCTATTACGAAGCGGCCGGGGCACGCCATCCAAGACCCTCAAGGGGTGTCCTGACCCGACCGACAATCAGGGAGGTCTTGGCCTGGCGGCAACGGGTGGACGCTGCATTAACGCAACTCCTGACCTCCCCGGACGCTGACCAAGAAGACATCCAGCAACTGGCAGAACTGGGTCTACATCACGAACAGCAGCATCAGGAATTGCTGTTGATGGATCTCTTGGATGGCTTCAGCCGACAACCGGTAGAGCCTGCTTATCAAACTGGCGCCGATCATCATCTGGGACCTTTAGAGCCAACCAAAGCCCGCTGGATCTCCTGCGATGGAGGCCTCTATGAAATCGGCCATGCTGGCGCGGGATTCCATTTCGACAACGAGGGGCCGTCGCATCGCATCTGGCTGGAGGCCTTTGCCCTGATGGATCACTTGGTGTGCAACGACGACTTCAGGTGCTTTATCGCAGATGGGGGATATCAACGCCCAGAACTTTGGATGAGTGAGGGCTGGGCCGTACAACAACAACTGGGATGGCAGGCTCCCCGGTACTGGCGCGGCGACGGACCTGCAGATCAATGGCAGGAAGAATTCACCCTGGGAGGAAGGCGGCGCCTGAATCCACAAGCACCGGTGCGCCATTTGAGCTGGTTCGAGGCCGATGCCTACGCACGGTGGTGTGGTGCTCGATTACCCAGCGAAGCGGAATGGGAAGTGGCCCTACAACAGCATCAACCTCTCATCCACGATGCTCACGGCAAGCTGTGGCAATGGACGGCAAGTCCTTATAGGCCCTATCCGGGATTCCTTCCCGCCCCAGGCGCTGTGGGTGAATACAACGGAAAATTCATGAGCTCCCAGTTTGTTCTTCGCGGTAGCAGCTGGCTCACGCCGGAAGGCCATGGGCGCGACACCTACCGGAACTTCTTTGCACCAGCAAACCGTTGGATGGCTGCAGGACTGCGCCTGGCACGATGAGCATCGAGCTGATTGACCTACATCCCGCCCCTGCGGATCTGAAGCAGCTGGTGCAGTCAGGCTTCAAATGCCAGCCGCGGCAACTGCCGGCTTGGGTGTTGTACGACGCGAAAGGATCACGCCTATTTGCCCAGATCTGCGAACAACCTGAATACGGCCTAACCAGGACAGAGATCAAGCTGCTGGAAGAGAATGCACCAGCCATTGCCAAAGCCGTAGGAGATGGCGTCATCGTGGAATTCGGCATCGGCAATGCCCGCAAGGTTTCCCCCCTACTAACAGCAATCCGGCCGTCAACCTTTGTGGCCCTGGACATCAGCCAAGCAGCTCTAAGGGATTCGCTAACCAGACTCGCCAACACCTATCCCATGTTGTCAATACTAGGCATCTGCTGCGACCACAGCAGCATGCAGGCGCTACCGCCCCACCCCCGGCTCGAGGGTGTGCGCTGCATCGGCTTTTTTCCCGGCAGCTCCCTAGGCAACTTCACACCAAAAGAAGCAGTGACAGTGCTTCGTCGGTTCCGAAAGCTACTAGGAGGTGGTCCCCTGCTGCTCGGTCTCGACCAACCCCGTGATCCAACCCAGCTCGAGGCTGCCTACAATGATGCGGCAGGCATCTCAGCAGCTTTCGCGCGCAACCTGTTGCATCGTCTCAATCGTGAGCTTGAAGCAGATTTCAGACCGGACCACTTCTCTTATCGAGCCCGTTGGCAAGAGGAGTTTCATCGCATCGAAATGGCTCTAGTGAGCCGCTGCAGTCAAACAATAGTGATTGACAACAGCACCTGGTCGTTCAGCGCCGGAGAACCATTAATCACCGAATACAGCGTCAAATACAACCCACAAGATGCAGCCAGACTGGCTGAAAAGGCGGGCTGGAGAATCAACCAAAGATGGCACGACTCTGCCGATTCACTCTCGCTGCATCTGCTGGAACCGTCAGACTGAGCTGAGCAGAAAGAAGAAGTGCTAAATGAGCCGAGAACAGCAACGCCAGAACGTGCGACAAGAACGTGAAAGCCTGATTCAGGAGCTAGAAGCAATCTATCGAAGGGCTTTTGAACGACTGACAGAGCTTGACCTAGGGGAAGGAAGCTTGGCAAGACTCACCCAACTGTTACTGCACTCGCGTGAGGGCGCTATCAAACCCCTGCAAGAGGAGATCGAAGCCCCACTGATCACCCGTGCCCCAGATCAGTCATGAGCGCAACCTGGCTCGACGAACTGGAACGAGTCTTGGAGGAGAGGTTGACCGACTTCCTCCGCGAGAATCCATATCAGGAGTTACTACTCCACCAACAACACCAAAAAGACCATTACCAAAACCTGAAAAGGCAGCGACAGCAACTTCAAAAAGAAGCAGAGGAACTTCGCCGGCAACTCCTCACCCTTGCCGGCGAAGTTCGGGAGTGGAGCACTCGATCGAATCGTGCCAGAAAGGCAGGAGCCTCGGCCCTGGCCGATCGGGCCGAGCAACACATAGCCGATTTAATGGAGCAGGGTCGGCAACTATGGTCCGATTTGGATCAACTGGGCAATCGCTTCAAAGACGTCGAGCGAAAATTTTGCGCACTTTCTGAACAGTCAGCAAAAAATAGCTCCACTCTTGAAGAGGACTGGAAACGATTTGCAGCCCAACAAGAACTGCAAGAGCTCATACGAAAACGCGACAAGACTAATTAAGTCAGGCTTTTGGGGCCGGCGGCTCAAGGCTCACGTTCTCCGGAGGAGGGGTTGGATCTGGATCAGCAATCAGCATGTGCTGAAGCACAATTTCTGGACGCTCGCTATCACGCCAGCGAATGCGATAGGCGGGCATCTTGGTGCCGCGACTGGTGGTCTGCTCAACGGGTTCCATCACCCACCCGCGCCTTGATCGACCCTGGGGATTGCGCTTGACCACCGCATCGGCGTGTTTGAAGCGGAAACCTACGCGCTCGCCACTCATAGAAATAGGACCATGCCATTGAGTTAATTATCCACTGCGGCGGTTCCCGACGTTGAAAATCAAGTTTTGAGCTCCGGTCGAAGCAGAGGGAAAGCAATCACATCACGTATTGAAGGGCTATCGGTGAGCAACATCACTAAGCGATCGATGCCAATACCCAAGCCGCCGGTAGGTGGCATGCCCACCTCAAGAGCCTGAAGAAAATCCTCATCAACCCCATGAGCCTCCAGGTCCCCAGCCTGACGACGTGCTTGCTGAGCCTCAAGCCGCTGACGCTGATCAAGGGGATCGATTAACTCACTAAAAGCATTGGCTGTTTCCCGACCCACAATGAACAATTCAAAGCGCTCGACCAATCCTGGTTTGCTGCGATGTTGTCGGGCAAGAGGCGAGATCTCAATCGGATAATCGAGCACAAATGTTGGCTGGATCAGACTTACCTCCACTGCTTGTTCAAAGGCCTCATTAAGCAAGCGGCCCACACTGTCGGCCTTAGACGGCACCTCTAGACCTGCCCGCGCCATAGCCGAAGCCGCTACCTCACGATCGGCAAAATCCATGAAATCAAGCCCCGTCGCCTCTTGCACCAATTCGTGCATGCTGGCTCTCCGCCAAGGGGGCGTCAGGTCGATTTCTATGCCCTGATAAGTGATCCTGGTAGACCCACAGATCTGAGTACAAACTGAGGAAATCAACTGCTCAGTAAGGTCCATCATGTCGATGTAATCCGCATAGGCCTGATAAACCTCTACAGAAGTGAATTCAGGGTTGTGGCGAGTACTCATCCCCTCGTTACGAAAGATGCGCCCAAGCTCATAGACCCGCTCAAAACCACCAACCACAAGCCTCTTGAGATGCAGCTCTGTGGCAATACGCAGATAAAGAGGAAGATCGAGTGTGTTGTGGTGAGTAATGAATGGCCTAGCTTCGGCGCCACCGGCCTCAGCCTGAAGCACCGGTGTTTCAATTTCCAAGAAGGCACGATCATCGAGCCATCGACGGATTGCACTCACCATCAATGCCCGGCGGCGAAAAGTCTCACGCGATTGAGGCGACACAATCAGATCCAGATAGCGCTGCCGATAGCGCTTCTCCACATCAGCTAAACCGTGCCACTTATCCGGCAAGGGTTGCAATGATTTGCTCAAGATCTGCCACTGCTGAACCTTCACCGAGAGCTCACCACGGTCAGTGCGACGAAGAACGCCGGTGACCCCAATCCAGTCGCCCGCGTCAACAAGAGTGGTGAGCTGCCCAAAAGTCCCTGAAGCCAGCTCATTTGATGCCGCCGCATCAAGGGTGGCCTTCTCCAAATACAGCTGAATCGTGCCGGTCTCATCCGCCAAGGTAAAGAAAGCCAACTTGCCCATGACACGACGGGTCATCACCCGACCAGCCACAGACACAGTGAGAAGCCTCTCCTCCCCCTTGGCCAAATCAGCATGATCCGCCTGCAAGTTAGCGGTGCGATGGCTTAACTCAAATCGCAGGGCATAAGGCCCATTCCCCAGCTCTTTGAGGGCTTGTGCCTTTTCCAGGCGAGTCTCACGCAGCTCAGACAAGGCACTCAGGACTGACCTCGCCATCTTGCCGGTCGATGGAGTCGCTGCTCTACTCACCCCATCGACTTAATCAACTCGCAACCGAAGCAGGAGCAGGAGCAGGAGCAGGAGCAGGAGCAGAAGCAGAAGCAGAAGCAGAAGCAGGCATATCTCCGACGCGCTGGGAGGAGTAACCAATTCCACGAACCGTAAGGATTAGCTCTGGATTGCGGGGGTCTGGCTCGAGCTTGCCGCGCAAACGAGCGACATAAACATCGACCACACGCAAGTCGGCCGCCCGGCGAGGGGGATAACCCCAGAGCTGCTCCAAGATTTCGGCCCTGGGTACCACCCGTCCAGGTTCACGGAACAACAGTTCCAAAAGACTGAATTCGGTGTAGGTGAGACCGATACGCTCTCCTGCACGACTCACCTGGCGGCGATTGGTGTCAACCACCAAATCACCAACTCGCAGAACACCCTGCCCAACTGGCAGATCTCTGATTTCAGCCGTAGCGGAACCTGGACCAACCCGACGCAGAATCGTGGCAATACGAGCCTCCAGTTCCTTCGGACTAAAGGGCTTAGGAATGTAATCATCTGCCCCAAGATCAAGTCCAGCCACACGTTCAGAAATGGCCTCTAATGCTGAGAGGAAAATAATCGGCACGCAAGACTCAGCCCTAAGCCTTCTACAAACAGCAAAACCATCCAGCCTGGGCAGCATCACATCGAGCACAAGCAAATCAGGCTGTTCTCGATGAAAAATCTCAAGGGCCTCTTCCCCGTCCTCGGCACAAATCACCCGATAGCCAGCCAGTTGAAGTCGCATGACCAAAATCCGGAGGACTGCTGGCTCATCGTCAACGACAAGGATGGTTGCCTTCGGATTCCCGGGAGCCTGCGTCTCAGACCCATCATTGCTTTGGAGCTGAGATAAACCCCCCGGATGTGACATATGAGCATTTCCTCATGAAGAAACACAACCTTAACCTTCCGCCTTGAGCAAAAATCGCTAAGACCCTTGAGAAATAGCAGTTTTTCTATTTATTTAAGAATTAAAAGGTACTTATACTTAAGTATCAATTACTAATTGATCGCACTTTAGGGCCATCTAGCTTCTGCGTAACTGTTCCACTGACGAGCAGCCTCTTCCACAGCCTCATCGCTGCTGATCTGACCGAGCATCGCCCTCTGTAACTGGGTATAAATGATGCTCTGCAGACGTTTGATCCCAGGCAAAGCCGGAACCAATACTTTGGCCCGCTTCAAAGTATTGGCAGACAATGCTCTAGCAGAGCGGATCTGAGCAGCCTCACGCGAATCGGGGCGCTCAGCCTTAAGAGCAATCTGAACCTGTCGCAAGGCTTTTCTAGAGGATGGCAACACCTTGGCTTGCTGCGCAAAAGTGGCCTGATTAACCCCATTGGTTAGAAACAAGGCAAAATCAACGGCTTCCTGCTGGCGCCTGCTCTGACGAGGCACAACCAACGTCATCACAGCGACATTCGCATTGCCATCACCACCGACCAGCGGTGGATAGGAGTTAGTCACCCTGGCCACAGCAGGAGCATTTGTCTGGATCGTGCGTAGGAATTCAGCCCCACTCGCCAACATGGCCAACTCACCGCTCTGATAAAGCTCTATCGCTCGCTTCTGACCCTGGCTTATCACCTCTCGAGGCAGGAGACCTTGCCGATAAAGATCGGTCCAGAAGGCAAAAGCACGTTGACCCTTTGGAGTAGCAAAACCAGCCCGCCTTCGAGAATCCAGCAAAGTGACTCCCATCTGAACCATCGACTCAAGCAGTTCAGTCGAATCGTCAGGGACCACAGTGACGAATAGGCCATAGCGACCTGTGCGCTCACGAATGCGGCGCGCATAGGAAGGTACATCCTGCCAACGTCGCGGTGGAGCATCAAGTTCGGCTTGTCGCAACAACTGCTGGTTAACCAAACTCAGCCTTACCGTGAGATACCAAGGGATGGCGATCTGTCGCCCCTCAGCATCCAGGCCAGACTCCCAAACCGAGGGAAGATAGAGGTCGGCTGCATCGTCTGGAAGCAAAGGCGTCAGATCCCTAATCCCCCCTTTGCTGGCAAGATTTGCAGCAAAGGGGGGATTGAGATTGACCACGTCTGGTGCGGTGCGCGCGAACACCGCAGCCAATAACTTGCGCTCCACTGATCCCCAGGGGAGATCTGTCCAACGCACCAGCGCGCCGGGGTGATTCTGCTGCCAATTTTTGATTACCCCCTCCATATAAGGGTTGAACTTCGGCGCCAGTTGCAACGTCCAGAGCTGCAAATCAGTTGAAGATCCCTGCTTCGGTCGACAACCCCAACCAATCAAGGCTGCACCAAGCACCACGAGGCCTGCAACAAAAAACTTTCTTCGTGACCGCAGCATTCTCATAACCTGTTCAAGCTCGAGCCAGCCGCCGCCAAATCAACAGCATCCATGACACCAGCAGAGGAGCAACCAAACCTGTAATCAGCGACTGTGCCAAAAAGGTATTCAATCCCCAGGAGTGAAGCCAAGACACCGAGCTATCGAACTGAATCAAAAGCGTTTGCAGCCAAAGACTCAAGCCAACCAGAGCTGTACCTATCCATGCCAATAATCCGAGATTGAAACTGCCCTGAATCGGTGGAGCACGCCGGCCTAACCGCCCCCACCACCATCCAAGCGCCATCAACGCCGGCAGTTGACTCGCACCGCCAAGGCTGAGGCCATCCAATACCAAGCCAAGACAAAGTCCAGCTATGAATCCAGAGACAGGTCCATCAACAAGGGCCCAAGGCAACAACCACAACACCGCCCAGCACGGACCCACCCCAGAAAGGCTCAACCAGGTCGGTGCAGCGAGGGTCAGCCAAGGGACGAAGAGGCTTGAAGCCAAGCAAATCGGTTGCTGATGAAGGCGCGCCATCAGCGAATTTGCACCTGCACCCAATCGATGGCTTCTGGTGCAGCGATTAACTGCACAGCTGCAAGAGGGGCCGGAACTGCTCGGTCATCCACTGTCTGAATCACCCCTACAGGCAGGCTGGAGGGCAACAATGTGCTCGCAGGCGAGATGCTGACAAGATCACCTGGCACTGCATAGGGATTCTTATCGAGAAACTCCAACTGAGGTCTACTCGTACCCACACCAACCAAGAGGCCATGACGCTTGGTTCGCGGTATCCAAACTCCAACCCGACTACCTGGCGCCGTGAGCAGTTGAACACGTGCAGTGGCAGGGGTGACACTTTGAATTCTCCCCAGCAATCCGCCTGGCCCCATCACAGCATCACCCTGCGCAATGCCATGCAATCGCCCCTTGCCCAGTTCCAGTTGCTGCCACCACCCCTGCGGGGTACGGGAAATCACAGCCGCGGAAATGCGCCCAGATCCTGAGGCCTGACCAAGAGCAAGCAACCCGCGAAGTCTTTGATTGTCCTGCTCAAGCAACCGAAGTTTGCTCTGTTGCTCGAGCTGAATACCAGACTGGATCCATTCTCGCTGGGCTGATCCAGGCCAAAATGGCCGACTAAGAAGGGCATAAGCATCGGCAAAACCGGAGCCTTTACTCCAACGCACCAAACCAAGCGCTCCCACTAACAACAGCCAAGGCAAAACTCCACGCCAACGCCACCAACGGAAAGATGCCTGCCAAGGGGAAACCCCCATCGATTCATGCCGTCATTGAAGAGCGAGTGAATTCCGGAGTATCGAGCACCCTGCGAAGTCGCTTGTAATCCTCGAGTACCTGACCACACCCATTGACCACACACAACAATGGATCCTCTGCAACATGAGTAAAGATGCCTGTCTCATGGCTAATTAAATCGCTAATCCCGCGCACCAAGGCTCCTCCACCAGCAAGCATGATGCCACGATCAACAATGTCAGCAGCCAATTCTGGTGGTGTGCGCTCAAGGGTGCGCTTCACGGCCTCCACAATCACATTGAGGGGTTCGGCTATCGCCTCACGCAAGTCTCCAGCCTGCAAATTGATCGAACGTGGCAGGCCGGAGAGCAGATGCAGACCCCGCACATCCATGGCCTGCTGATCAAACTCGTGATTGGGGAAAGCGGAGCCAATGCGGATCTTGATCTCCTCGGCCGTGCGCTCACCGACGACAAGGTTGTGAACCTTCTTCAAATAAACCCCAATCGCATCACTAATTTCATCACCGGCCACGCGAACCGACTCACTCAACACAGTTCCTCCCAAGCTGAGCACCGCCACCTCGGTTGTGCCTCCTCCTATATCAACGATCATCGTTCCAATCGGCTCAGTAACAGGAAGACCAGCTCCAATTGCAGCTGCAACAGGCTCATCAATCAGATGAACTTCCCGAGCTCCTGCCATGCCTGCCTCCCGCACGGCACGCCGTTCGACACCGGTCACTCCGCTCGGGATACCCACCACCAAGCGAGGAGCAACAATGCCTCGACCTTCATTGCCCTTCTGAATGAAGGTCTTCAGCATCTGCTCAGCTGCATCGAAATCGGCAATCACGCCATCGCGCAGAGGACGCACGGCACGAATATTGCCAGGGGTGCGGCCAAGCATCAACTTGGCATCGTCACCCACCGCCAGAGGCACACCGTTCTCCAAGTCCAGGGCTACGACAGAAGGCTCCTGAAGAACAATCCCTTTGCCCGACACGTAAATCAGGGTATTGGCCGTACCAAGATCAATGCCGATGTCGCGTGACAGTTGAAAGCGACGAAAAAACACAAGCGCTGGACTCAAGTCGGCGAATCATAGGAGTCGTAGCTAATGCAGCTTGTTACACCCAGCGATGAGGGTGGAACTCCTTATAAGCAGCCACTTAAACCGTGGCGCATCATTGACCAAACTCAAACAAATAGGTTTCATTCATGAGCGTAAATTCCGTCACACTCGTCGGCCGAGCAGGCCGTGATCCAGAAGTTCGCTACTTCGAATCGGGAACGGTTGTCGCCAACCTCACCATGGCCGTGAACCGTCGCAGTCGCGACGACGAACCAGACTGGTTCAACCTAGAGATCTGGGGCAAGCAGGCTCAAGTCGCGGCGGATTATGTCAAGAAAGGATCTCTGCTGGGTATCATCGGTAGCTTCAAACTGGACCGCTGGACCGATCGCAACACCGGAGAAGAGCGAACCAAACCTGTTGTGCGGGTGGACCGTCTAGAACTTCTAGGATCAAAAAGGGATGCAGAAGCGAGCAACTTTGGCGGAGGGGGATTTGGGGACGGCCCAAGCGAAGAGGAAGTGCCCTTCTAAATAACTCATTAATCAATGAGTGTGATGAC
>NZ_JNBA01000029.1 GCF_000760295.1 Prochlorococcus sp. MIT 0701
TTGCGCAATCACCATTGAGCCAGCGGTAGCCAAGCCTGGTTGAGGTGCTGATCGTGGTACCAGCGACATCGGTGTTAACGATGCTGCTTTCTCCATCACGATCACCAAAGTTGGCATTGGCTAAGGCATCAAGGAAGAAGACGCTGTTCTCACCAACAGCAATCGGCAGAAACGCGCCAATACCTGCCTGGTAAGGCGTTCCAACTCCTTACAGTGCTCCTTGAAAACCCCAGCTGAAGCGCACAGCATCTTTGAGGTTGACTTCCTTCACGCCGAGATCTGCTGCACAGCCGTCCTCTTGAGCACTGACAGGCTGGAGGGGAGAGTTGGCTAGCGCTAGTGTCGCAGCGCCAGTCAGTGATAAGGAGAGACGAAGGGAGCGCTGCACTGGGATTGAACGCTTAAAAAGTTATTCAATATCTGGGATGTTTCTGGTTGTAGCTATCAGTCCACATCAACTGCGGCAACTCATCTATTTAAGGGCTTTTTCTTATTTATTTTCTCCCCCTAGAGCGGTGGCGACTTTTTGTTTTCACCCTTCACCGCTATCCATAGATTCACTCAACCACTTTAAAAACGCAGTGACCCTGTTCAACGCCAGTAGTGAGTTTGAGCACAAGCATCAAGAAAATATCCGTTTGATGCAATCAGAGATTATCTAAAACCACAATTGGAGAATGATTATCATTTTAATAATAAGCTTGATTGCACTCGGCTCTGAAAATAATTGACCGATTGACTTGGCAATGCATTTACTCTTGAAAGCCTTGGAAAGTTCCCATGCACTGGAAGATTGCCTGCACGTAATAATCGTTCAGCTGTCGATTTTCTGGCGGTATACTCCCTTGGAAGAGATCAGCAATTCATTAAATGGGGCGGTCTTATTGCTGCAGTGATCACATTGATTGCTGGCTTTACGCATTGATCCCAGCCGCCTTAAGCCCCCTTCACGGCTCCGGTTCAAAGCGCCAGTAAAAAGCCCCCGCCAAAGCAGAGGCCGCTGTGGTAAAAGCTCCTGGTCGCTCTAGGGATAATCTGAGGATGCAGAGTGGACAATTGTCCACTCTGCTTGGCGCCTTCCATCCATGAAAAAGACTGGCCACGTAAGGCAAAGCTTCTACTAAGTGCCACTGGGGTAGTCGCATGCTCAAACGACTGATGAGCAGTGCAAGAGCTAGAAGCAAGAAACACAAGATCTCAACAGGCCAGCTTTGATTGCCATGGGGTTGGGAAGTTAAGGATATTGGATAGAGATGAATAGTTAATGGCTGCTTTTGTGGCGACGATTAATCCCCTCAGAGATACTTTGGCAAGCAGCTCAGCTTTGTAAGTATTAAAAATAGCAAGAAAGAAAAGGTGCGCAATGATTAAATTCATAGCACTGAATAGCAGTGCAACAATTGCAATGCTATTTTTCAAGTATGTCGTCGAATCGATCATTAACTACTGTCTAGAATGTATAGCGGTTCGCGCAATCCTTGACGTTGCAATATTTAATCATTTCACCCCCTCTTGTTTGTCTTGTTTCCGTTTGCAATTCTATTACACCATTTTCCGGCATTCCTTTGTATACCAGAATCCCATCTATTTTAACTTCTATCTCTTCTTGGGCCCTTAAAGAAAGAAATGGAGAACTCGCCAGGACAAGAACTGCAGTACTGGAAAGGACTAATGGAAGGAGCTTTAGGTGTCGCATTGAGATCGTAATAACTGAGCATGCGGTCTAATGGAACTAATTAAATGCAGCCACTAGACCAGATGAAATCAAATCATATAGGATAACGTGTTTCCATTCAAGTGATCATTTAAAGTATGACTCTAAATTTTCATTCGAGCAAGATTACTAGAAAGAATATTCAGCATAAAATTGATAAAGTGTACGACATCAATCTAGAGTTGGCTCTGTGAAAAGCTAGCAATCCTCTCGATCAACAATTAGAGACGGATTCCACCTATAATTTCGTTCTAAGGAAGATTGCTTGATAATTAGATATCCTGGCAAATAAAAAGGTGTTTTTAGTCTGCCAGGGTGAAAAGCAGCGAATGTTTACTACCAGCTTACAGGTTTCCAATCACCGCTGAGCTGGAAGGCAGCCCATATATATGGATTACGCCAAACAACTTTAGCGTGCTGACGGAATTCCTTCTGAGTCGCTGCTAAAGCATCAGCACGGCCAACTCCAGCTTTAAGCCTTTGATAAAAACTCTGCATAAATGCAGCAGTTCCAATATCATCAACTTGCCACAAACTCAAAAGGCTGCTGCGAGCTCCAGCAACAGCAATCGCTCGCTTAAGGCCATAAACCCCCTCCCCAAATTCGATGTCTCCTTTTCCAGATTCACAAGCAGATATAACAACCATTTCTGTACCTAACCAATCAAGTTTGGCGACTTCAAGCGCCGTTAGATAACCATCATCTTTGCTATTAGTTTCAGGTTGGTTAGCACCTGCAAGAACAATCCCACTACGCAATAGTGGGTTCTCAATCTGAAGGTGCTTTTTTCTAGCTCTGTTATCGCTAATAGACTGTTCTGATCTCTGCTCATTGATATTAGCGTTTTTTTGATCAGCCAAATAATAAGCATGACTTGCTAGGTGCAAGACCTTTGGTGCAACTTGCTGCTGCACCGCTAATGCTGTTGCCTGTTCCTCAATCAACAACTTCGCATCAATCAGCTTGGCGATGGCATTACCTTCCTTTCGTGTGCCTAACAATTCTTGCCAATAGCGTGATTTAAGATCACCTGATCGCTGTTGGATTGAATCGGAGTTTGCTGAAGAAAGTGAACGAGTAGAGCCAAGCCTTTCCCTTCCATAATCAAATTTTGGATTCGCCACAACCAAAGATTCTTGAGCTACTCGATCATTGCGTTTAGCCAGATCTAAAAGCTCCCGTCCGGTGGTTAATAAGCGCAGTTGCACTGCTTCTCCAAGCAACGCATCTCCTGTTGGTGCAGACAGTGCCGCAAATGGAATTCTATTGAGTTCCCCATCAGGAGAGATAAACCAGGTTTTAGCTCCTGCTGTTCCTTGGGCTAATGGCTTAATTAGTAATTCACCAAGCTCAAGCCAAAGTTCTTGTGCATTTAACGAGCCATATTCTGAAGCACGTAAGGCGACATGAATCTTTCTCTCAAGCGATTTAGCGAGACCTAAATCAAAATGTTCTATTTCGCCATTTGGCCTAAGAAGCAGAGCCATATAACGAGTATCCGCCCACTGCTGATCAAGATCTTTTTTTCCATCGAACGGTTGATAACGTTGAAATTCAATCAACACAGAATCGTCAGGCAATACAGCAGCTACCTGATCAACTTCAACAAGACGCGGCTTTAGTTTGGGTAGTAGGCGATATAGCTGTGTCTCCAACTTCTCTTTTAGTATAATTAAACTCTTACGATGTTTCTCGCTAAGGCTTACAGATGCCAATTTTTGAGTTAGAGCACGCAAGTCATTAGCTATCTCCTGTTGAGGACCAGGCAAAGATGCAAGCTGTGCTTGTCGCTTCTCAATTTCAGCCAATAAACCCTGGCGATTCAGCCTGGAATATAAGGACAGTTTTGCTCCAGAGTCTCCACTATCTACTGCTGAGAAGACTCTTTCATAGGTATTGCCTAGAGAGTTAATAAAGCTCTGACGATCAGAAAGTGTAAGATAAGGAACCTCTCGTTGTATTAGTGTGAACTGAATCGCAAGCGTACGCCTAGTATACGAGTTAGATTTATTGGACAATCCTTGCACTCGATAAAGAGAGCTCAAATTATCAAGAGTATTTAGTGTCTCAGGGTGCAAAAAACCCAAGACATTTTCTCTGATGGCAAGAGCTCTTAGAAACAGAGGCTCCGCATTGGAATATTTATGCTGCTCGTAATAAACCTTGGCCAAGTTATTTAAGGCATTTGCGGTATTCCTGTGTAACGGTCCAAGAGACTTTAGCCATATATCTAGCGCGCGTTTAAAATACAATTCCGCCTTTCCATATCTGCCGGTGGCGTGATAAATCAAGGCCAAATTATTTAGTGGTGTAGCAATTCTTGGATGATTAGAGCCAAATATCTTTTCCCTTATTGATAGGACTCTTCCGTAGATCTGCTCTGCCTTCTCAAAAAGTCCTTGCTTGTAAAACATCAAAGCCAAGTTATTGAGACTTATTGATGTTCTTAGATGGTCAGCCCCGATGGTCTTCTCCTTAATCAAGATAGAGCGTCGATAGAGAGGCTTGGCTTTGTTGTATAAACCCTGTTTGCTATATAGAGCCGCAAGGTTGTTAATACTGGTTGAAGTCTCAGGGTGATCTGGGCCGAGAATCTTCTCTCGAATAGCCAATGCTCTCTCGTAAAGAGGTAATGCTTGCTTATACTGACCCCGCTGCTTGTACAATAAGCCAATGCTATTGAGGCTACTAGCTATATCCGGATGATTTGGATCAAGTATCTTATTTCTGATGGTCAATACATTTTCGTAATGAGTTTTTGCTTTTGCATATAATCCCTTCATCCTATATATAGAAGCCAATTCTCCAAGAGAGCTAGCAGTTTCTGCATCAACCAATCCATGCAATTTTTTATTGATTGATAGTGCCCTCAATGCTAGTGGCAATGCCTTGGAAAATAAGCCTTGAGCTTTATAAATTATTGCAAGGTTCTTAATGGTAATTGCCGTATCTGGATCATCGAGTCCTAACAATTCCTTTCGGATAGCCAATGCTCGTAGCATGTGCTTCTCTGCCTGGCTATACAGGCCTTTCTTGTAGTATATAAAAGCAAGATCATTAAGAATGCTAGCTGTGTCTAGATGTTTTACTCCTGAGATTCTCTCACTTATTGCTAAAGAACGCCGATATAGTTGCTCTGCCTTGCTATATAGACCATGAATGTCATAAGCCTTAGCCAGCGCATTGAACCTTCTTACATTGCCTGAGTGATCTTTTGCTAGTATCTTTTCCTCCATCAGTAAAATCTTCTTCGCTATTTCCGCAGACTGTTGATAATCACCAAGCTCCTTCGCCTGAATCCCATCTTCAATTAGTCGATCAACATCATCAATAGTTAAATGCAACTTGTCTGTTGTTTGTGTCTCAGCAGCAAGTACTTCTAAGTTAGATTGCGAGATCCTTGGAGCCGCTACGCTATCAATTCTTCCCGGGATTAGCAATGCTGCTGCCAGAACCAGGTATTTCATCTAGGTATTGAGGCTTTAATAACCATTGCACAAATCTCCTTGGCCATAGCTGCATAGACGAGGTGGTGAAGCTGGCACATAGCTGGAACGGGTTAGGGCGGAGTAGTGGTCTTAACCATCAAATAAGCCTTAATTAGACTCATACCTTGATCCAAAAGGGGATCGTCAAAGCCAATACGGAGAACTCAAACCGTGTAAACGATGCCTTTTATAGCTATAGGCATTGTTCGAAGGGTATGCGAAGCTGCGATCAATTGCCATTGGCATAGTCGCATGCTCAAAAGGCTTGTGAGCAGTGCAAGAACTAGAAGGAAGAAAAATAAGATCTCACCAGGCCAACAAAGACTTCCTTGGGATTGGGATGTTCGCCTCAATCAAATTCCAGAAGAGTGGCATCAAGTTGCCATCAAGTTCCGTAGGGCCGATGGCATTCAAAATTGTAATCTTCAGTTCAACATTTGATGGTTAATTGAGAAAGTATAGGCATTTATTAGAGGTGAGAAATTGATTGCTCTTACAATGCCAAGGGGCTTAGATCAAGTGAAACATCAAGCAATTGACCACCTCGCTGAGTCATGAAAAATTTTTGCGGTTTTGATCTGTCTCAAGGCAATAAAAGCAAAATTATTGACAGCCAATCCAATATTGAAGCCATCGGCTATTGATCACAAACAGATTCCTATTTTGCTCTCAGTGCAATCACTGCCTCGGCTACGGTGAGATCAAACGGAGTTGTGACTTTGATATTGGCAGGGCTGGCCTCCAACACCTGCACCGGCCATCCCAGGCGTTCATAAAGCGAGGCATCGTCAGTCACTGTCCAACCCTTGGCCTGAGCCTCAGCATGTCCTTGCTTGAGCTGCTCAACAGCAAAGCCCTGCGGAGTCTGGGCTGCCCATAGTTCCGCACGATCTGGTGTGTCCGTAATGATCCCTTGACCATCAACGCGCTTGATCGTGTCGGTAACAGGAGTTGCCGCAATCACAGCTGCGCCAGCCACCACCGCCTCAGCGCAGCGATTGATCAAAGCCGGTTCAGCTAAACATCTAGCCCCATCATGAATAAGAACATGCTGCGCAACTGAAGGCAACGCCTGTAATCCACGCTCTACAGATTCCTGCCTTGTGCTGCCCCCCTCAATCCAAACAACGGGTTTGGCTGCCTCAGACAACAACTCCATGATCATTGCTCGGTCTACAGGTTGGCCAACAATGCCAACCCAAGTGATCGAATCGGCTTCCATCACTGCATCAATCGTCCAAGCAAGAACAGGGCGTCCTGCCAGAGGCAAAAGCAATTTGTTGCGATCCGCTCCCATACGGCTTCCGCTGCCTGCAGCGACAATCAACAGATGCATATGCGCCTCCTGCCGCAAGCAGGCTGAAACCTCCTCCATACAATCAGCTCGCAACGCCTCTGCCTCTGGATCGATGCGTGTTCTCGCCCTCAGTCCGGGTCCTTTAATCCAACAGCTTCAGAGGCTTCCCGCCCTAGCAGCCGCAGCCAACCAGCTGCAAAGCAAACTGCAGCTGGCCTGCGATCCCACCCATCAAGCTTTGTGGAATCTGTTGCCAGCGATAGAAAAGGTAATCCCAATCGCCTTTGACTCCAGCCCATCCCTCGCCGACTGGACCAATCTGCTCGGATCTGTAAGAGAAGGCGACTTTCAAGTTTGCTTCAACTTCGCCCAAGGGCAACAAGTGAATTTGATGCTCTCAATGAGCCACATCCCCATCAGGATTGCCGAACAAGGCTTTGCAAGTACAGCCCTCGTTGAGCCCAGCAAAGATTGGCCTGCCCAACAATTCGACTGCTACCTCCAAGCGATTGGCCTCACTCTTGACGCCGACAGCTTCCGGCTGTTCCTGCCAGACGACAGCCTTCAGAAGGTTCGTGATCAACACCCCACTGGAGAGGGCCCCCTCCTACTGCTGGCTCCAAATGGCAACGATGGAGACTGGCCAACTCAGCAATGGTTAACGCTGCCGAATGCAATCAAAGGCAAATTACCCAATCTCAGGAGCATCACGCTGCCTTTAAAAACACCCCTAATCCATCGCGCTGCCGAAGTGGCCTGCGCCGATGTCGTACTCAGCAGCTGTCCAATCACCCAACTACTTGCCGTTTATACAGGCGTTCCCTTAGTTGCCCTAGGCACTCCAGCCGACGCCTTTCCTAAGCGAGATGAAATCCGTTGCCTGGGTGCCAGTCATGCAGACATCAACTCAATCAACCAGCAGGAGGTTCTCAACGCACTGGGCTTCCAATGAAAAGTTGGTGGCACCAATTAAGACCAAGACCGCTTGCAAGCCTGCCGTTGCGAGTGCTCGCCAAACCCTGGCTGGGGCCAATCCTGGCCCTGGCCGTGGTGATCTTTGCAGGAGCCTTGGGCTATCGCCTCACCGAAGGATGGGACTGGGGAGATTGTCTCTGGATGGTGCTCATCACCATCAGCACCATCGGTTATGGGGAGGTGGAGCCGCTCTCGCAAGCTGGGCGACTGGTCACTGTGCTGATCATTGCCGGGGGGGTGGTCGTGGTTCAGCTCACGATTCAACGGGCACTACGGCTGACAGAATCCGGCTACTTCCGCCAGCTGCGGGAGCTGAGGTTTCGCAGGGTCTTGCGGCGTATGCGTGATCACGTCATCGTCTGCGGTTACGGCCGCATCGGCCAAGAAATCGCCTCAAAACTGCAACTCGAGCAGGTCCCAGTGCTTGTCGTGGAAATAGATCCAGCCAACAAACAAGCAGCAGAAGAACAAGGCCTGAACGTTTTACAAGCTGATGCCACCTTGGATGAGACGTTGCTTGAAGCTGGCTTAGACCATTGCCGCAGCCTGGTAGCTGCTTTACCCAGCAATGCAGCAAACCTCTATGTGGTCTTAAGTGCCAAAAGCATGCGACCCCACTGTCGACTGATCTCACGGGCCGATAGTGAAGAAGCTGCCGTCAAGCTGAAACTGGCAGGTGCCAGCGTGGTGGTGAGCCCCTATGTCGCCGCAGGCCGCACTATGGCTGCCACAGCTCTGCGCCCCCTAGCTGTGGACTTCATGGATCTGTTGGCTGGATCGGAGTATGAAATCGAAGAATTTCAACTCAGCCAAGACCCACTGAAGTTCAGCAAACTGAGCCAGCGCAGCCTGGCAAAACTTCAACTGGGCCGACGCAGTGGAGCAATGGTGCTGGCCATCCGAGACGGCGAATCCTTGATGGCCAACCCTAGTGGCGAAGTCGAACTGGCCCCAGGTCAATTACTTGTCGTACTAGGCAGCAAAGCTCAACTCATCCGCTTACGTGAATTACTCGGCGAAGCATTGGACACCATCGAAAGAATGGCTAGTTGAGAAGAACTGCAATGGGTCCGTACGATCCTGCGAGAACGAATCACGCCATGACCTCTCCTACTCCCCTCACTGGCCAAACCGCCCTGATCACAGGAGCCAGTCGCGGGATCGGTCGTGCTGTAGCCCTTGCCCTCGCAGAGGCAGGCGCAGAAGTAGTCGTGAACTACTCAAGCTCAGCTGATGCAGCAGAAGAAGTGGTTAAAGCGATCACCAGCAACGGTGGCTCTGCCTATGCCATCAAAGCCAACGTGGCAGAAGAAGACGCCGTAGACCAACTGATCAAAACCGTGCTTGAACGCAGCAGCAGCCTCGATATTTTGATCAACAATGCAGGCATAACTCGCGATGGCCTGTTGATGCGAATGAAAACAGAAGACTGGCAAGCCGTGGTCAATCTCAACCTCACAGGTGTGTTTCTATGCACGCGGGCTGTTGCTCGCACGATGCTTAAGCAAAAAAGCGGCAGAATTATCAATATCACCTCCGTGGTGGGCCTGATGGGCAATGCAGGCCAAGCCAATTACGCAGCAGCCAAAGCTGGAGTGGTGGGCCTCACGAAAAGTACAGCCAAAGAATTTGCCAGCCGGGGAATCACTGTCAATGCAGTAGCCCCTGGTTTCATCACAACAGATATGACTAAAGAGTTGGATTCGGAACCGATTCTTGCCGCTATCCCCTTGGGATCCTTTGGCACCCCAGAGCAAGTCGCTGGGGCTGTGCGCTTCTTGGCAGCCGACCCTGCAGCGGCTTACATCACTGGACAAGTGCTACAAGTTGATGGCGGCATGCTGATGGGCTGAAAAGCCACTGCTGGATCAGAAGCTCATGATTCCAGCGGCTGTCCCAGTTCATCTCGCAAGCGCCGGATGCGCTGAAGCAGCCTTAAACGTCTGCTCCTGGCAGTGGCTGTCAGGAAGAGACGCAAGGGCACATACACCAAAGCCATCATTCCGGCCAAGCCGGCCATGATCACGAAAAACAGCGCCCCAGTGTCATTCATAGCTGGACCATACCCAGCCAATCCCCTGCAAGCACACCCAAAACAGCAAGGATTCGGCTTTCCCCACTTATGCCCCCTCGCCCGCAGTGAACGTCCTATGGGACATTGACGGACGGGTACCAGCAGACCATGGCCAAACTCCTCAGTTTTTCGGATGACTCCCGCAGCGCCCTTGAGCGCGGTGTCAATTCCCTAGCCGATGCCGTGCGCGTCACCATCGGCCCCCGTGGCCGCAACGTGGTGCTCGAGAAAAAATTTGGCGCCCCAGACATCGTTAATGACGGCGTCACCATCGCCAAAGAGATCGAACTTGACGATCCATTTGAAAACCTTGGTGCCAAGCTGATTCAACAGGTCGCATCCAAGACAAAAGACAAGGCAGGGGATGGCACCACAACCGCCACCGTGCTTGCCCAAGCGATGGTGCATGAAGGCTTACGCAATGTGGCCGCTGGCGCGAGTCCAATCGAACTGCGTCGTGGCATGGAAAAGGCCGTGGCCCAATTGGTAGAAGAGCTTGCCCGGCTAAGTCAAGCTGTCGGAGGTAATGCCATCCATCAGGTCGCCACTGTTAGCTCAGGGGGAGACCAGGAAGTGGGCCGAATGGTATCTGAAGCCATGGACAAAGTGAGCGCCGATGGTGTGATCACCGTTGAGGAATCGAAATCTCTCGCCACCGAACTAGAAGTCACTGAAGGCATGGCCTTCGACCGCGGTTACAGCTCCCCTTACTTTGTTACCGATGCAGACCGTCAAATCTGCGAATTTGAGAATGCCCTGCTGTTGCTCACAGACCGCAAGATCAGTTCAGTTTCCGATCTTGTGCCCATCTTGGAAAGCCTGCAGAAAAGTGGCTCCCCTCTCGTCATCATTGCTGAGGAGGTAGAGGGTGAGGCCCTTGCCACCCTGGTCGTCAACAAAAACCGAGGTGTCTTGCAGGTAGCAGCTGTTCGTGCACCATCCTTCGGAGATCGCCGCAAAGCTGCCCTGGCCGACATCGCAGTTCTAACTGGGGCAACTGTCATCAGTGAAGACCGCGCCATGACCCTTGAGAAAGTCAGCCAAGACGATCTAGGGCAGGTCCGACGAATCACAATCAGCAAAGACAACACAACCATTGTCGCCAAGGATGAGAACCGCGATGCCGTTAACGCCCGCGTGGCCTCTATCAAAAGAGAATTAGATGAAACTGACTCCGAATACGACCGAGAGAAACTCAATGAACGCATTGCCAAGCTGGCCGGTGGGGTAGCCGTCATCAAGGTTGGGGCCCCTACCGAAACGGAGCTCAAAAACCGCAAGCTGCGAATTGAGGATGCGCTCAACGCCACCCGTGCTGCAGTTGAAGAGGGGATTGTGGCAGGTGGTGGCACCACGCTCCTGCGATTAAGCAAAGGGCTGAGCAAACTTGCCGAACAGCTCAACGGCGATCAACGCACCGGCGTAGAAATTGTGCAGAGAGCACTCTCCGCACCTGCACGCCAGATTGCCATCAATGCTGGCGAGAATGGTGATGTAGTGATCTCTGAGATGCAACGCCTTGACAAGGGCTTTAATGCCATCTCCAGCACCTACGAAGACCTTTTGGAAGCAGGCATTCTCGATGCCACCAAAGTGGTGCGCCTGGCACTTCAAGACGCAGTCTCAATCGCTTCGATGATGGTGACCACAGAGGTCGTGATTGCAGACAAACCCGAGCCCCCTGCTCCAGCCGGCGATGGCGGTGGCGACCCAATGGGTGGAATGGGTGGAATGGGTGGAATGGGTGGAATGGGTGGAATGGGTGGAATGGGAATGCCAGGCATGATGTAGTCCAGCCCCAAAGCTTTTCCCTAGGGCTAGAAAAAGAACGCCGCCACAACGCATGGACAAGTCTCATGCGTTGTGCATCAGCATCTGCCTGGACAAGTCACGTCCCACAGTTCGGTTGATGCCAAAAGCTTTGGAAGTTAAGCCGCCAATGTTCGGCAATAGTTTTCCACCTGCAGGTCGACACCGGTAATCGCTGTACCGACTACCACCATGTCTGCACCTGAAGCGAGTGCTTCTAGTGCTATCTGAGGAGAATCAAGCCCGCCTTCGCAGATGAGCTTGACATCTGAATCAAGCTGCTGCCTCAACGGCCCCAATAAACACAAACCTGGAGGCCGCTTAACAGCAGTCACTTCGGTATAGCCATAAAGAGTGGTGCCTACAAAGCTGCAACCAAGCTCTGCTGCACGTAAACCATTCTCGATCGTATCGACATCTGCCATCAGAGGGGCTCCCAAATCTTCCCGAACCCGACTCACAAGCTGCTCAAGAGTGATCCCACCTGGCCGATGACGCTGCGTAGCATCGAGAGCCACGACATCTGCTCCCGCCGACCAAACAGCCTGAACCTCCTCCCATCCTGGCGTGATGTAGACAGCACTATCAGGGAAAGAACGCTTCCAAAGCCCAATAATCAAAGCGTCCGGACAACGGCGTCGAACAGCACCAATGTGTTCCGGACTTTCCAAACGCACCCCAACTGCGCCATTGCAAAGACTGGCTTCAGCCATGGCCGCAATCACCTGAGGATGACGCATAGGTGAACCCTCGGGCGCCTGAACAGAGACAATCAACCCCCGTCTGAGAGTTTCAAAAGCAGGCAAAGACATGCTCAGGATGCCTTCGACAGCTCTGCATGAGTGATTAGCGAGCAATGATGCGGCAAATGGTTTAGAGCAAAAGCAGGCGAAGGTACTACTGACAACGAGTTCAGCACCGTCGGAGCTTGCTCCGACAGAGGCTCCTGCCCTTGAACGAAAACCTCTAAAGAGGCCTGAAAATCAAAGAACCATTGCATCTGCCAAAGGCTCAGCAATGTCGTGACGCAATAGCGATACACCTGCTGGACTTCAAGCATGGCAAGCAGTGGAGTGGTGCACTAAATCAGGCGAGTTTACGGTTCAACAAAGGACGAATCATCAGGAACAAGCCAACGGTGACCACCATCAACACGGTCAAACATCCATAACCACTCACAGTCCCGTAAGGAGCATCAAGCAGAACGGCACCAAGATCAAGCGGACCGGCATAGGCAGCTCGTATGGGCTCAATCGCAAAAGTAAGAGGATTTAGGGCCGCAAGCCAGCCAAGCCAATCAGGCATAAAAGAAAGCGGCGCCAGAGCCGTGCTCGCAAACAACAAAGGCAAATTGGCCACAAAGATCACCGCAATCAATTCAATGTGACCTGGCAGAGCAAAAGCCAGGCCAAGGCTCAAGGCAGTGAACGCAAAAACCAGCAACAACAAGGTGAACAACACCAAGACCAGTCCCGTAACACCTGGCCAGCCATAACCAAGCAAGGCAGCCGTTGCCATGATCGCCAGGCTCTGAAGAAGACTTAGAGATGTGATGTAGATCACAGAAGCAAGCACGATCGAGCTGCGACTGCGCAGCGGAGCCACCAGAAGACGGTTTAAAAACCCAAATTCACGATCAAACATCACTGGCAACCCAGCATTGAGTGCACCACTGAACGCGGTGAACACAATCACACCAGCCCCTAAGAACCGCCCGTAGGTCATGCCTCCTGGCAATAAACCATCCGGAGCATTAGAGAACAAAGCACCAAACAACACCAACCAGATCAAGGGCTGAAGGATGCCAGCAATCAAGGTCGAAGGGCGTCGCAACAGCTGCAAGAAAAGTCTGCGCGTGAGGGCCAAAGTTTCCTGCACAAGATCAGCCAATGGCCCCTGCTCTGCAGCACGGGTAGTAACAGCGGCAACAGGGCTAGTCATGGAGTGACTGTCAACAGAACGAATGAGAAAAGGGTGGATTAAGGCAGATCCAACTCAATAAAACGAACGAAAGGGATCAACGCATCGCTTTTTTGCGCTCCAGCTTTGAGTCTCGTTGACCAGCTACAGCTAACTCAGCGTCCATCAGGGTTCGGCCAGTGGCCTGCAAATAAACATCATCCAAGCTCGGGCGACTGTGAGCGAGGGCAAAGACAGGCAACTGAGCCCCATCAAGTTGCTCACGCAAACGAGGCACAACCTCTTCATTCTCTACAACAAGGTTGAGGGAAAAACCCTGTACCCGATTGACCACCACCTGGCGCACACCATCCACACCTTGGAGAAGCTGCCTGACCTGCTCGGCCTCACGATCATCGCTGAATTCCTTCACACGCAGAGTCACCCGATCACCTCCAAGTTGCTGCTTGAGCTGATCAGGAGTTCCCTCTGCGATCACTCGCCCGTCATCAATGATCGCCATCCGATCAGCAAGGGCCTCAACCTCCTCAAGGTAATGACTACTAAGGAGCACGGTGGTGCCTTGGGCCCTCAACTCACGCAACAATTGCCAGATCGCTGAACGACTCTCGATGTCCAAACCAACGGTGGGCTCATCCAACACCAGCAACTGTGGTTGATGCAACAAACCTGAGGCCAGGTCTATCCGGCGACGCATGCCGCCCGAATAGGTGCCGCAACGTCGATCAATCCAATCCTGCATGCCAAGGCAATCAATCAATTCAGCAATGCGTCCATCCCTATCGCTAGAGCGCAAGTGATACAAATCCCCCTGCAACTGCAACAACTCCCGACCTGTGAGGATCTTGTCGATAGCAACCTCTTGTGCCACATAGCCCAATTCGAGCCGCACAGCACGAGGATCACTTAAAGCATCGAGGCCAGCCACGCTGACCGTGCCTGAATCAGGAGCGAGAAGGGTGCAGAGAATCCTGAGCGTGGTTGTTTTGCCTGCACCATTTGGACCAAGCAAACCATAAAGACATCCCCGAGGCACCTTGAGGCTGAGGCCTTTTAGGGCTTGAACCGTTCCATAGGACTTCTCAAGCTGCTTCAGTTCAATCATCGGCATCAAGAGGGAACGTCGTACAAGTCTTAGAAAATCTAGGCAGCTCTATAGAGCTACCAGACCCTCCTGGGGGTCTCTAGTGACTTCTGTTTAGATGAACTGCCCGCCGCTCGCCATCTGCTGCAGCAAAGACCAGGCCTGAAGATCAAAATTAGCCGCCATGGGCAAACGACTAACCACCAGAAGAAGGCAAATACCAAACATATAGAAGATCGACCAACGGAAGAGCCCCTTCGCTCGATCAACATTCTCCGGAGAAGCACCTAGCTGATGCACCATTTGCAGCAGACGAGCATTGAAAGGAATTAGCAAAAGTCCGTAGAGCAAGCCCCCCTCCGGCAAGGCCCAGACACCAAAACCGCTGAGTAGAACAGTGGCCCAGCCATAACGAGAAATGGCTCTGGCGGTGACCACAGGGCCCTTAACAACAGGAAGCATGGGTATCCCAACAGCCCTGTAGTCGTCTCGCAGCAACAGGGCCAGTGCCCAAAAATGCGCTGGGGTCCAAAGCATTACAAGGGCGAACAACCACCATCCACTAAGGCCCACATGCCCGCTGGCCGCAGCCGCACCCACGAGAGGGGGGATCGCTCCAGCAACCCCTCCGATCACAATGTTCTGGGGAGTGCGGGGCTTCAAGATCGCCGTGTAAAGCAGCACGTAACTGCACAGACCAAGCAAAGACAGGCCAGCCGCAAGACAGTTCACACCACTCACCAACAGAGCCGCTGCCGCCAAGGTGCAAGAGATGGCACCGATGAACGCCGCAGTTGGAGACAAGCGTCCTGAAGGCAAAGCCCTACCACTTGTGCGTTGCATGCGCCCATCAAGATCCTGTTCCCAAATGCAGTTGAGAACACCAGCAGCAGCAGCAGCCAGAGCCCCTCCGCCTAGGGTGCAAGCCAGCCTGAGAGAAGGTAGGGGCCAACCTTCAGATAGCGCCATCCCACCAAGGGTTGTTGCCAAAAGCAGTGGAATTAAGCGTGGTTTGGCAATCTCCAACCAAGCGGGCAGCTTGATCCGCTTGCGAGAAGGCACGATCTGCTCCCGGGTCACCCCCCCCTGGAGCATCTCTGGAGTTGAACTAACCATGACAGTGGTCTATCGAGGATGCATCACCAACGGCAGACACCGCCAAAGTTGATTCTTCCGGGTTGCGGAAGGTAAGGGCAGCGAGCAAGGCCACAAGCAGAGTTGCAACCAGCTGATGGCAAACCGTCACTGCAGGCTGGGATAGTCCAAGCTGCAAGGTAAGAAATCCAAGGCCTACCTGGGTCACAACAAGTCCTAAAGCAGATATCAAAAAAGGCCACTGGCGTCGAGGCCAGCCACCGACCAAGAGAGCAGTGCCAACAAAGATCACTACGCATGCTGCAACGGGTGTGGCAGACATACGGTGCCAATCCAGCCATTGACAGGCCTGTCCGCCATTCAGGCAACGCTGGGCCGCCCAGGCCGTGGCCATACGACCACCAAGCAGACACTGGCCTATCACTGCCAACAAGGAGGCTCCACCCATCAGGCGCCACCACAAAGGCGGTGACTCAACAGAAGAGGACAACAAGCCCTGAGCTAGAGCACTCACCGCCGCTACAAGTGTGAGAGCAAATGCCAGATGCGCCGTCACCACACCAGAAGGCAAAAGCTGCAAGACAGTCAGAGCTCCAAGAGCTCCCTGGACTAAAACTAAAATCACCAGGCCGCCGCAGACCCAGGGAAGCCAAGCGGGCAACTGAGAACGCCAAAAAAAAGCAGCCCCTAATTGCGCTAACAGGGCAATGCCCACCACAAAGGCATCAAGGCGATGAAACCACTCAAGAAAAACCTGGATATTCATCTGACGCCCAGGCAGAAGAGAGCCATAACAGAGAGGCCAATCCGGACAAGCCAACCCTGCCTCCATCACACGCGTTGCTCCTCCGATCACAACCAGCGCAATAAGGGCAACAACAAGATGAACAGCCAACTGAGCAAGACGCCAGCGAACCCTAGGCAGAGACGACATCATGCTACTATGCTACAATGAAAAAGTGTAAATCGATGGAGAGGCTTTAATCCCAAGGATCGGGCTTGTTATCTCTGAGAATGTAGCGATTGAATCATTAGATTCACCTTGTCTAGACGACTGCAACAGCACCACTGGTCGCCAAATCACCCATCCCTGACAGAAGCGCTCAGGCAAAAAAACCTAACCTCATCAGACACCTTGCAAAATAAGGATTTCTTGCAAAATTTGCGACGGCTTAATAATCACTGCATGTTGCTTTGGAGCGATCTCCATAGCCTTAAAAGATCCAAATAGATTCCGTGCCGACTCCCTTTGCCATCCTGACGCTGGCGTTGGTCATAGCCCTTGTACTTGGAGGCCTATGGATTGGCCAGAACGTCAATCTGCTCCCTATTGATGCAAGTGCGAATGCACCTGTATACGACGAACTCTTCCGAGTCCTTTTCAGCATCGGAGCAATCCTTTTTCTCGGCATTGTTGGGTTGGTTGTATTCAGCCTGATTAAGTTCCGTCGACGTCCTGGCCAATTGGATGACGGCCTCGCCATTGAAGGCAATCTCCCCCTTGAAATCTTTTGGACAGCTGTACCTGCTGTGGTCGTGCTGTTTGTTGGGCTTTACAGCTTCGACATCTACGACCGCATGGGCGGAATGGTTCCATTAGCCCATGACGCCCATGACCATCAAATGATGGACATGAAGGAACAAATCTGGGGAGGGATCGGTTCTGTTGCTGATGCCTCCAGCGCTGACAACGGCCTCGCCGCACTAGCGGTGGAAGTCACCGCAATGCAGTATGCCTTCCTGTTCCACTATCCCCAAGGCGACATCATTTCAGGCGAGTTGCACGTGCCTCTAGGCCAACCTGTGACACTGCGCATGGAATCCAAGGATGTCATCCATGCCTTCTGGGTACCCGAATTCCGCATCAAGCAAGACATCATTCCTGGTCAGCCCACTCTCTTGAACTTCACAGCAACCAAGCCAGGCCGCTATCCAATCATCTGCGCCGAACTCTGTGGTCCATACCACGGGAACATGCATTCGAAAGTGATTGTCGAAGCGCCCGGTGACTACGACACCTGGTTCAGCAACAACGCCAAAACAACGGTTTCAGAAGCATGACGGTTGCTATCTCTCCTCCTAGCAAAAAGCAATCAGATGGTCTTCAACCAACTGGCTGGTTGCGTTACTTCAGCTTCAGCCTTGACCACAAGGTCATCGGTCTGCAGTACTTGGTTTGCGGATTCATCTTCTACCTAATCGGCGGAGTGCTTGGTGGCGCCATCCGCATCGAACTAGCCAGCCCAATCGCCGACTTCATGGCCAGGGATGTCTACAACCAGGTGCTAACGCTGCACGGCACGGTGATGATCTTCCTATGGATCGTGCCGGTCGTGAACGGTGCCTTCGGAAACTATCTGATTCCGTTTTACGTGGGGGCCCGTGATATGGCCTTCCCTCGACTCAATGCCGTGGCGTTCTGGATGATCCCTCCAGCTGGCCTGCTGCTGATCAGCAGCTACTTCATTACCGGTGCTGCTCAATCCGGCTGGACGGCCTATCCACCGCTGAGTATCACCACCCCCGCCGCAGGACAGATCATATGGATTCTCAGTGTTCTCTTGCTTGGCGGTAGCTCAATCTTTGGTGGCATCAACTTCATCGCCACCATTCTCAAGCTGCGGCAGCCGGGGCTCAAGCTGATGCAACTACCCATGTACTGCTGGGCGATGCTCGGCACAAGCATCCTGGTGGTGCTCTCCACGCCAGTCCTGGCTGGAACACTGGTTCTTTTAAGTTTCGACATCGTTGCCCACACAGGATTCTTCAACCCCAGCCTGGGCGGCAACGCAGTCGTCTACCAACATCTTTTCTGGTTTTATTCCCACCCAGCTGTATACATCATGGTGCTGCCAGCCTTCGGATTGGTCAGCGAAATCCTTCCTGTTCACTGCCGCAAACCACTTTTTGGCTACACCTCAATGGTGTATTCAATCATGACCATCGTGATCCTTGGCCTCGTGGTTTGGGCACATCACATGTTCACCAGTGGAACACCTCCTTGGATGCGCCTCTTTTTCACCATTGCCACATCCTTCATTGCTGTACCCACAGGAATTAAGTTCTTCAACTGGCTGGCAACACTCTGGGGAGGGCGCATCTCTCTAAACAGTGCTGTGCTTTTCTCCTGTGGATTCATCATCAACTTTGTGCTTGGCGGCATTACTGGCGTAGCACTTGCACAAGTTCCATTCGATATTCACGTGCATGATACCTACTTTGTTGTTGCCCATTTTCATTACATCGTCTATGGAGGTTCGGTGTTTGTGATCTTTGCCTCTATTTATCACTGGTATCCAAAATTTACTGGGCGCATGCTCAATGAGTCTCTGGGGCGTTTTCATTTTCTAATCACCTTCATCGGCTTCAATCTCTGCTTTGCCCCCCAGCATTGGCTAGGCCTCAACGGCATGCCTCGCCGTGTGGCGGAATACGACCCGCAATTCACCTTGATCAATCAAATCAGCAGTGTTGGGGCATTGCTAATGGCCATCAGCACGCTGCCCTTTCTCTGGAACGTCGTGCAGAGTGCATTGAGCGGCCCCATTGCCGGAGACAACCCCTGGAGGGCGCTCACTCCTGAATGGCTCACCAGCTCCCCACCACCAGTGGAAAACTGGAGCGGCAAAGCCCCTCTGGTAACAGAGCCCTATGGCTATGGCGTACCTGGGGAGCAGCTCAACCTAGAAAAAACCAGCAACAGTGATAGTGATCTAGGGAGCAAAAGCCAATGACATCCCTTCCAACAATCGACCATGACTCTGAGCAGCAGGCTGATCTAGCAGATGAACATGCTGAGCTTGAAGAGGAACATGCTGATCACCGCATGTTCGGCCTAGCCACCTTCCTAGTGGCTGATGGCATGACCTTCGCGGGCTTTTTTGTCGCCTATCTCACCTTTCGGGCTGTCAATCCCCTGCTGCCTGATGCGGTTTATGAATTAGAGCTGCCCCTCCCGACCTTGAATACGGTGTTACTGCTGGTGAGCAGCGCCACCTTCCATCGAGCTGGACAAGCTCTGAAGCGCAACCAATCAGGCCAGTGTCAACGTTGGCTGTTCATCACTGCTGGCCTTGGGCTGGCCTTTCTCGCCAGCCAAATGGTCGAGTACTTCACACTGCCATTTGGCCTCACAGACAACCTTTACGCCAGTACCTTCTATGCCGTTACAGGCTTTCACGGGCTACACGTCACCCTAGGGACGATCATGATATTGATCGTGTGGTGGCAGGCTCGTTCACCAGGCGGTCGTGTCACCAGTGAAAACCATTTCCCCCTCGAAGCAGCTGAGCTCTATTGGCACTTCGTAGACGGCATCTGGGTGATCTTATTCATCATCTTCTACCTTCTCTAAAGCCAAGGCCCTACATCTCAATCAAGAGAAGTTCGAGCAATAACTTGCCACGGCCGGAAGAATTCGTCAGAATCAACACGAATAAACCTGGCGAAATGCTCGTCGGAAAAGAACTTCTAGACAAGGCCAGGTCACTCAGCAACCGTCCTGAGGATGAGATTGCTCGTGGCTGCGGATACGTGGGGCCAAGTGGACGTGTCTTGCGCAAGAGTTTCTATCGAGCTCTCGTGGAAGCCAAGGGTTACAAGCTTCCCTCCAGCAGTGGAGGACCAGCGGCTTCCCGCGGTCGTCAGGCCGAGTTTCGCACTCGGGTCCACGGCAATGGCAACCTGCTTATTGGGCACGCCTATACACGCAGACTCGGCCTAGAGCCTGGTCAAGAGTTCCGAATCGAAATCCACCGAGAATCAGGTGCTATCTGGTTGCTACCACTAGAAAATGAGGGTGACAAGAAGTAATTTGCCCCCTCCTTAATGCTTTGGTCTCTCCATCATCAACATCGCCTTAGAGACACCCGAAAATTAGCAATTGGCACAACTGAATAGATCTTTTTTAGCCATTTCAGGTGACAGCAGGGTGCTGGTTGTCATCGTGCAGGGTTGAGCTAAAGGCAATCAAGTCAATGCCACTAAACAGAAAGCTGATTCCCACCAATACTCCGAGTACCCACGACAGCTGCCAAAACTTCATTGTCACAATCAACAAGCCAAGAATAAAAGTGATCACCCCATTAGCAATTGCCCAGCCAGACCCAGCACGTTTTGCGTGTGCCAATCCAGTACAGAAAGCCACGACACCCTCTACCAAAAACACGATGCCAATCGCCAGGGCAAATGTCGCCACCTGAACAGCCGCTTCAGCAGGGTTCTTCATATTGGAGATCATCGATGCGCCTGCTACCAAGAACAGTGTTGATACCACTAGACGCCAAAAACAAACCCAACGGGCCATACGGGAAGAGCGAGCAAGGTTGCTAATCCAGCCAACGATGCCGCCCACCAAAAACAACACAGCAATCAAACCGGTCGTCCAACTTGCAGCGACCACCGGAAAGATCAAAGCCAACACACCAAGCACGATCAACACGATGCCTTCAGCAATCGCAAAGGCCTTGAAAGTGACCAAGGAATCCTGACGTTCATCAACGGTCATGAAATGTTCAAAATGAACAGCATCTGAACGCTATTGAGGGTCTCTTGATCCGGCCATGCTTTGTAAGATCCCTGTGCAAAAGACTTAGCGACTCAGCTCCACCCATGGCTGGCAAGCCACTCCGTTGACATCTCTTGAGCGTTCCGGTTGCTTGCCATTGGCAAATGAGGCGCTCCTGCCAAAAGACGCTCGGTGTATTTGGCCAACAGATCGGCCTCCAGGTTCACCACCGCTCCAACGTTCAACTGTTGTAAAGACGTGCTCGTCCAGGTATGAGCTATCACCGCTATCCAGAACCGGCTGCCGTCTTCAACGCATCCCGCAACAGTGAGACTGATGCCATCTAAAGCAATGCTGGCTTTTTCGCAGACATAGCGTCCGAAGGCAGGATCCTGCCAGCAGACCTCCAGATACCAGGACGTTGAGCGAGCATCCAGGGCCACCACCTCTCCAGATCCATCAACATGGCCACTGACCAGATGGCCTCCGAGACGGTCGCAGAGGCGAAGGGCTGGTTCAAGGTTCACAACCCCACCCCGATCCGCCTTGGCCCCAAGGGTGGTTCGACGAAGCGTCTCCTCACTGACATCTGCACAAAAACCATCCGCGATCAATTCAGCCACCGTCAGGCAGACCCCATCCACAGCCACACTGTCTCCCTCTGCCAGAGGTGCTAATGGGGAACAGCCTTGCACCAACACGCCCGTCGCTCGACGCTGCACCCTTCCCACCGCCTGAACTAGCCCCGTGAACATGGCAGGCCGTATGTGGCAACATCACTGGCCATAATCGGACAAAAGGGGGATGGGGGGTCAGTGGTCGAGATGAGCGTTGCCGGTCTCGCACTCGACGCGTCCAGCCGCAGCCCAATTGTGCTGCTCAGGGATCCATCCGGACGAAGACAGGTGCCGATCTGGATCGATCAAGCCCAGGCGCACAACATCATGGCCGGAATTCAGGACTCGCCTATACCAAGACCACTGAGCCACGACCTCATGGTGGCCCTGCTCAAAGCAGGAAATCTTCAACTTGAGAGGGTCATCATCCACGCGATAGAAGACAACACATTCCAGGCTGTACTCAAACTTCGGCTCAAGGCATCAGAGGAAGAACCGGAGGAAGAGAAGACTCCTGAGAAATCAACCCTGCTGCTTGAAATTGATGCTCGTCCTAGTGATGCCATCGCCCTTGCAGTCCGCACAAAAAGCAGCATCTGGATGCTCGAGGAGGTTGTAGCAGAAGCCTCAATTCCTGTAGATGCCGAGGCTGACGCAGAAGATCAGAACGAATTCCGCCGCTTCCTTGATGAAGTGAGTCCTGCGGCTCTGGTCCGTCACCTGCAAACCCGTGAAAGCGAAACAGACGAACCCTTCAATTCTCCAGATCCCGATCCCGATCCCGACCACCAGGAATGATGCCAATACGACGCCCCTTTGGTCGCGGACCGGCAGTGAGCCTGTTCACCCTGGGGACGATGAGGGCAATCGGCTCAGCCGAGCAAATGTATGGGGTTGTTAAAGCTGCCCAGGCCGCTGGCATTAACCACATCGAAACCTCCCCGGCCTATGGCCAGGCAGAAAGTTTTCTTGGTACTGCTCTGCGACAGCTGCAACAAAACCAAGCTGAACCTTCTGGAGGCTGGGTCATCACCAGCAAACTTCTGCCAGGGCTAAGCCTGAAAGAAGGGCAGTGCGAATTGCACAACCTTTTGGCGCGACTTGGACGACCCAAGCTTGAAAACCTTGCAGTTCATGGCCTAAATCGCCCTGAACACCTGGAGTGGGCCCTAAGGGGAGACGGCGCAGCGCTACTGCGTTGGGCTGAGGAAGAGGCTCTTGTTGTCCAAGTGGGATTCTCTAGCCATGGCTCATTCCCCCTCATCAAGGAAGCCTTAGCAAGCGGCCGTTTTCAATTCTGCAGCCTGCATCTGCACCTACTAGATCCCGAACGTATTCCACTGGCGTGGGAGGCCCTTGCCGCAGGCATGGGTGTCATGGCGATCTCCCCTGCTGATAAAGGAGGACGGCTTCAGGACCCAAGCCCAACCCTGGTTGAGGACTGCAGCCCACTCTCACCTCTCCAACTTGCCTATCGCTTCCTTCTGGCTGCAAAGATCAGCACCCTCAGCCTTGGTGCTGCTCAGCCAGAGGATCTGACCCTTGCTGCGCAGTTGGCCAACGCCGATGGGCCACTCAATCAACGCGAGCAAAGAGCCCTCAACCAACTTCGCCAACAAGGTGAACGCCGCCTAGGCAAAAACCGCTGCGGCCAGTGCAAAGCCTGCCTGCCCTGCCCAAATTCTGTACCCATACCAGATCTACTGCGACTACGAAATCTGGCCGTAGGCCACAACCTTCAAGCCTTTACAGAAGAGCGTTACAACCTGATCGGACGAGCAGGACACTGGTGGGAACGTCTTGATGGCAGTGCCTGCGAGCGCTGTGGCGAATGCCTACCCCGCTGCCCCCATCACCTGCCGATCCCGGATCTCCTCGCTGACACGCACCAACTCCTAGCGGCAGCTCCCAGGCGCAGGCTATGGGGTTGATTGGCTCCAACGCTGATCCAGCTCAATCTGCTGAACAGCTGTAAGCACTGGTAAGGACCAACAACGCGACCAGACCTCCTTAGATGGCAACACAATCGACTGATATGCCTTAGGAATCGCTCTTAAGGCAAGACGCAACTCTGCACGTGGCAAGGGAGGGATCCAACCACCGGCAAGTAATTGCCCCAGCAGAGGCTCCTGCCAAGACTGCTCGACCCATTGCTGTGGCAATGGCTCCCGAGTCAAGGCAGACCGTACAAGAACAGTCCAGTTCAATGGGGCTCCACTGTTGGGGAGTACAACGCTGAGCCTTGGGTCCCGACGCAGGCTGGGCAAGCAGCGCTGTAGCGGCAATACCGCGACCCGAGCTTTCCCTTGAATTAACCAGTTGAGACCCTGCCGATCATCAAAGGTGTAGGCCTGAGCACGCAGCTGCCGCAATCCATCAGCAACCTGCATCCGCTCAGCCAGAGACATCACAAGACGGGGGCTCTGGGGTAACACCACCCGCCCCTTAAGAGCCGGGTCTAACAAAACCTGCCAGCCAGACCTTGCCTGTAATACCCAAGGATCACCCTGACGAAAGAGCAACACCCAGGGGCTGACCCCGACAGGCAGAACCCGAGACTGAAGGGCTGGTCCCAGGCTCGCTTCAAAGGCCCTCGCCTGACCATCGAGCCGGTCTTGAAGTCCAGGCGCTTCGATCCGCTGCAAGGCTTTTTCGGGCAAGCTCGTCAGCCAGCCATCACCAAGAGCCAACAGGTCATTGCCCTGCTCGAGTGCGGCGGTGAAAGGGTTTCTACCTGCATCAACTTCAATCGGTTGATAGCTCCAAGGCACGGGCAAACTGCGCCGCCATTTCTTTGGCAACGTTTCCGGAGTTGCTCTCAACAAAGGGGCTGCTGAGGCACGTCCACAGCTCGCTAAGCCCATCAGCCCAGCCATCAAGCCCAGTTTTAGCAGCTCTCTTCGTCCAAGCTGCCTTTGTTCAAGCATGACGCCACTCATCGATCAGACCCTACGGGGCGGAGAAAATCTCATGAGCAAGAAGTCCCCAACAATTGGTTCATAGCTTGATCACACGCCTCCAACAGCTGCTCACAAGAAGCCCCTTGAAGCTGAGCCAATAGCGCCAGGGCTCCAGCACCAACACCTTCTTTGACATATCCAAGCTCGTAATCCTGAAGAGCTCGATGGCGACTGTCATGAAAACGCAGCCCTGTGGCCAACCCCAAAAGGCGAACACCGAAATACTCCCCTACACAATCGATCAGACACTCAAGTGCACCTGGCCTGCCATCTGAACGCTTAGCCTCCTCTGCCAGCCAAGACGTGGTACCAAGCACAAGCCCATCAACCATGTCCTGGCGCTGGGATGGTTCCATAGCTGCCAAGGCCAGAGCCAGCACGGCCACCATCTGACTGCCACCGCCAAGCATGACAGGCTGACCAGCCTCTCTTGCACCAAGTAGCAGCCCAACAGCCACGGGCTGAAAAGGATCACCTAAGGCCGCAATCACTCGCTCAGGTGGAGGGTTAAACCCCAATGCCGCCTTACTCATTCCACGATCAACCAACTCCTGTTTCAAGACCATCGGTGCCTGACGAGCACTACCACTGATCAGATCAGCAACCTGCAAGCCAAGCCCGGTGAGTACAGCCTGAGCCGTGGTCGTTCCTCCAGGGACACATTCGGCCAATACCAGAGGACGACGAAGACCTCGCCCAAGGCAAAAGCCACGCTGCCAGAGAGCCTGCACTCGCGACAGACCCATGGCCTCCCCAGTACTCAAACAAGCAGCCGGACCCATTCCCGGCGCCTCCAGACGCAGGTGGGGGAATGGTGGCGACAGGGTTAAGCCCACCGCCGCCACCAATGGGTCCACACCAATCCAACGAGCGGCAACATAACTAATTAGGGCCGGTGAGATCCCCGCAGGAAGAGGTGGAAGCGAGCACAGCCTTGGTCTATCGGGGCCCTTCAGCAGCAGTTCCGCATCTGCCACAGCTGTGTAGCGACGGGCGGCTGAGGTAGCACCTGCCGCCGAAATGCCCTCCACCTCGGCAGTACGCGTGCCAGCCAACACCAACAGTAAAGAAAACCCCAGGCCCCCATCCCGCCAGGGCATTAACCAACTCTCCTGCGCGGCTGGAGAGGCACCTGCACCAAAGGCTTTACAACCTGAAGGTAGACCTCTAGGAGGCGAACCCGGCTTGAGATTAGAGGGGATCCAGGGCAACGAGGCCATGCAGAAGTCTGGGGGGCTCGGGAATTGGTACCTGCAACCGAGGGAAAAGCCAGAAGGCCAGCGCATGAAGAACAAGCACGTAGACCAACTCTTGAAAAACCACCAAAGCAAAGGCCATCAGCTGCACATGATTGAGATCTGGGGCCAGAGGCAGATTGAGCAGGTCCACCAATCGATCAAGCAGACCTGATCCTGCTCGGGTGATCACCACCCAAAGGTTCTCACCCACCAAAAGCGACAGCACCACAACCCTTACCAGAAAACCTGCTGTTCCAATAACAACCCCACACCCCCAACTCACCCACCAGCTCAGCCCACGATGCCAACTCCAGCCAAGCCAGAACGCTAGAAGGCCATAAGGGAACAGCACCAAGGGGCCACGAACAGGCCCCATCAAGGCAATCAACAAAAGCACCGCTAGGGCGACACCCTCTAGCCCTGCCTTAGAACCGCGACGCACATGCAGCAGGGCTAAAGGCAACGGCAACGCCAGACGAAATAGGGCTCCACCAACAGGGAGGTAATAGAGCGCTACCCAGATCAGAGCTGAAGCGGCCGCAAGGTAGGAAGTCTCCATCATTCTCAGGGCCTGGCGACGGCTTATGGGTTCAGAAGCTCTCGAACCCTTGCGCAAGCCACCAAACCAAATCAAGGCTGCGCTCCCATACCGGAAGGCGGCACTCTGATCAAAGACTGATCCTTGACCCGTTCAATCGTCTCAACCTCAAAAGTCACTCCAGCCATTCGTAATGCCTGAGTGACGGCTTCTGCCGGCGCCGAAGGGTCGGCAGCGGACAACTTGATGGTGATGCGATAAGGCTGCGGGGTAACAGTGTTACCAGGCAACTCTGGCTTCTGCTCAACCTGTCTCGACGTCTGAGGATTGGCAGCTTCCGGGTTGCTCGCGTCCTGATCAGGAGCTCTTGAGTTAGATGAAGAGTTCGTGGGTTCTGGATCACTGGAAACAGGTGCGACAGGCACAGGCTCCTGCGTGGGAGCATCAAAACTGTTCGCAAGTTCCTGACCAAACGGCGTATTAGCGCAGGACTGCAACATCAACATAAGCAGCGGAACACACAGGCCGAACCAATCAGCAAGTAAGCCCCTTGCGCTCACCTTGAGCATCAAACCTCACCAGGCTTGATGACCCGAACAGCACTGGCTCGCAACCGACCTGTCTTTGTAGTAGCAGGAGGTTTACGAGTTTTTGGTTTGCTCGCGGCGGGTTTTTTGCTGGTTGTTGAAGTGCTCTTTTTGCGTCGACTTGTCTTCTTACTTAAAGCCTTGGCAGCCAATAGCTCCACTGCTACATCAAGAGAAATGTCGTCGGCGCCCTTCCCTTCAGGTAGCGAGGCATTCACCTTGCCCTGCTTGACATACAAGCCATAGGGACCGTCAAAAATCTGCACCGTCTCCTCACTCCCCTCCGGGATGCCAAGGTCTTTCAATGCAGTCCGGCCGCCCCTGCCCCGCTTGGGCATCGCTAAAAGCTCTAGTGCACGGCTAAGCCCCACCGCCAGCACGTCATCCTCCCCCTTAAGGGAGCGATAGTCCTTCTCTCCCTTGCTCTTATCCCAGACCACATATGGTCCGAAGCGACCCAAGCCCGCTTGAATTCGTCCACCATCGGGATGCTCTCCCAGTAAGCGCGGCAGACGCAGTAAGCCAAGTGCCTCATCAAGGCTGAGCTCATCAGGCTTCTTGCCTTTGGGCAAGGATGCCCGCTTCGGCTTGGGGTTGTCCTCACCCACCTGGCCTCGTTGCACATAAGGCCCGTACTGACCAAAAAGGAGGTAAACCTGATCACCGGTTTCCGGGTCTTCCCCAATCGATTCCGGGCCATCAGCTTTCTGCTTGAGAATCAGCTCGGCTTTCTCTGCATCAAGATCAGCAGGGGTGATCTCTTGAGGGAGGGTGGCCTTAAGCGATTCCTCCTCGCCGTCATCACCCACTCGTTTGGCTTCCAGATAGGCCCCAAAACGACCGATGCGCACCACACAGGGCAATCCCTCCAGGTCCACAGTGCGAGACACACTGGAGTCGATGTCACCTTCACGCTGCTGAACCTGACTCTCAAGGCCCTTTTCCCCCTTGTAGAACCCTTCGAGATAAGGCAACCACTGCACCTTGCCCGTGGAGATCTCATCAAGCGTGAATTCCATCCGAGCCGTAAAGCTGGTATCGACAAGATCGGGGAAATGCTCCTCTAGGAGAGCGGTTACAGCAAAAGCAGTGAAACTGGGAGTAAGGGAGTTGTTTTGCAATGCTGCATAACCCCGATCAACGATGGTGCCGATGATGCTGGCGTAGGTGGAGGGCCTGCCAATGCCCTCCTTCTCGAGCATCTTCACCAGTGAAGCCTCGCTATAGCGAGCCGGCGGCTGAGTCTGGTGGCCAAGGGCCTCCACATCCTGCAGCGTGGGCGAATCGTCAACCGCTAAATCAGGCAGCAAAACTTCCTGACCTTCCAACGCAGCGTCTGGATCATCACTGCCCTCCACGTAAGCGCGAAAGAAACCTGGAAAATCAATGCGCTTACCCGTGGCCCGAAACTTGGCATCAGCCACACGAAGATCAACCGCCAGCATGGTGAGTCGAGCCTCGGCCATCTGGCTGGCCACTGTTCGCTTCCAAATCAACTCATATAGGGCCATGTCGCGCCCTTCAAGTCCAGATTCACTTGGGGAACGGAAGCTTTCACCGGCTGGTCGTATCGCTTCGTGAGCCTCCTGGGCATTGCGTGACTTAGTGCTGAACTGACGTGGAGTTTTGCTCAGATAATCATCGCCATAGCGTGACCCCACGCAGCTCCGAGCAGCCTGAATGGCCTGCTCGGATAAATGCACAGAGTCAGTTCGCATATAGGTGATAAAGCCACGCTCATAAAGCCCCTGGGCACACCGCATCGTTTCCCTGGCCGAAAACCGCAACTTGCGATTTGCCTCCTGCTGCAAAGTGCTTGTCGTGAAAGGAGGCACCGGTTTACGTACCGTTGGCTTCTCTTCCACCGCCTCAACCCGCCACTGACTGCTGCGAACGGACTCGGAAAGAGTGAGCGCATCTGATTCGCCAAGCAGTCGAACATTTCTGCCAGCCTTTAAAGCGCCTGTCGTTTCATCGAAATCACTGCCGGTAGCGATCTTCTGGCCAGCAAGACTGGTGAGCTTTGCCTCAAAGTGACCACCACCTTTATCAAGTTTGGCCTTTAGATCCCAGTAGCTGCCGCTACGGAAAGCCCTACGGGCACGTTCACGCTGCACAAGCAACCGCACAGCAACGGACTGCACCCGACCGGCGGAGAGTCCCCATGCCACCTTCTTCCACAACAGAGGCGAAAGCGTGTAGCCCACCAGACGATCAAGAATCCGTCGCGTCTCCTGGGCATGGACCAGTTCCATGTCGAGATCTCTGGGCTGATCAAGAGCCTTAGCAATGGCTTCTTTGGTGATCTCGTGAAACACCATTCGCTTGACAGGCACTTTGGGAGCCAACAGCTGCAGCAAATGCCAGCTGATGCTTTCGCCCTCTCGATCTTCGTCAGTCGCCAACAACAGCTGATCAGCATCCTTCAAAGCTGCCTTCAGCTCCTTGACCACCTTCTTTTTGTCCTTCGGAACCACATAAAGAGGTTCGAAATCCGCGGTGGTGTTGACGCCAAGGTTGGCCCATTTCTGCCCCTTTTGGGCCGCAGGGATCTCACTGGCGTTGTTGGGCAAGTCGCGCACATGGCCCATGGAGGCCTCCACACGGAAGTCCTTGGGCAGAAACCCTCGAATGGTTCTCGCCTTGGTAGGGCTTTCGACAATGACCAGAGTGTTCGCCACAGACGATCTGTAACCGTTCCAATCTTTATCGCACCGGCAAGCGAGCTGCATGGTGCGTTGTTCTCAATAAGGTATAGCAAGGCAGCACAGCTACAGTCACCCAAATTGGTCTGATCGTGCACGCGTCATGCCCGAAATGGGTGTATTTCTTCTCGCCACCCAGGCCATGGCAGCTCCAGGCGAGCTGCTCAACCTTGCACTGAATGCTGGTGCGATTGCCCCTGAAGGGGCTGTTCTCGTCGCAATGCTGGCGACCCTACTTGTGGACTTAGCCGGTGAACAGGCTGCAGCCCGCTGGGTACCTCCCATTTGTTATGCCGGCCTTGGCACAGCACTCGTGCTCCTCGCCCAGCAATGGAATGCGCCTCTGGAACCCTCGTTCCTTGGAGCTTTTCTGGCTGACAACCTGGCCATTGCCTTTCGGGCCGTGGTGGCGCTCTCTACCTTGCTGTCACTACTGATCAGCTGGCGCTACGCAGAGCAGAGCGGCGCGCCAATTGGTGAATATGCCGCCATCCTTCTGGCCGCAACCCTCGGGGCAATGCTCCTTTGCGGCTCAACTGATCTTGTGAGCGTGTTCGTCTCCCTCGAGACCCTCTCCGTGGCGAGCTACCTGCTGGCTGGCTACATGAAACGAGATGCCCGTAGTTCCGAAGCAGCACTCAAATATCTGCTGGTGGGCTCCGCCGCGGCAGCAGTATTTCTCTACGGCGCCTCTCTTCTCTACGGGCTCAGCGGCACCACCAGCTTGCAGGCTATTGGCATTGCTTTACTCACCAGCCCTACTCCACTGGCCGCACTATCACTGGTCTTCGTACTTGCAACGGTGGCCTTCAAAATTGCTGCGGTGCCTTTCCACCAATGGACCCCGGATGTCTATGAAGGATCCCCAACTCCAGTGGTCGCATTCCTCTCAGTGGGATCTAAAGCTGCTGGCTTTGCTCTTGCACTGAGGTTGTTGGTTGGTTGCTTCGGTGCCTTCGACACCCAATGGAAATTGCTTTTCACCGTGCTGGCTGTGTTGAGCATGACCCTGGGCAACGTCGTCGCGCTGGCGCAGACATCAATGAAGCGAATGCTGGCTTACAGCTCCATCGGCCAGGCAGGATTCGTGATGATTGGCTTGGTGTGCGGAACCGAAGACGGCTTCGCTGCAATGGTTCTCTATATGGCGGCCTATCTATTCATGAACCTGGGAGCTTTTGCCTGCATCATCCTCTTCTCGATCCGCACGGGAAGTGATCGAATTTCTGACTATGCAGGTCTCTATCAGAAGGATCCGTTGATAACGCTGGGACTCAGCCTCTGCCTTCTTTCCTTGGGAGGAATACCTCCGATGCTCGGATTTTTTGGCAAGATCTATCTTTTCTTTGCTGGCTGGGCCGACCATCAATACCTCCTCGTCGTTGTTGGCCTAGTGACCTCCGTAGTGTCGATTTATTACTACATCTCTGTCATCAAAATGATGGTGGTCAAAGAACCAAAAGAAGCTTCCGATGTCGTGAAGTCCTATCCATCGATCCAGTGGTCGACGATTGGCATGCCTCCACTTCGAATAGCACTGGTGGGTTGCGTTGTTGTAACAGCCGTTGGTGGGATCCTTTCAAATCCTCTCTTTCAATGGGCTAATAGTGCCGTAGCCGGCACGCCGCTTCTCCAGGAAGCCATTGCTCTGGGCAGCCAACGATCCATTGGCTAATCCAACGGCAAGCAGCACACCCGTCGCCGTGCTGAGCGATGTCAGCAAGCTCTACGGACAAGGAGCTGGAACAGTAAAAGCTCTAGACCATCTCAATCTGATCGTGAATCAAGGGGATTATTTAGCCGTGATGGGTGCCAGCGGCTCTGGCAAGAGCACAGCCATGAACATTCTCGGTTGCCTGGATCGTCCCACCAGAGGTAGCTATCGGCTCAACGGGGTAGCGGTCGAAGATCTCGATGATGATGCTCTGGCGAATCTGCGCAATCAAGAACTGGGCTTTGTTTTTCAGCAGTTTCACCTACTCCCTCAGGCCACAGCCCTGGAGAACGTAATGCTGCCAATGATCTATGCCGGGGTGCCTGCTGTCCAGCGAAGAGAGCGAGCTGAACAAGCTCTCGAGCGAGTAGGTCTAAGCAAACAAATGGGAAACCGCCCCAATCAACTCTCGGGGGGTCAGCAGCAGCGGGTTGCAATTGCCCGAGCAATTATCAACCAACCGGCTCTACTGCTAGCTGATGAACCCACGGGTGCTCTCGACTCAAGAACCACAGAAGATGTTCTCAACCTTTTCGATGAGTTGCATCATCAGGGGATCACTCTGGTATTGGTCACCCACGAAAACGATGTTTCTGAAAGGGCCGACCGAATAGCGCGCTTCCACGATGGCCAAGTCGTTCGGGACTAGAGCGCTGAGTTGGCTGCTACTGATATCAGATCGATAAAGGGATGAACCAAACGAATCCCCCTAATCGCATCGGTTTATCGGGTAAAACCCATCCTCTTACCGTGGCCATAGTGGATGACGATCCCAGAGTTCGTGAGTTGCTCAAAGAGGAAATTCAAGACGAAGGTCATCACGTCTTGAGCTTTGAATCGGCCGAAAGCTTTCTTGACAACAGCTCTTTGGAGAGCATTGATTTAGTACTGCTAGACCTGATGATGCCAGGCATGAATGGGCTGGAATGCCTGCAGCAACTGCATCGACAAGCTTGTCATGACAAATTGCCGAGGATTGTTGTTGTATCCGCCCTCAGTGACCCAAGCAAACAGCGCCAAGTACTCGAGGCCGGTGCTGAAAGCTATGTGATCAAACCAGACCTCTTCGAGAGACTTCCCACCCTCCTAAATGGATCCACACCCTGTGAAGGAGGGGCCCACGAATAACCATTGATTGCACAAGGTCTGAATCCAGAGAAACTGCTTAAGTAGACACCAGGTTGATTGCATGAATGACTAACGCATCATCACCGAGAACCAGAGTCCTATTGGTGGATGATGAACCGAGGCTGACAGAACTTCTACGCCTAGAGCTTGATGTTGAGGGTTATGAGGTCAGCGTGGCGGAGGACGGGGCCTCAGGGTTGATCAAAGCTCGAAGTGATCCATCACCAAACCTAATCATTCTTGATTGGAACCTTCCTGATTTCACAGGTGTCGATATCTGTCAACGTATTCGTTCTAGTGGCATTAAGACACCAATCTTGATGCTCACAGGTCATGACGATGTTACCGATCGCGTCAAGGCACTGGATGCTGGAGTTGATGACTATCTAACCAAACCCTTCTCCATTGAAGAGCTCATGGCCAGATTACGAGCCATGCAACGCAGAGCAGAGCAATTCTCAGGAGACTCTGGCATCGAACATCTACCAGAGACAATACAAGTGGCGGACTTAAAGATGAACACCAGCACAAGGGATGTAACACGCAACGATCGCACGATTCAACTTTCCGTAAAAGAATATGAGTTACTACATTTCCTGATGATTGGAGCAGGAAAAGTTCACGAACGTGACGCCATTATGAAAGCTGTATGGGGAGAGGACTTCTTCGGAGATGACAATCTTCTAGACGTTTACATCCGCTATCTACGCCAAAAGATTGAGCGAAAAGATACTGCCACTCTGATTCACACAGTTCGCGGGGTCGGCTTCATCCTTCGTGAAGAGAAGCAGTGATTGATCAAGGCCGTTCGAGGCTCTCGATCAACTGACCGACCAACAGCGACACCGGGTCGATACCTGAAGCCATGAGTGGATTTAGATCCAAATCACCTGGATCCATCGCAACCCAACCGCCACCCTGAGGGCGTCTCAGTTCGAAGTGGAGATGTGGACCAGTGCTTAAGCCGGTACTACCAACCCGACCAATCACCTCCCCTTGACGAACCCGCTGACCCGGCCGCAGGTAAATCTCTGAGAGATGCCCATAAAGAGTGCGCCTACGAGGAGCGTCATGTTCCACTTCCACAGCGATGCCATAGCTCCCAGCTAGGCCGCTACTGACAACAGTTCCCGTTAATGCAGCCACCACAGGAGCGCCTTCTGGTGCGGCTAGGTCTTTGCCCGCATGCATCAACCAACTGCCAATCACAGGATGCAAACGCATACCGAATTCACTACTGGTAAAAGCCCCACCGATGATCGGGAAAAGAAGCTGACGATCTCCATTCCCTCGCAGGGGCTTGGGCCTCGGAGTCACCGCAAACACCGAAGCCAAGCTGAAGTCACTCCCAGAGCCTGCCAATAATGCCGAAACCGGAACCGTAAGGGGCGACAACAGCCGACCGCCAGGGCCACGGCGCAGCAAGCGGAACTGGGCACGCCCCCTGGAACGCAGAGCAACGCCACTGGCACATTCCTTGGCTGACAGAGCACCACTACGACAGGCCTGCTGCATCCGAGGCCTGTCGATCGTCAAACCCACCGCATGCCCCTCCAGCTGTCGGCGTTCCGCTGAAGTGATCACCTTGTTGCGCTCCAGCTCCTCAAGAGATTGATCAAACCTTTGCGGCGACTCAAGCTGAATAGCCTCACGCGCAGGCAATAACTGTGCTTGCCGAACCGCTGGAGCAACAGGCTCCACTGGCTTAGCAAGCACAGGCACTGAAAGCAGCCATGCAGCAGCTAACCAGCGAAACGACACCCGATCGGATCCTCAGACGAGAAAAACTATAGAAAAAGTACAACTCAGTTATGACCAGCGTGTCCAGCGCATGGTCCGAGAACCCTGGCTCAGCAAAAGCGACCCATCCAGGCCAAGTCCGATCACGTCCCAGAGTTCACCACCCTTCGGATCACGAACCTGCTTTGTCCAGAGGCGTCGCTCAGCTTCGGCGCAAACCCAATCGGCTCGACCAGCCAAATCCATGGTTCGATCCAGAGCGCAGAGCACTTCTGCCATCCAGGCCAGAGGCTGACACTGGCCGGATCGAAGCAACTCATCTAAGGCAATCCCTTCTCTGGGCACACGGTTGCAAACATTCAAGCCAAGACCAATGCGTGCCAGCCTGACGCGACTGCCACGGTGCACCAATCTCGGCAAGAGACCAGCCAATTTACGGTCCCCCACCATCAAATCGTTAGGCCACTTGATACTCACCGGCACTCCCCGCCGCTCGAGCCGTTCAGCCAGCGCCACAGCGACTGCTACTCCAAAAATACCGGCAGAGCACTGAGCATCAAACCAGGGCAAAGCGGCACTGATCCATACCCCACCGATCGGTGCCTGCCAGATCCGACCACGCTGCCCCCTCCCATGGGTCTGGCGATCAGCAAACAATGCCCGGGGCTGCTGGGCTGAAAAAGGTTGCTGCTTCAGCCAGTCAGACAACATCAACTCAGTACTTGCACAGACCGGCTGCCATCGCAACTGCCATGGCCTAGCCCCACAAGACTGCCTACGCCACAGCCGGGCAACCGCAGCAGCACCAGTCCATGACTCAGATGTGCGCATGCCACCAAGGCCACATCCGAGCAACTGCCGCCTCCAAATCTTCCACCGGATGAACCAGGGCCAGGCGCAGCCAACCATCCCCGCCGGAACCAAAACCTGATCCAGGCGTCAAGGCAACGCCAGTCTGATCCAAAAGATCTGCTGCCAAAGTCTCATCGTTGTAGTTCTGCTGTTTTGCCCAGGCTGGAATCGGCAACCAAAGATAAAGCGCCATTGAGGGACAAGGAGCATGCCAACCCAATGCGTGGAGAGCTGCCAGGGTCCTGTCTCTGCGCTCCCGGTAAACCCCAAGAATCTCTTGAGGCCAATCTTGGGCATCGGTAAGGGCGGCTATGGCGCCTCGCTGTAAAGCCAAGGATTGGTTGAAATCCACGACACCCTTGAGCTCACGAAGGGCTGTAATCAAATGTTCAGCCCCAATCGCAAAGGCCAATCGGAACCCCCCCAAGCACCAGGCCTTGGAGAAGGAGAAAAATTCAATCCCGCATTCCCTCCAACCAGGACAGCGCAACAGAGCTGGCGCCTCACCGTCCAGTGCCAAATCCACATAAGGATTGTCGTGAGCAACCACCACTTGATGACGGATGCCCCGATCCATGGCTTCCGCCAACCAGCTCTGTTCTCCTACCTGGGCTGTGGGGTTATGAGGAAAGCCAAAAACCATCATCCGCAACTGGTCCCACTGGCTGTTGCTTAAAGCCTTGAAGTCAGGTCGCCATTCCTGCTCCGGTCGTAGCAGCAGTCGTTCAATACGGGCATCGGCCAAAATCAACCCACCCCGATGTGAAGGATAAGCAGGATCCAGAATCAAGGCAGAATCCCCAGGATCCAAAACTGCCAAAGGCAGGTGGGCCGTTCCCTCCTGTGAACCGACCAACAACAACACTTCCCGATCTGCATCAACGCTGACACCGAAGCGCCTCTGACTCCACGCAGCGACAGCCTCCCGAAAGGGCCTCGTCGAAGCATGCAAGCAATAGGAAGAGCTCTCAGGTTCCCTTAGAGCAACTTCGATGGCCTCAAGTGCCACCGCTGGAGGTGATAAGTCTGTGGACCCCAGTGACAAATCCAGCAGAGGCAAACTTTGAGGGCCTGCGTTAGCCAGGCGATAAGCCTGCTTACGGCGATCATTGCGGTCAAAAACGCCACGACCCAATCTGCCTAGACGCCTTGAAGTCGCCATCAACGGAAAGCTAAAACTGTGTTTTGGTGATCGGCCACCAGATCAAATAAGTAGCCGCTAAGAACTCCGCCACTGAGACAAGACATCTTGCAGCACAATGATCTGCCAATGAGATCCATCCCCTTTCAGAGCTTGTCGATGGCGCGCTTAAGTTCCTCCAACTCAGCATCCACCTCAGCCACCTTGACAGCCTCCACCTCTGGGCCAGTGGCATCCTTACTCTCCTGAAGTGAAGACGTCTCCGCGGCGGGCAAAGCCACTGCCTCAGCCCCCCCCTCAAGACGCTGACGCAGAGCAGATAGTTCATCATCGACATCGTTTCCACCTTCCAGAGCCGCAAACTGACTCTCAAGATCAGCACCGGCGAGCTCAGCGGCAGCCTGACTACTGGCTTCCAAGGCCTGGACCTTGTCTTCCATGCGATCAAAGGCCGCCATTGCAGAGTTAGTGCCAAGATTGCCCACAGCGCTCTGTAATTGCTGCTGGGCCTTTGCCGCCTGTGCTCGGGCCTTGAGCATGTCCTTCTTGGTTCTGGCCTCGGCGATCTTGCCCTCAAGAGCCACTAAGCTCCGCTTGAGGGTCTCCACCTGCCCTTCCTGCCCCTTGAGCTGGTTGGTGAGCGCCGTAGAAGATTCCTGGAAACCCTTCCGTCGAGTAAGGGCTTCCTTAGCGAGATCCTCTTCACCCTTCTGAAGAGCCAGCTCAGCACGTTCGTACCAGGTTTTTACTTGACCCTCAGCCTGATCAGCCTGATTGCGAAGCCGCTTCTGACTGGCGATGGCCATAGCAACAGCCTGTCGCAACTTGACCAAATCGGCTTGCATATCTGCAACCGATTGATCAAGGATCTTGACGGGATCCTCGGCCTTACTCACAAGATCGTTGAGATTGGCACGTAATAAGCGGCTTAACCGGTCAAAGAAGCCCATCGAGGCATTGAAAAGACCTCTCGGAGGCTAGCGAGCTGGAGCCAAGACTCCACTTAGGCTTTTGAGATGGCCATAGCTCCCGATCAGCAACGCAAACGGCTTGGTCGAGGAGAAGTGCTGCAACAAGCGCCTCCCGCAGCCGCCACAGCCCTCTCCAGCTGCCTTGAATCCATTAAGCGTGACTGGAAGCAACAAGGCTCCATGGCTGGTCTCTGGCAAGAATGGCCCCGACTGGCAGGCCCCCTGCTTGCTCCCCACTGCCGCCCACTCAACGTTCGCCAAGGGGTTTTGATCATCGGCGCCAGCCATCCTCAGTGGAGGCAGGCCCTGCTCTATAACCGCCCCCAACTCTTGGCAGCCCTGCGTGCCGCGGGCCATGACATCAAAGATCTACGCATTCAACAACACCACCCCGGAAGCACCCCAAAGCTGGAAAGTGAAGCCAGCATCTGGGCACGACATCCCAGCAGAATTGATGTTCATGGAATGGCCGCATGTCATGCCTGCGGTAGTCCTGCCCCAGCTGGAGAAATGGCCCTCTGGGGACGATGTGGTTTCTGTAGAAGACTGCAACTTGCTGACCCGACCCAAGCGGAGACCAACGCTTAAATCCTGCTCACGCACTATGCGAGACGTCTTGCTCGCATGCTGGTCCAAAAGCAAAGGACAAGAGCCCACTTCATCAAGCCATTAAGACAACCAAAACATCAGAAACGCTCAGGTCGTGGTTGCCGCCAATCGGTATGGAAACCTTCAGCTTTGAGCTGATTCGCTCGCTTCTCAAGATTACGACGATCCAACCGCCAAACCCTATAGATCCCGAACTTGCCAAGCAGCTCAGGTTGAAGGTCCTGCCAATGCCTCCGCTGCGTTGTGCCCTTATCAATCACCACGAGAGCGGTTGAAGATCCCATGGGCCCCTCAATTGGCAGACCTGACCATCCCCTGCGCTCTTCTTCTCGTAATCGATCATCCAGGTTCACTAACGCCCCCGCAGAGCGCCCCTCATACACCACCACCTGATCGGTATAGAAGTGAAGTGAAGGTTTAATTGCGCCAACCATCACCAAGGGTTCGCGAGACTTCTGAGAAGCGACCAACAGTTGAGCAGCTTGCCTTACAGGCAGCTGGCGCACCTGGTCACCCAACGCCCACATCGGTAAGAACGAAAACAATTGGAAAGCAACCAGTGGCCCTTGAAGGGCCAGCAATCGCCCAGGCCGTGGCCGCCAAGCCAACCAGATCCCAAGTAGCACCGAAAGGCTGAAAAAAACTGCTGCCCTGAGTACAAGACGACTAGCAAGCAGTTCTGCCGCAAGAGTGGGCATCTCCGGGTCATAAATCCATTCAACCCAGAACGGTGAAGCCCAAAGCCCTGCCGCTAACAATCCCGCCAAAACAACTGATCCGCCCCATGCCCAGACAAGACCTGGTCGCTGTTGGGGCGAAACACTTGCGGCCAATCCAATCAACAACGCGGCCGCCGGTGTCGCAGGCAACCAATAACTTGGCAATTTTGTGGCAGCGCAAGTGAATAGCAGCAACACAGCCAGCAGCCAACAGGCCGCAAAACTCTGCAGAGATCCCTCAGGCTCTGTCTGGCAAAGCGCACCGCCCCTCCTGACTGGAACGAAGGCCTGCAACAGCCCAAGGATCAGCAAGGGGGTAAATGGCAGGGACGCAACCACCAAGACAGGTCCAAAAAACCACCAAGGCTGCAGATGACTATTGACTACTGATGTGAAGCGTTGAAGATTGTGATAGCCGAAGAAGCTATCCCAAAAGGGTTGTCCCTCCACAAGTAATTCCGCCACATACCAAGGCAGGCTGATCAGGGCAGTAATCAACAAACCAGGCAGAGGGCGCAACCGCTGCCAAAGGGTTGCCAGATTCCACTGCAGCAAAGCAAAGAGAACAAGCACCATGCCGGTCAGCACGACAGCCGCTGGTCCTTTGGTCAGCACTGCTAAACCCAAAACAAGCCAGGCCAACCACCATGGCTGGGTAAGCGGGGCGGCAAAGCGGCGCCATTGCAGAAGCAAACTCACCCCCAAGGTGCTGCAAAACAAGGCATCGCTAACAGCAACCCGACTCCAGAGCAGGACCAGTGGCGAAAGAGCAAAGGCCAAGGCCACCGCAACACCTGTTCGGCGTGGGCAAGCGTCATCCTTCTGGGGCCAACACATCACAGTGTCACCAAGGGCCAGCATCATCAAGACAGATGCAAGCGCAGAAGGAAGACGTGCCGCCCATGTCCCTAGTGGGTCCCAAACCTGATGGCCGGGCAAGGCATAAACCAACCCCATTAGCCAATACACCAGAGGAGGCTTGTCGAAGCGAGGCAGACCATTAACCCTCGGCGTCAGCCAATCTCCTGTGGTACTCATGGCACGACCTGCCGCGGCAAAGAGAGGCGGGGTTTCATCAACCAAACCAGACTCTCCTAACTGCCAAAGGCAGAGAGCTACCCCAAACGCCAGGATCAGCAGCAGACCTCGACGCCGTTGAAGAGGAGACAGCAACACCGTCGCAGCAAACGTCAGCACCATGTGGTGATGGTGGCATCCCTGGCTATGTTCCTGAACAGACCCAATACCTTCTGAAGTGCCATAAGGGCAGGCCAGCAGAGTGGACCATCTCCATCCAAGCGCAAGGAACGAAATAACATCAGCCGATTTTGCCCGGCAACACATCCGAGTCAGCTTCAGCCGGTTCCCATAGTCGACGACGCTGACTCACAACAAGCACCGAAAGCAGGACCAAAGCCACCCCGAACCATTGCAGAGGCTGAAGCCGTTCTCCTAGCCAAAAGCCACCAGCAGCAAGGGCAAACACCGGTGTCAGGAATGCCAGGGTGCTAAAGCTTGTGAGCTCCTCCCGATTGACGAGCCAAAAGAACAATCCATAGGCCAGGGCACTGCCAAACAAGCTGGCGTAGGCCATCAATCCCCAATCAAAGCCAGTCCAATCAGGCCACAAGGGCCATGTGCGATCAAAACCGTGCCAGAGCAGTAACGGCAAGCTGCCTAACACCATGTGCCAACCAGTGACCGCAACGGGATCACTGCTCCGGCAGGCATACCGACTCAGCACTGTGCCTAAGGCCATGGCGATCGCTGCTGCGAGCATCCAGACTTCCCCTTGCTCCAACAAACTGGAACCAGACGCCTGTTCGCCTAGCAACCACCAATGGCGCAACAAATCCGGCGGGGCACCAAGGCAGATAATCCCGACCAGACCGAACATCAAACCCATCCAGCCAACTGGGTTAATGGACTCTCCAAAGAGGCTGCGTGCCAGCAGAGCTACCAGCAATGGCTGGGAGTCAATCAGAACAGATCCCATCCCTGCTCCGGTGTAGGCCAAGCCCTTGACCAGGAACATTTGGAAAAGACATGCATCAACAACCGTAAAGACCAGGAACCAAATCCTGTCAGTTGAGGCGATAGCCCAGTGACGTCCCAACGACGGCAAGGCCAGCAGGATGACAACTCCTGCTGGGAAAAGGCGCAGACAAGCGACGAGAAGCGGTCCGCCCGAAATCACCAGAGGTGTCATCGCAGCCATGGCCGTACCCCAAAGGGCAAAGGGCAGGACCATCAACAGCCAGTGCCGTATTGACAACATGAAGGCAGCAAGCAGGTTCCTTTTTAAGATCCAATCTTCTACGAAGAAATTGAATGGGCTGGCTCTGGCGACGCAAATCTCGCCGAAGGATCGCGCACATCACCATTGAAGGAGCAATCAGCGGTGCAACGCGCGAGCGGGTGCTGAAAGCGATCAAGGAAGTTGAAGAGAGAGAGTTTCCCGCTCTTTTGCTGCGCATCGACAGCCCAGGAGGAACTGTCGGTGACAGTCAGGAAATCCATGCGGCCCTGCTCAGGCTTAGAGAAAAGGGTTGTCATGTCGTGGCGAGCTTCGGCAATGTATCCGCCTCCGGCGGTGTGTATGTCGGGGTAGCGGCAGAAAAAATTGTTGCCAATCCCGGCACGATCACTGGCTCAATCGGGGTCATCTTGCGGGGCAACAACCTCTCCAAATTGCTGGAGCGTATCGGCATCCGCTTCGAGACAGTAAAAAGCGGCACCTACAAGGACATTCTCTCGCCTGATCGCGCACTCACAGCAGAGGAGCGTCAGCTACTGCAATCACTGATCGATAGCAGCTATGAGCAATTTGTGAACGCGGTAGCAGAAGGCCGCCATCTCAGTGCCGCAGAGGTGCGCAACTTCGCCGATGGCCGCGTATTCAGCGGAGCTCAGGCCCATGAGCTCGGACTCGTCGATGAGCTGGGAGATGAGGAACATGCTCGAAAACTTGCGGCCAAGCTGGCGGACCTTGATGAAGCCAACACCCAAACGCTCAAACTGGGCCGCCCCAAAAAACGGCTAGCGGGATTTCTACCAGGCAGCAAACTCCTATCCAAGCTTGCCGAACTTCTCAACCTTGAGCTTGGCAACAATGGTCAGGTGCTCTGGCTCTTTCTGCCATGACCACTGCCATCCCTTATGGAAGCCTCCACTTACACGGGCTCAGAGGTGCCACAACAAGCTCTGCTAACACGACTAAAGCCATCGAGGCAGCCGTCAGCGAGCTCGTGAAAGCGCTAATGCAACGCAATCGACTCAAGCCTGCTGAAATCGTGTCTATCACGTTCTCTGTAACGGCAGACCTAAACGCTTGTTTCCCTGCAGCGATCGCGCGCCGTCAAGCAGGATGGGAGTCGATAGCACTGCTGGACTGCCAGCAAATGTATGTCGAGGGGGATCTGAAACGCTGCATCCGCATGCTTGCCCATGCCTGGCTGCCCTCAGATCAGCCCCCTCAACATCCCTACCTTGGCGAAACCTCGCTACTGCGTCCAGATCGATCCTGAATCACTTGGCGCACCAAAAGCTGCCAACTACTAGGCCGTCCTAGTCGTTGTGATTCATAGAGGAGAGCAAAGGAGAATCCATGTACTTTTTAGTGCTGGTGGTTAGCAACACACCCGCTTTGATCTCATGATTAAGCAGCTTTTCAGGTTTTGTATTCCAGGCACCCTTGCGATAGGAGGCCTCACTGCCGGTTTGATCGGTTCCAGTGTGATGGTTGAAAGCATCACACCGCCAAAGGCTCGAGCCCAGGCAACACCAGCGCTACTTGAATTTCGCTGGGAGAACTCTAAAGACTATAAAAAGCTCTATTACTGGCAAAGCTCAACCATCAGGCGTGACCGAGCAACCTATTACCTGATGCTGAAACCCAAGGACCGCAAAACTGCGATCCTCAAGCTAAGCATCACTGTTCCTGATTATTTCGATGCAAAGATCAAACCGAACAAGCTGAACCTTTGCCTTGTCCATCTAGGGGGGATGCTCTCACGCACCCGCTGCAAAGAAGAGGTTCCTGCGATTTTCGAAGTCTCTGAAGACCAAACAAGCATTGAAGTCTTCCCGGAAACCCCCATCCCTACAGAAGGCACCTATGCGGTGGTCATGAAAATCTTTAACCCCGACCAACGTGGGATGTTCCAGTTCAATGCCCTTGCCCAGGCTCCTGGAGATGTGCCAATGGGCGGCTACCTTGGCAGCTGGCTAATTGACATCAACTGAACTGATAAGTTGGTCGACTGACAAAAGGCTGTACGCAGTTCTCCTTCAATGACAAAAAGAACCTTTGGTGGAACCAGCCGCAAGCGAAAGCGCGTCTCCGGATTTCGTGTCCGCATGAGAACTCACACTGGTCGAAGAGTGATCCGCAGCCGCCGAAAACGTGGCCGCACTCGTCTCGCTGTCTAATCCATAGAACTGCGGGGCAATCACTCAAATCACGCCACTTCCTCAGGAAACCAACCTCCAATGGTGCTGCCAGCATCAATGCGATTAAGGGGAAGTCGATGTTTTGAACGCCTTCAGAAGTGGGGCTATCGCTTTTATGGAACTTCAATGGTGCTCCGTGTCATAGAAGCAGATCCCCAACTGCTCAAAGCACCCCATCGACACCACAACTCCACGGCATGCCGTTGTGCCGTTGTGATCAGCAGCAAGGTGAGCAAACGGGCCGTCATTCGCAACCGTCTGCGTCGACTTCTGCACGATCATCTAAGAAGCAGGCTTGAGGTTGCACCCGAGCATGCCAATCATTGGGTGCTGATCAGCCTCAAGCCAGTCGCCTCCGCAATAGAATCGTCACCATTGCTAGAAGAATGCGACAGATTGCTCCATCAAGCAGGTTTGTTGTCATGATCACAACCTCAGAAGAGGTCTTCTATGAGGGAGGCCCCGCTCAAAGCGATCTCATCATCAACCTATTGATGGGGCTCACACTGATTGGCCTTCCGTTCACTATTGGAGCGGTGATTCGAGCGTTGTGGTTGCGCTTTCGCATTACCAATCGGCGAGTTTCGGTGACGGGGGGATGGCTGGGACGCGATAAGACACAAGTCGTGTATAGCCAAATCAAAGAGGTGCGCTCAGTGCCCCGCGGCCTGGGCTCCTGGGGCGACATGGTACTGGTACTCAACGATGGTTCAAGACTTGAGATGCGCTCTTTACCTAGCTTCAGAGAAACCGAGAAATACATCAATGCGCGGATTAGTGCCCGCAGGGCCAAAGGTTCTCCCCAGGATCTAAAAGGCTTTGCGGCTTAAATAGCCCCCAGCGTGTAATCCAGCCATATAGGTGCTGATGCACACTGGCATCACTGTTCCATCCACCCTCAGCAATCGATCGTGATCGGGTACATCTCCGACAACATTCTGCTCCCGATCCTGGATTTCTTCTACGGATTAGTGCCGAGCTATGGCCTCGCCATCGTCGCCCTCACAGTGGTCATCCGATTGGCACTGTTCCCCTTAAGTGCTGGATCCATTCGTAGCGCTCGTCGCATGCGGATCGCCCAGCCGGCCATGAAGAAGCGCCAGGATGAAATCAAGAGCCGTTATGCCAAAGACCCTCAGAAGCAACAGGAGGAGCTTGGGAAAGTCATGAAGGAGTTCGGCAACCCCCTCTCAGGGTGCCTGCCCCTATTGGTACAGATGCCAATTCTCTTCGCCCTGTTTGCAACCCTTAGAGGATCACCTTTTGCTGATGTGCCTTACTTGGTGAACCTCAAGGTGCTGCCTAGCGACCAAATTGCAGCCATTGAGCCCAAGCCATTTACCAGTAGCAAGCATTCCATTTTTATCAGTGAAACCAAACACTTCCCAGTCCTTGCGTCTCTGCCAAGCGGCACAAAATTAGGAGTAGGAGACAAGGCCCAAATCAAGCTGCAAACGCTCACTGGCGAAAGCTTCACAAGCAGACTTTCTGGCGTAGAAGGTGGAACCAAGTTCACGCCAACCTGGAGCGTTACCAAGGGGGATGATCTTGTCAAGGTGTCTGCCGATGGCACGATCCAGGCTTTGTCTGAAGGCGATGCCACCGTTCAAGGCAAAATTCCTGGCCTTGCTGCCCAAAGTGGCTTTCTATTCATTAAGGCCCTTGGTCAAGTTGGTTTCTACGTCGATGGGGAAATCAACTGGGATATCGCAATCCTGGTCGGTGGTTTCGGCTTGACGCTTTTGGTCTCGCAAATACTTTCCGGCAGGGGGCTACCTGCGAACCCACAACAATCAACAGCCAACAAGATCACTCCAGTGATGATCACTGGCATGTTTTTGTTCTTTCCACTACCAGCAGGTGTATTGCTGTACATGGTGATCGCAAACATCTTTCAAGCAGGTCAGACTTTTCTGCTTAGTCGTGAAGCCCTACCTGAGAACCTGCAAAAAATCCTCAATGAACAGCAGTCCAAACCTGCGTTGGCAACAGCAGCCATAGGTGAATCAGATCGCCTTCCCTTTGAACCTAAAAAACGTAAATGATCCCAGGGCTCCAACCCATTTCATTGCAAGACCTAAAAGCCTTAGCTGCTCCTCGGCACTGGTCTATCGAGGGACATCTTGACGAGATGTCCTCTCTTACCCCATTGAGAGGCAACATCAGCGCCGAGCATCAAGGCAGCATTCTTGAAGTGAAAGGGAAATTCCAAACCATCGTCACCCTCTGCTGTGATCGATGCCTAAGCGAATTCAATCAAAACCTCGCCTGTAATACCGAAGAACTGATCTGGCTAAAGGGGACTGGTCCAAACCCAAACGAACTGAATGGCTCGAGCCATTCAGATGATGTGGATGCACTGATGGAGTGCCTTGACCCTCTTGGCAGCTTTGACCCAGAACGTTGGGTTTTCGAACAACTGAGTCTGCAAATGCCTTTAGTCAAGCGTTGTGGGGCCGATTGTCCCGGTCCAGCTCAGCTGCAGCCCTCAACTAAAACCACTGCCGTTAAACCTGAGGGAACTGATCTCGATCCACGCTGGGCAGCATTACAAAAACTCAACTCGCTATGACGAGCTGGGATAACCACCTGGATCTGCTGATCAGAGCCAGAACACCTCTCCTTTGGATTCGCAGCAGCGAAGAGGAGCGTGTTGAAGTGCTGCTTGAGCAAGCCGCAAAACGACTACAGCCCCGTCGCCTTGCCAGCTGGGATTTTATTGGCGGCCTTAAAGGCGTGCTTAACGAAGAAGGGCTGGGGGCACGTCAACCGATGGCCGTCCTGCAATGGCTGCAACAACTTGAAGCCAGTAGTCCAACCCTATTGCTAGTCAAAGATTTCTATCACTTCTGCGAAGACGCTGGTATCGCTCGCATGTTGCGCAACTTATCGGTTCACTTGCGCCATCAACCCCACACTGTGGTTCTCTGCTCAGGGCCATGGACTCCGCCCAGCGATCTTGATGATTCCCTGACCATTCTCGATCTACCGCTGCCGCAGGAACCAGAACTGCGAACACTGCTGGAGAACATTGCCCAAGCAAGCGGCTCCCCCCTTTCAGCAGACGTTTTAGAAGAGCTCACCCACGCTTGCAGCGGCCTCAGCGAAATGAGGGTGCGTCAGGTAGCAGCCCGTGCCCTAGCCCAGCGGGGCAAACTAGGTTGGGCAGATCTGGCCGAAGTCCTTGAGGAAAAACGTCAGACCGTTGCCCGCAGTGAGGTTCTTGAGTATTGCGTTACAGAAGCCTCGCTTGCCGACATAGGAGGACTGGATAGTCTTAAGGGTTGGCTGGAGCAACGCCATCAGGCATTCTCCGACGAAGCTCGTCACTTTGGCTTGCCACTGCCCCGCGGTGTTCTACTGATCGGCCCCCAAGGCACAGGCAAATCGCTCACCGCCAAGGCCATCGCCCACAACTGGTCGATGCCACTGCTTCGCCTCGATGTAGGCCGCCTATTTGCCGGGCTAGTGGGTGCTAGCGAGGCACGTACCAGAGAGACGATCCAGCGGGCAGAAGCCATGTCTCCATGCGTTCTCTGGATCGATGAGATCGACAAAGGTTTTGGTGGCGATGCCCGAAGTGATGGCGGCACCAGTCAACGTGTCCTTGCCAACGTGCTCACCTGGATGGCGGAGAAAACCTCCGCGGTGTTTGTAGTCGCTACGGCTAATGGCGTAGAACGCCTACCTGGAGAGCTCCTCCGAAAAGGTCGTTTCGACGAAATCTTTTTGCTTGACCTGCCATTCAGCGAGGAACGCCGCAACATCCTTGAGCTACATATTCAGCGACGAAGACCGAACTTAAACCTGCCCCTGGCTGCGGTAATCGATCGCAGCGAAGGCTTCTCAGGTGCCGAACTCGAACAGACTGTGATTGAGGCCATGCACTTGGCCTTCGCCGAACGCCGAGAACTTGGAGAGACCGACCTGATTCTTGCTGCCAGCCAACTGGTGCCGCTCTCCCGCACAGCCCGAGAACAACTCAACGCCCTCAAGGAATGGGCCGCTAGCGGAAGAGCCCGAGCAGCATCTTCTGTTGCTTCCAATCTTGCAGGCTGAATAGGCGTAACCAAACAGGATTCAATTGCTGGGCCAACAACACTTAGGCTGCCCGCGCTGACATCAAAACCCTCGTGCTTGACCAGCGACTGGTGCGGGACAACCCCGACCTGATTGTTAACGAACTGGGCCGAAGGGGCATGACGTTAGACCTAACGGGCCTACAACTGATCGCCCAGCAACAAAGAAATCTCGAGGAACAGCGCAGCAGCCTCCAGGCAGAAGGGAATCGCATCGGCAAGGAAGTCGGTCAACGTATCCAGAAGGGAAGCGACCCAAAAGCCAGCGTCGTGGCAGAACTAAGACAGCAAGGCAACCTCATCAAGCAAAAGGTGGCCGTTTTAGAAGACGAAGAGAAACAACTATCAGCCCGATTGCGAGAGCAACTGCTGAGCTTGCCAAACCTGCCCTCCCCTGATTGTCCGGAAGGACGCGACGAGAACGACAACCAGGAAAGACACTGTTGGGGCAATCCACGTGAAGGGGAAGGCCTTCTGGAGCACTGGTCAATTGCCGAGCGGCTCAACCTTTTCGAAACAGAACGCTCTGTACGGATTGCCCAAAGTCGCTTCGTCACCCTGATGGGTCAGGGTGCGCGACTGGAACGAGCACTCATCAACTTCATGCTCGACCTCCACACCGCAAAGGGATATCGAGAAGTCATGCCTCCGGTACTGGTGAATACCGCCAGCCTTACGGGCTCTGGCCAGCTGCCAAAATTCGCCGAAGAAAGCTTCCGCTGCGCTGAAGACGACCTCTGGCTAACACCAACTGCAGAGGTGCCGGTGACATCTCTACACCGCGATGAAATCATCCCCGCTGACCAACTGCCACTGCGATACGCCGCTTACAGTCCATGCTTTCGCCGCGAAGCTGGAAGCTATGGACGAGACACCCGGGGCCTGATCCGGCTGCATCAATTCAACAAGGTGGAGCTCTATTGGTTCGTCCATCCAGACCATTCGCAGGCTGCCCACGCTCAGATCACAGCCGATGCCGAAGCCGTGCTGCAGGCCTTGGAATTGCCCTACCGCGTCATTGAACTTTGCACAGGTGATCTAGGGTTTTCTTCCTCACGCACCTACGACCTCGAAGTCTGGCTACCAGGAGCAGGCGCCTTCCGGGAAATTTCAAGTTGCAGTATCTGTGGAGACTTCCAAGCACGGCGATCTGCTATTCGCACCAAAGACGGAAAAGGTACCCGACTTATCCACACACTCAATGGCAGTGGCCTGGCGGTAGGACGCACCATGGCGGCCCTTCTAGAAACAGGCCAGCAATCTGATGGGAGTGTCCTACTCCCCAAGGCACTTGTGCCTTATTTCGGCAAAGATCGACTAGAGCCAGAATGAACCCATTACTAGAAGCTGAATGAACGTTCTTGCGGCGCTGACGGTTCTAGCCCTGCTGATCATCATTCATGAAGCTGGGCACTTTCTAGCTGCCACTGCTCAGGGAATCCGTGTGAATGGATTTTCGATCGGGTTTGGACCGGCGCTGATCAAACGGCAACGAAAAGGCGTCACCTATGCGCTGCGAGTTCTGCCTTTAGGGGGCTTCGTTTCATTTCCAGATGACGACGAAAACAGCGAAATCCCCCCTGATGATCCCGACCTACTACGCAACCGGCCGATCAGACAACGAGCCTTGGTGATCTGTGCAGGGGTCATGGCCAATCTGCTGCTGGCATGGCTGGTGCTGATGGGCCAAGCGGTCATGATCGGGCTCCCAAGCCAACCGGATCCAGGCGTAATCGTTGTAGCCGTTCAACCTGGAGAAGCCGCGGCTGCATCAGGGCTAGCCGCTGGCGATCGAATCCTCAGCGTGGATGGCAACGAGCTAGGGCGAGGTCAAGAAGCGATCCAGGCCCTGGTGAGTCAAATCAAAGACTCACCAGGGAGCAAACTTCACCTGGACAGAGTCCGTTCGGGTCAACGCAGCAAGATTGTGCTCACCCCAGCGGAGCAACAAGGCAATGGCAGGGTGGGCGCCCAATTGCAGGCCAACGTCACAGGCAAAACCCGCCGGCCCCACGGCCCCGGAGAGGTTCTGAACCATGTTGACAGCCAATTCATTTCCCTACTCAGTCGAACCGTTAAGGGCTATTCAGGACTCATCACCGATTTCGGAACGACAGCCCAACAAGTCAGTGGCCCTGTAAAGATTGTCGAGATGGGTGCCCAGCTGTCCAGTCAGGGTAGTTCTGGCCTAGTGCTCTTCGCGGCATTGCTTTCGATCAATCTCGCCGTACTCAATGCCATTCCGCTCCCCCTGCTTGATGGCGGCCAACTGTTGCTACTGCTATTAGAAGGCGTGCGTGGGCGGCCAATTCCAGAGCGCATCCAGATGGCTTTCATGCAATCAGGCTTTTTTTTATTGGTAGGTCTCAGTGTGGTGTTGATCGTTCGCGACACCACTCAACTATCGGTGGTGCAACAGCTGATCGGTCACTGATCTGCCCTATATGCAGAAGCCTGAACAGCTGAAACCTGGGCAAGCAAAACAATGGCAGCAGTTGGAAGGTAAAGTGCGTTATCGACCCTCGCGCTTCAAAACTGCCGCATGGCTAAAAAGTCAATGATCGCCCGTGATGTAAAGCGCAAGAAGATTGTTGAGCGCTACGCAGCCAAGAGAGCGGCTCTAATGGCAGCATTCAATGCAGCCAAGGATCCAATGCAACGTCTTGAGATCCACCGCAAGATTCAAGCTCTCCCGCGCAACAGTGCTCCAAACCGCATCCGCAATCGTTGCTGGGCCACAGGAAAGCCACGCGGCTTCTATCGCGACTTCGGGCTATGCCGCAACCAGCTGAGAGAACGGGCACACAAGGGAGAACTTCCTGGTGTCGTCAAGTCCAGCTGGTAACTCTCAAACCATTTCTGCATCTAATAGGAGTGGAGAGCTCTTAGTAATTCGCAAGAGGGATTGAAGTCATCCATCCCTCTTTTTTATTGCTTAGCAACTGAACCAACAGGAATCAATTCCAAAATTCCATGAAAGTTGACTCGGCAAAGTGCCAGTATGGTGCTTGACAAAAAAAACATAAGAGAACGTGCAAGGTCAGACACAGTCGATCTCCTTTGATGGTCGGGAGATTCGGCTGACCACAGGGCGATATGCCCCCCAGGCCGGTGGTTCCGTGATGATGGAATGCGGCGACACCGCCGTCCTGGTAACCGCCACCAGATCGACAGGCCGCGAAGGCATCGATTTTCTTCCCCTGATTTGCGACTACGAGGAGCGGCTCTATGCAGCTGGCCGCATTCCTGGCAGTTTCATGCGACGTGAAGGTCGCCCGCCAGAGAGAGCCACACTGATCGCTCGTCTAATCGACCGCCCCATGCGGCCCTTATTCCCTAGCTGGATGAGGGACGACCTACAGATCGTGGCAACATGCCTCTCCCTCGATGAACGGGTTCCAGCAGATGTGCTGGCCGTTACGGGAGCTTCCATGGCCACCTTGCTAGCAGGCATCCCCTTCCAGGGTCCAATGGCTGCAGTGAGGGTAGGGCTTCTCGGTGATGATTTCGTTCTGAATCCCAGCTATCGAGAAATCGAACGTGGCGATCTCGATCTCGTGGTGGCTGGCACCCCAGATGGAGTTGTGATGGTTGAAGCCGGTGCAAACCAGCTGCCAGAAGGGGACGTCATCGAAGCCATCGACTTTGGCTATGAAGCCGTCTGCGAATTAATCAAGGCACAGCAATCCATCCTCAAGGATGCAGGGATTAAGCAGGTACTGCCGGAACCCCCCACTCAAGACACCAAGCTGTCGACTTATCTGGAAAAAAATTGCAGCAAGAGCATCGGAGAAGTGCTTAAGCAATTTGAACAAACCAAAGCTGAACGCGATAGCAAGCTGGATGCCATCAAAGCGAAAACAGCTGAAGCCATTGACAGCCTCAAAGAAGACGATGCCGTTCGCAAGTCAGTGAATGCCAACAGCAAAGTCTTGAGCAATAACTTCAAGGCGCTCACTAAAAAATTGATGCGTGAGCAGATCATCAAACAAGGCAAACGCGTCGATGGTCGCAAGCTCGATGAGGTCCGCACGATCAGTTCCGCCGCAGGCGTGCTGCCAAAACGCGTGCACGGATCCGGACTCTTCCAACGCGGACTAACCCAGGTGCTGTCCACCGCCACCCTGGGCACACCCAGCGATGCCCAGGAGATGGATGACCTCAACCCTGGACCTGAGAAGACCTATCTACACCACTACAACTTTCCCCCCTATTCCGTTGGCGAGACACGTCCAATGCGATCCCCCGGCCGCCGTGAGGTAGGCCATGGTTCCCTCGCTGAACGCGCCATCATTCCAGTGCTGCCTCCCAAGGACACTTTCCCTTACGTGCTCCGGGTGGTGAGCGAAGTCCTCAGCTCCAATGGGTCCACCTCGATGGGCTCGGTCTGCGGCAGCACCCTGGCCCTCATGGATGCAGGTGTTCCGCTGAAGGCTCCAGTAAGCGGAGCCGCCATGGGCTTGATCAAGGAAGATGCTGAGATTCGCATCCTCACTGACATCCAAGGAATCGAGGACTTCCTCGGTGATATGGACTTCAAGGTGGCTGGAACAAAAGATGGCATCACGGCCCTGCAAATGGACATGAAGATCACCGGCCTTCCGGTAAAAACCATTGCAGAAGCTGTCAATCAGGCCCGCCCTGCCAGGATCCATATCCTCGAGAAGATGCTGGAAGCCATTGACGCTCCCAGGACTAGCCTCTCTCCCCATGCCCCGCGCCTGCTGAGTTTCAGAATCGATCCAGAACTGATCGGCACAGTGATTGGCCCAGGTGGTCGCACAATCAAGGGCATCACAGAACGCACCAACACCAAGATCGACATAGAAGACGGTGGCATCGTCACGATTGCTTCTCATGACGGGGCTGCTGCAGAGGCAGCTCAACGCATCATCGAAGGACTCACCCGCAAAGTAAACGAGGGGGAGGTTTTCAGCGGAACCATCACAAGGATCATTCCGATCGGGGCTTTCGTAGAGATCCTTCCCGGCAAAGAGGGCATGATCCATATCTCCCAGCTGTCAGAGGCTCGCGTGGAGAAGGTCGACGACGTCGTGAAAGTAGGGGATGAGGTGACAGTACGAATACGAGAAATTGACAATCGTGGCCGTATCAACCTCACACTCAGAGGCGTCCCTCAAAACGGCGAAGAGACTCAGTCAGAGCCAGCTCCAACTCCTGTAGCCCCTCTCAACTGAGGGGCCTGAAGGGCTATTAGGTCAATTCAAACCTGAAAGCCTGGGTCGATCTCTTGCATAGCCCGCGCCGCTGCTTCACAAAGCTGGGCGTGGGCGAGGCCATGACTGGCGATCAAACATCCGGCCTGACGTACATCACCGCTGTTGTAAGCAAGCTGGCGTCCATCAGCATGAGTGAAACATCCCCCTGCAGCCATCAGCACCGCCTCTGGAGCCGCCATATCCCAGTCTTTTGGAGCACTACGACCTGAAAGAGAGACATACAGATCTGTTTCTCCGCGCAGAATCGTGGTCACCTTGCACCCCACACTGCCCACAGCCTTGCTACCACCAAGAGCAAGGCTCTCTAGCAGCTGTTCAAGCCTGTTGTCGCGGTGGTTGCGACTCGCTACCAGCATCAACTCACCAAAAGCCTTGCGCTGACTAAAACGCACCGGCGAACGTTGTCCCTGCCGGTCTTCGCACCAGGCACCAGAACCGATCACACCAAACCAAAGCTCCTCGGCTTCTGGCAGGAGTACCACGCCAAGCACTGGTCGTTGACCATGCACCAAGGCAAGATGCACGGCGTATTCACCTGTGCCCTGCAAGAAGTCCTTTGTGCCATCCAAGGGGTCAAGGATCCACAACCATTCCGCAGCTAAGGGTTCGCCTGCAGTGAGTTGCTCCTTTGCCGTCTCCTCACTCAATAGAGTCCAATCTGCCAAGGGAAAATTCGCTTCTAAGCCATCCAAAAGCCAACTGTTCACCGCAAGGTCAGCGGCAGAGACAGGCCCCTCACCACCATCGTCAACACTCAGAGCCTTAGAAAATCCATGCGGTGGCTGTTCTCCCCGGGCATAGGCCAGCAGGATGTCTGCAGCACCCCAGCTCAATCGCCTCAATTGCTGCAACAAAACCTCCAGGTCCACACCAGCAGGGAGAAGAGGTGCGTTCGGCATCATGAATAGACACGTGCAAGCCTCATTTTGAGTCAGCGAGAGGAACCAGCACCAGGGGTGCTCTATGTGGTTGGGACGCCCATTGGTCACCTCGGAGATCTCTCCCCCAGAGCACGCTCTGTGCTCACGAATGTCTCGGCCATCGCCTGTGAAGACACACGCCATAGCGGCCATCTACTCAACAGCCTGGGCGCGCAGAGTCAACGCTTCAGCTTCCACCAACACAACACCAAAGCTCGCCTCCCCCAACTACTTCAACTGCTCAGCGAAGGGCAAAGCCTGGCTTTAATCAGTGATGCCGGGCTGCCGGGCATCAGCGATCCCGGCGAACAACTCGTCGCAGCCGCTAGGGCAGCGGGGCACCAGGTGATCTGTATTCCCGGCCCCTGTGCAGCAACAACAGCCTTAGTGAGCAGCGGACTTCCATGTGGCCGCTTTTGTTTTGAAGGTTTTCTACCCTCCAGAGGCAAGGAACGGCGGCAGCAGCTGGCAGCGGTCGCCAGCGAGACCCGAACAACCATTCTTTACGAAGCGCCACACCGGCTGGTGCAACTGCTGAAAGAATTGGCGCAACTTTGCGGGGATGAGCGGCCCTTACAGGTGGCCAGGGAACTCACCAAACGCCATGAACAACAAGTAGGGCCAACGATCGCAGCAGCCCTACAGCATTTTCTTGAACACAAGCCTCTAGGGGAATGCACTCTTGTCCTAGGAGGTGCTCCAATTGCAATACCAGATCAGCAAAGTGACGCGCATTGGCGAGCGGAATTGGCAGCATTGATGGCCAGTGGAGCAAGTGCAAGTGATGCCGCTCGACAACTCGCTCAACAATCAGGACAATCCAGAAGGGTTCTCTATGCCCTGCTACACCAAATGGTAGAAAACGAGAGCGAGTGAATTCCTAGAAACGGCAAACTAAGGGAACCATCGAAAACACATCATGCTGCTGCGGCTTCGACTGCTAACAACCAGTCTTGTCAGCGGCGGCTTGCTCCTGGTCGTGCTCTGCCTGGGAGCCCAAAATCTCACTGATCGCCACAGTCTCAGGCTGGGTGATGCCAAAAGCGCAGAGCTCCCCACAGGTTTTCTGGTAGGGATGTCAATCGTCGTAGGTGTCATTAGTGGCGGCACTACCGCCGCACTGCTTCTGCCCAAGCCAAGATCCTGAACGCCTCATAAGCGAATCAAGAACCGTTCAGATCTATGGGGCTTGAACATCAAGGGCAATCAGTGAACCCTCCAGCACCAAACGGGTGATGCCGCGAGCCAACAGATAGGAGGTGGTGAGCTCAAAAACACTTGTATCAGGCACCTTGATCACCCTTTGACTACGTCCACACTGACGTTTGGCAGAACGGGGATTCGCAAACAAACAAAGAGCCCGTCTGTCCTGATCATCATCGGCTAGCAAACCCAACTCTGAGAACTCCTTCAACGGGCGCGCATCAAGTTCAACTGTCTTGTCGACAAGCATATAAACACTGCTAGGTAACAAGCCAGGCAAGAGAGGCTCACATTTCACCTTTGGACGATCATTGAAAGCAACAGAATCTGCGACTAAAGGAACCAGCTCGCAAAACACCTCGGACCCAGGCAGATCTCCCATATCCGCCTCGAGATGGTCATCTTGGCTGGAGTCCTCTTCCGGATCATCACCAAAGTCATCGGCATCATCGAGAGCAAGAACACCTGCAGCTTCGTCGTCCAACGCGAGCTCATCCACCTTCCCCTCTTCAAGATTCCCCTCATCAAGCGAATTCAGCGTCGATGAACTCGACTCTGATGGATCATTAACGGTTGCTTCTCCAACAGCAGAGAGAGTCTTAGAGATGGCACCACGCTGGGCACGAGAGGCCTTCACCGCGACGTAGTCCTTCTCTGAAAGCAGCGTTTTAACGGTGCGAGTGACAGTATTAGGACTGCAGCCGTAAGCCTTGGCAAGGCTTGCTGTGGCATCACCTGCCCTGTAACGCTCCACAAGCTCAGATTTCTGGCTGTCGCTGAGCCGGCTGGCCGCCATCGGATGCAAGTTCGCAGCCTCTAACCATAGAAGGCCAACTCGATGTTGACTGCCACAATGCTCTGGTGCTCCCTTAGCTCAGCTGGATAGAGCAACTGCCTTCTAAGCAGTCGGTCGTGTGTTCGAATCACACAGGGGGCGTGAGTTATATCGGGGGTTCTCATCGCCATGCCTGGCGTCAGTCTGCTTTTGCAGCTGACGGCCCCTGGCGAAACAGCGCCAGAAAGATCCACCTACTTGAGGCCATCCGGCGAGCTCATAAGTTGAAGCGTCGGAGGAGGATATGAGCCGGAAGTCTCCAAAATTTCTCTCCCGTGAACAAGACGCTCTTCTGAGGACAGAGCTGCTGCGCTTGACTGCAGAGCTCCATCCGATCACCGTCCGCGGTCTCTACTCCCAAGCGGTCGTGTCTGCACTGCTGGATTACATCAGCCAGCACAGCATGGGGCAGCAGGGTCAACTACAACCTTCTTCAAGAATCTGCGTAAGGCAGCAGTCATGCCATGGGAATGGGTGGTAGATGAAACTCGACCCAACTATGGAGTCAACCGCTGGGTTGATCCTGCTGGCTTGACTGAGACAGCACCGCTGTATTACTCGCTGGATTTTTGGCGTAAGCAGCGGACTCGCCCGCTGGTCATGGTGGAAAAGGCAGGTCAGATCCCTTTTTATCTCCACCACGCTCATGAACGATGCCTTCAGCTTTTTGAAGGTGGCCTGGATGCTGTCGATTGGATCGAGCTGTACGGGCAGCAGTAGTGGCAGGCAGGCAATCAAAAACCCCACTCACGAGAGCGGGGCATTGTCTTCTGACTCTACCGATGGTCAATACCAGACATTCGGACCAGGATTTTCTTCACCAGGAGGCTGGTGGACGTTGCCACCATTGCCACCACCAGAGCCAGCAACGATCGTAATGACCTTGATGACTTCATCGACATAGTCAGAGCCTTCATGCTCCCCGTCGCCATCGCCGAAAGTTTTTTCAATCCACTTTCCTACTTTTGTCTTGGCTTTTTTGCCACCACCGCACACAGTCGTGAGATCAGTGAGTTGAAGCTCTTGGTCAATGGTTTCGTTGATAAAAGAAGTATTCGTCATGGTTTTGTTTAAGTGAGGAAGTGGAGGTCATCCCTCCAACACACTCACCATCTCTGAATTCACGGGATGACTCGATGACCTGCCTCAGTCGTCGCTGTGATGTTGCTCACAGGGTCAGATCGTCGGTGGTGAACAGCATCGCCAACCAATCTTCTGGAGGTTGATCCACATCTAGATCCCGAGGTAAGTAAGCATCCGCTGCCGACGGATGGGCTGGCCCAGTCGGGAGGATCGCCGGTAAGTGCTCACCAGAACGAATTGCGCGTGCTGCGTTGGTGAGTCGGGCCGGATCTGGACCAGCAATCCCTCCTGCTGATTCACCAGCCAACCCTCACCATGGGGCTTCTCCTGGAACTGCTTGTAATACGGATGTTCCTTAAACATCGGAGGAGTCTGGTCATCGCCCTCGGCAAACTGAGAGCCGCAATAAGTTACTCATGCCAGAGACCACCAAGACCTGCGTTGAGATGACGTGTTTGCAAGGGTTGGCGGATCTGGAACGACTCTAGGGACCATCGCTGGATTTCTTACCCACCAACGACCCTGAGGCAGCACCGCCGCCGCTCCCTCAGGGTCGCTGGCTCATATGGCCGTGACGAGCAAGCGGCTGCCAGGAGCGATGGTGCTCGATCGGCTGGATGTGGAAGCCAATGCTGTGGACCGAGCAACTGCCTTTCAGGCAATCAATCATGGAGGGATTGCAAGGTGCTGCACAGGGGTGAAGACCTGTTGCAAAAGGGTGAGAGCACTGCTCTCAGTTTTACTTCAAATCACTTTTGCAGAGGATTGCGGACGCAAGCACCGATTAACAAGAATCAATTCCCTCACACAAAAAAGCCCATCACCACTGGGCTTAATTACTGCCTTCTAAGCAGTCGGTCGATGGTTCGAATCCATCAGGGGGCGTGCAGCCAGAGAAAACGAGTTAAGGAATTCTCCAACCGCACCTCGGCCTTTTACACTGCGCGAGCTTAATTTTTACTTTAGGCAAAAGCTATGCGTCATTTAGTAGATAATTTTTACTATATCGTTTCAGCACTAATTAGCCCCGCAGCGGTGCAATTTAAAGAGGTTCTATACTTCAGCGGACAATGACCAGAGGAGCTGTTCTTTTGAGTCAGGGAAAGCCTTGCAGGCATGCTCCTTTATTCTGTTCGCAACAATTAAAATTACTTGGCCAAATAAATTCATTCATCCTCTTACGCTCGCCAGGGATGTTAGCCATCAATCCAAAATTAAAGAATCAATAGTAAGTCAAGTAAAAAAATTCCCACAAGTGAGTTCATGGGCAGCAGGTATCGCACAAAATCACAAAGGAATACCAATAAAAGGCCAAGGTATTTCCGGAGAGATCAACATGAAATTGTTGCTGAGTTGATTAAAGAGTAGCCGCATAAGAACGCATTACAATCTATACAAAAATAGCTTTCAATTCTTGAACACATTAATCTAACTGACCATTGCTAAGACTGATCATTATTGCCTGCGTCTTCAACAATGCATTCATCAATGGCGGCTTCGTCGATTTCGCTGACTACTGCAACAGAAGTCACGTCTTCAACTTTTGCAGCTTCATCAATTCCCTCTGGTTCACGCCGAACTAGCTCTTTAATAAACGCCTCAAGAAGATTATATAATCTTACAAATCGAACTGAAAGATCTTTAAGATCAATCCACATGCCCTCAAGGAGGGCTTTTATCTCCTCAGCCTTTTCACCTTTATTGAGCAGCAGGATTAAAGCTCCAACTCCTAAAACAATTCCCCCAAAAGAAAGAAGAATAAGCACAAAAACAACTAGAGCAGCCATGAACCTCCTTTTGACGCACTTAGACGATCACGCACACATCCATTAACGACAAGCAGCCTTCAATAAAATTCAGGAATCAAAAGCGCTAAGCATTAATGGAGAAATGACTGTGCCATTCGATTCACTCGGCTTGGGCACGTAATGATGGCTCATTGAAGAGTCCTCAAAGCTCTGTCCATATTTCAGAAGCCAGAGGTGATCGCAAAGACTGACTTGCATATGAACCAATATTCAGCGACAAAATAGCTATGCAGCTAATTTCATCACTGACAAGGTTTGGCCCCATGCCTACTGATGAGATCAACACTCTCGAGCTGAATAAGGGTCTCATCACGGTGATGACCGAAGGACCATTGGCCTTTCATCGCATCAGCGAGCCCCTGCAGCAACTTATCGAGAACCACGGTTACAGAGATGGTGCTGTGGTGCTGGCCGGTCTGCACACCACCACAGCCCTGATCGTGAATGAATGGGAAGAACGCCTGCTTGAAGACATCAAGCATTGGCTCAATCAATTGGCCCCAGCAAATCTGACCTGGAAACACAACGACCTTCATCTTCGCCCCAATATCCCTGAGGATGAACCGCGAAATGCCCATGCACACTTACAAGCGTTGCTGCTCGGTAATCACCTCACGGTTTCTGTCCAGGATGCCCAACTCGTGCTAGGTCGATATCAAGACGTCATCCTGGTGGAGTTAGACGGTCCACGACGACGACAGGTTGGCGTGAGCTTTCTGGGTGCTTAAAAGCTTAAAACGATCCCTCAAAATCAACCAATTCCCCAAAGTCTTTACACCATCCTGATCAACACCAACGCGATGAGCTAATCGCCATGAGTTGCTCCCGACCAGTACATAACGAATGCAAGGCAAAGCATGTCAACAGGCCAATCACCTAGCCAAGACAAAAAATCAGATAGGTGCTCCAATGAAAGCGCAGCTGGAATGCCACCACAGTTTTTTGTCGAGGCCAATCACACTCATCACTCGGGCTAATCCTGAATACCCCTGATATCCAGAAGCTGAACAACTTGGCACACTTGATTTAGCAGATTTCCTGTACGCATAAATTGGTTAGCACTTAAAGCCAAACATGCCGGCATACAGACCTATCGACGATGAGGTGCTCCTAAAAACAAATCACTGCTCGCGACGACTGCTCAACCAAAACTGCTAGAAGATGGGGATTCAAATGTTGAGCAGTTCAATCAACATCGTAAAAATATATTCGCCATTGTGAATCCACTATCTACTATCAAGAATCGAGTCAGTCGGGTGATCATGAAGCTCAACAACTCCCTAACGATTGGAGAAGGAAGCCCTCACCGGCAAGGCTAGGAGTTTGCATCCCTCTTGAGGATCTTGTTAACACGAGTTTTCCATCACTGGCAATAGAGTTTGATATCCCTGCTAGAGACAGGTGCTTAGGGAGTATTTCCCCCTGCGCAAGGGGCCACCTGTATTCCTGTATCGAATGGGTTTAAGTTTTTTTCACTCCTACCACGACGAGTTTCATTTGTACGGGATATTAATTATCTAGGTCGCCTTCAGATTGGGAGCAGCCTTGCTAACTAAACCTAGGAAAATAAACACAACTAAGCTGTATCCAAGACAATATTCATTCTAATATCACTTCACTGTAAAGACTCACTATGAACTTGCTCGCCACTGCAGGGCCTTTCGGCATCTCGCCTTCAGCTGATCAGCTCATGGTGATCAACCTTTCCGCAATCTTGGTGGGCACCACATTCAATGCTCACCAGAAGGTCATCAAATGGGGCGGGCTGGTCATCGCTGTCGTGACTGCAACTTGTGCACTCTGGTGCGGACACTAAGGACTCGGCAGCTTTCGGCTTGGGGGCAATATTGACCTCTTTAAAAAGCTAGCCATCAAGCAAGGCAGCAACCTCATGGAGGCTCTCAAGGTGCTCGTCCATCTCTCTGACCCATCGCAGCAGCGAAGATGGCAAGAAGGAATGCTTTATCTGAACACCTGAATACCACCCTGCTTAACCAGGACCACCAAGACTGTGAATGCTCTTGGTGGTCCCTAAAGGTTGGTTTGATCTAGTGCTCATAGCACACACATCTGCTGTTGAAGCCCCAGGTTTAACTGACATCAGCCTGATAGACAGTGAAAGCACTAGAAGCATGTTGAGCAATCAGCCATATGATCAAACTCACCCCTTCACCACTGGCATTAAGCCAGCCCAATACCTCTCTGATGCATGTGCAAAAACCTGCCAAAAGCGGTCGATCACGATGACAAAAAGTCGACACCGCTATAGGGGAAAAACAATAAAAAAAGCCCCGCTTTAAAAGCGGAGCTTTTTAGTGATATCAATGCTAACTAAATCCAGTGATGATACTTCTGAGAGATCGATTGATCAAATCAGCACAAATGAACACAGTGCCAATCAATTTAGATCTAACTGCTCATGCGAGCGGAAAAGAGGAAGATTGGCGAGCAATCAACCACCAGACCTAGAGAGTTGCCGACCCAACTGGTCTAGGACGAGCAATCCAAGGATGAGCATAAATAGGCCAACAGCCAACGAGGGACCAACCAAGCCGCGAGCCACCTCTACCACCGTCACAACGCTAGCCAGTAGCACAATGCCCACCAGCCATGGAGTACCTGTGCCCCAGCCTCTCAGAGAGCCATACACCCCGGAAGAGGGCAAGATATAACCAGTGAGGATAAGGCCAACGATCACGATGACACATACCAAATAGAACTGCCAACCGAGAGTCCCGGTAAGGACGATGACAGGGGAGCCGAAACTGCCAAGAACTGGAGGCATAATTTTTTAGCAGCCTTTACTTGAAGACGCCGAACCTTACCACATTTAGAAAGAATGAAGCTGGGCTCCGCTAAAAATTACAACAGGCGCCATTCCTGCCGGAATTCGTGATCGGACAATCTGATCAGTTTGATGTGATAGCAAGAGATCTACCCAGATTTTCTTTGGCCATCTCTACATCAAAGCAAAAGCCTGCAAATGCTTGACTACGAATTTAGCATGCATTTTGTATCATCAAATCACAAGGTTCGCAGATAAAAAGATATCCCTAAACGACCAAGAGAATGAAGCTGGACCTGCAGTATTCTAGAGAGAATAGATGAATTGAGCAAGAGCAGTAAATCAAACAATCATCAAAATCCCAAGACAATCTCTACTGGCTTATTCATACTTATTTCTTTTTCCAGTCGCGTTAAAAAGTCTCTTGATAAGTCGCCTAAATATTCGACTTACGAAGCAGATTTCTCGCCAATCGATTAAGTAAGAATAGTCGTCTTTACCTGTGAGGGCAGGCGTGGTCAATGGTTGGAAGTCCATTAACCACGCCTGCACCAAAATCTGATTGTTCTCAGGCAGAGCTCGCATGCCAAGCTCTATCAACGACAGATCACGACTCAACAGCATGCGACTTGAACATGATCGCCATGCAGAGCATGATCTCTTTCAAAGGAGATGGCAGCTGCCAGTTAAAAGAATTCCTACCTGCAAGACGGGTGCCTGCAGCAATCGATACCAGATCCCCGATAGGGTCAGATCTCAGAACCTGATCAGATCATGAACCTGGCAGCGACCTATTTTGGTGCCAACGGTTGGTTGCTGGAGTTTGGTGCCTGCAGGGTGTTGGTGGATCCCTGGCTCACCGGTCTTCTCTCCTTCCCACCAGGACCCTGGTTGCTGAATGGCAGGCTGCCCCGCGACTGGGCTGTGCCTGACAACCTTGATCTGCTGCTTTTAAGCCAGGGGTTACCAGATCATGCCCACCCAGAAACGCTGCAGCTTCTTCCCAAGGATCTCAAGATCGTTGGCTCCCCCTCGGCCGCAAAACTGGTTGGCCGCTTGGGGTTTACACAAGTAACGCCATTGCATCCTGGAGAGAGCACCAACATCGCTGGACTCACCATCCGCGCGACCGCTGGAGCCATGGTGCCCTCGATGGAAAACGGTTATCTCATCAGCAATGCTGACGGCAAGATCTACCTTGAACCTCATGGTTTTCTCGACAGCAAAATCGAATCACAATCCGTTGATGCGGTGATCAGCCCGGTGGTTGATCTTGGTTTGCCTCTTGCAGGGGCTTTTGTGAAAGGCCGTCAAGTCCTGCCTGAATTGCTCAAAAGATTTGAGCCAAAAACCGTCCTTGCCAGCACTGCTGGAGGGAATGTTCGCTTCGAGGGGCTGCTGAGCAGCTTTATGCAGATGGAGGGATCAGCAAAAGATGTTGCCGAAATGCTGCCTGCTCAGGTCAAGTTCATTGACCCAGAACCCGGCAAACGCTACGCCCTTAGCTCCAAGCAATCTCTGGTTTAACCATCTGGCTCATGAGCCCCGTCAGCAAGCTCAATAAAATCTCAAGCTGACGCGATTGAGGCCATGACGAAGACAAAAGAAGGTGATGCTCGCAATCAATCGTTCTTTCAGGCCAGAGGCTTCTTAAAGCTGTCTCGACTCCAGCTAAGCAAAGCAGGAATCTCTGAGCGAGTCCTGAAAACGAAGGGGTTATTTTGATCTGAGCTTTAACGCTGCGAAAACTGGCTGAAGCGGAGACTGAGCCTCGGCACAGGGGTAGACATGATTCATCTTATTCAAAATGTTCCCTGCTGTGAAGATCACAATCCACATCAGGATTATGGTGTTAATAGCAAATCATTTTCTAAAAGGATCATCTGCTGTTGCTTAAACGTCAACGCAATTTTGATAGCCCAATTTATTTTTTTGCCCGCACAAAAAAAGACCCGGATCAAAAATCCGGGTCTTGGAATACAAATTGACTATGAAAATCTAGAAACTCAGCCACCGTGGCAAGAGAATGCACCCATTAAGAAGTTGTGAACGCCTGGCACTGTGCGATCCAAGCCATAAATAAAGAGAGTCGACGCAAACAGAGTGGCCAATGTCTTCTGAGCCCAGTTGAGGCCTGAACTTCTTGAGAGTGCAGAATTCATTAATCGCAAAAGCAAGCGTAAATCGACAATAGCGCCTTTTCATGCTCTCGCTGTTGCAAGCATGAATTTGTACAAAAGCCTCATTGCTGAGCCCAGCCCCGCAAAGCGCCAAGGAAACGCAAGGGAACGACTCGACTCAATCCGAGCCAAGCATGGTTGGCGCGATTAGCAAGCAGCGAAGGATCACAAGGCTTAAACGGCGACACTCTCAGCACTTGCATGGAAATACAACAGCTGTGGCTTATTCATTCAGATTGAAAGACCAGTGTTTTCTCCACAAGACTGGTATCCATAAGAGGGATTGAGCTGCTTGCTATTCCGAAAAATTCCAGGTAATCAGCCCAATCGCTGTCAAGAACCAAAGCGCTACCACAAATGCCCCAAAAGCCCAACTCCCTCCCCTGCCGACGGCCCACAGCCAAACAAAGAGGCCGATGAACGCCAACACAATTTGAATCAAAATGTCTTGCTCAACAGGCAACGCAAGGAGCAGATCTCTGAACATGGATCAACAAATAGATCACAGCTTCCATCATTAACAAGTGTCGACGATGGAAGGAGGCAGGAAAAGAGTTTTAACCCTTAAAAACCATTATAGCATCAGCTCGCCAGACTTGAAAGGTCAGAACATTAAGGGGGCTAATGATTATCAGCGGGCCCCGCATGCAAATAGCTTGGAGTTTGCAGGCATACTTTAAGTTATTAATCAACAAAATCATAGTTTTTCATAGAGCTAATCGCGGGCAAGAAGCTCAATACTGAAAGTCAATAGACAAGCGGGAAAGGTTCTTTAAAGCCACTGGCAAACTAGATTAGACGCTGTGAACCAATGCATTGTCTCGATACAGGTCGATTAAAATCCACAAACTTAGACATTAGTCAAGCAGCAGCAAAAGATGTGATTACTCCAAAAGCTGTGTATGAACTGCTTCCTATCTGCAACGAAATAAAAAACAAAGTCTCATGAATTAGAGCTGCAAGAATAGGAATCCCAATGTTTCTATGGCCAGCTTTGCCAAGCCCTGCTGCAAGAATCAGTGAGCAAGGCTTGTGCTGCATCCGCCCTGGGCTATAAAGAAGCATACGAGGGTCAAGACAATATTTACGCTGACGGTCAGGGTTAACGGGGCAACAATAAAGACGATTAAAAGCAATGCAAGAGATCACTAGTTCTGCTCTCTTAGATCACAAACCTCGACAACTGTTGCTGACCTCCTCCAGCATGATCAAAGCATCATCCCCACGTCCAGCTCGAAGCTGACTCATAATCACATCGGATTGCAAACCAAGCAGCAAGGTCTGACAGGGATAGTTGCTCTGAGCTCCTGCTCGTCTCTGCAGGGCTTCGGCCCGCAGCAACGCGGCTTGGCATGCGTTGAACTGACCAGATTGAAAGCATGCGAGTGCTAGCGGCGTGAGGCCTGGAAGCTGAGCCGCTCTTACAGGAATCATCCCTAGTAGTGGAAGAGAACCACAGAGCACAAGCTGCAGCAAGAGGCACCATCTCTGCGACTCCTGCCTTAGAAGCGACATGATTCCTTTGCAAGAACAGTGCTTCTTATTTCAACGCAAATGAATGGTTCTATCGCAAATACTCAAAAGTAATTTGCATGCCGCTCATCCCAAAAATTCACTTTACTGCAGTTGATGTGACCAAAGCACAGACTGATGCAAACGCAAAGGCGCTGCCTGCAGCGCAGAAATGAGGGCCAACATTGCCAACCCAACGACTGCCTCAAGCCCTGCTCGGCAATCCAGTTTTCAAAGGATGCTGAGCTGAGAATTTAGTCAATCCCATGCAGCGTTCCCTTCGCCTTCCTTTATCCGTCGCTAGTGCGGCTGCTCTAGCCCTTGCCAGCACTCCCATCCAACCAGTCGCTGCTCAAGAAGAAGACGGCAGTGCATCAGATCTGGGGGTGATGGAGATCAACCTCAAAGATGCCGTTCAGTTCAACTGGGGTTTTCAAGGCGCATTGCAAGGTGCAGGCACACCCAATCAAGCCGGTATTGGCGCGTTTCTGCCGATTGCCGTTGGTGAGAACAGCGTTTGGTTTATTGATGCTTTAGCCAATGCCAACTTTGCTGATCGCGAGGGCGACAGCAGCATCATCAACACCGATGTGGCTGGCACCACCGTCAGCACCTCAACAAGGCTTGGATACCGCTGGCTCAATGGTGATCGCAGCTGGATGTTCGGGGTGAATGCTGGTTATGACAGCCGCCCGATGAATACCGGTAATGCCGATACCGGGGTGGATGTCACAGACAAGCGTGATGTCTTCTTTCAGCAAGTTGCAGCAGGTCTAGAGGCTGTCAGTAATACATGGAACTTCAATGCCTATGCGTTAGTTCCAGTTGGTGATACAGAACAGCGCTTGAACAACTTTTATCTAGGTGGTGCTTTAGATACCTACGGCTTAGATGTTGGTTACAGCATCACACCAGATCTCAATGCCTCCGTTGGTTATTACTATCAGCAAGGCGATCTAGATGATGCAGATAGCTCTGGTGTTAAAGGAAGACTGGCCTACAACATCAGCAATGGTTTAACTCTTAGCGCCGATCTTTCTTACGACGAAGCTTTTGATACACGTTGTACGGCAGATATTAAATATCGCTTTGGCAATAATGGCTATGGTTCACCAAGCAAGAAGGAGCCAGCCGTAATGTCTGCAATTCAAGCGTTATCTGCAACACCAGCTAATCGTGATGTAAGGGTGCACGATGGCTGGTGCGTCGAGGTTACAAACTATGAGGGGGACACCTTCCATGAGATAAAACATTGCATGCCTTGGTGGTGCGAGTTAGTTTTGGTGTGCACGAGTAATAAGTGTGAAGCACAGTGTGACGGCGGTATGTACACCGGTGGGAAGTACGGGTCGGGGTGGCACCACTTTAACTGGGCTAATGTAGATTAAGGGGTAGCTGAATTACAAGGCCCCCATATCTTTTTATTTGGCAAGCCAATTTTTGCACTGCAATACGAGGCTTGATACCTATATTGTTACAGCCTAGGCAAAACCCTGCAATGAAAGGGGGCTTTTCTTCCTCAAGCACGCACAGAATATCTATAACTAGCTTTCAGCCCCTGACACATTCTTGCCTCTTTAATATTCAAGATTACGTGGATTAGGTCAGCATAGAAACTGATGATGGTTACGTACCGCTACAAATCAAGTCATCAACTTCTTGACTTTAAATAATATCGTTATCCGCTTAAGCAATCCTCGATTTAGGAGAATATCTTAACCCCAAGGAAGACGTTCTTGGCCTGGTGAAGCCCTCTTCTTCTTGCTTCTAGTTCTTGCACTACTCACCAGTCGCTTGAGCATGCGACTACCCCTGTGGCACTTGGAGCCGCCTTTGCTCTTATGGCGACAGTGCTGGCAGAAATGCTCATAGCACTTGGAACATCAATCCAATATTGACGAAAGATTTAAGCAGACTGAGCAACATTAACTGATTCTATCTGTTCTCAGCCTGACGCATCAACTTTATTCAATTCAGTCGATTCTTAAACTCATCAACTTTAGATTGAACGATAGAAGATTTACGAGTCAAAGTATGATAACAAAAAATGAACATGCTTCATACAATCTATTTCTCATTGATTAAGGCCCCAATAGAGGAGTAGCATCGAGACACGACACTCCTCACACAAGTTTGTCGTTATAGGGCGCTGCTCGATGAGGGCGCCTTTTTCATGGTTTTGCCATGCCTAGCCATGTGCCTTAGACGAGGGAGTGGCGTCAGCTGTGTGTTTAGTCTTGCTCTTCCTCTACAGCATCAAGTACACGCGATGCCCATATCGCATCAATAATCGCTAGCAGGGAACCGGATGCATAGAACACACGCCAGAACTGTTCATCAGACATGACCGAGAGGGTGAGCATGAGCACGCACAGAACGACATCGATCACAACCGCGCGCCAGATCATCTTTGGTTCCCAAAAGGGCTTTTTGTCCACTTAGTTCCTGTATTTGTTATCTGGGCTTACGGGGTTAACCACCTTGGCATCACAGGTGAAGCCTCCATCCGCGTTGGCAGTGCAGTTTTCTGGATCAATGCTGGTCTTTTCATTGACCAGCGGCTGGTTGCTCTTGCGCCGAAAGTACACCTCACTCTCTTGAGACTGTGAAACCAATTGCTCAGACTGATTGCTGCATGCCATCGCAGGGGTGCACATCAGAACTGCTGCCGCTGCAGCTGTTGTCAACGAGCGAACCATGTCTTGGTGATTGCGTCAGGCGCAGCCTAGTGACGATTCAACGGAGACGGAAAGGGGTCACAGTGTCAATTTTGGTCAGACAAAAGAACCAAAATCCTGTTAAAGGTCGTGAACCAACAGGCTGCCCCTTTGTTAACGGTGGAGTGCACCCCCCTAATCGCTACGCATCTCAGGGAAACAGCTGGTAATTCGGATCAGTTCCCTTACTTGCTCTTGATCGTATGAAGACAAGGTTGTCCCAGGTACCCCACTGCCTTCTACTAGCCCTGCCGCTTTCATTTTTTTCCTGATCAAAGCTTTCCTCTCAGAGCTCGTCATCGCTTTGAAGCGTGCTCTTCTTTCTTGTTTACCCATAGGGTGTAGACCTCAGCAGTGATGGGAGACAGGTCTTCTCTCTGTATACGGTGGCATTCAAATCAAAAGGCGTCTCCTTCAGGCATCCCACACCAAGCCAGTACCCCCGATAACGAATCGAGCGGGTAAGGGCTGGATTCAGCAGACAGAAGGCAATTGCATTGCTATATCTAGAAGTGCTGTTTAAGCATGAGTGAGCTGGATGATTCTCCACTACATTCTTTTTGATATCCCTCCTTTCTTTTGGAACGTTCTTCTTGCAGGCTCAATAGTGTTATTTGGTGCAACGTGTTCCCGCATCCTGTATGTGAAGACAGCACACCTCTACCCACCAAAAAAGCAAAGGGCTTAAAGCCATTAGAAGAGTAATCGCTGAATACTAAGGTGGGTTGATGCCTAAATCAGGCTTAGCAGCCCACTGCAGCAAAACGAATTTCAAGAAAACACACTAGAGCAGTTCCTTCGGCGCAACGTTTTTGCTTATACGCTGGTGTTCAAAACACATAGAGGACCGTTGCCGGACCTCCTAAGTCACTTTTAACAAGAATGTCGCATCCATCTGAATCATCTGCTGCTCCCTGCATAACGACAGTCGATGAGTTTGAGAAGCTGGCCGATTATTCTCTGATGGATAGCTTAAATACTGACCCTGATGCCAGGGTAGATGGTGATGATCACCTTGCCCGGCAAGTCTTTTCTGGTCATTTCGTACCTGTAACACCAACGCCGCTTAAAAACCCAGAATATGTAACTCATAGCAGCACATTTTTTAATGAACTTGGTTTGAACAACGAGCTGGCGTTTAATGAAAAATTTTGCAAGTTATTTTCAGGTGATCTCTCTACTACGCGTGAGCCTATGCGACAGGTTGGCTGGGCAACTGGTTATGCACTATCGATTTATGGCAGAGAATACACCCAACAATGTCCATTTGGCACTGGTAATGGATATGGCGATGGCCGAGCGATATCTGTATTTGAAGGAATCATTAATGGCAAACGCTGGGAAATGCAATTAAAAGGTGGCGGCCCAACGCCTTACTGCCGTGGCGCCGACGGACGCGCAGTACTACGTTCAAGTGTGCGGGAATTTCTAGCGCAAGAATATATGCAGGCCTTAGGTGTTCCAACATCGCGTTCGTTAACACTCTATGTTTCTAAATCTGAGACAATCACCCGCCCTTGGTATTCTCAAGACTCCCAATCCACCGACCCTGATATTTTGGTGGAGAATCCGGTTGCAATTTCAACTCGCGTAGCACCATCCTTTTTACGAGTTGGTCAACTAGAATTATTTTCGCGTCGTGCTCGCAGCAATACTCATCCAAGAGCATTAGAAGAGTTGCGCATGATTGTGTCGCATTTAATTGAACGAGAGTACAAAAATAACATCAATCAAAACCTTGCTTTTGCAGTTCAATTGGTGGAGTTGGCGCGGCTATTTCGTGATCGCCTTACTTTATTAGTAGCAAATTGGCAACGCGTTGGTTACTGCCAAGGCAATTTCAACAGTGACAATTGCGCCGCTGGTGGCTTCACCCTCGACTATGGACCATTTGGATTTTGTGAAATCTTTGATCCAGCATTTCAGCCTTGGACTGGCGGCGGTGAACACTTTTCATACTTCAATCAACCAATCGCGGCGGAAGCAAATTATCATATGTTTTGGAAAGCTTTAAGGCCGCTACTCGAAGAAGACGCTAAAGCCTTAAAAGAGTTTGACCAAGTGCGTGATGGCTTTGAACAAGCCATGGATAAACAAATCCAAAAAATGTGGGCAGCAAAGCTTGGCTTGAAAGAATACAATTCCAATCTATTGGAGGAATTGTCGCAGTTAATGATCAATTCAAAAGTGGATTACACGATCTTCTTTCGCGAGCTATCTCATATACCCAATGATTTGTCAGCATTAAAAAAGAGCTTCTACATCCAAACTTCACAACAAATCGATGAGCAATGGCAATCTTGGCTGCAAAGCTGGCGCGACATCGTACTTAACAACGGCAATTCAACAGAGACATCAAAAAAAATGAAACTGACCAATCCAAAATATACTTGGCGAGAGTGGTTAATTGCCCCTGCCTATCAGCAGGCCGAAGAGGGCAACTATTCCTTAGTGAAAGAGCTGCAAGAAGTGCTAAGCCATCCTTATGATGAGCAATCAAAAGAAATAGAAGATAAATATTATCGCCTAAAACCTAAGGTATTCTTTAATGCTGGTGGGATATCGCACTATAGCTGTTCATCTTGAGGTGAAATAAAAACTGAACCATTGGAATCATAAATTTCATGCGAGAAAAAGCTTTAGTCATTGACTCACAAAAAAGCAGTGAATTCATTATCAGTGAGCTGATGGATCTCGACCCAGAATTGAAAGTCTATTCAAGTCATTGATAGCTAGCCGCCCACGAGCAGAACATGAAATCTCCTGATCAGTGAATCATCTAGCAGTAATCGGGCCAATCAAGTTGCTATTAGTTCGATTCACATTTCCATCACTTGTAGAAACAGTCAGGACGGCCATCAGAGAACGTCCTAGATCGTCGCTTCCAAGCTGATAGGTGGTTTCAGAAGTGTTCGCTACAAGCTGCCAATGTCCGTTACCTTTGCGGCGATACCAGTGAATGTGAACCGATTCAATGGCGTCACCATCCAGCATCAGGTCCGCCTTCAGCAGTTGTCCTTCAAGAGCATCTCCTTCCAAAACAAAACGACTTAAGCCTTCGATGTTTTGTTCGACCTGCTCTTCAGACTTTTGATCCTCTGAAATGCGACCTTCTAAAACATGAATCTGTTCCTGAGGGGAAGCAGTTAGCCCAGGAACGCACTGAAGACTGCCATTCTCAAGTCGGCATCCGGGCAGCATGCCTTGTGCCTGAGCTCCCTGCCATCCCAGGCTTAAAGCCACCACAGACATAAGGGAAACACACTTGCTTCGAGAGGTTGGGCTCATTGATTCCAACTGAATGTCACTTCACGTTGGCAGCCCCAAGCCGATGGTCAATGCCTTCTCATCAACTGATGCGAGGTGATTGCCTCGTAGCCGCATCACACCAACCAACGCCCTCTGATTGAGCGAAGATCGAAATTCCAATGCCATTGAGACTCGCCTGGCGAGGAACTCTTCTTCTTGCTTCTAGTTCTTTCTTGCAATTACTCACAAGCGTTTTAAAAATCCGGCCAACCTAGTGTCAATTAGAAACACCCTTGGCGTGCATAGAGATACGACTGGCGAAAGCATTTCAAGTGCTTGATAGCTCCACTGAGCGTTGTCGATAACATCAAGGAACTAGAGCTCCATTGACTTCAACTCTCAACTCATACTTGTCTTAATGCACAACATTGATGTATTGATCAACCTTCCTCTTTCTTAAGGGAGCTGCATAGTCTTAATCGCTTGCAAAAGCTTAAATACTCTCGATCAGCTCGCCACAGGAGCAGCAATAGGAGTCTTGATCGTCTGCTCTGCTTGAAGATCTCCACCTGGAGACTGCAACGGGTAACGAGTGTTCAGCTCTTCTATGACGCTCCCCTGGCCAAGACAGTCCAAGCAGGTACGAAACCTCAGGTGACTGATGCGTTGAATGCCACTACCTCCGCAGTTAGGGCAGATCGACATTGATTGTGTGCATTAAGTGACCATTTATTTTCATACATTTTTGCGATTACGATCCCGAAGGATTCGTTAAGAATTAGAGCCGTTGCGCCTTTAAGGTTTCAGCACGCTTTTCAGAACCCCCTCCTTCTTCTTCAACTCACTCAACAACTCCCCTGCCGTGAGTTCAGCACCAAAAGGAACAAGGCTCTGGCTAGCAGCAAGCCAGCCCACCACATGGGAAGGACCAAGTCCCTCGGAACGCAGGCTGTCCAAACCAACATCTCCCTCTCGCTTGGCCAACTTTCTGCCTTGGTCATCACACAACAACGGCACGTGGCGATAGATCACAGGCCGCTCTGAAATCGCATTGATCAAAGCGAGCTGTGCATTCATGGCCTCAAGCAAGTCTTCACCGCGTACCACCTCGCTAATCCCGAGAGTCAGTTCATCAACAACCGTCGCCAAGTGATAAGCGATAAAACCATCAGCGCGCCGCAAAATCACGTCCCCACTGGTATGGGAGAACTCTTTGCTCACCCTTAAACGCCAACTGGGCAGCCTGCCCTCATGCCACCCCCAAAACAGCTCCAGATCTCGACACGTGCCTGGGTAAACCAAGTGCCGCCCAGCTGGTGCTGAGATGTCAGCCAACATTCGCCGGCTACATCGACAGGCATACAACTTCCCCTGGCGCCGCAGAGCCGAGAGGAAAGAGTTGTAAAGCCCACGGCGGCGGCTCTGAAACACCACGGGGCCATCCCAATCAAGGCCTAGCCAGTGCAAATCCTGCTGCAAGCTCTCAACCGCTCCAACGCGATTGCGAGGCTGATCCAGGTCATCCACCCGCAACAGCCAAGCCCCATTAGCCAAGCGCGCTTGCAACCAAGACACCAGAGCCGTACGCAGATTGCCCAGGTGTAATGGTCCCGTCGGAGACGGGGCAAACCGACCCCGATAGCCCTGATCCCTAAGGCGCTGCCCCGCTTCCATCTGCTCATACAGATGATCAGGCAGTTCAGAGGACGTGGCCATTGAATCAATGGGAGGAGCCCTGACTCAGTAGGCCCACAAATAAAAGGCGGCCTTGACGACCGCCCGTCTGCAAACAAGGGCTAAAAAATCAGCCCTGAACGCGATCTTTGAACATCTTGCCTGCGGTAAAGGCAGGAACACGCTTGGCAGGGATCTTGATCTTCTGCCCTGTCTTGGGGTTTAGACCCTGACGAGCGGAACGATCACGAGGCTCGAAGGATCCGAAGCCAAGGATGGAGACCTTCTTCCCCTCCACTACGGAATCGATGATGGTATCGATGGCAGCATCCACCACCAAGGAGACATCTGTTTTCGTTAGCTCAGTGCGGGCTGCGACGAGGTTGACCAGGTCAGCTTTGTTCATAGGAAAGGGGTGATGGTACGGAAACTGTTCAGTGACAGAGCAGAAGACGAAATCCGTCCCTGCTATCCCGATTCGCGCTAATCGTATGGACTCAAGCCGCTGCCGGCAACCGAAAGGGACCGTGGCGCAACGCTTTATACGAAAATTGAACAATTTGATTCACTGATTTGCCTGCAATTTCCAGGCATCCCATGGGGCCAACCTCTCTCCTCGGAGGGCACCAAGGGGAGCACCAGAAGCCAGTACAGGCCTTGAATCTGAAGGAATCCATTGGCGCAATTTTTGCAAGCTTTTGAGCTGGCGAGGCCAATGAAAAGTCCGCCGATGTGCCAATGGAGCCAATTGAACAAACGCGACAGGAATCAACAAACGTCCACAGAAAAGTACGTTCCAAGGATCAGGAGCAAAAACCACACAGCTCCCTGGTGTTGGCCCAGGCGTCCAAAGCAGCCGCAGCCCCGCAGCGGTGGTGTGTTGGTCAATAAAGCTGTCCAGCGAAGTCAGCCCAGGCAGGAGATAAACCTCCTGCTACTGCACCAATACAGGCCATCCAAGTGCATCCTGAAACGCACGCACCCTGCCATGCCCCTCTCGATTAGTCAGCAAGATCCGGGCCGTGCGCCCCGAGGCGAGTTGTTTTAGTGCCTCAAGAGTGGTTGTCGTTAAAGGCGGACAGTCGATTAAGACGGGTTCGGGGTCACATCCCAGCCACCAGGCTGTCCCCCCGTCACAGTCTCGATTGGGTGGGAAAACCCAGAGGGGCCCGCTCAGCTGCTCTGGAGGATTGCCCGACTCCAATGCTTGGGACAACGTCATGACATTGTGAAACGGGCTGAACTTCTTCGCTTGTGCCCAATGCTTTCTGCCTCGCCGCAGGCACAGCTGTAAGCAAGATGCATCTCGGCACTCCTTGGCCCCTGGGCAGCACGATCACGACCAGAGGCGTCAATTTCTCTGTGGCCGCCCCAACTGCAAAGCGCGTGGAGCTGCTGCTGTTTGCCGATGCAAATGACACGCAGCCAGAGCACATCCTCGAGCTCCAGCCTTGCCATCGATCCGGCGACTACTGGCATGTTGAGGTGGAAGGATTGCAAAGTGGCTGCTGTTATGGCTATCGGATCTTCGGCCCCCAAAACCCTGGCAGCCATAGCTTTCACCCCTCCAAGGTGCTTCTTGATCCCTGCACAAGAGCCATCAGTGGCTGGGACATCTATCAAAGAGAACAGGCCAAGGGATCGTCGCCAAATATCCAAGCCTGCCTAAAGGGAGTGGTGTGCGAACGAGAACATTTTGACTTCGCATCCCATCCACGCCCCAGGACCCCATGGAACCGCAGCGTGATCTACGAACTGCATGTAGGGGGATTCAGCAGCGGCCCGAAATCAGAGGTAACACCTCAGCGCCAAGGCACCTTCCTGGGACTCATTGACAAACTTTCCTATCTGCGACAACTGGGTATCACAGCCATAGAGCTGCTACCTATTTTTGCTTTCGATCCCTCTGATGCTCCAACGGGGCGGGACAACTACTGGGGCTACAGCCCTCTGAACTGGTTCACTCCCCATCCCAAATATGTTCATGGTGACGATCCATTGCAGGCTCGCCAACAAGTCCGCGAGCTGGTTGCGGCCTGTCATGACGAGGGTATTGAAGTCATCCTTGACGTGGTCTACAACCACACCACAGAAGGCAGCCTTGATGGCCCCACACTCAGCTGGCGAGGCTTCAGCGATGCTCTTTATTACCACCAAAACGACCGTGGCGAATACCTGGATGTAAGTGGTTGTGGCAACAGCATCGCCGCCAATCGTTCAATCGTGAGGCAGCTGATTCTCGAATCGATGCGTTGCTGGGCCATCGAACTAGGAGTCGATGGCTTCCGCTTCGATCTAGGGATCGCCCTGAGCCGAGGCGAAGGCCTAAAGCCACTCGAACACCCTCCCCTCTTTGAAGAGATTGAAGCTGATCCAGAGCTCAGCGATTTAAAACTGTTTAGCGAGCCATGGGATTGCGGTGGCCTCTATCGACTCAGCGATTTCCCAGCACAACGAATCGGAACATGGAATGGCCATTACCGAGATGATCTACGTGCCTTCTGGAAAGGAGACGAGGACAGCGCCTGGAGGATGGGACAACGCCTAAGAGGAAGTGCTGATCTCTACAAAGGTGAACCAGCTCCGCTGGGACGTTCCCTGAACTTCATCACTGCACACGATGGCTTCACCCTCAATGACTTGGTGAGTTTCAACCGCAAACACAACCTCGCCAATGGAGAGAGCAACCGCGACGGTGAAAATCACAACAACAGCTGGAACAACGGCATTGAAGGCCCCTGCAGTGACCATGCCGTGCAGGCCCTCCGCCATCGCCAGATGCGCAATCTGATCGCCACCCTGCTGCTTTCAAGAGGAGTGCCAATGCTGTTGATGGGAGATGAAGTGGGCCGCAGCCAGGGGGGTAACAACAACAGCTGGTGTCAGGACAACCCTCTCGGCTGGATGCTCTGGAACCCTGAACAATGCGACATGGATTTGCACCTCTTCGTCAGCAGGCTGCTCATGATTCGCCAGCAACTTTCGGAACTCTTTTGTCCCATCAATCACCCCCCTGAAGAGATGCCCGTAGGTCTTCAGCAGAGTCCAGAGGATCTCTGGCTGCAATGGCATGGCGTTGAGATCGACAAGCCCGACTGGGGCAGCTGGTCCCATACCATCTGCTACAGCCTGAATCGAGGCTCCAGCGGTGCCGTGATGTGGATGGGCTTCAACGCCTACAGCAAAGCCATGCACTTTGATCTGCCTGAACCGACTTCTGCGTGGCATCTCCTCCTGGACACAGCATGTCCCAGCCCAGATGATCTACCCGCAAGAGCTAATGCATGGACTCCAGGGGACATTGATCTGCAGGACCGCAGCATGTTGATCTTGCTGGCAGGGGAATACGCCTCAAAGCTCAAGCTCTGAAAGGCAAAATCAAAAAAGCGGGCGGCGGGAATCGAACCCGCGTCATCAGCTTGGAAGGCTGAGGTCTTACCACTACACAACGCCCGCACTAGTACAACAGAACCATCACAATAAGCGAAGTGGGTCTGCGGTTCAGTGCCCCTGCATTATGACCTTGCGCATCCCCCTTTTTGCAGCTTGACGACATCCACAGCGCTTCAAGGGGGATCACGCCGTCGGCTGATGATCTCCTATGGCCTTGGCGATGCAGGAACCGGGCTGGCAGCAACTCTGCTCGGGTTCTACCTATTCGTCTTCTTCACCGGGACCGCCGGGCTGCCTGCAATTGTTGCCGGCTCACTGCTGATGGTGATCAAGCTCTGGGATGGGATCAATGACCCAATGATCGGCTGGCTGAGCGATCACACCCAAACTCGTTGGGGCCCAAGGATTCCCTGGATGCTTGGCGCAGCACTGCCCCTCGGCATCAGCCTGGCCGCCATGTGGTGGGTTCCTCCCGGAGACGTTGCCCAGAAAACGACGTACTACATCGTGATGGCGATTCTGCTGATGACCGCCTACACCGGCGTCAATCTGCCTTACTCCGCCCTTTCCACAGAGCTCACAGAAGACACATCTGTGCGCAACCGTCTTAACGCCGCCAGATTCACCGGATCAATCATCGCTGGTGCAAGCGGCTTAATTGTGACTCCTCTACTGCTGGTCAACGGTGCCAACGGTTACTTGGCCATGGGCCGCATCACCGGCACAATCGCGGCTTTAGCCACCCTCGCCTGCTGCTGGGGGCTGGCCCCTTTCACAAAAACCGCCAGGCGCCCCCGTTGCCATCACGAGCCCCTAAGTCGACAGCTTGTGAGGATCATCAGCAACAGACGCTTCCTCCAAGTTCTGGGGCTTTACCTGTTGCTCTGGTGCGCTTTGCAGTTGATGCAGCCAGTTGCTCTGATCTACCTGGTCCAGTTGATGCGCGTACCCGCAGAACTGGCCACCTGGATGTTGCTGCCCTTCCAGCTCTGCGCCCTGATCGGCCTTCAGGTCTGGAGCATGTATGCCAATCGTCATGGGCGTCTCCGGGCCCTGTTCTGGGGTGGGTGTCTATGGATCGCTGCTTGTGTTGTTTCGATGCTGCTCCACCCCCTCTCCGCTGATGCATCCCTCGCCAACCTCTGGTCTACAGCAGGCACTGATGGTCTGAGATTGATGGCTCTGTTGGCCACCATTGGCACGGTGGGATTTGGAGCCGCAACTGCTTATCTGATCCCTTGGTGTCTGCTACCAGATGCAATTGATGCTGACCCTGACAAGCCAGCAGGCCTCTACACCGCCTGGATGGTGCTGGTTCAGAAAATCGGTATTGGCCTGAGCATCCAACTGCTCGGCGTACTGCTTTCACTATCTGGCTATCGCTCAGTAGCAGAAGCAGGCGGAGCACTGAGCTACACGGTTCAACCAGAATCCGCTCTGATCACCATTCGCATGTGCATGGGATTCATTCCCGCCGTGCTTGTGGCTCTGGGTCTTGTGGTGATGCGAGGCTGGCCCGAAAGGAACTCTCACAACCAAGCAGCCACGTCATGACGACACCTCGCTGGCTGAAGCGACTGGGCAGCAGCCTCATCATCGGAGGCCAGGCAGTTGCCGCCACCGCCCGAGGTCGTATCAACAAGGTCGACCTCTTCGATCAGCTAATGGAGGCCGGTCCAGGCAGCTTCCTGATTGTGCTGATCACAGGCTTAGCTGCAGGAACGGTCTTCAACATCCAGGTCGCCGCAGAACTGAGTAGACAAGGTGCTGGATCCACGGTGGGAGGGATTCTCGCCATTGGTATGGCAAGGGAAATCGCCCCTCTCCTCACCGCAACGCTGCTCACCGGCAAGGTAGCCACGGCCTATGCAGCTCAGCTGGGCACCATGAAGGTCACCGAGCAGATCGATGCCATCACCATGCTGCGAACCGAACCTGTTGAGTACTTGGTGGTTCCAAGAGTGATCGCCATGGTGGTCATGGCACCGGTGCAATGCCTTCTGTTCTTCGGTATAGCCCTCTGGAGCGGCCAGGTCAGCAGCACCAATCTCTATCAAATCCCACCAGAGGTCTTCTGGAATTCCGTACGCACCTGGCTGACTCCGGATGATCTGCCATTCATGCTGATCAAATCATTGGTGTTCGGCCTTCAGATTGCTGTTCTCTCTTGCGGGTGGGGTCTCACAACGCGTGGCGGTCCAAAAGAAGTTGGAACCAGCACCACTGGCGCCGTTGTGATGACTCTGGTCACTGTGTCTTTGATGGATGTGTTGCTCACCCAGATTCTTTTCAGCTGATGTCTTCAAGGTCCACACACAAACGCGCAGCTATTGACAAATCCTGCTTGCCCCCATATCGCTCCAAAATCAGTGATGGGTCCAAACCGGCCCTCTCTCATCAACTCCCCAAACAGACCCAACATCTCTCCTGAGAGCAATAGCACCACTGCCTGCCTGGTTCATGCCTGAAGCCGACCTCCCCCTACGCAAACAGCCTCCCCCTAGGCAGCCTTCTCCTGAACAGCCTGCGCCTGAACAGCTTTCTCCTGAACAGCCTTCCAGAGAACAGCCTTCCAGAGGACAGCCTGCGCCTGAACAACCTTCACCTGGACAACCTTCACCTGGACAGCCCTCGCAAAGACAGCCCTCAAGCAATTCAGCGGACTCTCAATCCGATGACCTAGCTGCTGCTCAAGACAAACCAGATCTTGATCCACTCCTGCAAGTGGCCTTGACGGAGCTGCAGCAACGTCGCGATCAACTCGAAGAAGAAATCAAAGACCTCTCCAACCGCAAATCCCAACTGGAAAAGGAGCTCAGCAGTTCCTTCGCTGGCCAGTCCGATGCTATTGCCAGACGGGTCAAAGGCTTCCAGGACTACCTCACAGGCGCTCTGCAAGATCTGGCCCAATCAGTGGAGCAACTTGAACTGGTTGTGCAGCCTGTTGTGGTCCAACCTTCTCCCCTAGACCAACCCAAGTCAACGCCCGAGGCCGCAGCTCAAGACAACGCCCTAGCTGTTGCTGACACCTTTAAACCAGACGAAAACCTGATCCGTGAATGTCTGGAGCAATTTCTAAGTCAGCCAGACTTCTACGCCGATCCTTGGAAACTGCGACGCAGCCTTGATCCCAGGGATAAAGAACTTCTAGAAGACTGGTTTTTCAATCAGGGTGGGCGAGGAGCACAGCCAAGCCGGAACAGCCGAACACGCAACATCCTTGTGGCTGCAGCCCTGATTGCCATCGTCGGTGAACTCTATGGCGACCGATTCCAAAGCCTGGTGCTTGCCGGCGAACCAGAGCGGCTTGGCGAATGGCGACGTGGCCTTCAAGATGCCCTTGGCCTCGCTCGAGAAGACTTCGGCCCAAGCAGCGGCATTGTTCTTTTTGAACGCGGCGAAGCTCTTGTAGAGCGCGCCGACCGACTTGAGGAACGAGGGGAAGTCCCGCTCATCCTGATTGATGCGGCCCAACGCAGCGTAGAGATCCCCGTGCTTCAGTTCCCGCTCTGGCTAGCCTTTGCAGCTGGGCCGCAAGAACGGTTCGAAGACGAAGAACTGCTCTAATGATTTTCAACTCTGTATTTGGGAGTCTTCTCTCCCTAGTCATGGGATATCTGCTGGGTTCACTGCCCAGCGGATATCTTGCAGCCCATTGGTTGGCAGGAATCGACCTGCGTGAGAAGGGTTCTGGATCAACCGGTGCCACCAATGTGCTGCGCCAGGTGGGTAAAGGTCCTGCCCTGGCCGTTTTCCTTGTCGATGTTGGCAAAGGCACAACCGCCGTACTGGTTGCTAGGGCACTTGAACTTGATGATGGCTGGCAAGTTGCAGCAGGTCTAGCAGCCTTGGCCGGTCACATCTGGCCTGTGTGGCTGAGATGGAAAGGTGGCAAAGCTGTAGCAACAGGTCTGGGGATGCTGCTAGGCATCTCCTGGCCTGTAGGGCTGGCCTGTTTCGGCATCTTCCTCACCGTGCTGAGCTTCAGCAGGATCGTGTCGTTATCGAGCATCATCGCCGCCCTCAGTTTGCCGTTGCTGATGATCTTGCGCTTTCAAGGCAACTCACCACCGGCTTATCTGGCGGTGGCCTTTGCAGCCATGGCAATGGTGGTGTGGCGACACCGCTCCAATCTGCAACGCTTGCTGGCGGGCACCGAACCTCGCATCGGTCAGTCCAGCTAACGCTGACGCTGTTCAAGCTCAAAGCAGCAGCGTGCAAACGCCTCTGCAGGATCAACAGCACGGGTAATCGGCCTGCCAATCACCAAACGTGAAGCTCCTGCATTCAGCGCCGCTGCAGGACTCATGACCCTGACCTGATCCGCCAATTCTGCCCCCGAGGGTCGAATACCAGGAGTCACCAACTCAAATGGCAAGGGATGAAGTCGGCGTAAGCCGCTGACTTCCCAGGGAGAACACACGCAGCCACCCAAACCTGACTCCGCTGCCAACTCAGCCAACCACTCCACCCTGGCCTGAAGAGGCTGAGGAATGCACAGCTCATTCGCTAGACGCTTCTCATCCCAACTGGTGAGCACAGTGACGGCCAACAGCGTGGGTGCTGGCAAGCCAACCTCCGCAGCCCCCTCGCAAGCAGCAGCCTGGGCTTCAGCCAGGGCAGCACGGCCAGCACAGGCATGCACCGTGATCAACTCAGCACCAAAGCTCGCCGCTCGGCGACACGCTCCTGCCATCGTGGCAGGGATATCGTGAAACTTGAGATCAAGAAAAATCCGCAACCCTTGCTCCCGTAGATCAGCCAAAACCTCTGGCCCCGCACTGACAAACAGTTCCAGGCCCACCTTGACCCAACTGACCTCTGGCATCTTTGAGCTGAATGCAAGGGCCTCAGCCCGCTCCATGCCATCAAGGGCAATGATCAGTTGATCGGCAGGAGTCAATGGCAAGGTCATCGCAGCAGGGGTTGGTCCTTCACTCAACGCGTCAAACGACGAAAGGTTTTCTTGCCCACTTGCAGCACCTTGCCCATCAGCATGCTGGAGTCAGTGAATTCCAAATTGGGATCGGTAATTTTTTCGCCATCCAGGCGTACCGCACCACCCTTGATTTGACGCCGAGCCTCGCTACTGCTCGCACAAAGGCCAATCGCACTTAGCAGATAAAAGGCCTTGGCCGGAAAATTCACATCCGCAAGCAACGCTTCTGGCACAGATGCAGCCTCATCTTGAGAGCCGGAAACCAATATGGCTGCATCATTCTGGGCTGCTTCAGCCGCCGCGATGCCATGACGGTTGGCCGTTACCGCAAGGGCCATGGCCTTCTGTCGTTCACGCGGATTGACAGGTAAAACTTCAGGGTCGAGATCGGTAAGCAAAACCACGTAACTGCTTACAAGGGCATCAGGGACCTTCTCCAATTTGGAATACATGGAAAGGGGGTCCTCATTCAGTCCGACTGTGTTAGCGAGGCTCTTGCTCATCTTTTGAACCCCATCCAGGCCAGCCAGAATTGGGAGTAGCAGCCCAAACTGAGGGCGCTGATCGAAATGACGCTGAAGATCCCGCCCCATGGCGACATTGAATTTCTGATCAGTCCCCCCAAGTTCCACATCTGCCTGCACCGCTACCGAGTCGTAACCCTGCAAGAGGGGATAAAGAAACTCATGCAGAGCTATCGGAATACCTGAGCCATAACGATTGCCAAAATCTTCTTTAGCAAGCATTTGCCCAACCGTGGCAGTGCCCAACAAAGCAATCACCTCGGGCAAATCCAAGTCAGCCAACCACTCAGTATTACGACGCACTTCCAGGCGCCCAGGGGTTGTGAAATCGAGCAGGGCCCTTTCCGCTGACTGCCCCTGACCCAGCTGTGCGAGATAGGTCTTCGCATTGGCCTCAACTTGCTCAGAGGTGAGCTGCACTCTGGTGCTGCTCTTGCCTGTGGGGTCACCGATTCGTGCAGTGAAATCGCCAATAATCAACACTGCTGTATGCCCCGCATCCTGAAAAGCTCTGAGTTTGCGAAACAGGATGCTGTGTCCCAGATGGAGATCACTACCAGTGGGATCAATCCCAAGCTTGATCCTCAGGGGTCGGTTTTGTTCTCGAGCCTCATCAAGACGAGTCGCAAGTTGCTGATCAGCATCCCCCCATTGGCCTGAAGGGAATAAGTCAGCCATGCCGCGCTTCAACCAGGCCGGCATGGTGATCGGCGTCTCCGGCATCGGTAGAGGATCTCTAGCTGAGCGGATCGTACGGGTAGCGAGTCAGCGAGTCATCACCTTCATCCAGAGTCTTGCTCAAGCTCTGCCTTCATCCGGGTCAAGGTCTGATTCATCTGCTCAAACATCTGCTCAGGCGTAATCCCGAACTGGCCCAACTGGGTGCGCAGCTGTTCAACAGTCATCTTTGCTTGAAAATCCTCGGAGAGCTCAAAACGCTTCATAAACACTCGATAGCGCTGCATCAACTCCTCCATGGTGTCGATGAACTTTTTTTTACCCTCCCGATCAAACTTTCCATATTCAGAACCGAGCTGCATCAGCTGTTGATAGTCGGTGAACAGCCGCTTGGCCTCCTCCTGAACAATCTCCGATTCAAAGAAGGCCATGAACGCCCTGGGCTTGTTGGTTGGAATTGTGCAAAATTATCGACGTCATAAACAGTGCGGATCAACGTAATCTCCACGATGAGGCTCTAACCGCTCCTGTTACCTGGTTGCAACCAGTGGACATCACTCCCCGGATCTCTTCTCTCCAGAGAACCAGTCAACAAAGCCATCCCCTTCTCCGTCGCAGTCGCACTGTTGTCGCCACAGCCGATCGCGTCTTAATCACAAGTTGGGTGGGCTGGTTTGATTGTCTGGGCCCCCTGGTGGGCGCTGCAACCGGTGAAAACGAGACCCTCAGTTGCTTGAAAAGCTCTGATGCAGATCTCCTGATTTGCACCGATCTACTGGAGAGCGGAAATGGCCCAAGCCTGGTCCGTAAAGCAAAACAGCTCAAGCCTGATCTCAAGGCCCTGATGCTGATTCAACGGCCTGTATTACGCACCCTGCTGGATGCAATCGAAGCCCATTGCGATGGCCTCTGTGCCCATGAGCTCGTAGGCAGTGGCACCCTGCTGGCGGCTCTAAGTGCAATCGAAAGCGATGGGACCTACTTAGACCGTGTGGTTGCAGGAGTTTTACGTCACGGTCGTCTCGGCAATGGCAAGACCAGCAGCCAAATCGACAGCCTCAGCTTGCGAGAGGGAGATGTGCTGCGAGGAATCTGTAAAGGGATGAGCAATCAGAACATTGCTGATGAGCTCTATCTCTCAATCGATACGGTGAAGAGCCATGTGCACAACCTGCTGCAAAAATTGCCAGCACGAGATCGCACCCATGCTGTGGTGGTGGCTTTTCGTGATGGGCTGGTGGAGTTACCTCAAAGACTGCCACGTTGGCAATAACGCTGCCTTCACTGACTCGGTAACGTCCGCCTGAATGAGCGATCTCCAAAGGTTGATTGGCCTCTTGCACTTTGAGCCACCAATCGCAACTCCAAAGCTTCCGCAAGGGTGATCAATCGATGGAAACCACGCGGGGTCAGGGCCACCTATTCCCAAACCAAGTTCTATCCGCAGGGCACGCCCCACGCCAGGAGCTCACTCTTAGTCGCGACCTTTTACAAAGCTGGCAGAGGCGCATTCAAGGTCATCAAGCCGATCTATTCCAAGGAGAGCCAGACATAGCTCGGCAGAACTCGCTGTTTTGTAGCGATCACGAAACAGTCATCGACCAATTGAAGCCCCTGCAGCTCACCCCCCTCCCCCTGAGCTTCTGGCGCTGGCCTAACAGCCCTCACCATGGCCCAGCCGTTTATCTGGTTATGGACCGTCCAGCAGACCTCAACACCCCCTTGTTGCTTTATGTGGGCGAAACGATTGCTGCAGATCGCCGCTGGAAGGGTGAGCATGATTGCAAGGCCTACCTGGCGGCCTATGCCGAAGCGCTTGCCAGGGCAGAACTAACAAGCCAACTCAGTATTCGTTTTTGGAGCGATGTTCCCGAGAGCACCAAAGCACGTCGACAGCTCGAGCAACAACTGATCCAGCGCTGGCTGCCACCGTTCAACAAAGAAACAAGAGCTCGCTGGAGTACCCCGTTCACAGCTGAATGCAGCTAAACGGCACGGCTAACATCGCGCCACCTCATCAACATCCCATGGAGATTTGCCTTTTTCCAGCAACCTTGCAGAGCTGGACTGGCGATGTGCTCATGGTGGGCATGTTTGAGGGAAAGATGGAGGACGGTTTAAACGAGCTGGAAACACTCTGCAAAGGCTCTCTTGTGCAGAGCCTTGAGAAGCAGATGTTCAAAGGTAAATCCGGAGAAATCGCCACCATCCAACTGCTCCAAAACAAGCCAAACCTGCTGGTGCTCGTAGGGCTCGGAGAACCCCAGAAATTGATGCTGGATGACCTTCGTAAGGCGGCTGCCCTGGGAGCGAAAGCAAGCCTCGGATGCAGTGGAACCCTGGGCATGATGCTCCCCTGGGAGCCCTTGGATTCGGCATCTGCCGCAAGGGCCGTCGCAGAAGCCGTTCGCCTTTCCCTTTACAAAGACCTCCGCTTTCGCAGTGCACCTGAGCCCCGCTCTATCCCAACAAAACTGGAGCTCATTGGTCTACCCGACTCAGCCGGCAAAGATCTTCAAGCCGTTCACCCCATCTGTGCGGGAGTGGAGCTAGCGAGGGAGCTGGTTGCGGCTCCCCCCAACAGTCTCACCCCTGCGGCCCTCGCCCAAACGGCGATTCAACTTGCCCACGAACACGGCCTCGAGTGCACTGTGCTGGAGCGGTCCGACTGCGCCGAACGGGGAATGGGTGCCTACTTAGCAGTCTCTCAGGGTTCCGATCTGGAGCCAAAATTCATTCACCTCACCTATCGGCCTCAAGGACCAGTTCAACGACGACTGGCCCTTGTAGGCAAGGGACTGACCTTCGATTCCGGTGGATACAATCTTAAGGTTGGGGCTGCCCAGATCGATCTGATGAAGTTCGACATGGGCGGCAGCGCAGCTGTACTTGGAGCCGCCCGAGCGATTGCAGAACTGCGACCCAAAGGAGTGGAAGTGCATGTGATCGTGGCAGCATGCGAAAACATGGTGAATGGATCCGCTGTCCATCCAGGAGACATCGTGCGTGCTTCGAACGGCACGACCATCGAGATCAACAACACCGATGCCGAAGGCCGTCTGACCCTTGCCGATGCACTGGTGTACGCCTGCGAACTCGAACCAGACGCAATCGTGGATTTAGCCACGCTTACAGGGGCTTGCGTTATCGCACTTGGCGATGAGATTGCTGGCCTTTGGACAGGCAATGATCACCTGGCTGAAGGCCTCACCGCTGCCGCCGAGGCGGCCGGCGAAGGCCTTTGGCGCATGCCGTTGCGTAGCTCCTATCGAGAGGGTCTCAAGTCGATCCTCGCTGACCTCAAAAACACAGGGCCTCGTCCTGGCGGATCAATTACCGCGGCCCTTTTCCTCAAAGAGTTTGTTGAGGCTTCCATCCCATGGGCCCACATCGACATCGCCGGAACGGTCTGGTCTGAAAAGGGCCGTGGCCTCGATCCCTCTGGTGCCACCGGCTATGGGGTTCGCACTTTGGTGAATTGGATTTGTAGTCAGTCTTGAGTCAAGAGGCTTTGCATTCAACTCAGCGAAAAACGAGTTGAGGAAGTCATCACAACACGAGCACAAAGCTGATCGCTAAAGGTCGCGCAGGGTTAGCAATGCTCATGCCTAGCGCTAGCAACCTATGCAGAAAATTGATCAGCAAAGAGTTTTCGCTTGCTTGATCAAAATTGGGCCCCTTGATTTTGATGCGGGACCTTGAACTGGCTTGAATCACTACAGACAGTTACCTGATCTTGGACAGCGATCTCATCAAGGAAGCCGTGGGCATCAAAGCCAGAGGGAAAGACCGCCTAAGTCATGAGGCTGCAACATTCATCGCCCGACTCCTGGCATGAATCCGCACAGGGAGTGAAAGGGTATTGGGGCATTCCAACGCATGAATCTGCCAACGTGCCCGTTCAGAGAAAGACTCCAAAACCCTTTCCAAGTCATCGGAAGCCTGCTTCGGAGAGGGGTACGGGCCAACATGACGAGTCACTAGTCCATCCTTAACCGTCAGCAGATACATACATCACCTACTTAAATCACGAATAGATGGTAAGCAACTTTTTCAGGAGGAGGGATGGGTGGAAACCCGCATCTTCACTGCGAACTACCCAATTCCAAAGGCCATGCTGATTTTATTTTTTCCTTAGATTTGCTTGATCTGTGCGCTGCCATGGCAGGTCGGTTCGTGCGTTGTCTCCCCATAGCTGATCTAGGCGACGGTCGCGGCCACAGCTATATCGATAGAAGTTGTATTTGATGCTATTGAGCTCAGCGTAATTCTGGTGGTAGTCCTCAGCCAACCAGAATTCGCTTAAAGGTTTGATCTCAACTCTCAGATTGCTAATCGGCTGGGCCAGCTCCAAAGCCGCAGCATCAGCACTCTCACGAGCCTCGCTGTCCTGCTGATCATCTCGAGTGAAGATCACAGGTCGATAGGAGTCGCCTTGATCACAAAATTGGCCATCACCATCAAGAGGGTCAACATTGCGCCAATAGCTGCGTAGAAGCTCGGCATAGCTGATTTGAGCGGCATCAAATCGAACCCGTACGGCCTCTTGATGACCTGTGGTCTTAGAACTCACTTGGCGGTAGGTGGGGCGAGGTAAATCACCACCTGTGTAACCACTCTCAGCAGAAATCACACCGGTTAATCCCTCCAGATCATGCTCAAGACACCAGAAGCAGCCCCCGGCAAAAACGGCTTCCTCGACTGACGCCAAAACTTGAAGCGGTAAGCCAAGTAAGGCAACACAAAGAAGGATGGCAATCCACCATCTCCGCAAAGGTCGAAACGTTGTCTTCATGTCTTGGTTAAATCAAGGATTTCCTTGGCTGCCCTATCGGTAACACCTGGAACGCCAAGCGTCTGCCGCAATCGCCGATAGCCCTCGAGCATCTCATTACGCTGGGCAGGATCCTCCAATAAAGGGATAGCTGCCTGCACAAGTGCTTCTGCAGTCAACTCATCCTGCAGTAATTCCGGCACAAGCCGTTCCCTCAGCAACAGATTCACTGGCGAGATATGGTCCACCCGAAAGCGCAAAAAGTGTCGAGCCACAAATGCTGTGATCCGACTCACCTTGTAGCCCACCACCTGGGGAACGCCACGCAAGGCCAGCTCCATATTGACGGTGCCTGATTTGCTGAGGGCAAGATCAGCCGCCGCATAAAGCATTGGTTTGAGCTCATCGGCCTGCTGAGCAGAAAGGACGCGCCCTCGGACTGCCGCTGCCTCAAGAGCCTCCTGCAAAGACTTCTCAAAACTGGCTAATCCTGTAGGAACAATCACCTCAAGGGATGGGTCACGCTGCTGAAGCAGAGCTGCTGCCTTGGCGAGAGTGGGCATCAAGTAACGAAGTTCCTGTTGCCGAGAAGCCGGTAAAAGCAACAACAATCGTTGACCAGGCTTCAAGCCAAGCCGCTCACGCGCCTGCTGACGATCAGGCAGCACGCTCACCGTATCGAGTAACGGATGACCGACCCAAGTCACCTTGGCACCCCGCTGGGAATAGAACTCAGCTTCAACGGGAAAGATCGCCAAAATTCTGTCGGTGAAACTCAACAGCTGAGTGGTGCCGCCATCGCCAAAACGCCAAGCCCATTCCTGAGGAGCGATGTAGTAAATGATCGGCACCTTGGGAAACCAACGCCGCAACTTGTGCCCCAGACGAATGTTGGCCCCCATGTAATCGATCAGCACCACGGCATCGGGTGGTCGCTGCTTGAGCACGTGATCCACTCGAGACTGAAGTCGCAAGGTGGGTAGCACCAGAGGAAGGGCCTCCCAAAGTCCAATCGCCCCCATCGGAGCCGTATCAGCAAGCAGTTCTGCACCAGAAGCCTGCATGCGAGGACCTCCAAGGGCCATCAACTCAAGCGGTAAGCCTCTTGATTCAACCTCCCTTTGGAGAGCTTGAATCAAGAGACTTCCCTGCAAATCACCAGAGACCTCGCCAGTGCTGATCAGCAGGCGCACCATCAGCGACTTAAAGGCGTCGCGGGCATAGGGCCGCGACGTCCCTTCTCAATCGAGGCCTCCAGAAAGGCACAGAGGTGTTCAGCCGCTGGCATCAACTGCTCTTGTCGAGCAAGCCGCAAACCCTCAACAAAGACATGGTCAGATCGAAACAGCAGGTTCCAAATCTCCTGCAACTGGCCAAGGTCTCCTCCCTCTTGAGTCTTAAGACCACTGCGCCGCAGGCCAACGCGATTAAGACCCCTCAATCGGCCTGGATGCCCTTCGGCGAGGCAGTACGGGGGTACATCGCGATCAACCCTTGTCATGCCTCCAACCATGGCAAGACTGCCAATGTGAACGAATTGGTGAATTCCCAAGCAGCCGCCGATCACGGCCCGGTCTTCGACCACGACATGACCAGCTACTTGAATTCCATTCGACATCACAATCCCACTGCCCAGCTCACAGTTGTGACCAAGGTGGCAATAGGCCATCAACAAGTTTTGATCACCGATCCTGGTCTGTTCCCCTTCCTCCGTGGCCCGGTTGATGGTGACGTATTCCCGAATTGTGTTGGCATCGCCAATCACCACCTCTGTGGGTGCGCCGCGATATTTGAGATCCTGTGGCTCAAGACCAAGGCAGGCGCCGGGGAAAACCCGGTTATTGGCGCCAAGGGTCAAACGGCCATCGAGCACCACATGGGGACCAATCCAGGTGTCAGGACCAATCTTGACGTCAGGTCCAATCACTGCTCCCGGCCCAACAATGACACCGGAAGCGAGCTCAGCACGAGGATCCACCACAGCCGCAGGGTGAACCTGAGCCTTTGTTTCGGCAGTGATCGCTGAGAGTTTGCGCACCTCGCTCATGATCCTCAGTCCACCAAGGAAAACATCAACTCACCAGAGCAAACCAGCTGGCCCTCAACCCTGGCTTCCCCCCTGACCTTGCCAAAGCGCTGCCGCTTCAAGCTGAGCAGTTCGCAGCTAATCGTGAGCTGATCTCCTGGCACCACCGGACGGCGGAAACGAACTGCATCGATACCTGCAAACACGAATAACCCCTTGGGCAGATCTGGCATCTGGGCCACGATCAAACCACCCACCTGGGCCATCGCCTCAACAATCAAAACCCCAGGCATCAGAGGACGGCCAGGGAAATGACCCTGGAACTGAGGTTCATTGAGGGTGACATTTTTGATCGCAACAGCCCGCTGGCCAGGTTCATGGAGCACCACACGATCAACCAAAGCAAACGGGTAACGATGAGGCAGCAGCCCCATAATCTGCTCACTTGTCAACACGGCAGCATTAGGAGAGGGATCGGTCAAGAGACAGTGACAGGACAGACGGCAAGGAGAGCATTCGCCAGATCGTTATGGAGTCCATGGGACCCCCGATAGACGAGAACCTGAGCCTGAGGGAATCCCACAAGTGCAAGGTCTCCAATCAAGTCCAAGAGCTTATGGCGCACTGGTTCATCAGCAAATCGCAGTGGAGGATTCAACCAGTGATCACCATCACAAACCAAGGCATTGTCTAGGGCACCCCCCTGGATGAGTCCCGCCGCCAGGAGCTGATCCACCTGTTCGCGAAACCCAAATGTTCTCGCCGGAGCAATCTGTTCAGTAAACCCCTGTGGAGTGAGCTCAATCGCCAGCATCTGATGACCAATAGCAGCTTGTGGGAAATCAATCACGCCAACAACATTGAAGCGCTCGGCAGGTGTCGCTGTGATCACACTGCTACCGCGATGACACACCAAAGCACGCTCAAGCACGAGCGGATCTGGACGAGGGGTTGCAGCAGGAGTAAGGCCCACCTCTGCTATCGCCTCCACCCAGCCCAGAGCTGAACCATCAAGAAGCGGTATTTCCTCACCACCAACCTGGATCTCCACATGGGTCAAACCACAGCCCGCCAAGGCCGCAAGTAGATGTTCCACCGTGCCTAAATGGCGATCGCCCAGTTCCAAAGTGGTGCAAAGCGGACTATCGCGAACCTGATGTGGCCCCAAAGTGACTGGTGGGTCGCTGTTGTCTAGCCAGGAGACATGGAAGCCAACTTGCGCCGAAGGCTGTAAACGCACTTCGGCGACCTCCCCACCATGAAGCCCAATCCCTCGTCTTGAGACAGCTCCGCCTAGGGTCCAAGCACGGTCATAACTCGTGGGCCAAAAAGCCACTAGAACTTCCAGCCGACCCCGAGATTAAAGCGCCACTCATCGGTGAAATCCTGTGTTGCCACCTCAAGGCGCAATGGCCCTACTGGAGTGGTAACAATCAGACCAGAACCGATCGAGAAACCAGAACCAGGCTTGTCGAGAAGTTTGCCTGGCTTACCAGGAACATTCTCTTGGGAACCTAAATCAGTACCGCCATCAATGAAAACCTCACCAGAGACGATATTCCAAATCGGGAATCGATATTCAATCGTCGCTTCAACAAAGCTTCGTCCCACAGATAAATCACAATCACTCCAACCTCTTACGGAATTAGATCCACCAAGACAGAAAGCCTCATAAGGAGGCAGCTCGCCTAAAACTGTGCCTGCCTTAACCTGAAAAGCAAGAGCTTGAGGACAATTTTCTGGTTCCCCTGGCTTTGGACGGCAGCCCTTGGCAAGCTTCAACCAATTGACTGGGATGAAATGTGTATAGCTAGTCCGAAGCCGGTTAAAGGTCGGTGAATGCTCCCCAATAGATACAAATTGCTCTGTGCCAAAACTAAAGAAGTTGCCAGAGGTTGGATTACGAGGGTCATTCAAATTATTGTAAGTAGCCGCGACTCTTACACCAAGAAGATTGTTTTCATCTGCACAATCAAAGGCGATACAAATCACATCATCATCAGGCACACGGCCATGCTTAATGTCATCACTTGCGACGCCATAAGGACGGCTATCACCGGAGAAGTTGATCGGCCGAACCTTTTGAATATTCAAACCAGCCAAGACATTCCATGGCGCCTTCTTGTAAGGGTCGCCTCCATTTAGAGGCCTTGCAAAAACTATATTGCCGCCAATTCTTTGCAAGGCAACAGAATTACCCTCATAGTCAAACCAGCTGTCCTGTGGATATTCACTCTCAGCCTTTGAAACGGAATCAAATTTGCGCCCAGCAGGATTATTGTGCTTATTGATTTGATAAGCGTGGCTTGAATTGCCATCATAGTAATCTTTAACGGTGCGAATATTGCCATTATTTTGGCTCTGAAAAACCTGCGGCACCTCACGACTTAAGAATAAAGAGGTGCGGAATGACGTGCGGTGAGCATCGCCCTTAATCCATGGATCGGTAAATGTAATGCTCCCCAAGCCTCCATACTGACCGTAGGTAATGTTCAATGCCATATTCCAGGCACGACCAAGAAGATTGCTGTCCTGAAGTTGTATCTGGCCAAAAACACCCTGGCTCTGGCTATAACCCAGACCACCTGACAACGAACCGGTGGACTGCTCAACAATGCCAAGAATGATTGTCACATTGCCAGGTTCACCAGCAACCGGTTTCAGGGTGACTTTGACATCACTAAAAAGAGATGTGCCATAGAGACGCTTAATATCAGCCTCAAGCTGATTTCGATTAAACACCTCGCCAGGCTTGATTGATATCTCTCGTGTAATCACCCAGGGCTTGGTCTTGCCATTAATCGGCTCACCCTTGTCATCAGTGGTATCACCTTCCTTATTGAGGAACTGCACTTCCACCCCTGCCACAGTGCCCTGGATCACCTTGAGCTGCACTACTCCCTCTGGAGAAACGCGCGTGGGCCCGGTGACCCGAGCCAGGGAATAGCCCTCGTTTGCGTACCACTGCTGCAACTCCTTCATACGAGCCTGCAGTTCATTGAGATTGAGAGTTCTGCCGTAGTCGGGGCTGAATGTTTCCTCGATGACAGATTCAGAAAGCTCAACATCAGGTGGATCAAGTTCCACTTTGGTGAGCAATGGATTGGGTTGCACTTGCACCACGAGCTGAACCCCCAAAGGGCCGTCACTCGGCTCAATGCGCACATCAGAAAACCAGCCCGTGGAGTAAATCGCATCGAGATCACGTTTGAGCTCATCTCGAGTCACACGACTGCCGGGACGCACAACCATGGCGTCATAAGCGGCGAGTTCTACACGCTCTTGCTCTGGATGGCCTGTGATCCCTTCGATGATCACCTCGGTGATCAAGACACGAGGTTCCTCAGGCAGCTGATCAGATGCGTTGAGAGGCTGCTCTTGCTGCTCAACAGGTGTGACCTGAATCTGCTCCACTTCCAGGCTTTCCTCTACGACACCTTCAGGAGTGGCCTCCACCTGCACATCATCGTTAACCAAGATCTCCGTAGCTGGGGGCTGAGTGTCCTGCTCGGGTGTCTGAGCACGGGCAGGAGCAGCAAGAAGCGGCAAGGCCAGAACCAGGCCAAATGCACCTCGCCGCAATGCATCCGAGGGTCCGCTAGATAGGAAGCTGGCCATGGGAGATAGGAATCCGGCTACAAAGCCGCCAAATGTGCGCTGACATTACCTGCAGTTGAAGGGATTAGCTCACACCCCTTGGACCCGTTTGAGGATCTCCCCGTAGGCTTCAATCACTCCACCAAGGTCCTGGCGGAAGCGATCCTTATCCAGGATGCGGGCCTGGGGATCGCTATTTCGATGGTCCCAAAGCCTGCAGGTATCAGGACTGATTTCATCAGCTACCAGCAGTTGGCCTGCACTGTTAAGTCCAAGTTCGAGCTTGAAGTCCACCAACAAAAGATCCAAGCTCTCAAAAAAAGACAGCAACAGCTGATTCACCCGACGTGCCAACTGTTCGATCTCTAAACGCTGCTGCGAACTGATCAATCCAAGCAGCTGCAGCCTTGATTCGCTCAGCAGGGGATCTCCCAAATTGTCGTCCTTGTAGTAAAGATCCAACAAAGCGGGCGAAAGCTCAGTACCGGCCGCAATCGGCGTTTGTTTACAAAGCGATCCAGTCGCCACGTTGCGAATCACAACCTCCAGGGGAATCACATCAACATGCTGAACAAGCATCCAGGTTTCGGCGGCCAGGCCGAGGTAGTGGGTGGGCACACCCTCTCGCTCAAGCATCTCGAACAGTCGTGCCGAGATCTGACAGTTCAGTCGCCCCTTGCCCTCGAGTTCAGCCCGTTTGAGTGCATTAAACGCCGTGGCGTCATTCTTGAACTCCACCAACACACGATCGGGCTGATCCGCAGCGAAGACCCTTTTGGCCTTGCCCTCATAGAGCAGAGGGCCGTGATCTGGCGTCATTTGAATTCTGATGGAACTGAAACAGCAGGCGCACTTTGATGCGCTTCAACAGCAGCATGGCCGCCAGGCTGACGCGGCGAGCGCAGCTCCTGCTCTAGAAGAGTTGCAGCCTCCTGCTGATCCAGATCACCCCGAACCAACTCCCACAGGGTGTAGCGGTCATCGAGGCGATTAGCGAGACGCTCTAGACGCTGTCGGGGCCTTAAGCCGTCACCACCCGCTGCTAAATCGAGCTTCAATTGCAATCGCAGCAAGTCTTCTGCCAGCCCCCAAGCTTGATCTGCAGCCGCCTGGTCAAGGGCTGATTCCAACAGTGTTGAGTGCTGATCGTTGCCTAGACCCTGAAGCAACTCAGCGGCCAGAGCAAGACGGCGGGCCCCCAATGCGCCACGCTCACGGCCAGCCAACAACACCATGACCGCCTCAGCCGAACGATCCAGGGAAAGCTCATGTTCCACCAAGAGATCAAGAGCAGCGCGGGTCAGCGGGAGGCCATCATCTCCATAGCCAACGGTGAGCTGCTCAAAATTCAAGGCCGTGAGATCACCATTTGCCAGGCGTCGTAGAGCAAGGGCCGCCTGGGCATGATCCAAAGATGCGTTGGCCGCCTGCCAGGAGAGCAGCAACCAAGCGCGGCGCTGACTGCCTGGCGCTGGGCTGATACGACTGAGCACTATCTGCGTGCTATCTGGAGACTTGCAGACCATCAACGCTTCAGCATTGGCGATCACAACCTCAAATGGTTGAGGTGCAGGAGCAATGTCGATCAGGCGATTACGAAGTTCCTGCAGACGCAAGTTCAAGCCAAACAGGGCTGCATCAGTACAAGCTGCCTTGAGCTCTGGTATCGCCCCATCGAGCAACACTTGCCGATAGACCACTTCAGCCATGGGCTCCCTAGCGGGAGCAAGGGGGTCAGTCGCAGAATTAAGAGGCGCAGCCTGACTGACGGCAGCCAGCAGCAGCACAGTCAGCGGCAGGGAGTGAATCCCCATGGAGTTGAGTCGTTCAACAAAGATGGAAGAGGCAACGGATTCCTCTGACGAGACCCGGCCTGCTCAAACCTAGGGGTCTTCCCCGTCCCTGCTTGTTCCTATGGCCATGTCCACCACCCGTCCCCATCCCCTCCCCCCTTTAGAGCGGCTGCTTGTGGTTGGCAGTGGTGGGCGTGAAAACGCCCTTGCATGGGCACTACGACGCTGTTCCGGCATAGAAGACGTCTGGGTCACACCAGGCAATGGGGGCACAAAAGAGCATCAGGGCTGTGGGTGCCTGGCGATCGCAGAAACCGACGTCAATGGCCTGATTGATGCCTGCCAATCGCTTCAAATCGATCTAGTGGTGGTTGGACCGGAAGCTCCACTGGCCGCTGGCGTGGCTGACGGACTTCGCGAGGCCGGGCTAGCCGTATTTGGGCCAGGGGCTCAGGGTGCCCAGCTGGAAGCCAGCAAAGCCTGGTCCAAAACCCTGATGGCTGAAGCCGGCGTGCCAACGGCAAAACACTGGACAGTGAGCACAGCAGCAGAAGCTCTGAGCGTGCTGAATCAAGTGCAACAACCCTTGGTTGTTAAGGCCGATGGTTTAGCAGCAGGCAAAGGGGTCTGCGTAGCCGACAGCATCGAAGCAACAGCTGAAGCGATCCAGGAGGTCTTCAGTGGCCGATTCGGGGCTGCCGGTTGCCAATTGGTGCTTGAAGAGCGACTAGAGGGGCCAGAAGTGTCTGTATTCGCACTCTGCGATGGCGAGCGATTGTTATTGCTGCCCCCTGCTCAGGATCACAAACGTCTAGAGGACGGCGACAGGGGGCCTAACACCGGGGGCATGGGGGCTTACGCCCCTGCTCCCCTGCTCGATGCAGCAGGACTCGAGCTTGTGCGCAGGGTTGTACTTGAGCCAACCCTGGCCACCCTGAAGCAGCGAGGCATCGACTATCGAGGTGTCATCTATGCCGGATTGATGCTCACCCCGTCTGGTCCGCAGGTGATTGAATTCAACTGTCGCTTCGGCGATCCCGAATGCCAGACCCTCATGCCACTGATGGGTCCAGAGCTTGCAAAGGTTCTGCAGGCTTGTGCACTTGGTTGTCTCGATCAAGCACCAGAGCTATTGATCCTGGACCGCTGCAGTGCATGTGTCGTGGCTGCAGCAGCGGGCTACCCCAATGCACCCCGCAAGGGTGACCGCCTCAACATTCAGCTAAAGCCAGGCCCATCGCTACAGCTTTTCCATGCTGGCACCCGCTGCACTGAAGAGGGAGATCAACTGACCAATGGCGGCAGAGTATTGGCGGTTGTGGCTCAAGCAAACGATTTTGATCAGGCCTTCGCCAACGCCTACAAAGGCCTTGATCAGGTGTATTTCGAAGGGATCACTTACCGCAGGGACATCGGTCACCAAGTGCGCCAGTCCTAGGGTGAAGAGACGCTGAATGGGTTGATGGCCAGCAGTACTTCGCAAGCCATCGCAGAGTGGGCTCCCCCAGGAGATGGCCAACCCCCACCAGAGCCACCCGGCTGGGGGGAACGCATCTATCTCTGGTGGGCAGAATTCAGCCTGCAAACCAAGTTGTTGGCAATCGCCACACTGGTGGTAAGCCTGCTGATGACAGGCGTTACCTTCTTCGTCCTCAACGGCATCCAAAGGGATGCAGGCATGAATGACACGCGTTACGCCAGGGATCTAGGCCTCCTCCTTTCCGGAAACGTCACTGAACTTGTCGCCCAAGGACGTGACAGGGAACTGGCAACTGTTGCCGAACAATTCTGGCGCTCGCGCAGCCTTCGTTACATCTTCTTCGCCGACCCAGATGGCTTGATCTATCTGGGAATCCCCATTAGCGCTTCCCCTGTCAGCGGCGATAACGATCTGCAGCTCAACCATCGCTTGGAACTGCCAGCAGACCTGCCATCACGACCAGAAAACGCACTGATTCGCCAGCACCTCACCCCTCAAGGTCAACTCACCGATGTCTTCGTTCCACTGGTGTGGAAAGGCGATTATCTGGGGACACTGGCTCTGGGGGTCAACCCCAACGACACAGCTCTTGCCAGCGCGGCTCTCACGCGACAGGTGACGATTGCCGTCTTCATCTCCATCTGGGTGCTTGTGATTCTCGGCGCCGTCTTCAATGCTCTAACGATCACGCAGCCTGTCAAGGAGCTTCTGCGCGGCGTAAGGGCCATTGCTTCCGGCAATTTCGAAGCTCGAATCGCTCTACCAATGGGAGGAGAACTGGGAGAACTCCTGAATGGCTTCAACGCCATGGCCTCCCAACTGGAGGCCTATGACGCCGCCAATATTGAAGAGCTCACTGCCGCCCAAGTGAAGCAGCAATCGCTGATTGCCACGATGGCCGATGGCGCTTTACTTCTCGATGAAGTGGGAAAAATCGTACTGGCCAACCCAACAGCACGGCGGCTATTTCGCTGGGAAGGTCGCAATCTTGAGGGTCAGGAACTGCTCAATGAGTTGCCGGAGATCATCGCAAACGAACTGCATGATCCCCTTCAATCTCTGTTGCGCAATATCGGTGAAAGCAACGATCTGCGTTGCAGTCTTGAAGAACCATCACGCACACTTCGCATCGTGTTGCAGTCAGTGCGCGATCAAAGCGGTGAAACCCTTAAAGGCATCGCAATCACAGTGCAGGACCTCACCAGAGAAGTGGAGCTCAATGCAGCCCAAAGCCGCTTCATCAGCAACGTTTCACATGAACTTAGAACACCACTATTCAACATCAAAAGTTATGTAGAAACACTGCATGATCTCGGTGATCAACTCAGCGAAGAAGAGAAGAAAGAATTTTTAGGTGTTGCTAATTCCGAAACCGATAGACTGGCTCGACTTGTCAATGATGTACTCGACCTTTCGCGCTTGGAATCCGGAAGGAGCGTGCAGTTCGAGCCCATGGATCTTCGCCCTGCCATCGAGCAAACCCTGCGCAACTATCGGCTTAATGCAGATGACAAGCAGATTCATATTGAGCTCAATACGGATGATGAACTACCAACAATCCTTGGAAATTGGGATCTACTACTCCAGGTGCTCGACAATTTAGTCGGCAATGGGCTCAAGTTTAGTCGTGCTGGTGGAAGCCTAATGGTGCGAGCCTACACATGGCCTGATAGCTGCAAGATGTCTCCAATCGAGAGCAGCCAATCAGCACCACATTGCGAATTTTTCTCACCACTCCCCAAGCTCCGCGTAGAAGTTGCGGACACCGGCCATGGCATCAATCAGGATGACCAACAGCATATTTTTGACCGCTTCTATCGCGTAGAAAATGCCGTGCATACAGAAGCTGGCACCGGTCTTGGGCTATCAATCGTGCGTGGCATCATCGAAAAGCATGGCGGCCAAATACGAATGGCCAGTGAGGTTGAGCTGGGCACAACCTTTTGGTTTGATCTACCGCTTGAACAAACAGATGCAGACGAGCTTATCGTTCAATCAGTACGAACAACTCGACAACAGGAACAAGGTTTAGACCTCTAATTCAGCTAACAACCTGAATCAGCCAGTGTTTTCAAGACCCTTGGCATGGAAGGATACATTAAGCTCGATCGTCGTTACTAATACGATGAGGAGCACCACTGAAGATCCGTTCAAAGTTGGAGAATGAGTCTTTAATCTGTGGGCCATTATCAGTAATAACATACTCACGAATTCTTTTGTCGTGCCATGAGCCACGCATCTTGAATACATTCACCGCTCTAGCCATCTCACCGCGAATCTCCACATACTGAAGCAACAGAATAGTATCCGTGATTGTAGAGATATGGGAGTCGGTAATCGAATGACTTCCCATGAACTCTTCAGCAGTATTGGTAAAGAATCCAGCTATTTCTTCCTGCTTTGCATAACCAGTTACTCCGATCACAAACTGCCTAAAGGCGTTGAGGCTCACGCCACGTGCAAGGGCCGAAAGTGAATCAATGGCCATCCTCGATGGCTTGAACTGTCCAATCTCGGCTTTAATAATCTGCAGATGATCTTCTAGACCGGTCGACTCGGGATAAGCACAAATAATCTTCAACAGGCCTGTGCTTTCCATCTCTTCAAAATCAATCCCCCAACTGGTGGCATTACGCAGCAGCTGAGCTCGTGACTCCTCATAGGCAAACAGAATCGCGCGTTCCTTATTTCGGAAAGCATCCTCAATAAACTTCGACACCAAAAGGGTTTTACCAGTCCCCGTTGCCCCAGTAACAAGAATGATCGAATCCTTGAAGAAACCTCCACCACACATCTCATCTAGATGAGGGACACCAGAACTAATCCGTACGTTGGAGGAACGCTGTGTAAGCCGCATTGCGCCTAAAGGAAAGACGCTGACGCCGTGGGTGCCCATGGTGAATGGAAACTCACCCTTCATGTGAGTTGTGCCACGTAACTTGAGAATCTCAACGGTACGTCGACGCTTCTCAGTCTCAAGAACATTGCGTAGGATTACGACGTTGTCGGAGACAAACTCCTCTACCCCATAGCGTGCAATTGGGCCATATTCATCGACACGTTCTGTGGTCATTACGGTGGTAACACCAATCACCTTAAGACGTGCAATCAAGCGAAAGATTTCCCTACGCACCACAGAAATAGCGTCGTACTGTTGGAAAACAGCTGTCATCGAATCAATTGATACCCGCTTGGCCTTATATTTAACAATGGCGTAATTAATCCTTTCAATCAAACCTGAAAGATCAAAGTTGCCTGCAACATCCTGACCATCAGGATCAGGTGAAGCATCGAGTATGAATAATTTATCCTGGTCCACCATCTCCTGAAGATTCCAACCAAAGCTGGCGGAATTTCGCAAAATATCTGATGGCGACTCCTCGAAGGTGACGAATATTCCCGGCTCATCGAACTGGGTAATGCCGTTGTGCAAAAAATGAAGTGAAAAGACTGTCTTGCCTGTACCCGACGTGCCACTGATCAGCGTGCTACGCCCCGTCGGCAAGCCACCATGACAGATGTCATCAAACCCTTCGATCCCAGTAGGCAGCTTCTGCACCTGAATCTGGGAGGAGCCACCGGCACTAGAAGACTGCATAGCTAGGACGTTCTACTCAAACGCTAGAGAGAATCAGCCATGGAACAAAGCGCTGCACCGCGAGCCTTAAGAATCTGGTGGTGCAATGTCATCGTCTGCCAACGTATCGAGCGTCGATGAGCCAAGAATCTCCTCTGAGATCTCGTCATAGAGGAGGTCAAGACCAATCAAAACCCGTTCGCGATCTGAGAGGTCGCCAATGATCCTGCGCACCGGTGGCGGCAGGATCTTGGCCAAAGTTGGTGTGGCCAAGATCTTGTCTTCCTCAGCAAGCTGAGGATTCTTGAGAACATCGATCACCTTGAGCGCATACACGCCACGGAACTCGTTCTCGAGGATGTTGCGCAGAGTTTTAAGCGCACGCATCGAATTAGGGGTATTCCCTGCTACGTACAACTTGAGGATGTAGGTTTTTTTTGGACTCATAACTGCATCTCAGAAGCATCTTCTAAATCGGAACTGATTTGATATCGACGAAAGAGGTACTTCTGCGAAAAGCGAGCGTTGAAGCATCACACAAAGGTGATTTGACAGATCGAGCAAGGAAAGCAGATCGCCCTGCAATGAATCGCTCTCATGCAGCTCAAGTCTGAACTGCTGCCAGCAAGCGTCAATGAGATCCATATGGATCTCCACAACCTAGGTGATCGATAAATCAGCAAACAATGCCGATCAGCTAGCGATCTAGAGCCGGATGAACAGCGCCTGAATCACGGAAGTCACTCATGCATCGATCTCTGCAGCAACGAAATCCTCTCCTCAAGACAACTAAGGCTGCAACAAGCTGATCAGAGCATCTTTAGGTCTGCAATCACAAGATCCACAGGTAGATCAGGGCTGGCAAAAGACCAATGACAGCAAACAACAAAAAATGCTGGTGTGCTGAGCCGCAAGACAAGGCAATGATCAGAGTCGACTTGACTCCAGCGTTTTGACGCTCAGGGATCAGCGTTCAATCTTGACTAAAGGCGCCTAAACGCGGGAAGATCTTTGTTTGTCTCTCGATTGCGAGTCAGGCCAAATCGGTCAAAGTGGTGCGGCGCTTAACAGCCCGTCTCTGCAGATTCCGAGCCTGAACGCGTCTTAACCACCCATGGCCGAGAAACCCGCTGCAAAGCCAAAAGCCGCTGCAGCCAAAGCTGAAGCTAAAGACCAAAGCGATTCATACGCCATCGTTGAGGCATCTGGCCAGCAGTTTTGGTTGCAACCCAACCGTTACTACGACCTAGACCGTCTGCAGGCGGCTGTTGATGACACCGTCACCCTTGAGAACGTACTGCTGATCAAGGACGGCAAGAATGACACCACAGTTGGCCAGCCATACGTGAAGGGCGCCAGCGTGGAACTCAAGGTGATGGACCACCGCCGTGGCCCCAAGATAATCGTCTATAAAATGCGCCCCAAGAAGAAGACAAGACGCAAAAATGGACACCGCCAAGAACTCACACGAGTGATGGTTCAATCCATTTCAATAGACGGCAAAGCACTCAGCTAACCACCCCCTCCATACACTGCTCTTAATACCCCTTAGCTCACCATGGCTCATAAGAAAGGCACAGGCTCCACACGTAACGGTCGCGATTCAAATTCCAAGCGGCTTGGCGTGAAGGCCTATGGCGGCGAAACCGTCACAGCAGGGTCGATCCTGATTCGCCAACGCGGCACCTCAGTGTTGCCAGGGGTGAACGTTGGCCAGGGCAAAGACGACACCCTCTTCGCTCTAACCGATGGTGTAGTGACCTTTGAAAGCATTCGCCGCAGCCTGCGCAACCGCAAGCGCATCAGTGTGGTTGCCTCCAGCTGAGCAATCTCAGCCTTTGCAGACAATGCGGGCAGCAGCAGCAGTCACAAACTGAGCGCTGCTGATCAGGTGACTGTGCCCTTCGGCTTTGTGGTGATCGACAAGCCTGCTGGGCTCACCTCCCATGACTGTGTGAGCCGCATGCGGCGCGTGTTTGGCATCAAGCGCGTGGGCCACGGAGGCACGCTTGATCCTGCCGTAACAGGAGTCTTGCCCATCGCCCTAGGGCATGCCACCAGGCTGCTGCCCTATCTACCCGGCGCCAAGAGCTATCGCGGCAGCATCCAACTGGGCCAACGCACCAGTAGCGACGATCAACAAGGAGATCTGATCTCCAAGCAAGCCTGGCCCGAATTGAACACAGCAGAGATCGAGGCCTACCTCGAGCCGTTTCGCGGCAGGATTCAGCAACGGCCACCGCAAGTTTCAGCCGTGCATGTGCAAGGGGAACGCGCCCATGCACGTGCCCGCAGGGGAGAAACGATGGAGATTCCAGCGCGAACGATCACGATTGATCGCTTGCAGCTACTCAGCTGGAACCAACAACTGGGCCAAATCGACTTCAACGTACATTGCTCATCAGGCACATACATTCGCTCTCTCGCACGAGATATAGGCGAATTAATTGGCTGCGGCGCTTGCCTGGGGTGGTTAAAGCGAACCCAGGCACTAGGGTTTCACGAGCAACAAGCCGTACCACTACCCGATCGAGACAATCCAGCCCTAACGACTCCGCCTGCTGTATTAGCGCCACTCACGGCCCTTGCACACCTGCCAAGACTGCAACTCAACGAAGAGGAACAGGAGAGCTGGAGCTGCGGGCGCCGAATTACCGCCCATCAAGATCAATGCCAACCAGCACCCAAACCTCTGGCCTCTGATCAGCAAGAATCTGATCCAAGTCAAACTGATCCAAGCGAAAACAAGCCCATGCTCGTGGTGATCGACTGCAGAGGCGAAGTCGCCGGAATGGCCTACTGGGAAGACAACGCAACAGTGAAGCCAAAAGTTGTGTTCAACGCACGGGGATGATCGCAACACTGTCGTTCAACGCGAACGCCCCTAGCGTTGATCGTCAAACAACAACCTAATCAGCCTCCGCCATGGCCGGCCATAGCAAATGGTCTCAAATCAAACGCAGCAAAGCTGTGGTGGATGCCAAGCGAGGAGCTGTCTTCACCCGACTGGCACGAGAAATTTCTGTAGCAGCGAGATCCGGCGGCGACCCCAACGGCAATTTTCAACTGCGCACCGCAATCAACAAAGCCAAAGCCGCAAGAATGCCTGCGGCCAATATTGAGCGCGCGATTGCAAAAGGCTCCGGCCACGACCAAAACGGCGCATGCCAACTGGAAGCCATCCGTTATGAAGGCTATGGCCCTGGAGGCGTTGCGGTACTGATCGAAGCGCTCACCGACAACCGCAATCGCACAGCCGCAGACCTACGCCTAACCTTCAGTAAACACAGCGGCAAGCTCGGAGAAAGCGGCTGTGTTGCTTACTTGTTTGAGCAACGCAGCGAAGTGTATTTGAGTGCGCAGTCTGCGCAAGACGGGGGCAACGTTTCAGAAGATGCACTGCTGGAAAATCTGCTGGAGCTTGAAGCTGATGGCTATCAATTGATCGACGATGGCGCTGTGGTGTATGGCCCTTTTAAAGCTCTAGAAGGCCTGCAGGCTGGGCTCAGAGATCAAGGCTGGATTGTTGAGGGATGGGAACACTGCTGGCGACCACTGACCACGATCAGCCAAGCAGATAAAAAAAGCGAAGACCAATGCCTGCAATTACTGGAGGCACTTGATGAGCTCGACGACGTGCATCACATCAGCTCCAACTTAAAGCCAATCCAAGCAGAGCAGTAGCTGTTGCTGTTGCTGTTGCTGTTGCTTAAGGCTTAGCGATACAGCCTACTTAAAGAATGAACGAATCAAACGATCAATAACAAAAAATCCGCCAGGCTCTTGATTGCAAGCCCAACGGATTTGATGATCAACTCAGATCTCTGCTTTTAGAACTGGAAGGTGACACCACCAGAGGCACGCCAATCGGTGCCGCGGTTTGAAGTATCCCAGAACTCAAGACCTCCACGGCCATACACCTTGAATGAAGTGGTTCCGAAATTGTTGATCGTGTAATCAACTCCAGCTTCAAGCAAAAGTCCATCCTGGCTGTCTTGATTGGAATCAACAGAGATGGTGCGATCCGTAAAGGTGTAGCCGATCTTCTGCGCTTCGTTGTTTTGATCCCAATCCCTCAACCAG
>NZ_JNBA01000030.1 GCF_000760295.1 Prochlorococcus sp. MIT 0701
GAATCCCTTAACCACATCAGCTCCAAAATTCCCCATTTGGGCACCACCAACTTGCGCTGCAGCTACACCACCAACAGCCCCTGCTTTTGAAGCATCTCCTGTAGGGCCTCCTGGAGCACCAGTGCCAGGGTTGGCATTGCCTGGGTTGGCATTACCTGGGTTGGCATTGCCTGGGTTGGCATTGCCTGGGTTGGCATTGCCTGGGTTGGCATTGCCTGGGTTGGCATTGCCTGGCTTGGCAGGAGGGGGAGACCCGCCACCGCCATGATTACCACCGTGAGCTGCCGTACGCCTCCAGGCTTCTGCCTCTTCTCTTATTTGCTCAATCCTGTTGCGGAAAGCAGTTGAGGCTCTCATTGAGAAAAAAATGCTTAAGATTCTTTTAGAGACCTACATGAATTTAGTCAATCAATATTTAACAAAAAGCAGCAAGATCGCCTTCCATTTTTCTTTGCTTTTGCCGATTCCGAGCCAGGAGAAATATTTCCAAGTATTAGGACTTACCCAAGCCAAGCGACGGAATCACTCTTGCAAGTAACAACTACAGTAGAGGAATTGCCAAGAAGTTAACTTCACTCTCTCAACAAAAAATCCTGCAGACACTATGAGCTCTTAGCCGGAAGTCTATTCAGCTGCGATTAAACCAAGGAAAGAATTGGTCATCAACAGCATTGAGCATGCTTTGAACCTCACGGCGTGCCACTCGAGCTGAAAACAAGCGTTAGCCGCAATGGAATCTAAGCGACATGAGACAGGATGCAGAACGTGTGGCCCTAGCCTCAAAGCAAGCTCCAGCTCTGCCAGTGTCACTGCGGTTCACAAACACCCTCACCCGCCGCACGGAAACCTTTACTCCGCTCAAGGACGGACACGTCAGCATTTACTGCTGCGGCGTCACGGTCTACGACCTCTGCCATCTCGGCCATGCCCGCAGCTACATCGCCTGGGATGTGCTGCGTCGCTATTTGATCTGGCGTGGCTACTCAGTCACCTTCGTGCAGAACTTCACTGATATCGACGACAAAATCCTCAAGCGTGCCGCTGAAAAGAAATGCTCGATGGAGCATGTCAGCGAGCAAAACATCGAAGCCTTCCATCAAGACATGGATGCCCTAGGCATCCTGCGGCCCGATCGCATGCCCCGTGCCACACAATGCCTAGACGGGATACGCAGCTTGATCGGAGAATTAGAAGCCAGTGGGGCTGCCTACTCCGTCGATGGCGATGTCTACTTCGCCGTGATGAAACATCACGGTTACGGCAAGCTCAGTGGTCGTGATCTCAATGAGCAGCAGCAAAACGCCGATGGTCGTATAGCCGATACCGAAGAGGCGCGCAAGCAACACCCCTTTGATTTCGCACTATGGAAGGGAGCTAAAAGCGGAGAACCAAGCTTTCCCTCACCCTGGGGAGCAGGGCGCCCGGGCTGGCATATCGAGTGTTCCGCCATGGTGCGTGAGGAATTGGGCGAAACAATCGATATTCACCTGGGTGGAGCTGATCTGATCTTCCCTCATCACGAAAACGAGATTGCTCAATCTGAGGCAGCTACGGGCAAGCAGCTTGCTCGCTATTGGCTACACAACGGCATGGTGAATGTCGGCGGTCAGAAAATGAGCAAGTCACTTGGCAACTTCACCACAATCAGAGCCCTGCTAGAAAGCGGCATCTCTCCAATGACGCTACGCCTGTTCATCCTGCAGGCCCATTACCGCAAACCGCTCGACTTCACAGCCGATGCCATCAACGCTGCAGCCACTGGATGGAAAGGCCTTAACGGAGCCCTTGGCCTCGGGAACATCTATACCAACACCCTCAACTGGCCTGAAGGCGGACCCCTACAACAAGCAGCTATTCAACCCGACCATTCCTCCAGCCAGGAGCAATGCAACGAGATACGTCAACACTTCATCGATGCACTGGACGATGACCTCAACACTTCAGGGGCCATCGCAGTGCTCTTCGATCTTGCCCGCCCCCTACGTGCCCTAGCGAACCGCTTGGAGCGTGGAGACACAAAGGCAATTCAAGAAACAGCGCAGCTGAACTTGCTCCCACGTTGGCAACTGCTGGTGGAGCTGGCCAATGTGCTCGGGCTTGAGGCCGAAAAAACCGCGCAACCAGCCCCCGATGACAACAACAGGGTTGATGAAAACCATATTCAACTCGCCATTGCCGCTCGCAAAGAGGCCAAAGCCGCCCGTGATTTCGCCAAAGCCGATCGCATCCGCGACGAGCTGCGCGCCCAAGGCATCGAACTGATCGATAAGCCAGGGGGCCTCACAGACTGGATCAGCAGCTAATCATCTACCGCGGAACGTTCTGGTTTTCAACCATCAGCGCCTCGATGAGCGACTTCGGCTTCGCCAGCAAGAAATACACGCGCTTCAGCGACATCGACAATGCCCACCTCTGCTTTAGAGAGATGGGTCCATGAACCCCACCCGTGAACCCTTGATCAGGTCCCAGTCCATGTCTGCAGCAGGTCCACGACGCTAACGATCAAACCAAAGGCCACAACAGGTGGTGACACCCAACGCAGCATGAACAGCAACAAGCGACTTAACCCAAATGGTGTCTCACAACCAGCAAGATCTTCCTTGAAGCGACCGGGCACCACCCAACCCAACAAAACAGCCAGCAGCAATCCACCAAGAATTAACAACAGATTCAGCAGAGAATCCATCCAGCCGAGAACATCCGTTGAAGTAGCTGCCGGCAGACCGAGCACAAAAATTACGGCTACAGAGAGCCATACCGCCCGAATACGACTACAACCAAAGCGATCGATCAGGCAAGCCACTGGCACCTCAAGCAAAGACACCGCAGAGGTGATCGCAGCGATGTAAGCCAACGCGAAAAAAAGCACAGCCACAACACGGCCAGTCTCCCCGAGAGAAGCCAACCCCGTAGGGATAGAAATGAATAAAGCTCCAACGGTGGAATCGCTGATCACATCCTTGAGAGCAAATGTCATCACCACTGGGAAGGTGATCATCCCTGCCAGCAAACCCACGGCTGTATCCATGCTCACCACTGCTACCGCTTCGCGAGGCAGGTGATTGCGTCGATCCAAATAGGCGGAATAAGCCAGGATACAGCCAATCCCAGTGCCAATTGAGAAGAAGGCTTGGTTGAAGGCGTTGCGCACCGTCGTGGTATTGAACAACTGATCAGCGTCCCAGCGGAACAGGAATGTGTGATACCCCTGCAAGGCTCCCTCGAGAGTGGACGCCCAACACGCCAATGCAATCAGCAACAAAAAAAGCAAAGGCAGCCCCCAGCGAGAGAGGCGCTCAATACCACCACGAACACCTGCTGCCACCACCAAAGCAGTAAGCACCAAGCTGAGCATCTGACCCCATAGGGCGTTGCTGCCCTTGCTCACGACACCGAAAAAACTCTCCGCCTCCGTCATGTCAGCGGGCAAACCCACCAAAAGGGCATGGAACAGGGTGTGACCGGTCCAACCCATCAACACGGCATAAAAAGCCAAGATTCCGCAGGGGGCGATCACAAACAGCCAGCCCATCGGTTGCCAGCGGGCTCCAGCTGCTGCAACCGGTGCCAGCAGAGGACTTTTACCCGTACTGCGGCCAAGCACCATCTCGGCAATCAACACCGGCAGGCAAACCACTAACACAATCACTACATAGAGGAACAGAAACGCCGCCCCACCCCCCTGAGAGGATCGATAGGCGAAGCCCCAGAGATTGCCCAGCCCCACTGCACTGCCTGCCGCGGCAAGCACAAAGCCCACGCCCGATCGCCAATGTTCCCGAACTGCCATGGCTGGAGATCCTTGTTAAGACAAGCTTGCCAGTGTCTGGCCATCTAGTGGGAGACTGGCTTCAACTGCCGGAACAGTGTGAAAGCCATCAGCGTGCTGGGCTCCACCGGTTCGATCGGTACTCAAACCCTCGAGATTGCCGAAGAATTTCCTGAGCAGTTCAGGGTTGTGGCCCTAACGGCCAGTCGCAACTTGTCACTGCTCATTGAACAAATCCAGCGACACCATCCCGAGGTTGTTGCCCTCGCCGATGAATCACTTCTGCCAGAGCTGGAGCAGCAGCTCAACGCACTGCCTAGCGAGCAACAACCACCTCACTTACCTGAGTTGTTAGCTGGCCCAGAAGGGCTCAATGTGGCTGCCTCATGGGATAGCGCTGATCTCGTCGTCAGCGGCATCGTCGGCTGTGCTGGGCTACTGCCAACACTGGCAGCAATCAAAGCCGGCAAGGATCTTGCCCTCGCCAACAAAGAAACCCTGATCGCCGCAGCACCTGTCGTGCTGCCTGAGTTGAAACGCAGCGGCAGTCGGCTGCTTCCAGCAGATTCCGAACACTCGGCCATTTTCCAGTGTCTGCAAGGAACACCCTGGGCTGAGAACGCACGCCTCTCAACGGGAGTTCCTACCCCTGGGCTGCGCCACATCCAGCTCACAGCATCTGGAGGTGCCTTCCGCGACTGGTCAGCAAAAGATCTCGAGAAAGCCACCGTTGCCGATGCAACCAGCCACCCCAACTGGAGCATGGGACGCAAAATCACCGTGGATTCAGCCACCCTTATGAATAAAGGGCTAGAGGTCATCGAAGCCCATTACCTCTTTGGCATCGACTACGACCAAATCGAGATCGTGATCCACCCTCAAAGCATCATCCACTCGATGATCGAGCTGGCTGATTCCTCCGTGCTGGCGCAGCTCGGCTGGCCAGATATGAAACTACCAATCCTCTATTGCCTGAGCTGGCCGGAGCGGCTCGAAACACCTTGGCGGCGGCTGAATCTCACCGAAGTAGGCGAACTCACCTTCCGCGCCCCTGATACCAAGAAATACCCCTGCATGGAACTTGCCTACGCCGCAGGACGTGCCGGCGGGACCATGCCAGCCGTCCTCAATGCTGCCAATGAAGAAGCAGTAGCCCAGTTCCTTGAGGAGCGCATCCATTTTCTTGACATCCCGGAAGTGATCGAGGCTGCCTGTGAACGCCACAAGCCAGACCTGCAGACACAACCCAACCTTGATGACGTGCTTGCCGTCGATGCATGGGCACGCAAGGCCGTACAAGAGCAGGTGAAACGGGGCAGCCGTCGCCTACCAATACCAGCTCTGACAGCATGAATTTCAAGGTGAGTCATCACCTACTTCTTTGCGCCACAGCCAACAAGGCGGCCTGTTGCAGTGCAGATGTCGGCAACGCCAGCTGGGCCAATCTCAAAAAACTAATCAAACAGCTTGATCTCGAAAACATTGATCGCCCAGAAGGTGTGGTTCTGCGTAGCAAGGTCGACTGTCTACGCATCTGCAACGACGGACCAATCCTGCTGATCTGGCCAGACGGGATCTGGTATGGCGGTGTGACACCAGAACGAATCGAATCAATCGTGAGAGAGCATGTGCTTGAAGGCCAGCCAATCGAAACTTGGATCATCCGCCGGACACCTCAGCAGCAGAGACATACCTGAGTTTTTACTGAGTTTTTGTCAAGCCCCAAACTTTGACAGCCAACGGGCCACCACCTGATCCCCCCAGCAGCCTCCGATTGCATGGAAACCATTGTGGCCGCCGTGGGGTGTCAACAACACTTGGATGCGCTGCTCACTGGATGGAAACATGTTCGCTGCCAACTGTTGAGCGGCTTCTACTGGCACCCAGGGATCATCTAGCGCTTGCAGGAGCAGTGTCGGCGGCAGGCGGCTGGGGTTCTCAAGCAAGGCGATCAACGGTGAGGCGCCAGCGTAGTAAGCATCAACATCGCAATAACCCCAGCGCGGGGCTGTGATGGCAGTATCAAACTCTCGGATCGTTGCTGGCGGGCTCTGCCCCTTCTCCCCATTGAGCACTTCCCTTTCCTGGACAGTCACGCCAAAGGGATCCGCCAACGTTTGACGAATCAACCGCTGCAGCAACCAACGCTGATAAACCCTGTTGCGGGGTCGCTCGATTGAGGCACTGCAAGCCGCTAAATCAAGGGGACTACTGGTACAAACCAATCCATCCAAAACCGCTTGACCAGGCGCGCGCGCGTGGCTTGGCTCAAGACAGGCATTGAGAAGCATCGTGCCCCCAAGGGAAATACCTGCCCCAAGCAGAGGGACTGCGCCTCTCGAAGCAACACCCTCGCGCCCAAGCTGATTACAGAGCTGCCGGGCCCGTAACAACACCGGGCCAAGATCGCTATTGCACTCAGCGGCATAGGTCCCTGCTGAGAGATGCCGCCCAGGGTCTGCACCACGCAAATTCAAGCGCAGCACGGCAAAACCAGCCGTCTGAAGAGCGCAGGCCATCCGTCGTAGACCTTCACGTTGACTGGAGCCCCCCAATCCATGCAGCAGCAAAACCAAGCCACGCGCCTGGCGGGTGACTGCAGGGCGATCAAACAAAGCCAACAAATGACCCGGACCCGCCATACCGCTCGGCAAGGCAGGCACTTCAATTTCAATCGCTTGGCCTCGATCACTTGGCAAGCGCACCGGTCTGAGTGTGTCGCGAAGGGTCTGCAGATCGCCGCCTAGCCAAGGCAAACGCTGCTTAAAAAGACCAATCCCCAGCTGTTTTAAAAGCTGGGAATCGGTCTCAACCCTTCTTGCCAATGCCGAGCTCCTTCAGTTCAACCAAAAGATCACCCAACACCTTCTTGGCATCACCAAACACCATGGAAGTATTGGCCAGTTCAAACAGATCATTCTTAATCCCTGAATAACCGGCACTCATGCCGCGTTTGACCACAAACACCGTGCGAGCTTCCTGCACATCCAACACAGGCATGCCGTAAAGAGGGGAAGTGGTGTCAGTTTTGGCCTGGGGATTGACCACATCATTGGCTCCAAGCACCAACACCACATCAGTGGCCGGGAACTCAGGATTGATGACATCCATCTCCTTGAGCTGCTCATAAGGAACATCAGCCTCAGCCAAGAGAACGTTCATATGGCCAGGCATGCGTCCAGCAACCGGATGAATGGCATAGGTGACCTCAATGCCCCCAGCTTCCAAGACACGGGTAACTTCACGCAGGGTGTGCTGCGCCTGAGCCACTGCCAGGCCATATCCAGGAACAATCACAACCCGCTCTGCCGCCTCAAGGGTGAGCGCACACTCCTCAGCGCTGCAACTGGTGATGTTTTTATATTCGCCACCGCCGCCAGAAGCAGCGCTTGCTCCTAACGCTCCACCAAACAACACCGATACCAACGAGCGATTCATACCGTTGCACATCACCTGAGTAAGGATCAGACCAGCAGCTCCAACCATGGCGCCAGCAACAATCAGCAACTGACTGCCGACAACGAAACCTGCCGCTGCCGCCGCAACACCTGAATAACTGTTCAACAGTGAGATCACCACTGGCATATCGGCGCCGCCAATCGGTAGCGTTACACCGATTCCCAACAAACCGGACCCGATCACCAACAGCCACAGCGCACTGACGTTGTCGCCATGGCGGCCAAGCTCGATGGCAGCCACTAGAGACATCACAGCCAGAGCAATATTCACGGCATGCCGAACATTGCTCTGCATCCAAGGCGGTGTTGACAGCCAGCCCTGCAGCTTTGCCATCGCCACGATTGAACCTGTAAAGGTGATCGAGCCAACAAAAACAGACACCACAATCGAGATGTCTTCAACCACTGCGCTGCCGGCTTCAACAGCTCCAGCGCCTGTCGGGAAAATTGCAACGCCGAGAGCTACCAGCAACGACGACATGCCTCCGCAGCCGTTAAACAGAGCAACGGTCTCCGGCATGGAGGTCATCGGCACGCGCTGCGCTGTGATCGCACCGAGACATCCACCAACCACCGTGCCGAAGATGATCCAAATCCAGGCCTCAGCAGAGATGCCGCTGGTGCCGAGATAGTTCACTATCAAGCCCACCGCGGCAAGTGCCATGGCAACAGCTGCAAGGCGATTGGCCTCACGGGCAGAGCGCACCTTCGAAAGGCCCTTGATCCCAAGGGCAAGGAGTAAAACCGCGACCAGATCAATCGCGAACTTGAGGATCTCAGCAATATTCATCAGTGGTTGTCCTTGCGGCGAGCGGACTTGCGGCTGAACATGGCCAGCATCCGATCGGTAACGAGAAATCCGCCAATCACGTTGAACAAGGCGAAACCAAGAGCAACAGCACCCATCGCCAGCAGAGGGGTGTTGTTTCCGGCCTTGATGATCAGGGTGAGAGCGGCCAACATCGTGATCCCCGAGATCGCATTGGCACCACTCATCAAAGGCGTATGCAAAGTGGGAGGCACCTTGCCGATCAGTTCAAGGCCAAGCAAGCTGCCAAGCAGCAGCACCCAAAGGGCCTCACTCAAGAACGACATCAGTTGGGCCCTCCCGTGTTGAGCACATCGTCATGGCGGATCACACCGTTGTGACTGATCAGACATCCGGCAATTAACTCATCCTCAGTGTTGAGACTGAGCTGACCGTCCTTCAAAACGGGCTCCAACAGAGCGACCAAATTGCGCGAGTAAAGCGCACTGGCGTGATTGGGAACACTGCAAGGGAGATCGGAGGCACCGATCAACTTCACGCCGTTGCGAGCGACTGTTTCACCAGGACGAGTATTCGCACAATTTCCACCCTGTTCAACGGCAAGATCGACCACCACAGCACCTGGGCGCATGCGATCGAGCATGAGATCACTGATTAATCGTGGAGCTTTTCTACCAGGCACCTGAGCAGTACAGATCACCACATCGGCTTGCGCTAACTGATTGGAGAGCTGCTGACGCTGAGCCGCCAGAAAAGCCTCAGAAGCCTGCTTGGCATAGCCCCCAGACTCATCTGGCCTCTGATCAATTTCAGGAGGATCGATAAAGCGTGCCCCAAGTGACTCCACCTGCTCCTTCACGGCAGAGCGGACATCACTGACGTAGACCACAGCACCCAGACGCTTTGCTGTAGCAACTGCCTGCAATCCAGCCACACCAGCACCTAATACGACGACCCGCGCTGGCTGCACCGTGCCAGCAGCCGTCATCAACATCGGAAAGTAACGATCAAGAGCAGCAGCAGCCAACAGCACCGCCTTATAGCCAGCAATATTGGCCTGAGAGGAAAGGGCATCCGCAGACTGTGCCCGGCTAATTCTCGGCAGCAGCTCTAGGGCCATCGCTGAGAGCTTTGCTGTCTTCAGCGCCGCTGCTAAGGAACTGTTGGCATAAGGCGCCAACAAACCAACAACAAGGGCCCCAGATCGCATCCTCGCCAAAGCACTAGCAGAAGGAGATTGAACGCATAGGACGACATCGGCCTGGCTCCAGGCCTGTGAATCTCCCGGAGCAACCAGCTCAGCACCAATGGTGTTGAAATCACCATCAACAAAACCTGCGGCAAGGCCGGCGCCACGCTCAACGGCAACCTTGCTGCCCAGAGAAAGAAACTTCTTCACCGTGTCCGGCGAAGCCGCAACACGGGTTTCTCCCATCGCCGATTCCAACGGAATTAAGAGTCTGGGCAAGAGAGAGGACTGGTTGAACCAGGCGAGATTACGGGGTCGACCTCCCGGCACCGGGAGCTTTCCTGAAGAAAAGAGTTTTTCAGCTGGCTTTATAGCTAAGAAGGACTGTTAACTCCAACTCCCTCAATGGGCCTAACTGCAATCGAATGTCCGGATGGTGTTTGCCATAGCCATCACGGAGGCCATGCTGTGGAGCGCTCCACAATGCAGAACAACCTCCAGGGACACGGGCGAGAATGGTGTGAACGCCTGGCAGAACGGATCTACGAGATCTCGGTGGATACCTTCTCCCAGACAGTGATGCCGAGCCTCCATTCCGCAGGATGGCAGAGACGCCATTTGGATTGGGAATTCAAGCTCGACAAACAGGAGTCAGAGCCTGACAAGGCTTTGGTAGACGGGATTATCAACGCCACCGAGAGTTTCCTACGCAGCAGTGAAGTCCACCGACTGTTCATTCAAGAACTGGTTCAGGGAACCTTTGCTGAAGCCGGTTCAGACACCCTGAGGGCATCAGCCGTTCAAAAGCTGATCGAAAACGAATTGCTCACCATGCTCAAAGAGCAAAAGGAGCAATTGCTCGATCGCTTAGCTGGTCAACTCATGGATGAGGCTCAGGGCAACTTCGAGATCGCACACACTGCAGCAAGCGAAGGCCTCAATGAGGTTGAGCACCTGCTCGTAAACCACACCGAAGCGCTCTGAACTCAATCAGACAATTGGTAGCAACTCCTGCTCCATCGCCAAGGCCTGAAGCTTCAGGCCTTGGCGATGGAGCCAGCGTGATCTCAGGATCAGCGGATCAATGTCACATTCATGTAGCCAACACTGCTCCAAGCTGCGGCGTTGCTGAAAAATAAACTGGGCTGAATGGTGGCGTTTGGCCATGGTGGCAGGGGGCCGAAAACCCCAGAAGCTCTTGATCGGAAGCTAAAGATGCCAACAGCGAAAGGAATAGTTAGAAAGACCTATCTTCTCGTGCAATGCCATCTCCAAGCCTTCCTTTGAACTGCTGGGAGAGTCCGACCAGCCCAAAATCCGACCCCGCATTTGGCAGCAACAGCTGATTCAGTTGCTTCGTCGCCGCCTTTCTCCACGGGCAATCCAAGGGCGAGATGTGCTTGTGCATGCTGGCCCAGGTGCAGGCAAAACCCTCGGAGCCCTACTCAGCTTCCAGGCCATGCAGCGAGGGGGTGGCTTAACGCGATTCATAGTTTTTTGCCACCGCAACTCGATTCTGAATCAATGGCACCAAGCATCTGCACAACTAGGACTCAACTTGCAGGACTGGGAAGCCTGCCCAGAAAAACCCGAGATCCTCAAACAATCAGACGGGTGGGCAGTGACCTATCAAGGTGCCGGTCTTCAGTTGGAGACCCTGATAGCAGAACTAAAGGACTGGGCCGGGGACGGCTTACTCGCTATTGCCGATGAAGCCCACCACCTCGGAATGAATCCAGATGAACCTCAGGGTCCAGCCTGGGGACGCACCTTTCTTGCTCTAACTGACAGCAGCAAAATACGGCTTGGTCTTACTGGCACGCCATTCCGCGCCGACAATCTGGCCTTCTGTGCAGCCCGAAGGGTGCGAGTGGAAGCCGAGGGAGCTCTGGTGGAGCAGATCAGCCCAGATCTCTGCGTGGAGCCCAGTGAGCTGATTCATGCTGGAGATGTGCGCCCACTCGAATTCCGCTTCCAGGACGGCTGGGTGGAACACAGCCGTCCTGGACATCCCGATCGAGATGTCTCCCCCCTCTCTGCTGAAGAGCGAGAAAGCTGGCGAGCACGCAATCTGCGCAGGGCTATTCGCATCTCAGATTCAAGCAGTATTGCCTTACAACTGTTAATACGGGCACGACGTCAACTTGAGAAGGTACGTCGCCACCATCACGATGCCGCGGGCCTAGTGATCGCTAGAGATATCGAACACGCTGGTGGCATCGCCCAGCTCCTGCAAGAGGAAGGTGATCGTGTCGAGCTGGTGCACTCCCAAGACCGTGATGCCAGCGCGCGCCTGGCAGCCTTCCAAACAGGCAAAGCCGACTGGCTAGTAAGCATCGACATGTGTGCCGAGGGATTCGATGCCCCAAGACTTCGCGTGGTTGCTTATCTCACAACGGTGGTAACGCGCAGCCGATTCATACAGGGAATCACTCGCGCTGTAAGGATCTCCACGGCAAGAGCATCGTTAGAGCCCGTACCTCGTCACCCTTCCTATGTCTTTGCACCTGCAGATCCCTTACTGATGGGCCATGCCCGCAGCTGGTCGAAAACAGAGCCATATTTCATCAGAGACAGCGAAGCGAAAACAGAGGAAAACACAACGATGGGTCACTGGCGAGGCCCAAGCCTGCCACTAGAAGCAGTCAACGACGGAGCCGGTGCTGTCATCCGACTACGCACACCAAATCTGCCCAGTTTTTTGCAGCGTTGACGAAAACTTTGGCGAAAGAAAAATGCGACGTTCTATAAAATCAAGCCAGATATAGACCCCTTATATGCAATTCTCTGGCCAATGGGGACAAATCATGAACACAGCTATTCGACGACGTATAAGCGTTTCTACTTGTTGGGCATCCGCCAGAATCGCTTTACTAGACAGCAAAGAGAGCTACGAAGACAGTTACGCCATCACCCAAGAATTCCGCGAGTGGATCACATGTCCTGGTGGACATCACGAACTACTTGAGGACTCAGCTCTTGTGGTGCCGAACCTTCCCAGCAAAAGCCATTCCTTCGACAAAACAAGCGACCCAGACGAAGCCCTAGAGATCTAGGCAAATTTAACCAGGGATTTCTGCTGAATTGAAATACTCTACACGCAGAAGTCAAGCCGTGAGAGAACTAATAAAAGTTTCAATTCAAGAGGGCACAACATCATCAATTCTCAGAGATTGTCAATACTCTTGTACCCACCAATAATTTCACCGCCTAGGCCATTCAATTCATCAAGCCAACAACCAATTCCTTAGGAGCAAATTGGAATCAATAAGCAAATCTTTCTCTATTAATAAAAAATAGTTTGTATCATTATAAAATGAAAGTTGAAGTGGTAAAACCTAATGAAGAAGCAGTGTCAATCCCTATCAATGATTCAAGTCCAGCCCATCTATTCTTATGGAGCTGATTAACGGCGTCGTGGTCCACCAGGGCGATTTCCACCTGGACGGCCCCCTGGAGCTCCAGCATTTCGCTCTCGATAAGTGATTCTGCCTCGAGTGAGGTCATAGGGACTGATCTCCACCAGCACCTTGTCACCTGCGAGCAATTTGATGCGGAACTTGGTGAGCTTGCCGGCGGCACGACATAAACACTTATGACCGGCGGGCTGCTCAAGGGTGACCAGATAGAACCCGTTACCTTGTTCCTTCTCAATCACACCCGAGGTTTCGATCATGCGGTTGTGCCGTGGCTCATTGGTTAAATCGGAGTTTAGGTTGCGGCCCCCTGCAAACTCGGCAGAGTCAAACAGTCTCTAGGACCGATTGTCATTTCGCCACGCTCTCCATGATGGTCCACCGTTAAGACTCAGGCTTAAACGATGACTCATCTCAATTGAAGCAATCAAGCGCTGACGATCCCTCCAAAAATCTATCTATGCTGACACTGCTCGCGTCTACTGACTGATCAGCTGGCCACCCAAGCAGACGACTTCACAACCCTTCTGTTGAACAAGCCCTACGGCGTCCTAAGCCAGTTCACCCCAGAACCTGGCAGCCAGTGGAAGTGCTTAGCAGAGTTAATCCCGATACCCAGGGTGTATGCGGCAGGCCGCCTAGATGCTGACAGTGAAGGCCTATTGGTTCTCACTTCCCATGGGCGCCTGCAGCATCGACTCACCGATCCCCGTTTAAGCCACTGGCGGGTTTATTGGGCGCAAGTAGAAGGTTCTCCGAATGCAAGTCAACTACAAAAACTTGCCTCAGGAGTGATCATTCAGGGAAAGCGAACCCGACCTGCCCGTGTGAACTGGCTGAAGGGAAAATCTGCTCCGATCGTAAGAGAGCGGGACCCACCCATCCGTGTGCGACAAAGCATCCCCACCAGCTGGCTTGAATTGAAGCTCAAAGAAGGGAGAAACCGACAGGTTCGGCGAATGACAGCAGCCGTGGGGCTGCCAACCCTACGGTTGATCCGTCATCGCATCGAGCTTCTGTATGGAGAGCCACCCCTCAGCATTGAAGGGCTGGATCCTGGCCAATGGAGACAGGTCTCATCAATAGAGAGCAAGCGTCTGCTGTCCCTTCTCAATCGTCCGGCAGCTGACCCACAAGCGTGACGGCGCGAAATTCAATGTCTTCAACCACCTGCCAGGGTTGATCAGAACGATCGGCATAGCTCACCCTCTCAAAGCCCAAGGCACGGAAATCCTCCAGAAAGGCCTCCTCCTGCCAGGCCCCACTAATGCAGCCACTCCATAGTTCCGGATCCTGCTGAAGAGCAAGGGGTACTGGCTTATCACAAACGATATCGCTAATAGCGAGCCGTCCACCTGGTCGTAAAACCCTGCGAATGTTGGCCAGCAGATTCTGACGATCTGCAGGATTCACCAAATTGAGCACACAATTGCTCAACACCACATCAATCGTCCTATCGGCAATCAGCGGAGCTCCATCAACCTGAGGGGCGTCAAGCGCTTCGATAGCACCCTCCACAAAGCGCACATTGGCAAAGCCAATCCGCTCCGCCACAACTGGTGCGGCCTGACGAGCCAGGTTGAGCATCTCAACATTGAGATCCACCCCAATCACGGCACCCGCCGAACCGATCAGCTGGGCACAAATGAAGGCGTTCTTGCCACTGCCACTGCCAAGATCGAGCACGGTGTCACCAGGCTTAACCCAGCGAGTTGGATCACCGCAGCCGTAATCGCGCTCCACAACATCACGAGGGATCACCTTAAGCAGGCTGAGGTCGAAGGCCACCGGGGTACACAAACAAGCTTCCTGAGCCTGCGCTGCAGCTCCATAGCGTTCCTGTACAGCCTGCGTCTGATCCAACGCATCAGATCCAGAACCTGAAACAGAGGGACTACAGCAGCTACTGCTCATGAAAAAAGCCCTTCAAGAAAGATCAATTCATTGTGATCGTTAGGGAAGGCATCGGTGAACAATCCTGCATGCGCAAAGAGCATTAGCCCAAGGCCTCCAGCAGCTCATGCACTGTCTGCCACTGGCCGTAGTAGTAATTGGCCCTGGCCCGGCGCTCAGCATCCTCGAGGCCGTCAAAGGCATCGAATCCAAGGTTGCGCCAAAGCTCATGCCCGCAAGCCCGATCGAGCTCCTGAATGGCCTCACGAGACAAATTGTCTAGCCGGCGCTGCAGGTTTTTCACTTGAACAACAGACATGCCAGCGGAGAGAGAAACAGACCCGCTAATAGTACAAACAAACCATCGCCACGCCAGTGGTGGATGAAAAATCGCTTAAAAAGGCAGCTTTCTCCTGCTTTCCTCGTCGAGATCTGCCTCCATCTCCCGCAGGCGCTTGAGGATCGTGTCGTAGTACTCGGCGATGTAACTCTCAAGAGGGGTGGTTTCCGACGGATCCAAGCCAAAGCAGGCATAGGTGTCATCCATTGGTGCATCCAAAGCAATTCCCCCTCCAGTGACCTCTGCAAAAGCAAGCCTTTCAGCCATATTCACTGACTGTTCAAAGAATGAGACCACTCTCTGGCTCAATCCGATCAGAAAAGGCGATACACGGATCATCTTGGCTGTTTTACTGCTGGACTTTTCGCAAAATTGCACAATTTCTTCAGAGGTCCAAGCCTTCGGACCCACGACAGGAAAGCTGCGACGGATCGTTTCAGGACGCTCCAAGGCAGCCACAGCAAAACGTGCGACGTCCTGGGTATTCATGTATGCGACTGCTGTAGGCGTTTCACTCACCCATACCGTCTGGTTTTCAAGAACGGGTATGGCGATTTGACCAATCAACCCCTGCATAAAGGCCACACCCTGCAAAATCGTGTAATCGAATGACGAATCTGCCAGCAGCCTCTCGGTGCAGAATTTGATGTCCATCAGTGGCACATTGAGATGCTTCTCAGCTGCCAACAAAGACAGAAATACATAGCGCTTCACACCGGCTTTCTCACAAGCCCTCAGCAGATTGAGCTTTCCGTCCCAATCGGTTGTATAGACACTCGAAGAATCATCGGGACGGCTCGTGGCCGCATCAATGACCGCATCGACGCCATCAAGGGCGTAATCAATACTCCCTGGATCAAGAAGATTGCCGCAGGTGAGCTCGCAACCCCACTCCTGCAGGAAAGCCCCTTTACGAGGTTTACGCACCATGCAGCGGACCTGATGGCCAGCATCAATGGCACGGCGAGCTATCTGCCGCCCCAGGGTGCCAGTTCCACCAACCACCAGAACCTGCATAGGGCCCTTCAATACAAGCAAGGAGCCTATATCGAGCGACTCCAGGCTGCGAACTTCAGTCCCCCTGCAGCTTCAACAAGAGAGCACCACCTGCAAGACCCACTGGGATCAACACCCAGAAGACGGCAGCAATCCCGAAAATCTCCGAAGCCATGAATGGGCATATGAATCACGCACACCATTTAACGCCCTTCCTGACAAATCTCGTGGCAAATCCGCAAAAGCTCGGTCACTGTCGCATCGGTTCGCAGTTGTCCTGCCATAACGGCACTACAGCAAGCCTCATAGCCAGCAGACCGCAGAGCCTCTACCAATGCCAAAACAGACGGCGGACCAGACAAAGCCAGACGCTTGGCCAGTTCAGCTGTGGACCAGCAATAGACCGGCAAGCCGATATCAGACTGCAAGCGATGCAAGAGCCGAAGGGTGGCGGATGCGATAGGAACGATCGACTGTTCTGCCAATACCAACAAATCGGCCAACACATCTGGCGCCTGAAGGGGGCCCAACCAAAGAGGACCGCTCACCGCCCAGCGGCCACCTCCTTGAGAACACATACACCCTGACCATCCCTGCAGGGAAAGCAGTGGTTGAACAAGCTGAGCGCCACAAGCCTCACAGCGAGCTAAAAGCCCAAGCTGGCTCTCCTCACCGGCAGCAAGTCGACGCTTGATCCTTACCGCAACACGAAAAGTACGACCTTCACTAAAGCTGACTAGGGGCTCCAAACCACGCCCTAGCAGCCAGGCATGTCGTGCAAGAACCCCAAGCTGCAGCCTCAAAGCGATCTCCCAGCTGGATGGATGAACCCGAGCCGCAGCAGCCAAACTGCGAATTGCCCCTGGCCGGTCATGACCTGTTGGAGAGCGACCATCACTGCTTGCAAGCAGCAACAAACCCTCAGAAGCGAGAACCTGCAACACAGGTTGCAGAAACGCATTCGGACAACCAAAACAATCGAGATCAATCAGATCAAAACGACACTGATCGAGGTAGGCACGGCTCAGGAGGACCTCAGCGGGCTGATGAAAAAGCTTGAGGGAGATTTGCTCTTGGCGCAGAGGGGCCAGATTCCTCTCCAACAGAGAAGCGCGCTCAAGATCGGCATCATTCACCCACAGCTCAGGCAGCTGCTCTACTCCTGACGCCAACAATGATGGGTTAACAGCTTCCAACCCCCAGCGCAAAGCACGAATACCGCAACCAGCCATCAGGTCCAACCAGCACAAAGCAGGCGAAAACTTCCCTCTCCTCTGCTGCTGAAAAGAAGCCAATAAAACCGAAAGATCACGGGAAGGACGAGACTCTGGGCGAAAGAAACCACCTCCTAGCTCCAAAACGGCTGACCCTTCGCGATAGTGGGTGGTGGGTTGGTTCAAGCCGCTTTGTTTGCAACTGACTTCCAGACTGCCGAGCGGGCCATTCAAGAGACAGGTGCTGACTGGGGCGAATCCAATGATTGGTATTGGCAAGGCCTACGTTGTCACTGGCGTGTACTGGGAGCAGAGGGTGCACGTCCACTCGTGCTGATACACGGATTCGGCGCCAGCAGCGCTCATTGGCGGCACAATGCTGCCCCCCTAAAAGCTGCAGGATTCCGCATCTACAGCCTTGATCTGATCGGTTTTGGAGCTTCAGCCCAGCCAGGACTGAAACAATTTCGACGGCTCGACAATCGACTGTGGGGCAAACAGTTAGCAGCCTTTCTTGAGCAGGTTGTCAGGGCCAGCCCCTCTCAACAAGCAGTACTAATAGGCAATTCTCTAGGGGCACTAACTGCTCTCACCACAGCCGCATTTCGCCCAGACCTTGTTGAAGCTGTGGTAGCCGCTCCATTACCGGATCCGGCATTGGTTGAACCATTGAGCTTCCGCACCACCCGCTGGGGGCGCCGATTGAAGCACAAGTTCATCGCAATCATCTTCCGCCTATTGCCTCTAGAACTGATTGTTCCTCTCATCGCAAGAACGCCACTCCTTAAAGCAGCTCTTCAGATGGGCTACCACCACTCCATCCAGTTAGACCATGAGCTGCTACACCTGATCGCCCAACCTGCAAGGCGACCCTCGGCAGCTCGCGCCCTACGAGCAATGTGCGTTGGCATGACACTACGGCCAGTTGGCTGCACAGCTCCTCGCTTACTAAAACGGCTGGCTAACAGGCCCGACAGCCCCCCCATATTGCTGCTCTGGGGACGAGAGGACCGTTTTGTGCCATTAAAAATTGGCCATCGACTGCAGCATAAATACCCATGGATCACTCTTTCAGTACTTGATGAAACTGGCCATTGCCCCCATGACGAATCCAGTCATGGTTTTGATCAAGCCGTGTTGAGCTGGCTGAACCTTAATTTAGGTAATGATCAACAACGGGCATGAAGCACACCCTTTCAGTGCTAGTCGAAGACGAATCCGGAGCTCTAAGTCGGATCGCAGGCCTTTTTGCACGCCGTGGTTTCAACATCGACAGCCTTGCGGTAGGCCCAGCCGAAACGTCTGGACAATCTCGACTCACGATGGTTGTAGAGGGAGACGATCATGCCCTCCAACAGATGAGCAAACAGCTCGACAAACTCGTCAATGTTTTGCAGGTGCTTGATCTAACCAGGCAACCTGCAGTCGAACGAGAACTCATGCTGCTCAAAGTTTCCGCCCCCGCTCACCAGCGCAGTGCCATTTTCGATCTCGTTCAGGTCTTCCGAGCGAAAGTGGTGGATGTGGCCGATGCAGCACTTACCCTTGAGGTGGTTGGTGACCCAGGCAAGCTGGTGGCGCTCGAAAGCTTGCTTACCCCGTACGGGATCATCGAAATCGCCCGTACCGGCAAGGTCGCGCTTGTAAGGGCCTCAGGGGTCAACACCGAACTTTTAAAGGTCTCCCCAAGCGGCAGCCGATTACCGGCCTAATGCATTGGCAATGCAATTAATGCTTTCATTGCGCCATCACGACACTGGCTTGAACAATTCGATCACCCTGCTGAATGGCATCCACCACCTTCAGCCCCTTGATCACCCTGCCGAAAACGGCATAACGGCCATCAAGTTCGGGCAAAGGACGCAAAGCAATGTAAAACTGAGCACTGGCTGAATCCGGCGCCGGGGAACGAGCCATGGCCAGCGCCCCTTTCTCATGAGTCAATTGCAATTGCAGCAACTCTCTGGGGTTGGTGATCAGCTCTCCATAGCGAGGCTGATCATCTGTTTTCAACTTCACTTCAAAGGGAATGAAGCGGGCCTGAGCACTGGCGGGATCGATGAAACTGCCCTTCCCGTAATGGGACTTGAGCGTTTTAGGATCCTTTGAAGCAGGATCACCGCCCTGCACAACAAAGGACACGGGCTCTTTCACGACCCGATGAAAAACAGTCCCGTTATAGACACCACGTTTAACAAGATCAACGAAATTACCTGCGGTAACAGGAGCGGCATCACCATCCACCTCAAGGGTGATTTCGCCTCGATTCGTACTCATCTGCACATTTGCCTTGCCCTGCAAGCAGGGGCTACTCAGCGTGGAACAAACCGCCTTGATCGATGCCGTAGTGGACTTGCTGCAGCTAACCAATAAGGGCAAACAAAGCAGAAATCCCCAGACATCTTGGCGCCGAAACAAAAGCGCAAGGGATGCGAGCAGCACAATTCAGAGCCCTTCAAGATTCACGTCAAGAAAACGCGCTAGCTCAGCACCATCCTGCTCTAACTGTGCAAGGGGGAGAGGCTGACCGACGCGGGTAAGAGTGATGTCTCGCCGACCTTGAACCCGCAAGGACAAGCGGCGAAGGGGATTGAAGCCATCGCGCACCTCAACCTTGACGGCTTTGACATCCTTAAGGGGGAACTCCACGCTGATCAGCTTGAAATATCCGCGACGGCAAATTTTCACCATCCCGGAAGCCTTGTCAAAGCTGTTGCTACCTGCACCCAAATTGACGTTGATCATCGCCAAGAGATAGGTCGCAAGAAGCAAACCTCCTAGGCCATAGAGACCCATCACCAAGCCCTGAGGCACGAAAAGAAGAGTCGAAGGCTTGCCGATGGGGAGAAGATCTCGCCCCAAAAAACTAGACAGGGACGTAAGTGTGAAGCCCAGACCGCCGATTGTGACGATTGCGGCCAAGAGCTGATTGGAGAGACGTCGAAAACCGAGGACCGGTTGCTCAAGCCGCTCTAGAGAAGCATCTCCGGCCTTAGGGGTTCCCTGCAGATCAGCTGACATGACTGCCCAATATGAATCTCCATTCTGGACTGAGACGGCGAGCAACGGGCAAAGTTGAAGTAAGCCAAACGATCAACAGCACTACTACAAGGGGTTTCAGCTCAAGGCAACTCTCTTCCAAAGGCCCCTTGGGGATTGTTAATGTCTTGAGGTATCCCACAGCTTGCGGCAGACCCGCACCGTTTTTTTTTCCCATGACGATCGCTGTAGGACGCGCGCCTCAGCGGGGATGGTTCGACGTCCTCGATGACTGGCTCAAGCGCGACCGCTTCGTTTTTGTTGGCTGGTCCGGCCTTCTCTTGCTCCCCACGGCCTATTTGGCTCTGGGAGGCTGGTTTACCGGTACCACCTTCGTTACCTCCTGGTACACCCACGGCATTGCAAGTTCCTATCTGGAAGGCTGCAATTTCCTTAGTGCCGCTGTAAGCACCCCCGCAGATGCGATGGGTCATAGCTTGCTGCTGCTATGGGGCCCTGAAGCTCAGGGTGATTTCGTGCGCTGGTGTCAGCTTGGTGGCCTCTGGACCTTCGTAGCCCTACACGGCTCCTTCGCTCTGATCGGCTTCATGCTGAGACAGTTCGAGATTGCCCGTTTGGTTGGCATACGCCCCTACAACGCACTCGCCTTCTCTGGACCAGTCGTTGTCTTCCTGGCGTGTTTCCTCATTTACCCCCTAGGACAACACAGCTGGTTCTTTGCTCCCTCGTTTGGGGTTGCAGCAATCTTCCGCTTCATTCTCTTCCTGCAGGGCTTCCATAACTGGACTCTGAATCCTTTCCACATGATGGGAGTAGCAGGAATCCTCGGTGGTGCTCTGCTCTGTGGCATCCATGGCGCAACGGTGCAAAACACCTTGTTCGAGGATGGCGCTATGTCAAACACCTTTAAAGGATTTGACCCCACCCAGGAAGAAGAGACCTATTCGATGGTCACCGCCAACCGTTTCTGGAGCCAGATCTTCGGAATCGCCTTCTCCAACAAACGCTGGCTGCACTTCTTCATGCTGTTCGTGCCTGTCATGGGCATGTGGACTCCGTCGGTTGGCATCGTCGGCTTAGCCGTCAACCTGCGGGCCTACGACTTCGTGTCGCAGGAAGTCCGCGCCGCTGAAGACCCCGAATTCGAGACCTTCTACACCAAGAACGTTCTTCTCAACGAAGGTATCCGAGCCTGGATGTCCGTTGCGGACCAACCTCACGAAAACTTTGTATTCCCTGAAGAGGTAATGCCACGTGGAAACGCCCTTTAAATCTTCCATACTGCAGAATGCCGGGGGATACAGCCTTGAATCCACCGGTTACGCATGGTGGGCAGGTAATGCCCGGCTGATCAACCTTTCTGGACGCCTACTTGGCGCCCACGTTGCCCATGCAGGTCTGATGACTTTCTGGGCGGGAGCCATGCTCCTGTTCGAAGTCAGTCACTTCACCTTCGACAAGCCAATTTTCGAGCAAGGCCTGATCTTGATGCCACATGTGGCAGCGCTTGGTTATGGCGTTGGTACTGGTGGCGAAATCGTCGACATCTACCCGTTCTTCCATTGCGGGGTGATGCACTTGATCATCTCTGCTGTGTTCGGCTTAGGTGGGGTCTATCACTCCTTAGCCGGCCCTGAAAAATTGGAGAATTACATCTCTCCATTCTTCAGGCTTGATTGGAAAGACAAGAATCAGATGACCAACATTCTTGGTTACAACCTGATTTTTCTAGGCTGGGGAGCTCTTGCTCTGATCCTCAAGGCCTGCTTCTTTGGCGGCATCTATGACACCTGGGCTCCAGGTGGTGGCGACGTGAGATTAATCACCAGCCCCACACTTGATCCAGGTGTGATCTTTGGATACCTGTTCAGTTCTCCCTGGGGAGGTAACGGCTGGATCACTGGTGTCAACTCAATGGAAGACATCGTTGGTGGTCACATTTACGTTGCTGTTCTTCTATTCGTTGGCGGCCATTTCCACATTGCCACCAAGCCATGGGGATGGGTTCGTAGAGCCTTTATCTGGAACGGAGAGGCCTACCTCAGCTATGCCCTCGCTGGCCTGAGCTGTTGTGGTTTCATTGCCACGGCCTACATTTGGTTCAACGTAACCGCCTATCCATCAGAGTTCTACGGTCCATCGAACGCCGAAGCTTCTCAAGCACAGAGCTTCACCTTCCTTGTTCGTGACCAACGCCTTGGCGCAAATATTGGTTCTGCCATGGGGCCAACAGGCCTTGGTAAGTACCTGATGCGTTCTCCTACTGGTGAAATCATCTTTGGTGGAGAAACGATGCGCTTCTGGGACTTCCGTGGTCCTTGGTTAGAACCACTGCGTGGCCCCAACGGCCTGAGCCTTGAAAAGCTTCAGAACGATGTTCAGCCATGGCAAGTGCGCCGTGCTGCTGAATACATGACCCACGCCCCCAACGCCTCCATCAATTCAGTAGGTGGAATCATCACCGAGCCCAACTCGGTGAATTTCGTGAACCTTCGCCAGTGGTTAGCTGGTCACGCGTTCTTCCTAGCTTGGTTCACCATCGTGGGGCACTGGTTCCACGCAGGGCGAGCCAGAGCTGTTGCAGCCGGGTTTGAAAAAGGCATCGATCGTAAGACCGAACCAGCCTTGTCAATGCCTGATCTGGACTGATTCTCAATATCAAGCATCGATCTTGTTAATCGGGAAAACCTTCAACCCTCGCCATTGCGGCGAGGGTTTTTTGATGAAGACATACCCCAGCAACCAGGAAGGACTTTTCGCAACCAAGGCAGACTTAGGCCAATCACATTGCTGTAGCAACCTTCAAGACGACTTACAGCCATACCTCCCTGACCTTCCAATGCAAATCCACCGGCACATCGCAGTGGCTCTCCAGTCGCGACATAAGCCTCAATTTCCGATTGGCTCAACTGCGCAAAGTAAACACGAGTGCTGACAGTTTCTGTCAATAGCCCATCCAGAGCGACTTCCAAGGCTGTATCCGCTGATTGACAGGCTGACAACAAGGAATGCCCCGTATGCAAGACACCACTTCGCCCTGACATGCGCCGCCAGCGTTTCACCGCAACAGTGGCATCCAAAGGCTTGCCAAAGATCTCACCCTCAAACTCAAACACTGAATCGCAGCCGAGCACAGCCTTAATCTCATCCTTGAAGAGATCTGCAGAGCGCTTATCGGCTAGCTGGTTCAACACTGCCGAAGCCTTGGCCTGCGCCAAAAGCTGCACCAAATGGCTGGGATCATTATGTTGAAAGCTTGATTCGTCCACCCCACTCACCATCACTTGATGGGGGATCAAGGCCTGTTGAAGCAGTCGACGGCGGGCTGGAGAAGCCGAGGCAAGCATCAACACAATGAATTACAGCAGTGAGAACAAGTTCGTAGGCTGCCATCAATGGTCGACCTTGCCACCGTTGCCATGACAAGCGAGATGGAATTGCTTGACATGCGCAGTAAAAAACGTGCTTCCCAAGCCATGCGCTGCCTACGGTTTGACACCAGGTTTTATACCGATGCCCAAACAACAGGGCTCAATGCTGAGAGCGTTTGGCAGCAAGCCCGGCAATACTGCTTGCCTGGATGCAGCTGGTTTCAGCGTGCTGACGCTGTTGAAGCCGCTTTTCGCTGGTTGATTACCGTTGGTGTGTTGCGCCGTGAAGTCGATGGGCAGGGGTTGACAGCAAAAATCCGTCTAACCCCCTTGGGCCGCCAGCTACTTGAACAGACACCAGGGTTACCAACACAACGAGCTGGGTTTTTCGAAAGACTGCAACACAATCTGCGTCGACTTTGGCCCAGACAATGAGCACCGATGGGATGTCTACCCCCCTAATGGTGTTAGGCACATCCAGTGGAGCTGGTAAATCATTAATGTCCGCCGCTCTCTGCAGGCTGCTGCTTCGGCGAGGCGAAACACCCATACCCTTCAAAGGGCAAAACATGAGCAACAACGCCTGGGTTGACGAGAGTGGCGGAGAGATGGCCTATTCACAAGCCCTGCAAGCTTGGGCGGCAGGACTCGAGCCCCAATGCGCCATGAACCCTGTGCTGCTCAAACCCCAGGGAGACAGCACAAGTGAAGTCATACATCTGGGTCAAAGCGTTGGCACGGCGCGTGCCGAGACCTACTACGAGCAATGGTTCCGACCTGGATGGAGCGTCATCCGTGAGGCGCTAAAAGACCTTCAGTGCTCTTACACCCATGGCCGGCTTGTCTTGGAAGGTGCAGGCAGCCCAGTGGAAGTCAACCTGCAACGCCGAGACCTCACCAACCTGCGATTGGCTCAGTTCCTGCGTGCCCGCTGTTTGCTCGTTGCCGATATCGAACGCGGTGGTGTTTTTGCCCAGATCATTGGAACCCTGTCTTTACTTAAGCCTGTAGAAAAGCAATTGATACGCGGGCTACTCATCAATCGTTTCCGTGGCCGACGCGAACTTTTTGATGAAGGGCGCGATTGGCTAGAAGCCAAAACCGGTATTCCCGTCATCGGTGTAATGCCATGGCTGGAAGAGCTCTTCCCGCCCGAAGACTCCCTTGATCTACTGGAGAGAAGAGGCAAAAGGAATGATGCCGAGATCGAAATCGCTGTATTGAAATTGCCATCCCTAAGTAATTTCTCCGATCTCGATCCGTTAGAAGCAGAACCCACAGTTCAACTGCGTTGGGTGGAACCCGGCACATTCCTCGGGACACCAGATGCTGTCATCATTCCCGGCAGCAAGCAGACACTGCGCGATCTAAAATCCATAAATCGCAGTGATTTAGGCCGGCAGTTGCAAACCTACGCCCAAAGCGGCGGCCATGTGCTGGGCATCTGTGGCGGCATGCAAATGCTTGGGCGAACTCTGGCAGATCCACTAGGTCTGGAAGGCTTCACAACAACAGACTCATCAAGCAGCATGGCAGGACTCAATCTGCTGCCTATAGATACCGTTTTCAAACGCAGTAAGGCTCTACGACAATGCCAAATGATCACCCAGTGGCCAGACAATGCCAAGGTGACGGGGTTTGAATTACACCATGGAAATAGCCAACTCATTCAAGGGAGCAATGAGTCTGTCCTACCTATGGCTGACGATCCCTCGCTGGGTTGGGTCAGTAAAAATGAGAGATGCGGCCAAATCGCGGGAACTTACCTGCACGGAATTTTTGAGAATGGTCGCTGGCGAAGGCTGTGGCTCAATCTGATAAGGAGGCAAAAGGGTTTAGCAGACTTGCCCACCGATATACCCCACCATGGACAACAAAGAGAACAACTACTCAATCGCCTCGCCGATGTTTTCGAAGAACATGTCAACATCAACTCACTGCTGGAAACATGACTGTCGCTGAGATTGAAATTCAATGGCCGAATGGCACAATCTCCCTTACAAAACCAGGGATTGATTGGCTCCAGGTTGCTCGAGACGCAGGGATCATCATTCCCACAGGTTGCTTACAAGGCAGCTGTGGCGCTTGTGAGATTGAGGTGAATGGAGAAGTGGTGCGAGCCTGCATCGCCATCGTTCCCAGAGCGAAATCATGCCAACTCAAAGTGGATTTCGCCAACGATCCTTTCTGGTGATCTATCGCAGAGCTATCAATCCTTTGTAAACAGCATTTGCCTTACAGCTGTTGCAGGAGCCACAGAGGGGTTAGCACTGACGACTTTCTCCGGGGAGAAACAAATTCAGGCACTAATAGTCGGCGAGTGACAATGAATGGCTGCACTAGTGATTATTTCTGACGCAAGCCAATTCCTACTCATGGGCTTTTGCCTAGAAACAGCCTGGCTTGGTGGGCACTTCTACGAGCAATTCTCGCAAGTTGTGACATCGGCATTGCCCTACATCGACTACTGCCATATCTAGACATCCAAGCTAGCTGCTGTGCCGACGTTGTAGGAGGCAGACGCTCAAGCCTGCTTAAGCCACCTCTCCTTGGATTGAATCCTTGGTACAACACTTTTGCAAGGGCATGGAGCAGCCGCTCTACTTTTGAGCCTGCTAATCGGCAAGCTGCGCTGTCGATAACTTCAGCTGCCCAATCATCTCTTGATGACTCTGCTGCCATGAAAGATCAACAGCTCGCTAAAGTGATTGCAACAAAGAAAACAAAGTGCTCCCTGGAGTAGACGCCTCAGCTCATGTGGTTAATTGCTTTAGGGCAAAATATACCAACATCAGTCTCGACAACTTTGCACATTTATGGGTCACCAAGCCAGCTGAGAAGCTTGCAAATCGATACCTTCAGGAGGTAGGCGAATCCGAAGATATTGCTCACTGCCTCAGGCATCGATTCTTTCTAAAAAGGCTTCGAGAGTTCAGCATTCAAGCAACAAAAGGAGTGTTTATCAATATTGGGGCTGGATTCACCAATTACCCCTATCTACTCAACACTCCCATACCATCCTGTGAAGTAGACAAGCCCAACCTGATCGAGTCAAAGCAGCAAAGGATCCAGAAGCTTCAATCCTCTCAGCTACTACCAGAAAGAGACATTCTATTCCTCCCTACAACAGACCTCAATAAGAGCAGCGAAAACAAAAAGCTATTCGATTCATTAAGTCAATGGATAGCCTCACGCCAATCATTTGTTCTCATGGAAGGGCTTTTATACTGGCTTTCACAAGACTCAGTCAATTCACTTTTCAAACATCTACAGCAAACACAAACAGCCGGAAGCCTTCTAGCACTGAATGCATTCAAACCAAGCGAAGCTTCTAAGGCAATGTTCCAAAGGCTAAGGAAATTCAGCGAAAAAGGCTACGGTATAGGAAAGTTTTCTCCCAATACACTCAGCGAAACATTCCACGAGAATCTCTTAGGCTACAAATTGATCGATCAAGCAAATTACATCAACCTCTCAAAGCAACTTGACGAAGTCAAAGAGCTTGAGAATAAAGACTCAGTGCTAGAAGAGGATTGCTACCTGTTACGTAAGATATAGAGGAGAGAAGGAAAATCAACAATGAGCTTTATATGTAACAAATAGGCAGCACAAAAGTGAAGGGTTTAACCCTCGAATTCACGGCGCGGGGAACTAACACCAGCTGGTTGTACACCCTTAATGTAGGCGAGCATCGTATCGGCATCAGAGACCTCAAACGGGTCGCCATCAGCATTATCACTAAAGCCAGGCTCAACAAACATCTTTTCAATATTACAATCATTCACTAGCATCGAATAGCGCCAGGAACGCAAACCAAAACCTAGGTTCGATTTCTCAACAAGCATGCCCATTTTACGAGTGAACTCTCCATTGCCATCAGGGAGCATAAAGATATTCTTGGTACCCAAATGTTTGCTCCACTGGAACATTACGAAAGCATCATTCACTGAAAGACAGATAATCTGATCAACACCTTGGGCAACAAGTTCTGCATGCAACTCCTCATAACGTGGCAAATGATTGGATGAGCACGTAGGAGTAAAAGCGCCTGGGAGGGCTAACAAAACAACCTTCCGCCCCTTAAAGATTTCAGCACTAGTAAGGTCTTGCCAGCGGAATGGATTAGACCCGGCCACAGATTCATCGCGCACGCGAGTCTTAAAGGTGACATCTGGAACGCTTTGAAGGAAAGGCATTGGAAAGGCTGAGGTTGATGCAAACAAAATCTCATACACCTCATCTGATCTTGTCAAATGATCAAATTTTTGAAACCTATCGCCGACGGCGTGAATCAATCTGCAGCAGATCCCTCACACGCCGAACCTGACTGGCCAACTGAGGATCACTGGATAACCTTTTCTCCACTTGCTCGATGGCATACATCACTGTGGTGTGGTCCTTTCCGCCAAAAGTCTCACCGATACGAGGCAAGCTCAAATCCGTGCCCTGACGCATCAGATACATGCCCACCTGCCGAGCATGGCTAACGGCCCGCCTACGACTGCTGCTACGCATATCTTGAGGAGTCACGTCAAAAACCTCAGAGACCTTATCAATCACTTGTTGTGGGGTAACGTCCACCCCTTGACCATTAGGGTCAAGCATTGGTGCCACCGATTCAACTGTCATCGGCAGCCCCGTGATCGAAGCGAAGGCAACTGCCCTGGTAAGAGCCCCCTCAAGTTCACGGATATTGGATGTGAAGCGCCCAGCGATGTACTGAATTAAATCGCGAGGCAGCATCATGCGTTCCTGTTCCGCCTTCTTCTGCAAAATTGCCATGCGGGTCTCAAGGTCAGGCGACTGAATATCAGCGATCAAGCCCATAGAGAATCGAGAGATTAGGCGTTCTTGAAGCTTTGGAATCTGACTTGGAGGTCTATCACTAGCGATCACAATCTGCCTACCTGCTTCATGGAGAGCATTAAAGGTATGAAAGAACTCTTCCTGGGTGTATTCCTTGCCTTCAATAAACTGAATATCGTCAACCAAAATCAAATCAGTAGCCCGATATCGATCTCGGAAAGCTTGCATACCATCCTTGCGAATAGCTTGAATTAAGTCATTTGTGAAGGTCTCTGTAGAAACATAAGCCACCTTTGCTTCGGGATTGATCTCAAGCCTGTAGTGACCAATAGCCTGCATTAGATGAGTCTTGCCCAGGCCAACACCGCCGCAAATGAATAAAGGATTGAACTCTCGCCCAGGAGCTTCTGCAACGGCTAACGCAGCAGCATGGGCCATGCGACTGTTCGGCCCCACGACGAACCGATTGAAGACATAGCGCAGGTTCAGGCCTGGAAGAATCCGCCGCGGGCCACTAGAAGGGACTGTTGAGGCAGTGGTTGCTTCTGCAGCAGGCAAAGGAATGGGCGCCGATGCCATTGGTGGCAACACCCTCTCAGCAGAGTCTTCCTCCTGAGCCTGAACGGAAACCCTCACTGGCTGGCCGTAAATCTTCGCCGCAGCCGCCTCGATTGTCTGAACGTAATTCTTGCGAAGCCAGTTACTTGCAAAGCTATTTGGAGCAAGCAGAGTCAACTCCCCGTCCCGAAAACCACTGCAAATAGCAGGACGAATCCATGTCTCAAACGTAGGTTTGCTGAGATTGTGCTGAAGGGCCTGCTGCACCTTGGACCACAGCTCATTGCCCGTTAGCACCACATCCTTTCCCCTTCGATGGCTGAATCTACGCAACTTCTATCGAGCAAGCCGTCTTTAATAAGACCCTGATGTTCTCGTTCCCTGGCACCTGCGTTTGTCATGACCCTTGCCCTATCTGCCCACAGGCTGCATCCGATCAGATGGCTTGGCTTGGTCCTCATCAGCATCAACCTAAGTGGCTGCAACGAAGGGTTACGTCAACGCATCGGCATTGGTTCTAAGACAAGCCCAGACAACACCCCTGTCGTCAGTGATCCACCCAAGTCAGCGCCTCTGCAGCCTGGCACCAATGTGATCGTGATTGCTGTGGAACAAGTCGGTCCGGCAGTGGTGCGCATCGACACGGTGAAACGGGTGGCAAACCCCCTTGGCAACCTCTTCGGCGGCGGACCTCCCATCCAACGGCAAGCAGGCCAGGGATCAGGTTTCATCACACGCTCTGACGGGCTGATCTTCACCAATGCGCATGTGGTTGATGGGGCAGAACAGGTATCGGTAACCCTTCCAGATGGCCGCAACTACAGCGGCAAAGTGCTTGGTGGTGATCCCCTCACCGATGTAGCCGTGGTCAAAGTCGTGGCGAAGAAGCTTCCCGTGGCCCCCCTTGGCAATTCCAACAACATCAAGCCTGGTCAATGGGCAATCGCTATCGGCAATCCTCTTGGACTAAACAACACCGTTACTGCAGGCATCATCAGCTCCGTCGACCGCACCAACGCCTTGGGGGGAGGGCAACGAGTTCCCTACATCCAAACTGACGCCGCCGTAAACCCAGGCAATAGCGGAGGACCACTCATCAATGCCTCAGGACAGGTGATCGGAATCAATACTGCCATCAAAGTTGCACCAGGAGGCGGGCTGAGTTTTGCAGTACCGATCAACCTGGCCAAACGAATTGCCCAACAAATCGTGGGGAGAGGGCAAGCTTCTCATCCCTATATCGGGGTAAGGCTTCAGAGCCTTACCCCCCAGCTAGCCAAAGAAATCAACGCAACAGGAGGGGAATGCCAGGTTCCTGAAGTTAATGCTGTTCTCGTTGTCGAAGTGATGTCTCGCAGCCCTGCAGACAAAGCCGGCGTGCGCCAATGCGACTTAATTAGTGAGGTCAATGGTGAGGTCGTCCGCGACCCTTCACAAGTACAACTTGCCGTTGATCGTGGGGAGGTTGGCCAACCCATGCCGCTCACCCTTGAACGAAACGAGAAGACGATCGAATTAATCGTGAAACCAGCAGAACTACCGCGCCAGGGGTGAATTGACATGTCAAAACCAGCGCTGGTTGTGATGGCCCGCTGGCCGGCAGCAGGCAGATGCAAACGAAGACTGGCCACCAATCTTGGAATAGTGCGTGCAGCATCTATCCAGGCCAGGCTTACCAAACACACTCTGAGCGTGGCAAATAATCTTGCCAATAGAGGTCTAGTCGAGGTGCAATTAGCGATCACTGGCCTCGCTCCCAAGGCAGCCAAGCGCTGGGCAGACGATCAGGGCATGAACGTTGTGGAGCTGCAAGGGAACGGAAGCCTGGGTGAACGGATGCGCCGACAGGTCTTGCGAGCACAGCAGCGACACAATCCAAAAATCAGCGCAGGTCGCACCACACTGCTAATCGGCACGGATCTGCCAAATTTGTGCGATCGAGATCTGCTTCAGGCCCTAGAGGCTTTGCAAGAGCATGAGTTCGTGCTTGGACCCGCTACTGATGGGGGCTACTGGTTACTTGGACTCTCAGGACGCTTGGTAAAGCCCGTAACACGCTGGCCCTTCTGCGGCATTCCCTGGGGGAGCAATCGGGTACTGCAAATCACACTGCAGAAAGCAGCAGATGCAGGCGTGATGCCTTGCTTGCTGCGCGAACAAAACGATCTCGATTGCCTTGAAGATCTTTCACCATGGCAAGCATGCGAGGAAGGATTGATATCACAAAGATATGAACCAGGAAACAACTCGATTAAGGCTATAAAATGAGTCTTCAAAAACAAAATACCCTTTTCAAAAGTGAAGTAGTGCCGCTCAAAACGTCTTATCAGTGAGCAACATCACAGCTCTAAGTGAGGTGGGTCATCACCTCAGCCAAAGATTTGGGAGATGGTGTGTTCACCGAGGAAGAGATCCCTCCCCACGACCTCAAAGCAATGAACTTCAAAACACATCTTCAGCAGGATATACAGCCAGATAGATATCCCCTCAAAAGAGGTAGAGAGGCACTAGGGCAAAAAAGGTTAATTGAAAGATCATTTGAACATGCTCAAATTCCAAAATCCTTCGAGACAGAGATTGGGCTTAATAGGCTTAACCCAGAAGTTATCGATCCAAATTCCGAAGAAAATTCTGAGCCGACAATCAAGGAGAGCGCGATAGACCTCAATCACGAGAGCAACACAGACAGACCAAAGCTTCCAACGATGACACCACTAGGTCATAATGCTCCAGATGGACCGATTGAAGATGACAATAAAGAGCCCGTAGATCATCTTAGCTTTGATCAAGAAAGTTTAAATGTGAATCGCCTCATTGATCCTAGCAACTTTATAAATATGGACGAATTCCTTGGCGATATTCAAGACATTCAAGATATGGCAAAAGAAATCGTAGCAGGAGGGACCCAAAGTGGATGGTTCGATGATTTCGTGGAAGGCTGGGATAGATTTTGGGATGATGACAATAGATTAGGGACAGAAGACGAAGATGATCTAACCGGATGTGGAGATGATCTAGATGGTGACGGCACACCTAATTGGAGAGATTGGGATTACCATTTTGGCGATGACAAGGATAGCGATGGTGACGGAGTGAACAACAGTAGAGACAAGGATAATGATGATCCTGATATCCAGATCATGGCCGGACAAGGCAAGGGAGGCAATCTTCCTCCATGGGTCAATGCCATGAATATTGCTGATACAAGTGAAATCAACCAGCATCACGAATCTATCCTTTTAGAGTCAATCGCCTCCCCACTTGAACAAACTCTCCTAACCGAAGATCTCTTTATGATTCATAAAATTCAAGCAAACGACTTTTCACAACCAATGCCAAATGCAACCATCACTCCCATTTCAGACATCTGATCTAAGCATCAAATCGGCGACTTATTGCTAACGTAAAAAACTGACAGACTGATCAAATTATCTATAGACCACTGCTAAATTAGCGAGCCTCAATCAAAGCAATCACAAAGTCATACACAACTTCGGGGCTTTTATATGCTTCAGCAAAGTCCAATCAACTCTTGCTGAAGTTTCACAACTATACAGCTCCAAAGACTACGTATACAGGCCTATATCTCTTGCAGATTTTACCTGCCTAAGTTTCACGCCCTTCCATGACAATAGCCAAGATATAACTAGTCATCCTCTTCAATGTTTGATTAGCCAAAGCTTGCTCTCTAATCCGTTTAGCGAGGCACTCTGGTCAATCTTTATCGCAAGCAGATGTACTCTGCAAGTATGCAATACCAATTTCCTTAGAGCGGCTCCTACAAATATCCCTTATGGGATCTCGCCATTGAGTTGCTTAAACAACAAGCCAATCAACCATATTTATCGTGATCCTCTAAGCCAATCCAATCAGGCAGTTTTCTGCAATATCAAACATGAGCGAAGTGCCCAGCCTCAGCGTGATTGTGCCGAGCCTGAATGAAGCCAGCCGTCTACCACTGCTGTTGGCCGATCTTCAACGCTGGCCGACACCCCTTGACCTTTGGATCGTTGATGCTGGCAGCTCTGATGACACAGAACTCGTTGCCCAACTCACAGGAGCTCAAGTATTGCCAGTAGCCAATCCCAATCGGGGTGCTCAGCTCAGCCATGGAGCATGCCATGCAAAAGGAACTTGGTTGATGTTCCTGCATGCTGACAGCCGCCTCCCCCCCCAATGGCCCGCTGTCGTTGAAGCAGTGATTACTCAGTCAGCAGGAGAGCTGAATGCTTGGTTTTTCGACTACAAAATCCAAGGGAAGGGATCAAAACTGCGTCTATTGGAACTAGCGGTGGCCCTTCGCAGCAATTGGCTACAACGGCCCTATGGCGATCAAGGCTTGCTCATCAGCAAAACGCTCTACCAACACATCGGGGGATACAAACCCATCCCTTTGATGGAAGATCTCGATTTGGTACAGCGACTCTCTTGCCAAGTCAGGTTGCTGAGCCTGGGATTACCCCTTTACACCGATGGCCGTCGTTTGCAACGGCTAGGTCTACTGAATCAAGCCTGGCAAAACGCCCAATTGCGTAGACGCTGGCGCAGAGGAGACGAAGCCAAGCTGCTGTCGACGGTCTATTACCGATAGCCCTTAGGCATACCAGAAAGCACATCGGTGGCCATCAGGCTCCAGAGTCCAACCCTGTCGCTCATAGAAATCGACAACACCTGGATCAGCGAAGAGCGTGACCCGTTCAATACCCATCTCCTTAAGAGATTCAAGGGTGTAATCCATTAGATGCTTACCCAATCCCACCCCCTGATAAATGGGGTGAATCGCTACATCCCACACTGTGGCTTCAAGAACTCCATCACCTGTACATCGAGCAAAACCAACCAAACGAGGCAACAGGGAATCATGGCGCCAAAGACCAACCTTGAGGAGAGTGTGATCAAGTGCCCGACGCACTCGACGCATCGGCCGGCGACTCCAGCCCACAGCCTCCAGCAATTGTTCAAGCTCAACAAGATCGAATGAACGGTTTTGACTGAAGACAAGCTTGATCTGCTCATTCGAAGACGGGCACTCTCGTGCTCCATGCCCATAGGCCTGCTCAAGCACCTCCGGCGTTAGCGAACAGGAGCTGATCACACAGCAGTGCTCAACTGTCTTGATCCTGCCTCACCAACCCCCATAGCCATCACGCTTGAGGGTGCAATCAAGATCCAATCGCTGAAAGCAAAAACTAAATTCAAAGTTTCGCCAGTCCCCGTTCCTGTAGTTCCGCCAACTGAGAATAAAGGCCCCCCTTGGCACGAAGCTCAAGGTGAGTTCCCTGCTCAATCAGCTCGCCCCGCCGAAGCACCATGATTCGATCGGCTGCTTCCACAGTGGCCAGGCGATGGGCAATCACAACAGCGGTGCGACGTTCAAGCAAACGATCTAGATCCCTTTGCAATGTCGCTTCCGTGGAAGGGTCCATGAAAGCTGTCGCCTCATCCATGACCAGCACAGTGGGGTTGCGAATGGCCACCCTTGCAACCGCTAAGAGCTGTCTCTCTCCCGATGACAAATTGCCGCCACGCTCCCTGAGCTCAGTCTCCAAGCCGTTGGGTAGCCGATTGAGCAAAGGATCAAGGCCAAGATCCCTACAGATCGCCCGCAAACGATCATCCTCAATCGAGGAATCCAATCGAAGGTTATCTGCAACATTGCCGCTAAACAGAAAGGTGTCCTGAAGCACAACCCCCAGTTGTTTGCGTAGCCGCGAAAGAGGGATTGTTTTGATGTCAACACCATCAAGCATGATCCGCCCGACCTGAGGCTCGTAGAGGCGACACAGCAAGCGGATCAGGGTCGTCTTGCCTGAGCCGGTTGGTCCTACCAGGGCAACATGTTCACCAGCAGAAATACGAAAACTAAGATCCTGGAGAATCGGCTCGTCCGGCCGATAGGCAAAGCTCACGCCCTCAAACACCACCTCACCGCAAGGAGCAGAAGCCGAGGGCCTAGCAGCGATGGGTTCCGCTTTAACAGGACTTGGATCGACAATGTCAAGTGGCTGCTCCAGCAACTCGCCAATCCGTTCAACAGCGGTCAGTCCCCCCTGAATCTGAGTGAAGCGATCAGCAAGTTGCCGCAAAGGATCAAACAAACGCTGGGAATAAAGGATGAACGTTGTCAAGGTGCCAAGGCCCATTGTCTCGGCAGTCACCATCCATCCACCAAGGGCCAGCACCGCAGCAACGGCTGCCAGGGCAACCCATTCGATAAAAGCTGAAATGCTGCTGTCATAAAAGATCGTTCCATTCACGGCTTGCCTGTAGGCCGAGCCAGTGCGATCAAATAGCTGCCCATTAAACGTTTCTCGACGAAACATCTGGACCACTTCAAGCCCCTGAAGGTTTTCCTGAAAATCGGCATTGAGCTGAGAGAGTTCCTCCCTCACGCGGTAATTGGCTTTCCGGTATCGGCCTTGCAACCAAAGGATCACCAAGGTGACCGGTACCTGCGTCACCAGCAGCAATCCCCCCAGCCGCCAATCAATCAACATCATGGTGACTGCAATCACCACAAGGGTGACGAGGTCCCCCAAAACTCCCACTGCCCCACTGCCAAAAACCTCAGACAGTGCATTCACATCACTGGTCAGCCGAGTCAACAACTTGCCAACAGGCATCCGATCGTGAAAGCGCAGCGAAAGGGCCATGGCATGGCCAAAAAGATCGTTACGAATACGGGCCGTTAGCCGTTGCCCCAAGGCCTCGATATTGAAAGACTGAAAGCCCTGCAGACCCAAGCGCAGAAGCACAGAAATCAGCAGAATCCCCACCAAAAGTCTTACGGCTGAGCTCACTGGCAGCTCACTGAGCCAAGGGAAGGTTGACTCTTGCTTCAAAACACTGATCGCCTGGCCCACCAAGAGGGGTTGAATGGCACCAGCGAGGGCTAACGGCACCAAGAGGGCCAGGACCATCCATAGACGCCGACGGTCCTCACGGAGATAACGCCCCAGACGCCGAACCCGCTGAAAATCAGTAACAGCCATCAAGCTGAATTCTTAGGTAATGATTGCTGAATCCGCATGGCCTCCACAATCAACTGAAGATCTCCACGGTCCAACCTCAAGGCCAATGGATGACCTATCAAGCGTGCCGAGGACTGAAATAGCTCCTCAATGGCCACTAAGCCATTGTCGCGAAGGGTGCGGCCTGTCGCTACCAGGTCGACAATCGCTTCAGCAATGCCTGTTATAGGGCCAAGTTCTACCGAACCGGTGAGGTGAACAAGTTCTACAGGCAGATCAAGAGCGTCGAAAAATTCTCGAGCACAATGGGTAAACTTGCTAGCCACTCGACAATGGGGCGGTAGATCAGCCGCGTGCTTATAGCCACTGCTGTCCTTCACTGCCACAGCCATACGGCAGCCCCCGAAGCCAAGATCAACCAACTGGGCAACGGGCATCTGATGCTCCCGAAGCACGTCGTAACCCACAACTCCCAACTGGGCCTGGCCATAGGCAACATAAACGGGCACATCCCCGTTGCGCACCAACAATGCCCGGGCCCGACCACAACGGGAAGGCACCATTAACTGACGATTGCCTGGATCAAGTACAGCGGAGAAATCCAACCCAGCAGATTGAAACCGAGCAACCGAATCATTCAGCAAAGCTCCCTTTGCAAGCGCGACCGTGATCATGGAGCGATGCGTCGACCTGGACTTTAACGATGGAAGCAACCTCAACAGCTGCGACTACCGATGAACAACGTTCATCGGTCCATGCCCTTCCTGTTCTTCAGGACAACATCATCTGGATCTGGATTAAGGGAGACCAGGCTGTCGTTGTGGATCCAGCAATCGCAGAACCAGTCAAGACATGGCTGCAAACTCGAAAGCTCTCACTCGCAGCAGTACTTCAGACCCATCACCATGCTGATCACATTGGTGGAACCCTTGAGCTGCTTAGGGACTGGCCTAACGCAGCCGTGGTAGCAGCCGCTGCAGACCGTGATCGCATTCCGTTCCAGACGATCTCCGTTCGTGATAGAGACAAGATTTCTCTTCTAAACAGCAGTGTTGAGGTGCTCGCCGTTGCGGGTCATACCAGAGCACACATTGCTTATTACCTGCCCACAAACAATGAAGATCGTGAAGATCCAGCCCTGTTTTGTGGTGACACCCTTTTCGGAGCTGGATGTGGCCGGCTGTTTGAAGGAACTGCCGAAGACATGTACAAGGCTCTGCAACGTCTCTGTTGCCTGCCAGCGAAGACCCGTGTGTATTGCGCTCACGAATACACCGAAGCAAATCTGCGCTGGGCCGCCGCCCTGCATCCAGAAGATGTTGCTATCAACGAGCGACTTGCAGACGTTTCCAGTCGCCGCAAGCGAGGTGCCCTGAGCCTGCCTAGCAGCATTTCAGAAGAACAACGTACCAACCTGTTTGTGCGTGCTCAGAGCAGCAAAGAGCTGGCAGAACTTCGCCAACACAAGGATCAATGGCAAAACTAAGCACACATACCTAACTCAGCAAAATCAAAACGGCCTGCCCGTGGCAAAACCGCTCACAAACAAGACAGGCCTGTCCCAATGGAACAGGACCAACAACCAGTGAGATTGCAGTCCATTGAGATCAAGGCCGCTCGAACATGAACGAAGCGGCCTCACTCCCAGAGGATTTTCAACAGAAACAAAAGCTGACAGCGATGATGCACCATTGATGCTCAGAGCAGACCATGAACGCCCCTTCTGTGCAAGCAATCACAACAGCATCAGCTCCAGCACCAGTCGGGCCCTATAACCAGGCCGTACTAGCAGGAGGATGGCTGTACTGCTCTGGTCAAATTGCCCTTGATCCAACCAACGGGGTCATGGTTGGGCAAGGTGATGTGGAAGCTGAAACCCGCCAGGTCCTAAGCAATCTGATGGCTGTGCTCACAGCAGCCGGTGCTGAGCCAAGGCAAGTGATTCGTACCACGGTTTACCTCACGGATCTGGCCGACTTCCAGAGGGTTAATGCTCTCTATGGCGAGATCTTCGGGGATGGCATCAGCCCAGCAAGAGCATGTGTTCAAGTAGCTGCCCTCCCAAAAGGTGGTCGAGTGGAAATCGATTGCGTTGCTTGGCTCGGCTGAAAACAACCAGAGAGACGTGAAGCGCTTGGATCAAGCGTGTAGCGACTCAAGAAAATCTTGTCCCTGTCCTCTTATCCCTGACCTAGCAGGAGTTCTTCGATCCGATCAACCCTAATCACTTTGATTGACAGCGGAAGTGGGGTTACTGCTAACTCCTGTGACTTTCCCTAGCGTTGAAAGGGGAAAAAACGATTGGCCGAACCTAAAAGCAAAAGCCGAATCCGCCAAGACGGACAGTCCGCTGAGTAGTCTGAAGATTGCATAGGTTTAGAGGCGTACTGCGAGAAACCATGGCCGAAGCCAAGTTGACCATTGGCGAACTCGAGGCGGGTTATCCCCTTTACTGCAAGGCCCTAAGGCGACTGCTGCAGGAAGGTCGTAGCACCCAAGAGATAGAGCGCACAGTGTGTTGGAGCCATCTTGAGACCCTCAATCGTTGCCTCCCCAGCCGTTACAAGGCACCGTCTTATTTGCTTGTGCTGATCAGACGGGATCTGGAACAACCAAAGTAGAGAATGGTTTTCATCCAAAAGCTATCTTCAATCCTCATTCAGACGATTCCATAAGGGGTTGAGTCGGATGTCGACCTTCCAGCTCCCCTTGGAATACACGACTCGCCAAGATATCAGCAGATTCGATCGTCATCAGTTCATCACGACTGAGCGGTTCTCCCATGCGTGCAAACAATCGATTCGCCTGCCTCAAACGGGTACGGTCCAAAGCATTGCGAATTGAACGAGCATTAGCAAAGAAAGGAAGATGACGGCGACGTTCGATGTAATCCTCGAAAACGCCCTCAGCTTCATGGCCAAAGTAATAGTTCTGCTGGACCAGGAATAACTGAGCGATAGCCATCAACTCCTGATTGCTGTAATCCGGGAAATCAATATGGTGAGCAACCCTAGAAGAAAGGCCAGGATTAGATTGATAGAAAGTATCCATCTTATCTTTATAACCAGCAAAAATAACAACAAAATCACCTCGCCGACATTCCATATCCTGTAGCAATATTTCGATTGCTTCTGCTCCATAATCTCTTTCATTACCTGGTTTATAAAGGTAATATGCCTCATCTATAAACAACACACCTCCTTGTGCACGTTTAATCATCTCCCGAGTTTTTGGCGCCGTGTGGCCAACGTACTGACCAACTAAGTCGTCACGGGTGACAGTCACAACATGACCTTTGCGCAGATATCCAAGGCGATGAAGAATCTGAGAGATTCTGCTTGCAACAGTTGTCTTTCCAGTGCCAGGTCGTCCAGTAAAAGACATATGAAGACTTGGCATCGTGCTGGCTAAGTCAAAATCCTGCCTGGCCCGATCAACTAACAACAAAGCGGCAATTTCTCGAATCCTCGTCTTCACCGGCTTCAAGCCAATCAGCTCGCAATCCAACTGATCTAATACCTCTCCAACTCCGGAATCGGCATAAGCCAAAGAGAGATCAATTGAGGAGTCCATCTATCTCAGCTGCAAATTTATAATCATCTTCATTTAACTCAACCTCTTCTTCTTCATCCTCCGGCCGCAACGTGATATTGACATAGGTACGTCCAAAACTAATATCAGGAAAGCGTTTTGCTGCTTCAGTATGCTCACCAAGACGATCTAAAAAATCCCTGGTTTCTGCATAGGTTTCGAATTCAAATCGCCGCTCGAGTCGTATGGGACGAACGCGCTTCTGCCATTGATTCATCACAACAGTTGAGAGGTGGATCATTCTAAGTCAAAGAATAACCTTTATGCTTGTCATCAAAGTTGATCACACCAGAATTGCGAAGAAATTCGCCATAGAAAAACCCGACAAAGTATCCGGCTTAAATTAGGGTTTAGCTAAATTAGCTACGGCGCTTTGCATGAGTGGGTCTTAATGCTGGCTCAACTTCCTCATGAGGACGAGCAATAATGTGGGCAGCAACAAGTCCATCACCAACCCTTTCACAGGCATCTGCACCAGCACGAACGGCTGCATTCACAGCTCCTGTTTCGCCACGCACCATCACAGTGACATAACCGCCACCGACATATTCCCTAGAGATGAGGTTAACCTCAGCAGCTTTTGTCATTGCATCAGCCGCTTCGATGGCAGGAACCATGCCACGAGTTTCAATCATTCCGAGTGCGACCCCCTGAACAAAAGAAGGAACGGAGGAAGCAGGGGCCTTGATAGCACCACCAGACGCAGAGCCACTGCCACTGGAACCCACAGCACTCCTACCGCCCCTTGATGCGGACCCGGCACCCGTTGCTCTACTGGCGGATGTGCCCGCTGTGGCAGCACTTCTGCTCGTAGTCGACTTTGAACTTGATGAAGACGATGTTGAAGCAGAAACATCCACAGTTTGTGTTGCCTTGCCAGGAAGAACTTTTTTGGCAACTTCAGAGCCAGCAGGTGTCGATTTCGTCAACGAAGGGCTGTCTGAAGAACTAGAGGAAGAAGGTTTTGGCATGGATAAAAAGTTTAAGAAGAAGAGCAGAAATGGATCGAATCCGAATCATTTATTACCTATCCATCAGGCAACCAGTAATCAATAATTCCTCCAATGGTCAGATCTGTTTGAGTGTTGGGATCTGGACATGCAAAACGTGCAGCTGATCCACTGGAGGTAAACACCCAATTGCCCTCTCGAGCACCAACAGGATCAACAGCAACCAACTGCTTGCCAGCGTTATTACGCAGGATGCGCAGATGCATATGACCAAGACCGTCAACCCTTTGCGTACAAACCAAACGGCCCATGACCTGCATGATTTCCATCAAGCTGAGCCCCCAGAAACTGGCTTCGGGGCTTCTGGATCCCAATGGTCAATAATGCCTACAATCGTAAGATCACTAGGATAAGATTTACTTCCTGCCGCCTCTCTCGCAGCAGAGCTGCCGACACAAATAACCCAATCATCTGGCTTACAACCCACAGCATCGACTGCAACCTTCTTGGAACTTCCATCAAGAACAACTTGAAGGTGTTTGTGTTCGAATCCCGGGATTCGATTGGTGGAAACAAGCGGTTTAAGAACCTTGCAAATCAACATGTCAGTGTGCCTCCTGATGAACAGGCTCCAAGGAGGAACCGACTACCTCTGAAGTATCTTTTTTGTCACGATCACGAATCGTCAAGAATGTATGAAGAAGGCCCTGATCGAAAAGGTCAGAGTAACGCTCAGCAATAGCTTGATTTACGCGATAGCAATCAGACATAGCTCGATCCCTTGCACCTGGGACTTGCCCAGAGTAATCAAAGCGAACAACAACAGGAATTGGCAGATCTCGAGAAACATTCAACCCTTTAAAAATTTTCACTCCTACATCTAAATCTGGAGCACCTACTTCGACTGTATCCAAATGAGCGAAATAGGTTAGGTTGCGAAGATGAACTTCCTTAAAACCTATTCCAACTCCAATAAAGCGCTCTGCATGCCCAGCATCTGGGTAGGGGCCAGCATGTAATTGCTTCACGTAATCAATCTGAGAAAAGTTGTTTGCAATCAATTTTGTAATGAATAACACCATCCCCTGATCAGGTTTCTTAGGTGCACTGGCTTCAACACGTTCAGCAATATGTTGCATTGCCTGAGCTGAAGTTAGAGAAAGCGTCTCTTGATAGAGATCTTCAGCCGAAAGCCACTCATCTAAAACAATTGAGCCATCTGCCGCAGGAACATGGACACGAATCGCATCGGTATCGGTATCAAGCCCGATCAAAAGAAGGTCTACTGATGCACCACAACAGAAACTATTCTCTACGGATTCACGAAAATCAAGAAGACGCTGTTGACCAGCTGAAGCTGCCAATGCATCATCACTTCCATGAGCCGCACATCCCTGATGAGATGGATCAAGGGAACTAAAGTGATAGGTGACAACCTTGAGATAACGCGTTGGAGAATCGGCTGAATTTGGAACACCTTCTCGATAACGTCTGTGTTCTGTCTTAATCCAACGGTTTACGGTTTTCTCAACATCAAATAGAGCGCCTGCATGGGAGCGCCGTCTTACTGAACTAAAAGGAATCCGTAAGGCATAAGCAATCGTATGTGCCAAGCGTCCATCAGCGCAGGGGGAGACATCAAGGAGATGAAAACCACAATCAACAAGAAATGAGTAAAACTCCTTTGCTTGTGGGCTACCTTCTCCTCCTTGAAGAGGATCTTCTTGAAAGAAACGGTCACTCACCTGCTGATGAAACTGAAACACACACCAAGCAAATAAAGCCCTCATATCTAATGCTCTTACCCAAGCCTGTTCCAAAAGGTGGCTCGGCAAATCAAAACCGAGTTCAGAGCGAGCAAGACTTTGAGACTTTGAGACAAAATCCTGATCATGCTGAAGAGCTGAAATCCTTTTAAGCAAGGGCACAATCAGCTCAAAACAGCCTTTGACATTGCCTTCATAAGCCTGAAGATGCTGATTGAAGGCTCTGTCTGTAAGCGGGTGACATTGGCCTTGTAACCCACGAGCAATACCTCTTGGGGTTGAACCAACAGAGATCTGAGGTGTTACCACAGGCCTCCTCCTTGGAGCAGTCGGAGCCAAGGGTCTTTGCGTTTGAGAGGCCAAATTGCGATTGCGATAGGCCATCAATCAATCAACCCCTTGCGCCGCCAGAAACTGTGATCAAGGAGCCTTGATCAGTGTTACCACTTGATCCTGTTACTCGACTCATTGGTTGAGAAAGTTCCTCATTACGCTTTAAATCAGCGGCAGGCATCGCAGACATCGGGCCTGGCCGAGTTGGATTACGGCGACGAGCAGAAGCTCCTTCGGTACCAGTCACCCTTTCACTGCGATCCCAATCATCTCCGGTGATATTGAGGCCTGCAGATTGGCCTTCTCCTGTAACTCGTGATTCTGGGCGTTTTTGCCCTACATCATTGGAGGTTTCTTCAACAGGAACCGACTTAAAATGACGTTTTTTACGATCAAAACGGAACTGCTCAGTACCAGTAATTTTATCAACCGCCATATTAAAAGGACCCGTAATCTGAGAACCCTGCTCATAACTTGTACCTGTCACTCCAGAGCGCTGTTCACTCTTCACATGAGCAGCCCTTGCTGGAGACTGAACACTAAAGTGAGTCCAAGGGGCAGACCTTTGTCCATCCTGTTGCAACTCACTACCAGCGGGGGCGTCTGATCCACAAGCCTGGGCAAGTTGATCTCCACCAACATATGGGGTGCCAGTCAAAGGTTCACAAGCACCTTTCTCTGCTCCTGTCATCACTCCACCTACTCCAGGCTGAAGACCTGTCATGACAGCTCCAGGTGTACCCATCATCTTTGGGGTACGGTCCTGAATTTCTCTTACAGAATTTGTATCACACCAACCAGCAGCTTGTTCAAGCCCACCATATGGAGTTCCAGTGACTGCTTTACATGTTCCAGGCTCATCTCCTGTTACAAGTTCAGAGCGACCTGTAAGCGTTCCACTAACAGTTTGCGATTTATTTGTGAGGCTTAAACCTACCTTAGCCGCCTCAGGATTTGGCCTGCCACCGCAAAATGTTTTGTATTGCTGAGTACCAACATATTCATCACCGGTCACTCTTTTACAACTACCTGGTTCATTACCAGTAACATTCTCCGAGCGAGCAACATTGGTACCAGTTACACCTGCTCCACGCAGCGTATGAAATGAACCAACTTTTTCAGCAGGTCTACCTTCAGGGAGTGGGTCAGCTCCAAGATACTGATCACCAGTAAGTTGCCGATTGGAGCCAGCTTCGTCGCCAGTAACCCTCTCAGAACGTCCAACCATCACACCACTAACCTTTCGACCATCTTCTGTAATGCTCTGGCCAACTTTTCTTGGTGAGGGTTGGCTAGCACCACAATATTGATTGGACTGATTCGCCGAGATATATTCGGTACCTGTAAGAGTCTTACAAGTTCCAGGTTCATCACCAGTAACTTTTTCAGAGCGGCCAACTTCATTTCCAGTCACTCTATTTCCATGACTTGTATTTGTAACTGCAACCTTTAAAGGTTGCCCAGGTTGCGGCGCAGACTGGCAAAAGGCATCAAAAACCTCAGAGCCCAAGTATTGAGTGCCGGTAATTGAGCGACAAGTACTCGCTTCATTACCCGTGGTTTTAGAAGAGCGATTTGCTTGAGTACCAGTGACGAACTGACCTGTACTGGTTTCACTTAAACCAACTTTCCAATGGGCATCTGCTGCGACTGCCTGCTTGGAACCGTTACGGTTAGGGCCACAGGGACGACATGCACCAGAACGCTTTTTATCGGTAGATCCACTTTTGCTTCGCAATTCACGAACTCTTTGTGAAATCTCTCGACTTGACAAGTCAGGGTCTCCCTGACGAGCTACTGATGCTGCAGAAGTAGGTTGATTTGCCGCAGTTTTACCATGCTTGGATTGTGCTTCGCGACGAGCAAGAACTAAAGCACGGCTTGGATTTTGTATCGCTCTACGTTTCGTAGAAGGACGGTTCACTGAATTTCTTGAACTTAATCTTGAGACAGCATCAAAATTCTTTAAAGACTTAGAAGAAGATTTATCAAGATCTTTTTGATTGGCAGATAAATCCTTAGCCTCATGACTGTCAACACTTTGCTGGCTAAACTTAGACGAGAGCTTCTTAACATCTGCACGGGTTCTATCTTTACTTTTTGCTGCAGGCTGACCACGGCGAGAAAGCTCATCACGACGTGCCAAAACCAAGTCACGACTTGGGTTGACTATGAATTTGGCTTGACGTCTAGGAGCGCTAGGGACTTCTCTAGGAACAGCAAAAGAGGTCTTTGCGTGTACTTTTTCAGATGATATTGAATCAGGACTATTATTCGATTTTACAAAAGATTGATCTGTTCTTGTAACACGTGCATCAGAAGCAGTTCGGATGCGATTGGAATTTGATCCACTTAATGCAGTGGATTTCTTGCCTGAGTTGCTCAGGGCCTTACGGCGTTCAAGCGCTAGCTCTCGACTGGATTGTTTTGCCATGCCCAACCAATAAAAAACGTCGTAAGGAGGAAAGAGGCTCGTTGCCTCTGATGAGAATTAATAGCCCCGAAAGAAAACCTCGAGGCTATTAAGGAATAGATGCTGAAACTAAAATCAGCGACCTTCAAATACTACGAATGCGGTTCCTTGACTTTGGGTGTACGCGTCATAACCAACCATGCGAACATGGTGATCAGGGTATGCACGATGGCAAGCCTCAAGCTCACTGACGACCGTATTGAGATCCTTCTCGCCAAAGAAAGGTAACTTCCAATAAGACCAATAGGTCTGCATGGAACCGCTTGGGTGAACGTGCTCAATCACAGGGCTCCATCCCTGAGCAATGATGTAGGCAATTTGATCGTAAATTTCGTCCTGGGTCATCGGCGGTAAAAAGCCGAAGGTTTCCAGGGTGGCGACTGTTTGATAGTCACCAACTGTGCTCTGGAAAGGCATGGTGAACCTTGGAATGTGGATGTTTGAGGGCCAGTACGACTAAGTGTTGGCCTAACTAAATCTGAGAAAAAGTCTTGAGGAGACAGATGTCTCCTCTAATGAGACTCTCTACTGAACGTCGAGTTTGTCGACGGTGTCGAACTCGAACTTGATTTCTTTCCAAGTTTCAAGTGCGATTGCCAGCTCAGGGCTATGCTTCGCGGCTTCCATCAGGATGTCGCGACTTTCCTTCTCGATCTCACGACCTGCATTACGAGCTTTGACACAAGCTTCAAGTGCGACTCGGTTAGCAGCTGCACCAGCAGCAGACCCCCATGGATGACCATGAGTACCACCGCCGAACTGCAGGCAAGAGTCATCGCCGAAAATTGCCAGCAACGCTGGCATGTGCCAAACGTGGATACCACCAGAGGCCACAGCAAAGACTCCAGGCATGGAACCCCAGTCCTGGTCAAAGAAGTTGCCGCGATTACGGTCTTCGGGAACAAAAGACTCACGCAGGTTATCGATATAACCAAGTGTGGTCTGACGATCACCTTCTAGTTTGCCAACCACAGTTCCGGTATGAAGCTGGTCTCCACCGGAAAGGCGCAAACACTTAGCCAGCACACGGAAGTGGATTCCATGCTTGGGATGACGGTCAATCACCGCATGCATAGCACGGTGAATATGCAACAGCATGCCGTTTTTACGACACCAGTTCGCTAAACCTGTGTTGGCTGTAAAACCACCAGTGATGTAATCATGCATGATGATTGGCATGTCGAGTTCTTTAGCGAACTCAGCACGCTCATACATCTCTTCAGGAGTTGTCGCTGTGCAATTGAGGTAATGACCTTTGACTTCTCCAGTTTCTTGTTGTGCAAGCTTGACAGCTTCAGCAACAAACTCAAAACGTTCGCGCCAACGCTGGAAAGGCTGAGAGTTGATGTTCTCGTCGTCTTTTGTTAAGTCGAGACCACCACGCAGACACTCATAAACAACACGTCCGTAGTTTTTACCAGAAAGGCCAAGCTTGGGCTTAATGGTGCAACCAAGTAAGGGGCGACCGTACTTATTCAAACGATCGCGTTCTACGACGATGCCATTAGGAGGACCACCGCAGGTCTTAATGAAGGCCATCGGGAAGCGAATATCTTCCAGACGAAGATGGCGAAGTGCCTTGAAACCGAAGACATTGCCGACCAAAGAGGTCAGAACGTTAGTGATTGAACCTTCTTCAAAAAGGTCTAGTGGATAAGCAATGAAGGCATAGAAAGACTCTTTGTCTCCAGGTACATCCTCAATCCTGTAGCAACGACCCTTGTAAAACTCAAGGTCAGTTAGTAGTTCTGACCAAACTGTGGACCAAGTACCTGTTGAAGATTCAGCAGCAACAGCTGCCGCAACTTCCTCTTTAGGAACGCCTTCCTGTCCTGTGCACTTAAAGCAGGCCAGCAGGTCGGTGTCTAGGGGTACATAATCGGGAGTCCAGTAGGTGTCTCTGTACTCCTTAACCCCAGCGTCGTACTTCTTGCTCATGGAATAGCTCCTTTTAAGTCGGTATAGAAGGTTGAGATAGCGCGGCTCTTAGAGCCATCGCAGAAGGCCTCAGTCCTTCTGACCTACGAAATTGCCGTTGCCTAGCGCAGGCTCAACTTCGCGATGAGGACGGGCAATGATGTGAGCAGCAACAAGGCCATCACCTACACGCTCGCAAGCATCAGCGCCAGCACGGACAGCAGCGTTCACAGCGCCTGTTTCGCCACGCACGAGCACGGTGACATATCCACCACCGACAAACTCACGACCAATCAGGCGCACTTCAGCTGCCTTGGTCATGGCATCAGCAGCTTCAATTGCTGGCACGAGGCCGCGGGTTTCGATCATGCCTAGGGCGATGCCCATGGTTTCGTTAGCCATTGCCTACCTGGAGTGATAAATGGAATGTTCGCAATGGAGAATGCTCTGCAGCCCATCCTTCCGTCAAGCAAATTTGACCAAAGAAGGGATCACCATCAGTAGTCGCCTGCATAAGCTGAGCTAATCACCCTGCCCAGGACTGTTTTAAACGACTGTTGTTTTTTTCGTCAGCACTTGCCCACATTTGGTTGGCAGCTGGGCTGCATCTCGTTAAAGGCTTTATTCGAGAGAGGCGGTCAGCGTTGGCCGAAGTCTGGTCTTTTCATCCCGTCCTGTCTCAGACATTTCAAAGAGCCTTCTCTAAGTCACCCTCTCCAGCAGAATGAAAAGCCAGGTTTTTTTTGGTTTGGCTCAACCACTGCTGGCCATTGCTAGTGGAAACCCCCGCAAGGTTGCCGAAATCGAGGCAATGCTGGGTCCACTGCCGATCAATGTGCAAAGACAACCCAGTGATCTAAATGTTGAGGAAACCGGTTCCACTTATCTAGACAATGCCCTCCTTAAAGCTCGTGCGGCAGCAGAACTTTTAGGGAGCTTGGTTATCGCTGACGACTCTGGTCTTGAAGTTGATGCTCTTGATGGAGCCCCAGGGCTTTTCTCGGCCCGCTATGCCCCAAACAATCAAGAAAAGATCAAAAAAATCCTTGCTGCACTTGCTGACAACCCCTATCGGAGTGCACGCTTCTGCAGCGTGATGGTTTTATGCGATTCACAGGGTCATCTTCTCAAGGCAGCCGAGGGGACCTGCTGGGGGGAACTGCTGAAAACGCCTGCCTACCAAGGTGGTGAATTCGAATCACTTTTTTGGGTAAGAGAAGCCAACTGCACCTATGGAGAAATGAACCTCGAACAACTATCAAGACTTGGCAGCCGCGGAAAAGCCGCTCGGATTCTTGCTCCTTGCCTTCGACAACAAATCGGACTTGAAACGATTAGCTAGCGATTGATTTGATCGATGGCTCGCATTGCCGCAGCTGCAGCCTCTTCAACATCACCTTCTTTACCCGCCAAAGTGAGCCTGCCAAAGGCGCCAACGCCTTTCACGTCAACGATGGTGATATTGGATGACTTCTCAGCTTCATTGGCAGCAATCAACACATACCCGGCAGGTTCGGTTTCAAGAATGAACATGCTCATTCCGGCTTCAATCATCGAACCGCGTCGGTTTTGGCGATTAATCAAAACAGCGTGATCTGGTGTAATCGCACGGATCACCTCTGTCCAACTCACATCACAAGAGCTTCTCTGACTAACCCGACTGCCAATGGCATCCAAGACAACATCGCCGGAATGGAGAACCGTGCTCTGGTCACGGTGGTATAGGGCCAAAGAACCAAAAGCCCTTTCCACAACCATTTGACCGAGCCGAACATTGCTCGCTTTCAGGGCAATATCAGTCACTCGATGGACAGCCATGCCTGGTGAGACCTCCATCCACAGGCAAGCATCACCAGGAATCGGTAAAAAGCCTTGACTCACCGTGCCCATGTAGGCAGCTAGCTGAGGCTGAAGTGAATCGAGGAAAACATACGTGCGCAATTCAATTTGCTGCACATGACTATTTTGACGGCCAACCCTTGCTGTCTCCGAATCAGTCGTAATGACGCAGCTTGCCCCTGAGGCCTGAGGCAAAACCTCAGTTCCTGTCACCAGCGAGCTTCCACCTTGACGCCGCTCCCGAATTTCTAAGCCCGCAAATCGCTGCATGGCGGGGATAATACCTTGTGATTGAACATATCTTTCAAACGCACTGCTCTTGCAAGCGGCCTTAGAGCCGATACCGTCCAAATCAATGATTGGGATGGACTATGGCCACCATGCAAGAAAAAAAATCTGAATCTACAAACCTTCCAACAGACCTAAAAGCAGAGCAAGCACTGGGTTTAATTGGTTTGGGCCTGATGCAAAAAATGCGGGAAGGTGCAAATGATTGGACATGGTCTCAAGCTGAGACTGGCGGACAAACGGATCTTTTGGCGCTTCGACAACGCCTCGAGCTCACATCTTTGGCCATTCAAACGGGTGCTCCACTTAGCACAGCTGAGGTGTCAAAACTTCTTGGTGCTAGACCCGGCTCAAAGGAAGTCACAAGAGGAGGGCTGATCGCAAGGCGAGTCAGCAGAAACGTTTGGAAGCTCAGCAGTTCCGACAAAACTCCAGAGCGCAATGTTGATGGATTCAGCGGCGATGGATTCCGTCGCCGCCTTTGAATCCCTAAAATATTAATCATCAAACTGATCAATCTCCCAAAAGAGATTGTCTTTAATCATTCATCTTCCGACTCTTCTTTAGCCGACTGTTCAACATCTATGCAGACCGTGGTTGCCATCAATTGTTCTCTGGCCGCAATCACAGGAGCCACTTTGCCCTTGAGCTGATCAGCAGCTTCAGAAAGAGTCAGATCCTTCTTCTCACGTATCTCGTCGACAGCGTCGCGGAAGATCTGCACCTGGTCACGATACTCACTGAATTCAGCCTGGCCAAGCTTCTCCTCAGCAACATCAAGGGTCTTTAAAGCCTTATCCAATGATTGGCCAGCCTTTTCAGCCTGGGCAATCGTGGATTCAGGAGTCAGCGCATTGACCAGCACTACAGCCTGATCAACTTGATTTCGAGCAGAGCAAACCAGCTCAGCATCCTCAGCTACTTTGATTTCATCATTGACAGCTTTCTGGCTAGATGACTCACAAGCAGCAAGTGTGAGAGATAAAGTCAGAACAGCCGGCAAAAGGCGAACTGCAGCCATCAATCCAAAAAATCGATTCTCTTAAATTTAGTCAGTTTTCGTCTGCACTTAAAAAAATCTAAGCGCAGACACATTGCATTGTGATAGAAAAACCTACGATCGAAAGTCAGCTCCTTCCCAACCAGGATGGAGCTCCGCCAAACCATTCGCCAAGGTCTTCATCCTCCGAGCAGTAGTCATCTGGTTCGGATGATCCAAGCTCAAGACCATCAAGCAACTGATCGATACCATCACGAGGTTGCAATTTCTGTTGCTCTCTCCTCGCTCTGTGCAACCAGGTTGCAACAGTTTGGTTTCGGTCAGCAAACTTATGAATATAGATTCGTTCACTTAAGCTAACAGGTTGATCGCTTGCGACTCGAGCAAGAATCTCTTGGAGGCGCAGGCGAGTATCTCTAGATAGCATCTACATAAAGACTCCTAATTACGTATTAGTAGAACTAGAAGTAAAGCCTTCGAACCAACCAGATTGCTTTCAAAACGGTACATGTATCTTAACACTCATCTTTCGACTAAATCTTGCTGCTAATTCTCTCAAATTACACAGCCAATGCCAGGTTAGATAAAAACAGGCGATGTCTAATCAAAAACTCTACTTGGCTTCCCATCTTCTTCAAACAAGTGCTTACCTTGATCGAAAAGATCAACTCTAAAGAGTGAATAAGACAAGGTTGGCTGTGTTTATATAACCAACACAATGCTAACTCTTTAAACTTCTGAAACCCTCTCATCAGAGAGGCGCAGCCTCCGCAACGTAAGCTACACCACCATAATAGTTAAGTATGGGATTTATCGATACACGCAACTTATCAAGAACTTCTATCTCGCAGAAGACAATCACATGAGCATTTGCACCAAGTCCACTAAAATCCATGCCCTCTGTCACATACGTATCAGGCCCTCTACCAGTTACAGGCCTAATGACTGAATAGCCAGGTACCCCAGCTTTATCAAGAGCTTCAATGACTGAATCAAGCTCTCTCTCACTTACGATCAAATCTAGGCGTTTCATGGATTTAAGCTGCTGAAGGAATTAGCTTGTAAACCAAACCCATATATAGTGGGATGCCAATCGTATGATTAAAGGGGAAAGTTAATCCCAAGGCGCTAGAAATGTAATATCTTGGATTGGCCTCTGGAACTGTCATTCGCATTGCCGTAGGTACGGCAATATACGAGGCACTAGAGCACAAAATGATAAACAAGAGTGCATTGCCATACCCTAAACCAAGGGCCCTAGCAACAAGGCCTCCGATTAAAGCGTTGAACATTGGCATCAGAATGGCAAAAAAGACAAGAAACGCTCCTGCTTTTTTGAGGTCTTTAAAACGCTGCGCCGCAACGATCCCCATGTCCAGCAAGAAGAAGCACAAGACTCCATAGAAAAACTTATAAACGAATGGTTCCATCTTCTCTACACCAGCAGGGCTATAGATAGAAGAAATGAAACCAATTACAAGGCTACCTGCAATCAAATAGACATAGCCATTTAGCATCGATTCATGCAGAACTTTGCCCCAGTTCATTCCAGTTCCATCAGAGCCAGGACGTGCCTGACGGGAACCAAGGCGAACTAGGACCAAACCAACGATGATTGCCGGTGATTCCATTAACGCCAGTGGGGCGACCATAAATCCGTCATAAGAAATATTTTGTGCCTGAAGAAAACTCTCAGCAGCGATAAAGGTCACTGCACTAATTGAGCCGTATGTCGCTGATATTGCTGCTGCATTAAAGACATCAAACCTCAATCGCAAAATACAGAAGCAAATCAGCGGAATGATCGCCGCCATTAAAACAGAAACAGTAATGGTTGGGATGACTTGACCACCGAAACCATCTTTCGCCAAAGCCATGCCACCCCTAAAGCCAACGGCCAACAACAGATAAAGCGAAAATAATTTCGGCAGCGGCGCAGGAATCTCAAGGTCAGCATTCAAGAAAACTGCAATCGCACCCAAGAAAAAAAATAAAACCTTAGGTGATAAAACATTTGCCAGTATGAGCCCTGCATCAAGTGCCGTTGCGGTTGCTGTGATCATATAAAGAAGTTGCAGAAAGATCTGGTCTGTTTTAGATAATGACTGGGCAAGATGTCGTTGAAAGGAGCTTAGACAATTTTTTTACATCATTCAAAAGCTTAAGATTTCACAAGGTAGATTATATCATTATTTTTATCAAAGATCCCAACCCCATGACGGTGGCCTCATGAGGCTGGGATCTCTAATAAGTTGTCACTTACTCTTATAAGTCAGCCAGGGCGGCTTCAAGAGCTTGAGTTCGGTTAGTCATCAACCCTTGCACATCAAACTTCTCAAGTCTCTTGCGGACCCTCTCGTTTGAAGCAACAACATAAGCTTTCCTTGAATGTTTCTTTGCCTCTTGAACCATCTGTTCAATGGCCAAAGTTGCAGTAATGCCAAGCCGAGGAACTTCAGTAATATCAAGGATCAAAACCTTGTAATTACGTACCAGAGCCATTCGTTCTGTGATCCCCGAAGCAGCTCCAAAGCTCAATGGTCCACGCAGACGGAATAACATCACCTGCCCGCCACAGCGATCAAGCAATGCTTGTTCTGAAGGAGGTAAAGATGGCTCTTCAGCTTTAGCCGCAGCAGCTGATTTGTTATCAACATCACCATCCATCAAACGATTATCAGCATCCATTCCTTCCAATTGAGCTTGTGTTAATGAATCAATTGTCAATAGGTTTGCGACAAAAACACCAACCAAAACTGCTGAGATTAAATCCCAGAAGACTGTCATCAGCAAGACGCCATACATGACAACAGCTGTTTTGATCGAAAGTCGATGAGCTCTAAGCAAGAAGCTCCAATCAATGATGTCGAGACCTACCTTGACCAATATTCCTGCCAGCAAGGAAGTTGGAATTAAAGCTGCGAACTGACCTGCTCCATACAAAACAATCAAAAGCACAATGGAATGCACCATTCCAGACAGTGGCGTGCTTCCCCCAGATTTGACATTGATCACCGTCCGCATCGTTGCACCGGCGCCAGGCAGTCCGTTAAATAAGCCAGATATTGAGTTGCCAATTCCTTGACCAATCAATTCTCTGTCTGAGTTATGACGAGTTTGAGAAATGTTGTCTGCAACCAGTGATGTCAAGAGTGAATCGATTGCTCCCAACACTGCAAGCACTAAGCCTGATTTGATGATCAAAGGTAGAAATGCTGGGTCCCAGCTGGGCAAAGAAAAGCCCAGGCCACCTTCAGGAATCGTGCCAATACGCGGTAGCTCATCGATGCCTCGGGCTGCAAGGTTCGCGTCATTGAACAGCACAACCGAAAGGGGCGTAACGATCAACAAAGCCAACAACGGTGAAGGCACCCACTCGGTGAGACGCCTAGGTGCCAAAAAGACAATGGCCAAGGTCATCACAGCCACTGCTACCGCGCCCCAGTTGGGTTGAAAGTTTGCCGACAACTGAGTCAGGCAAGCAATCACACCGCCCTTGGTTGAGATGCCAAAAAGAGGTCCAATCTGAAGAATGAGGATGATCACCCCAATCCCAGACATAAAACCAGACACCACTGAATAGGGCACAAGCGTGATGTAACGACCCAGTCGCAAGACCCCAAACAAAATTTGGAATAGACCTCCAACAACAACTGCGGCCATCACCAGGGGCAAAAGCTCGCCTGGACCATCAACCGTTGGCAACGCTGTGGAAATACCAACAGCAGCAAGAGCGGCGACAACTCCTGCCACAGTGACGCTCATCGGTCCAGTCGGGCCGCTGACCTGAGATGGAGTACCTCCAAACAGCGCTGCGAAGAAGCCAACAATCACCGCTCCGTAGAGACCGTAGATCGCGCCTCCATCGCCAAGGGCAGCATTGCCAAATGCGAGGGCTAAAGGCAGCGCCACCACCGCAGCGGTCAATCCGCCTAATAGATCTCCGCGAACATTGCGCAGATGAAATCCATGGATTAATGCCAAAACGTAGTGCTCCTGCCCACTTGACTTGAACAAAACAATATCTGGCTGGGGGCCCCTCCTGTATGGCAAGAGAGGCAATGTGTCCGGCCTCTATAACAAAAAGCTTTTCTCGATCCCGAAGAGTTTATTAACTCCCGCAGATTTGTTCATTCATCAAGCAAATTGTTATAGCGATTTTGGAGCAGCCCATGGGCAGCACGACGCTGCTAAAGGAAAGCGGACCTCGGGAGGTTTTCTGTGGCTTGACGTCAATTGTTTGGCTGCATCGACGGATGCCCGACGCCTTCTTCCTCGTAGTGGGCTCACGCACCTGTGCCCATCTGATCCAAAGCGCCGCAGGCGTGATGATCTTTGCGGAGCCGCGTTTTGGCACTGCCATCCTGGAAGAGCGAGACCTCGCTGGACTGGCAGACGCCCATGAAGAGCTTGATCGGGTGGTGAACGACTTGCTAGCGAGACGTCCTGAAATTCGCACCCTCTTTCTGGTGGGTTCCTGCCCCAGCGAAGTGATCAAGTTAGATCTAGCAAGAGTTGCCGAGCGACTCAATGGACAGCTTCAAGGCGGCGTTCGCGTGCTGAATTACTCAGGCAGCGGCATTGAAACCACCTTTACTCAAGGAGAGGACGGTGCGCTCAAAGCGATGGTGCCGTTGATGCCTAATAGCAACGAAGCCCAGCTTCTGCTTGTTGGCACCATGGCCAACGCAGTTGAAGATCGTCTCAAACATCTCTTCGAGCGCCTTGGCATCCCCTCAGTGTCCAGCTTGCCGCCAAGACAGTCGACTGATCTGCCATCCGTAGGACCTGGCACCCGTGTTCTGCTAACCCAGCCCTACTTAACTGACACGGCTAGGGAACTCAAAGACAGAGGCGCCGAGATCCTTCAAGCGCCTTTCCCTCTGGGCGCTGAGGGAAGCCGACTCTGGATGGAAGCGGCAGCCAAAGCTTTTGGTATCAATGGCAGTCACGTTGCAACCATCCTTGAACCTTTGATGGTGCGCGCCCAAAAGGCTTTATCGCCCTACAAAGAACAACTGGCTGGAAAGCGAATTTTCCTGATGCCTGAATCCCAGTTGGAAATTCCACTAGCACGTTTCCTTCACAGAGAATGTGGAATGGAACTCGTAGAAGTTGGAGTTCCTTATCTCAATCGAGACATGATGCAGTCTGAATTGGAACTGCTACCGCATAACACGCAGGTCATGGAGGGCCAACATGTGGAGAAGCAGCTCGACAGGGTTAGGGAGCAGCGTCCTGATCTAGTTGTCTGCGGTATGGGTTTGGCAAATCCCCTTGAAGCGGAAGAGATTGCAACGAAATGGTCAATCGAATTGATCTTTAGCCCCATCCACGGCATTGATCAAGCTGCAGACCTCGCCGAACTGTTTGCAAGGCCACTGCATCGCCGCGACCTTCTCAACAACCAACTCCTCGTAAGCGTCTAAAAAACCAATGGAACTCACTCTCTGGACCTATGAAGGCCCTCCTCACGTAGGAGCCATGCGCATCGCTTCCTCGATGGAAGGAGTGCATTATGTGTTGCATGCCCCGCAAGGAGACACTTACGCGGATCTGCTGTTCACGATGATCGAGCGACGCGGACGCAGGCCCCCCGTGACCTACACCACCTTTCAAGCCAGGGATCTAGGAGGAGATACTGCTGAATTGGTCAAAGGTCATCTGCGTGAAGCCGTGGAGCGCTTTAACCCCGAAGCACTCTTAGTAGGTGAAAGCTGCACCGCTGAACTCATTCAAGACCAACCCGGCTCGCTTGCTTCAGGCATGGGTTTCAACATGCCTGTTGTGGGTATAGAGCTGCCGGCCTACAGCAAGAAAGAAAATTGGGGAGCCTCAGAAACGTTCTATCAACTCGTGCGAGGCATCCTCAGCAAGCAGCCTTCTGAGGAATCTGGCGTAAGTCATAGCCCTGCTGCATGGAAAAGCGAAGGACGCCGGCCCAGAGTGAATCTCTTGGGCCCAACCCTCCTCGGCTTCCGCTGTAGAGACGACATTCTCGAATTGGAAAAACTGCTCAATCAACACGGCATTGATGTACATGTTGTTGCTCCACTTGAAGCAAGGCCAGCCGATCTAATGCGGCTGCCCAATGCTGATCTGAATGTCTGTCTTTACCCTGAAATCGCAGAAGCAACTTGTCTCTGGCTTGAGCGCAATTACGGCATGCCGTTCTCCAAAACAGTGCCGATCGGAGTGGGTGCTACCAAAGACTTTTTAGAGGAACTCCATCAATTGTTAGAGATGCCTGCACCCAATCCAGGCGAAGGTGCAGAGCAATCGAAACTGCCCTGGTATTCACAGTCTGTGGATTCCAACTACCTCACCGGCAAGCGCGTGTTCATTTTCGGCGATGGCACCCATGCCATTGCCGCAGCAAGGATTGCTGATCAAGAGCTGGGTTTCAAAGTGGTGGGTCTTGGCACCTACAGCCGCGAAATGGCCAGACCGGTGCGAGCTGCAGCGAAGGAACTAGGACTTGAAGCACTCATCAGCGATGACTACCTTGCCGTGGAAGCTGCCATGGCAGAGGCAGCACCCGAACTTGTGCTTGGCACACAGATGGAGCGGCACAGTGCCAAACGACTGGGTATTCCCTGTGCAGTCATCAGCACACCGATGCACGTGCAAGACGTCCCGGCCAGATACAGCCCACAAATGGGATGGGAAGGTGCAAACGTCATTTTCGATAGCTGGGTGCATCCATTGATGATGGGCCTTGAGGAGCATCTAATCGGTATGTTCCGCCATGACTTTGAATTTGTGGATGGTCATCAAAGCCACCTAGGACACCTAGGCGGACATCAGAGCCAAACGGAACAACAACAAAGCCAAGCAGCAACCAATCCATCAACGCAATCAAATGCAGATTCCTCATCTGAGGAATCACCTCTCTGGACCCCAGAGGGAGAAGCAGAGCTCGCAAAGATCCCCTTCTTTGTACGCGGAAAGGTTCGTCGCAATACGGAAAAATATGCGCGCCAGGCTGGTTGTAGACGTATCGATAGCGAAACCGTTTACGACGCAAAAGTCCACTTTCGGGCTTGACTATCAGAAAAAATAGAGAAACCTCTAGTCATTACAAGGGGCAAAGGGGATGAGTGTTTACACTCATCTTTCCTCAAAGATCAAACCCTTTGTCTCGAAAAGCAAGCAAACCAAGCAACCAGTTGTATCGAATTTGTTAGGAACCAACAGACATAGATCTATTCGCCTTGAATAACAACAAGTACTTAAGCAAGATCTCTCAATGACCACGACCCTGACACGACCAGCCGATGGCGAAGGCAGTGTGCAAGTTCAGCAGGATGCTGCCATGCGCATTGAGGAAGGGGCCCTGGTGATCGCGGTCTATGGGAAAGGTGGAATTGGTAAGTCCACCACCTCCTCCAATCTTTCCGCCGCATTCTCCAAACTCGGCAAACGAGTGCTGCAGATTGGTTGTGATCCCAAGCACGACAGTACTTTCACGCTTACGCATCGCATGGTGCCTACGGTGATCGACATCCTTGAAGAGGTTGATTTCCATAGCGAAGAGTTGCGACCAGACGACTTCATGTTTGAAGGTTTCAATGGAGTCAAGTGTGTCGAGAGCGGAGGACCTCCAGCCGGCACCGGTTGCGGTGGTTACGTCACTGGGCAGACCGTAAAGCTGCTCAAAGAGCATCACCTGCTGGAAGACACCGATGTGGTGATCTTCGATGTGCTTGGAGACGTGGTCTGCGGCGGCTTCGCTGCACCCTTGCAACATGCGAACTACTGCTTAATCGTCACCGCCAACGACTTTGATTCGATTTTTGCGATGAATCGCATTGTCGCTGCAATTAACGCTAAAGCTAAGAACTACAAAGTTCGCCTTGGCGGAGTCATTGCAAATCGTTCTGCCGAATTAGATCAAATAGAAAAATTCAATCAAGAGACAGGGCTGAAAACTATGGCTCATTTTAAAAACGTTGATGCAATACGTAGATCAAGACTTAAGAAATGTACAATTTTCGAGATGGACTCATCAGAAGAGGGGGTAATTGAATGTCAAAATGAATATCTTTCACTAGCACAAAAAATGCTCGACAATGTTGAGCCTCTAGAAGCGGAACCACTGAAAGATCGCGAAATTTTTGACCTGCTTGGCTTTGACTAACCTCTAAAAGGAGCAAAGCCCTTAATCATTTAAGTCAAGCCAACCAATTTCATCGACAATTCCCAGACACGTTTTGCTGTGATTGGATCTGTCGCCCTTTCCGATAGTTCCTGTCGGAAACTTTCTCGATTCTTCTTCTGACGATTGCCCCAACTCCAATGCACACCTGATACACCAAACTCTGGATTAGTCACAACCTGTGCAACCCGCTGACCAGCCTTGGCCTGGGTGACATATCCACCAGTAATCAGCCTCTGGAATATAGGAAACAAAAATCGGAAGATTTTTGGTGTGTAGCGGAATAACGGTGTATCAGCCACACAACCAGGATAAAGAGAGGTAAATAAAATCCCTGATTCTTCATGTAGGCGCCTGTGGAGCTCCTGCGTGGTGATCATGTTGCAGAGCTTGCTATCTTTATATGCCTTGCCGGGCTTGAAGCTTTTGCCACTCGCCATACTGATAGGCGCATGAAACCCTTGCTCAAAACCTGAAAGATTACCCAGATCAGCCGGTGCAGGAATTGGGATCTTGCCGCCAAGCTCCTTATAATTAGCGGTAACTGTTCCAAGAATGACCACTCGGGCAGAAGACAAATTAGAGCACCTCGCTGATTTGAATACTCCTGCTTTGCCGAGGTTCTCAAGCAAAAGTTGAATCAGCAAGAAATGCCCGAAATGATTGGTTGCCATCGAGAGCTCGTAGCCCTGAGCTGAGCGCTTCGGTTTGCTTAGCCTGGGCTGATAGACCGCGGCATTACAAACCAGAGCATCCAGCGGTTGTTCGAGCGAGTCGAGAAGAGTCTCGACACCATCGCGAACGCTCTGGAGATCACTCAAATCCATCCTTAGATGATGAAGTTGACTGGCTGGGATACCCACCCTCTCGGCAGCGGCAACAGCCCTCAATGGATGTCGATTCGCAGTAATCACCTGCCAGCCTCGATAGACGAGTGCCTTGCAGGCATACAACCCGACTCCAGAGGTCGTGCCCGTGATTAAGACGGTGCCTGGAGAAGCTTGAGAAGAAGCCATCGACGCAGCCTTGAGAGCAGCAGGTTGGTATAGATAAAACTAAGCGCTGAGCTTCACTCTCGACGCAAGCAAAACAAAACTCAGCGCCAGATGACCCTCAAGCGATTCGGGGCGATCCAATGATCATGCTCGTCCATCAGGCGAATGCCACCGCCAAGGGTGAACAAGCGATCAAAACGTTGCTGAAGGGTTTTCAGCTGGGCAGATTCAAGATTCAACACGGCGACAAGTTCACCATGACGATCAAGACGTTCCTGGTAAGCGATTGAGAGCTTGACCAGGGTCACAACACAAAGGGAAACCAATCCCAGCTTCATGGTCAATGCCAACAGGCTGAAATTAATCTCTCTGCGCTGCTCTTGCAGCTGCAAAGTAGACGCCATAGTGACTGCATCCATCACCTGAGGATGAGTCTGCTTCCGCTGACGCCGAGCTGCGCTTTTCTGTTTTGACCTGGGTCTAGCCAGGGGAGAGCCCAAGTTTATTCAACGGTTGCCCGCTTGTAGCGCAGCAAACCAAAACTGCCAAGGGGCTAGACCCAATCAGATCAGAACCTCAATCAAGCCTCATGAAGGCTTACGCCAAGGCGAAGGGCTAGCACACCGCAATGAAAAACAACCACGAGGCACAAACCGGCCAAGTCGACATTTGCAATATCAGTGATGCCCATGATGGAAGGGGAACGCTAGAAGCATTCATATTCTCCTAGCAAAACGGTACCTAAGACCAGTCTTCGCAAAGGCCTGTCACACCTATCAATGACACTTCCTCCGTCGAATGCCATTGACAGATCAATCTCCCCACCAGCCACTGACTGGAAAGACGCCTCTCAAAGCCCCTTGAGAGCAAAGTCTCGAAGCGACTTCCTAAGGAGAAGAGGGTTCCTGAAGATCAACTGATTAATAACCCTTTCAGCAAAAAACATGGGCTCTTGAAACTCGATGCTTAGCGCTGAAACTTGCACGTGGAATAGTTAATGCCCCAACACCAGGGTCAGGGCCTGACGGCCAGTGCCAAAGGCAAGCAACAGCAAAAGTGTTCTCAACATCCATGCCAGACGATTGCCAGAAACCCTTGCAAGCCTTGACGCTGACCAATGAGCGGCCAGAGCTGCCACGCCACCGAGCAAAAGCCCAATCCCTGCAGAGCCCCGTCCCTCGCCAAGAAACTGTAAAGAGGCCGCAGTCGCTGAACATGTCACGGCCAGGGTGCTTAAACGGATCGCCAAGTGAATAGGAACAGCCAAACCATTCACCATCAAAGGCACCATCAGCAAACCACCCCCCAAACCAAGCAACCCTGCGGAAAATCCTGCAACACCGCCAACGACTGCAAGACCCGACAAAAAAAGAGTGGATTTGAGCTGCTGACCTGCTTGATGAGGCTCTGAGCGAATCGTGGCCGCCACCACGAGATAGAGCACCACCTGAAACGTCAGCAAAAGCCACCCAGAAACATCTAAACCAATCTTGCTGAACAGCAATGAAGACAAAAATGCGGCCACTCCGATGCTCAATCCAGCTCGAAGCTGAAACCCTCCAGCGAAGAGGTGGGTCAGTGTGCCACTCAACGCAGTGGGAACAATGGCGAAAGTACTGGTTGCCAACGCCTGGTGGGGGCTAAGCCCCATCCACAGCAGGAGTGGCGCAAAGATAAGGCCGCCACCAATGCCCAGGAGACCAGCAAGACCACCTGCCAAAAGCCCCAAAGGCACAAACACCATCAAATCCCACAACACCATCGCCGCTCTATGCCGACAGCTGCATCCTGCCTACCTATCTCGCCAGGTCGCGGCCGCTTGATCTCCCCTTTGCGATTGTCCGGCCCAGAACAGATGGCCCTTGATGAGGTGCTGCTTGAGTCTTACCAAGCAGATGCGAAACCACTGCCAACACTGCGCTTCTATCAATGGAATGGTCCATGGCTTTCCCTTGGCCGCAACCAACGCCATTGGCCGCAGCACTGGAATGCTCTGGCAAAACAAGGAGATCTACAGATGGTTAGGCGACCCAGTGGCGGCAGTGCAGTCCTGCACGCAGGAGGTCTCACTTATGCACTGATCTGGCCCTCTCCTCCCCGCCAGAGACAACAAGCTTATAAACAAGCTTGTCAATGGCTCATAAGGGGCTTTAAAGAGCTCGGATTACCTTTGCAATTTGGCCATCACCCAGCCAGGGGGGCCATCGAGAGCAATTGCTTCGCTTTATCCACAGCCGCTGATCTTGTGGATCCTCAGGGTCACAAACGCATCGGCAGTGCCCAACTCTGGCGTCAGGGCCATCTCCTTCAACATGGCGAAATCATCCTGAATCCCCCTCAAAGACTCTGGCGAGAGGTCTTCCATTGCGAACCACCCAGCCAAGCACCAGCATCAATCCCTAGGGAAGGCCTGAGCAATCGCCTGCAAACAACGTTTCGCTCCTGTTGGCCAGAGGTGAACTGGCAAGAGAGCCCTATCACCAACGATGAATGGAGTTCAGTTGCCAACAAAGCAGCTAACTATGACGTACTGATGGATGCCTCAGGCTGCTCAACCAATCCGCCAGAGACCATCGACTCAACAACCTTAGGCAGTGCCATACCCAGGGGATAGGTGTTCTGACGGCGAGCAGCTTCGAGAAACTGAGCAGGAAGCCTTACCCCAAGACGCTTGAGCACAGCCTCGGAAAGGTCAATTCGATCTAATGTTCCGCAAGGAAGACCAGCAATATTAAAAACAAGAAGCCTCCCCTCATCAGACTGTTCTAGCGCCATCACCGCCTGCCATAACGGGGCTTTCTCGACAATGGAAGGCAACTCAGATATCGGTTTCATGTGATCCGCCAGGCATTGCCTATCCCATTGCTGCACAGGCAATTCTTTTAAGGGTTGATCCGTCATATAACCAACCCATCGACCAGAGCGACAAACTAAAACCCATTCCTGAGGTGGCTGGTCTTCACTGCCAGCCAAACGCAACTGACTAAGCCTGCGCAACGACTGGTCATCTTCAAGAACACGGAAGCGTCGCCCAGCTGCCTGGCCCACGTTGAGCTCACGCAACACTTTCTGCAAGGCAAGTAGCTGGGTTTGAGAGCGAGATGCACCGAGACCAAACCAACCAAGCATCAACAACCAAAGCCCACCAATCCCACCACCTTTAAAGAAGAGCAACCACCCCCCCAACACCATTGCCGAAAGAGACAGGACACGACCAGTTGCTGTAGCGACCTGAACACCCTTCCTTTGACTGCCAGTCCACTGCCAGACCAAAGCCTTAAGGATCAACCCTCCATCAAGAGGCAGCCCAGGCAGCAAGTTAAAAAGGGCTAGCAGCAAATTGAGCCCACCCAACTGCCCAACGAGATTGGCAAGCAGCGGATTGATGTGATCAGCCGCATGCACCCCTGCCGTAAGCAAGGAAACCGCTAACACCAAACTCACCAATGGTCCTGCTGCTGCAACCCTTAAAGAGGCCATCGGTGTAGAGCACTCCCTCTCAACGCTGGCTACACCTCCAAGGAAGAACAGCGTGATACTGCGAACCTTGACCCCCTCACGCAGAGCGACCAAAGAGTGGCCTAACTCATGCAGGAGAACAGACAAAAACAACAACAGGGCCGTAATCAACCCCAGACCCCAGCTGATCCAAACTGGAAGCGAAGATTCAGCTGCAGCGGACACCTGATTTTGTGAAATCCAGGTAAAAAGCAACAGGATCACAAACCAGCTGGGATGAATCCTTAAGGGGATTCCCCGAATCTTCATCAGCTCCCAGCCTTCGCCCACCCTTTCATCTCCATCGAGCCGGATCAGCGGCCAGTAGCAAACCGATCTTAGAAAAGTCTCGAGCCAATGGTCTTGCCTATGGGGTCTCCCACATCCACCGCAGTGAAGATCTGCGGTCTTACCAACATTGACCAAGCCAAATCGATTGCAGAGCTTGGTGTCGAAGCAATTGGCGTGATCGGCGTCGCAAACTCACCTCGTTATCTCGCGGAACCACAACGACGAGACCTTTTCGCTCAACTCAAGAGCTACAAGCCAGAACTCCAACGGGTCTGGGTGGTCGCTGATCCAAATGACATCGACCTAGCCGAAGCCCTGCAAGGAAAAGGTGCACCGTCGACAATCCAGCTTCACGGCCAAGAAACTCCAGAACACTGCGCAAACCTGCGTATGCAGCACCCGAATACGCAGTGGTGGAAAGCCCTGCGCATACGTACCCATGAAGATCTCTGCCTTGCCCATACCTATGTAGGCCAGGTCGACGCGCTACTCCTCGATGCATGGAGACCTGGACAACTTGGTGGAACAGGCCATCGACTTCCCCTGAACTGGCTCCACCAAACCCAATTTGAACTGCCATGGTGGTTAGCGGGTGGTGTCTCCGCAGAGTGGATTCCAGAACTTTTGAGCCAGGTGAATCCATGGGGTTTGGATGCCTCAAGCCGTCTGGAGATTTCGCCAGGGATCAAGGATCTAAACCTGGTCGAAGCCCTGGTTCAAGCGGTACGTCAGTATCAGGGATAGATCAAGCGTTAAATCAAAGCCCTTAACTTAATTATAGCTGCAACGAATTCTTCTCTTAGAAGAGATTTAGCATCGCCCTGAGAGAGCCAGGCACTCACCAACAACAGAAGTTTAGATCATTCGGCATCTCTACCAAAACAAGCCTGAGAAAACATTCACCTGCTATCTACTTGTACTAGAAATAAAAACTATTTGCATTGATGATGCATCGTCATACCCACAAAGAGGCTAACTATTATTGCCAACTAGCTACTTCCATTTACCTTCACGGGGATAGCGCAACTAACGCTTGCAAAGACTCTCGTAATTTCTCAAGCAACATTCACTCAGTAGAACCCAAGGTGGTGTCCGAGCAACAATCCATTGCCGAATAGATAGTCGGAGCCAAGCTGAACAAGCCCAGGAAAGACAAAGCATCTAGACACACTAAATCTATGGATAGACATCTCTCAAAACAACTAGGAGATACCTAGACAGAGACTTGTTAGGCGCCTCAAACAGACCTGACCACAATGGCGGCTGATTATTCTTTTGTTTGCTTATCTAGCAGCTCCTCTCTTTGTTTAATTCCAAAGAAGACATTTGCACCTAGCACCAACAAGGCAGCAATCACAATGACTCCAATCGTAACTGGACCCAAGTCAAGAGCCATTGCAAAAAAAGGAGAAGGCATGGACGCTTAGGTTGCGAAAGGGGAAGTTAGCCCGAGAGAGGCTGAGTGGAGAATCGACTAATAAAGCCAATAGATCTACACACATCCATCAGGCTATGTCAATCACTCAGCCCTGACTCTCTGGGGTTATCATCGATAAAATTCTTAAGTCGCAAGAGTAGCCTCCTGCTGACGAACGAGCTCAAAGAATTCCTGCTTAAGACTAGGGTCATGCCGGAAAACACCTCGCACAACTGAATTCACCATGGTGCACTGAGGTTCCATTACGCCACGTAATTTCATACAGTAGTGCTCCGCTTTGACAATAATTCCAAGGCCCTGAGGCTCACATAGGCGCTCAATTTCATCAGCCAAGATCATTACGGCCTCCTCTTGTATATGTGGCCGTGAAAACACCCAATCAGCCACTCTTGCGAACTTAGAGAGTCCGATTACACGGGTACCAGGTTTTATTCCAATCCAGCAATTACCCATAATCGGTACAAAATGGTGAGAGCAGGCCGAACGCATCGTGATCGGTCCAACGGTATAGATCTCATCGAGCTGCTTGACATTGGGGAAGCTTGTAATCTTTGGCTGCTTCTGATAGCGGCCCTTAAAAACTTCGTTGAGATACATGCGAGCAACCCGCTCAGCTGTCTCTTCCGTGTTGTGGTCGTTATCAACATCAATCAAAAGGCTTTGTAACAGGTCACGCACACGACCGGCAACTTCTACTTCAAGCTCCTGCAATTCTCCTGGTTGAATGTATTCCGAAACATTGTCGTTAGCGAGGAAGGAAACACCTTGAGCAATAAACCGCTCACGTATACGCTCGGAGATCTTGCTTGTATTGGCAATTTGCCCATTTTCAGGCGAGGCATTTGTGTCATTGCCAAGGCCTTTCGATGATGCTGGGATTATGGAAGTCATTAAAGGCTGGTTCAAAAAGCGCCAGTGGCTGGCATCAGAGTGAGATCTTCAATCACCTGTGTTGATGGCTGTAGAGCCAAGTGAAGAAGGGCAGCGGCAGCCTGCTCAACAGAAAGCATGGCATCACGATCGAAGCTACTTTGGACGGTTTCAGTGTCCCAAAGGGGGGTGTTGACCGAACCAAGCGTGAGAGTACAAGCACGGATCCCATGCTTGCGCTCCTCAGCTGCTAAGCATCGAGTAAAAGTGGCCAAGGCCGCTTTGGTGGTGCAGTACGAACCCCACTGGGGGAACGCATTACGAGAAGCATGACTGCTCACATTGATCACCAATCCACCGCTGGTCCGCATCGCAGGCACCACGAGAGAACACAACTGGAAGACGCTGGTGAGATTCATTTGAAGCAACCATTGCCAGCGCTGCAAAGGCATGGATAGAAGATCTCCCGTCCAAGCCGCCCCAGCATTGTTGATCAACACTGATGGGCAACCTCCCCGACCAAGCAAGTCCTCGATACCAGCAGCGATAGCTTCTGGATCAGCCAGATCGATCGATTTAAAAAGAACATTCTGACCTGTGTTCTCAAGGTCTAGGGAAAGTGCCTGAAGTGCAGCTTGGCTGCGGGCCACCAAAATCAAATCCCAACCGGACTTGGCAAACAACCTCGCAGTTGCTTCTCCGATTCCGCGGGATGCTCCCGTAATCAGGGCAGTAGGCAAGGAGCGTATGCAACCCCGATCACATTAGGCAGGCAAACCGGTTTCCGACGAGCTTGGATCGAGCACGCGACCCATAGCCCGGAATTTCCGATACCGAGATTCGCGAAGTTGATTAATCGATAAACCACGCAGCTCATCGAGGTGTCGCTCGATAGCCTCCCTGAGAACTTCCCCGGCCTGAAGTGGGGCCCAGTTGTTGCCTCCGGCTGGCTCTGGAAGCACTTCATCCACCACTCCCAAGCTGAGTAGGTCTGGGCCAGTGATCTTCAACGCAGCTGCAGCCTCAGGAGCTTTGGCGGCATCTCTCCAAAGAATCGAAGCACAGGCTTCTGGACTCGCCACGGTGTAGACGCTGTGCTCAAACATGAGCAAACGATCAGCCACGCCAATTCCAAGCGCACCTCCGGAACCTCCTTCACCAATCACCGTGGCGATCACAGGCACACGCAAACGGAACATTTCACGCAAGTTGACTGCAATGGCTTCACCTTGCCCCTGCTCCTCGGCAAGAAGACCTGCATATGCACCCGGCGTATCGATGAAAGTGAGGATGGGTAAACGAAAACGATCGGCATGATCCATCAGGCGAAGAGCCTTGCGGTAACCACCAGGCGTAGCCATCCCAAAATTTCTGGCCACATTTTCCTTTGTGTCTCTGCCCTTTTGATGTCCGATCAGCAGCACAGGGCGTTCACCAATGCGTCCGATTCCACCAACCAAAGCCTGATCGTCGCCGCCACGCCGATCACCATGCAATTCAACCCAGTCGTCGCAAAACATCTGGATGAAATCCAGGGTGCTCGGCCGATGAGGATGCCGAGCTACTTGAATTTTCTCGGCCGGGGTGAGCGCCTGGAAAATCTCCTCCCGTCTTCTGGCCGCCAGAGTCTCCAACTGGAGCAGTTGCTGACTTACATCAACCTCTGAATCGCGTGCAAGCTCTCGGATCTGTTCAATCTGCTGCTCAAGTTCTACAAGGGGCTTCTCGAACTCAAGCAGGTAACGACGAGCCATAACAAGAGAAGATCCAGAAACAAGGTTCAGGCTGCTGCAGCCTGAAGTTGGTGATTGAGATTGAGGCTTGAAAAGCCATGGCGCAAAGATGCCATGCCGATGAAATCCATCTTCTCAAGGGTGATCTGGTTACGCCCCCAACTGAAATTTGTGTGGCAATTCTCAAACTCCAACAGCATTGCTTCTGCAAAACAGGCAAACATTTGCCTCTGAGGTTTATCCATCTCTGCCATCCAGCCAACATCCCAGCTGATGTCATTGCAGAACTCAACGATTCCTCCTTTGAGCACATGCACCCCTCCCCCAGCAAACTTTGTATCCAGGTTCTTCGGATAGCCCCCATCAATCATCAGGCAAGGCTTGCGCAAACTCTCCATATCAATTTCAAGGGTTGGAGGCATGCTGGCAACCCAAACCACAACATCAGCTTCAGGCAAGGCCTCTTCAAGACTCAATATTCTGCCGCCACCTAATTCAGCTTGAAGTTCAACAAGAGGTTTTTGCTGTCTAGCCACCAATAGAAGTTCGGCGACGCCAGTTCGAGAGGAAAGCCAACGGCAAACAGCACTACCTATATCCCCAGTGGCACCAACAACCGCCACATTGGCCTTGCTTAAATCAATGCCTAAAAGTTGGGCATTGTTTTCAAGCTGACGACAAATAACCCATGCTGTATGAGTATTACCAGTCGTAAAACGCTCCCATTCAAGAGTGGTGTTGCGTACATGTTGATGCTTAAGTAGATTGAAGTTCTCAAAAATAATTGAGGTAAATCCGCCTAGGGCGCTGATATCAATGCCTCTCTTCTGTGCTAATTCCATGGCATTGAGAACTTTGCGACGGGCAGTTTTGAACCGACTCAACATTTCTGGTACAAAACATGAATCGATATATGCCCCTTCTATTTTCTTTCCTGTGAGGCTTTCGACCTCAATCTGTTCCAAAAACTGGGGAGGAGCACTGCACCAAACATCTAGGTCTCCATCCAGATGATCATAGCCAATCTCAAGTGCCTTCTTCCTGGCATCTTCAAAACTGGTGGAATGACCAATCAGACCAAACATGTAGTGCTGACGTACGGCGAATCTGAGCTGCCGCTATATACGCGGCAGAGGTCCAAGTCAACCATGCTCCCATGAAGGCTGATCTTCAGGGTCAACTGCCTTGAATCAACCTGAAGAGCGTAAACAGGCATAAGAGCGAAGGAAGGATGGAAGAGATAAAAACCCCTCAGCCCACAAGGGCTGCAGCCGCCATGCGTGTGATCTCACGAGTGGTAAAGCCAACCTCTGTAAGAGATTCCTGGTATGCGATCAGAAAATCCTCAATCAAATCTTCCTTGTCCATCTGCAGCACGGCAGCATCACCAGCAACCTGATCAAGCATCCGGCGAATTAAAGGCAGATTCTCGCGATTGGCCTCAAGCAACTCCTCACGGCAACTCTCCAAATTGGCCTTGAGCCAAGCCTCGCCATAATTGAGGTGGGTGTACTCGTCCTTCACGACACCTTCAGTAATCTTGCGAGCAAAGGGGTCAGAGACAGGGATATAGGTGTGATAAGCCGAAATGGCAAAGGCTTCAATCAATAGCGCCTGTATCAGCAGGCAGGTGGGTGTTTTGCCTTCTTCTAAAGCTTTCTGGAAGTTGTCACGTAAAGGAGCAAAAAACTCCTTCGCGAAGTTCATATCAGCCGTAACACCAAGGTTCTTGCCGCAAGCTGTGAAGCCCTTCAGGTGCTTCATCTCCATCTTGGCAAGCCGTTTGAGCTCATCGACATGATCAGGAAGCAGAGTGCCAATCGCGATGTAATTGTCATGGGCTTCCTGCTCGCCCTCAATTACTATTGCGTTGATTCGACTGTAGGCATCCTTATAAGAGGCTGCAGTGAAGTCAGGTAAGGCTTCTGACGATCCAATTGGGCTGTCAAGAACAGCAGCCTCAGGCATGTCAAGCGTCGGCATGGATCTCTTTTAAAATTCGGCAGTCGTGAGACTTTAACCTTCTCTTTGAGGAAATTGACTCATGTGGCCCGTTCAGATCACAACCTTGCAGGATCTCTAACCGGAGGCCATTGGCTTCCCATCAGGCTGATCAGCAAATTAACCCAGTGATCGGCCAGAGCCTGCTCCAACGCATGGCCTAGCTCAGCATTAGCCTCTCGGCTATCGCCTATCACCCCGGACTCACTGAAATCGTCCGTCAGCCAAGCACATGGAGCATGCCCCTCAAGGCTCCACCCCATCGGCGGGGTAGTGATCTGGCCCGGAGTGTAGTGGTCACCGTCGATAGGGCGATCGAGCCCTACCAACTCAGGCGCCATGGACAGCATCAGGCTGGTCTCAGCCAGACCAGCATGCAGCCCTACCTCACACTCACTTTTAGGGAGCAAATCCTTTAGTGCCTCCACACCACTCCAGAGGAAACAGGGCAATACAGCCATCCCAGGGCATTGAGCGCGAAGCTGCCGTGCCGCCACGTGCAATAAGCCAATCTGACCACCATGTGCATTGAAAAGCAGCAAACGACGAGCTCCCATAGCCGCTAATTGCTGACCAACTTCGATAACCAGCTGAAACATCAGGTTCGCTGAAAGAGAAATAGTTCCAGGAAATGCCTCATGTTCCGGAGAAAATCCCAATGGCTGGGCTGGCAACATCCAGATCGGCAGGTCTGCAGGCAAACGTTCAAGAACCTCAACCAACATCCGCTCAGCAAAAAAAGCATCCGTCATCAGAGGCAAGTGCGGACCATGCTGTTCACAGGCCCCGAATGGCCAAGCCAAGGTGGATCCCTCCAGACCAACCGCCTCTGCAGCCTCTGGCCAGCTGAGATGGTCAAAGCGCCGGGAAGTAATAGACATCAGCACCGATCTCCGAACAGAACCCCACCCTGCCTGTCAGAATGGTCGATCGACGACCCCAAGGCCCCCATGGCCGGATCAGGCAGTCCGCAGCCCAATAGACCAAAGCCCCCTAAACCCGCAGCGGAAGCCCCTCGCAAGCCCCTGCAGGTCATGCATATCAGCAGGCGTGTGGAGCAAGAAGAGCGACTGCGTGAAGCTGCCGAAACATCTCCCCCTGGCAGCGAAGCAACTGCAGGGTCAGGCCAGCCCAGCAGCGCCCCCAATCGACCCGTCTCAGCTGATGCAGCCTCTGATGAGAGTCGTTTTGATCTCGGCGAGCTGCAAAACATGACAATGGCCGATCTACTTGGTCCGGCCGATCAGTCACGCCGAAGCGATTCGGCCCCCAAGGGCATCGATCATCGAAACGAAGAAAGGCAATCGAGCCCATCCCGCAGTGTCGACGATTTCGACTTCGATGAAGACGCCTTCTTAGCTGCTCTAGATGAAAACGAGCCAATTGGAACCACAGGGGAAGTGGCGACAGGCAAGGTCATCGCCTTAGAAAGCGATGGTGTTTACGTCGACATCGGCGGGAAAGCACCAGGCTTTATGCCCAAAAACGAATGCGGCCTTGGCGTGATTACAAACCTCAAAGAGCGCTTCCCAAAGGGCTTAGAGGTAGAAGTACTTGTCACCCGAGAGCAAAACGCCGATGGGATGGTCACCATCAGCTGTCGAGCTCTAGAACTGCGTAAGAGCTGGAGCAAAGTGCAGCAGATGGAGAAGGAAGGCAAGGTCGCCCAGGTCAAGGTCAATGGATTCAACCGTGGTGGAGTGACCTGCGACCTTGAAGGCCTACGAGGATTTATCCCCCGCTCTCAGCTCCAAGATGGAGAGAATCACGAAGCTCTTGTCGGAAAAACCCTTGGTGTGGCCTTCCTGGAAGTCAATCCAGAAACCCGCAAGCTGGTGCTTTCAGAGAAACGGGCCGCTACCGCCGCCCGTTTCTCTGAACTTGAAGTAGGACAGCTCGTGGAAGGTCAAGTCGTAGCAGTGAAGCCCTACGGTTTCTTCATAGACCTAGGAGGTGTGAGTGGCCTACTTCACCAATCGATGATCACCGGGGGCACTCTTAGATCCCTGCGGGAGGTATTCAACCAAGGAGATCGAGTCAAAGCCTTGATCACCGAAATGGACCCTGGTCGCGGACGCATTGCCCTGAACACAGCCCTACTGGAAGGACAGCCGGGCGAACTTCTAATCGAAAAAGATAAGGTTATGGCTGAAGCAACTGATCGAGCCAACAAAGCTCGTAACGTCCTTAGGCAGCAGGAACAGTCAGCGGGATGATTGCTGCCAATACGCCCAACATCACAGACCAACGCCCTAAGACTGACTGGGAGCTCGACTTCTACTCGAGACCAATCCTTGAATCTGACGGCAAAAAACGTTGGGAGTTGTTAATCAGCAGCTCTCAGGACCCTTCAGGGACTGCACCATTCCGCTGGGTGAAACGCTGCCCTGCAGGAGAAGTCAATTCACTGTGGCTGACCGATGCCCTAAGAGAGGCCCTGAAAGACTCTCAGGAACAAGGCTGGGAGGCACCTCTAAGACTTCGTTGTTGGCGTATATCGATGCGCACCATGGTGCAACGTGCTGCCGCAGAGCTTGGAATCGAAGTGATCGCAAGCCGCCGAACCTATGCCCTGCTCGACTGGCTCGCCGAGCGAGAACGGGACGTCTACCCCCTTGAGGAGGGCTACATGGTTGGTCCACTGGCGCCTCCCCCAACTCCAATACCAACACCCCCAGTGCCTCTACCTGAGGCCGTAAGGGGAGACGCCTGGAGCTGGGCATCCCTACCCTTAGGTTTGCTACGCGAAGCCCAAGAGTGGCCAATCGGCTTCGGTGGCCTACTACCAGTTGGAGCGAACGACAACGAGAACATCCCGGTGCCAGGTGTACGGATGTTCAGTCAAACCCGTGCTTTGGCTCTAGCAGGCTGGCTTGGAGGCCTTGAACCAGTTTGCTTAGTCGTCGATGGCACGCAGCTGATGCTTGAAGCAGGCCAAGACGATCGCTGGCTGGTGACGGATTTGGATGACAAAACAGCCAAGGCAGTTCAACAGAGCCTCCTAGAATCCAGAGATCAAACCGGCGGACTGCAATTCATCTCTGTGCAGACCTCCCCAGACGAAAAACGATTTGCGGGTTTCTGGATGCTGCGTGACCTGCCGCAACCATGACAACGCTGGGGCAGGCAGCGGAAACTGACAACCAAGACCCGCTTGCTACTCCAGATATCCTGTTCAACCAACTCAAGGGATGGACCTGGGTCGGTTGCTATGGGGGCTACTACCTGCAGTCTGATCTTCTACAGAAAGCTGGTTTCGAGCATGGATTCTTCACTCGACGCTGGCAAGATCGAGGCCCCGATCAACTAGCTGGTTACCTAAGCGCAGGCATTAGCGTTCATAGACCTCAACAGGTTCATGGTGGCAGGGTGCTCCAAGCCTCACAAGCCAACCGCCCACCCTGGCCGAAAGCTGATGGCCTTGTCAGCGACAGGGGTGGACAAAGTCTCTGGGTTTGTGGTGCCGACTGCACTCCAGTACTGATTGCCGACCAGTCCACAGGTCATGCAGCCGCATGTCATGTCGGCTGGCGAGGTGTAACCGCCATGATCCTGCAGGAAGCTCTATCAAAGTTGGAATCTCGAGGAGCAAAAATTGAGACCCTGCTTGTTGCTCTAGGACCAGCTGTGAGCGGCTCCAACTATCAGATTCAAGTTGATGTTGCAGAAGCTGTGGCAAAGAGCCTCGAAGCAGATCCAAGCAACCCACCAATCGCGATGGAAAAAAGGCTCTCAGCACTAAAAGAACGAGGCATTCTCGATGCAGACAAAGAGCCACAGCGAATGCGTCTCGACATTCGCTTGGCTGCTGCTGAGCAACTACAGCGAGCTGGGTTAAGCATCGAGCAGATCAGCAGTTGCCCACTATGCACAGTGGCAGAGTCCAGCCTCTTTTACTCATGGCGCAGGGACCAAGTCAAAGCCGTGCAATGGAGTGGAATCGTCGCTCAAGCTGGAGAATGAACAACCACAAGCTGTTTCGCCAGGGCTTCTGCAGCCCTAATCCCATCGATGCCAGCCGAAAGGATGCCTCCGGCATAACCTGCACCTTCTCCAGCAGGAATCAGCCCAGTGGTGTTAAGCGACTCAAAGGAGTCATCCCTGGGAATACGCACAGGCGATGAGGTACGGGTCTCAACCCCAGTGAGTACAGCATCAGGATGCTCATAGCCTGGTAAACGCCTAGCGAAGGCCGGCAAGGCCTCTCTTAAAGCCTCAATCAACGGAGCCGGCAACATCTGATTGAGGTCAACCAGCTTGATTCCTGGCAGATAAGAGGGCGTCACCTCACCGAGGCAAGTTGTAGGCCTGCCCGCAAGAAAATCCTCCTGGCGCTGAGCAGGGGCACAATATCCACCCCCTCCAAGCTGAAAAGCCCTTCGTTCCAACTCCTGCTGCAGGGCCACTCCTGCCAGAGGATCTCCTGGCCAACGTTCATAACTGCACAAATCCTGATTCTCCAAATTCACAACCAAGGCACTGTTGGCATTGCGTTCATTGCGCGTGTGTTGACTCATGCCATTGGTAACCACGCAATCTGCTTGCGATGTAGCACCCACCACAACTCCCCCCGGACACATGCAGAAGCTATAGACAGAGCGGCCATTACGAGCGTGATGCACCAACTTGTATTCCGCATGGCCGAGTTGTGGATGACCCACCATTGGCCCCCAGCGCGCGCGATCGATCAGAGGCTGGGGGTGTTCGATACGGAGTCCTACGGAAAAGGGCTTGGCCTCAAGCTTCACGCCAACCCTTTCCAACATGGCGAAGCTGTCCCGTGCTGAATGACCCAGGGCAAATAACACATGCCGACTGCTAATTGTGCTGCCATCGGCAAGCTTCAGCCCTACCACCTGCAAAGGCTTGCCGGATCGTGAATGATCTAAATCTCGCCGCAGCAGCAATTCATCAACTCGAGTCTCAAATCGAATCTCACCGCCAAGCTCCTCAATTCTGGCGCGCATTCCACGCACCACAGTGGCCAATTTGTAGGTGCCAATGTGAGGTCGGTGCACCGTAAGGATCTCTGGATTGGCTCCACTGGCCACCAACTCTTCAAACACCTTGCGCCCATAGTGTTCAGGGTCACTCACCTGGCTATAAAGCTTTCCGTCAGAGAAAGTGCCCGCCCCACCCTCACCGAATTGGACATTGGAGTCAGGATTGAACGGTCGCTGTCCCCTCCAGAAAGCAAAGGTTTCTAGCGTGCGCTTTTTGATCGACTGACCGCGCTCCAACAGCAAAGGCTTGAAACCCATCTGTGCCAGAAGCAGAGCGGCAAAGTAACCACAAGGACCTGCACCCACCACAACCGGCCGCTGCGTTTCTACTTGAGGGAAATCTGTTGGCGCCTTCGCAACTGGGTAATAGCGGGTGTCTGGAGCCTTACGAATCTTTTGATTGCCTGCGTGGCGTTTCAACAGAGCAGCTTCCCCTCGCACCGTCACATCCGCGCTGTAGATGAACTGGATCCGCTCATGATGTCGAGCGTCAATACTTCGTTTCACCAGCCTGTGATTGATGAGCTGGGCAGGGGGAATACGCAACCGCTTAAGGATGGCTGCTTCGATCGCCTCTGGCGAATGATCAAGGGGAAGCTTCAACTCACTCAACCGCAACACGTCATCACCTCACACGTAGGGCGCATCAGCTCCATCCAAGCCTGATTCAATCGCAGCAGATTCGAGTCCTGCCTCAGCCAGGTCCCAAAGCAGAAACTCGATTAATAACTGTTGTCCCAGAAGGTGTCTGTCCTGCTCGCAAAGCAAAACTGCTAGCGGCGCCCTCCAATCGCACTTGTTTGCCTTCGAGCCGCAAGCGCAAAGCTGTGCAAAGAGGCTGGGGTTCACTTTCTGCATCAACCCATCCAAGAGGATCAGCGCTTCCCTTTGCAGAAGCTAGAGAAGCAGACATGGTTGAAAGCGCGATTATTCGAGCAGTATCAAAGCCAGCCGCGGCCAACAAATCTGGCGCCTGCCCCCAATGCTGCTCAAACGATTCAGAAAATTTCTGCCAACCAGGCCCCCTTGAGGATTGCTTCAACAAGAGCTGCTCCCAGGCTTCTGGACCGATATCACTCGCCAAATCCGATGATGCAAGCCATACCCAGGCTGGATGTTGTGGTCCCCGCCCAAGCAATCCATCCATCTGAGCCTTCTTCAAAACCTGCACAAGAGGACCTGATGGGCGAGACGTCAAGACAAGAGCATCAGGTCCTAGCCAGACCAGGTCCTGCTGCAAACGCTTGAGTCGTTCGCCATCGTCAGGATTCACGCTCTGCACCAACTCGGGCTCGTAGCTCTCCACCTTGCCGCCAAGGATCTCAAAGGCTTCAACAAAAGATTTCGCTGAAGCAACACCAAGCTCAGATGGATCTCGCACCACCATGACGCGCCGCCAACCCTGCTCCATCACTCGCTGGGCCATGGCCTCAAGATCATCGCGAACAGGTGCCACCAAGAACCACAGGCGTGTACGTGCATCCAGCTCACCGAGACTTCGTAAGGAAGCGCCCCGCTGATAAGGCAGCACCACACTGAGATTGCGCTTAGACGCCAGAGCAGAAAAAGCACGAAGATCAGCAGCAGGAGGCGCCACGACCAACTTCAACCGCGGGTTACCTGATAAGGCCACAGCAGGATCATCATCCAGACTGAGAAGACGCAACTTCACAGACGCCACCGCAAGGCCGCAACCTCTTACCTTCTCCTCTCCCAACTGAAAGCCCTTGAGGAAGGTCTCATTGGCACCTTCTACAGCAGAGCCCTTTGGCAACAGAACGACCACAGATGGAGACAGCAACCCACTTGCCGAAACCGCCTGACAGCCAAGGAGACTGGCAAAGATCATCAACCAGCTCCGCCAGGGAGCCTTAAAGAACCTTTGCCTCCAAGACCCACTTGCAATGGAATCTGCAGCCAAAGACGAACCACTTAAAGGGGCCGCTTGGGAGGGGGCCATGATCCTGAAGACCCAACGTAATCAGAGTAGGGCTAATGGATCAGACACCTCTGGGTTTATCACAAGATCTTGCTAGAGAAACAATTTGATCCTGTAGAGCCAATCCTCTCTCAAGTCTGAGGCGAATCGCACGTTAAACGACCCAAACCAGCAGTCGCTAGCCCTGCACTGAGATCTATATCGCTACCGATGGAGGTCACCCGCGCCAAAAGCACACCATCGCTAGAACCTTCTGGGCGCAGATTGACCCGCCGGCGCCTGGGTAGCTCTGACTTCAACCAAGCCATTGCCTCCGCCTCATCAGATGGATCCACCTGCAAACAAGCAAGACGAACCGTATAGGTTCGATTGTGATCACCAACCTGGAGCAACGAGGAGCTACTCACACGCAGCACTTCTGCCGCCATAACAGGCAATGGTGCGATTGACAAAACAAGCAGAAGGCTGAGGAGAATCGCTTGTAGTCGTCGCATCAGAGAGACACGCCACACTCGGGGCAATAAATGTGCTCATGGGCGGTGGTGGCGCCACAAGATCCACAACTACGAGTGGTGTCCATGGCCAGTTCAGGATGGTTTGGCAAACCCACCATCTGAGCGTTGCTCTTGCCGGGAGGGACCATCGGATAGCAATTCTCATCTCGCCGCACATGCACGTCGATGAGCATCGGACCTGGAGTAGCAAGGGCCTGCTTCAACTGCGGCTTGAGATCCTTTCGCTCAGTGATCAACACCCCGCCAACCCTGAAGGCCTTAGCCAATGCCACGAAATCAGGCATGCCGGGAAGCATGTCAGTGGCTGAATAACGATCTTCATAGAAACTTTGCTGCCACTGACGCACCATGCCTTGCCAGTGGTTGTTCACAATCACAACCTTGGCAGGAATGTTGTATTGAATCAGTGTTCCCAACTCCTGAATATTCATCAGGATGCTGGAGTCACCTGCAATACAAACAACCTGTTCGTCTGGCAAAGCAATCTGAACACCAATAGCAGCAGGCATCCCAAAACCCATGGTGCCTAATCCCGCACTACTGATCCACTGGCGAGGTCCATTACGCAAGTATTGAGCAGCCCACATCTGATGCTGACCCACGTCTGTTGTTACGTAAGCCTCAGGAGCCAGATCCCTAATCGCCAAGAGCACCTCCTGGGGATAAATCGAACCCTCCTTAGGCGGAGTCATCAGTGGATAACGCTGCTTCCAGCGTTCAATACGAGTGAGCCAAGCCGAAGTCATCGGCTCCACAGACCTTTGCTTACTCAAGTCCAATAACTTCACCAAGCTGACACCAACATCACCCAATACCGCAACATCAGGACGTCGGTTCTTAGCTACTTCTGCTGGATCGATTTCAAAATGAATCACTCTTGCGCGAGGCGCAAAAGTATCAAGCTTGCCGGTGACCCGATCATCGAAACGTGCGCCGACCGCGATTAACAAATCGCATTCAGTAACAGCAAAGTTGGCATAGGCCGTGCCATGCATACCCAGCATGCCCAAGGCAAGGTGATGTCGCTCATCGAACGCTCCCTTACCCATCAATGTGGTGGTCACGGGAATCTGATGACGTTCCGCGAAACCCTTAAGACTCTCGTGAGCTCCGGCAGAGATCACTCCTCCACCAACGTAGAGAAGAGGCCGCTGAGACTTCTCGATCAAATCGAGAGCCGCCTCAATTGCGGTGAGCTCTGGGGCGGGCAATAGTCGGAATCCTGAAGGCACCACAGTGCCTGGTTCGACTGGCAGATAGTCAAATTCCTCCTGCCCCACATCCTTAGGGATGTCGATCAAGACTGGACCAGGTCGTCCCGAAGCTGCAATAAAGAATGCTTGGGCAACAACCGAGGCCAGATCTGCTGGATCACGAACAACCCAGGAGTGTTTCACGATAGGCAGAGTGATCCCGAAAATATCAGTTTCCTGAAAGGCATCCGTGCCGATGCATGGTCGAGGAACCTGTCCTGTGATCACCACCATGGGAACTGAATCCATCTGAGCCGTGGCGATACCAGTAACAAGATTGGTTGCTCCTGGCCCAGAGGTTCCAAAGCAAACTCCGACCCGACCTGTGGCCCGTGCATAGCCATCCGCCGCATGGGTTCCACCCTGCTCATGGCGGACGAGGATGTGCTTCAACCAACCCTGCTGCTCAGCTTTATGAACGGCGTCGTAAATCGGCAGGATTGCCCCACCTGGATAACCAAAAATGATGTCAACACCATGACGGCGAAGAGCATCCATCAGGGCATCGGCGCCAGTAATACGCTTTTGCTCTTGTTGTGATGAATCACCGAGAGCCGTGGTTGAAGAAGTCAAGGTCACGGCAGTGGCAAAGCGTGGTCTGCTCCTAAAGATTAAGGGCCTGCCGTACAGATTGCCTATTGGTTCTTCACCATCACCGGCAAAATCAATCCGTCATTGAGCCTGCTGCCTGATGGCGAATGCCCCAATACAAATGGACACCGCTGAGAACAGTGATCCCAAATACCAACCAATTAGAAGAGTGAGACAACCCCTGCCTAGCCAGCGCTCAGAGCAGACCTATCGCGTGCAAAGGGCCATGGCCACTGATCAGCTCCAACAAAAAAGCAGCAAAACCAAGCATGGCTATGCGTCCATTCCATGCTTCAGAACTGGTATTCAAGCCCCATTCCCATCTCTCCTGGGGATAGAACTTCACTCGACCGGCCAGCTTCGCAGCCTCATCGAGATTGATCTCTGGACCCTCAAGACTGGATCCAACCAGATCGGCCAGGCCCTCAATGAATGTGGGGTAAGTATCAAGAGCAGGCACCCGCCTGAAATGAACAATCCCTGCTGCGGTAGCCAGCTCGCGGTATTCGATATCAAGCTCGGCGAGAGTTTCGATGTGTTCGCTCACAAAGCTGATCGGCACAACCACTAAATCGCGGGTACCAGCCTCACCAAGCTGCTCAATAACTTCATCGGTATAGGGCTGAATCCATTCCTCTGGACCCACTCGACTTTGATAGGCAAGGGAATGAGGATTGCCATAGCCAAGAAGGTTTTCCAGCTCAGCCATGATCAAGGTTGTACAAGCCTCGATCTCCTTCTGATATGGATCACCTGCTTGTTCGACATAGCTCTTGGGCACTCCATGAGCACTAAAAAACACTTGAGCTTCTTCAGGCACATCACTCAGCCGAACCTGCTCAGCGATCAACTCCGCCATGGCACGAACATAACCAGGGTGGTCGTACCAGCTGCGGATACAACGTATTGGCAGCTTGCGGAAAGATTCATCGGTCTGTCGTAAGCGCTGCAACTCTCGAAAACTCGAGCCACTGGTACTAATCGAAAAATGAGGGTAGAGGGGAAGCACCACCACCTGATCAATCCCATCAGCTTTGATATCTGCGACAGCGGATTCTGTGAAGGGATGCCAATAACGCATCGCCACATAGCTCGTGGCATCGATACCGCGTTGCCGAAGCAAGCTCTGCAACTCGCGAGCCTGTTGTTCAGTGATCCGCCGCAGAGGTGAACCGCCCCCTATTGAGCGGTAGGCCTGCTCGGATTTACTGCTGCGCAGCGTGCTGATCAACCAGGCCAGAGGCCTCTGAAGAGCGGGGTTAGGCAGCCGAATGATCTCCGGATCGGCAAAAATATTAAAGAGAAAAGGTCCTACATCCTGGATACGTTCAGGCCCCCCAAGATTCATCAAGAGGACACCGACCCGGGCCATATAGAAGAGAGTTCTTTAGAGGGACTTGAGGGTAGCCGCCATCAACGCCAAGGTGGCACCATCCCTACAGGGCCATGGAGCTGAGCAACGAGCTAATCAACATCAACCGTGGCCTGGCTGACAGCGGCATCAACTTGAGAATTGAGCAGCGAGGCCAGTGGCTCAATTTACGCGGAGCACTGCCCTGCCGGAATGGAACTGGATTAATCAAAACTCAACGAATCAGTTTGCAGCTTTTGGCAGAACAAAAAGGATTGAAAGAGGCTGAGCGAATTGTGCAACTGGTTCACTACCAACTGCAACGCAAACAATTCGACTGGTCCCAGTGGACGACCAAACCGACACGGAAACAACCTGAAGAGATAGCGACTGGGCTCAGAGAAGCTTTGGCCAGCTTTGAAGAGGCATTCTTTGCTGATCCATATCGCCGACGGTCGCCGGCCGGTAGCCGCAGCACATGGACGTCCGCTTACCTTCCTTACTTACGACGACTCAAAGCCCTAGCTGTTAACAAGCAGAGCTGTTTTGATTCAGACCTTTTAAGAGACACTCTGGCCAGTTATGCAGATGGCAGCCGAAGCCGACAGCAATGCGCCACGGCCCTAGGTGCATTGGCACGCCACCTGGAAATGGCACTGCCGGAAGACTGGCGAGCAGAAGCGGATGGATATGGACTACATCAAGCGCGCTTTCGTCAACTGCCCAGCGATAAGCAGATCATCGAGGCGGTGGAGCGCATCCCCAACCCAGGATGGCGACTTGCCTATGGACTGATGGCCACTTACGGCCTGCGCAATCACGAGGTGTTCTTCTGCGACCTTGCTGCTTTAGCGAAGGGGGAAGATCAGGTGCTGCGCGTGTTGCCGAACACAAAAACCGGCGAGCATCAGGTTTGGCCGTTTAATCCAGACTGGGTCGAGCATTTTGAGCTTGAACAACTAGCAAACAATGCCCAGGCCCTGCCGCCGGTCAATATCGACCTGCGTCACACCACACTCCAACAGGTGGGGAGAAGAGTATCGGAACAATTCCGACGCTATCAACTACCCCTCACCCCCTACAACCTTCGGCATGCCTGGGCGGTACGCACAATCCACATCGGCCTTCCAGACACCGTTGCAGCAAGAATGATGGGCCATTCAGTGGCTATTCATACCCGCACCTATCACCACTGGATCACCCGACGTGACCAACAACAAGCGGTAGATGCAGCCCTAGCTCGAAAGCTCAGACCATGACCTCACCACTAAGAACCTTTGCCTACGAGCATCGCTGGTTCTATGACCTAGTGACAACCATTTCGGCCCTCAACGTAGGGGGTGTAAAGCGGTTGAGATCCTTAGGGCTGACTGCTCTTCAAGACAAGATTGCTAAAGGAGCACCAGTTTTGGATCTTTGCTGTGGGGCAGGCGAAACAGCAGCACCATGGATTGAGGCTGGTTTCGCTGTAACAGGTTTAGATCTTTCACCAAAGGCACTGGCACTAGCCGCTGAACGAACCCCCCAACTGCAATGCATCGAGGGCATGGCAGAAAACCCACCGCTGAACACCAACCAATTTGCGGCCATCCAAATCAGCCTGGCCCTACACGAATTCAGCTCAGAAGAACGACGACAAGTGCTGAAAGCCTGCATGCGCCTATTGCAACCGGGTGGGTGGCTAGTGCTGATCGACCTCCATCCAGCAGGCCCCTACCTAAAACTGCCCCAACAGTTGTTTTGTGCCCTGTTCGAAACTGAAACGGCCCTAAAGATGCTCCAAGCAGACTTGCCCAAGCAACTTCGGGAGATGGGTTACACCACTATTGAGCAAGAACTATTAGCAGGCCGAGCACTACAACGAATCACAGCCCGCCTCCCATAAGCAGCCCAACTCAAAGCATGCTCAAGACCTTGCCAACATTTTGATGACCAACCCGCAGCCTCCGCATTCGCCGCATTCAACTGAACTCGATCACAGCGCAGAAGTTCTCGGCATAGGCGGGCATTTAGCCCCCGAAACCGACCAACAGGGCTACCGCAAACGCATGCAGCGCCGACAAGACGTTCAGCGCCAACGTGTAGGAGAAAGAGACAAAGAGAAGGGCCTAATCCTTGTCTTCACAGGACATGGCAAAGGCAAAACCACAGCAGCGCTAGGGCTAGCCTTACGCACCCTTGGCCATGGCGAGCGTGTTGCAGTCGTGCAATTCATTAAAGGGAGTTGGCAGCCAGGCGAAGCAAAAGCGTTAAAAGTTTTTGGTGACGCATTGAGCTGGCATGCGTTTGGAGAGGGCTTCACCTGGACAACCCAAGACCGGGAAAGAGATCAGCAATTGGTATCAAAAGCCTGGCAACAGGCTCTGATTTACCTCCACAGCAACAACCACAAACTTGTAGTGCTTGATGAGGTCAATGTGGCGATGAAACTGGGATACCTCAAGGTAGAAGAAGTCCTAGGGGGGATCACGGAAAGACCACCCCTAACCCACGTAGCACTCACTGGCCGGGGTGCACCAAAAGAGCTCATTGAACGTGCAGATCTGGTCACAGAAATGACCTTGGTACACCACCCCTTCAAGGAGCAAGGCGTCAAAGCACAAGCAGGCATTGAGTTCTGAAGCAATCAATCATCTCACCCCTAAATCCGCATCCAATAGCTGAGCTGCAGCAACAAAAACCGACAAACCGTTCACCAGCAAAGCTCTATGCACAATGAGCTCGCTCCAACAAGAAGGATCCAGTCTGATGCGTTCAAGCGCTCAACAGGTCAGACGGGCCATCACATCGCTGAGACAAAACACGTTCTCTCGCATCGATCAGGAATGATGACTTCATCCAAGCGAACCTGAGAAGCGACAACCCTTCAGACCATCCAGCTCAAGGACTAGTAGGAGAAGGCTTGCTACTCTCATCGGGATCTGGACGATGAATGGCCTACGCGCGAGTCCTTCTAAAACTCAGCGGCGAAGCGCTGATGGGCGATCAGACTTATGGCATCGATCCAGCAATTGTTCAATCCATCTCTGAAGATGTAGCCAAAGTGGTGGCCAAGGGCACCCAATTGGCGATCGTGGTGGGTGGTGGCAATATTTTTCGAGGCCTAAAGGGTTCTGCAGCGGGCATGGATCGGGCCACAGCCGACTACGTCGGCATGTTGGCCACAGTGATGAATGCCATCACGCTGCAGGATGGCTTAGAGCGAGCAGGGGTACCCACCCGGGTACAAACTGCAATCGAAATGCAAGAGGTGGCGGAGCCTTACATCCGTCGGCGAGCTATTCGTCATCTAGAGAAAGGCCGAGTGGTTGTGTTTGGTGGAGGCTGCGGCAATCCATTCTTCACAACTGACACCACGGCATCACTTCGGGCTGCGGAAATCAACGCTGATGTGGTGTTCAAAGCCACGAAGGTGGATGGGGTTTATGACCGTGATCCCAAACGCTTCCCTGATGCAAAGCGCTACGACTCACTCACCTTCCAGCAAGTGCTAAGCGGCGAGCTGGCGGTAATGGACAGCACTGCCATTGCCCTATGCAAAGACAACAATATCCCGATCGTTGTATTTGACCTCTTTGAACCTGGCAACATCGGCAAAGCAGTGGCTGGCGAAGCAATCGGCTCCCGTATCAGCAATGCAACCTAAACAGGCCATCCCAACTCATCCCTTCACCCAGCCTTCGCCTCTCTGAAGCCATGTCGAACCAGGATCTCAAAGACAACATGCACAAATCAGTGGAGGCCACACAGCGCAACTTCGCCACCATCCGTACTGGACGCGCTAACCCGTCACTACTGGATCGAATCAACGTTGAGTATTACGGCACCGAAACGCCCCTGAAATCTCTGGCAACAATATCCACCCCTGATTCACAGACGATTGCCATACAGCCCTTTGACAATGGATCAATGGGCCTGATTGAAAAAGCCATTGCCACTAGTGATTTGGGATTGACACCCAACAATGACGGCAAGATCATTCGCATCAATGTGCCGCCGCTAACTGAAGAGCGCCGCAAGGAGTTCTGCAAGCTGGCAGCAAAATATGCCGAGGAAGGCAAAGTAGCTCTGCGCAACATCCGTCGCGATGCAATAGATAAAGTGAAAAAGCTAGAAAAAGATGGCGAGCTCTCTAAAGATCAGAGCCATGATGAACAGGACGGGATACAAAAGCTCACCGACAAATTCATCACTGATATCGAAAACTACCTCGCCGAAAAAGAAGCCGACATTCTCAAGGTTTGAGCACTCGCGATGTGCTGGTCATCGGAGCAGGCGCCGCTGGATCTGCGGCGGCTTTCCATCTGGCTGCAGCCGGCCAACGCGTCACACTGCTCGAACAGAATGCACAGCAAACGATCAAACCCTGTGGTGGAGGCATGGCAGCTGCGGTGCAGGAGTGGTTTCCATTTGATTTGCAATCGGTCGTTGATGAAGTCATTGAAAGGGTTGAGTTCAGCTGGCGGCTCAGTGATCCAGTCGTGGCCGACCTGCAAGATTCCGCCCCGTTTTGGATTGTGCGGCGAGAGAAGCTTGATGCCCTTCTAGCCAGCCATGCGATTGATGCAGGCGCCGAACTAATCCGGCCTTTTGCGGTGAAAAGCCTGCAAAGACATGAGGGGGTTTGGCAAGTTACAGCCGATGACGGCAGACAACTTGAAGCAAGAGCGGTTGTAGTGGCGAATGGCTCCCTGTCCGCTTGGCCTGAAGCCTTGGGATTGGGACCAAAAACACTGCATCACGCGAGCACCATGTCTGTGCGCCTGGAGGGTCGCGGCAACCTCAAAACTGGTTCAGCCCGATTTGAATTTGGGCTGGTACATCATGGTTTTGCCTGGGCTTTCCCCTTGGCAGGCGGCGTGAATGTAGGCGTAGGTACGTTCATCGGCCGCAATGCCGCCGATAGTGATGCAGTCTTGG
>NZ_JNBA01000031.1 GCF_000760295.1 Prochlorococcus sp. MIT 0701
AGTTTGTGGAGTTGCCCGAGGAGGAGGTGAAGGATCTGATGTGCCGTGCACGTCAGCCGGTGAGTTTGGAGATGAAGGTGGGAGATGGGGATGAAACGGAGTTGCTTGAGTTGCTTGCCGGGGAAGAGGAGTTACCGAGTGAGCAGGTGGAAGTGGATTGCATGAAAGGCGATTTACGTAGCTTGCTGGAAAAGTTGCCCGAGCTGCAGGGTCGTGTGCTGCGGATGCGATATGGGATAGACGGCGGAGAGCCAATGAACCTCACCGGGATTGGCCGCATCCTCGACATCAGTCGTGACCGTGTGCGCAATCTGGAGCGCCATGGACTCAATGGTTTGCGCCAGTTGAGTGAAACGGTGGAGGCCTATGCGGCTTGCTGAATGATTCTGAGCAGCAGAGGATTGACCTCTTCAGGAGCTTCGTCGTGTGGGCAATGCCCTGCACCATCGACCACTGATAGGGAGCGAATACAAGGCAGCAACGCAGCCCAGCGACGGGCTTCCTGCAACGGTTCCCATGGATCGGCTGCCCCCCAGATCAGATCCACTGGCATGTTTAGATCAGCCATCAGCTCAGGTGCTAGGTGATCATCGAACAGGTTGATGAAGCCGCGGAATGCCTCAGAAGCATTTTGTCGCTGGGCTGGTTTTTGCAGCAAGCTCATCAGCGATTCATCCACATTGCAGCCGCTGGGGTAGGCCTGCTTCAAAACTTGTTGGATCACTCTGGGATTGGCGGCATTGCGGAACAGACTTCGACTTAGCCAGCGCTGTCGAACTAAGGTCTTCAGCGAGGGTCGCAGCCAGCGCATCATGACGGGTTGCTCATGCAACCGCTTGTCGTCCATTGTGCGTTGGGCGCAATTGATCAGGACAACACCGGAACAACACTCTTCGATGATCTGTGCGGTGCGTAGAGCAATGACGCCGCCAATGGAATTGCCTACTAGGACCACAGGTGTCTTTACAACCTCGCGGCAGAAGTCGGCGACCTGGCTGCCCCAGCTATCAAAGCTGTAGCTGAAATGATCTGGATGGTGTGACTCGTCAGTTAGCCGTGCGCGTGGTTGACTGCTACCCCCGAAGCCGATTAGGTCAATGGCGTAGCAAGTGGAGACCTCGGCCAGAGCCGGTTGGTTGTGTCGCCAATGGTCTTTGTTGGCTCCAAAACCGTGGATGAGAACGGTTGCTATAGACGTGGTTGTAGACGATGGTGATGCATTGACGGGGCCATGCGAACTCCAGGCCACATCCAACCCATGCCATCGCCAAATATGTTGCTGAATTGATGAGCTCAAGTTTTTGCTTCGCTGCCAAACCAGCGCTCTTCCAGATTTTTGACTACGACATAAAACGGTGGCACCACGCCTAGGGACAGCACGGTTGCCACCACGAGTCCCCCAAAGATCACAGTGCCCAGAGATTGTTGGCTGTGAGCGCCTGCTCCGTTGGCGACCACCAATGGCAGAAAGCCAGCCATTGCGGCAATGGCTGTCATCAGGATTGGACGCAGCCGTGATTCAGCAGATTCGATGACGGCATCCTTTGCACTTTTCCCTTGCGCCAGCTTTTGCTCGGCCAATTCCACGATCAAGATGCCGTTTTTCGCTGCCAAACCGATCAGGGTGACCAAGCCCACTTGGGCATAGATGTTGAGATCGATGGAGCGGATTGCGAGAAAGGCCAGTGCGCCAAGCATGGCGAGGGGGACTGTCGCCAGAATGATCACGGGTGTGACATAGCTTTCGTATTGCGCGGAAAGCACCAGATAAACCACCAAAATTCCCAGGCCAAACACCAGCACACCAGCGTTGCCTGCTGAAATTTGCAGGGCGGCCAGGCCGGTGAAGGCGGAGCCGATGTTGGTGAAATTTTGACGGTTGAAGAGTTGTTGGATTGTCTGCAGAGCTTGGCCACTACTCTTGCCGATTGCTTCTGCTCCTTGAATCAGCACAGTCCGATAAAGGTTGTAGTGGCTGATTACAGTTGGGGCACTACTTAGTTCTGCTGCTGCGAACTGCGAAACTTGCACCATCTGGCCATCTTTACTTTTGACGTAGTAGCTGAGGATGTCGTCAATAGTTGAACGCTGTTCGGCGGAACCCTGAAGGTAGATATTGCGCACCTGCCCGCTTTCATAGGTAAGGCCGCTGTAGTTACTGCCAGCTAAAGCGGCAATGGTATCCATGGCCTCTTGATAGTCAACGTTGAGAGCACCCATGACATCGCGATCCACTTGCAAGCCGATGGCTGGTGAGCTGGGATTGAATTGCGTGTAGAGGCTGGAGAAATCCCCGCTCGCATTGGCGGTTTTGATCAGCTCTCCAGCCATGTTGGAGAGTTCATTGAGGCTGTAGCTGCCGTTGCTGAGATCATTGAACTGAAAATAGAAGCCACCTTGAGAGGAGAAGCCCGGCACGGCTGGTGGCCCTGCCGCGACAGCCAGGCCACTACTGAGTTGGATTAACTTTTCGTTTAGGCGGGCGATGATGGCATCTGCACTGTTGCCGCTGCCTTTGCGGTCTGCCAGGGGTTTGAATCCATAAAAGAAGAGACCCTGGTCTGGACTGGATCCATTGAAGCCGGCACCACTGATCACTCCGGCATTGGCCACGTCGTGCTCTTCACTCAAGACTTTGGCAATTTCTGCGCCAAGTTTTTGCGTTTCGACGAGTGAGGCACCATTTTGAAGTTGGAAGAAGCCAAGCCCATAGCCCTGGTCTTCCTCGGGAATGAAGGCTGTCGGAATGGCTGTGAAAGCCAGGCTGGTGAGCACAATGCCACCGATCAGGGCAGCCATGATCAAGCGGCGGATGTTGATCAGGCGGGTCAGTAGACGTGCGTAGCCGCTTTGCAAGCGGTTGAAGTTGTTATTGAAGATTCTGAAAATTGTGGTCAAATTGGCGCCTGCGTAGGCACCAACCGCCATGCCAAGGATGTAAGTCCAGTTGCCAAATGATGCGGCACTAAAGCGACCGAAGGCCAATCCTGTGAGAACTCCAGCGACGATCCAGCTCCAACCCTTTGGCTCGCGAGCTTTCTCTTGGCGAAGAATTAGCCCAGACAACATCGGAGAGAAAGTCAGGGCATTGAATGCGGAGATGGCTATGGAGAAGGCAATGGTGAGAGCAAATTGCTTGTAAATGATGCCGATACCACCTGGATAGAAGGCCACCGGCACGAACACCGCCATCAACACCAAGGCTGTGGCGACGAGCGCTCCGAACAGCTCGCCCATGCATTCCAGTGCGGCAGCGCGGGGCTTCATGCCCTTCTCGATGTTGCTCGAAACCGCTTCAATCACCACGATCGCGTCATCAACGACAAGGCCTGTGGCTAAAACCAGGCCGAGCAATGTGAGTTGGTTGATCGAGAAACCGAAGACTTTCAGAAAGGCAAAGGTGCCAATGAGAGAGATCGGAATCGCCAGGCTGGGCACCACCGTGGCTCGCCAGTTCTGCAAGAACACAAACAGAATCACCAGCACCAACACGATCGCTAGACCGAGTGCATCAACGACTCCTTCGACAGAGGATTCAATGAATTGACCGATGTTATAAATCTCTGAGACGGTGACGCCGGGCGGTACAACTTCGGCAAAATTATTGATTTCTTCGACAACCGCTTGTGACACATCCAGTGCATTGCTGGATGGTGTCTGATAAACACCCAAGATCATGGCCGGTAAACTGCTTTTATCGATCGCGTCGACCGCGTAGGTGTCGGTGCCATAGCGAACTTCACCAACATCTCTGAGTTTCAGCAGATTTCCGCTTGGGGTTCGACTAATGATCAGGTTGTTGAAGTCTTCAATTGAAGTCAGAAAGCCATTTCCTTCTACCAGTATTGGATAGGTATATCTCTGGTCGCCAGATGCTGGCGGACCACCAACGAGGCCACCAACAGCAACGCTGTTTTGTGATTGCACCGCTTGGATCACATCTTCGGATGTGAGTTGGTAGGCGGCCAATTTTTCGGGATTAACAAATAACCAGAAGGCTGGATTGGCTCCGCCATAAACCGTGACTTGGGCGACGCCTTCAACTCGTGAAAGCGGGTAATAAAGTTGCTCATAAATCAGTCCATTCAGGTACGCCGCATCAAATTGACCCTCCGTGGATCCGACCTGATAAGCAAGCAGGATTGAAGGGGTGCTTTGTGTTACAGCAACCCCAGAGGCAGAGACTTGCTGTGGCAGCTGGGGCATCGCCAGGGACACCCTGTTTTGCACATTGACCTGGTCGATATTGATATCTGTCGACTCATCGAAATAGACACTGATTGTGCTGTTCCCCTCCATATCGCTATTGGAGGAGATGTAGCTGATGCCAGGCACACCATTGATCTGCTGCTCGAGTGGATTGGTGACTGCTTGTTCGGTGACTTTCGCGTTCGCCCCCCCATAGACCGCTGAAACTTGAATCAGGGGGTTGGCGATATTGGGCAGGTTGGCAATCGGCAGGCTGGGAATGGCGATGACTCCAACCAGCACGATCAGGATGCTGCAAACGGTTGTGAGAACCGGCCGCTTGATGAACTTGTCGGAAAAAGACATCGCTTCTTAGGGCCTGCCTTGCTGTTTTGTTGTGGTTGAGGAGCTTGTGGAGGGCACGTGAACGGGCATCCCACTACGGAGGCGGCTGGTGTTGCTGATGGCGACGTTGTCGCCTTGTTTTAAGCCTGAGGTGACGGGGTAGTAGTTGTTTTGTAGTGAACCAAGCTTCACTTGAGTTTGCACAACGACTGGTGTATTCGATGGCATTCTTTCCAGCTTGCGTTTGTTTTTTTCTGGAACAGTTGTCGATGCTTTGATTTTTGGCAGGATTATTTTGAGAGGTAGAACTTTGTAGACGAAAGGTTGTTCGGCCTGCATTAATACTGCTTGAACAGGCACTGCTAGAATTTTCTTTTGGCTTGTAATGATACGGCTTTGTACGAATTGTCCGGTTTTAAGTTCGCCTGTGAGGTTTGGAAATATTGCCTTAATTAATAGAGTATTGGGTGATTGTTTCTGATCATTGATTGCGTAATAAGGGGAGATGAAAACGACGGAACCCTTGCCTTGAACCGGTGGGGTTGACTGTGACATCACCTCAACGGTTTGCCCCAGTTTGATTTTGCTGGCTTGAGCCGCTGGAATTTCCATCAGCGTCCAGAGGTTTGAGTTGTCAACGATCCCTGTAATGGTTTGGCCTTCTTTGACGTAGTCGCCGAGTTTGACGCTGTCGAGATCGCCAATAATTCCATTGATTGGCGAGCGCACAAATTTGTAGTTGAGTGTGGCCCGATCGGCTTTTGCTTTGTCGCGAGACTCGATGGCCTGGGTTGCATATCGATCGCGAGTCTTTGCGGAGGTTGCTCCTTGTTGGTAAAGGAATTCAAAACGCTCAGCATTAAGCTTGTCTTTCAGCGCTTTGGCTTTTGAGGAATCAAGAGCTGCCGATTGCTGCACATTGTCCAGCACGAGAATGGCTTGACCAGCCTTTACCTGTTGGCCTTCCTTGGCCAGTATCTTGACGACTGAGCCGGACGTCTCGGGAGTCAACGAAACGTTTGTGCTCGATTCGAGCATGCTGATGGCGGTGATCGATGGCGCAAAATCCGCCAGCTTGATTTGACTTGTTTGGATGGCGAGTAATTTCTGAGCAGACTTCTGACCATGGCCGCAGCCCGCCATCATCACCATGACTGCCAGTAAGACAATGGAGGTGGGGCGAGATGCCATTCGACAATTAGTTTTTGTAGCAAGATAACGCTATCTGGTTGCTAGAGCCGTCACGCCCTTGTCATCAAGATCCTTTGGATTTGACAATGCTTTGACGCTGAACTGATGGGGGTATTTGTGGTTCGGTTTTGGGTCGCGTTGTCAGGGTTGCTCTTGGTGGCTTTTGTGCTGGTGCATCTGGCTGGAGTGCTTTTGGCAGCTTGGGCTCCGGCTAGTTTTGAAATGTATGCAGCGTCTTTGCATCAAGCTGTTGCTTTGCCGTTTTTAGAGCTTGGCTTGCTGGTAACAGCATTGAGCCATGTGGGCTTGAGCCTCATGAAGGCCATCAACAATCGATTGGCTGGTAATCAGGCGATGCTTGTCAGCCGTCGCGATGATCCTTGGGCTGCTTTCGCTGCAGCGAGTCAAGCCATGGGTGGTTTGTTGCTTTTGGTGTTTCTTGGATTGCATCTCAGCCAGTTGCGCTGGCCCCGGCCGGGTGCTGGTGAAGAGTTGGTTGCCTTGCGAGCCGTTTTGTCGCAGCCCGTCAGCCTGGCTATTTATCTAGCTGCGGCCTTGGCAGTGGGTCTGCACCTTTTTCATGGAGGCGAGGCTGCTCATCGCAGTCTGGGGCTTTTGGATCCTATGAATGCTGGTCGGATTCGCAAGGCTGCTCGTGGGATGGCCTGGTTGGTGGCTGGAGGCTTCATCCTGGGGACCTTGTGGCTTGCTTATTCCATTTAGAGGCTGACTGATGATCGATGGTGAGTGGTGTTTTCGATTGGTCATCTCCCTTAGATGGCTAGTGCAGTCTCTTTCTGCTTATCGTTTAGGAGTAGGGCGTAGCTGATGTTGCTCGATCCCAACTCGCCTGGAGGTCCTATGGCTGGCTCCTGGCAGCGAACCCGTGAATCCATGCCAGGGGTCAGTCCAGAGCGTAAGAGCGAATTGAATATTTTAGTTGTTGGTACTGGCCTAGCAGGTGCATCAGCGGCAGCCACTCTGGCTGAACAGGGTTATCAGGTCAGGGTGCTTAGCTTTCATGACAGCCCGCGCCGGGCTCATTCTGTTGCTGCTCAAGGTGGGATCAACGCGGCTCGCGCAGTAGACGTTGAGGATGCAGGCATTAACAGTCTTTTTGTTGACACCGTCCGTGGTGGTGACTTTCGTGCGCGCGAGGTTGGTTGTCAACGCTTGGCTGAGATCAGCAGCGCGATCATCGATCAGTGCGTTGCTCAAGGGGTTCCCTTCGCTCGCGAGTATGGCGGCCAATTGACCACCCGTCGTTTTGGTGGTGCATTGGTGAGTCGCACGTTCTACGCTCGCGGCCAGACTGGTCAACAGTTGCTTTATGGCGCCTATCAGGCGCTGATGCGTCAAGTGTCTGCCGGCAGAGTTGAGCTGTTGACCCGACGCGATGTCTTGGAGTTGATCACCGTAGAAGGTGTAGCTCGCGGTGTCGTTTGCCGCCACTTGCTCAACGGTGAGTTGGAAGTGCATACCGCTCAGGCTGTGGTATTGGCGAGTGGTGGCTATAGCAACGTCTACTTTCTTTCGACGAACTCTCTTAAATCAAATGCCAGTGCGATTTGGCGGGCTCATTGCCAGGGCGCTGGATTCGCCAACCCCTGCTTTACGCAGATCCATCCCACATGCATTCCCAGCGGCGGCACGTATCAGAGCAAATTAACGCTGATGAGCGAGAGCCTGCGTAATGATGGCCGTGTTTGGCTGCCATTGCTCTCGGGAGAGAGGCGAGCTGCCAATGAAATCCCTGAGGCAGAGCGTGATTACTTCCTAGAGCGTCAGTACCCCACTTACGGCAACATGGTTCCTCGCGATGTGGCCTCTCGCAGGGGGCGTGAACGTTGCAATGCTGGCTATGGAGTGGGGCCCGGTGGCCGCTCGATCTATCTCGATCTGCGTGATGCGATTGCCAGTGAAGGTAGGGATGCGATTGAGACGCGTTACGGCAACCTCCTGGAGATGTATGAGCGGATTAGTGGAGACGATCCATATGAAACGCCGATGCGTATTTATCCGGCCCCTCATTACACGATGGGAGGCCTCTGGGTTGACTATCAGTTGATGAGTTCAATTCCTGGTTTGTTTGTGTTAGGGGAGGCCAATTTTTCTGAACATGGTGCAAACCGGCTTGGAGCGAGTGCGCTGATGCAGAGCTTGGCCGATGGCTACTTCATTGCGCCCGAAACTGTGACGGCTTGGTTGTCTGGCCATGGCACCGATGCCATCGCTCAGGATCATCCAGCTTGTCGTGAAGCCCTCCATCAGACACGTGGACGCATCCAGGCGTTGCTTCAGGTTGCTGGTACCACTCCTGTGGATGCTTTTCATCGCGAGCTTGGTGTGGTCATGATTGGGCGCTGCGGCATTAGTCGTGATGCTGAAGGTTTGCGTGCTGGTTTGCAGGAAGTGGCGGCGCTTGAGCAACGTTTCCAACAGGAATTATGTGTACCGGGTGGTGCAGATGAGCCCAATCCTGAATTGGAGAAGGCGCTCAGGGTCGCTGATTTCTTTGGCTTGGCTCAATTGATGTTGCGTGATGCTTTGGCGAGAGAGGAATCCTGTGGTGCTCACTTCCGCGAAGAGCACCAGACAGCCGATGGAGAAGCCCTACGCAACGATGAACAGTTTGCTCATATCGCGATTTGGGAACATCGCGACCATGCTGAGCCGATGCGACATATTGAGCCGCTGTCGTTCACGGTGATGAAGCCCACAGCCCGTAGCTATCGATGAGCCGACTGCTCTCGCTGACCTTGCGCATTTGGCGCCAGGAGTCCTCTGATCAATATGGTGCTTTTCATCGCTACCAACTTGAGGGGTTGTCGGCTGATTTGTCGCTTTTGGAGGTTCTCGACCAGCTCAATGAGCAGTTGATTACGCAATCAGAACGACCGGTGCATTTCGACCATGACTGTCGCGAGGGTATTTGTGGCAGCTGTGGCTTTCTTGTCAATGGTCAGGCCCATGGGCCTCAGGCCGGCACCACTGTGTGTCAGCTCTATCTGCGGCAGTTCGCTGATGGCGACACGCTGACCTTGGAGCCATGGCGGGCAAGAGCTTTTCCTCTCATTCAAGACTTGGTGGTGGATCGCGCCTCGTTTGATCGCTTGATTGCAGCTGGTGGCTACTGCTCGGTGAATACGGGCCAGGCCCCTGATGGCAATGCTCTGTTGGTTCCACCCACGCAGGCAGTCTCTGCTTTCCAGACGGCAATATGCATTGGTTGTGGTGCTTGTGTTGCCAGTTGTCGCAATGCTTCTGCCAGTTTGTTTGTGGCGGCCAAGCTTGCCCATTTGGCTCAGTTGCCACAGGGCCAGCCCGAACGGCAGCAACGCGCAAGGGCATTGCAAGCGCAAATGGTTGAAGAGGGCTTTGGTAGTTGCAGCAGCCATTTGAATTGTGAGGCCGTTTGTCCGAAACAAATCTCCGCGGATTGGATCAGCTGGATGCATCGAGAGGTTCGTTGACTTTTAGTTGATTTTTTGGGGAGTTATTAAGTCATCAGTTTGATTTGGTACAGCACTTCCTCTAAGGCATCGGCAGCCATCACGCCGGCGAACCGTTGTGGATGGCTTTCATCGATGCAGCTGCTGAGTGGAGTGAGCAGGGTGGATGGTTTGGGGTGACAGAACTGCACAACACTGAGCCGCTCAAGATTGAATTGACTTGGTGCTAAGACGCGGTGCCAGCCGGTTGGGATGAGTCCATTGCTGATCCGTTCAAGCATCAAACCACTGTTGACGATCACTTGCCCTTCAGGTGCGATGGCATCAACCCAACAGCCATCGATGTAGACCTGCAGGCCTGGGGCCGTGGCTCGCGGCATGGCTGTAATCAGGTTGATGTCGCCATGAGCGGCGGCCCACATGTGCCCTTCAGCAGGTGCTTCGCTCATGGGTGGGTAGCGGATTGCTCTGGTGAGCGTTGGTGCGTCTTGGACCAGATCAGTGAAAAAATCATGATGGCAACCAAGGCCAGTAGCGATGATCCGCAGCACGCGACACTGCAACTCGGCGATGGCTTGATGGAAGGTTTGCAGCACTCCAGTGATTCCTGGCACGGCTACTTCTGGTAGGAGTTGTTCTGGATACAGCGTGGGGAAACGGCGGCGTAACGGGTGGTTGTCTGGGAGTGGTAATGCCCAGTTGAGCATTTCCTTCCAGTCGGGCAGTTTTTCTCCTGCCGCTGTTTCTACAAGTGTGTCTGTATAGCCAGTTTGGCCAAAGGCTTCGGGCACGTTGAATTGTCGCTTTGTTGTCGTCTCAAGAGCAAAGAAACGGCTCAACATCCCGTAGGCCTCATCGAGAAGCGCCGAGGGGAGATCACTGCTTGTTACTACAAATCCCGTCCCGAGGCTGCGCATCAGCCCGTCAACGACAGCTGCTTGTTGAGATTTCGTGCCTTGTTCAAAAGCCAGCAGGTCAACATCAAGAATCGTTTGGTTCAAGCAATGGCCTGGTTGAACGAACGCTGAAATGGTGCCTTAAAAAATCGTTGCAGCCCAGGTAGTTCTTTAGAGGTTGGTGGTCAGTTGTTGATTCATGTTGGCGACTTCATGGCTCAGGGGTGAGAAGGTTCGAGTCAACAGTGCCGAGAGTTGCTCGATCAACGTTGACCCGAGATGCGTCAGCAGCTTTTGGCTTGGTGGGAAGTCCATGGTCGTAAGGACATTGCTATCAAGCCTTGGATGTTCACAGTCGATGGACGTTCCACACCTTTTATTAGCTAGCGATGACGCCCTGAACTCTCACTTCGCTCCTATCGGGCTCGTTTAACGAAGTGATGGCGGATGCTTTCTGCTTGCTTTGGGCCCATGGCGACGGTCGTTGGCCTGGTAGCAGATGCCTGAGATGAGTTGGAGGCAACTGAATCGCCTTGCCGATTGGCTAGGTCTTACTTAAGAACTAAAATCACTTGAAAACTTAAATGATGCTTCGGGTTTCGCTCTTCGCATGGGCCTTGCTGGCGGGTGTGAGTACAGCCACGATTGCTCCTGCCAGAGCGAATCCAGCGGATGGCTTCCAGCTCCGTTTTGCCCCCTTAGCGGATGTGGTCGGGATGCCACCGGCAACGAACAGTGATGGATGGAAAAGGGATCTGGCGGTGGTGCGTTGGCAGCAATTTGCGCGTGATTCCGAGTTGGTGGGCCATGCATGGAGCTACCTCGATCGCGACATCGGTCGATTTCAAGCGGCCATTGGTTCGGATTTCGTGAAGACAGCACCACGCATCCGGGCAGGCGTGCCGCAATTCGTGCGCTTGGCTGATGAGGTTAAAAACCAGCTCAAGGATGCAATGGGCCGTTCACGTCCGTTCGTGACCCATCAGGATCTCAAGCCCTGTCTCCCTCGTGAGGACTCGGCAAGCTATCCCAGTGGCCATGCCACTTGGTATGTAACCACTAGCTTGCTTCTGGCGGACCTTCTGCCGGAACGCCGTGAGCGCTTGCTGGCGGTTGGTCATCAGGGGATGGCGGCTCGCGTGACATGCGGCATGCACTACCCGAGTGATGTGGAAGCGGGTCAACGTCTTGGGGAAGCTGCTGTGAAACAGATCCTGCGTAGCCCTCAGTGGAAGCGTTTCAAGCTGTCTGTTCAGCCAGAGGTCAAGGCACTGATCTCGCCACCGGCAGCGGGGATGCCAGTTGTCTACGACTAGTGCTCGGGGTTATGCGATAAGCGGGGTTATGCGATCAAGGCCAGAGGAGTTCGTCTTGGGGGGTACAGGCCAGGCGCGGCTGAGAAGGCTTCAGAGCGAAAGAGGACGGCTGTGGCAGAGGCCGAGAGTCTGCGTGGAGTCCTTGAGCCAATGGTTCGTGCAGGCTTGAGTTACCGAGCCATGGCTGATGCGCTTGCAGGTGTTGGCAAGCTCAGTAGTACAGGGCGTCCTCTCGCGCCGGCGCAGATGGGTCGGATCCTGCAGCGCTTGGGCTTGTTGGGAAAGCTTCTGGGCAGTGACCAGGCTTGGGTCGCTGCCTGATGCGTCAACGAAGCAGCGCCGAGCATCGCGACCTCTGCGCGCTAGCGCCTGAGCTCAGTGAATCCCTTGTGGCCTGGTGGGAAGTTCATGGTCGGAAGGACCCTGCGCTAAAGCCTTGGATGTTTCGCGCTGACGGACGTTGGCCTGCTCCTGAAGAGGCGCTCGATCCCTACGGCATCTGGATCGCGGAGGTGATGCTGCAGCAAACCCAGTTGGCTGTGGTACTGCCGTATTGGCGGCGCTGGATGGAGGTGCTTCCGACGGTGGAGGCGTTAGCCGCGGCATCCCTGGATCAGGTGCGTTTGCAATGGCAGGGTCTTGGCTATTACTCCCGGGCCCGTCGGCTCCACGATGCGGCGCAGACGTTGGAGACTCAGCGCTGGCCCCGCTCGCTCGAGGGCTGGACGGCTTTGCCGGGCATCGGTCGCACCACCGCCGCCAGCATTCTCTCCAGCGTCTTCAATGATCCGCTGCCGATCCTGGATGGCAACGTCAAACGGGTGTTGGCGCGATTGAAGGCCCATCCGCGCCCGCCGGCCCGCGATGACGCGCTGTTCTGGAGCTGGAGCGAAGCTTTGCTGGATCCGTTGCGGCCTCGAGACTTCAACCAGGCGCTGATGGATCTTGGGGCCACGGTCTGCACACCCCGCCAACCCTCATGCACGCTGTGCCCCTGGCGCTTGCACTGTGTTGCCTACGCTGCCGGCGATCCAAACCGCTGGCCCGTGACCGACGCCTCCAAGCCCCTGCCCTTCCAGGTGATCGGTGTGGGTGTTGTGGTCAATGCCGCTGGCGAGGTGTTGATTGATCAGCGCTTGGAGGAGGGGCTGCTGGGCGGGATGTGGGAGTTCCCCGGTGGCAAGCAGGAGGTTGGCGAAGCCATCGAAGCCACCATTGCTCGCGAGCTCAGGGAGGAATTGGCGATTGAAGTGCAGGTGGGTGAGCAGCTGATTGCTCTTGACCATGCCTACAGCCATAAGAAGCTTCGCTTTGTTGTTCATCTCTGCCGCTGGATTGCAGGAGAACCAAAGCCTTTGGCGAGTCAGCAGGTGTGCTGGGTGAAGCCTCAATCTCTTTCTGACTATCCTTTCCCGGCAGCCAATGCGCGCATGATTGCCGCGTTGATTGATCATCTGCGTGCAGACACCCTTAGCCAGCTTTCCTAGTTTTAAGTCAGCAGCTCTTGCCTGATGACGGGGACCAATCTGGTTCACAGCAACGAGCCTGAGGTGATTTGCTTGGGCGAGGCGTTGGTGGATCGTCTTGGCCCGTTAGGGGGAGATCCAGCTGTGGATCAGCCTGTGGAGGATTGCCTAGGGGGAGCCCCTGCCAACGTGGCTTGTGGGTTGGCTCGGCTTGGTACCAAGGTGGCTTTTTTAGGTCGTCTTGGAGACGATGCCATCGGGGCCAGGTTTCGCGAATTGCTGAATACCCGAGGAGTGAATCTTGCTGGTTTAGAGATCGATCACCTTCGGCCAAGTCGCATTGTGTTGGTGCGTCGTGATCTCGATGGGGAGAGGGTTTTTCAGGGGTTTTCAGGCGATCGGGGAGACGGTTTTGCCGATCAGGCTCTGTCTGTAGATGAGTTGGCGGCCACTTGGCCTTTGGTGGTACATAAGGCGCGCTGGTTGTTGATCGGCTCCATTCCTTTGGCCACACCAGCTTCAGCCGAAGCCCTGCTTTGGTGTGTTGAGCAGGCTCAACAAGCTGGTCTTGAGATCGCATTGGATGTGAACTGGCGTCCAACCTTCTGGGACCCTGGCTGTTCTCCTGATAGTGGTCCGGATGAGAAGGCCTTGGCGGCGATTGCTTTGCTCCTGGAGCGTGCTTCTCTGCTCAAGCTGGCCAGAGAAGAGGCAGTTTGGTTCTTTGATACTGACGACCCTGCCGTGATTGCGCGATCCCTTCCGCAGCAGCCGGATGTGGTTGTTACCGATGGTGCGCGTCCGGTGCGGTGGTGGATCGGGGGTTGTGACGGTGAGATTGCAGCGCTTGCTCCTCCCTTTGTTGTCGACACCACCGGTGCTGGCGATGCGTTCTCGGCAGGATTGCTGCATCAATTGTTGATGGATGCCTCATCTCAACGAGATCCGATCAAGGTCCGTGAGATGGTTCGTTTTGCTGCAGCCTGTGGCGCGCTTGTTTGTGGAGGGGCTGGTGGTATCGATCCGCAGCCGTCTCAGATGCAAGTGGAGGAGTTTTTGGGGTCGGTCGCAGGTGATGTGAACTGAGCCAGACGACCTCCTTGAGCTCGATGCTGCAATTGCAATCTCCAGGCTTCAGGCAAGTTCAGGCTTAATCGATCGGGCCATTCCACGGCCATGAGGGCACCTAGTGCTTGGGCTTCTTCTTCCTCTTGCAGAAATAGCTCATTGGCAGTGCTGGGTTGCTCCAAGCGGTAGAGGTCCAGATGGATCAGAGGAGGATTACCGTCCGGGTAGTGCTGAGCAAGAGCGTATGTAGGCGATGTGATCGGCTCACGGATGCCGAGAGCGGTTGCGATGCCTTGCACCAGAGAGGTTTTGCCCGCTCCCATGGGCCCTTCTAGCAACAGCACTGATAAAGGAGGTAGCCGCTGGACAAGGGCTCTTCCTAGGCATCGAGTGGCATCAAGATTTTCAAGAATCCATGAGTCATCTGTAGATTGACCCATAAGCGATCCCGAAGTCTCGGCGACTTCGCTGAGATTTCCGTACACGATTCCCCCAAGGGAGCTTTAAACCATGGTGGCAGTGCCCACATCAACGGCCTCGTTGCAGGCCCCCCCTCAATACGTCGTAGCAGACATCGACCTAGCGGATTTTGGCCGCAAGGAATTGAGCATTGCTGAAACTGAGATGCCAGGTTTGATGGCCCTGAGGGTCAAGCACGGCAGCGAAAAACCTCTTAAGGGGGCTCGCATTGCTGGCAGTCTGCACATGACCATTCAGACCGGTGTGTTGATTGAGACGCTGGTGGCCCTCGGTGCTGACGTGCGCTGGGCTTCATGCAACATTTTTTCGACTCAAGATCACGCTGCTGCTGCTATTGCCGCTAGCGGCGTGCCTGTGTTTGCAACCAAAGGCGAGACTCTTGATGAGTATTGGGCCTATACCCATCGCATTCTCGAGTGGGGTGATGGTGGCACTCCCAACATGATCTTGGATGACGGCGGTGATGCAACTGGCTTGGTGATGCTGGGCAGCAAGGCCGAGAGCGATTGTTCTGTACTGGATAACCCAGGCAACGAGGAAGAGACGGCATTGTTTGCCTCGATTCGTACCAAGTTGGCCCAGGATTCCAGTTTTTATTCCCGCATCAAGAGCAATATTCAGGGAGTGACAGAAGAGACAACTACGGGTGTCGCGCGTCTGTATCAGATGCAAAAGAGTGGTGAATTGCCTTTCCCGGCGATCAATGTCAATGACTCTGTGACCAAGAGCAAGTTCGACAATCTCTATGGTTGTCGTGAATCTTTGGTGGATGGCATCAAGCGGGCCACTGATGTGATGGTCGCGGGGAAGGTGGCTTTGGTGATGGGCTATGGCGACGTGGGTAAGGGTTCAGCTCAATCGCTACGGGGCCTTGGTGCCACAGTGATGATTGCTGAAATTGACCCCATCTGTGCTCTTCAGGCAGCGATGGAGGGTTATCGGGTGGTGCGCCTGGATGAGGTTGTTCAGGATGTCGATATCTTTGTGACCTCTACAGGCAACTTTCAGGTGATTCGCCATGAACATCTGATCCGTATGAAAGATGAGGCTATTGTTTGCAATATCGGTCACTTTGATAATGAGATTGATGTTGCATCTTTGAAGGATTATCCCTGGGAGAACATCAAACCTCAGGTTGATCACATCACTCTTCCCAGCGGAAATAAGATCATTCTTCTGGCCGAAGGGCGTTTAGTGAACCTTGGTTGTGCTACCGGTCACCCGAGCTTTGTGATGAGCAATTCCTTTACCAATCAGGTGTTAGCTCAAATTGAGTTGTTTTCGAAAGGTGATCAGTATGCCGATCAGGTGTATGTGTTGCCTAAGCACCTAGATGAGATGGTGGCTCGCCTTCACTTGGAGAAGATTGGTGCGAGGCTTACTCAGCTCACTAAACAGCAGTCCGATTACATCAGTGTGCCTATTGAAGGTCCGTATAAGCCCGACCATTATCGCTACTGATTGTTGCCAGGAAGGCAAGCTTATTTTTCAGAATTAGGCTTGCCTGCCTGGTAAGAAGGTGACCCAAGAGCCGTTATAAACTGAGTGGCACAAAGAGATCAATGGAGCTGACTAACAGCTGTTTTTTGATTTAAAAAATAAAAAAGTTGGTTTCAGAGGATTACATCCTGCAAGTTCAATATCTTTATAGTATTTAAGCGGCCAGTCAAATTCTCGGTCAACTTTGCATTGAAGTCTTGTTTGTGATTGGGCCGGTTGTTAATACTTTGCTTGGAGTGAATTTGGCAGGTCAATACTTTGGTCTTGAGGCCATCAGTAATCAGTAATTAGGAAACATTTAAAGATGCCTTTCGAATGATTCGTCGACGCATTGTTGAGGTCTAAGGAGGCGTTAAGTCGCGTGAAGAGTGGCGACCTCTGTGAATCTTCTCTGACCGCGGCTGATCGCATGACCTTCAGGAACCCCGGTCCCATGGAAGACTTGCCTCGACTTCAGCGCGGTCCATGGGGCTCACCGAATTTGTTTCACAGCTTCCTGAGTGGATTGGCCAGGCCGTGGAGGCCAACCAGTGGATGGGTTATGGCGCGATATTCGCGGCCATGTTTCTGGAAAATCTCTTTCCACCGATTCCATCTGAGTTGATCATGCCTCTTGGCGGGTTCTATGTGCAGCAGGGGCAGCTGCAGTTCTTACCAGTGGTATTGGCCGGTTTGTTGGGCACCTTGTTGGGTGCTCTTCCT
>NZ_JNBA01000032.1 GCF_000760295.1 Prochlorococcus sp. MIT 0701
GTTGCCACCTAGATGAACATCGCACTGAGCCCGTTTGCATCAGGTGGCTCCAAGTCTCAATCGCGTTACGGATCTTGGTGTGAAGCTGGCTGTGCTCTCAGACGACGCGTGATTTAGTGATCAGTGGAATAACAGCTCTGAGGCTGTAGATGTTCGAGCAAATGGGAGCAAAGGTGAGAGCAAAACGCTTACTGCCATCTGGCTGCAGTTTTCACATCACGCTGCGCTGCAATGGCAGGCAGTTCTTAATCGCCAAAGCCCTTAGGCGTGATGTGTTGTTGGCGGTACTTAAAAAGGCCAAGCAGAAATTTGCCGTGAGGGTGTATGGGCTCTGCCTGATGGCTAACCACCTTCACTTGCTGCTTAAGCCAACCGATGCCAAGGATTTGCCGAGGTTGATGCACTGGTTCGCTTGGTATTCCGCCATGGCCTTGAACCGCTTGAGCGGTCGTTGTGGGCACTTCTGGGAGGCCAAGTATTTCTCAACGCCGATCCACCCCAAAGATCACCGGCGAATGCTGAATAGCTTGAGGTATATCCATGCCAACCCAAAAGCGGCTGGGGTAAGGAAAGGCTTTTATGACCCCTATTCCAACTTTATCAATCTGTCCACTAGGTTATGGCTATGACTTGGGTTTGAGGGTGTCTTTAGGGTTGATATGTCAGTGATATGCGCTTGTTTGACAAGTAGATGTGACCTTCCATAACCACCTTCCTCCCCCTTGATCCCATCTATAGATAAGCCCATCTTATTACTATAGCATGATATTGACAAGAAAAGCTAATAGAAACAGATGAACAGCAAATCCTTCGGCATCCTCGGCCAGGATCTGTCTTCAAGTATATGTCTATCTTATAGAGATATAATGATAATGTGAGTAAATATTAGGGAGAGCAGGAGGAGATGGTTATTCTCGTCTAACCCAAGCGCGTTAGCGGCTGCTTCTATTGACTATGGCTGCGGCGAGAGCGTTCTGCTCTATCCACGCCGTAAATAAGCCTTAGCGCAGGGATGACTGAGAGGCCCATGCCCACAGCTTTGACCATCAGGCCACGCTGGAAGGCCCTATAAGCGCTCTAATGGCCTTGTTAGAGAGTCCCCTCAAAGCTTCTTCTGCTCCATGCAGAGGCATGTATAGGGAGTGGCTCCTTCCTTTTTTCAATGAGGGGGTTGGCTATGGGGGAAATTAGTGGCCCTCGTCTATACGTATACCCTTCAGAAAAAAATGTCATTTTACTCCGAAAATGTTTAACCAGATACATACCTCTAAATGAACGCATAGACATCAACAGGGAACCTACCTTCCCTCAATCAAGCATTAAATAAAGACGGCTCATAAGTATCACTCCCAGTCATTAAATCACCATCTGAGGCCTGACCCAAGTGGCTTTGAGCTGCTTAGGAAGCCTGACTCAGTCTTATGCCAACCTTCAGGGATTTAATTGAGCCGATCATCTCAATTCCAAGCCAATCGTTGTTGGCTGGCAAATAGCCTTCGCTTGTTGTTTTACTGGCGCCAGTGCAGATGGCTGTTTTAAGCGATGACGCTTAAGTCGATAGCGGATCCTGGAAATAATCACCAGCAATGTCGTTATCGCTGCTGTCGCTATTGCCATCTCCTCCGATCACCCCTGTCGTACCTGAGCTTTCCAGGGATTCAACGAAGTCAGTGCCGGCTTCTACAGCGTTTTGATCCTTAAACGCTTGGTTATCCCAGGTCGTGTCGCCTGTTGTGCCTTGGTTATCCAGTTGCTCCCATGAAATTTCACTCTCGCCAAGGAAGGCATCTGTTGATGTTTCTGCTACTTGATGCAGGCTTTCGCCCCAGTCGGCATCCAACACAGCTAGATCAGCCATCGAAATCTGCCCATCAAAGTTGGCATCCACTCCTCGCGCCACACTCGCATCAACAAAGCCATCTCCATTTGCATCCACTGAATCGGGATCCTCACTGGCTTGTTGTTGTCTTGCTGCTCCAGCATTGAGATACGCCAGATCTTTCATCGAGACCCTGCCGTCGTAGTTGAGATCGCCTTGGAAGGTGATTAGGTTTTTGGAGCCCTTTTGATTTTTAAAGATGTCTGAGCCTGTTGCTTGAAGACTGAGGATGCCTTGGCTTAGATCAACAACATTGCCTGCAGCACCGGTGATCTCGATATCGGCAACCAGTTGCGCTGTTTCTTGGCCTGCTTGCACAAATGCGCCATCAACAAAGCTGCCACTCTCGAGGTCTGTTGATGTTTGACTGTCGTCAGGTGAACTGATATAGAAACCAGAGCTCGTTAAACTTGCATTGGCATTTGTTAGGCCAGTAATTTGTATGTCTTTTGCCTGAATGTTGCCAACATTGGTCCATTCACTTGTGGCTGTAATCGTATCGCCAGCTCGTACTAAATTTGTTTGTTTTGAGTTATAAGAGCCAATATCAAGATCACTACTTAAGATCAAGCCATCGCCTTGTTCTTCTAGATTGATTGTTGCCTCATAAAGGGTGACTTTGGTTCCTTCTACAGCTAAATCACCACCAAGATCGCGCAAGCTCTTGATCTCGCGATTGCTCAATCCTGATGCATCGGTGAGATCCTTAGAAAATACTGTTTCATCTTGATTGGCACTCAAGCCAAAGAACAGTGGTGTGCTGGGATCAAGGATCTTGCCATTGGAGTTTTGCGTGAGCGTATCGAGGCGAAACTCATTGAAGTTCAGATCAATCGATGCCAAAACACCACCATCCGCGCCGATGCTCGCTCCAGCATCGGCTAGATGGTTTCCATAAAGATCTCCTGGAACTAGATCACCAAGACTTGCAGCAGCAATACGGATTGTTCCCACATCATTATCGATGCGAACCGCATTGGCGATGGGTAGTTGGCCGCCAATGGTGATATCCGATGCCTTGATCTCGTTAAACAGAAAAGGATCAAAGTTGATCGTGATATCTGCTGTTTCTAAGTCATATCCAGCTGCCAAGCTCTTGGCTGTGATGTCCAGGCGATAGGTGTCTTGCCAATCAACAGAATCGCCAAGCACTGCCAGTTGCTTGAGATCAGTTTGTGTGTCAGTGCCATTGATTGAGTGAAGGCTATAGCTCAGTTCCAGATCGCTATCTGGTGTTAGTGAATAGGCTGGAGCATATTTACTCAGAAAAGCATCTTTACTACCATTATTGATCTGTCCATCAAGGTTGCCAGCTGTGTAGCCAGCGATATAGATCGAGCCGTCGCTGCCTGTTGTTAGCGCAGTGGCTTCGTCACTTGAAGCTGTACCTAATAGGTGGGTCCATTCTTTATTGCCATCAGGATCATATTTAGTTAAAAAGGCATCACGACTTCCACTATACGGTTTTTCATCAAGGTTGCCAAGTGTGTAGCCAGCGATATAGATTGACCCGTCGCTGCCTGTTGTTAGCGCATTGGCTTCGTTATTTGAAACTGTACCTAATAGCTGGGTCCAATCTTTATTACCATCAGGATCATATTTATCTAAAAATGCATATCTTTTAACACCTATTAAATTGCTGTACGGAGGAATAGTGTAAGCATTGCTATCGTCATAAATAGAACCAGCGATATAGATCGAGCCATCGCTACCTGTCGTTAAGGCATTGCCCGATGAATTTTTGTTTGGACTTAATGTATCGGTCCAAACCTCCGTGCCATCAGGATTATATTTAGTTAAATAAGGAAGAAAGTCGAGAGTAGCAGCGACATAGATCGAACCGTCGCTGCCTGTTGTTAGTGCTCGGGCATCGTCATATGAAGTTGACCCTAATAGATTGGTCCAATCCTTCGTGCCATCAGGATCATATTTTGTTAAAAAGGCATCACCACGTCCACTATGCGGTTTTCCATCAAGGTCTCCACCTGTAATACCAGCGATATAGATCGATCCGTCACTGAATGTTGTTACCGCATGGGCATGTTCATATGAAGATGTACCTAATAACTGGGTCCAATCCTTCGTGCCATCAGAATCATATTTAATCAAGAGGGAGTCGGAGCTACCACTATTCGTCTGTCCATCAAGGTCGACAGTTGAGTAGCCAGCGATATAGATAGAACCGTCGCTGCCTGTTTCTAGCGCATAGGCCTGAATGTCACTTGGTCCTAAAAACTGGGTCCAATGCTTCGTTCCATCAGGATCATATTTAGTTAAAAATACATCTTCGCTACCACTATTCGTCTGTCCATCAAGGCTGAAATTTGCATCGCCAGCGATATAGATCGAGCCATCGCTTCCCGTTGCGAGGTATTGGTCGCTTACATAGGAAGCACCCAATAGCCTCGTCCATTGTTTGGCTAGAGGAGGTTCCCAACTCTGTGTAATATTCGGATTACTTCTGGCTAGGGATATTTCAGCAATGCCTTGAAGTTCTGCTATACCAGGCCAATTAGGATTTTCACCATCATCCCAAAGACCTGATTCACCGATGTAGCCGTAATCCTGCCCATTCGGATCGCTGGCTGTTGAATTGTCTGGATTAGTGCCAGACCAGTTTGTATAAGTGGAACCACTTCTATCAGCCCACTGCCAATCTCCTTCTACCTTGTAATCACTGAAGCCAATCCACTTTTTAAGACTTAGATTCTCAGTTAGCCACTGATTCTTTGCTGCATCATTAATCGTGACCAGATTCCCTCCAATACTTTGAGCGTTAGCTTCTGCTTCTTGCCATGAAGGCCCATCAACAATCACATAAGCCGAATCACCACGGCGTACGTAGTTGGTTGACATTGATGTGTCTTTGATCTCTACAGTGGCTGTATTGCCAACTTGCTCTGTGCGTAAAGCATCAGTAAATAGTTTGACGTCTAAGCTTTCAGGGCCTTCCCTTGTTTGATCATTCCTGAGCGTATGGGAGAAAGAGAACTTACCTTCTGAATCAGTTTGGCTTGAGCCTGTTAAAGCACCTTCTTCAAAGTCTCCTTGATTGATACCAGTACCAGAAACTGACCAATGCAGTTCAGTTCCTGGTTCTACAAATCCTGTACTGACATTAGTTGTCAGCACCTGGCCTTCTTCTATTGAGCTGGAGGATGTTGTTAGCTCATAGGTTGGTGGCTGAGATGTATCTCTGATCTGTACATCGGCAACTATTCCTGCCCAGGTTGTGCCAGCAACAGGCTGGTTATGGGCTGCATCCGTGAATAGCTTGATACCTAGAGTTTCATCTCCTTCTGTCTTTGCATCTTTAGCGAGGGTATGCGAGAAGATGAACTTGCCTTCTGAATCAACCTGACCTGACCCTTGAATTTGCCCATCAGAGAGATCATCTTGATTGATATTCGCCCCAGTTAATGACCAATGCAGTTCTGTGCCTTCTTCTACATATGTCGTACTGACAGTAGTCGTTAAAACATCGCCTTCATCAATTGCCTTGCTAGAGGTTGTGAGTTGATAAAGCGGTTCTTTTGAAGTGTCTACCACTTCAATGGCTCTTGGCTCTACAACTTCCTGTGTGCGCTGTGGATCAGAGAATAACCTTATTTGAAAGGTCTCCAGATCTTCTGTTTTGAGATCCTCTGCAAGTGTGTGAGAGAAGGAAAATTCAGCAGCGAGGTCTGGTGTTTCTATATTGTTAGTCAGCTCTACTGTTCCAGAACCTGTTAGTTGCCCTGAACTAAAGTCTGATTGATCAATATTGTTGCCTGAGATCTGCCAATACAGTTCAGTACCCGGATCCACATAATTGGTATTAACGCGGGTTGTTACAACATCGCCTTCTTCTAGATGAGTAGTCGTAGTGGTAAGACTATAAGCAGGAGACTTGGATGTATCTTGAATGATAATTGAAGCACTCTGTGCAACTTCATCTGTTCGTTGATAATCGGAAAATATTTTCACTCGTAATCGTTCTGCTCCTTCTGATTCACGATCATTCGCAATCACATGAGAGATCGTTGCTTGGCCTTGGGAGTCAAGATATTCCGTTCCCTTCAATTGACCTGAATTAACATCAGACTCTGTTATGTCATCTCCTGCTTCACCAACTAATGACCAATAGATTGGCGTACCTGATGGGAGATTCGTTGTATTGATTGTGCTCGTAAGAAGTTCCCCTTCTTGCAAGGACTCTTTTGAGCTGAAGAGCGAGTAAGTTGGAGTTAGAGAAGTGTCTATGATTTCAATCTCCAAGGTCTCGCCTACTTGGTTATCTCTTAAAGAGTCAGTAAATAATTTGATCTCTAAGTTTTCGTTTAGTTCTGTTTTGCGATCATTAGCGAATTCGTGAGTGAAATTCGCTTTTCCGAGTGCTCCGATGAGAATTGAGCCTTCTAAGTTTCCTTCTGAAAGGTCTGCTTTGGTTATGTTATTGCCATCTAAAGACCAGAACAGCTCTGTTCCTGGATCAATATTGGTCGTGCTGACATGAGTAGTGAGTCGTTTTCCTTCTTCTATTATTGTTGATGAAGATGTTAATGCGTAAGTTGGAGTTTTGGATGTATCAACTATTTCTATCGATACTGGGTAAGCAGCTAACTCTGTTCTTTGCTCGTCAGAAAATAGGTTAAATTTGATTTCTTCGTTGCCTTCTGTCTTTTGATCATTATTTAGAGTATATGAAAGATTTATACTGCTGTTTCCTTGAGCGGTCCAGTCTCCATCAAGCTCGCCTGCCGCGAAATCATCTATATCAATATTTTCCCCTGAAAGATTCCAGTAGACCTTAGAGTTTGAATTGGCATCTAAGCTTTCTATCGAGATGGTAAAAGATTGATCCTCTTCGGTTTGAGTCGTTGATGTCGTTACTTCAAAGCCTGCTTCATAACTGTATTTTGTAAGGTAAAAATCCTGGTTGCCCGTGTAACCCTTACCATCATCGCTATAAGTTTCACCATTGAAATTACCCTCTGTAGCGCCAATCAAATAGATTGAGCCATCTTCATATATAGCCATATCAGCAGTATTCTGAGTTCTGGAAGCAGACATGGCTCCAGAAAATGTATTGCTAGCAGATGTAGAAATATAATTTCCATTAATTAGTTCACTGTTGTAGCTATCAAAGTCGCCTGTTCCATCCGATCTAATCTTCGAGATATATACATCCATTCCATCTCCGAAAGACCAACTTGATCCTGCTGAAACGACTGATCCATCCTTATAGGTATCGATTTGACCCCCATAGTCAGGCGGGCTTCCGCCTAGCAATCTTGTCCATTCTCTATGGCCTTCACTAGTCAATTTAGATATAAAAACATCTTCCTTAGAGCTCCATATGCCGCTGTGATTATTTTGCTCACCATACATATCTCCAGCCGTACTTCCAGTAACATATAGTGAATCATCAAACCCTACTGATACTGACACGCTCCCATATTCATTTTCAGCACTGCCTATAAGGGTTGTCCAACTTCTATCACCATCTTTCGTGTAAGAACTGATGAATACATCTGCTGCTACTCCATGATTATTTTGGCCATCAAGCACAGAACTAGTTGTGGTTCCGGAGACATAAACTTGACCATCACTATCAGTAGCTAGTGAGGAAGTAATATCATAGGCCCAATCATTTCCTATCAGATTGATCCAATCAAAAGCACCATCGCTATCATATTTACTGATAAAGCTATTATTTCCTCCAAGAACGAAAAAATCACCTGTTACATAAATAGAGTCTTCTCTGTCTACGTGGATATCTTTTGGGGCTGATATATATCCAACTTCACCTGTATTATTGATTAATTTGCTCCATATCAGATCTCCATCAGAAGTATGAGTACTAATGAAGCCCAGGCGTACTACATGCTTTACTGTCTCGCCTTCGTATTCTATTTTGTAATCCGTATCATCGCCAGCTCTTATAGTTCCTGCGATATGAATATTTCCATCTTCGGCAACTGTGACAGCATTCGTTTCTTTTGAAGCGTTTGTAATTTCAAATAAGTTATTCCATTGCTGCGTACCTTCGCTTGAATATTTGCGTATAAAGGATGATCCATCTACTGTTCCTGTTATGAATACATTCCCGTATCTATCAGTCGCTACTGAACTAAGAGATGTTGCTTCATGATCATCTAATAACTTTGTCCAATGATGTTTATAGGTATTCAGTGGAATGCTTGTTGACGTGTCATTAATCAGAATATTTGAACTCTCGGCTACTTGATTAGATCTTGCTGGATCAGAGAAGACCTTGAGCTTTACGGTTTCGTCGCCCTCCGTCCCGTGGTCTTCTGCAAAAGTCTGCGAAATGATGATTTTGCCTTCAGAATCAACCTGAGCAGAACCTTCTAATTCTCCAGCTTCTAAATCATTAGCAGTTATATTTCTCCCGCTAAGCCTCCAGTAAAGAGTCGCATCTGGATCTGCATTAGTAGTAATAACTGTAGTTGTTAACTGTTGGCCTTCATTAACCTGGCTAGCGGAGGTTGATAATGTGTATGTGGGGTCAAGCGATGTATCGTTGATAGCAACTGAAGCAGTATTAGCGACTTGAACTGTTCTGGCAGAATCAGTAAAGATCTTGACTTTTAGATCTTCATTGCCTTCTGTTTTGCGATCTTCTGCAAGCGTATGAGAGAAGGTGGCCTTGCCTTGAGAATCAACCTGCGCAGAACCTTCTAATGCGCCGGCTTCTAGATCATCTGCTGTGATGTTATTGCCACTCAGTTGCCAGTAAAGCGTGGTGCCAGGGTCTATTTCGGTTGTCGTGATTGTTGTTGTTAGCTGTTGGCCTTCATTAACCTGGCTCGCAGACGTTGATAACGTGTAAGAGGGATCAAGCGATGTATCGTTGATGGCAACTGATGCTGTATTTCCTACTTGAGAAGATCGTGCGGAATCGGTATAGATCTTGACTTGCAAGTTTTCATTGCCTTCTGTTTTTCGATCTAATTTAAGTGTGTTAGTGAAGCTGGCCCTACCTTGATCATTAACCTGCGCAGAACCTTCTAATTCGCCAGCTTCTAAGTCATCCTCTGTGATGTTATTGCCGCTCAGTTGCCAATAAATCGTGGTTCCAGGGTCAACAAACGATGTACTAATTATGCTTGTGAGAACTTGGCCTTCATTGACTTGATCGGCGGAAGTAGAGAGGCTATATGTCTGTTGATCATCAAGATCATTCACCCCAAGAGTGAATGACTTCGCAACGGCTAAACCTTCTGTATCTTTTGCTTGTAGCCGTACAGAGTAGCTATCTTTAGTTTCATAATCAGCAGCTTCATTAATGACAAGTTGATTGCCACTGATGCTAAAGAATGAATTATCTTGGCTGCCAGCTCCTGATAAGAATGAGAAGCTATGGTTGTTGCCTGAATCAGGATCCGTTGCTGATAGCGATACAATCGCAGTTCCAGCTGCTAGGTTTTCATCAAAGCTTGAGGCTGAAAGCGTTATATCGGTTGGAAAGTCATATGTTGAGCCATTGAAATTAATCCGTTCAATATTGAAGAGTTGATCTGTTCCATCTCCCCCTCTCAAGGAGCTGAGGAGTTGATCTGTTCCATCTCCCCCTCTCAAAGAGCTGCTATCAGCAACTTGAAATGCTCCACTACTGCCATCCAGGCTTAAATTGTATTCACCAATATTTCCACTAAAGGCAGCTGTATCAAATCCTGCCTGGCCATCTATGAGGTCATTGCCTGATTCTCCAAAAATAATATCGCTATTGTCTCCCCCTTGAATCGTGTCATGTCCATCTCCCCCTTGAATCGTGTCATATCCAACTCCCCCCTGAATCGCATTATGATAGTCGTTTCCTACTATCGAATCAGAAAATGATGAACCTTTCGCATTTTCGATAACAGCATTGCCTGTTGAGTTATAAGCAATCGTGTAACCCTTAAGTTCACCATCAACTTGAGAAACAAAGCCGCCACCTCCTGGCTCATTCTCTAATGTTGCATTGCGTAGGTCAATTGTGACTGATCCAGTAGCACCTGATGCATCAATGGTGTCATTGCCTGCAGCATCCCAGATTGACTGAAAGCCATTTAAATTTAAATCTAGTGAGTAAGTGTCATCGCCAGTTTTGTTGGATTGGTTAGGGCCATAGAGATACTGGATGGCTGCAATATCAAAAGCACCGATTCCGGTTAAATATCCATTGGTATCTGATAAGGAAGGAGCATATTGATTCGCATCGTTATTGTTGTAGGTCATCACCGACCAAGGAGTGGCGTTTAAACCGTTATCGCCTCCATCAGTCCATGCTGGTGGCCATTCACCAGATTCAGTTGGCTCATCTGTTGGATTTTCTATACCGGGGAAAGGCGGGAATGGAGTTCCATAACCGTCTCCGCCAGTGGCATGTGGATGCTTTAAACCAAGTGCATGGCCAAATTCATGAGTATAAGTTAGGTAATTGTTTCCACCAGGTTCAAGACTTTGGCTTGTTGTCTCGTCGTAGTATGCCCTATTGATTTGTATAAGACCAGACAATAGTGCGTCTGGGTGAGTTATCCATCCCCAGCCTGGTCCATCGTTCGGATCATCAACTATTGACCACTGAATATTTGCTGGATTATTAAACTGATCAGGATCTGTATTTTCAATAAACCTTAAATTGCCAACATCTGAGTAAGCAGACATTGCGCTTAATGCCGCATCCTTTTCAGCTTGTGTCAAGTCTAAATTGTTTACATTTAAGTCAGGCGCAAGATCTGTTATATAAACGTCAAAAAGCTCCTTGAATTTATTGTTAACCGCGGCCCACTCTCCAGCCGGAGAAAAATGATACTCAATATCTACTATGACATTGTTGTCAGGATCTAGATTCCCCCACTTGCCCCCATCTATCAGCCCTTTTATATATGCATTGCCTCCATTTAGTTCATCCCATGTGTTAACAGAATCTAATACAATCTCTGGAGGATTTGGTTGCATTACCTTTTGCCCCCGCTCATTAGCTCCCCTCTAGCCACTAGGTAATATCTCTCATCTAATATGCACTTCATTGCTTGCTGGCGGCGGATGATGTGATCCATACCCTCCAGAGCAACTCTTTATCAAATCACTGTCTGGTGTTTGATGGTGTGTTTCTTTTTAATTCTCTATCCAAGAAGCCAGACAAGAATCTTGGCAGTAGGTATTTAGCGCAGTCTTCTTGCGTCATATATGCACTAATGCGCCACTGCAGACCTAAAGCCCTCTATCCCAGGTAAAAACCCTTGGTACATGCTCTAGGTCAACGCAAGACAACCGCAGAGGCAACTAGTTCCACGCTCTTCGTGGATTGATCTTGGTGTTGTGGTTTCAGCTCTTCTGGCTGTAAGGGCTACCTACCTACAAATAACTAGGCATCTCTAAGCACACACACCTCCTAATGGCATCTCAAGGAATTGAACCTTGACTAGGCACCAGCGATGCTTTTTTCTATAGCAAAGGACACAAGCAAGGTGTCACCTACAAAAGAAACTAAACCACTAAAGACTACCTCTGACCACTCGAACCACCAAGGGATCAACAGGCTCCGATATTTATGCCTCGGTAACGGGCAGTAGTCTACTGGTGGTCATATTGTTGGTCCTAACCTAAGAGGGCTTCAGCCGCACTGAAGTAGGAATCTCTAATGCTGTGCAATGTCCTACGGGTTTTACCCTTCTTGTAAGTATTTGCGTAGGCGTCAGCTCGTACAGCCTTCTTGATTAGAAAAGCTGCTACACGCTCTCTGCTTGTCAATTCTTGTGTTGGCATTGGATTACTGGGGATGATTAGAATGATTCTTTACTGGCTCTTCCAAAACAAATAACTCCTTTTATTAGGTATTCAAGTTGAGGAAATCCACCTTAAAGAGTAATATATACAGGCATACTTCGTATGCAATATATAGCCTTTAAGGCTGTTATACCTTCACTAGGCATTATAGATGCTAGGGTAAAAACCTTCTATATATATTAATTCGCTTCGCTCATACAAACACTGGGTTTTCCAGTGCCTTCACTGAGGCGATTATTAGAGGGGCTATAGAACTCAGGAACCTTCAAAACCTGGAACTACGGGGACTCTTGCTGACTGTGCAGCGTTTTATCCTTCGTATAGGGCCCCCTCCCTTATTTTTCCCTGAGATTTCTTGTGTTAGAAGGGATCCCAGGGATAGGGGAGAGGGTACAAAATTTAGAGTAGGTATTTATCGAGGATGTCATCCAGCCTTGTGTTGTGCCTCTTTGGGTGGGTGGTGAGTGTCACCTTGAGTGGTTCTGCGTTTGGTTTTGTTTCCCAGTTAATGACCATCTCTTCGATCTCTTTTTTTTCTTCCTCAGTCATTGGTTCCTCTAAGTCTTCGTATAGAGATGCGGCTCCCTCCCAGCAGGCCATATTCATCTGGAACTTAGCTAGGTCATAGTCGATACGGCCTGTGTCTAGATCAATTGCTTCAGCACTGTGCTCAAGCAGCCAATCATCCAACAGTGCATTTTCTCTCTCTTGGCGTTCAACAGCTTCGTCAAAGCTCTTCTCCTTTGCTGCATGTAGGGCTTTCAGAGTTGAGCCACCTTGTCTGTCTCTTCCCCCTGCATCCAGCCACTCTCTATTGAGTTGTTTCTGGCTGATCTTCTTGCTTTTTGTCAGGCTTCTGATGTCTCCTCTGCGGATTGATTCAGCCAACTCCAGGTAGTAATACCTCAAAGCTTCAGCTTCAGTGATCCTCCACTGTTCAGCGCCTTGCCGCAGCAATACACATTCACTTTCAGTAAGCCTGATCTGTAGCTCATGATTCCTTAGACCAGCTTCAATGCCTCTGTTAGCACCCATAAGTGCAGAGTGTGATCGGTGCCAAAGCACTGCGCTATCTTGCTCATACATGGCTATCCGTATCGCCTCAGAGCTGTTCTTGCATTGAAGAATGTTGGTTAAGCCTTCCAGGACTTGAAGCTCATTGTGAGTCATCCGGATGGTTTTCTTCTTGGTCTTCTTTTCTTTGTTAGTCCTTATCGGGTGTTTGGTCGTATCGAACCTATGCTTATGGATAGGAAAATAAGTACCTAACGTGCCCTTATTGAACTTCTTATTCTTAGCCATTTTTGGTTTGGTCGGTTCAGTCCTTTTGCAGGTTTAATGTCTCGGCAGGACAATACCTTCAGCAATGGATTCGATCCATCAGCTCTAGCTTTTTGTCGAAGATTAAATTGATTGATTTCTGTTTCCCTTCTATTAATATTATAGGATACTTTTCAATCTAAAGTCAACCTTATTTGAGGATCTCCCTTAGATTATCCATGTAGATGCCAAGCTCAGCCTCTGGTAATCCTTGAGGGATTTTTCTTACAGCTTCTTTGAATTCAGCTTGTTTGCAGAGATAGCAAGGCTTAGTCAATTCCTTGTCGTTGAGGGCTACGTATGCCTTGCCGCAATTAGGACACTTTGTTTTTATAGATAATCATGAGAGATAACTCCTTCCGGTGATAAGCGCAGCTGTATAAGTTTTCTTGGGGGCAAAGGTCTGGGAATTTTTAGAGTTAATTACTCGCAATTCCCCTCTCTTACGGGCATGACCAAACCGCACCCTCTCAGCAGCACCTAGAAGCGCCTGCAACACACTTGAAAAGCAGCCGCGTCTACCAGGCGTAAATCGGGGCTTTTGTTCGCTACAGGCCCTCATAGGGGCCTCTCAGGATTTGAAATCTTTTGGCTTTTAGATTAGCTGAGCTTATTGATTATTGGGTTGTTGTGGTTCCTCTTGTTAACCAGTCCACCCAAATCAATGGGCGTTTCTCCTTAAGCAACAGGGATCAAATCAAGGAGCGTTTTTCTTGTATACATGTCGGACCAAAACTCACCCCTAGAAGCCCCTGCAATAAGCCTCTGCTATCTACACGCTGATTCTACCTATTTAACATTTAGGCGCCTTCTGGCTCCTCCTATACACCTCTCTGTGCCCAGCTGTCTAATACCTTCCACACCTTCTCTGCTTCTCTACGTAATAACTCCTCTGGGTATTGCCCATAAGTCATCGACATCTGACTACCTGCAAAGTGTCCAAGGATCCGCTCAACTGTAAACTCCTCAGCACCTGCTAATCGTGCTGCTGTTCTGTATCCGTGTCTGAAACTATGGGGGGTTAATTCATCGTGTGGTCTCAGCTTATTGAAGTGTCTTCTAAACGTCTGAGCATGGACTTCCACAACACCTTTACTTTTAACAAGTATTCCCTTAGTCCGTTCAGCTAGCTCCTCTGGAATCGGTACCTCCCTAATGCTCGCCTTGTTCTTTGGCTTCCAGTCTAGGGTAGGTCTAATGATTAATTTATTAGTTTCAATTGTACAGTTAAGCGCTTCTCCGATCCTTACGCCTGAGAATATCAATAATTGAAGGATTGCCCTTTGTCTAGGGGCTAGATTCCCTCTTTGAGCCCACATGTATTGATAGTCTTCTGGCTTAGCTTTATACAAATGCCTTGTTGAGGCAGCACTCGTATCAACTCGATCAAAGGGGTTGGTGAACTCATCATCTGTAAACCCACCCTTGATGAGAGATGAAATTAGATTCGATAAACCACTGGCTCTACAGGCAATGGTTAGTGGGCTTAATCCCTGAGCTTCCATTCTCTCAACCATCTCCCTTACATCTGCTGTCTTGACTGATAGTGGGCCAGCCTTAACAGCTCTTGCTGGTAGTGCCCTCAGGCCCGCCTCAACGTTCTCTTTCCAGCTCTTACTTACCTCTCCACCCCTCTTCCTTTGATGCCTCTTTGCAGCGATCTCAATAGCCTTATCCCAGTTGATCCCTCCTACTACCTCCTCTACTTCTAGGTCTACTTCTTCTTCATTGAATAGGTTTATTGCACGTGTGGTCGCAACCCTTTCCTTTCCTGTATCTGGATCTAGCTCTGTATACGTGATGGGTTCAAACCACTTGTACTTAGTTGGGTCTGCAATCCTCTCTAGCTCTGCTTGAGCCTCAGGCCATCTTCTTAGTGCCTCTGATCTGATCTTGGTCTTAAGGCTGATGTGATGCCTCTTCCCTTTGATCATCTTCACTGCATACCAATAGCCGGAACTATCGATACGCCGTGGTCCTGTTGCTGCTCTAGGCATGAATTAATTATCAGGTTCAACTTCATCGGTGTTTTCATATGCTTCCGGGAAGCCTCTGACTGCTTCTTCAAACGTCTTGTAGATCTCAGGCAATGGCATTCCCTTGTCTTCGTATAAAGCAGCTAAGACCTCAAGGTGTTGGGTGGTGAGGGCTAATAGCTCTAGAGATGCAAGGTCGTCCATAGTCGTGACGTTGATGAGTCAGTGCGTTTGACAAGTTTAGACCAGTGACTCTGACAGTGATCTAATGCTGATCTGCCTTTTAGAAGCTCTTAGAGCCTAATCCAACTATGGCCACTACAGCAGGCTGCAATCAGACGGGATCAGTGAATGGAGCCCTGCCTTTTTAAAGCTATCGGCAACGCTCGATGGATGTGCCAATCGCTATGAGCTTTTCTGCCAGCGCTATCGCCATCACGGCAAAGCTGCTCCCAAGTGCCACTGGGGCTCACGGATGCTGAAGCGATTTGTTCAGAGCAGCAGGAGCAACAGAAGCAAGAGAAATCGAATATCACCAGGCCAACAACGATTGCCATGGGATTGGGATGTTCGCCTCAATCAAATCCCTGAGGATTGGCATCAGGTTGCGGTGAGATTTAGAAAAACAAATGGAATCAGAGATGGAGATCAAACTCTCAGACTGTGGTGATTAAGTTAGGGATATAAGTAGTTTTAGAGTCAAAGAAGTTGAAGGTAAATTTGTGATGAATGCCAAGAACTATTGCTGATTGATGCCTGCTGAACAAGACATGAAGGCAACTTGTCGAAAGTCAATGGTGCCAGGCATTGGATAACTTTTTTGTGATTCGAGAGTGATTTAAGAAATAAAAAACCCCTGCTAATACAAGGGCTGTGAGTGTGTAGTTCTGTGTTGTTTAACATATCGCGACAGCGACAGCGGTTCCTATTTGATTTCTTCGGATCTTCTGGGCAGACATTTTCAGATCCGACATTCTTCCGCTATGCAGATCCCTCCTATGATCGAACAGGCAGGTCAGCATGTTGCCTCATTTCTCCCAGCTGTTCTTAACGGTCCCGAATGGTTGCCAATGGTTGAGTGTTAAGTGTTCCTGTTCACCCAGAAAGTTCGATCATGATCGGTCTTACATAAGTCACCATCAGTCCTCTTAGTCACCATCCTGTTCACCTTCCAGTCGAAGTGTTGCAATGATGATCGATTCCAACAGCCCCGGCAACCATCTGTATTGCCAGGATAACCCCCAGCCACACCTTCCAGTTCACTGTCCGAAAGTTCAGCATTAAACCAGCTCTTAAAATCATCGGCAGAAATCATAAAACCTGCTTCTTTTGCAATCGCAGTCACTGCATCAACATCAGCAGCGGCTTTGAGCTGTTCCAGAAGGCTGGTGTCGGCTTTGACTTTTTCAAGGAACGCTTTGAGTTGTTCTTCTGACATTGGTTGTTGGGTCGATTTTTAATATGTGTAGCCCAACCCAAGCTTGAAGACTGCAAGCATCGATTGAATTGAATGAAATTTCCACATTCCACAAGAGCTGGATAGCAGAGGGCATCAGTGAATGGCACCCAACCTTTTTAAAGCTCTCGGCAACGCTTGATGGATGCTCCAAGCGCTATGAGCGTTTTTGCCAGCGCTATCGCCATCACAGTAAAGCTGCTCCCAAATGCCACTGGGGTAGTCGCAAACTTAAACGGCTGGTGAGCAGTGCAAGAACTAGAAGTAAGAAGAAGAGGGTTTCACCAGGTCAACAACGATTGCCTTGGGCTTGGGATATTCGCCTCAATCAAATTCCAGAGGAGTGGCATCAACTTGCCATGAAATTTAGAAAGGCAAATGGAATCAGAGATGGTGATATTCAGTTCACGTTCTGAGAGTGAATTCAGGAGATATAGGTATTGGCTAGAGGCGAGAAGTTGATGGTTAGCTTTTCAGTAGCGCATGACTATGTTCCAGACGGGCTTGTAGTCGAGGACCCCGGATTACATAGTTCCGTTTCTTCCTGACCATCCGGAACCGACACCTAGAGGTAACGAGAGCGTTGGCTCGGTGTCGAACTCGTCGAGCTTCTTCTGCGTTCCTTTTGGCATTTTTTCGACCCCCGTAGCTGATGTGGCACTAACTTGAGAGGTACACCTCGAAATGTTCGGCAGTGAACATTTTGAAGGCTGTTTCCCCTCGCTTAAGTGTATCGGGAACGGACGTCACTCTGGTAGTTGCCTACCAGACCTACGGTGAGCATTGGCGTGTTTTATGTCCTATTAGGAACAGTTTGCTCGCTCCTGTCAGTTTTAGAACTTCCTAGTCCAGGACATTAAAAAACCCCTCAGAGAGGGGCTTTTAAGTGGTGGCGGGGGGGAGATTTGAACTCCCGACCTTCGGGTTATGAGCCCGACGAGCTACCAGACTGCTCTACCCCGCGGTGACCCTCAAAAGCATACCTTTTGAGGCTGTCCAACCTGGTCTTTGTTTAGGTTTCCTGGTATCGCAGAGCGCCGGCCACTTCCAGCTGCACACCTGGAGCAATGAGCAACACCTGTTCCTCTAATTCTTGCAGTCCGGTTGGGGTGAGCCAATCAAGTTGGCGAAGTAGGTGGAGCGCTACAGCATGTTTTGCTCGTTTGGATCCGTCTTCTACTTTGATCGCTACACCCATCCCTTCACCAACGCGGCTTAGACATTGGACACCTTCTGCTCCACCCTTGCTCACGATTTGTCCGTGAGCTCGTCGCATGAGCTCAGTGTCAAATCGGCCTTCCCCTGCTACGAGTTCAGGATGGGCCAGCATTGCCCTAATTACTTGTTCCATTTCTGCCTGACGTGATGCCCCGAGATGGGCATAGAGCAGAGCTATTTGGTCTAGCCGTAGGCGAAGGGTTGGAGCTCCACAGTCATCCCGGGCAGCTACGAGCTCGTCGGCCGGTAGCCCAAGCAGTTCGGCTATGCGTCGATTCACTTCGACTTGCAGAGGATGGTTGCCTTGCAGGTATGAATCAAGGGGCCAACCCATTTTCTTGCTCGTCGCAAGAAAGCCAGCATGTTTCCCGGAGCAGTTGTGCTCTAGCGGGCTCGTGCCTCCTGTTGGAATCGGGCATTGCAGCAGGCTTGGGTCTAGCTCGGCATTCCAAAGCAACCTGAAGGCTTCGCGGGCATGGGCGGCTGTCCCTGAATGGGACCCACAGCAGATTGCCAATCCTTTTTCCCCACAGTTCATTTGCTCTGCTGCGCCACTACTCAACAATGGCAGTGCTTGAAAGGGTTTTAGAGCTGAACGGATGAAGGTTTCAAAGTCTGCACAGCCCGCTCGCATCAGGATGCGCCCACGCCCATCGCAAACCACAGCATGGACGCGATGGATCGACTCCACGCTGGAGCCACGCTTAAGGCTTACTTCAAGAGGCGTTGTGCTCGAACGCTGTGAGCTTCCGAACCAGGTTGGAAGATTCATGCTCAAGCAGACTTTTAGGCTTCAGAGAGCCTGGCAGAGACGCGCCCCCTTTGATGATGAGGCTTGTGATGAAGTCCATGGTTGGTGCCAAATAACTAAGCAATGGAACTTCGAGTTGGTGTTAATTGCTACTAATTCAAAGTGGTGTTTTAACTCTCAGGATGCTTTAGAGAGATCCGAGCTCATGAAGCCGTGATGCTTTCCATGACTCCAGAAGGCTTCCAGGTCGTAAAAGCCTCGTTCGCTTGGCTGTAGAACATGCACGATTAATTCGCCGTAATCGAGCAGAGCCCATTTGCCTTCATTGAGACCTTCGCTTCGCAATGGCAATCGATCGGCTTCTAGCTCAATGCGGTCTTGCACAGATTTGGCAATTGCTCGTACTTGGACTTCAGACAGTCCTCCGGCAATCACCATCCAGTCCGCCAGGCTGGAAACCTCATCGATACGGATCAGTTGAATGTCTGTAGCTTTGCGATCGTCGCAGGCTTCAGCGGCCATTTCTGCTAGCTGTTCACTATCCATAGACGTTCTCACTGCTTACGGATTGGCGAGATCCTTCCTGTTCAGCCATCTCTGCTCGAGCTTTGCCAGCACTTTTTCTAAGGGCTTCCAATCGATCTTCATAGAAGCTGCGCTTCTTCTTTTTGCGGGTTTGTTCCACAAGCTCCTTTAGAGCACCGCCGAGGCTCTTGTAGGCATTCGGCACGCTGTAATTAAAACGACAGGCCAGATCGATGGCCCTTTCATCGGCAGCGATTGCATCCTGAAGCCGCTTTTCAGAGTTGTTCTTTAAATAGAGCCGATATCCAGCGAAGCCCGAAAGACCCAGGGCCATTAGTAGCAACAATCCGTCTTGAACCCAGAGTTCACCGATTGCACCGCCAAGGCCGATGGCGAGAGCAGCCATTTCCCAGCCATCGCGTGGAATGGTGTCGTTCTGGACTCGACCGACTTCATGCCAAAACAGCAAGTTGCGATGGTCGAGCGCGAGGTTGTCCCATTGTTCGAGATCGATTTGGATCTCGACCTCATCACGTCCTATTTCCTCGAGGGTGATGAGCGGTGGATCTACCGCTGCTGCCGCCTCCACGAACACCCAGCTCTGCATCTCTGGCGGCAGCTGCCCCTTAAGGCGCTGGAGTTCGCTCATGGTCTTGATCTCTCTCCGTACTCATCAAGCTAGCGACTACATGGCGCCTGGGTGTTTTTCCTGAGCTATCTCTGACGTTGCGTGGGAAGCTAGTCGCGTTTGGCCAATACCTGAAATTCCATGCCCCGTAGGTCTGATCTGCGTCGCATCCTGCTGCTGGGGTCAGGTCCGATCGTGATTGGCCAGGCCTGTGAATTTGATTATTCCGGCACTCAAGCATGCAAGGCCTTGCGTGATGAGGGTTTTGAGGTGGTGCTGGTGAATTCCAATCCGGCCTCAATCATGACGGATCCGGAGATGGCTGATCGCACCTATATCGAGCCGCTCACACCCGAGGTAGTGGCTCGTGTCATTGAGTTAGAGCGTCCTGATGCGTTGCTGCCAACCATGGGCGGCCAGACGGCTCTTAATTTGGCGGTGGCATTGGCTGAAAATCACACACTCGAACGTTTCGGCGTTGAGTTGATCGGTGCAGATCTAGACGCAATTCGAAAGGCTGAAGATCGTCAGCTGTTTAAGCAGGCGATGGAGCGCATAGGCGTCAATGTTTGCCCTTCAGGGATTGCTTCCAGCCTCAAAGAGGCAGAAGACGTTGGTGAAGTGATCAATAGTTTTCCGCGCATTATTCGACCGGCCTTCACTCTTGGTGGCAGTGGTGGTGGCATTGCTTACAACCCAGAAGAATTTGCAGCGATCTGCAAAAGCGGTCTAGATGCCAGCCCTGTTTCTCAGATCTTGATCGAAAAGTCTTTGTTGGGTTGGAAGGAGTTCGAGTTAGAGGTAATGCGTGATTTGGCGGATAACGTTGTGATCGTCTGTAGCATTGAAAATGTCGATGCGATGGGTGTGCATACAGGAGATTCAATCACCGTTGCCCCTGCACAAACTCTTACCGACCGTGAGTATCAGAGGCTTAGGGATCAGTCCATTGCCATTATTCGTGAGATAGGTGTTGCTACAGGGGGTAGCAATATTCAGTTCGCTATCAATCCAGATGATGGCGAGGTGGTTGTTATTGAAATGAATCCGCGCGTTAGTCGATCATCAGCGCTGGCAAGTAAGGCCACGGGTTTTCCAATTGCCAAGATTGCTGCTCGTCTTGCTGTGGGTTATACCCTCGACGAAATCATTAACGACATCACGGGTAAGACACCAGCCTGTTTTGAACCCACAATTGATTATGTCGTCACTAAGATTCCACGATTTGCGTTTGAGAAGTTTAAGGGCAGTCCTGCTGTCCTCTCTACGGCAATGAAGTCTGTGGGAGAGGCTATGGCGATCGGTCGCTGTTTCGAAGAGTCTTTTCAGAAAGCGATGCGTTCTCTGGAAATCGGGCGGGCTGGTTGGGGTTGTGATCGTCAGGAGCCAGAACTTACTCCTACAGAAATTGAGCGTTTGTTGCGCACACCTTCTCCTGAGCGGATCATGGCAGTGCGAACAGCGATGTTGGCCGGACGCAGTGACCATGATATTTGCGCTTTGAGTAAGATTGATATTTGGTTTTTAGCCAAATTACGCCATCTGATCAACACTGAGATAACGCATCTGTATGGGCATAAATTAGATGAATTGGATGAGGAATGTCTTCTCTGCTTAAAGCAGCTTGGCTATTCCGATCGTCAGATTGCTTGGGCGACAGGTTCTGAGGAGCTCGATGTACGTGCTCGTCGTGAACTGTTAAATATCAAACCTGTTTTTAAGACAGTCGATACTTGCGCTGCTGAATTTTCATCAACTACTCCATATCATTATTCAACTTATGAGCGGCCCCTGTACCGCCTTGATTCTGATGACCAATTGTATAAACTTGAACCAGAAAGCGAGGTCGTTACAGACAGTCGCTCAAAAGTGATGATTCTTGGCGGCGGTCCTAATCGCATCGGCCAAGGAATTGAGTTTGACTATTGCTGCTGCCATGCTTCATATGCAGCTCAGGATCAAGGATTTGTCACTGTGATGGTTAACAGTAATCCCGAAACTGTCTCTACTGATTATGACACTAGTGACAGACTTTATTTTGAACCTCTTACTCTTGAAGATGTACTGAATGTTATCGAGGCTGAACGCCCAAATGGTGTCATCGTTCAGTTTGGTGGTCAGACTCCACTCAAGTTGGCAATTCCCTTGCTTCGTTGGCTAGAGAGTTCGATCGGACAGTCAATAGGCACTCGTATATGGGGTACATCACCAGAATCAATTGATCAGGCTGAAGATCGTGAACAGTTCGAGGCGATCTTGCGGCAACTTCAGATTCGCCAGCCTCGTAATGGCTTAGCTCGTAGTGAAGAAGATGCTCGAGCCGTAGCAGTTCGCATTGGTTATCCCGTTGTCGTTCGTCCCTCTTATGTGCTTGGAGGCCGAGCCATGGAGGTGGTGTTTGATGAACAAGAATTGAATCGCTATATGGCTGAAGCGGTTCAGGTCGAACCCGATCATCCAGTGCTCATTGATCAGTATCTGGAAAATGCTGTCGAAGTTGATGTTGATGCTCTCTGTGACTCTGATGGGGTTGTAGTGATTGGCGGTTTGATGGAACACATTGAGCCTGCTGGAATTCACTCTGGTGATTCCGCTTGCTGCCTTCCCACCATCTCTCTTGGTGAGCAAGCCCTTCGTACGATTCGTCTCTGGAGTGAAGCGTTGGCCCTTGCTCTCAAAGTTCAGGGGTTGATCAATTTGCAGTTCGCTGTCCAGCGAGATGAAGCGGGTGATGAGCAAGTGTTCATCATCGAGGCCAATCCTCGCGCTTCTCGTACTGTTCCTTTTGTGGCTAAAGCCACAGGAGTACCCCTGGCCAGGATCGCCACTAGGCTCATGGCAGGTGAGACGTTGGCGTCTGTTGGACTTAGAGATGAGCCTCAACCAGCTCTTCAGTCTGTCAAAGAAGCTGTATTGCCATTCCGTCGTTTCCCTGGGGCCGATTCGGTACTGGGCCCGGAAATGCGATCCACTGGAGAAGTGATGGGTTCAGCCTCGAGTTTTGGCATGGCGTTTGCCAAGGCTGAAATTGCTGCTGGTGAGGCTTTACCAATTCGTGGAACAGTCTTTCTTTCAACTCATGATCGGGACAAGCCAGCATTAATACTTGTCGCTGAACGGCTGATTGAACTTGGTTTTGATCTCACGGCCACATCCGGAACTGCTCAAGCCCTTAATCAGGCTGGATTGAACGTTCAGCCAGTACTCAAGGTTCATGAGGGACGTCCCAATATTGAGGATTTGATTCGCTCTGGTCAGATTCAGTTGGTGATCAACACACCTATTGGCCGTCAGGCCGCTCATGACGACAAATATCTGCGACGAGCAGCTCTTGATTACTCCGTGCCTACCCTTACGACGATTGCTGGAGCACGTGCTGCTGTCGAGGGAATCACGGCACTCCAGCAACAGTCACTATCCGTAGCTGCCCTTCAGGACATCCATGTTTGACAACCCATTAGGGTTTGCTCAATTGAAGTTCTTGCCGTGATCGCTAACGCTTCTCCTATCGTTTTGGCTCCTGGTAGTGATTGTCGAGAACTATTTCAGGCAGCCTATGAGAATCGCTACACCTGGGATCCGGTCTTTTCTGGTTATCGGGGTCGATGTCTCTGGGTAAAGGATGATCGCGTCGTGGAAGGGCGGTTTGAATTGGGAGCGGATCTCAAGGCTCATGTTGACGGTATAGAAGATGAATTGATCTCTAAGGCTGTCTCTTCCCAGCTATGGGAAGTTGCGATTCATCGAGTGCGACGCAGTTTTGAAAAGACCCATGCTGAAAACACTTTTACCGCAGGGGACAACGATGAAGTTGGTTTGGAAGTGATCGTTGGAGGGAAAAATGTTGGTGATCGTTATCGCATCAAAAATGATGTGGTGACGATGGTTCATCGCCATATTCACGGAACTGTGGTAACCATTTTTACAAAAAGCACGACGAATACAGGCTATGGCTACCTAAGTCATACTTACAGCAGTCAATACCACGATCCGAAAACGAACGAACCTACCAGTGGTATGAGTCAGTTCACTGATACTTTTGTGCCCTTGGCTGATGATGGCTTATGGGTATTGAGTGAGAGGCTAGTGGAAAAAGATTCTTTTGCTGGAATAGCTGCTGAACGGCAATTATTTCAGTTTGTAGATCTTAAGCTGCTACAAAATGAGTGATAATGGTTGTCAATTGATTTGAGACTAATAATGCAAACTTTGTTTGAACGATAAAACTAAATATGTGCGTTTTGCGATAGGAGGTAATCAATTCTTTTAAGCTTGTCTATTTTTGGGTACAATTAAGACTATTGATGACTAGGCAAATGTTCGATCTAGGGTTGAGTAATTTTCATCCTTACCTTGTTAACAGCTAACTTGATGATGCTAGGAGTGGGCTTTATGTCTTCATTGGAGTGTTGCTATTGCTGTTCCTAGTGCTGGCTCCAGCTTATGAGGCAAGACCTATCTCTCACTATCTCGAAAACTTTGCTGAGAATAATTTGTGAACAATCAGAAGCCCAAGTTTATATTGCCTCCATCACTAGCTGAAGGCAATAGGTTTAGATATTCTTTTCGCCCTCTATTGCTAGTGGTTTTGCCTGAAAGAATTGGCTTGATAAAAGACCCCCATAGGAAACAACCTTTAACTTTGGAGCACAATTAATTAAAAAAGTGGTAGGCGGTAAGCAGAAAAAATCAGTTCAAGATGCCTCTGGTAAAGGGGTGACGTCTTTGAGCTTTTCATTCAATTGCATTGCCAGAGTCTGACGGCCTACTGCCAGCACTTTTAGAGTGTCTTCGTGCATGCGTAGTTGGGCATCAGCAACTTGCATGCCACGGATCAGTTCTTTCAATTCATCTGGTAATGAATTCAGGTCGTAGCGTTTGCCTTCAAAAGTGAGTACAGGATCAGGCTTGTTCGCTGCTGAGTCAGTCATCGGTGGTAAGTTCTGTTCTTGAGTGGCATTTGTGCTTTCGGACCTTCCGAAGGGCCATTTCGGAGGCATTTGTTTACCAAAAGGGTATCCAACACTTTCTAAAGCATGAAAATGCAATTGTCTATAGCTCGCCTAAAATTATATCCTAGGGATTTGCCATGATGGCTCTTATCCGTTATTGGCTCGGAGCGCTTCTTTTTATATCGCGAATGAACTGTCGTTCGCAGAGCTCTCTATAGCGACCCGTGCGGGACATTAGTTCGTCATGGCTGCCACGATCACTGATACGCCCTTGTTCCAGCACAACAATCTGATCTGCTTCCTGAACAGTTGCAAGACGGTGGGCTATCACTAGAACAGTTCGCCCCTGCATAGCTTGTTTAAGACCTAGTTGAACGGCTGCTTCCGCTTCGGCATCCAGCGCACTAGTGGCTTCATCTAACAGCAGCACGGCTGGATTGCCGAGCACCGCTCTAGCAATGGCGAGGCGTTGAAGTTGGCCACCAGAAAGATTTGTGCCTCGTTCTTCTAATTGAGTGGAATATCCTTCCGGTAAGGACATGATGAAGTCATCAGCGTTAGCCAAACTCGCAGCCTGCTTCACTTTTTGCTCATTTGCCTGACGGCCGAAGCGAATGGCATCAGCCACACTGCCTGAGAATACCGTTGAGCTTTGCGGAACCAAGGCCACCTGACGTCTTAGCTCCTGGGCTTTGACCTGGCTGAGCTCATGCCCATCTAAAAGAATCTTCCCTTGCTGGGCCGTGTTGAAGCGTAAAAGTAATGAGAACAGAGTGCTCTTGCCAGCACCAGATGGACCCACCAATGCCACGACTTGGCCAGCCTTCACCTCTAGAGATAGATCCTGTAGCACCTGTTGCTCATTGACATAGGCAAAACTGACGTGACTAAGCACCAGATCACCTTTTAAGCGACCCAGTGGTTCAGCCTGGTCAATGTCAGGGGGTTCTCGTGGTTCGCGTTCAATTTCTCGCAGGCGTCGTAGTGAGGCCTGTCCTTGCTGGAATTCATTGAAATTCGTGGTGAGGTGGCTAATGGGATCGATCAGCATCAGCAAGGCAGCGACATAGCTGCTGAAACTTTGCCCATCCATTCCGCCGGTTTGAATCCGAGCGGCACCAATCGCCAAGACTGTGAGGATGCCAGCGGCTTCGATGAAGCCCACGACAGGATGTTGTAGAGCGAGCAGACGCAGGGTTTGGTAACGCGCATGACGATGAAGATCAACTTCGGCATCAAAGCGTTTCTGAAGCCAGGGTTCTGCAGCAAAGGCTCTGACCAAAGGCAACCCTTGGATTGCTTCACCAAGTAGCGCTGCAAGATCGCTCACCTGTCGTTGGCTGCGTTCTGCAGCTCTCATGACTCTGGCACCAAACTGGCCTACCAAGATCGCCACTATCGGCGCTAGCAGCAGGGTGGCTAGTGATAGTTGCCAGTCAAGAAAAACCATATAGCCAAATACCGCTACCAATTGCAGAGCACTTGGTGTGGTGTCTTGAATGGTCTTGTAAATCACTTCTCCTACACGATCGGCATCCTCAGTGAGCCGATAGGTGAGATCTCCTGAGGACAGTTTCTCGAGGGCCCCAAGTTCTACTTGTTGCAGCTGTGCAAATAAATCACGACGCAGGTCTTGGCTAACGCGCAATGCTGGCCCGGCAAGCATTGTGTCCTGTCCGAATTGAGCCAGTTTTTGAACCAGAAAAACAGTGAGTGCTATGGCAATCACCTGGACGACCTGGGTCAGCTTGCCTGCCCCGATCGCTGGAATCAGCTGCCCAGCAAGCCATGCCAGCAGCGGCCAGCATCCTACGTAAATCAGCATGCACACACCTCCCCAGATCAACCTGCGCAGGTGAGGGCGTAAGAGGGGAAGCAGTCTGCGGAAGCCGGCTTCGGAGGAGGAAAACATCAAGTCACACTAGTTGCGTGAACCCTCTGCTTATTCAATGAAGTTGGATCAATTTCTTAAATGGCAGGGCTGGGTAGCCACTGGAGGCGAGGCGAAACAGCTGATCCAGTCAGGGCAGGTGTTTGTCAATGGAACCGTTGAAACAAGGCGTGGCCGCCATTTGAGTTCAGGCAATCGGGTTCGATTGGGCACAGATGAGGCGGTCTTTGTCGGCAATGCTTCGACAGGGCCGTAAGTTAGCCCCTGCGGAACTTCAGAGGACCCGAGCGTGCGTAAACCCGTGATCGCTGGCAACTGGAAGATGCACATGACCTGTGCTCAGGCACGGGAGTACACGGCCATGTTCCTGCCATTAATCGAAGCCACTCCCAATGACCGTCATGTGGTGATTGCTCCACCATTCACTGCCATCTCCTCAATGGCAGAGTCTGTTGGCGGCACTCGTCTGGAATTGTCAAGCCAGAATGTGCATTGGGAGGATGATGGTGCTTATACCGCAGAGGTTTCGCCAACGATGCTTCTGGAGCATCAAGTGCGATACGCGATTGTTGGTCATAGTGAACCGCGCAAATACTTCAGTGAGAGTGATGAACAGATCAACCGCCGTGCTCGTTCTGCTCAGTCTCACGGTTTGATTCCGATTGTCTGTGTGGGTGAAAGTGATGAGCAGCGTGAACGAGGAGAGGCCGAACGAGTCATACGACGTCAGGTGGAACAGGGACTTGAAGACACTGATCCAGAACGACTTGTGGTTGCCTATGAACCCATCTGGGCTATTGGCACTGGGAAGACTTGTGAAGCAACGGAAGCCAACCGCATTTGTGGGCTGATTCGTCGCTGGGTTGGTTCTTCGGAACTAATTGTTCAGTACGGCGGTTCGGTAAAGCCAGGAAATATCGATGAACTGATGGCGATGAGTGATATCGATGGAGTGTTGGTGGGTGGTGCTTCCCTTGATCCAGAGAGTTTTGCTCGCATTGCCAATTATCAAACCAGTTAAATCTCCTTGGCCTCAGGGATGGGGACAGCGAACGAATGTGATGGGGGTGATTAATATCACTCCTGATTCATTTAGCGATGGTGGCAATTATCTAGACCCTGCTAGTGCCCTTGCACAGGCAACTCTTCTTTTACAGCAAGGAGCTGATGTTCTTGATCTTGGTGCCCAGAGCACGAGGCCTAAGGCCGAGGAGGTTGGCTGGCAAGAGGAGTTGAACAGAATGATGCCTGCTCTTCGTTCAATACGTGCAGCTCACCCGCAGGCGTTGATCTCTGTGGATACATTTTTGGTGCAGGTGGCGGAGGCAGCTCTGCAAGCAGGTGCAGATTGGATCAATGATGTCAGCGGCGGCAGGCGTGATCCAGAGTTGCTGCGGGTTGTTGCCGAAGCAGGTTGTCCCTATGTGTTGATGCATAGCCGTGGCAACAGTCAATCCATGGATCAACTCGCCACTTATAGCGATGTGATTGAAGAGGTCCGTCTTGGATTACTTCGTCGAACGGATCAAGTTTTGGCAGCTGGTATTCGATCTGATCAGTTGATTTGGGATCCTGGCTTGGGTTTTGCTAAAACCACTGAACAAAATCTGATGTTGTTGAAGCATCTGGAGAGGATTTGCTCTGAAGGGTTCCCTGTTTTGGTTGGACCTTCCCGTAAAAGATTCATTGGAGATGTTTTGCACCAACCGGATCCAGAGGCTCGTCTATGGGGTACAGCCGCGGTGGCGTGCCGTTGTGTGCAGGCGAAGGCGGCAATGGTGAGAGTGCATGATGTGGGTCCAATCCATCAGACCCTTCAAATGGCTAGGAGACTGTGGTAATAGGGGTTTCAGTTACTTTTTAATCATTCGCCAGACGATTGGTTCTCTGGAGTTGTTACTCCTTCAATTCGATCTTCAATTTCCTGGTACAGCTCTTGCAATTGCTGGATGTTCTCATCAGATGTTTCCCAATATCCTCTGCCATTGACTTCTAAGAGGGTGCCAACAATACGACGGAAACTATGCGGATTAAGTTCCATGAGACGCTTACGCATCTCTGGATCATTGATGAAGGTTTCGTTTGACTCTTCATAGACAAAGTTATCTACCTGTCCGCTAGTTGCGCTCCAGCCGAGGGTAAAGTTCAGGCGCTTGGCGACTTCGCGAACACCTTCATAGCCTGAGTTGACCATGCCTTCATACCATTTTGGATTGAGTAACTTTGTACGCGAATCCAATCGAATCGTTTCGCTCAGAGAGCGGACCTGCGCATTTGCTGTTGTCGTATCTGCGATGTAACTCGTTGGAGCTTTGCCATCACCTCTAAGACCCTTGATTAAATTTGTGGGGTCTGAGTCGAAGTAGTGGCTAACATCAGTAAGCGAAATTTCGGCAGAATCAAGGTTTTGGAATGTGACATCTGCTGTTTTCATGACAGATTCAAATACTTCTCTGTTTTGGTTCATCTCTCCTGGGTTGTCAGCATTAAAGGCAAATGTCTTGCGTGAAAGATACATCTCTTGAAGTTCATTCTCCTCTTCCCATGTTGAGTTCTCTACTGCAAGATTTACGTTTGAGCTATAACTTCCACTTGAATTAGAAAATACACGGCAGGCTGCATCCCTAAGGGTTGTGCCATGTGCCTTTGCTTGTTCAAGGGAGTGTTTGCGTACGAAGTTTTGATCCAGTGGTTCATCGGCCTCAGCTGCCATCTTGACGCCTTGATCGATTAATGCCATTTGGTTTATAAACAGATCTCGAAATACTCCTGAACAGTTCACAACCACATCAATCCTTGGTCGACCAAGCTCTTCAAGGGGAATGAGTTTTAACTTGTTAACACGACCTACAGAGTCTGCTACTGGATTTACACCGATAAACCAGAGAATTTGCGCAAGCGATTCACCGTAAGTTTTGATGTTATCTGTACCCCAAAGAACACAGGCAATCGTTTCTGGCCAATTGCCCTGTTCTTGGCGTTGACGTTCAATTAATTTATCGACAACTCCTTTTGCTGCAGCAACGGCAGCTCTGGTTGGGATGGCCTGTGGATCGAGAGCATGAATGTTTTTGCCACTTGGCAGAACCCCTGGATTTCTAATTGGGTCTCCACCTGGACCAGGAAGCACATATTCTCCATCCAGGGCACGAATGAGGCTCTGCATTTCCATGTCTGCGCATATCTTTTCAAGGCAAACGCGCAAATAAGCAAACAGTTTGTCAAGCTCAATGGAATCAATTTTGCCGAATCCAGCTTTGCTACAGGCTTGCAACCATGCATTGGGGCGTGTTACACCAAAACGCTGAAGGAGATTAAAAAACCAATCCAAATACCAGTTGGAATTATCTTTCATATTGACGCGTCCGTCTCGTCCCGTGAGAGATTGCACCATCGCCCTAACGGCGACACGAGATGCCTCAGTGATTGTGCGATTGAGCTCTACATCAGCAAGAATGCCGTCATCATTTCCTTTGTAGATATCTTCTATTTTGCGATCTATCGCTTCTGCTAAGAGCCCAGGAAGCGAACGAAGACCATCGTCTTCACGTTCAAGGGCGGCGATGCTTACCAGAGTTGCTATCGCTTCTTCTGCCGTGGGTGGTTTGCCGATCGTGTGAAGTCCACATGGAAGTAGACGACTCTCGATTTCCATTAATTGGCTATACACCGCTCCTACAACTGCATCCCGTTGGTCGAGATCTAGCTCTGCTGCGTCTTGTTCTGGCAGGTCTACGTCGCGATCAAGATTGCATTGACGTGCGGTTTCAATGATGGTATTCACAATTTGCACACCACGTCCGCCTTCACGCAGTTGCTGGTAGGACCCCACCAGTTCGCCCAGTTCCTTGAGGCCCTTATAGAGGCCTGCATTTTCTGCTGGAGGAGTGAGGTAGCTGATCGTGGAGGCATAACCTCGTCGCTTGGCAATCGTTGCTTCGGAGGGATTGTTCGCGGCGTAGTAATAAAGATTTGGCAGCCCTCCGATCAATGAATCTGGATAGCAGGTTTCACTCATGCCCATCTGCTTCCCTGGCATGAATTCGAGAGAGCCGTGGGTGCCAAAATGGAGCACAGCATCAGCTTTCCAGATTTTTTCGAGATAGGTGTAGTAAGCAGCAAAGCCGTGATGAGGACTGGCGCTTCTTGAGTAGAGCAAGCGCATTGGGTCTCCTTCGTAGCCAAAGGTGGGTTGCACGCCTACAAAAATGTTGCCGAAGTGCCGTCCATAGATCAGTAGGTTTTGACCATCACTATTGAGTTCTCCTGGCGGCTTGCCCCAGTTTTCTTCAAGGCGCTCTGAATAAGGTGTCAGGTGCTCGTACTCAGCCACACTCATACGGTGTGCAATGGCCAGTTCTGGTGCTCCTTCTAGTGCTTCAGGATCATTGATCACCGCCTCCATCAGTGCTTTGGAGTCTTTGGGGAGGTTTTGGATGTCGTAGCCCTGAACCTTCATTTCCTCCAAAACACGATGGATGGAACCAAAAACATCTAGGTAGGCAGCACTCCCAACATTGCCTTTATCTGGAGGGAAACTAAAAATAGTAATTGCTAATTTTTTCTCAGCTCTTGGCTTGATTCTTAGAGATGACCAACGGATTGCTCGTTCAGCAATCGCATCAACCCGGTCTTGAAGTGTGTGGGCTTTGCCGGTGGCATCATCCCTACCAGAGAGCACGATTGGCTCGATGGCTCCGTCTAGTTCTGGGATGGCGATTTGTAGTGCAACCTGTACTGGGTGCAGGCCTAGGTCACTGACTTCCCATTCCTGAGTCGTTTGGAATACAAGCGGTAGCGCCACCATATAAGGGCGGCTGAGGCGCTTGAGAGATTCGATAGCCTTGGGGTGATCCTGTCTGGCAGGGCCACCCACAAGGGCAAATCCAGTGAGGGAAACTACCCCATCGACTAGAGGTTGGTCAGGGTTGATTGGGTCGTAGAAGAAGGCATTGACAGGCTTAGAGAAGTCAAGGCCACCGCAGAAAATAGGGAGGACACGTGCGCCACGGAACTCGAGTTCCTGAATGATTGCGACGTAATGGGCATCGTCACCAGTGACGATGTGGCTTCGCTGCAGGACAAGGCCGATCATTGGACCTTTGCGGGCGGCGTCTGTGAGGTCGGTGCGGCTGGCCGTCCAGTTGAGGTACTCCTTAAGGTCTTCAAACATGGACGGAGCCATGGGATGCCAGATGCCCAGGTCTGGGAAGATCTCTGGCTCCACGATTTCTAGTTTTGGACGTCCTTCTCCTTCTTTCATGGGGAAGACGTATTTATCTGCCAGCATCAACAGCAGGTTGCGCAGGTTGTCTGGCGTACCTCCTAGCCAGTATTGAAAGCTGAGCACGAAGCTTCTTGCATCTTGTGCTTTATCAACCGGCAGATATTTAAGAACGTTGGGGAGTGTATTTAATAGTTTGAGCATTGCGTCTTGGAATCCAGCTCCGCTTGATTCCTTTCGCTTTTTCATGAAGTTGGCGATAACACTATCGCTCTGTCCAAGCTGGGCCATGGTGAAGGTGCCAAGCTTGTTGAGCCGCATCACCTCCGGCATGGAAGGAAAAACAACAATGGCTTTGAGCCGCTCGCGATGGGGTGTGACAGCGTCCACCACTTTCTGAGCTAGGTCTTCAATGAAAATCAGCGAGGCGATAAAAACATCGGCTTCGGCTACATCTGCTTGGAAGTCTGCAAAGTTGCTTGGATCGCGCAGTTCTTCGATGAGGTAACCACTCAGTTCAACGCCAATGGCTCCATTTTGTGCATTGAGGCTGTTTGCGGCCTGGGAAAGCGCACTTTGGTACTGAGGTTCGAGTACCAAATACACCGCTTTCATCACAGCTTGATGACTGTGGTTCTCAGCAGGAGCAACTCGGCGATCGGCTGAGCGAACCTGCGTGAACATTGGCGTACTGCAAAGTAATTTGATGAAGCCTAGGTTGTCTGGCGCTCAGCGTGAAGTTCGCTGCCTGGGTGTTACATGAGTCGACCCATAGGCTTTATTCAGCGATCGCCCTCCCATGACCTCAGTCCCTCCAGAGTTGATTCCTGTTGTGGTTGCTGGCGCACTGGGCCGCATGGGGGCTGAGGTCATCAAAGCTGTTCATCTCGCTTCGGATTGTGAGTTGGTTGGTGCAGTGGACACAACTCCAGGCAAGGAAGGCGTGGAGGTTGGGGAGGAGCTTGGAATTGGTGTTCTTGATGTTGCTTTGACGTCCGACCTTGAGGCTTGTCTTTGTTCTGTTAGCCAGTCTTTTCATAGGACTGGACCTGGACAAGGTGCTGTGCTTGTTGATTTCACTCATCCTTCAGTGGTTTACGAGCACACCAGGGCGGCATTTGCCTATGGGGTTCATCCGGTCATAGGCACTACAGGTCTGTCTCCAGATCAGTTGCTTGATCTCAGCAACTTTGCTGAAAAGGCCTCGATGGGAGGCGCTGTGATTCCAAATTTCTCTGTTGGCATGGTCTTACTGCAGCAGGCAGCAGCAGCGGCTGCACGCTTTTATGACAATGCAGAACTGACAGAGCTGCATCACAACCGTAAGGCTGATGCCCCGAGTGGCACATGTATAAAAACCGCAGAGATGATGGAGGAGCTCGGGAAAAGTTTTAATTCGCCTGAAGTTGATGAGCATGAATCGCTGACTGGTTCCCGTGGTGGCTTACGAGCTAGTGGCTTAAGACTCCATTCGCTTCGTCTTCCTGGATTGGTTGCCCATCAGGAAGTGATGTTCGGAGCTCCTGGAGAGAGCTATACACTCCGACACGACACCATTGATCGTTCGGCCTACATGCCAGGTGTGTTGCTAACCGTTCGTAAGGTGCGACAGCTTCAAGGTCTGGTTTATGGCCTTGAACGCCTCATCTGAAATTCATTTGCGTGTCGATGTTGGTCCCTTTGCGTCCAGGAGAGCTTCAGAGGCTTATCCCTGCAGTGGCCACCAGTAATCAATTCGCAGCGGCCCTTGGCAACCCTCGAAAGATTCTGCAGAGGGTCATGATCGCAGCCATTGGAGGTGTGATCACACTATTGATTAGTCAGAGTCAGCTGGCGAGTCGATGGGGTGCTGTCTGGCTTGTTGCTGGAGTGGCTCTTCTGCTTTATGTGCTTTGGGGCCCAATTGTTGAAGCGGGTCAGCGTAATGCAGGACTTCGTCGTTATCCGGCGGCGGCCATCTTCGAAGGTGAGGTGGCCAATGTGTTCACCCGTGAACGAGTGCTGGAACGTCATGAGCAAGCGAACAAGCTCGGAGAATTGGAGCTTGTTGAGAACAGACGTACTTGGATTGTTCTTGAGTTAGAGGATGAAGATGGATATTTGGGTCAATTGAGCTTTCCGATGTCCAAGAAGCATCAGTCCATCCGAGCTGGATCTATCATTCGTTGCCTGGTGCTGAGCGATCGCAAGGATTTCAGCCGTATCGCTGCACTGACTGATGCATGGTTGCCAGGGCAGCGGTTGTGGGTCGGGGAGTATCCCTTTTTGCTAAGGCCTGCATTTGAGGAGCTTTGTCAGTTGCGTTTTGCTCGCCAGACCAGCTGAATCGAGCTAAGAGATTTTTCTTGCCACTAGCTTGAAGAGTCTTAGGCGTGCAAATGGCATCGTTCGTTTGACTTATACGATTACTCGATTCCTCTGTGAGGTTCTCAACAAGAGGATGGTTGATCAATCAATACTTTTAAGATTGAAAACCTTTAGGATTTGCCACTGAAATACAGAGGGGATGCCAGCCAGTTAACATCTCTGTGGATGCTTCGCCATTCTCAGGGATATTGCATTGCTGTTCACTTTTTGCAGAGATGTTTGGGAAACTGCTTTTAGGAGCTTTAGAACATGATTGATCAATTCACAGCTATTGGCCAACTTGTAGCAAAATCACTAGTGATCTGTTTCTCATTTTCTGGTTGACCACTTGAACCGGTTCTACTCTGCAGCAAAAGGGTCTTTGCCAGTTGACATACGAGTGAAGATCCTTGGCGCTGGTCCCACTGGGTCGCTTTTGGCGCTTGCTCTTGCTCGGCTAGGTAACAGCGTCACCCTCTGTGACCCCTTAACAGTTGAAGAGTTGCCAGCACGAAGTAGAGCCTATGCCCTTACTCATTCATCAAGGCGATTGCTTCAATCACTTGATCTATGGGCCTCACTAATTCCTCATCTCGCTCCATTTACAAGATTGCGGCTAGATGATCAGGAGCTGAATCGTCATACCTATTTTGAGGTTGATGATCTTTCAAGCCAAAATCAGCTTCACGGGGCCGTCGGCTGGATTCTTGACCATCGATTGTTAATGGAATTGCTGATTGATCGTCTTCAGACATCTCCAAAGGTGCTTTTAAATTTGGGGAAGTTTGATAACAATCATCTCGATGGTCACGATTTGGTTGTTGCGGCTGATGGTCCGAGATCTCTTACCCGGGAGGCATGGGGTATCAACACTTGGAACCATCCTTATCAAAATGGGTGTTTAACAGCCAAGGTGCTGCTTCGGGGTGCTGATCCCTTGATGGCATATGAGCTTTTTCGTGCTGAAGGTCCTCTAGCTGTCTTGCCAATGGGAGGTGAGGTCTTCCAGATGGTTTGGAGTGGTCCTTTGAGACGATGCCAAGAACGTGCTGGTCTTTCTCCTTCGTGCTTTCTTGATCATCTTGCTGCGGTGTTACCAGATGGCCTTCAGCCAGATGTGCTCTTGGATCGCCCTGCGGCATTCCCTCTCCAACTCGCCTTTGCCCTTCGTTTGCAACGAGGTCGTGGCGTCCTTGTGGGTGAATCGGGGCATCGCTGTCATCCTGTCGGAGGACAAGGGTTGAATCTTTGTTGGCGTGACGTAAGCACCTTGATGAACCTTGTGAAGAATGTCGATGAGGGCCAGTTGCCTGTTGAGAAGTTGCCTCAGCTCTATGCCCGCAAGCGCATTTTTGATCTCGTGTTGGTTGGTTTATTTACTGATTTGATCGTGCGTTTTTTTTCCAGTCGAAACATCATGTTGCTGATGGTTCGACTCCCGCTGATGTTTCTTCTGGCGCGCTTCTCTTTGTTGCGTCAGTTGCTTTTGAAGGCCATGACTGATGGACCCATCACAGTCATCAGATTGTTGCCAGAATGATCGTCTACTGCAGTTGGTTCAATGGTGATCAGTAGCCATCCGCAGCCCTCATTCTCACCCCAGTTACTGCAGTTTTTGCAACAGAAACTCGGCCTTAGCGAGAACGCTCTGAACTTGGGTTTGCGTCAGGCAGAACTGGAGCAAGCACCTCTGCCGGTCGTGCTTTGGAGTTTCGGTTTGCTGAGCTTGACTCAGTATCAGCAGGTTCTCGATTGGGAAAATGATCAGGAGTAAATGATCAGTGACTTCACTGGTATCTCAACTGGAAGTTGCTGACGCCCGCCGAGATCGGCTAATTCGATCACAAAACCACATCCCACCAGATCACCACCAGCCTGCTCGATTAACTCGACTGTGGCTCTTGCAGTTCCTCCAGTCGCCAGAAGGTCGTCCACCATTAAGACACGGGGATGACCTTGTAGAGCATCGGCATGAATCTCGAGCCGATCGCTGCCGTACTCCAGTGAATAGTCGATGCCAAGAACATCACCAGGCAATTTGCCAGGCTTCCTAACCGGAACAAAGCCGATTTTGCGAGTCGTTGCTAAAGCTGTTCCCACAATGAATCCACGTGATTCGATTCCGACAATTAAATCGGGTTTGAATTCTGTGCAGAGATCTCCTAGCTGTCGCATCACTTCATCCCAGCCATCGGGATCACGCAGCAGGGGACTGATGTCCCGAAAGAGAATTCCCGGTTTTGGGAAGTCTGGTACGTCTTGAATGAGGTGGCGAAGATCCAAAGAGTGGTGACGCAGGGGCCTTAGGCCTGGCATCATCGCAGCCATGATCAATGCAACAACCACTTCAGATCCTTCATCAACTGTTCAGCAACAGAAACCCTTTGAGCAAAAGCAGAGTGGCGTGCAGAACAACACCGTTCTTGGTAGGAGAGGACTTGAGCGTCTAGACCTTCTCTTGCTTGTGGTCGAATCACTTGATCTCAATGGTGGTGAGGCGATGCTTTGGGCAACGAATCAGCTGGGTTTGCAGGAACAGTTCCCCAACCGGGTTGAGCTTTGGAAGCGACGTTGTCACAATCCACTGAGACGCGCTACCCGTAGAGGTGACCTCAGTTCTATTGATACTGAGGCTTTGCTTCGCCTGCTTTGTTTCATGGCAAGCCGTCTTTATCCCCTTCTTCATCAGCTGCTTTCTTCACGTGAACCAGAAGAACTCAATTTGCAGCGTTGGACTTTGCTTGATCAGCGATTGCGTGATCTGATTGAGGAGAGGATGAATCCTCGGCGCGGAGCTGTTCAGCGTCTGTTGAAGCCAGAGCAATCTCAGCCTATTCAGCGTGAGCTGGTGCTTACGCTTGCGCTTGCTGCTGGTAATGGAGGAGTCGATCGCCTGCGCGCCAGCTTGCTTGATCCAACACCCTGATGCTTAACCTCTCTTTCCGTTATGACCAAACGGCAGTCCGCCTTCAGGTGGAGGGCCTGCCAGATTTCTCCGCAGGTCATGGGGATGGTGCTCTAGGCATCCTGTCGGGTTGGCGGCTGCAGTTGGTTGGTTCACCAGAGCTAGAAGGCAAGCGTGAACATTTGCAGGCCTTGATGGCTTCTGTGCTCCCCTATTCACGCCACCGCATTTCTGGTGTGAGTCGAGCTTTTGGTGACGAAACCAGTGTGGTCGTTATTTCTCCTGTTGGGGATAGACATCAACTGCTTTTGCGAAGTACTCAGCCGAATGTCCCTCCTCTCACTCTTAACCTTGACGATGCAGAGCTTGCTGATCTCGTGCGCTGTCTGGATGATCTTCGCCTTGACTCACGTGTGCAGGTTCACTGGGAGTTGCCAATTGATTACCCATTGCCGCGTCAGGAACTTGCCGAGCGAGTCCCTCTTGGCCAACGCTTAGGAGCTCCATTGATTGGTGGCGCAGCATTATTCTTGATTGCAGGTCTTGGTCTGTTGTTGCCTGTTCCACGCTATCCAGATGGAACTCAGCCCCCTGCCACTCCTAATGCGCCAGAGTTGCAATCACGTTCTGATCGTTGACGAACAGATCTTGCAGGTCAGAATTACGGTCTATTGAAAACACTTTTATACCTCCCATTGGGAGATCTGCAGGCGTGAAGATCGAATTCATCGTGTCCTGTTGAAGCGGACCCCCTCTACTGATTTATCCCATGAGCAGTCCTCTTCGAAAATTCAATAACTCAGATCGTCAACGTCAGGTTTTCCGCAGATCTAGACCCAGAAAGGTGCTTCCTCTTTGGCGTCAGTTTGTTGAATCCCTGCTGATGTTGGTTGGCGGCATCGGGTTATTAGCTTTTTTGAACTGGGTTCCTCAAAGACTCGATGGGGTGGTGATTGTCAGCGAAGCAATCGCTGATCTGATTCGCGGTATCACTCATCTGCTTGAGGCCCTTTTGGGCCTTGGTTCGGTGATTTTGTTGGCTGGACTCGTGATCATTGGTCTGAGCCTTCTCCTTGGTGGCAGCTGGCGGATGTTGAGGTTTTTTACACAACTATGGAGTAGGCCGAAGAAGGTTTCCAGGAGGCCAATACGTCGCCAGATCCGTCGTTAGTGCCTGCGAGGTTGAGGATGAGGATGAGGCGCCAGGGATCTTTGCAACATCCAAAGCTCCTCCATGGTTATATCGCTATCGTTGTTGAAATCCAGTCTGTTGAAGTTGTTGGCCAGCCAGGGGATTGACTCAGCTTCATAGCGATTGAGTTTCCCATTGCCGTCGATATCGGCTTGCTTGAAACGTCGTTGGAGCCTTTTACCGTTTGGATGAGTACCGGGAGGTCGTAAGTCCTCTAAAACTAAATATCCTCGTGAATTCTTTCTATTTAGCCTTCTTTTCAGGTAAGTCTTTTCTCCTACCTCGCTTGCATCCAGCCGACCATCGCCGTTGAGGTCCAATCGTAAGAACATATCCTCCATGCGCTGTCCGTAGTACTCAATGCCATCTGGTACGGCTTCGGCACCGGTTTGGTTCAGCAGAGTTCCAGCGCTGATCAGTCCTGCAGTGATTAACCTGAAAACCTTTGACTCCAATGATTTCGGCCAGCAAAGAGGGGGCCTTGGCTGATTTGTCATGAAATCAGCCTATGGATCGTGACCAGCAATGTCGATGACTGAACTATGACCAAAGCTCTTTGAGCTGTGACATGGTCCAACCCCTCTAGAAAAAGCGATAGAGATTGTCTATACCATCGAAGAACAGTGGCTTCTAGAGCACCCAATAGTGATGGAACGCTCCTCGATGATCTGGGTTGTGGACGATGACCCAGAACTGCGTCAGATGGTGGGTACTTATCTGATTGACCAAGGTTATGACGTTCGCTGTCTCAGCGATGTCAAGCAACTGGAAGCACGTTTGGAATTTCAACGACCTGATCTTGTTGTCCTTGACTTGATGCTGCCGGGTGATGATGGCCTTTCCGCTCTGCGTCGTTTGCGTGATGCAGGGGATGATTTGCCTGTTGTGATGCTTACCGCGAGGGGGGAAGCTGTCGATCGGATTATCGGTCTCGAGCAAGGTGCAGACGATTACCTTGGCAAGCCATTCCTTCCACGAGAGCTTTCTGCTCGTATTGAAGCTGTTTTGAGACGACGCAGTGCGCTGCCTGCTGGTACCCCTTTAGCCGAGGGTGGCGATGTTGTTTTTGGTGGGAATGAGTTAAATCTTTCGGCTCGTACCCTCACCCAGAACGGTTCTCCAGTTGTGATCACGAGCGGAGAATTCAGCTTGTTGTCTGCCTTTGTACAACATCCTCATCGCCCTCTCTCTAGGGAAAGATTGATCGAACTCGCGCGTGGGCCAGGTTGTGATACTGATAGTCGAAGCATGGATGTTCAGGTTTCGAGAGTGAGAAGGTTGGTCGAACCTGATTCCAGTCGACCTCGCTATATCCAGACGGTATGGGGATATGGATATGTCTTTGTTCCTGATGGTGAGCCCCGGTCTCGCTGATGACTCGGACACAACGCAGGCCGGCGATCGTGTTCATCTCTTTGGGCTGGAGTGGCCTTGTTCTTGGCAGTTGGGCACTTTGTTTATTGGTGTTGCAGGTGCTCTTTGGCCGACAGTTAGAGATGCTTCAGACCATTCAACTTGGTCGTGATCTATCACTCAACGTTCGTCTTACTGAGTTAGCTCTTGAACGGTATCCCCCTGGTTTGGTTTCTGAACTCACAGGGCTGGATCTAGCAGTGATCGATCGTCCACCAGATCCGCCCCGATTTGATCATTCTCTTCAGCGGCAAACAGATGCGCTTCAGAAGCAGTTATGCCAACGACTCTCCCATTGTCCAATGGTGGTTCCCTTCCAATCTGAAGGTGCGCAACGTGGAGCTTTGATTGAACTTATTTCCCCTTTAGAGCCTGTTTGGCTCCGAGTTGGACTGCGTTCCGCTCTTGGTTGGCCACCGGAGCCAATCATGTTTGGACTGGCTTTGGTTGGTGCCGTGGTGATTTGTGGTGGTCTTTTTCTTCTTTTTCAGGTTGATCGACCATTGAGGGGTCTGGAAAGGGCCCTCGCTCGCGTTGGTGATGGTATGGATCCGGAAGCAGTCGCAGCAGTGGGCGCTCCTGAAGTCCAACGCCTCACTCAACGTTTCAATGCCATGCTTTTACGCTTATCTGCCAATCGCCGTGAAAGGGCAACGATGCTTGCAGGCATCGCCCATGATCTGAGAGCCCCGATAACTCGACTCAGTTTTCGGCTGTCTTTGCCATCCCTCAGTGCTAAGGATCGTGATCAATGTTCAAGGGATTTGGAGTCACTTGAGCGAATCACGGGCCAATTCCTTCTTTTTGCCGGTGGAGGTGATAGCGAAGCCTTGGTGGAATTACCTCTAGATGCGTGGATGGCAGAGGTCTGTGCGACTCATCCTGCCGATCTGCTGAGGCTTGATCTTGAACCTCTTATCGCCAGAGTGAGGCCTGTTGCCTTGGGACGAGCAGTTGTGAATCTCATCGACAATGCATTTACCTACGGTTTAGCACCTGTGACGGTGTTGCTGCGTGGCTTTGAACACAGTTATCGCATCGAAGTTTGGGACCAGGGAAACGGCATGCCAATGGATCAGTGGGAGCGAGCCTTACAACCTTTTCAACGCTTGGATGAATCGCGCCGGGAACAGGGGCATAGCGGCCTCGGGCTGTCGATTGTTGCTCATGTTGTTAGTCGACATGGAGGGCAACTCAGCTTTGTTGCTTCTGATGGATCCACTGAAGACCAACCTGGTCGCTTTGCGGTAAGGCTTCAATTGCCTTTTGAGCCTCCTGAATAGTCGTCGAAGTAGAAAAATATTGTTAATCTAATATTTTTTTTGGCAAAATTGTCCAAGCGCTGAGGAAAGTTGATTCATGGTTTCTTTTTGTCACTTTAGGAGGCAACACAGGGTAGCTTTGCTAGAAGGTTGTGATGGGCAAAGACAAGAACAAGAAACAGAAGAAGTTTTCTTCCCCATCAGAAACAAACACTGGGCTCGACTTGGAAAGTCTTGATGGTACCGATAAAGACATTAAACATCCATCATCATTTTCAGATGGTCCTCATTCAAGTATTCAACGTCTCAACAAGAAGCTATATGAGTCTGAATTGAAGAAGCTTCAGTCCGATTTGGTGAGGATGCAGTACTGGATAAAGGCCACTGGTTTTCGCATGATTGTGCTGTTTGAAGGTCGTGATGCAGCTGGTAAAGGGGGCACGATCAAACGACTGACAGAACCTTTGAATCCCCGAGGTTGCCGTGTGGTGGCCTTGGGGACCCCATCAGATCAACAAAAGACTCAGTGGTATTTCCAGCGATACGTTGACCATTTCCCTAGCGCTGGCGAAATTGTCGTGTTTGATCGCAGTTGGTATAACCGCGCTGGAGTAGAACGGGTGATGGGTTTTTGTACACAAGAGGAGCTAGAGCGCTTCTATCAAGCTTGTCCTCAATTTGAAAGGATGTTCGTACAAAGTGGCATTCTTTTGCTCAAGTATTGGTTTTCAGTTAGTGATGTGGAACAGGAGGCCAGGTTCCAGTCAAGGATTAACGATTTAACGCGTCGTTGGAAGCTTAGCGAGATGGATCTTGAAGCTCGCAATCGTTGGGTTGAATTTTCCAAAGCAAAGGATGTGATGTTTACTCATACAAATATCCCTGAAGCTCCATGGTTCACCGTAGAGGCTGACGACAAACGTAGAGCTCGTCTGAATTGCATTCGCCATTTGCTCAGCAAGGTGCCCTGGGAAGATATGACCCCTCCTGCAATTGAACTTCCAGCACGGCCTGAACAGGGTGAATATATGCGCCCACCAAAGAATGAGCAGTTTTTTGTACCTAATACCTATCCCTATAACATGACCAATGATTGATTAATCATGCTCGATCTGATTGAGCTCTGTTACTTAATAATTTTCATCATATTAATAAGGCGTCCTGTATCTCAATACTACCTTTTCAATAAGGCCGGGATTGTTGATGCATTCATTTTCTCTAAGGTCAGCTTTAACTTGGCTGATATTAAAGCTAGACTTTTATAGAGTCTAAATTGATCAGACCGTCTTGAATTGCGTATCAAATGGTACGTTCAAATTCAGGCACTGTGGCTTGATGACGTAGAAATTGCTTTAATTGAATGAATTAATAGTATTGGCACGGTTAACGCTAGTAATAGATAATTATCACGCGGTATTGCCGTTTTTCGTGTGAGGAACCAAATGAAACTCTTCCAGCAATTGCTGGTGGCACCTGCTGCCTTGGGCCTGATGGCCCCTATGGCTGCTAATGCCGCAGACCTAGATATCAAAGGTGTGTCCGATTATTCGGCCTCCAGCGAGCAGGTCACCAGCATCTCCCAATTCCAAGATGTTTACCCAACCGATTGGGCTTATCAGGCTCTTAGCAACCTGATTGAGCGCTACGGCTGTGTAGCTGGCTATCCAAGCGGTAGCTACCTCGGCAACA
>NZ_JNBA01000033.1 GCF_000760295.1 Prochlorococcus sp. MIT 0701
ATGAAGTAACCGACTATATTGATGAAGTCATCGCTGTTGTTAGCTGGTTCATGGGAAAATCTAAGGAATAGAGATACAAGATCGCCTTTAAGCAAGGATATATTTTTATATACATGTCTACGGCAAATGCAGATTGCTTTAAGGAGATCTTTATCGCCCCGCCATTGAGCGGGGTTTTTTTATAGCCTTTTCAGCTTGTAATTAAGATCACAGTTGAAGATGACTGAGATCATCGCATCTGTTGCTGATTTGGGAGATGGTGTGCTGGTCGGCGGAATAAATTCCAACGAACTTAAACACAACTACTCATTTTTAATCATGACTACTTTTACAAACCAGATCACCCAAGCTGAATTTGAAGCACTCGTTATGAGTGAGCTTGAAGACATGGAGCTTACTCCTGAACAGCTGGCATTCATAACTGGTGGAGGCTTCTGGGCTTGGGTTAAAAAAACAGCCAAGAAAGCAGCCGACTGGGCCGAAAGTACTTTTGGTGATGGTGATGGAAAACATGAAGTGAGTGACTACATTGACGAAGTCCTCACGGTTGTTGCTGCCTTATCTAGTAAGAGCAGTGGCAACGAAGACTGACCCCTGTTAGACAGGAAGTATCTTTATCACCCCGCCATTGAGCGGGGTTTTTTATGCTGTAGACATGTTGGAATGAATAATTGAAGCTGTTAATACTAAGCAGTTGGACCCATTGCCCTTGTAGGGCGATACAACACGTTGTTGCTCTGAAAATTTATGGGCATTGGGGTCTGAGCAGGTTTCAAAGCCTTTTCGCTATCTGATGGCGGGCATAAAAAAAGGGGGCTTAAGCCCCCTTTTTGGATTGACTTTTAAATTGATTACTTGATGTATTCCTTTAAAACACCATTGCGATTGGGGTGGCGAAGTTTACGCAGGGCTTTGGCTTCAATCTGACGAATGCGCTCTCGTGTGACCTCAAAGATCTGTCCAATTTCCTCGAGGGTTTTCATGCGGCCATCGTCAAGGCCATAGCGCAGACGCAGAACATCACGTTCGCGGGGGCTGAGGGTTGCGAGAACACCTTCTAGATCTTCTCGCAAGAGATTTTTGGCGACATCTTGTTCTGGATTCTCAGTATCAGATTCGATGAAATCACCAAGTCTGGAGTCTTCCTCTTTGCCAATCGGTGTCTCGAGGGAGATGGGCAGTTGAGCACTTTTTGCGATAAATCGAAGTTTTTCGATTGTCATCTCCATGCTTTCGGCAATTTCCTCTTCTGTAGGTTTACGGCCAAATTCCTGGCTCAGCACTTTGGTTGTTTTTTTGATGCGTGAGATTGTTTCGTAGAGGTGAACAGGAAGACGGATTGTGCGGCTCTGATCCGCAATTGCTCGGGTGATGGCTTGACGGATCCACCAGGTGGCATAGGTGGAGAATTTGTACCCTTTCTCGTGGTCGAATTTCTCGGCAGCACGAATTAATCCCAGGCTGCCTTCCTGGATTAGATCCTGGAAGGACAGGCCTCGATTCATGTATTTTTTGGCGATCGAAACCACCAGCCGGAGGTTGGACTGCACCATCTTTTCCTTGGCTCGGCGCCCCAGCATCAGGCGACGGCGGAATTTGATGTTGGGCATTTCAACAAGGGCAGCCCATTCCTTGTTGTTGGGGTAATGACCGTGATCACTATTGAACTGGTCTGCCAGTTCCTCTAGATGCAGGAGGTCAGCAATTTTGCGGGCTAGTTCAATCTCCTCGTCCGGACGGAGCAGGCGGATACGGCCGATCTCCTGGAGATAAACCCTGATGGAATCTTCGGTGTAGACGCCTTTAGGACCAATCTTGATATTTGCTAGAGCTCTGGCCTTCGCGTCTGCTTCGCTGGTTGCTTTGACAGCAGCTTGGCTGCTTTCAGTTTCGGCGCTGGCCTTAGGGGCGTTTGTCGCTGCCGCAGTAAGGAGTTTGTCAGCAGTTAAATCAATGTTTTTGCCGACAGTAGGGGTGGCTGTTGCTTTTTTTGCTTTGGGGCTGGATGCTTTGGCAGCAGAGCTGACCGGCTTGGCAGCAGTTTTTGCCTTAGGTGCTGTTGCCTTGACTTTCTTGGCTTTGGCTTTAACCGTGCCTTTGGCCACTTGGGGTTTGGCAGTCTTTGCAGAGGCCTTTGGCTTGGCCTTTGCAGCTGCTGCTTGGGTGGCTGCAGGACTCATGGCAGGTGAGGGGAATGAAAGAGGAAAGTGGGAATTAGGGAGCAGAACCCAGGCTTTTGCAAAACCATGCAAAAGTGGCCACTGCAGCACCGACGGCTCACAGCATCAGATCAGAACCTCATAAACAAGTGATCATCTGAGCTAGAAGTAGCCTGACGATCCTGTTATCCAGGTTGAGACTTGGGATGCTCTGATTTGGAGCGAAAGGAACAGGAAATGTTTTTGTGGACCAAAGCAGGGCTGTCAGGGGCTTTCTCAGACCGGCCGAACTTTTATAGAGGGTTCCCTATAGAGGCTCGAATTTCGTGTCTTCCCGCTGGACGGAACTCTGCTTGGTTCCGACGACAGCCTTTGGACTGTCCAACATTGACATTCTAAAAAAAACTTGTGACGCCTGCAAGTCCTGACCCGGCTGAACCGGCCCCCTGCCCTTCCGAACGCGGCGCAGAGGTGGACGTCTGGTTGGAGGCAGGTCGTGAAGGGAGGTGTTTTACCTATGTGGACAGCAAACGGTTGGGGGTGGATTTAGGGGATCTTGTCGTCGTTCGCCTGCGGGGACGAAGGATGCACGGCCTCGTGATGGATCGGCGGATCTCGTCTCCTGTTGATCGTGGGCAGGACTCTGGGAGGGAAGCGCCGCCGCGTCAGTTAGAGGCCATTGAGGCTCTTGTGCAGTCTGCGGCGGTAGATCCTCTCTGGTTTGGCTGGGTTGAAGCGATGGCTGTTCATTGCCATATGAGTTCATTTCGCATGCTTAAAGCAGCTTTGCCGCCTGGTTGGCTCGGTCAGCGGCAGTCTCATCAGGCGGAGCCACGTCGACTTTGGTGGATTCAACTCGAATCTTCTGCGATCAATCCCCAGCATCTTCCTCAGCGTCAGGCTGATTTGCAGGCGGCCTTGGCTGCAGGGGGCGGTGGTGCATGGCAGAGGGATCTTCAGGCTGCTGGTTTCGGGTCTGGTCTTGTCAATGGCCTCATCCAGCGAGGTCTCATTCGTAGGGAAAAGCGTCAACCTACTGATGCATCCAACGGGCTTTCCTGCTCAGATGCTTGTGATCAGGATTTGGAGCTGCCTCAGGCTCTGACTGTTGAACAGCAGGAGGTTGTGGAGGCTTTCCAATCTCAGCCCCTTGGAACTGGGATGCTGCTTTGGGGGGTGACAGGCTCGGGCAAGACAGAGGTTTACTTGCAGCTTGCGGAAAGAGAACTGCAAGCCGGTCGTCATTGCTTGATTCTCACGCCGGAGATTGGTTTGATCCCTCAGCTGGTCGATCGTTTCCGTCGCCGTTTCGGCACCAAGGTTCTGGAATATCACAGTGGCTGTTCCGATCGTGAACGGGTGAGCACCTGGCGGCAGGGGCTTACGGCTGCAAAGCCATTGGTGGTGGTTGGTACTCGTTCAGCAGTCTTTTTGCCATTGGCACCATTGGGTTTGATCGTGCTTGATGAGGAACACGACAGTTCTTACAAGCAGGAGTCACCTATGCCTTGCTACCACGCCCGTGACATGGCCATGGACCGTGCCAGGCGAACTGGTGCCAGGGTGGTGCTGGGAAGCGCTACGCCTTCGCTTGTCAGCTGGAAGAACCTCGCTCCTCAAGGCCAGCTTGCCTTGGCTCGACTGACCCGTCGCATTTCGGATCAGCCCTTACCGCCGGTGCATGTGGTTGATATGCGACAGGAATTGGCCGATGGCCATCGTCGCTTGATCAGCCGTCCATTGATGGAACGTCTTTCGGCATTGCCTGAGGCCGGTGAACAGGCGGTGGTGTTGGTGCCAAGACGTGGCTACAGCAGTTTTTTGAGTTGTCGTAGCTGTGGAGAGGTCGTGCAGTGTCCTAACTGCGATGTGGCGCTTACGGTGCATCGCAGTCGTCAAGGGCACCAGTGGTTGCGTTGCCATTGGTGTGACCATCGCGCTGAGGTTGAGTCCAGTTGCCATCAGTGTGGATCGAAGGCTTTCAAACCCTTCGGTGCAGGCACGCAGCGCGTTATGGAGCATCTCGTTGAGGAGCTCCAGGGTCTGAGGTTGTTGCGTTTCGATCGTGACAGCACCGGTGGGCGTGATGGACATCGCCGTTTACTGGAGCAATTTGCAGCAGGGGAGGCAGATGTGCTGGTGGGCACCCAGATGTTGGCCAAGGGCATGGATTTGCCTCGGGTCACTCTTGCGGCTGTGTTGGCTGCAGATGGTTTGCTTCATCGCCCTGATTTACAAGCTGGAGAGCAGAGCCTGCAGCTATTGATGCAATTGGCTGGTCGTGCAGGACGTGGCGAGCGGCCAGGTCATGTGCTTGTTCAGACCTATTGCCCAGATCATCCTGTGATTCACCATTTGGTGGATGGTCGCTATGGGGAGTTTTTGAAAGAAGAGGCCTGTCTTCGTCATGAGGCTGGTTTGGTGCCTTATAGCCGGGCCTGTTTGTTGCGTTTGTCCGGTGACTCAGCTGCAGTGACAGCCACAGCTGCTGCGGTCCTCGCTGAACAGATCAAACCCCTTTGTGATGCTCAGGGTTGGTGTCTTGTAGGCCCAGCGCCAGCTCCGATTGCGCGGGTCGCGGGTCGAAGTCGTTGGCAACTGCTATTGCATGGTCCTGAGCAGAGTGCTTTGCCGCTGCCTTCAGGATCGACTCTTTGGAATGGATTGCCCCGTGGTGTTTCCTTAGCGGTGGACCCAGATCCAATTCAGCTTTGATGAGGCCACCATCTTCAATGCTTGATGTTGTTTGAGGTCAGTTCGAGGGGCATTTTGAGCATGCCGAAGCCGAGTCTGAGCTAAACGGTTTGCAGGATCAAGCAGGTCTCCAACAGCTCCATGACCCAAGGGTTGCCAACCTCGAGTCGGCTGGAGCGTTTGCGATCAAGTCCTAGCTGCTGAGATTCGTCTTGCTGTAGAGGCCAACTCAGATCCCCGTCAGGGTTGTTGGTGAGTCTTTGGCTGGTTACTGGGTTCACTCGTTTGGCCTTGAGAGGCTCAGCTCGGTGGTATGGCCAAGCCACTGAGAAGCATGGTTAACCCGATTAGAACGAGCAATACCAAGATTGAGAAGCCGAGATTGGGTGCTTTTGTTGGTCCGGTGGCTGGCGGTGGCGGTGGCGCTGGCCGCCGTGAAGGTCGACGGGCTGCGGTAGGGCGTGCAGCCGTAGTGGCTGTCATGTTTAAGTTCGGCAAGCGTATCGACCAGTTGGCAGGCCGTTGCAAGCTTGGTGCTTCCAGCACGATCAGTAGCTGTTTCGCGTTTTGGCGAAGTTCGAGGTCTTTGCAGCGGGTGAGGAGACGACAGGTTGCGAGAGCCTTCCGCTCGTCACCTTGCCCCATCCAAGCGGTAACCATCAGCATTCTGATCCTGGCTCCCTCCGCATGGGGCAGTGGATGGCTTGCGGCCAAAGGCTCTAATAGAGCAAGGCTTTGGCCATAGTCTCCGCGGGCGAGGGCGGCTTCAGCCTCTGCCAGATTCGCGTGCATCGCTCAGCTGCGACCGACCACCATGGTGCCGATGCCGGCGTCGGTGAAGACCTCGAGAAGCAGGGCATGGGGAACACGTCCATCGATGATATGGGCAGCGCCAACCCCTTGAGCTAGAGCTCTGATGCAGCATTCGGTTTTTGGGGTCATGCCGCCAGCCACTACCCCTTCAGCGATCAGTTGGCGTGCTTCAGAGAGACGCAACTGATGAACAAGGGAACTTGGATCATCTCGATCCTGCAAGATGCCTGGCGTGTCGGTCAGCAGAATTAGTTTTTCCGCCTCCAGAGCAGCGGCGATCTCACCGGCGACCGTGTCTGCATTGATGTTGTGGGAGCACCCCTCAACAGTGGCGGCCACGCTTGAGATCACGGGCACATAACCCTTGGCGAGAATTGGTTCCAGTACATCGGTGTTAACTCGGGCTACATCTCCGACGAGGCCATGGCTGCCGTCGCCCCAGGGTCGGGCTTCAACCAGACTCCCGTCACTGCCACTAAGGCCAACAGCCTTGGCTCCCAGCTGGTTGAGGCCATTAACGATTTGCTTGTTAACCCGTCCAACTAAGACCATTTCCACCACGTCCATGGTGTCTGCATCGGTAACGCGAAGTCCGTCGCGGAATTTTGCTGGAATCTCAAGCCTTTCCAGCCATTGGTTGATCTCTGGTCCGCCGCCATGAACCACAACGGGCTCTACTCCCACACTGACAAGTAGGGCAAGGTCGCGAAAAACCGCTTCCTGCAAATTGGCGTGAGCCATGGCGGCACCGCCGTATTTGATGACAATGCGCCGCCCGCTAAAGCGTTGGATGTAGGGGAGGGCTTCGCTAAGCACCGAAACCCTCAGGGAGTCATCCTCTGTAAGCCTTCTCACGGAGTTGGTTTGGCAGGGCTCAACCAGTGCAGCAGCAGATTTAGCTGACTCCATTTTGACCTGCCAGTTCATCATCCTTGTTGACTGGCAGCAGGATGAGATCCAGGACCCCCGTGCTTGGAGATTTCAGTTCGGCGTGAAGGCCTTTGGCAAAGAAGCGGCCCAATCGTTCCTGGCGTTCCTGCCAGAGATCGAGTGGCACAGCACCCAGATTGAATCTCAAGCGCACGCCGTAACCCGCTGCCGTTTCTAGTTCTTCAATCTCTTGGAGCTGAGGGGGGTTGTCTTTATCCCAGAGCTTGAGCGCTTCTAAGGACGTCTCAAGATGGGCTTTCTGTCCATAACGCCAGCGGGTGACATCCCAGACGAGTTTGCCCAGTTCCGGTGCTCCCTTCTCCCTGGCCTGACGCAGAACTGCGGCTGGAGTGACGCGTTTAGCAGGGGCAAGTTCAGAGGATTTCAGTGCTAGTCCTCCTATGAGGATGGGCACTCCGTAGAAGATGGTTGGCAGGCTGAGGTTGGCATTGCCATTTGTGTAGGCCACCGCACCAACAACTGCAAGTACACCACCGGCCACGGTGACGAGGCTGCCTGGAGAGAACAGATCATTCATGGCGTTTATTCTGACGCTTTAGCCTCCAGGCTGAGGGTAAGGATCCGTTGCAATGTCTTCAGCTCATCCCTCTGATAGCGACTTGTCTGAGTTGATCACTCAGTTGGATGCTGATCGGGCTTGGTTGCTGGAGCAGATTGATCGTGGCCGTTGGGTTGAGTTACGCCTTGATTTGGCTGCTCTTGAGAGGGAATTGGGCCAGCTGTTGACTCGAGCTGCTGAGGGCCTTGAGGACGAGAACAGCTTCGGGTAATGAATGAGTTCAGAAGGGAATGTCATCGGTGTCTGGCACCAGTGGGGCACTATTCCAGCTGGCGGCTTCTGGTTCTGCAGTTGTTACCGGTTTAGCTTGTGGCGTCTCGGCTGTAGGTATAGGTCGCGAGGTCTGGTTGGCTGTAGTGCTAGTAGGTCGTTCTGGGCTACTAGCAGTTTGGCCAGCTTGGTTGGAGAGGGAATGAAGACGCGCGAGAGTGAATTCGGCACGCTTTTCCTTGGTGCCATCTTGGCGAGGAACTGTGTTCATTCGTAGCCGACCTTCAATCACAAGTCTTTGCCCAACTTGGACGCGGTTTTGTAGATCCTGGGCAAGGTTGCCCCATCCCACCACCTTGAGCTGACCAGGGGCAGTGTCGACACGAAGTGCATCGAAGCGCACCTCCATCTCGGCGATCGGTGTTTGGTTGTCTTGGGTATAACGAATGGTTGGAGCCTGGATCACTTCCACTTCAAGTACGCAGTGGTTCATGTCCTTCCCTTGGAGTGAGAGTCATTTTGATGCAAGGTTGCAGGAATGACCAGCGGCATGTCTGGTTGCTATCTGGGACTGGTGAAGGGCCTGCTTTGGTGACCGCTTTGGCCGCTCAGGGATGGCGAGTCAGCGTCAGTGTCGTCAGTGCTAGCGCCGCAGGGGCCTACACAGATCTTTCCTTGGAAGACCTTTGGACGGGCTCCCTCGACGGAGTGGAAGGGATACGCGGGGTGCTTGATCAGGCTCGTTACCGCCATCAAGGCTTTGATTGGGTGGTGGATGCGACCCATCCCTTTGCGGTGAAGATCAGTACGGATCTGCAGCGTGCATGTCAGGAATTCGCTCAGCCTTTGTTGCGCTTTGAGCGTCCCATGGAAGTTTGTGGAGAAGCATCCCTGATCGCCAGCTCGGCTGATTTGGCAAGGCAAACATTGCAAGGAAGTCGATTGTTGATGGCTCTTGGGGCAAGGCATCTTGGCCAGGCTGTTACGGCAGCTCGTCAGGCTGGAGCTCAAGTGTTTGCCCGTGTGCTTCCTTCGCCAGAAAGTCTTCGACATGCGTTGGCGAGTGGCTTGCCAGAGCAACATCTGGCTGTGGTGCGTCCGCTGCACGGACAATCTCATGGCGAACTGGAGTCAGCCTTGTGCCGGCGCTGGTCGATTACAGCAGTGGTTTGCAGGCAGTCGGGGGGGGTGACGGAGCAGCTCTGGCACAAGATTTGTCGGCAGCAGGGTCTTGGCCTTTGGTTGATCTCGCGGCCACAACCCTGCGTTGCAGTAGAAGCCATCGGTAGCGTTGAGAGCCTGCTCAATCGGCTCTCAACCAATCCAGTCGCTCCACTTTGCTGACGTTCTTCGCAAAGGTCTTCATGGTTGATCGAGGATCCTCATCGACACTGGTTTTGGTGTTGACCACAGAGGCAAACGCAAACCTGGCCGAGGGATTGGCCAATGAGCTCTTGGCTCGCAGGTTGGTGGCCTGCGTGAGTTTGCAGCAGATTCAATCCCACTACTGTTGGCAGGGGAAGCTGGAACGATCGCAGGAAGTGCAATTGCTGATCAAGACCAGTCAGGATCAGCTGGATGCACTTCATCAGGCGATTAAAGAGTTACACAGCTATGAGACCCCAGAGTGGATTTACTGGTCAGCCACTGCAAGTGATCCTTACGCTGCTTGGGTAGCAGCAGCTGTGGCAACTGTTTAGGGGGTGAAAGGATCCCTTTAATTAGTTCAGATGCTTCGCTACTAATTCTGGAAGCGACACCTGTGAGCGTGGACCGAGTTGGGTGATCACCTGGCCGGCGCAGATGGATCCAATTTGTCCACAGGTTTCCAAAGGGGTTCCTTGGGTGTAACCGTGCAGGAAGCCACCGGCGTAGAGATCACCTGCACCTGTGGTATCAACCAAGTTGCCAAGTTTGTAGGCAGGAATGTCCCAGCGTTGATCACCAGCTAGCACGACAGATCCATGCTCGCTGCGTGTGAGGGCTGCCACCTTGCAGCAACCTTTCACTTCATCCAATGCAGCCTCGAAGCTGTCACTCTTGTAAAGAGAGGTGATTTCGCTTTCGTTAGCAAACAGCAGATCAACGTGGCTATCCACCAGCTTGAGGAAGCTGTCGCGATGCCGATCAACGCAGAAGCCATCGGAAAGGGAGAGGGCTACTTGGCCTCCTGAATCACGACAGACTTTTGCGGCAGCGATGAAGGCTTTTTTTGCTGCCGGACTGTCCCATAGATACCCCTCGAGGTAGAGCACCTTGGCTTGGCGAACCATTGAGAGGTCTAAATCTTCAGGGTCCAGCTGCACCGAAGCTCCTAAATAGGTACACATGGTGCGTTGCGCATCAGGTGTGACCAAGATCAGACAGCGAGCGGTAGAAGGACCATCGCTTGCTGGTGGAGTCTCGAATCGAGCGCCTACTGAGCGGATGTCGTGGCTAAAAATGCTGCCTAGTTGATCATTTTTGACGCGACCGATGAAGCCTGCCTTCCCGCCGAGCTGCGCCAGACCTACCAGGGTGTTGGCTGCGGATCCACCTGAAGTCTCTAGACCTGGTCCACTGATGGAGTAAAGCGCTTCTGCTTGGGCTTCATCCACCAAGGCCATATTGCCTTTACTCAGGCTGTGCGCATCAAGGAAGGCATCGTCCGCCTGCACCAGCACGTCCACGATGGCATTGCCAATTCCAACCACATCGAGAGGACGATCACTGAACCTGGGGATAGCCATGGAGGGATGCATGGGAAACCTCAGAAGTATCGATCCCCGTCCACCATCTGTTTTAAGAAAGGGCTTAGGCGCTTAGGAGAGCCCGTTTGGGGCCGTGGATCGGATCTTCTACAACGATTGTTTGATCACGGTTGGCACCTAGGGAGACGATGGCAATCGGCACTTCCATGAGGTCGGCGAGGAAGCGAAGGTAGTCCATAGCTGTGGTTGGTAGGTCTTCAAGACGGCGGCAGTTTGCAGTGGAGCATTGCCAGCCAGGCAGGGTCTTGAAGATTGGATGACAGCGGGCAAAGTCTTCTGCGCTGCTAGGGAAGTGCTCAATTCGTTCACCATTGAGTTCGTAGGCGACGCACACTCGGATTTCGTCGAGCTCATCAAGCACATCGAGTTTGGTAATAGCCAGGCAATCCAGGCCATTGACTGCTACTGCGTAACGACCAATGACCCCATCGAACCAGCCGCAGCGTCTGCGTCTGCCTGTGGTGGTACCGAATTCACCTCCCCGGTCACAGAGCTGTTCATTGATGCTTCCTTCCAGTTCTGTTGGGAAAGGACCTTCTCCCACACGGGTGGTGTAAGCCTTCGCAACACCGATCACTCGATCGATCAGCGTGGGTCCGACTCCAGCTCCGATGCATGCACCGCCTGAGATTGGATTGGAGGAGGTGACGTAGGGATAGGTGCCGTGATCAAGGTCTAAAAGGGTCCCTTGAGCTCCTTCAAAAAGAATGTTTTTGCGGCTGCGGGCAGCTTGATGAATGGTTTGAATACAGTCGACAACGTGTGGAGCAAGCCTTTGGCCATAGCCGAGGTATTCCTCGATGACCTGCTCTGAGTCGAGTGGTGCCACACCGTAAATTTGTTCGAGTAGACGATTCTTTTCTTGCAGAGGGCCACGCAGGCGCTCTCGTAGTCGTTGGCTATCTAAAAGATCAAGTACGCGAATGCCGTTGCGTTGGGATTTATCGGCATAGGTGGGACCGATGCCCCGTCCAGTAGTGCCGATACGTTGATCGCCACGTTGTTGCTCCATCGCCTCATCCAAGAGGCGGTGATACGGCATCGTTACGTGGGCAGTGGACGCCAGTTGAAGACCTGAGATATCAATGCTGTTCTCAAGGAGCATGTCTAGCTCCTTGAGCATCACTTTGGGATCGATGACTGTGCCAGAGCCAATCAGGCAGATTGTTTCTGGGTAAAGGATTCCTGAGGGAATGAGGTGCAGCTTGAGCACCTGATCATCCACAACGATTGTGTGGCCGGCATTGACGCCACCTTGATAGCGGACGACAACATCAGCTGAACGGCTAAGGAGGTCGGTGATCTTGCCTTTCCCTTCGTCACCCCACTGAGCACCTATGACGACAACATTGGCCAAGGACACTGCGGCCCGAAGCCGCCATTATTCACAAACGGGGATCTTCCCAGATATCCCTGCCTTAAGTCAAATAGCCATTGCCTAGCAGTTGATTTAGCTGCCTCTTAATACAGTTTGTTCTGCCTTGGCAAGTTCTTTAGTGATCCGATTCTGAAGTGCTTCCGGTAGGGGGCGGTTGGCGAAGTTGTTGTAATGACCAGCTAGGGAATTGAGGGCTGTCTGCATGGTGGTGAAGGACTGCAGGTTATTCACCTTGGAGCGAGGGCGATATCGGGCGATGTAGTTGTAGCTCAGGTCATGAGCCTCTTCTTGCGCTGCTGAATAGCCTTCGTCGTCCAAGGGCAGGGCGATCGCTTCTTGCAGGCTTTGAGCCACGTTGACTGTGTCGTCTACATAGTTTCCGGACAGTTGGACCTCGGCGGCATTGGCGCTTCCGTTGGCTGTGAGCATCAGGCAAAGGACAAGGCAGATTGCCAATCCTGCCCGCATCAACTGCTTGGCCATGTGATGCAAGGCAGTAGTCATCCGGTTCATTTCAGTTCCAAGAATTTTAAATGGCTGGTCAGACCCTTTTGTTTTGGTTTGCTGCAATCTCTTTGACCAGTGCGGTAAGTGCCTGTTTTGCAGAAAGTATTTGAACCTTGCGGCTGGATCTTTGAATCAGTTCCACCTGCCCCTTGGCGGCATCTCTGCCGACCACGATCCGCCAAGGGATACCGATCAGGTCAGCATCTTTGAATTTCACGCCAGCGCGTTCAGTCCTGTCATCAAGTAGCGCTTCGATATCAGCTGCTTGTAGTTCGCTGTAAAGCTGTTCTGCCAGCTTTTGCTGAACCTCATCCTGGATGTTGGCTACCACGACGATGACCTCAAATGGGGCTATAGCAAGAGGCCAATTCATGCCAGCTTCGTCATGGTGTTGTTCCACAGCAGCCTGGGCAAGTCTGGAAATCCCGATGCCGTAACACCCCATCCAGAAAGGCTCCTGAGTGCCCTTGTCATTGGTGAAACAGGCCTCTAGGGCTTCTGAGTACTTGCGACCTAATTGGAAAATGTGTCCTACCTCAATGCCTCTTCTCTCCTCCAGAATCTGGCTGGAGTCATGGATACAGCGATCGCCAGCCTGCGATTTGCGTAGATCGACGCTTTTGGGCACTTCTCCGAGTTTTGACCAGGTCATGCCAATTCGATGCTGATTGTTCTGATTGGCACCGCAGACAAAACAATTCAGCTCAGTAGCTGTTGGGTCAGCTAGGCGTAGGAAATGTCTTGTCCAGCTTCTGGCCCCGCTTAACAGGGCATCGTCTAGGTCAGGCCCCATCGACCCAAAGGGCCAGGCTTCAAGCTTTTGCGCAGTGATTTGATCGGCGCTGATGGGTGCCACATCGAGCACCCCCTTGTTTAGTTCCCTGCTTAGGGCGTTGATCAGCTTTACCTCATTGAGTTGTTGGTCTCCTCGGATGCTTACAAGCACTGGTTGAAGTTCACCATCTTCGATGCGGGCCAGCATGACCAGCACCTTCACCACTTGAGACGGAACAAGCCCCTGGGCGGTACACAGTGTCTCGATCGTTCCCTGTTCGGGTGTATCAAGTAAGGCAGCTTTTGAAGCAGGCAGTGGGATGGCCTTTGGTGGATGAGAGACCGCCTTCTCTTGGTTGGCGGCGTAGAGGCCATCACCACTGATCAGGATCAGGTCTTCGCCAGCATCCGCTGTGACCATAAATTCTTGAGACGAGGCTCCGCCGATGGCTCCGCTGTCGGCTTCCACGGCGACGGTTTCGAGTCCGCAACGGGAGAAGATTCGTTGATAGGCCTCATCCATGGCTCTGTAGGTCATGGCGAGGTCTGCCTCGCAGGCATGGAAGGAATAGGCGTCCTTCATGATGAATTCTCGGCCGCGCATCAGGCCAAAGCGAGGGCGGATTTCATCGCGGAATTTGCTTTGGATCTGATAGAGCGTTACTGGAAGCTGTCGATATGAGCGCAGCAGGTCTCCGGCAAGACTTGTGATCACCTCTTCATGGGTGGGGCCAAGGCCGAGTTCTCGTCCTTGGCGGTCTTCAAGGTGGAACATCAGGCCTTCGCCGGCCGTATACCCCTGCCATCGACCACTACGCCGCCAGAGCTCTGCAGGCTGCAATTGAGGTAACAGGGTCTCCAGAGCACCAGTGGCATCCATTTCCTCCTGCACAATCGCTGTGATTTTGCGAAGGACCCGCCACATCAGCGGTAGGTAGGCATAAATGCCTGAAGTCACACGACGGATATATCCCCCTCTAAGTAGCAATTGATGGGAGGCGATTTCCGCGTCTGCTGGTACGTCGCGCAACGTCACCAGCATCAGGCGGGAGACGCGCATGAATCGGACCTCAGTGGATGGGGGAAACTACCATCCGCGGTCCAAAAAAGCCGATCATGAAACTGTCTTAAGGCGCCGAATCAACCTGTGCGAGATGAGTCTCACCTGCTAACGTCGCGCAACATCAAGAAGCGGTTAGTCGATCTCATGTCTGATGGCTCGGTCAATTCTGATTCTCCTCTGCCCAGCCCTTCTTCCGATTTAAGCAAAGATATTAATGCTGTGATGGCTCAATCTGATGCGCTTGTTGGTATCGATGACGTTCAGAAGTCTTTGAATCGTTCAAGGGCTTCGGTGTATCGCTACACCAATACAGATCCTCGCAACCTCAACCCTTCGTTTAATCCTCGCAAGCTCAATCCTGAGTATCGAAGCGATCAGAAAGATCCCCTTCTTTTTCATCCAAATGAAGTCGCTCGTTTCGCAAAGGATGTCTTAAGGATCAAAGAGGTCACTGTTGAGGTTCTTAATTCCCCCTCAACAGCAACGCAACAGGTTCTTGGATCAATCCTGGAGGAGCTGCGTGCGATTAGGTCACAGCTTGATGGATTGAATGATGCACCGTCAGATTTGGCCGCCCATAGAGAGAGGCAGGATCGTCCTGCTGCATAACGTCTCTTTCGGTGACAGAATATTTTGTAGCGGTTTCCGGCAATGGCTTTGTCCAGACCCAGAAATCACCCCGATGAAGGTGGCTGATGCTATCCCCTACACCGGGTCGTTCTAAACCACCCCTGCATGGACCCTGACCCAGCCTCAGTTTCAAGCCCCTCTTCTAAGGGTGAGGGGCCGTCTAGATCACGTCATGATTCTGGTCTCATTGGACCAGATCCTGAAGATCCTTTCAGTTTGAGTGCGCCTTCGATTGCGTTGCTGGGTTTGACTATTGCCATCGCAACCGTTGGAGTGCCCCTCGCGGCAGTTTTGACAGATCGGTCTGCGGGGAGGGAAAGCATGGTTCCCACAGCCTTGGAGAAAGATGGATCTCAGCTCTCTACTCCCATCTCCTTCACCCGGGTTGGTCAACCTGTTGGTGGAGATTCCGGCGGGAAGCCGGAACAAGTACGAATATTTCGATGAGGCCGGTGTGATGGCCCTCGATAGGGTTCTTCATTCCTCGGTTCGCTACCCGTTTGATTACGGCTTCATTCCCAACACCCTTGCGGAGGATGGTGCACCTCTTGATGCAATGGTGATCATGGAGGAGCCCACATTTGCTGGCTGTCTGATTAGGGCACGACCAATCGGGGTGCTTGATATGCATGATTCCGGGGCTTATGACGGCAAGTTGCTGTGTGTTCCCGTTGCTGATCCCCGTCAACGGTCGATCAGCAGCATTCGGCAGATTTCAGCCAGTCAGCTGGAGGATGTGGCTGAATTCTTCCGCACTTACAAAAATCTTGAGGGGCGAGTTGTTGATATCGGTGGCTGGAGAGATTCAGAAGCTGTTGCGCCTCTGTTGGAGACCTGCACCAAAGCTGCGCAGGTTAAGCTTGAAAAGTGACTATGAACCCTAATGGCTTGAATGAACTCGTTCATTCTTTGCTGGAAAGTTAAATCATGCTCAACTCAATAAGGATTTATAGCTATTCGCGCTGTGCTACTTGTCGGAAGGCCTTGGCTTGGCTGCAGGAGCATCAGATTGCTCATGATCTTTTCGACATCGTTGAGACACCTCCTAATAGAGAGATTCTTAGTGGGGCTAGTAAGCAGTTAGCAAGTCGCAAACTTCTCTTCAACACAAGTGGTGTAAGTTATCGCGCCCTTGGCGCGGCTGCAGTCAAGGCCATGAGCGATGCGGAGGCGCTCGATGCACTTGCATCCGATGGCAAGTTGATTAAACGTCCCTTCCTGATCACTGAAAATGGCACTGTTTTGGTGGGCTTCAAGCCGGAGGTCTGGGCTGAGGCGTTGCTGCGTTGAAGAGTAATTCCTCAGAGACAGGAGTTGTTTTCAGCGAAAATAAATGTTGTTTTGATGCTATAAATTTTCAGTAGGGCTGCTAAAGGAAAATGAACCAAAGAGACCACGAGCGATGGATATTCGATTCTTGCTATTCTGAATATGTAAAAGCTAGTAGTAAAGCAACTAAAGGCTTATTTGTATAGGATTTGTTTTTGGGGTGGCTACTAACTACTATGGCCATAGCAGTTGTATGACGGGCAATGAGTCACCCCTTTGTACGAACATAATGGCCTTGTCTGAATATTTATCTACTTTGCCTGCAAGGTGACACCAGTCTGCAAAGAAATAGGGCTTGTTATATATTTATACTGGTGGGAGGAGATGATTTGTGTTGGATATTTCCTAGATGAAACAGCAAGATCTTCCAAAGAAGTTCAATCAAGCAGATCCGTCTCAAGGCCAAATAGTAAAGAGATTAAAGTCGCTGAGGGGTTGCATCGTATCATTAAATGCGGAGATAATTATAATCTTTATAGCAGGTTATCTCTTTCGCCATTTAGTTTCCTTTTTGCTTGAGCCTTTCAGGCTCTCGTTGCCTTTGAAAGTCTTCTGATAGCAGCTTGGATGGTATCTTGGCCTGTTATTTTGTTGCTAGATTATTGCTTTTAGCTTGTCGTTTCCGCCTCGCTGAAGTTAAGACCATCGAGCTCACTGATCAATTCATTAACCCCACCTTGTTCTCTGAGTTGGCGGAAGCTGGAGCGCTTGAACTCTTCAAGGAAGGCCACCATTAGTTCTTGACTACGTTCGAGAACGGGTCCCTGCTCCAGGGTGCGAGCGAGCTCTTCCCAGAAGCGATCAATAGTATCGACTCCTAGTTGCTCTAGCACCATATCTTTGCGGCCAAGTTGGTCGCCGGCATTGCGAGAGAGCTGCAGAAATGTATCGATCATCCCGGCTGCGAGCTGTCGGCTTAGTTCCGATTCGGCCTTTTCAATGACCGCAAGCCCTTTGAGTGGAGCGGGCACGATGACGCCATCCATACTTCGCTGCAAGGCGTGACTAAAGAGTGCCAAAAGTTGGGGGCGCATGCTTGGCCCTACTTCACTGAGGATCAGCGGTAGCCAGAGCCGAAGCAATTCGGCCAGTTCACGTTCTTCGTTCTTGTCCACTGATTGATGACTACAAAGACTGCGGATTCGTTGCGGCAGATGTGGTGAGCGAATGATTTCTTGCATCGCATCCACGATGCGTAAGGTGAGAACTTCAAACAGCTCCAGGGCTAATAGGGCTACGACTCCCCTGCTGATGACAGCGCGCAAAGGTTCCAGCTGAATGAGACCAGCGCTGGATAGGCGCTCGGTAACGGGCACTACCCGCAATAGTCTCCAAAATGGCAGCAGTAGAGGCAGGTCGATCCAGCGTCGAAGCAGGGCCTCTCGCCAGCTAATACCGGGGAAGCGACGCTTCAGACGCTTAGCTCTTAAAAGGATGTCGAGGAGAAAGAGAAGTTGGAAGGGAGTGTCGAGGCGCCAGGCATGGTCAACAGGCTGCCCGTTTTCATTGATCGATCGCCAATAGTTTGTGGCGATAAGGGGAAGAATCTTCTCCGTCCAGAACAGTCTTTCTTGCTGCCAATCAAGGTTGCTTAGGTATTTGTTGTCCAAGAGATGGGCGGCTGCCTGCTTGGAGGAATCCATCCCAGCCCTTGCACGCAGTAGGTTTTTTAGTTTTTCAAGGGTGCCGACGTTGCCAGAGCTGACGAACGGATTCTCATCGATCAGTTGAATCGTGAGCTCGACTTGATCAAGTCGTAGCTGATCTGAAGCAGGGCTATTGATTCCTTGCCTTGCTGCGGTTTGATCGAGTTCGCTGAAACGTTTGATATAAAGTTGGGTATCTCTATGCGGTTTGATGCCTTTAACAACGTCATAGAAAGGCGTCACGTCCGGTAACCATGGCAACGGCACCATCAACGATGTTGAGGGCAGGGGATAGAGATTGCGGTGTAACCAGAAATTGCGTAGCGGAATGTAGGTAACGTCGAAGAGGATCCAACTCAAGTTGGTTGCGGCGATCAGCGCCAAAACCTGATCCCAGCGCTGCCAGAACTTACGCGAGGGGGAGGGTTTCAACCCTTGCCAGCGGGGACGCACCATGGGCTGAGGTTGCTTTGATCACGCTAAGGGGCCGGACAGGCTGGCCTTATCGTTAATCATCGAATTCATAACAGGGCTGAGTTGTCTGACGCGCAGCAGCAGGACCATCCCACAAACGATAAGGCCTCTGCTCCCCAGGGAGCATCAACCTCTAACCCTCATCCATTTTGGGATTTCTGGGGACCAGTCTTCTTCACTTTGGGTCTGTTTTTCGGCATTCGTTATTACGTCGCTGAGGCGAGATACATTCCCTCTGAATCGATGATCCCAGGGCTGCAAGTCCAGGATCGTTTGCTGGTTGAGAAAGTCAGCCTTCGCAGTCGATCTCCACGTCGTGGGGAGATCGTGGTGTTTAACACGCCTTATTCCTTTAATTCTGCGTTGAATTTGAAGAGTGGTCAGATGTCCCTTCCTTGCTTTGTGGTGAACCTTCCTTTTATGAACTGGATGGGACTAACCAATTCCAGTTGTGATGCTTGGATTAAGCGTGTTGTCGCCGTGGGTGGAGACCAGGTTTCTGTGAATCCCAGGGGAGAAGTGAGCGTGAATGGACAGAGGCTGAAGGAGCCCTATGTAACCCAGTATTGCCCTGTGAACGACAGGGGAATGGGACGTTGCAATTCCCTGATCGCGACAGTTCCCAGCGATCATGTCTTGGTGTTGGGAGATAACCGAAGCAATAGCACTGATGGACGAATTTGGGGATTTCTGCCTGAGGAAGAGATCCTCGGGCGTGCTTTATGGCGTTTTTGGCCTTTTGATCGTTTCGGCTCACTCATTCCCTGAGTCCACATGCCACGACACGGCCTTGCAGTTGGCAGCCCTGCCAGGGTTGATTAGCGGCTTTGGGGGCATGATCACTATGCCGATCTTGAATCCAGAGCTGATCTGGGTCGAACATCAGCCAGCGTCGGCTGCCAACGGTCAAGCGTTCCTCCGGCAGGTTGAGCATTTTTGACGGCCCAAAACTCAGAGCATGCCAAAGCTGCTCTACAGACCAACCAGCTTTGACCACAAGCTCTTGCCAAAGCGAAGGCAGCACGAGTTGATGGCCTGCTAGGCCAGGCTCAAGCTGATTTGGAGGCAGTTGGGTATCTTCCTCATCAAGGGGTATGGCATGGACAGCCACGGCCGTGAGGGTGCCATTGGCGAGGGCCTTGATCAAGGCTGCTCGATCCCGAGGACTACCAAGAGATGGGATGACCCTCCATCCGAGTTCTGTGGGATCAAGTTTGCTTTGGTCAGTGACCAGATGCCACCAGCACACGCTGGCCATAGGCCGGGAGGGACAGGACCCCAAGATGGCTACTCCAGGGGCAGTGGCCAGGTTCATCAGTCTTAGGGAACGTTCAGGGTGCTGCCGATGAAGTTCGAGAAGTTGTCCCAGGGGGAGGGTTTCGCTGGCAAAGGGGTCAGGTGCCCAGCCCGCTCGTAGTGTTTCAACGCCTTCGCGCACCATCCCGCCACCTTGAATTTTTTCATCTCTGGGGGCGATTAACACTGGGGCTGATCCCATTTCGCCTAGCACCAGCCCCCGTTGTAGGAGAGCGATCGGCACGATTAGATCGTCGTTTGCCAGTCCTACGGCACCGTGTTGCAGTAAATCTGCGTGGGGGGATAGTTCGCTGCCTGCACCATCTCTGCTAAAGCTGCCCCATAAATGAATGTCGACATCGCTATTTGGATTTAAAAATCCCTGCAATCTTTCGGGACGATCACGCCAGGAGGAACTGCGGGGTAGCAGAGCTAGTTGGCCATAACCTGCAGCAGCAGCAGCATGTCTCAGGCTTGCAAGGGTTTCGCAATGACCACTGATTGGAGCTTCAAGGATGGAATGGGGGTCTACAAGACAGGGGGCGAGTAGTTGTTGGCTGGCTGATTTGGGGGGCAGTCCGAGCTGTTGAGCCTGTTTACGTGCCTTCGCTCCAAAGGCGATCAGATGGCTGTCTCTGATCAGCACCGCATCTTCAACGACAGGTTGATCCGACCCGTGCAGGATCCTTATGGGGTCTAGAAGTTGTGCCTCGGGCATCACGTTAGAGCGCCCCAGCAGCTGTGCGATCGAGCACACCACCAAGGTGAGAGGTGAGGTTGAGGGAGGTCACCACTGCAGGTTGGCCGGGATCTGTAGCGATGTCGACCACCGTGACACCTCCATTCCCTTGTTTGACTGCCCAGATATCAGCCGGGGTCATTCCGAGTAGATGGCAGAGAATCGTTTTGTTGACAGCGTCATGAGCCACCACGAGCGCTGTTGCTTCTGGAGCCAGGCTGTTGGCGATCTTGTTCCAGCAGGCCACGGAACGCTCCCATACATCCTGGATGGTTTCGCCTTCGGGCATCTGCACCGTCTGCGGAGCTTGTTTCCAGGCATCCAGCAGTTCAGGCCAGCCGGCTTCAATGTCTGATTCCAGCTTCCCTTCCCAAAGGCCATGGCCGATTTCCACCAGCCCCTGGGTGACTTCGAGTTGGACATCTGGATGGTGCTTGAGGATGGCTTCCGCCGTTTGTCTTGGCCTGGTCATCGAACTGCTGTAGGCCTGATCGATCAACACATCGCTTAGGAATGCTCCGGCGGCGGCGGCTTGCGCGAAGCCATTTTTATTCAGCGGGATGTCGATTTGGCCTTGGAACCGGCCTTGTTGGTTCCAGTCGGTTTCACCATGGCGCACAAGGATCAGTCTCGGACCCTTTCCTTTGCTGGGTAGTTGCTGATGCAAGTGAACGGTGCTGTTTAGGCATTCGATTTGTGCTTGATGGGATTGCTCTGAGAGGGGTATCAGGTTGAACACCGAGAGGGAGGCGTTATCGAGGCGCAGTCGTCGCAAGCCTTGGTCTGGCTCACCAAGTAGAACAAGGATTAAGCAGCGCAGGATGCAATTGTGCGAAACCACCAGAACTGTTTCGTCACCCTCAAGTGGGTGACGTTGAATGAGTTTGCGTAGGAATTCACGAGCCTGTTCCATCAGCTCGCCAATGGGTTTATAGGGATTGCCGTCTTCTCGCTTTAGAACCAATTCCTGTGGTTGTTGCTTCCAGGTGCGATAGGCATCTGGGAACGTGCTCTTTACCTCATCGCTGCAGAGACCACTCCATGGAGCCAGGTCGATTTCCAGTAGCCCATCATCGAAGTAAGGCCTGAGATCACTGCCTTTGCTTGCTAATAGGTTTGTTGTCGTGGATGCGGCACGCTTCAGAGGGGAGCTGTAAACAGCATTGATTTGGATTTCTTTCAGGGCTTGTCCAGTTTGACGGGCCTGTTCTTGGCCTTCCGAGGTGAGCGTGGAAAGATCACTGCGACCCTGAATCCGTCGCTCGCGGTTGAAGCTGCTCAGACCATGACGGACGAGGAGAAGACGCAGGGGCACCGGCAAAGATGTTTGGACGCGGCCATCGTATGGGGCCCCCTGCCAGCGCAGTATGGGATGGTCTTCGGCGATGCCCTTGAGGGCGTGTTGAACAGCTGCCAGCGCGCTGTGCTGCGGCCAGCGAGAATCAGCTTCAATTGATACCTGGTCGTTGAGCTTTTATCCCCTGTTCAGCCTGATCAGGCGATACACCCGTGAGCCGCTTTGGAAAGTCGGACTGGCTTTTCTATCACTGATGTTCGCAGTTTTGATTTGGTTTGTGGGGTTGCAAGACAGCCTCAGCAGGCCGTCAGTGACCCCATCCATCTCCATGCAGCAACAGGAGATGGCTTTGCTTGCTGATCAGGCCGTCCCTGCAGCCATTAGGCCTCTGCTGGTGGGTGAAGATCCAACATTGGCTTTGCAAGAAGCTCTAGGTGAGATCCCTCTCAGTCAGATGAATGACCGCCAGAGGCTGCTGCTCGCCGGACTCCAATCTTCAGGGGCAGAACGTCGTGAGCTCCTGGCTTCTTCAGTGCAGTCACCGTCACTGATTCCTCTACAGCAGGCGCTGCTGGCCAGTAGGGAAGAAGGGGGGCTTTCACTTGCTGATCGTGAGGCGCTTGGATCATTAAGCGGGGACCCTTTGCTTCAGCAGGTTGGTTGCTTTGCTCTTGGCGGGGATAGCGATGACTGCGTGAATCCGCGTGTCGCATCGAGCATGGCTTTGAGGCTGGTCTTGAGCGTGGTGTTACCAGCGGCGGCTCTGCTTGCCGGTAGTGGGCTTTTGTTGCGTCATCTTTGGATGTTGTTCCGCAAGTCCGTTGCTCCCTGGCCACCGCTTCAGGCCTTACCACTTTCCTTAACGGACATGGTGCTCCTGATTGCCTGTGGATTTGTGGTCTTGGGTGAGGTGATTGCTCCCGGTTTCGTGGCTCCGCTGAGTGCCTTGATGACTAGGGGGATGGTCAGCCCCTTGAGCAAAGCGGTGACAGTGGTGATTGGCTATGGAGCTTTGGCACTACCGCCATTGTTGATTTTGCGTCAGCAGCTGCGCAGTCTGAAGGCAACTGATCGGCCCGTTGATGGATGGTTGCAGTGGCGTCTGCAGCCTTGGGGTTCAGCGTTGCTGCAGGCAGGTCGAGGCTGGTTGATGGTGATGCCGTTGGTTCTACTGACTGGATGGCTGATGGGATTGCTGTTGGGGGATCAAGGGGGAAGTAACCCCTTATTGGAACTGGTACTGCGCAGCAAGGATCCATTGGCCTTGATGTTGCTAGCCACCACCGCTGTCATTCTGGCGCCTCTATTTGAGGAGTTGGTTTTTCGTGGTGCGCTTCTGCCTGTATTGGCGAAATCTTTTGGTCCGCTATGGGGTGTGTTAACCAGCGCGTTGGTGTTTGGTGTGGCTCACCTGAGTGTTGGTGAATTACCTCCGCTGTTTGTGTTGGGCTTGGGACTCGGTCTATTAAGGCTTAGTTCAGGTCGTCTTTTGCCTTGCGTGCTGATGCATTCCCTCTGGAATGGGGTTACTTTCATCAATCTTTTGCTGCTTGGTGGATAACTGAACTCTTCAATCAGCATGTGCTTATCAGCGAATTAGCCTTGCGGAGGCCTATTGAGGGTGGTTCACTGATTTATTACAGTGTCTTGTTCGGTGGTCGCCGCACTCCAACAGCGTTCGGTAACGGCTAACCGTGGTGTTTCGCGGGCACGTTCTGTTCGCACACTTGAGCTGATTCAGGGATCCTTGTCTTCAAGGAAGGTGGCTCGCCAGTCGCCTGTCCTTGCAGGACTGCATCGGGCTGCTGATGGTGCATTGATCGGTGTTTTGGTTGCTGCGGCATTGATGTCCGCTCTCACACTTCATTGGCAGCATCGTTGGACCATTGCTTTCAACCGGCTGGAGACCACTCGCTCATTGGCTCATCGTCTTACGGATTCAACCGCGATGATTGAGCGTCACTTGTTGGTTGAAACCAGATTGCCTCAGTCGATGGTTCCTACAAAGGTTGCCAACCTTCTTTACCTCGAACGCTCTACTAATCCGTCTGGTGTTGTTGATTCTGGAGAGTCGCAACTGCTTAGCCAATTGATGGGCCAACCCATTAATCACGGCTACTGATGCCTGCCTCAACGGCTCGTCGCTCACGAAGCTCCAGGAGGCGTGCCCAGGGCGTGATTGCGTTGGAATCAGTTCCTGCTCATCGGATGCGATGGGTGTTTGCCATCCTCTGCTTTGGGCTGGTTGGACTTGTGGGCCGGATGGCTTGGCTGCAGGTTCTGCAAGCACCGGAACTTGAAGCCCGTGCAAGGGCTTTGCAGACCCAGCGAACCCAACCGATTGGGACACGGCGTTCAATTGTGGACCGCAATGGACGGCTGGTGGCTCTCGATGAGGAACGCTTTCGGGTTTGGGCTCATCCTCGTTATTTTAATTTCCCCGGGGATGATCCCGGTTTGATTCGTAAGCCACTGGATGTTGCTCGCAAGCTCTCCGGGGTGTTGGCGATTCCTGTTGCCGAATTGGTGCAGCGATTTGGTGACCGTCCTTCTGGTGTCAAGCTTGCTGAAGGATTGGATCAGGACATCGTCAATGAAATCCGCAACCTTGGTATCAGTGGTTTAGATCTTGAGGCTTATCCACAGCGGCTTTATCCGCAGGGCTCTCTGTTTGCCAACGTGGTGGGCTTTCTTAATTTGGATCGCGTCCCACAGGCGGGATTGGAACAAAGTCGTCACGAGGATTTGTTGCGTCATGAACAGGTTCGCAGCCTGCGCCGAGGAGCGGATGGCACCCCCCTTCCTGACGACCTGGCTCCGGGAGTGTTTTATGGCGATCATCTAAGCCTGCAGCTCACTTTGGATGCTCGTTTGCAGGAGCTGGCGGGGCAGGCACTTGTGGCCCAGGTCAAAGAGTGGAAGGCCAAGAAGGGAGTGGCCATCGTGATTGATGTCACCAATGGAGAGTTGCTGGCGCTGGCGTCCACACCCACATATGACCCGAACAAGTATTGGCAATATTCGCCCTCTCTCTTTCGCGAGTGGTCCGTTCAGGACCTTTATGAACCTGGTTCTACCTTCAAGCCGATCAACCTTGCCCTTGCTCTTCAGGAAGGTGTGATTCAGCCAGGGGGAATGGTGAACGACAACGGATCACTGAAGATCGGTGGATGGCCTATTTCCAACCATGACCGTCAAAGCCATGGCGTGATCGATTACGCCACGGTGCTGCAAGTTTCTAGCAACGTCGGCATGGTGAAGATCATGCGTCAGCTCAAACCCTCGCTTTACTGGGATTGGTTGCGACGGCTAGGACTTGATGTCAAGCCCGATACCGATCTGCCGGGGGCTATTGCAGGTCAGTTAAAGACGAAGGAGCAGTTCGTGTCTCAGCCAATTGAGCCGGCCACGGCGGCATTTGGACAGGGACTGTCGCTCACGCCACTGAAGCTGGCTCAGTTGCATGCCTTGATTGCCAATGGTGGCCGCCTGGTGAGTCCCCACATCACCAGGGGATTGCGGGCGGGAGAAGCGTTGGCTCCACGCGCCGCCGCAACATCTGGACATCAGCTACTGCGCCCAGATGTCACCAGGATTGTGCGGGACTGGATGGAATCGGTTGTAGAGAAAGGGAGTGGGAAAGGGGCGAAAACACCTGGTTATCGCATTGGTGGCAAGACCGGCACTGCTCAGAAAGCACTGAATGGGGTCTATTTGTCAGGAGCAAAGATTTGCAGCTTTGTTGCCCATCTGCCGGTTGATAATCCTCGCTATGTGGTGGTGGTCGTCGTGGATGAACCCCAGGGGGGCAATGCTTATGGGTCCACGGTGGCGGTGCCTGTGGCGAAGCAGATCATTGATGCTTTGCTGGTGCTTGAAAAAATTCCACCTAGCACTGAGCAGACTCATTCTCAGCCGGCCAAAGGCTAAGTCTTGGCAAAGCTTCGATGGTGAGTTCTGAACCTGGGCTGTCAGCAAAAAAAACGCCGCTAGCTTAAAGATCTTGCGAGACGTTCTGCTTTATGGCCACACTCCTTGAGCAGCTTTCCACCATGACCGTGGTCGTGGCGGATACCGGTGATTTGGACGCCATTAGAAAGTTCACCCCCAGGGATGCCACGACCAACCCTTCATTGATCCTTGCGGCGGCTCAGATTCCTGCTTATCAGAGTTTGATCGATGAGGCTCTTCATTCCTCCCGTCAGTTATTGGGCAACTCTGCAGCTGTGGAGGAGGTGGTCCATGAGGCTCTCGATGAGATTTGTGTAATTTTTGGAAAGGAAATTCTCAAGATTGTTCCTGGCCGTGTTTCTACGGAAGTGGATGCTCGCCTCAGTTTCAATACTGAAGCCACAATCGCTAAGGCTCACAAACTGATTGGCCTATATAACGACGCTGGCATTACTAATGATCGCGTTTTGATCAAGATAGCTTCTACTTGGGAGGGTATAAAAGCAGCTGAGGTTTTGGAGAAGGATGGAATTCATTGCAACTTAACTCTGCTATTTGGCTTTTCTCAGGCTGTCGCTTGTGCAGAAGCAGGAGTCACTTTAATCTCTCCTTTTGTTGGGCGAATCCTTGATTGGTACAAAGCATCTACTGGTCGGGATTCTTATGCAGGTCCAGAAGATCCTGGTGTGATCTCGGTGACCAAGATCTTTAATTACTTCAAAACCTATGATTACAAGACTGAGATCATGGGTGCGAGTTTCCGCAATCTTGACGAAATTATTGAATTGGCTGGATGTGATTTGTTGACCATCTCACCAAAGCTTTTGGATCAGCTGCGTAGTACAGAGGCTCCGCTGATGCGTAAGTTGGATGCGGCCAATCCTGTTGCTGCAGAGTCTCAGATCAATGTCGATAAGGAGAGCTTTGAGTCAATGATGAGGGCTGATCGCATGGCTTTTGAGAAGTTGGATGAAGGGATTGGCGGCTTTAGCAAGGCGATTGAAACTCTTGAGGCTCAGTTGGCGCATCGATTGGCTGTTTTGGAGGGAGGTGCTGCCTTCTGCCATGTTGTTCAGGAGATTTTTATGCTCAATGATCTCGATGGTGATGGTTGTATTACTAGAGAAGAATGGCTCGGTAGTGATGCGGTATTTGACGCTTTAGATCATGATCATGATGGTCGACTTCTCCAGGAAGACGTTCGTTCCGGGCTGGGTGCTGCGTTGGCACTAACAACCGCTTGAAGTCTTGCTTAATAAGTTAATAAGGGGATGAGTGTTTATCATCATTCCTTATAGCGTTGAAAAATATCTTACTTTGCCTGAGTTGAATAGGGAGAGAGTCTTTTTCTGCCATCTAGAAAGGACTAATACTCTGATCGAAAGATCGGCATCGTTTGATCAGAGCATGAGAGAGATCAGGGTTGACAATCCATCCAATCCAACTGGCATGCGTGCAAAGATCCCCTCTCGCTATAAAGTTATTTTCTAAATAGGCTTCTGCTTTCTCTGCTCTTGGCGACCTATCTGATCACAGGAACGAATCGCGGCATTGGCTATGAATATTGTCGTCAGCTTCAGGCTCGTGGTGACGTGGTTGTGGCTGCATGCCGTAAGCCTTCGCAGCAATTGGAAGGCTTAGGCGTGCGTATTGAGGCCGGGGTCGAGATCACTTCAGATGGATCGATTGCGCGCTTGAAGCAACGGCTTCGCAGCTTGCCGATCGATGTGCTTATCCACAATGCCGGCATTTTGGAAAGCACGACTTTGAAAAATTTTGATCCCGAGAGCCTTCGTCGTCAGTTCGAGGTCAACGCCATTGGGCCATTACGTGTCACACATGCTCTTATGGATCATCTGCTTCCTGGCGCAAAAGTCATTTTGATGACTAGCCGAATGGGCTCGATCGATGACAACAGTTCCGGGGGGTCTTATGGCTACAGGATGTCGAAGGTGGCTTTGTGTATGGCAGGAAAGTCATTAGCCATCGACCTTAAATCTCAAGGCATTGCCGTGGCGCTTCTTCATCCAGGGCTTGTGCGTACCCGCATGACAGGATTCACTGATCAAGGCATCACTCCAGAAGAATCGGTTGATGGCTTGTTGGCCCGTATTGACAATCTCAATTTGGAAAACTCAGGCACTTTTTGGCATGCCAATGGGGAGATTCTTCCTTGGTAATAATTGGTTTGGTGAAGAAGTGATTGACGTTGCATTTGGCTTGTCAGTTTTCGTACTTTGTAATCACTCGAGAGCGCTTCACTGCTCACATTGAAATTTATTTTGTATTAGAAATACTTGAATGCTAGTTATCGAACTTCGTTCGGCAACTCGTTATTCTTTTAGGTAATTAACACTGCAATAGCAACCTTTTAATTACACGCTGGGCAATGTCGCCATATCCCATCTCTCCAGAAAGGATCTGAGCAATCCGTTGTGGAGCTGTTGGCCTTTTGATCCCAAGCTGATATCCCACCTTGGGGAATCGATAAAACACCTGGGCAATCCTCTTGCCCCAGGCCATGGAGTCTCCCCAACGTTGTCGCATGGTTTGGCTGTAATCAGCCAGGTTGTTGGTATCACCGTTCAACCAATGATTAAGGCAGCGGGCTGCTT
>NZ_JNBA01000034.1 GCF_000760295.1 Prochlorococcus sp. MIT 0701
AGACGAGCCAGCATTTACACCAAAACAAAAAGGTTCTGGTGATCCCAAACTATCTATTTCAGACGAGCCAGCATTTACACCAAAACAAAAAGGTTCTGGTGATCCCAAACTATCTATTTCAGACGAGCCAGCATTTACGCCAAAATAAAAATATGCTGGTTCTGGCATGACAAGAAAAGATAGGAAGAGAAATTGCTCTCTGCTGCGAGACTGCTCTCGATTCAACGCAACCAAGTCGCACTAACAGATCATGTGTCAAAAAAATAGGGGTTCATAGAAGGCTGGCTATGGGGCTAAGAGGTTCTTGGGATGGCGTTATATCGGGCAAATATCTTCAGAAAAGGAGATATTGATTTGAAAGTATTATTTTCTGGTAAATTCTCTTATAAGTTCTAAATCAAAGAATTTAGTCATGGGCTGGATTCTTCATCAGATAGACTAAAATAACTATCCTTCAGACCCATTGATATGACGATGTTGGTAATTTAATAAGAATTGGAGGATATCGAGAGTACTAATTAGAAACCTAAGTGAGTACCTTCTCGACTACAACCAAACCTTGACTGTGCCTTTAGTTCCCTGGAGTCCATCATGGTGTGAAGATCGTAGCTCTTAGGAGTTAACTCTATTCGGTCTACCTCTCCTTCCTCTAACTCCTTGCGATCACGGATTGGGCAGTGAAGAATAGGTTCTTCACTGCTTGTTGGATTACCTGGGGAATCTGAATGGATATACATCGTGATATTGACATGTGGATATTGGTGAGATACAAATTGGCAAATAGGTAAATCCGATGAATGTAATCCTCGGTACATTGATTTTCAGTTTAGTTGTTGTACCTCTACTTGTATTTATGGGATCTGTACTTGTTGAAATACTGGATGAATAGATACCTACTTGACATCCAGATTATCCAACCACTTCATCATCTCCATCTTTTCCTTTTGCAGGTTCCTCCTGATTATTGCTGAGGTATCTTGTGGTTGGCTTTTTAGGAAGTGAAACCTGTCTAATGTCCATGAGGTTAGAAATATAGTTAGAATAATCATGAGATTTTCCCGATATCCCTGTTATACAGTCAACTCTGACCCTTAGTGATGTAGTTCGGGAACTTCCTGAACGGCACCTAATACCAACAGCGATATCAACACCAATCCAAGAATGCTTAGAAATCTCTGCCCAGCACTAGCTAACAAGACCTACTTCAACTATGGCGGGCAAGGCCCTCTGCCGACGCCATCACTAGAAGCAATTACCGCAAGCTGGCAGAGGATTCAGGAGTTAGGACCTTTTACCAACGATGTATGGCCCTATGTGGCCAAAGAAATCCAGGCCACTCGTCAACACTTAGCCAAGCTCTGCGGTGTAGCACCCCATCGCATCGCTCTCACTGAAAATGTCACCAGTGGCTGTGTCTTGCCACTCTGGGGCCTGCCTTTCTCAGAAGGCGATCGCTTACTCATTAGCGATTGTGAACATCCAGGAGTCGTTGCAGCATGCATCGAACTTGCCCGCCGACAACACCTGGGAATAGACACGCTGCCCGTGAAGCAATTGCGTCATGGTGCTATCGATCAAGCGACTAGCGACAGCCTTGTGCTGGAAAGACTTGAGCAGCACCTCAAACCAAGCACAAGGCTGGTGGTGCTCTCCCACCTGCTTTGGAATACAGGCCAACTGATGCCGATTTCAACTGTTGCTAAAGCCCTCAGCCATCATCCACAACAGCCTTTCTTGCTCGTCGATGCGGCCCAAAGCTTCGCCCAAATGCCTGTACAGGAAGCCGCTGCCGCTTCAGATATCTATGCCTTTACGGGGCACAAATGGGCCTGCGGGCCTGAAGGGCTTGGTGGAGTCGCGCTCTCCGAACGGGTGCTCGCCGAAGCGAATCCCACCCTGATTGGCTGGCGCAGCTTGCAGAACGAAGGCCATCTTCAAAACAACCTGGACGAACTCTTCCATCACGACAGTCGCCGCTTTGAGGTGGCAACCTCCTGCGTGCCGCTGATGGCAGGTCTGCGCTGTTCGTTGGAGCTGCTCGAAACCGCCGGCTCGCAGCAGGAACGACTGAGCCAGATTCGCCAAGGCAGCCAACAACTATGGAATCAACTACAACAGCTCACAGGCGTCGAAACACTGCTCAACAGTGCGCCAGCAGCTGGGCTTGTCAGCTTTGAGTTACCCCAAGGCCCCCCAGCTCATGATGTGGTTCAACAATTAGGAAGCGATCAGCTCTGGATTCGGCATTTAGAAGATCCAATCTGCCTACGTGCCTGCGTGCACATCACCACTGAGGAGCAAGAACTCAACACGCTCACAACCGCACTCAAGCAGCTAACGAGCAAAGCAGCGCCAAACAATTAATCGCTAGCTGCGCTTATCTTCTTTACCAAAAGCAGATAAATAATCGATCTCAAAAGTTCCATAATCGACAAAAAAAGCCTATGAGTCAGAACCAAAGTCAAATCAAGCAGCTAAGAGTATGCCTGATGTGCATCAGATCATAAAGCCATTAACTAAATGAATTTAACAGGAAAAATGGCCGACATGCTCACAATAGTGGTGTATTTATTCAGCATTTAATTAGCACTTGCCCAAGCCGGCAAAGTGCTACATCGGCGATGATCTCACAAAATGGCTATGATTGAATCCATAAATCGGTTTCAGCAGGGATCAGCTGCTGAAGGAAACGGGGAAAGTCTGGTGAGAATCCGACACTGTCCCGCAGCTGTATAGCGCAATCGCTCTTGCTAGAGCACTTGCGTCAGTCAGAATACCCGCCGAATTTCCATCGACGAGGATCGAGTCATTCCTACCAAGCTTGCCCATCGGCACCCTGCCACGGTTTTCCGCAGCTACAACTGGCTAATGGCAGCAATCCTGGCCACTCCAGCACTACTAGCGATGCTGGTGAGTCCAGCTTTTGCTCACCACCCCTTTGGCATGGGAGAGGGGCAAAATCTCAATGCAATGCAGGGTTTAGTCAGTGGAATTGGCCATCCACTGCTGGGGCCCGACCACCTCTTATTCCTGCTTGCTATCGGCTTCGTAGGCTTAAACAAACCACGAAAATGGCTGGTTCCATTGCTAGCGGCTGGCCTTCTCGGTAGTGCCATCTCCTTAGTCATTCCTCTCCCAGAAACTCTCTCTGTTTATGCAGAAGCACTGGTGTCACTAAGCCTAGCCATTGCAGGCCTTGTCGCCCTAGGAACGGTTTCACCTTTGATCTTAGTGCCTGTAATCTCCCTGCATGGTTACTTATTAGGTGGTGCAATTGTTGGCGCAGAATCAACTCCTCTCGCTGCATATTTTCTAGGCTTACTGATCAGCCAAGGAACTCTTCTACTAATTATCACCAGCTATTCACGACGCATTATTGATGCCATCGGTAATAACGGAGTAAAGACTGCTGCTGGCATTTGGATCGGCATTGGAGCCGCTTTTACCTGGTCACTATTAATCCCTTAAAGAGCAAAATAAATCCAGAGACGACAATTAATATACTATCAGCTCTAAACTGGAATCATTGACTATTTTAGCCTTGCGCAGAATGAAGCAAGCTTTAAATTGAGACAACCGTAAAAGACATGAAAAGCATGCTGCAAAAACTAATAATTTTATCTTCGTCTTGCTTGCCGTTACATGCTTTTGCTCAAGTTAATTTCACAGAAATTGATGGGTCCATTTTACATTCCCAATATTACCCGAACCCTAATTCAAAATTCAAAGGCACTATTGTATTTCAAAATGGGTCAACAACGTCTCTAAAAGAATGGTCTGAAAATAAAACCTTCTTTAAGTGTATTAAGCAACACGGCAATGTGTTTATGTACGACAGAAGTGGCTTAGGGGAAAGCTCACCAGATTTCAGCATGTCATTGAGAAAGCCCATAACTGCACAGCTCGTTAACTCAAAATTAATTAAGTTGTTAAGAAAAAACCACATACAATCACCATATATTCTTGTTTCACACTCCTATGGCGGAATGTATGCAGGATATTTTGCACGCAAATACCCTGATTTAGTTGTTGGCATGCTAATGGTCGATCCTGTGCCTAGCGATTATCAGTACTCAGATAAATTTCGGAAGCAATTTGAATTCGATATTGCAAAAATGGAAAGAATGTCTAGCCGGGAAGCATATAAGTTATACAGTTTCGCAAGATCAAGCAAAGACAATAAGATGCCAGCTGATTCATTTTATCAATTAAAGGGATTTGAAGTGACTATAGAGCAAGTCGCCAAACAGCCCCGCATGAGTAGCAAATTTCCAATCATAATCGCTTCTTCTAGTTACATGGATAAAAGAGCTCCAATCAAAGGAAACTGGTATGATTTGCAAAAATATTGGTTAAACCAGAATCCTAATAGCATTATTTTTAGAGTTAATAGTGGTCACTTCATCCAGATCGATCGCCCCAAGCTGATTTGCGAAGAACTTAATAAGCTTGTCAAAATAGCCACAAAATCTTCTCAGTTAAAGCCGTAAATTTTGATAGTGATGCGTCTGTTACACCTGCTCAACTTAGCCATGCTGGCAATTAATCAGCAACCAGCCTGATCAAAACCAGCTCTTACCAACAAAACTTGTTAGCCATCTAAGCGTTGTTTAAGCGCCCGCTCAGATTCCTCGCGATCATCAAAATGCACCTTGCTGGTTCCGAGGATCTGGTAATCCTCATGCCCCTTACCGGCTACTAACACCACATCACCAGCATCAGCCTCGGCAATAGCAACAGCAATTGCTTTTGCTCGATCTCGCTCCACGCTCAGCACTGTGCCTTCAGGGATTCCAGCCACTACATCAGCAAGGATCTGATCAGGATCCTCTGTGCGGGGATTATCTGAGGTCACCACCACCCGATCGGCAAACCGCGCTGCAATCGCAGCCATCTGAGAGCGCTTGCCACGGTCTCGGTCGCCGCCACAACCAAACACGCAGCACAAGTTTTTGCTGGTAAACGGCCTAGAAGCTGCCAAGGCATTTTCCAGGCCATCAGGAGTGTGGGCGTAATCCACCAAAACAGTGGGTAGTTGAGCTGCATCAGCTTCAGGAATCAGCACCCGCTCCATCCTCCCTGGCACCCCAGGGAAATCTGCAATGGCCTCCAACAGCGATGGCAAAGGCAAATCCTGTTGCAGCAATACGCCTACCGCCTGAAGCAAATTCATCAGGTTGAAGCGCCCAAGCAAAGGAGAGCGAAACAATCCCTCTCCAGATGGGCTGATCAAACGACCCTGGACCCCAGCAGTGGTCATCGTCAGATCGGTAATCGTCAATTCAGCTTCAGCACGTTCGCAAACACCCTCTGCCAGAGAACTACGCCAACAGTTCTTACCGAGTCGCTGCGCCAAAATTGCACCCCAGCGATCATCAATATTCACCACTGCCTTCGCTGGCACTCTCTTGGCTGAACTCGATTCAAATAACGGTGGCGCAAACAGCAGGGCCTTGGCCTCGAAGTAAGCCTCCATCGAAGAGTGATAGTCAAGATGATCTTGAGTGAGGTTGGTGAACACAGCACCAGCAAAACAACATCCCGCCACCCGTTGCTGATCAAGGGCATGGGAGCTCACCTCCATAGCTCCTAACTGAGCTCCAGCCTCCACCGCCTGGGCCAACTGAGCCTGAAGACGATCAGCAAAGGCCGTGGTGTGCGTAGCGGTTGCGCTGTAATTAGGCCAGCGATTTACGAGGGTGCCGAACAAAGCAGTTGGCATGCCCACTGCTGCACTGAGATGCTCAATCAGATGGGTGGTCGTGGTTTTGCCATTTGTCCCCGTCACCCCGATCAGAGCAAGTCTCGAGCAGGGCTGCTGCCAAAAGGCCGCTGCCAGATCTCCAACCCATGCTGCAACCGGCTCAGGTACAACTACTACCGCATCTGTCGGCCCAGGCGGCTGCAAGGCTGCTGCCGCCGGACCAATCACCGCCGCCTCTGCACCAGCGGCCAAAGCCTGGCGCCAAAAGCTGCCGCCATCAACCTGTTCACCAGGCAAGCCCAAAAAAAGAGCGCCCCGAGCAACAGAACGAGAATCACAGGTGAGCATTCCAAGGGCCGGATTCGCTAATCCGGCTGGCACTGGCAGGCCTACGGCTCGCAATAAAGAGTGGAGCGTCTGGGTCATTGCGGCCCACCCATGAATGAAGCAGTTCTAATCCGATCCAAGCGCCTTGGTGCAGGCCTGTTGCAACCAGCGGAACAGTCCTTCCCCCCCCAGCCGCGGCGACACCCGCGGCAGCTCTAGCGAAAACTGTTGCTCCAGTTCAACCAACACCAAAACAGGAACCTGCAAGTCATAGTGGTCGCGGATACTGGCAGGTGTCGCACCATCATCGATATCGATCACACGTAGCGTTAAAGATGGCTGGAGTCGATCCAAAGCGAGCTCGCGCAGACGTTGTTCAAGCCCCTCACAGAGACAACAACCCTGGCGGCTGTAAAGCAACAACCTTAAGGTCTGCATTAATCAGGCACCGGGTCGCAACCACAGGGGGTAAAAGGGTGGCAACGAGACAGGCGCCGCAGGGTGAGCCAACCACCTCGCCATGGTCCATGACGCTGGATCGCTTCGAGCCCGTAAGCACTACAACTTGGGATGAAGCGGCAATGGGGCCCAAGTAAAGGGGAAAGCCAGGTTCGATAAAAGCCAATCAGGGCCAGCAGCACTGAACCAATGGCTCGGTTGAGCATTGCAAAGATGCCGCCGGATAGAATATTGGATTCGCGCATAGCGAGCCGAAGGCTGGGCCTTGAGTTCCAGCATGACGTATCGACAGCGCGATCTGTTCTATCCAACCTGCCTTAACTCATGTCTCGATACCGCGGCCCTCGACTGAGGATCACGCGGCGCTTGGGAGACCTCCCCGGTCTCACCCGGAAGGCCGCAAAGCGGTCCCATCCACCCGGTCAGCACGGCCAAGCCCGTCGCAAGCGCTCTGAATACGCGATCCGCCTCGAAGAAAAACAGAAACTTCGTTTTAACTACGGGATTTCCGAACGTCAGCTTGTGCGCTACGTGAAGAAAGCTCGTGCCCAAGATGGCTCCACAGGAACCAACCTGCTCAAGCTGCTGGAAAACAGACTCGATAACGTTTGTTTCCGCCTTGGCTTTGGCCCCACTGTTCCCGGTGCTCGCCAACTGGTGAACCATGGCCACGTAACCGTTAACGGCCGTGTTTTAGATATTGCCAGCTACCAATGCAAGGCAGGAGATGTGGTTGCCATCAGAGAGCGCAAGGGCAGCAAACAGCTTGCCGAAGCCAACATTGCCTTCCCGGGACTCGCCAATGTGCCGCCGCACATTGAACTCGACAAAGCAAAAATGAGCGCCAAGATCATTAGCAAGTGCGAACGCGAATGGGTCGCACTTGAGATCAACGAACTGCTGGTGGTGGAGTACTACTCCAGAAAGGTCTGATATTCGATCCTGGATTTCAATCTGGGACTGTTCTCATTCCATTTCAATTCCTGTTGGCCTTGGACATCAAGCCAGCAGGATTTTTTATGTCCAGGCTTAACGTGAAAGGCTTACAACCAGATAGAAGACCAACACCAAGGCTAGAAGATCCTAAGAATCTCCAAATCCATTTGATTTTTTCGTCGATTTCTTGCTCTTTGCCTTTTTTACAGCAGCAGGAAGCTTTTCGGAGGGTTCATCATCCTTAAAAAAGACTCCGTCCAGCCATACAGTGATGATATAAACAACAATTAAAACCGGAATCAATACCGCCCATTGATTTGGAAATTCATACGGGATCTGCTGAACACCAAAATCGCCAAATAACCAGTAATTAATGTAAATATAAAGCGGCGGATACTAGCTTGATTTAAAAGAAATCCTCAACACAATAGAACTATAACGCTCACCCATAAGAGCCTTCAACAATCTCAATTATTTTTACCTCAACAATGTTCTCTCATCCGTTACGGATGCTTTCATTGAGAGACACTTTTGCTCACACATCCCTGACTCTCAGCAGAGATCGAGCACTCTGGATCCTTTTCGCCGTACTGACTGGGTTCGCGCATAACCAAGTACTCATCGACCACACCAAGCGAGTAAACCACTGCTTTTTTGAGTGATTTCCTCAGACCCATGGAATTGCCCTCTTTCCATGCACTGTGGCAAACAATTGCTGGTCGTGCAATCAATGACACACAACCCTTTGCAATGAACAACTAGATAGAATCCGCAAGCGAAGCAATAGATTAGATTCACCGACCAGATCTTCTAGCCCATAGCCAAAAGGAGGTCGTTTAAGTACGAAACAATCGATGCTTAAACTCCCTAGGGCGATGACTATGATCAGCACCTAACAGCAAATCATCTAAACAACATAATGGTTCAATCTAGGCCAGTCCTAACACCTGATCTCTTTGATCAAGCATTATCCAATGCCTCGCTCACAACAGAGGAAGAAGCATTCATTGAATTCGTTAGATACACAGGAGTCATAGACGAACTGATACTAAGAAAAGGTTTATCTCTATCCGCTAAACCCCCTGCCCTCTGCAGGCTTTCAGACATCTGCGAAAAAATTGGAGCCGTCATTCCCGATCATTTCAGTGCTGCCATGAAATGGTCAGCAGAACAAAATGAAGACAAGATTGCCTGGAAAGGAAATTTGATTTGCAATATCGCCTTTAACGGTGATGGGATCGAACTTTCACCCAACGCTGGCACAACCTTGTACTACACCTACGTGGTGCATCAGGAACTATTTATAGGTTTGGGATTTTAGGTAAGGCACTGACAAGACAAACCCTGATTTACGGCTCAACGCCTTGCCCCCAAACGGGTGAAAAAACCTGCGTCCAACCGATTTCAATTAATCGATTCCATTGCGTTTCTGCATCCTTTCGGGGCAGATGTTTTCTGCTCTTCAACAACGCAGACTGACCGTTTGGCATACCCCTTCCATAATCCACAAAAATACGCGGATCACTCGCATCAGATTGCTCGTCCCGATGAAAGCGCATTGCCCAGTAACCAGAGCGATCGGTCAACCATCCCTCCGTGCCAACATCGGCAAAGCAACCAATACACATTGACAACAAATTAGCTGATTTTAAATAATCGCCCTCTTCCTTCCAAAGCCTCGTAACGTGTGATACAGGCAGCCAAAATTTGCATTTATTTAGTATTAAATGAACGCGCTCATGCCTCATCCGAAAGAACGAGCAACTGTTTTATCGCTGATGATAATACCAATACATCGATGGTCAATCTCGTGCAAGCCAATGAGCTTACAAGCCGGAAGATTTACAACATCTTCAAAAACACTGGCTTTAATTGTCAACTCAATATCTTCAAAGCAAGCCCACCAGAATTAGCCACAGTGTGGGTCCATAACGGGGGAATGTGGTGGATGATTGAAGGAGTATGGAGAAATCTAAACCACGAAAGGGAGCAAGATGACTACGAAATTGATATTCAATTTAAAGCACAGATCTTATTTTAAGATCAAAACAGCTGCAAGCTTGTCATCGAAAGAATTGGCAAGCTTTTACTAGGAGCAAAAACGTATTTATGCGGGAGCGAAGATTTTTCCAGGCCAGTCCCTTTGCTGATTATTCACACTATTCCATTGATTTCAGATGATGAAATCGAAGAAAACCTAATCATAAATCAATTTTACCAGTTTAAATCTGCCGTATGCCACTCAATCGGATGCGAGGCCAAGCAAGAAACTTGAGCAAACCGTAATCAGCAGATTGTCGCTAAAGCCCCAAGGCAAATCGCACGAATCAGGGCAATCTTCTTGGGTTCAGCGAATGAGTGTTGCTTTGAAAAAACCAAGACCTAAGCCCATACCTTTGGGCTTATCTTCCAGAAATGTGATCGCCAATTCAAAATCCATTAAGCCCTTTTCCTCGATGAAATCTCGTGGAAGCTGGCCGCTTCGTTGATCGAGATAACGCCCGTGGATCTCTTCTTTGTTCTTACTTAAAAAGTCAACAATCTCCTGAAGCACATGATCGCGCCATTCGTCTTTGTCGCTTTGCTGCACCTGGCTTTCCTTCATAACGCATCACATCATCTCGCCAACGCTAAGACGACATGAGGCGAACCATCAAGCTTGCGGGAAGGCATAGTCATGGGCGTCAAACAATGTCCAACCGCCTTCACGATCCAGCTCCAGCACAGAGTCGTGGAAAGGCAGCAAAGATGATCGGTGGCCCACACTCACATATCCAGCTCCAGCATCACGGAGGAGCTGATAAACCGCCCGTTCCGTTGGGATGTCTAACGCGCTCGTGGATTCATCGAGAAGCACAAACTTCGCCTTAGCCAGCAAAACCCTCGCAAAGGCAATTCTCTGCTGCTCTCCCACTGAAAGCACCCTTGGCCAATCCATGAAGGCCTCCGACGATTCAAGGGTCTGGTGGACGGAGGTGAGGGAGACTGAGTCAAGCAGTGCGTACATCCGCTCCTGGTTGAGATCCAAATCAACATCTGGATAGAGCAGCTGTTCGCGCAAGGAGCCTGAAAACACATAGGGCTTCTGCGGAACAAAGATCACCCCCTCCCGAAATCCCCGTGATGCCACCACTCCAGAGGAGGACGACCAAAGGCCGCTGAACATCCGAAGCAGCGAGGTTTTCCCACATCCCGATGGCCCCACAACAAGAAGACGGCTCTCCTGATCAAGATCGATGCTGAGGTTGCGCACCAACGTGCGCTCCCCGGATGGAATCTTCAGAGTTGCAGACTCCACATGAATCATCACCCCAGGAGCCAGCAGAGTGGCCTCTGTTGCTGCATACGATGCAGACAAAGAAGGACCGGTCTCTAGATCACCAACGCTGAGATCGAAACCATGACCAATTTCACTTAGGCGTTGACCATTGGAAAGCAAATTTGCAATGTCAGGGAAATTATCCACAATGAAGCTGAAAGCTCTCGTCACGACAGAGAACGCCACCGATACTTGGGAGAAAACTCCATACTCAATTTCGCCCTTAAAATAAACCGACCAAACCAAAATATAAGGAGCCAAAATAGAAAAATTTCTAAACGCGGCTGAGATGGACTTTACCGCAGAACTAGCTCGAATTACACGATACTGGTTTGCAATTGCGGCAAAGAATGCATCGACACCTCGCTCCCATTCGCTTCGTTCGCCGCCATAAAAAGCAATTGACTCAGCATTGTCTCGAACACGCGTCAAGGAATAGCGAAAATCGGCATTCAATCTCAATTGAACATAATTCAGTCGAACTAATTTCCTGCCAACAAAGGCGATGAGACCGGTCGAAAATGCCGCATACACAAGCACATAAAAAAGAATCCACGCATCAATGGTGATTAAAACAACGGCGAAACTTGCAGCCGAAACACAAGAGTCAACAAGCTCAAAAAACAACTCCGAGCTTTTCTCCGTAAATTTATCAATATCTTGAGCAATCCTCTGGTCAGGGTTATCAATCGGAACGCCATCAACCGAACCGGTAGAGCTAAGCCGATAGAAAAATCTGCCACCTAGATAAGCACCAAAGAAGCGCAGAGTCATCGCTTCACGCCAAAAATTAGCAAACGCACTTTTGGTGAAATTATAGGCATAAATTGCTGGGACAAAGACACCCAACAAGACAAAAATCTGAACCAATCCCCACCGAGAGCTATCAACATCTCTTGCTACAAATGAATTCGTGAGATCTCTTAAAAAGTACGTAAAAAGAACAATGATTGAATTTACAATTAATAACAACCAAAAGCTGCCAAGTACATACAGCCAAGCCACACGCCTTCGACAGTTCATCCCGCGAAGAGGCCATGCAGCCAAACCACCCGCCAAAACAGACAACACTGTGAGCACAGCCAAGGCGCGGCTTTGTACAAGCCAGCCAGCAAAATCGACCATCACTCCCAGGCCAGTGATTAGGTCAGCTGGCAAAAAATGAGTGATCAAGCCATTCACGATCACCACTGTCCAGGCCATCAAGCCAAGAGACACAGCAATCACCGCACTCATTAGAGCGATAAACAGTTGTAGCGAGCGCCGATCCGTGCCATTCACGAAAAAAGGCAACAACAACTGCCGTAGATCTTTCGCGTTCGTTGCGCCCATCAACACTCCGTTGCCGTTCCTCATCCTGAAGGCCAGCCAGCCCCTTGAACAACAGGTCGTTGAATAGCCTTGATGAAGATCGCATCAACGCTTTGCAGCGTCCTGTCCCAGAACCGGCGACAGCCACCCGGGCAATTCACCACGGCGAAAGCTTCGCGAGCGAAACCGGCACGGTGATGCCACCCATTTACGCCACATCGACGTTTGAGCATGGCAACCCAGGCGGATTCGATTACACCCGCTCGGGCAACCCCAACTTCCGCATTCTTGAAGGGGTGCTGGCCTCAGTGGAAGCCTGCAGCCATGCCACGGTA
>NZ_JNBA01000035.1 GCF_000760295.1 Prochlorococcus sp. MIT 0701
GCGGCGGCGGCGGCGGAAACCGCTGGTAAATCACTGGCCTTAGCCTTTTCAAAAAGGCCACCCATAGGGTGGCCTTTTTCGTGTTAACAAGCTTCTTCTGGATCGATTAATTCGAGCATTAGATCCTTTTGCCAAGCCCGTTGGTGGAGCTCTTCGCGGTGGTTAACCGCTTCATTGCCAGAACTAACGTCGTCTTGCAGATTTGGAACTGCTGCACGAAGACTGAGCCTGCGTTTCTTTGCGGTGAAGCGATGGAATCGATTGAACGCTCGCGAACGGGTCATCGAACCTCCTTCAAGTATTTAAGTTCTACCCCCTTTCAGGCCAAATGAACAGTTCAGACGGAATTGCTCAGCAAGCTTTCAGCTCAATGCTTTGATCCGAAACCTTGTAGCGCTTGAATGAAGGTAGTGCCCAAGGTTTATGGCTTTTCACGTTCGGCGCACTGCAAGTCCACTGAGAAGGCTGCTCAGCAGCCTTAAGCCTCATCGGCGCCTGATTCTTGCGGCAACCACTTGCTCCATTCTCAACAAACTGTTTGATCTCGCCCCGCCGGTACTCATCGGTCTGGCCATTGACGTCGTCGTACACGAGCAAACCTCCTGGTTAGCGAATCTTGGCTTTAGCACTGTCCCTAGCCAATTGGGATTTCTTGCGTTGCTCTCTTTTCTGATCTGGAGTGCTGAATCCTTCTTTGAATATCTTTATGGCGTGTTGTGGCGCAATCTCGCCCAGACAACGCAGCACAATCTTCGCCTTAAGGCCTATAACCACCTCCAGAATTTGGAGATGGCGTTTTTCGAGGCAGATAGCAGTGGACGGCTGATGGCTGTTCTTAATGACGACATCAACCAATTAGAACGATTTCTCGACTACGGGGCCAATCAGATCTTGCAGTTGATTACAACTGTGCTGTTGGTAGGTGGGGCGATGGTCTTCGTCGCTCCAGGCGTTGCCTTGTTCGCCTTTTTGCCTATCCCAGTGATCTTATGGGGATCAATTCAATTTCAGCGGCGGTTGGCTCCGCATTACCGCGAGGTCAGAGATAAAGCTGGTGAGCTGGCTGCTCATCTCAGCAACAACCTCGGCGGGATGTTCACAATCAAGAGTTTCGCTACAGAAGCCTGGGAACTAGAGCAAATTCGCTATCGCAGTGAGGCCTATCGCTGCAGCAATAAGCAGGCAATCAAACTTTCAGCAGCCTTCATTCCTCTGATTCGCTTTGCCATTTTGTTTGCCTTTTTGGCCATCTTGGTGATTGGAGGCCTTCAGGCATGGAAGGGGCAAATGGCTGTTGGGCTTTACAGCGTGCTCGTTTTTATCACGCAACGCTTGCTGTGGCCCCTTACAACCCTTGGCCGCACACTTGACGAATATCAGCGTTCAATGGCCTCCACCAATCGTGTGCTGGACTTGATCGATACTCCGATTACCATCATTGAAGGATCACAGCCGTTGATAACAGCACGAGTGCGGGGCGCTTTGTGCTTTGAGGATGTGGGCTTCCATTACCAAGGCCGTGCTCCTCTTCTAACTCACTTCAATCTTGATATTCCCGCTGGCTGCACGATCGGAATTGTGGGAGCAACAGGGTCAGGAAAAAGCACCCTGGTGAAACTCTTGTTGAGGCTTTATCCACTCAGCTCTGGACGGATTCTTCTGGATGGACAGCCGATTGACATGCTCAAGTTAAGGGATCTACGTCGTTCAATCGCACTGGTCAGTCAAGAAGTCTATTTATTTCATGGAACAGTTTCTGAAAACATTGCGTATGGCAGTCCCGAGACAACTCAGGAAACAATTGATGATGCGGCAGATTTGGCTGAAGCCTCAGAGTTTATTAAAGCCCTCCCGCATGGTTTCAATACGTTGGTGGGTGAACGTGGGCAACGTCTTTCTGGTGGTCAGCGTCAACGAATTGCCCTGGCTAGGGCAATTCTCAAGCAAGCACCGATTCTGATCTTGGATGAGGCCACCGCTGCCGTTGATAATGAGACAGAAGCAGCGATTCAACGTTCTTTGATGCATATCACCAAAAACCGAACCACTGTTGTGATTGCACATCGCCTCAGTACTGTGAGGCATGCGGATCAGATTATTGTTATGGATCAAGGTAATATCGTCGAGCAAGGTACTCACGATTCACTTTTGAAGCAATCAGGTATCTATAGGGATCTCTGGCGAGTTCAGGCTGGTTTGCGTACTGACGAATTGCTGTTGGTCTGAATCAACTTTTGTCGAGACTTTGGCCTGTCATATTTGTGAGATATCTTCTGATTAGTGCAATATCCATATGGCACCATTATTGCGTTGTCGATCAACTATAGCCTAGCTCATTTTGTTGCCTTATCGACACAGGGTGCCAAACAGAGGCTTGATTTTTTGTAAGTCTTGGCCTCTTCTACTGAGAAATAAAAGCAGCATCTTCTTTGCACTGATTAAAGATCTTGTAGCAAGCAACAGTTGAAAATTAAAATGAGCTTATGATTAATTCGAGCAGTCCAACACAATTGAGCGTTGGTTAGACTTTGCTTAAAGCAGCAGAGCACTTTTTTAGAGAAAAATCTAAAGGGCTCTAAGATGGTGATATGACTCCCAAGCATCAAGGCAGTTCTGGTTGGCGTTCAATGACCACTGCCATTGGCGTGGGGCTGATCGCAGGCCTGTTACTTTCAATTCCACTCAGTCGATCACTCACACAAAAGACTGCAGGTAAAACCACTCCCCTGTTTGCGATTAGCAACCCCTTCAATGCTTGGCAAGGCTTTGGCAATCGTGATGTCGTGGTGCTCGGCATGGATGCAGGTCGGGGTAACACGGATGTGATCTTCACAATTCGAGTCGCGGGGGGCGAAACACGAATCATCCAGATTCCACGTGATAGTTATATCAATTCGCGTAATTTTGGGCCAATGAAAGTTAATGCATTGTATGCATATGGTGGTATTGAAGCTGTAAAAAGTGAGTTGACTCGGCTGATGCATCGCCCCATTAGCCATCACATCCTTGTTAATCTTGAAGGGATCAGAACTATTGCAGACTTATTGGGAGGTATTGAGGTTGATGTACCAAAGCGCCTTTATTATCAAGATCAATCCCAGGGTCTTTATATTGATCTTCAGGCGGGCACTCAGGTCTTGAAAGGTCAAGATCTCGAGGGATTTTTGCGTTGGCGCCATGATGGAGAAGGAGATTTTGGTCGCTTGCGTCGTCAACAATTAGTCCTCAAGAGTCTTTTTAGGAAGCTCACTCGGCCTGAGAATCTTGTTCGACTTCCAGCATTGATAACAGCTGCAGGACGTAACATCAAGACAGACATGGGGCCTTTGGAGCTTGGAGGTTTAATTACAGCCATGGGTACCACCGAGCTTGAAACAACGCGACTAGAAGCCAAACCATTCTTTAGCAATGGTATCAGCTACCTAGAAACTGAATGGCCAGAGGCTGCGGAAGCTAATGGCTCGCTTTATCGATTCCTATTCTAAATAGATAGGCATCTAGATCTAATCTGAATAAGTCTTCTTAGTCTCTTAAATGGAAAGTTGATTTGAAGTCATCTGCCAGCTTTTGCTTCATGATGTAAAGGAAAATGTAAGTAAGGGTTATAGGTTGGCTTTTACTTCCAATCTGTTGGGTTTAAAAAATAAGACTATTGCTTATATTAGCTTTCTAATAGTCTAATAGCGTCTGTAGTTTTCAGATTAAGAATGTGAACGATGTGATTACCTCTTCGAATAAGTCCTTGACTTTATTCCATCTAAACTCGTTAGTGCTTGCTGCTAATGTATATAAACGCCCCCGGTCAACTACTACTGTTGCCAGCTCATGACGTTCTCGATCTTGAAGATGAACTGTATACTCCAGATCGTAAAAGATGCGTCCTCCTGCCTCACGCTGATTGGCGTCTACTAACTCAGCCTCTCGCCCACTGCCTTGAGGTGCAATCACTTCACGGCTTAAACGTTCCCCAATTGCGATTGGACTGCCTAGGGTTTGCAGATCTCCCTTTTCGTCAACTTTCGAAACAGCCAAACTTACTGTTTCATCGCTGTTGATTAAGTCGTGAAATACCACCTGAGGCCCTCCACTCATGCTCACACGGCTCCATCCATTGGGATAAAGGAATGCATAACGACCATCCGGGCTCTGGAAGGAGTTCATGCCTGCATATGAACCACTGCAGGCAGCGAGCAGCATCACAAGAGCACAAGCGAAACCCACACGTGAAATGGTTCGCACAAGTTCAAGCATCGGAATAGAACCGGACTTGCACACCATTCTGCCGGCGTACGGTCTTTGCTTGATCAACAATTGCCACCTGGTGAACTGCCAAGATTCCCAGTATCTGCGGCGGACCTCTGAGCGGCTTTACTCGACCCCTGGCTCGCTTGATCGACCAGTTCGAGCGTCTGCCTGGGATTGGGCCACGAACGGCCCAGAGACTTGCCCTGCATCTGTTGAGACAACCAGAAGATCAAATCCGCGCTTTTGCTGAGGCCCTCCTCGCGGCCCGTTCTCAAGTGGGGCAATGTCAGACCTGTTTTCATCTCAGCGCGGAGCCTCTATGCGACATTTGCCGTGATGGTACGCGATGCGATGAATTGCTTTGTGTGGTGGCTGATTCCCGAGATCTGCTAGCTCTCGAAAGAACGAGGGAATACAAGGGCCGCTATCACGTCCTAGGTGGACTGATTTCACCTATGGATGGTATCGGGCCGGACATGCTACAGATCCCCAGCTTGATTCAACGCGTTGATCGAGATGGCATCAGCGAGGTCATTCTCGCTCTCACTCCCAGTGTTGAAGGTGATACCACTAGCCTTTACCTGGCACGGTTGTTAAAGCCGTTTACCCAAGTGAGTCGAATCGCCTACGGCCTTCCTGTTGGTAGTGAGTTGGAGTATGCCGACGAAGTCACTCTGACTCGTGCGCTTGAAGGCCGTCGAGCTATGCAATAAAGCAATGTCTTCCACCAATCGCCAGACCAAATACAGCACCATTTTGCCCTCGGAGCGCCTTCCGGAATGGTTGCGTCGCCCCATCGGCACCGTCTCCCAGTTGGAGCAAATGCAGCAGCTGGTGAAGGGGAATCAGCTACACACCATTTGTGAGGAAGGGCGTTGTCCCAATCGCGGCGAGTGTTACGCAGCCGGCACAGCAACTTTTCTCCTAGGAGGATCGATCTGTACTCGTAGTTGTGCTTTCTGCCAGGTAATGAAAGGCCAATCTCCTCAGGCAATCGATCCGCTCGAAGCAGAGCGAGTTGCAGATGCGGTGCAGCAGATGGGTCTTCGTTATGTGGTTCTTACTGCAGTAGCAAGGGATGATTTGCCCGACCATGGCGTCAGTATTTTTACTGACACCATGGCGGCCATTCGCCAGCGAAATCCTCTTATTGAGATAGAAGTTCTTACGCCGGATTTTTGGGGCGGAGCCGCTGATCTGGCCGAGGCATTACAGGCTCAGAGAGAACGCCTCACGCAGTTGCTCGCGGCTGCACCAGTTTGTTTCAACCACAACCTCGAAACTGTCGAAAGGCTGCAAAGCAAGGTTCGGCGGGGAGCCACTTATCACCATTCTCTCAATCTGCTGGCTGCAGCTCGGGAACTCGCTCCCAACATTCCTACCAAATCAGGCTTGATGTTGGGGCTAGGAGAAGAGCAAGAAGAGGTGGTTCAGACTCTTGAGGATCTCCGTTCTGTTGATTGTCAACGGGTCACATTGGGTCAGTATCTGCGCCCTTCATTGGCACATATTCCGGTGCATCGTTATTGGCATCCTGAGGACTTCAAGAACTTGGCTGAAGTTGCTCGTAAGCTTGGATTTGCTCAGGTGCGTAGTGGGCCTCTAGTGCGAAGCAGTTATCACGCTGGTGACGAATGATCTCTGCGATCCAATCCCCGACATGTTTGCCAACGACGGCCATTACGCTCTAGCACCTCACTGCACCTTCCAACCATCAACGCTCCTGCTCCCCCCCAGATCAACCTGAGTGGGAAATCCATCGGCGCTGCACCTAGTTCGCGGACAGTAAGAAATCCACGTTGCCTGAAATAACGAATTAAGCGATGGTGCTGCTGGCCAGCATCAAAAATTGCTAGCAGTCGCGCCTGTTTACAAGGAGTGGCTTCAAGTGCCCAGGCCATGGTGCCAGCCCAGATGAGATCACCTACTCCAGCGGGTGCTTCAGGATGAACACGCATTGTGTCGAGCTGTAATCCCTTCACACCTCCATAGGCCCAGGCCTTCATCTCTCCCCAAAGTTGAATACGATTCGCATCGAGAGCCTCTGCTACGACTAACTTTAAGGACCAGAGATTGAGTGGCCTTCCCTCCTTCAGCCTCAGTAGCAGACCAGCATCAGAGGCCTGCTTTTCCAACTCAATTAGACTTAGTTGAGTCATGGCAAGGGAATGAGAGTGATAAATTTTTTAAGAGCCAATGCAATACAGCCTAGTTGCTAATGGCATGCTGATCAGAGTAATCGTATAATTCAAAATGAAATTTAGTTTCTTCTCTCTGCTGCCTGCCTGTGTCGATTGGCGGATTTTTTTTGCGGCAGGAGTTGATTTAGTGGTTGTTGATAATATCATTGCTAATTCTAGAAAAATAGAGCAGAATTTAACTGCAATATATGCTCAGATCCATTATCTTCCAAAAAGCAAGCCAGCGCTCTATGCATATAATATAAGCATAAATTTTACCAAGCAACAGATTGGTATGAGTATGGAGTTTTGTTTTCGCTGATCTAATTTTAGGCTCATTAGCTATCGATTTAAACTCTAAATGAAAGCGATCTTTTGCGAAAGTGTTGAGATGTATTGAGGCAAGCGATGGAAACCATCAAGGTTGCTTGAGTAATAAGCTTGAAACGGAAATACTTGACCTTTGCCTCTCGTAGCTTATCCCTAGTCAGGCTAAGCCAATTCCTTTTGAGGACTTTGAATGGCAGGCTGTGTAAACGAATAATTAGGCCTTTCTACATTTTTTATAGAAGGCTTCTTAAGAGTCTGTTTGAGCTTCTTCTCCAGCAGCACTTTTGTCGATAAGGAGGGGCCTTATGAATAGGACTTAAGGCCTTGGCTGATTGCAATGCCTTTGCCCTAATCATGAAGCGTTTCAAAGAGCGAGCAATTTACGATTAACTGAAAAGCACTAGAGGGTTAAGGCTTATTGATTTTGCTCGAATTTGAGTGCCTAAAACATTCATGAGAGACTCTAATAAGAGTCGCTTCTATCGCTTAGCAGCTAAGTTTAGATTTAATCTCAGGCTTATCCTCTAAACATTGAGCTCACAGAGCTTTCCTCATGGATGCGCCAAATGGCTTCGCCAAGCATATTAGCCACTGAAAGTATCTGCAATTGAGGGAAGCGTCGTTCCGCTGCGATGGGAATGCTGTTGGTAACCAAGACTTGTTCGAATAAGCCTTCTTCGGATAATCGTTCGCAGGCTGGGGGCGAAAACACGGCATGGGAGGCACAGGCAATGACCCGTTTAGCCCCTTCTTGTCGAAGTAGACGAGCTCCTGAGCAAATGGTTCCCCCAGTGTCGATCATGTCGTCGATCAGGATGGCTGTTTTTCCAGCTACATCGCCGATCACTGTGAGACTTTCGGCAACGTTGTGACCTGATCGGCGCTTGTCAATAATTGCCAGTGGCGCATCCCTCATTTGTTTTGCAAAGGCTCGGGCTCGTGCAACTCCTCCCACGTCTGGAGACACCACCACGACTTCGTTAAGTTCTTGTGCTGCGAGGTAATCAACCAGGACTGGTGAGCCGTAGATGTGATCGCAAGGGATGTCAAAGTAGCCCTGGATTTGGGCGGAATGCAGATCCATGGCGAGGACTCTGTTCACGCCAGACTTCACCAGCAGGTTTGCTGTGAGCTTGGCAGTGATTGACTCGCGGCCAGCCGTTTTGCGGTCGGCTCTTGCATAGCCGTAGTAGGGGACTACAGCCGTGATCTGCCTGGCAGAGGCGCGCTGACAGGCATCCACCATGATCAGCAGCTCCATCAAATTGTCGTTCACTGGAGCGCAGGTGGGCTGTATCAGGAAGACGTCACAACCTCGGATCGATTCCTGGATTTGTACATAGAGCTCACCATCAGCGAACCGTTTGCAGATCCTTGGACCATCGGGAACACCTAGGTAGGCCGCAATCTCTCTTGCAAGAGCTGGATTGGAGGTGCCGCTGAACAAGCGCAGACGCTGCATGTCATAGCTGATGCTCTCTTGTTCGGTACGGGCTGCGGTCAGAAAACTCGTCACGTCGCCAGCGAGCAATATCAGCTGTACTCCGATGCTAGTGCTGCAAAGGCTCTCATCTCAACTTCTTCTCTCTGTAGGGTCGCCTGATGATTGCTCCCATCCCTTTTCTGGTTGGTGCAGGTCCCCTCCCTGATGCTCGGATGCGGCCTGGTTGCTTGCTTTTGGCTAGCGCTTGGGGAGGGGAGTTGAGCCATCACCGCTGCTCTGAAAATCCCCATCAGGTTCTTGGTTTGTTGTCTTCGGAGGGAGGAATGGTTCGACTGAGTGGTGATCCAGCCATGCTTCATCCAGATGGTGGTAGCTGGTTGGAGGCTCTGGGAGCATGGCGCCAGCCCACCATTTTGATGGTCTCGCCTTTGCCCTCCGGGGAGATTCCTGGGGCGGCACCTGCTTATGTAGCGCTCTGTGCGGCTCTCGATGTTCCACTGATCGGGGTTCTGCAATTGGGCGGCTCATGGGACCTCAGCCTTCGCCGCTCTGATGGTTTGCCGTGGTTCGGCTTGCTTCAAGATGATCCCTCAGCTTTGTCAGCAGTTCCTAATGGGGGCTGCTTGCAGCAGGAGCCCCCTTTGGAGGAGGTCGTGGCGCAATTGCGCCGAAGGCTGATGCTGTTGTCGTCCGATTGATGAGGCCCTGTTAGTTGCCCTGCGGCCAGAGCGGCATGGGGTGGCTTGCTTTGAGTTGCCGCAGGCTTTGTTCCCCGGCTCGTGGGGCTAGAGGTAACTCGCTGAGGATTGGGAATTGATTGTTGCTAAGAGCCGCTGCCGTGAGGCTTAACAACTCACGAGGGGTTAAATCGGTTTGCACTTCTTTTGAAAACTCTTTAAGAAGTTTGGGGAGTTTCGCGAGGGTGTTCGGCTGTCGCAACTGTCTAGACAGACCGTTCAGGATCCATTGTTGCCTTTGACGCCGACCGCTTTCTTCTTCAGGACCAGCGCGGTAGCGAACCAGTTGTTCTACCTCTCCTCCATTGAGTCTCTGCCGTCCTGCTTGCAAGTCCACCGAATAGTTCTGGGCATTGTCTTTGTGTTTAAAAGGCGCGTTGAGGTTGACCTCCACATCTCCGAGTCCATCGACAAGGACTCTTAGAGCTTTGCGGGGGATCACCACAAAGCGGTGGGGTTGTCCTTTTGTAAGGCCGAGGATCTCAGCAATTACATCGGCGGTAAGGGCAATACCCCCCCGTTCGTAACTTGACGCTAGTGGTTGCATCCCATTGCTTCCAGGCAGGGTCACAGCGAGTTCAATCGGCAGCTGAAGCACTTCAACAGGTTGCTTGGCCGCTACCTTCACGAGCATCAGGCTGTCGGCATTGGCTGAACCCATTGGTGCAGCTTGGTTTGTGAGATCGTTCAGTTGGTTCGAATCAATGCCCACTAACAAGATGATGATTGGTTCTTTGGGAAGCGGCGCTAGGGAGGTTGCTTTGTCCACTGATGGATCGCCTTTGGCGACTTGATCTGGCTCCGGCCAGAGCAGCCCCAGGGCCGTGCTTGCCAGCCAAAGACCACCCAGGGTCGCAGCCAGGCGTAGCAAGGTACGGCCTGGATATTTCCCCATCCAGTGACCCACGCTTGATGGCGTTGGCGTTCTGCCTGAAGCTTGTGTAGGCATCAACCGTGTTGAGGACAGCGGCATCACAGTCTTGCTCAACTACAGCTCCTTAGGGTTAAAAGTCCATTGGCTCTTGGACTAACCGAGACTTCTGACAAGGATCTTGCGAGTATGTAACGACCCGGCCTAAGTCCTTCCAAGATTGATTGGGGCTAATGGCTGATCTAGATGCTGACCACGATCAGATTCCACTGTTGTTTTTATTTTCTGGTGTTTTTTGATGGTTGAGCGCAGCTCATCGTTAGTACGCACGACCGGGGTGTTACTTCATCCCACAGCACTGCCTGCAAGTCCAGTTTGCGGCAGTTTCGGTGCTCCTTCAAGGGCTTGGTTGCAATCACTTGCTCGCCATGACATCGGCGTGTGGCAGTTGCTGCCTTTGGCCCCTCCTGATGGGACAGGGTCTCCCTACAGCTCCCCTTCAAGCTTTGCTCTTAACCCTTGGTTGCTTGATGCCGATGATCTTGTTGATGAGGATTTCCTTTCAGCATCGGTTCTTAGTGAGTTGCCAGGAACAGTTCCTATCCAGGAGCCTTGCTCATCGGTTGATTTTGCTCTGGCAGACCTTCGAAGTGAGCGACTTGGAATAGCTTTAAGGGAGGCTTGGTCAGAGCAGGCTAGAGACCATCATCTTGCTTTTGAGAGTTGGTGTGGCAAGCAGTTCTGGCTTGAGGACCATGTCTTATTTATGGAGCTCCGTCGTCAGCATCAAGGCCTCCCTTGGTGGGAATGGCCGGAAGGCTTGGCAGCTCATCAACGTAGGGCTCTCAATGCCTGGAAAGGTCATCATCAGGAGGCTCTGCTTGAACATCGTTTGCTGCAATGGCAGCTTGATCGGCAGTGGCAGGCACTGAGACATCTAGCAGGCGAGCTTGGCGTTTTGTTGTTTGGTGATCTGCCTTTCTATGTTGCGCGCGATAGCGCTGACGTCTGGAGTCATCAGGGCCTGTTTTCGATCCTTCAAGGAGGGGAGCTTGAGATCCAAAGTGGTGTTCCCCCTGATTATTTCTCAAGTACAGGACAACTCTGGGGCACGCCCGTTTATCGCTGGTGGCGGCATCGCTGGAGTGGATTCCATTGGTGGCGTAGCCGCTTTTTGCGTCAATGGCAACAAGTGGATCTTTTACGTCTCGACCATTTCAGGGCGCTTGCGTCTTATTGGGCAGTTCCTGGATCTGATACCACAGCGGAGCACGGGGAGTGGCGATCTTCTCCAGGTGCAGCTCTATTGCAGCGGCTAAGGCGTGATGCTGGTGGCATCTTGCCACTTGTTGCAGAAGATCTGGGAGTGATTACCCCTGATGTGGAAGAGCTACGAGACCAATTTGGTCTGCCTGGAATGAAAATTCTCCAGTTTGCTTTTGATGGCAATCCCAGTAATCCTTATCTACCTGAAAATATTAAGGGTCATCACTGGGTGGTTTATACAGGCACTCACGACAATCCAACGACGCTGGGCTGGTGGCAGCAGCTTGATCTTGCCGTCCGTGAGCGGGTAGTAGATCGACTGAAGGGTGCAGTTCATGCCCCTGGTTGGCAGTTGCTGGAGCTGGGCCTAGCTACAGAGGCGTGTTTAGTGATGACCCCTCTACAGGATTTGCTTCATCTTGATGATGTAGCTCGGTTCAATACCCCTGGCACTATCGAGGGAAATTGGTGTTGGCGGTTGTCTTGCTTTGATTCAGCTCTTGATGGAGCCCTTAGCGGCTATGGCGAGAGAGGAGCTGTCTGGGGACGTTCGCTTGAATCGGCAGCTGGTTTGCTGATGGCATCTGCGAGTCGGTAAATCCCAGGATGATTGGGTTCGTGAGTATGCGCCTGGCCCTTCCAAATCACGCTGTCCTCAGGAGCAGCTGGAGGCTTGATTTCTAGTAGGAGGGGTGGCAACAATTGAAGAGTGAGTGTCCCCTGAGCTTCTCTGAGATTTGTGAGATCTTTCCCAGCGCTGTTGATTTTGAGCATACGTGGCTGACTGAGATTGATCTCCAGTAGACCTGTCTCACCCTGAGATTGGTGCTGGATAAGGGTTGCGTTGAGCCATTGTTCTGGAGACCGTTGTCGTGCTTCTTCCAGGGGTCTTAGGCCAACAAGGGCGGGGTTGGCTGTTTCGCTTGTGTGCTGATCAGTAAGGGATTCAAGGCTGACTGTGATTGGCGATAGTGTTTGACTGTTGATTGCAGCAAGATGCTTTTGCTGGTGATTGAGGGCCAAGAGGCTGCTGAGCATGACCACGGCATAAATCACACTCCCTTGCCAGGTGGTGAAGACATCGATGCTGCCGGGGGTGAATCGCGTCAGGCCCCTGTTGGAATGCCTCTGGTTCCTAGCATTGCGTTCTGGCATGGCCCCGTTGAGGCTGCCTGGGGCTAGTTCAAGATGCTGCTCCAGCAGCGGAAGCATTGAGCACAGATAGGCTGGCTCTGGTAGTCGTTTGACCCACCCCCGCTCAATTGCTTCTAGAACTGGGGTAGTGATTCGTGTTTCTTCAGCTAAATCACGCAGGCTCATTCCACACTGTTCGCGACGCTCTCTGAGTTGACGACCAGCTTCCAGCAATGAGTTCTGGAATATCTGTTGTGGATCTTGTCTGGCTTCGACTTCAGATCTTGATTTTTGCCATGGAAGGTTTAGTCGCATCGTTGTTTCAATTGGATGGCTTTATGAAGCGCATCAACACATTGAGGGCTTGGTGATTTTTAGGAGGGGAGTCCATTCTCTCTCGTTAAGTTCGCGCCAGCACCCTTCTGGTAATGCGTCTAGGGCAACATTTGCAATCGCAGTGCGTTGAAGGTCTAATACGGGGTGACCTAGTTGTTCGGCTACGCGACGGATTTGCCGGTTGCGACCTTCCCTTAGAACCACCTTCAAAAGGCTTTGATTTGGGTGTGATTGCAAAAGCTCTAGCTCAGCGGGCAAGGTTGTTTTCCCATCAAGCATTACGCCATGCCTCCAGTCTGAGAGCACTAGGGCTGAGGGTTTACCTTCCACCAAGACTTGGTAAGTCTTGTCATGCGCATAGCGTGGGTGGGTCAATCGCAGCGTGAGCTCCCCTTGGTTGGTGATGAGCAGAGCTCCTCGGCTATCGGCATCAAGTCTGCCTACAGGATGAAGACCCTTGCATAGTTTGTCGGGCAGCAGGCTGAAGATAGTCACTCGCCCGTGGGGATCATGACAACTAGTGATCACCCCCGCAGGTTTGTTGAAAAGCAACACTCTTGTTTCGGTGTTGGAATTGAGCAAACGCCCATCTACACAGATCTTGTCAAGCTCTGGATTGGCCTTGTCGCCAAGTTTGGCAAGATGGCCATTCAACGTTACCCGTTCCTGCAGGAGGAGTTGCTCTGCATGGCGTCGGGAGCAGAGTCCTGCCGCTGCAATCAGCTTTTGCAGTCTTTGTTGCTTCATGCCAATGTTTTCAGCATGGCTTTCAGCGGGCGCCGAGACCCAGCTGCACCAGATTCATCTCTAAACATTTAATGGCTGGAAGAGTGCTTTGGAATATGTGGTGAGGTCTGCGAGGGCATAGTTATAGATAAGGATTTGCAAGTGCTTGGCGCTTCAACAGACTGTCTCTATTGATGGCGCTTGAAGATGAAACGTTAATTCTCGGTTTTAAAGCCTTCTTCATTCTGGCAATCGAGTGGAATTCGTCCGCAAGGCATTGATTTGCTCTTGGCAAACGATGGTAAATTAGGAAACCTGACTGTTTCGTTATTCAGTATGGCTCCCTTGGCGGTGCTTTCAGATGTCGACCTGGTGCGTTCATACCTGCGCGATATCGGTCGAGTGCCGCTGCTGAGCCATGAGCAGGAGATCACGCTGGGTCGTCAGGTGCAGGAGTTGATGTCTTTAGAGCAGCTTGAGTCTGAACTGGAAGCTAAAACAGGTGAGCCAGCGAGTCGTCAAGAGCTAGCGAAGGCAGCTGGATTGAGTGCGTTGCAGCTCAAGAAGAAGTTGCAGAGCGGACGACGTGCGAAGGAGCGGATGGTGTCGGCGAACT
>NZ_JNBA01000036.1 GCF_000760295.1 Prochlorococcus sp. MIT 0701
AGTTCAGTGTTGTTGTAGTCAGTGTTGAAAGTAGTCATGGTTTTAAAGGTGATAAGTGTGTGAGTTGTGTTGGGTTGTTTTCCCTCGACTCCTACAAGATCTCAGCCTTTCTGGTGATCTCCACTACACAGCTCTGGTGTAGACCCCAAGAGGTTCTGGTGAGCTTCTGGTGAACCGCTCAGATCCCAGTTGCAGCAAGGAATCGAAACACCACAGCCATGAAAAAACCCCGCTCGTGGCGGGGCTAAGTATTAATTAGTGCCAGGTATTGGAGGCTGATTTGTAGGCTTTTGGGGGTGATTGAAGCAATAAAAAGCCCCTGCTAATGCAAGGGCTTTGAGTGTGTAGGCTGAAGGCGGCAGTTGCTAAAATAGATCTTCTGAAGAGTTATGATGGCCAGGTAACCGTCTCGACGGCCTGCCATTTGGAGGACCACACACCCCCGGTTTTCCCGTCGCGATTTGTGTGAAAGGTGCCGCCCAGAGTACACAGCACAAGCCCCGTTGAGAATCAGACAGCCCGCCCGGATGACCACCAGCCGCGCCTTCCAGCTCTTCTTCAGAAAGCTCTTGTTGAGCGTTCTTCAAATCGTCAGCCGAAATACTAAAACCTGCCTCTTTCGCAATCGCAAGAACTGCATCGACATCAGCAGCAGCTTTGAGCTTCTCCTGAAGGCTGGTGTCTGCTTTGACTTTTTCAAGGAAGGCTTTGAGTTGCTCTTCTGACATTAAGTTTGAGGTTTATTCTTTATATTTAGCAGTCAGCAGGAGACAGAGAGAAAAATCAAACAAATCTTTCACGCCATTTAACGATCGGAAGCGGGCCTCATTGTCCCCATAGCCCCTCTGCAACGCACGTCTATTTCCTTGAGACGTGATCTGTTAGGGCGAGCAAGGTGCGTTGAGTCGTGACCACCAGACCAAAGGATCCAATGAGCACTACGTCTTTTACAAGTGCTAACATTGCGCTAACAGAAGAAAGTGATCGCTGCAGTCTGCTGCTAGCACTAGCTTTTTACATTACGTAGTGTAATCGGCGTTGATGCGCACGTATTGATCCGAAAGGTCGCAGCCCCAAGCCATGCCATCGCCCGATCCATCACCCACAACCAAACGAATCCTCACTGTGTCATCACTTAAATAACTCCCATCAACCCGCTCTTGCATATAGCGAGATGCAACGATCCGATCAAAAGGCAAGGGTTCACCACATTCCATTAACTGGTGAGGACCCAACCAAAGGGCTACTGCTGCAGGATCAAAAGACACACCAGCACGCCCTGCAGCCGCGACGATTCGGCCCCAGTTGGGGTCACGACCATGGACGGCCGTTTTTACTAAAGAAGAGCCGCAGACAGTGCGTGCAATACGGCGGGCCTCAACATCGCGATGGGTACCATCCACTTGCACCTCGAGCAAACAGGTGGCACCTTCACCATCACGTGCGATGGCCTTGGCTAGGTGCTGAGCCACCGCCATAAGCCCAGCCTCTAATGCCTCCAGGTATTGAAGCTCTAGAGGCTCACCGGCTGCAAAGGCCAACAACGAATCATTCGTACTGGTATCCCCATCAACCGTGATCGCATTAAAGGAGCGATCAACAACCCGCTTCACCATCGCCTGCCAAACATCTACCGAAATACCGGCATCACAACTGAGATAACCCAACATTGTTGCCATCTCGGGATGGATCATCCCTGATCCCTTGGCCATGCCGCCAATTCGCACACGTCGACCACCTAATTCAGCTTCGAGCGCAAACTGCTTCTCAACCAAATCGGTCGTCAGGATTGCGCAGGCCGCCTCAGCACCACCCTCATCGCTGAGTGCTTCCACAAGGGGATCCAACCCTGCAAGCAAGATATCCATGGGGATAGGTACACCAATCACACCGGTTGAACAAATCAAAACCTGCTCAACTGGTAGCTCAAGTCGGTCGGCCAGAGCCTGCGTGACTCGAACACTGTCGAGCAAGCCACGGTCACCGGTGCATGCATTGGCCTGACCAGAATTGATCAACACGGACCGTGCCTTGCCAGCACAAGCCCTCAAACGTTCCGCGCAAAGATCGACGCAGGCAGCCCGCACCAATGAAGTCGTGAACGTCCCTGTGCAAACAGCACCTTCTGGAGCCAGAAGTAACGCAAGATCCGGCTTGCCAGATTCCTTCAATCCAGCTGTGATGCCTGCCGCCTGAAAGCCGAAAGGTGCCGTTAGGCCACCAGAGATGGGGCGCCAAAGGGAGGCAAGCTCAAAGCTCACGGCCTTAGGAGACAAACTAAACACATCCTCCACCTACACGATGACCACCGAGCCACCAAGCCCGGTAGCACTCCCACGTTGGCAGGGGCCGCAACGACGCATCGGTCTTACAGGCGGCATCGCCAGTGGTAAGAGCAGCGTTGGGCACTACCTCGCGGAGCAACACGCCCTGCCTGTGCTGGATGCCGATGTGTACGCCCGAGAGGCCCTTGCCCCTGGTAGCGCAGCAACCAAGGCTGTGCTGGAACGGTATGGCAGCGCAGTAGGGGAAGCAGGCCAACGCAGTCCAGCCAGCCTCGATCGCTCAGCCCTAGGGCGAATCGTATTTAGCGATACCCGCGAACGCCGCTGGCTGGAGCAGCTCGTTCATCCCATCGTTGCAAAGCGCTTTGATGTGGCTCTGAGGGATCTCTCAGCAGAACCGGTGGTGGTGCTGATGGTGCCGCTGCTGTTCGAAGCGGAGCTCACAGGCCTCTGCAGTGAAGTGTGGTTGGTGGATTGCACTCCAACCCAGCAATATCAACGGCTGATGGCCCGTGATGAGATAACGCTCAAAGAAGCAGAACAACGGATCGCTACTCAATGGCCACTGGAAAGCAAACGGCCTCTGGCAGATGTCGTTATCGACAACCGAGGCACACTGCAGCAGCTAGCTGAGCAGCTCAGCCGTTACGCCCCGTCTGAACCCGGAAACACTTGGCAATGACCCACTTGCTCCAGACTTCCACCAGCATCACCTAATAAAATGTGAAGGGGTTGGGTCTGCCATCCGCCTGCAGGTTATGCCAAGCCAGCCCCAATCCCTGCACCGGCGTGAAACCACTCGCACCAGGCCTCAGGGATAACGTCGGTCGCAGTCAACCTCCCTTCAACTTCTTGCTAAGGATCTGATTAGCAAGCTTGGGATCTGCCTTTCCACCCGTTTTTTTCATGAGCTGACCAACAAAGAAGCCTTGAAGCTTGGTCTTGCCACCGCGGAACGCTTCCACCTCGTCAGGATGGGCTGCCAGTAATTCTTCAACGATCGTTGTGATCGCAGCAGGGTCGCTAATCATGCCGAGGCCACGCTGATCAACAATCGCCTTCGCTGAGCCGCCCTTCTCCAGCAACTCAGGCAAGATTTCCTTGGCGATCTTGCCGCTGATCTTGCCGCCGTCGATCAGTTGCACCATCTCTGCCAACTGCTCCGGTCGCAATGGCAACGTGGAATAAGAAAGGCGATTGGCATTCACGTAAGCAGCAATATCGCCCTGGATCCAATTAGCCACTCCCTTGGCCTCGGCACCTGCCGCCACGGCCGCCTCGAAGTATTCCGCCATCGCATACTCATCAGTGAGCACCCTGGCGTCATACACCGACAAACCAAACTCTTCGGCATAGCGATGACGCTTCGCCGACGGCAACTCTGGCAACTCAGTACGCCAACCCTCACGTACAGATGCAATCACCTCAATCGGACCTAGATCAGGATCCGGGAAATAGCGGTAATCGCTACTGCCTTCCTTCGAGCGCATGCTCTTGGTGAGTTGCTTGCTCTCATCCCAAAGGCGAGTTTCCTGCACCACTGCTTCACCGGCTTCATAAGCCTTGATCTGGCGTTGAATCTCATGATCACAAGCTTTCTGGATGGCCGAAAACGAGTTCATGTTTTTGATCTCTACCTTGGTGCCAAAGGGAGCATCAGGCCCCTGGCGCACGGAGATATTGACGTCGCAACGCAAGGAGCCTTCCTGCATATTTCCATCAGAAACTCCCAAATAACGCATGATCCGACGAATCTCCGAGGCGTATTCAGCCGCCTCTCGCCCTGTGCGCAAATCAGGCTTGCTGACAATCTCGGCTAACGCCACGCCGGCCCGGTTGTAGTCCACCAGGGAGTGGGTGGAGCCAGCCAGCCGATCACTACCAGCATGAACGAGCTTGCCGGCATCCTCCTCCATATGCAGACGCTCGATACCAATGCGCTTGATGTAGGTGTCCTTCCCCTTCTCTGCAACTTCCACCTCAATCCAACCCTCTTCTGCAATCGGCTCATCAAATTGAGAGATCTGATAGTTCTTCGGTAGATCGGGATAAAAATACTGTTTGCGATCAAACTTGCTGTGCTCGGCAATGTTGAGGTTGAGTGCCATCGCCGCCTTGACCGCGTACTCCAACACCATCTGATTAAGCACCGGCAACGTGCCGGGCAGGCCACACACAACAGGGTCAATGTGGGTGTTGGGGTCGTCGCCAAAGGTCGTTGAAGCGCATGTGAAGATCTTGCTATTGGTGCCTAGCTGCACGTGTGTCTCCAGACCGATCACGGCTTCCCATGCGCCGTTATCCGAGCTGGTGGCAGCTGTCATTGCCGATCTCCAATTACTGGGTATGTGTCCTTGATCCTATGGAAAGGTTCCCTCACATGCCCGAAGTTGGGTCAACAGGCTGAAACACTGAACTGATATGGACTGTTCATTCAGTTGACCATGGCAGCAATGCGTACTGAATCAGTGCTGATCCTGGGAGGCGGCTTGATGGGCCTAGCTTTAGCCCACAAATTGGCACGGCGCGGCAGCTCAGTAGAAGTACTCAGCAGACGCCGCAATGAGGCCGCCGGCTTCGTTGCGGCCGGCATGCTTGCACCCCATGCTGAAGGGCTCAGCGGAGAGCAACTACGGCTAGGCCAATTAAGCCTGGATCTCATCCCATCCTGGGTGAACCAAATCGAAACCGACAGCGGCCTCTGTTGCGGTCTTCGCCAATGCGGAATTGTGGTGCCCTTCATCACAGCGACGCAGCGAGATCTCTATCCCACCGCCTGCTTAGGTGAAAGCCTCGATCGTTCGGGCCTGGAACGAGAAGTACCAGGCATTGGACCCAGCTGGCAGGCCGGCTTACTCTTCAACCAAGACGGCCAGATCGACAATCGCCGACGATTGATGCGGGCACTGGAGACAGCCTGTGTGAGCCTGGGTGTTCGCTTCCAAGAAGGCGTAGAAGTAGAGGAGATCCTGCAAGACGGCCATACGTTCAGAGGGGTGAGAATGCGCAACGCTGAAGGGGAGATGCACACGCTTACGTGTCAAAAGGCTGTGCTTTGTTGCGGTGCCTGGAGTGCCCAACTGCTCCCAGCCCTAGCCATCGTGCCCGTGAAGGGTCAAATGCTGTCACTCCAAGGGCCACGGGACAGCTTGAAGCGAATTATGTTTGGTCCGGGCACTTACCTCGTACCTCGTGAAGATGGGCTACTCGTGGTGGGAGCCACCAGCGAGCCAGAGGCCGATTTCATGGAAGGTCTCACCCCTTTCGGCCAACAACAACTTCAAGCTGGCATTGACACTCTCCTGCCAAAAGCAAGCCAATGGCCGCCGATGGAACGTTGGTGGGGGTTCCGACCTTGCACACCTGACGGAGGTCCAATACTGGGCCGCTCATCCGTTGATGGCCTCTGGCTAGCAACTGGACATCACCGCAATGGGGTCCTGCTCGCCGCCATAACAGCTGAATTAATCGAAGCAAGCATCAGCGGCAAGGGAATCAACGCAGAACAAATTCAGATTTTAGAAGCATTTCAGTGGAATCGATTTACGGCGGAAATATAACAATTAAACCATGCAGTCATTAAGGCATGGCAATAATTACTCTTCGCCAATTGACTTCAGAAATCTGAGAAGAATCGCAATTCAATCAACACCATAAAGCTGCAGGATGATGCTTCCATTCTAGCGAGGCATCATTTTCAACACAATCAGAAGTATAGGCAATAAATCATAATATCAACGGATCATGCAGATACCTTGAGTGATGGCAAATTATCCAAGCATTAACAAAGCCAACGGTTAGTGCAAACAATACAAAGCCATTCTCCTGACCTCTCTACGAAATTGCAAAAAGCAAACAGGCGCCTTGCGTAAATCCCTTAATATTACAAAGCTATAGGACTAAACTATAAAGCTGAAGCCACATTTTATCTGCAGCACAATGACCAAGCTGCTCATAGGAATGGGATGAAAACTCACCAAAAAATCCTGCAGAAAACTGACCGGAATCCGATGGAATTAAAACATCCGAAAGCTGCCAATCATCACGCTAGCCATTGCGGCAGAAAGCCGTCCTAATGCTTGGGTATCACGACAGACTCTGCAAAGTCACAACATCAAACTGCTTTTCCAAAAACCCAAGACTTCTGCCGAGGCTCAGACCGCCAACCATCAGCAAGCAAAAACCTGCTTGCCTCAACAATCAACTTGCCCATGAACAATGGCAGCTGACTTCCCTTAACAACAGCACAATGTGCCGCCAAAGGGAGCCCCAAGGCAACCAGAGCAAAGTTTATTGAGCGCAAAGGAAGATATCATTAGCCTCATCCCATCTGAATAAGCTAATGAAAACCATCTGCCCTGAAAGTCTACTAAACCTCTCAGGCTTCTACTTGCAGCATTGACTTGCCCCAAACAGAGTTGTGAGCTTTCTCAAAAGTTTAAGCAAAGTATCTGAATCTCAGCTTCAGGCAAAACAAGGTCCAATCAAATGCACAATGAAATTGTGACTGGGAATGTCTTGCCTTTTAACATCTTTGAAAAGGCGGATTCCAAGCTACTGGCCTGGATTCGTGATGTGTCTGTCGTAAGGGAAATCACAACCTCCTGTCGTCTGATCGAAGAAGGCAGCACTCCGGACGGCTTGTTTGTAGTGGAGTCAGGACCAATCACGGTTTGCACCAAGCAAGCTGATGGCGGAAGCTTGTCACTCGCCAGCCTAAAAGCAGGCAACCTGGTGGGAGAGATGAGCTGGCTGGAAGAACGTCCAGCAGTAGCAAGCGTCGATGCTGGTCCAGGAAGTCGTCTTCTCCAAATCCCTAGAGCGGCTCTGGAGTCAATCAATCAATCCGAGGATTCCATTTGCCATCTCCTCTATCGCGTCATCGCTGAAAAATTGGCCCTCCAAGTGCAAGGCCAAAACGCATGGGTTCATCGTATTGCCGCGACTGACCAGGAACCCCTCCGCAAAGTTCTGGTGCTATTCGCAGAACTCGAAGAAAAGGATGTGGCCTGGATCGCCAGATCCGGTAAATTCAAACGTCTTATGGCCGGAGATATTCTCCTTGAAGAGGGAGATAATGTGCCTGGTCTCTATCTGCTGCTCTCTGGAGAGGCCAGAATAAGTATCACTAAAAACGGAAGCTGGCAATCGGTAGGCAGCTCTCGACGCGGTGAACTACTCGGTGAGCTCACAATGCTCAACCCTCAAGCAGCCGGAGCCACCGCCAATGTGGACACACTCACAGGCCTAGAGCTACTGGTGCTCGACAAACAGGAACTCAGCATGACTCTCAACGCAAATCCAAGGCTGGCTAAGCGTTTCTACAAAGGCATCGCACGCATGCTCTCCCAACGCAGCCGTGATCAACTCCTCAGCCGTGGATTTGCTGAAGCAAGCCGCATGGCCGAGGAAATCATCGACAACGAACAGCTTGGGCTTGATCAACTCTCGGCCATCAGTTCAGCCGGGTTGCGTTTTGACTGGCTGTGCAGACAGTTTCAGGATAAGGAGGGCTGATGTCTTGAAACTGCTTCCCGGTGAAGAGCAACCATGGCCCTCTAATCCTTTGAGGGTTACTGAGGGAGAGATAAGACTGATCCTTGAGCAACGCTCTAAGGAAGGATCCCTTCGCTCAAGACTTGGCCTGCTAAGCCTGAAAGAAGGCGCAATCCTGCCTGGTTTACCTGTCGATGGTCTCAATAGCACAAGCCACCTTCGCATCAAAGCCATCACCACCAGTGTGTTGACGTCGCTGAACAGCTCAGATCCAGAACAACAAGAAGGGCTGGACATTCTGCAAGCATTGCTATGGGAGAAACTTAGCCATCGTCCTGAGACAACAAACGCCAGCGAAGCTGCTATCGCACAGCTTCTGGAAGCCCACCATCAACAAGCCTGGGAGCAACACCACTTAAGACAACACAGTCATGAGCCCCTGAGCCAACAGAGCGAAGAACATCTATTCCGCAGTCTTGAGGCAGCAGGTCAAGCCAGCCAGACCCAGCAACCGCCGCCCCTACAAGACACTGTTCGTCAAGATCCTCTTCTGGCCTGCGTCGCGACCCTGGCCCAGCAAGGCTCAACATCAGCGAAGGCACCAATTCAAAACACGCCTGACCCTCGATCACGGCTACTGCTGATTCTGGAATCGGCAGGTTTAATCGGACGGGAGGTGCTGCTCAACGACAACCTGCTGGAAAAAGATTGCGGGGACCTCATCGGCTTCCTCGAACAGACGCCTACAAGCCCAGTTGTGCTTCATTCCACTGCCAACGGCTATCGCGTCTGGGCTCCCGAGCGAATGACAAAGCCGATACCACTCTCCCAAGCCAGCCAACTACTTGAAGAACTAAATCCAAGGGTGATGGCCATCAGCCCCAAATTCCAAACCAAGGATCTAACCACCTTGGGGCTTTTGCGTTTTGCCTATGGAGAACCAACCAATCTCTCCAGATTTGTGATCAGTGGTCTGCTCTTGGGAATCACCTTAGGTTTCTTACTTGCCATTGGCCGAGACGTCGGAGCTGCTCGCTGGATCTTCGGGATGGGGCTCACCGGATTGGCAGCTGGGGCATGCCTTGGACTACTCAGCGGCGGCTTCCGTATCGGAGTAGGCGTGATGTTTTTGGCAACTCTTCTGAGCTTGCTGACCCCCACGTTCAACACCGTGATTACAAACTCGGCTTTGCCGGACAGAGACCTTCTTCTATTGCTGCAAATAGGCCTAATTCTTATCGCTGCTGGTATCACACGAGTGGCATTGGAATGGATCCAAAGCCGATCTTTCCAAATCACCCAACAAAAAGGGGGAGCAAAGTTCCAGCTGGCCAGTATTAAACACTTACTAAGCCTGCCGACGGATTTCTTCCGTAAATACAACATCGGCGACCTTCAACTCCGCTTTAATGCAATCGAGCAATTGCGCAGTCAAATCCAAAACCTCTTGGAAGGGGGCCTGGTCAAGGTAGTGCTCACCAGTATTTATGTGCTGTTCATGTTGAGGATCAGCGTCAAGTTGACATTGCTGGCGCTAGTAATCTCCATGATGGTGCTTCTACCCACAGCATTGATCGGTCTGCAAACTCGCCCTCTGAAACGCCAACAGGAGGAGATCGAAGGACAAGCCCAAAGTCGCAATCTTGAGCTCATCAGCTCCGTCTCCAAGCTGCGTCTAGCAGGAGCTGAAGCTGCGGCCGCCCGCTGGTGGGGAGAACAGTTCCAACGCGTCGTGGTTCTAGAAAATGCTCTGGATATCAAAGAAGCAACCGCCGAAATCCTGCAGGGTGTGATGCCAAACCTTGGCAACCTGCTGCTTTACATCGTGATCACAAAACTGATCGCTGATGCCGCGACGACCCCTGCACTCAATGCACCCAACGCTGGCCAGTTACTTGGGTTTTTCTCAGCCTTCGGAACATTTGTGGGAGGCATGGCCAGCTTCGCTGGGCTTGCAGTGGAAGCCTTCGATATGCCTGTCCTCTATGAACGAGCAAAGCCTTTCCTGACAGCCACACCAGAAGTCATCGATGCAGCGATAGAACCAGCCGAGCTGCGTGGAGCCATCAAACTCGACCGAGTGAGTTATCGCTATGCCCCAGATCTACCACTCATTCTAGATAACGTGAGCCTGAAAGCAAACCCAGGGGAATTCATCGCTCTGGTGGGTCCTTCAGGATCAGGCAAATCAACAATCGTGCGCATGCTGCTGGGATTTGGCACGCCTGAAAACGGAGAAATCAGTTATGACGATCAGCCACTTAATGGCTTACGCATCGACAGCTTGCGGCGTCAAATTGGCACAGTGCTACAAAGAAATAGTTTATTCAGCGGCAGTCTGATGGAGGCTATCGCCGGAGGATGCCTGATCAATCAAGAGGAGGCCTGGGCTGCTGCTGAGATGGCAGGCCTGGCAGACGACATCCGCGAAATGCCAATGGGACTACAAACCATTGTTTCTGAGGGAGGGGGGACCCTCTCTGGTGGTCAACGCCAACGAATTGCCATCGCCCGAGCCTTGGTGCGGCAACCGCGAATTCTGATCTTTGATGAAGCCACAAGCGCCCTCGACAATCACACACAGGGAATTGTGATTCGCAGTCTTGAAACACTAAGCATCACACGTTTGGTCATCGCCCATCGACTGAGCACAATTCGCCACGCCGATCGCATCATTGTGCTAGAGAAAGGTCAAGTGCAGCAACAAGGCACATTCGAAAGTCTGATGAATGAAGCTGGGCTATTTGCCCGCTTAATGGAGAGGCAAGTTTCATGAGCCTGTTTCGCAAAAATGCGCTGGATGCCTTAGCGAGTCCTGAACAGCTAGACCAACCTATTGAATTACTTAGGCCTAGCTACTGGCTTTTAATAATCTCACTGTTGGGATTCAGTCTCAGCATTGTGCTGTGGTCGATCTTTGGCCGATTACCGGTAAGAATTGAAGGACGAGGGATATTGATCAGATCAGAAAGCTTACAACTGGTTCAAAGCGAAATTGACGGACGAGTTCAAGAGCTAAAAAGCAATGTGGGTGACTGCATCAAGCAAGAAACAACCCTTGCAGTCATTGAACCAGTGAAATTAAAACTAGCGAAAGAGAAAGCCGAAAAAGAGCTAAGACTTCAGATCGTCAATGATAAAAAATTAGGTCTGATAGCGATTCAAAGAGAAAATGAAGCCAAGAAAACTCTCACACGCTATAAGTTTTATAAAGAAGCTGTCAGTCTTAAAGAGTTGGAAACAAAAGAACAACAATTCTCTGAACTGTTGTTCAGCCTAGAAAACAGTGATGCTCAACGTGAACAAGTCATCAATCAAAAACGCAGCGAGATTGTTTCTTTAGAGAAAGAAATCGCACAAACCGCTGCCGTGAAAGCGCCTCGTGCAGGCTGCATCACAGACCGCCATGTGCAATTAGGACAATTGGTGCAGCGAGGCGCCACGCTATTTGAGCTGGAACAAGACAAAGACAGCCATACACTTGAAAGCTTGGCCTTCTTCCCCGCCAAAGATGGTAAACGCCTGCGCATAGGTCAACCAGTACGCGTAACACCAACAACAACCAGCCCACAACGCCATGGTGGTATCGAAGCTGAAATCCTTAGCGTGCGTCGTTTGCCAGTCAGCAAAGAAGCCGTCATCAACCGCCTCTACAACAAAGAGTCGCTATATAAAGCCATCACGAGCAAAGACGAAGGTCCATTAATCGAAGTCACCACGTCCTTAACTAAAGACCCAACAACACCAAGCGGCTATGACTGGGGCGGCAGCAAAGGGCCGGACCTACAGCTCACAGCAGGCACACCAACAACGCTGCGAGTGCTTGTAGAGCAAAGGCAGCCAATCAGCTATGTGATCCCTCTATTGAGAAATCTCAGTGGGATCTACTGAGGGAGACAAGACATGAACCTGCAGTCTTTCTGCCGTCAACTCTGGATCCGCATCCAAGCTCGTCTCAGCAAGCAGTGGGTACGTACCCCAACATTGCTGCAATTGGAAAACACGGAATGTGGGGCAGCCTCCCTGAGCATCATCCTCCAGTACTACGGCCGTTATGTACCGCTGACCCAACTGCGCGAACTTTGCGGCGTCTCACGCGACGGCAGTGATGCGGCCAATTTATTACTTGCAGCGAAAAGCTTAGGGCTCAAAGCAAAAGGATTCAAAAAAGGATTGCTGGCTTTAGAACAAATCCAGCCACCAGTCATCGTGTTTTGGGAATTCAACCATTTCCTCATCCTCGAAGGTTTCATTGGTGATCGGGTGGCCCTCAATGATCCAGCTCTCGGTCCTCGAACTGTCAGTCGCGAAGAGTTCGATACCAGTTACACCGGCATCGTCCTAACGCTGGAGCCAGGCCCAAACTTTCAAAAAGGCGGAAAGGCACCATCAGTCTGGCCAGTGATTTGGCGGCGCTTAAGCCTTGAACCCAAAGGAGCCCTATTCATTCTGCTAGCTGGTCTCCTGCTGATCCTGCCCCAGCTGGTGATGCCGATCTTTGCCCAGATCTATATGGATGAGATTATCGGCAATCAAATCCAAACGTGGTTAAAGCCAATGTTGTGGGGAATGGCCCTCACCATCAGCCTGCAAGTGGTGCTGCAGCATCTTCAGCTCATCGGAACACGCGCCCTGGAGAGGCGACTAACCCGACGCTTTGCCGCACAATTTGAACACCAGGTTCTGGCCTTACCAGAGCGTTATTACGCCCAACGCTATGCATCAGATGTAGCCAGCAGGGTTTCTAGTAATGCTCGAATTGCTGAATTCATCGGCGGAGAACTGATCCCGATGCTCACCGGCATTGTTCTGCTGGTGTTTTATCTGATATTGACTTTGCTCTACAGCCCAATTCTAGGACTGATAGTAGGCGTCACTACTGGCATCAACGCCCTCGTTGTAGCCATCAACCTTCGAGTACAACAAGACTCTAGTCAACAGCTCCAAAAAGATGGGGCCAAAGCTGGCGCAGTCGTGGTAGGTGCCCTGCAAGATATCGACACCGTAAAAGCAGCAGCCGTAGAAAACGACATCTTCAGACGCTACGCGGGTTACCAGAGCCGACTACTCAACACTGTGCAAAAGCTCCAACTTCTCAACGCACGGATCAGGGTGATCCCCAGCGTCATGACTACCTTTAACGAGGTGGCAATTTTGTTGGTTGGATTTTTCCTGGTGATTCAAGGTCAGCTCACTCTAGGAATGCTCCTAGCAGCCCAAACCATTGCCAGCAACTTAAAAGCTAAAATCGAAAGCGTGATTGGCTTCGTGCAAAACCTGCCCGACTTGGAAGCTGAAGTACTCCGCCTGGAAGATGTTCTTGAACAACCTCGAGACCCATTACTGATAGACGCACCAAAAATTCAGGACTGGAATGGCGACAGGGAACGCCTATCAGGCGCCATCGAAATTCAAGACCTCTACTTCGGCTATATGCCACTTAAACCACCTCTCATCAATGGACTACGTCTATCTATCCAACACGGCCAAAGGATTGCTTTTGTCGGAGGCAGTGGCTCTGGGAAAAGCACAATCGCCAAACTGCTTGCAGGTCTCTATCAACCTTCCTCAGGACAAATCCTCTACGACGGTATTCCGCTAAACGAAATACCACGAGCCATCAGCATCAGTTCACTTGCGATGGTTCAACAAGATGTACAACTCTATGGATGCAATGTTCGTGAGAACCTCAATCTCTGGAATAACAGCCTTCCAGACAAAGACCTTAGGCAGGCCTGCGCAGATGCCCAAATTCTCGACACCGTTCTCGGCCTGCCTGATGGCTTTGAAACCGTACTTAGCGAAGGAGGTCGCAACCTTTCAGGCGGTCAACGACAACGGCTCGACATTGCTCGTGCCCTGGTTCAAAACCCCAGCATCCTGATCCTCGATGAAGCCACCTCAGCACTCGATAGCGAAACAGAACGATTAGTGGACGAGGCCTTCCGACGCCGTGGCTGCACACAAATCATCGTGGCGCACCGCCTCAGCACAATCCGTGATGCTGACCTCATCTTGGTCCTAGAGCGTGGTCAAGTGGTCCAACAAGGTCGCCATGAAGACATGGCGACCGTCACTAATTCTCCCTACCAGAAGCTCTTGGCGGAAGTGGCCTAATCAATGGTTTAACAACCACAACCCATCACCCTCTCTCAGAAAGGCTATAAACCTCAAGGCGCCCAATCCCCTTTAGCTCTTGCATCCCCAAAGATCGGATAGCAAAACCCTCTCCTGCCAATTCTGAGGTGCACTGATCGAAAAGAATGGATTGATCCAGGCTGCGGGTCAAACCCTCCAGACGGCTAGCAAGGTTGACGGTGTCTCCGATCACGGAAAGTCCCCCAAGCTTGCGACCACCAATACCACCAGCCAAGACGATGCCGCTAGCGATACCAATACCATTAACCAGAGGCTCCACTCCCTCCGCCTGCCAGAGACGATTCAGATGAACAAGCCTCTCACGCATCGCCATAGCACAACAAATAGCGGATTGCGCTTCTGCAGATTCACCACGACCATCGGGCAGACCAAACACGGCCATCACGGCATCGCCAATAAACTTGTCGAGGAATCCATGGTGGTCCCATACCACCGAACGCATCTCATCGAGATAATGATTGAGCTGCTCAAGATGAGCACGAACTCGGCCCTGCTCGCTGCGCTGTCTAGTCAGAACAGTGAACCCTTGAAGATCCGCGAACAACACACTGACAGATTTGAGCTGACCATCAAACAAAGTCTCCATATCACTTGGGTCGCTGAGCATGGGGCCTACAACGGAGGGGTCCACACAACGTTCCAACCAGCGCCGCGTCAAGCGCCGTTTGATCGACATACGTCGATAAGCCTCACCTCCATAGAGCAAAGCACCAACCACCAATGCGACAGGAGGTGTAAGAACGGGAATCCAGACATGACGATGCTGCATCAGCGCATAGCCAAGGACAAACCACAAACCTGCGCATGCAAAAAGCACACCAAGTCGCCAACCCAAATCGGTGCGATAAAAAGCCAGTAAAAGTGTTAGTAGAACAACAAGGCCAACAAAAGTGCCTCTCTGCGGAAGTGACTGGGGCCAGGCCCGCAGTCCATCGCCTGTCAAAGCATTGCCAGTAGAGGTAGCAAGCAACTCCATTCCCGAAAGATCACCGAAGGGTGATGGCAGATCGCTTAACGCACTTCCACCACCAGACACAACAACACCCACCAAAACGACAGCCCCATCAACCCGCTCACGACAGGGATGCACCGCCCATTGCCGCGGATTGATCACATTCTTTGCCGACAGTCGCAAAAACCCGTGACCAAGGGTTGAGCAGGATCCATCCATCCCGATGGGCTCTGGCTCAGGACCATAGAAATTAAGAGTCTGGCCATCAAGGTCCAACTCGAGCGAGCGACCTGCCTGCTCCAATGCAGCAACTGGCAAAGAATGCAACGCCTGATGACCGAGCGGTTGTTCCAACGTGGTGGCATAAAACTCTGGTTGCAAAAACCGAGCTCCATGCTCAGGGGGAAAGAGATTGCTCAAGCCCAGCGAGAGTCTGTCAAGTTCAGCGGCGTCCACAGCAGCAGGACGCAAGAGAGAAATTGCACCGGCGCCGAGTTGATCTTCTGCCTCAACCATTTCTGCCGCCAGTACAAGGTTCTGCTGATGCGGCTCGAGGGCTGCGATAAAAGCCTTGTCGTCTGCTGGCCCGAAGACACTCTCGCCAGCGAAGACCACATTCAAGACCACCACATCAGCACCAGCCGCCATCAAAGGCTCCAAAAGGTCGCCGTAGCGCGCTCTTGGCCAGGGCAGGCTTCCCATCCCCACGGCCCAGGCTGGCATCTGCTCCTGCTGCTCAAACCAGAGACCCTCCGCGAGGGTTGCATCGTCGATCACCACCTGCACGATCTCTGGCGAGGCCAGGCGAGGACCACGAATCCTGACGAGCTGACCCTCAAGATTGCGTTCCAATGCCCACCAAGGTCGACAAAGCGATGCCGAACAAGATGCCAATAGGGCAGAAGCCAGCGTCAGGACAACAGCCACAAGAAGCACTGGAGCATTTCTAAGAATGCGCATCGGTGCCTGACCTAGGGATCACCTTGCTCACCCAATCAGTATGAAGATCACTCAGATCTTCCAGGACTCATTGAATCAAAACCGAAAAAAGCCACCACCAGGGATCCGAGGGGTAGAGGAAGGCACGATCGTAGGAATTGAAGGAATTCTCACTGATGGGAACTGAGAGCGTACATAAGATTGGAGTGAAGGCAAAGCAGCGATCTCAGTCTGGAAGCCCTCAAACAAAGGGCCTGCAAAGATGCTGCTGTAATCGCCAGCCGTTAGCTTTCTCAATGCTGAGATCATGCCATCAGGGGTCACCCGAAGCGATTCTCCAGATCTAATGATGACCGGCTCATCACTAAACGATTGTTGATCCTGAGCTTGATCCCTCCTGGGAGATTGATCAGCTTGAGATTGAGGCTCCACAGAACGATATTCCACCTCACCCTCCAACACAGAAACCTCAGTAGCCCCATCGTCCGAAACCTGCAGAACGTAATTGGTGCCTCGAACACTCAGTCGGGCTGAACGGGTACAGCCATCTTGCTTCCCGGACACCAAAATCTGCCCCTGGGTCAGTTGATAACAACTACTACCTAATTGCATCCTGGAAAACCGATTAAGGCGACCAGATGCTCCGGAATTGAACAGAAGCTGTCCGCGACTATCGCCCGTGCTGACTTGCTCTGGCTCAGTAGCCTTTTGATTCACTTTCGCCTGTTGAGAATCGATGTACAACTGATTGCCATCGAGGATCTCCTGCACCATTGCGGTCTCTGCAGCTTGAACCGAGCTCGAAAGCGTCATGGCCATCAAACTGAAGCCAGTGAAGAGACCCACTGGCTTCAGGATCATGATGTCAGTCCAAACCATCACAAAAGCCTGATCAACAGCACAATCATTTTGCCCCAATCAGGCACGCGAAATCTTGCAACCTCAGCTTTCAATACGCCAGTCCTGATCTGAAGGAGTCCATGTGTTGAGCTCTTCAGCAGAGAACCAGAGGTTGATCTCAAACTGAGCGGTGTCTGGACCATCGGAGCCGTGGATCACATTACGACCGATGTTCACAGCTAAATCCCCGCGGATGGTCCCCGGCTCAGCCTCCAGAGGCTTGGTGGCGCCGATCAACTTGCGGGCGCTCGCAATCACACCATCACCTTCCCAGACCATTGCAATCACCGGACCGGAGGTAATGAAATCAACAAGCCCAGCAAAGAAAGGGCGCTCACGGTGCACACCGTAATGCTCACCAGCCAAATCACGACTGGGGGTGACCTGTTTAAGCCCCACGAGCTTGAAGCCCTTGCGCTCAAATCGACCCAGAATTTCTCCCACCAGACCACGCTGGACGCCATCGGGCTTGATGGCAACAAAGGTGCGTTCCATGGCCATGCTGATCAGTCGTTATTGCGGCCATCGTCCGTGTTGGAGTTACCGCTTGGCAAGCCAACCAATGGCCCTAGATCTGAATCAGACAAGCAGCAATGCCCTAAACCTCAACTGCACTGCTCTCTATCGAGGCCTTTCAACAGAGAAATCCAACTAGAAATGGCACACGCTCCACATTCACAGAAGATCATTGGGCTCGTGATATCGCTGCAAAGCCTGTCGCAGAAAGGATAGCTAAATCATCCGACCTAAAAGTTATCCACGCTGCTGCAATCCCAGGCAACCACCATCAACAGAAAACTGACAAGGGCCCAAATGATGCACTGGTGAGGTCGTCTTGTTTCCTACGCAATCATTCTATTAAGCACTGCCACTTTTTGGCAGACCAATCTAGCCCAATCATTCGATCTAATCATCTACGACCTTGTGAGTGAGGCAGGTCCGACCCGCTCTAACGAGGAGGATCCAATCACAATGATCTCCATCAGTGAATCGAGCAGCAATTACCTTTGCTGGCCAATTGACGACCAAAAGCTCTGTAATGCCATCGATCCCTTGACGAACACAGGCGTCAGCACCATTGGCTTAGACCGTTACCGCAACCAAAGCCCAAGCACAACAAGACAATGGGCGCATTGATGGCCTCGCAGACGACAAATCCATCAGAATTCAATCACTTGAAGCTGCTTCAACATGCTGACTCCATGGCATGACTGGCAAACCAATGCAATCAAGTCTCCTAATACGAACGCCCAAATCTGATGACGTTTGGCCTGCGCCTGATCACCACGATTTTGATCACCCTGCTGCTAGCGGTTAGCCATCAACGCAACCTGATTAGCTCACGCTGGCCAAAACCACCGGTTCGCCTGCCCGTGCTGGCGTTACTGATCTGGGTAGGGACTGCGCTGCCGTTCTTAGAAAAGATCATCTCCAAGCAGGCCAGCCTCACCACAATCGGACAACTGGCACTGCTCTACGCAACACTCAGCCTGGGGGGATGGTTGCTCCTGGAGATTCCAGGGGCACTGGGCTGGTGGCATCCACCCGCCAAAATTCTGCGCCAACTGAGCGGACTGATCCTGGCAGCCATCCTGACATTAATCATCCTTCAACAGGCAGGGGTCAACCTCGCTGGCTTGATCACGACATCTGCCTTGCTCACAGGCGTCGTCGCCTTCGCAGCACAAGAACCACTTAAAGACATTTTCGGAGGGCTGAGCCTTCAATTAGACCAACCGTTTAAAGAAGGGGATTGGATCCAAATAGGAGAGGACTGCGGTCAAGTCATCATGCTGACCCTAATGAACACCTATCTCCGCACTGGTATGGATGGGTGCACCCTGATTATCCCAAACGACACGGTTGCTCAAGCGACGATCCGTCGAGTTCACCTAGGCACTCCCTATGGCAATTGTTTTGAAGTTGGCCTGGATTACGGCTTCCCACCATCACAAGCTCTCAGCCTGTTGCTGGATGTAGTCAATCGCCACGCTTCTGTACTGAACAAACCAGCCCCAAAAGCATGGGTAGCCAGCTTCGAAGACAGTTACATCTGCTATGGCATCCAGGTTTGGCATAGAGATATCAGTGACGTCAAACGGTTGAGCATCCGTGGTGAACTGATGGAACAAATTTGGTATGCCCTCGAGCGAATCGGTCAAAGCATTCCATTCCGAGTCCGTTTAGGGAGCCCCAAACCACAGACCTTGGCTGCAGACGATCCAATGTGCGCTGACGCTCAACGCAAGGTCAAATGGCTCACTAGCAATGCACTTTTTACAGATCTAAGTCAAGCTCAACTTGATGCCCTAGCCCCATCAACACGCTGCGTACGTTTCGCAAAAGGGGAAACGATTATCCGACAGGGTGAAAGCGGAGATTGCTTGTACCAGGTGATCACCGGCACGGTTGAGGTGTCGCAAACAAATTCACAAGGACAAGCAATAACCTTTTCCAAACTTGGCCAGCATGAGATCTTCGGAGAAATGGCACTGTGCACGAAACAACCTCGCAACTCCACAGTTCGCGCACTTGAAGAATCGGTACTACTAGAAGTGGAGCGCCGAGACCTACAACCCCTGATCGATCAAGACCAGGGATTGGTTGAAAAGCTAGCCCGATTGGTACATCTCCGCCAAATGGAAATCGGGACACTCAATCAGCAGCAAAGTCATTCCAGCAGACTTCATAGTCAAAGAAGGCTGATTCGCTCCATGCATAAGCTCTACAAGGTGATACGCGGAGGGTCAAACGTGTCGAAAAACTAGATCAATAAAGGATTTACACTTTCACCAAGACAGTAAATAACTGATTCTAGGACCAAAAGACTCCAAAATTGAAGACCAAAGAAGCATAACTATTCCAATGAAAAGCTTTTAGCAGAGGTCGGTGCATAGCCGAAACTGCTAGCAAGCACCTTGCAAGCTGTCATTTTTGTTCGTTCAGATTGCGATTACTTCAAAAGCAATTAAACAACTTTCCAAATAATTTAAATCTGCAAAGTCAATGAAAAACAAATTTTTATTGACCGCTCCATTCAGCGCACTTGCTATTCAGGCAAGAAGCTCGAGATCGTCACGAATGATGATGATTCGAACTTCTACTGAGGCTTCACAACTTGAACAAAGCAGAAAGATCATAAACGGCATATTTATGGCCTTCAATAGACAGGGATTAACAGATAACTCGCTGACACTCTTGCACAGTATATTAGTTTATATATGGCTCACCACTAAATAGTGACCATCTCGTCAAGGGAAACAGAAAATCCTCAGTTTCTAGTCCATAGGGCACAACCAATAATTACGGATTTAACAGCTGTAGCTGGCCACAATAATCGCCTTTCATAGAGGCAGCATGAAGGCAAGGAACTCAGGCTGAAAAAAACCAATCCGGAAATCACAGATCCTTAGGACTGCTCGAATCAAGCCGGTTGCAAGCAGTCAAATACCTAGTTTCATAGTGAAGTCAACCAGCCAGGTCGATGCTGCATAGGCTGAGAGAAAGGAGCATGGCTAGTGGGAAAAGCCTCAAAAAGCAGCGGGCACCAACGACAACAGCCACGGCCAACCAAAGCAACTGGCTGGAGATCCATCACCGCTAGAGGTATTGCTTGGCGAATAGCCCCCTACCTGATCGGCCTAGCTTTACTTGCTGTTTTCAAAGGTTTCGGAATATCCCAGGGTCTTGATCTACTGCTTTACGACCTCGTCACCACGTTGCGCCCTGCAGCCTCAGGCAAAACACAACCAATCACAATCATTGGCATCGGGGAAGACGACATCCGCAACCACGGATTCCCCATCGATGATGGCCTGTTCTGCAAAGGAATCGACCAACTCAGCAAGAATGGAGCTGTTGCCATTGGCTTCGACATCTATCGCGATCAGGGCGTGGGTCCAAATCAGGAGTGCCTACGCGAGCGCTTTCGCAATAATCCTCGACTGGTCTCGATTTTCAACGTAGCCAGCAATATTCCAGCTGTTCCAGGAACGCCTCCTGAAAGACATAGTTACAACGACGTCTCCGTGGATGATGACAATGTCATCAGGCGAGATCTTGTTCACGTTGCCGGCCAAGACGAAGCCACAGTCGCCTTCCCTTTGCGCATTGTCGAAGTCGGCACAAAGGATAAAAAGCTGCGTCAACAACTAGAAGCAGGGACCATCACTGATGCATGGTTGACAGCAAATCCCAATGGCAATTTCTTGTTTCACGGGAGTCATGCTGGCGGTTATTTCAACCAGAAAGCTGCAAGAGATGGAATGCAACGGCTGATTGTCTTCCGTGAACCAGGCAGTTTCCGCACCTTCTCTCTTTCCGCTCTGCTCAATGGAGATGTACCCAAAGCTGCCATTGCAAACCATATGGTGCTGATCGGCAGCACCGCACCATCGCTGAAAGATCTTTTCGAGATTCCCCATAGCCGCTTCAGCGAAGGCGAAATTCAGCTCAAAATGCCAGGGATAGAAGTCCATGCTTTGCGGGTTGCCGCCTTACTGGACCGACAGCAAGGCATTCTCGTCAGAGGCTTCTTGATGCCCGGCTGGGGCAACATGATGCTGATCCTGGCAACCGCAGGATTAGGGCTATGGCTAGGCGAATCTTTCTCAACGCTGCGGCGTAGCGTGATTGTGGTCGTGACTGCAGCCGTTGTATTGAGCGCTGGACTGGTGCTTCTGCTGATCAATTACATCTGGATCGGCACCGTCATGCCTGTTGCGGGTCTAACTGTCTTGGCAGGAACAGCATGGATTCGTCGCGGTGCCGCAAGTCAAAAGCACCAACAAGAAATACAACGCCTACTGGGCCAAGCCACATCACCAGCAGTCGCCCAGCAACTATGGCAACAGCGTGATCAACTACTCAAAGACGGACGTTTCGAAGGTCGTCAACTACCAGTCACGGTGCTGTTCACTGATACAGCCAACTTCACAACAGTATCCGAGCATTTTCAACCTGCTGAGCTGATGGACTGGCTTAACCGAGGCATGGCTAGTTGCGTTCCAGCCGTTACAACTCGAGGAGGAATGATCAACAAATTTACCGGTGACGGGCTGTTGGCAGTCTTTGGAGTCCCCCTCAGTGAAGACCCAAAAGCCGACGCCCGCGCGGCCATTGAAGCGGTAATCGAAATTCAAACTGGGCTGGTGAAGCTCAATGAAGAATTAGCAAAAGAGGGTGCCCCAGCCAACCGTATGCGCATTGGCATTCACTCGGGTGTCGTCCTAGCAGGATCGATGGGTAGCAGCGAGCGGCTCGAATACGCGATCATCGGCGATACCGTGAACTGTGCATCAAGACTTGAGAGTTTCGAAAAAAATCGCCATGTAGGAGTTCTTCGCGTGTTGGTTTCATCAACCACCAGAGAACTACTCGGAGACGAGCTCAACAACTCTCTGCATTGGGACGAGTGGGGAGAGATTCAAGTCAAAGGAAGGGAAGAACCCCTACTCGTATCAGAACTCACGATGGACAACGCACCGGCAACTGGGCCGGCCAGTTCGAAGTGATCAGATCACCAAGATCGAAAGCCTTGGCCAATTCAGCACTTGGCACAGTCCCCCCGCAATAACGTCGTATCTCCGCAATCGCTATCTGAATACCGGCATCAGCAGGTTGAACATCTCTCACCAACAAACTCACGGCAGGTGGAGATACCGTCTGCACGAACTGGAGGGGATCAGTGCTATTGATATCACCATCACCGCAGCGGTATGAAGACTCCCAAACAGTTGGGACCTGCAGGGCCTCAAATCTGATCAGAGTTATCCCTGCCGTGGAAGCCGGCAAATCTTTAGACGTTAGGTTTAGTCCAGAAGTCTCATTACTACGTGAGCCACTCATAGGACGAAACTGCAGTTCAAGCGGTTTAGGAGTTGCCGTAGGTCCCTCAAGTAAGCCAATTTGCAAAGTGCTATTCGGGGCATAGACACTGCTTTCGGGGACCAGATGAACCAGCAAGCGTGCACTACATTCACCTCTAGTACCCCCGCCCACTCGTCGACCAGGGAAACTACTGCGAAGGTCATCCTGAGCAAAACCAACGGCTGGAGCCAAGACAAGGGCAGCCAGTAGCGACCACAATCGCAATCGAAAAGCTGACCGTGATAAGCGCATAGACGATACTAAAGACATAATGACCTACTTGAATGCAGGCTGCATCCAGCCTGCAGCCTCTCCTTCACTCTTACTATCACACCTCTGCAGAGGAAGCAAAAGCAAACAACACAAATAGAGCAAGCAGTGAATGATGGTGCCCATCAGACATGCTTCACCAGGGCGAACCCAACAGTTCAATCCCAGCCCAAAAGAAAGGATTCTGCATGCCCCTAGCTACGCGGCGTTGCTGTGTAGGGGTGAGATCGATAAGCAGAGGTATGCCATCAGCACCGATGATCTGATCCCCCTCAAGTCTTACAAGCCCTCTGAGGAATGCCTGACGCGTGAGCTGTAGTGACTCAGCTTTGGGCATATCTTGCTCGAGGTAGCGATACATCTGCACGAAATAAGCAGACGTCACTACGTCATCGACATACCAAAGGGTACCGACAGCACTACGGGCACCAGCCTGAAGCGCCAGCCCAGCGAATCCGAGTTCAGAATCAGGATCGCCAATTGCAGTACGACAAGCACTAAACACAACCAGATCAAGGGGCACCCCTTTTCGCTGCTGACGCAGTTTCGATAACTGCGCCATAGAGATGGGCCCGGTACCAGAGTGAAGCTGAGATGCCGACGGTCCACCCGGCCGGAACTCCGCGTGAGTTGCTACATGAACGCGGTCATAGCGGGATTCACCGCCCTGCACAAGCAACGCTGATGGAGTGAAAGCTTTATCGAGGAAAAGATCCTTACGATCGGGATCGGATACTGCGATCTTCTCGAGCTCCTGTGGCACAAGCGGAAGTGACGCCAAGCCATCAAACTGAGAGGCACCAAGGGCCAGGAACCGCGAACCACTCTGAGCAGGTAGGTTTATATCGGTAAGTGCGAGCGATGGTGTCATCGCAAAGGCATAGCTGTCACCGAAGTAGCGCTGCCCATCGCTAAGTGCTGCAAAAGGTACCGCCTGTAGGCCTCGATCAGCAGCAATCAGCAAGGTGCTGACGCGATGTTTCTCAAGCAACGGGGTAATACTGCCGATCAACCATTGGTGCAATCGTCGCGTTGGGGATTCTGGATTGGCCACATCCAAAAAGTCCTGCCGCGAGAGCTGGATATAGAGCTGCCTAAGCTGGGAGGCGAACTCACGTGTTGAGAGTTCAACGCGACGTCCCTCAAGCTCGCCCTTAGACGGTATCAGGGTTAAATCGAGAAAAGCATCTGTATTTTTAGAAGTGGTCTTTCCGGCGGCCTGGGTGAAGCGCACATGCAATACCGCAGGGTTGTAGGCCACCCGGTTAAATCCAGGAGGTGGTTTTGGGGAAGGCAAAGCTGTCTGAGCAGCTACGAGCAGCCAAGGGTCTTTGCGCATCAAATTGGTTTGAAGCTCTGCCGATGTATGGCCCTGGCCAGCAGCACTTACTGAAGCCACCAACCCAAGCAATGAGGACTTAACAACAAAACTGGCGTTCGCCCTAGCGAATGTCATCGGCGCTCACCAAAGCGTTGAACAGCCTGCTGCATACCTGCCTGGAGCTGAGCCGTCGTTGGTGTGGGTCGGTCCGCCAGATCAGGCAAGTTGAGATCCCGAATAGTACGGCTCGTGGTTACCTCATCAGCCTTGGCAAGATTGGCAGCCGCCTGAACTGATGTCACCCTGGTAACAGAAGAAGGTGTCGAGGCTGCTGTCGGCGATGACGCAACGGAATCAGTGGTTCCACCTTCTAGCTCACCTGATTCAGGCTCGGCAGCTGAAGCTTCACCTAAGTCTGCATTTGCAGTGGAGTCTGTAGCTTCGCCTGATTCAACACCTCTGGCCTCTGTCTGGATATCGCCACTGCTACTAACAGAAGAAGTCAAAGCCCCATCAGCTACACCAGTTGAGCCATATGTCGAATTATCGACAACCTCAAAAGAGTTATTGAGCGAAAGATCCACTTCCAAACCATTAGCGGCTATGGCTTGAGGAGCCCCTTGTACAGCACCCGTATCAAATTCATCATTGGGAGAATCACTCATGGTTTCCGTAGATTCTCCCCCTTCAATTACTGTTACTGAGCTAACAGTTGCTGTTTCAATAGCTACTGAACTAACGAGGCTTGTCACTAGTTGGGGCTGAGTGGAATTCACAACAGCGATAAGCTCAGCCACATCCTCATCATTAATCAAATCCTGAGTGAAGTCATCATTTTCTTCTGTAGCATCTCCTGTATTGGCAGTTGGGGCAGATGTTGAAGTAGGTGTTGTAGCAGTCGCTCTAGTCTGAGTTGTAGTAGGTGTTGTCGTCTGAGTTGTAGTAGGTGTTGTAGCAGGTGTTGTAGCAGGTGTTGTAGTCTGAGTTGTCGTAGGTGTTGTCGTCTGAGTTGTAGCAGGTGTTGGGGTAGATGTATCGCCACCACCACCACTACTACTACTACTACTTAAACAGAGGTTACTGCTAGCACCACTAGAACAAGTCGCAGATGTAGGAGCCGCAGAGTTAACTGTCAAAGTGCCAGCGGTAACTATTGTAGGGCCAGAGTATGTATTAACACCCTCCAAAATCAACGTCCCCTGGCCGATCTTGGTCAAACCATTACTAGCACTTCCACCTTGAATATTAGTGCTGTCAGTGTAAACCTCAAGTCCCGAATCTACATCAAATGTTCCTCCAGAGGCGCCCAAGGTTAACGTAGTAGTAGCCGCAGTAGAATCGCGTGGCACGTTAACACTGAATTTCAGAGTTGCGGCAGTGGTGTTAGATCCAAGGTTAATAGAAGTAGATGTACCGAAGGCATCATTATGAGCGACTTGGAATGTACCCTCCTGTATATCTATCGTCTGAGTGATATCCGATTTTCCGGATATTAGTAACGTGCCAGATTCAACTTTAGTGAGCGTAAAAGAATCAGTGCCATCATTAAGATCAATACCGTGGCCTGATTCTGTTTGCACATTGCCAGCTCCGCCAACAGAAAGATTGCAAGTATTGGTTGATGTGCAGAGAGTTGCATCAGGTGCCACTGCATATGCAGTGGCACTGCTCGAGGGATCTAAAATCAAAAATGATGAGGCATTAGCCTCAATCTTTGAATCTCCCTCCAACATAACTGTATCGGTAATCTCCGTGTAACCTGAAAAAGCCCTAAGCACAGAATCTGTAGGACCACGATTATAATTCAATTTAATCTGTTCCCCTACTTCCATCTCTTGAGCAAGTGTTGCACCACCAGCAAATTCAAGAGTGGCACCATCGCGTACAAGAGTTTCCTGTGTGGCAGTGCCAAGGCCCGCTGCATTCGACACTCTCAAGATGCCAGCATCAACGTAAGTTTCCCCATCGTAGGTATTAGCGCCAGCAAGAACCTGTGTACCAGGCCCTTGCTTAAGAAGCCTAGAAGTAGCATTATCTGCCTGAATAACGCCCGAGAATGTTTCAGTAGCACCTGAAGGGATATTGATTGTTAAATCTGTTGTAGTACCAGACATATTATAGGTTCCACTGCCACTGAGTGAGCGAATTGTCAGATCATTCGAAGCACTCAATGTGGCTCCACTATCAATTATCAAATCCGTTGAACTAGAAAGCCCTGAGGCCGCACCCATTGTCAACATACCCGAATCAATGGAAGTATTGCCTGTATACGTTTGGGTACCTGTAAGCGTCAGATTGCCAACACCCTTCTTTTGTAGTCCGCCAGCACCAGAAATCACACCACTATATGTAGAAGTTCCAGATTGATTAACTGCAAATGTGCCTCCTGAAGCAACCGAAACATTGCCTTCTCCCGTTAGCTTGGCAGTTGTTACATCCAAGCCCCCACTGCCTGTGGTAACTGTGACTCCATTTGCAATATTTACTGTGTCATCAGCATTCAATTGCAGAGTCCCAGAGCCACCTGACCAATCCAAACTAATATTAATATTAATATCGCCATCAGGCGCATTCACAGTTGCGATATCTGAATCAGGAACATAAGTCGTATCTTTTGTACTTGTACTAATTGCAACATTAGTGCCAGCAATCAAAGCATTTTGAATCGAATTTTGACTCGAATTGTCAATGGTATATGTAAATGGATCCAAGAGCCATTCACCCGCCTCACCATTTACACTCCCGACATCAATTGCGACTTGATCAACATCAAGATAAGCACCAGATGTTTCAATTTTTCCTCCATTGCCATGAAGGCTTCCACCACGACTAACCAAACTGCCTGCAACGCTAGTTAAGCCATTAGGGTTATGGATATCACTCCAAGCCACAATCGTTCCGCCATTACCCTGATCAGTAGCCGAAGCATCAAATAACGCGCCAGGTTCAACCGTTGTATGCAACGCCTGGCGAACAGTTGGATCACTGTTCTGCCAGCTGCCACCCACTTGAATCAATCCTCCGCCAGTCGCACCAGTCGCCAACAGCTGAGAGCCACCATCCACCTTCACTTGCTCACCGGTCAGCGTGAGACTGCCACCACTACCATCAGCAGAACTCACCGAAAGGCGGCTGCCAACGACCTTCACACTGCCACCAGGTGCATCTACCAAGAGGCTTTGGTCAATCGATACATCAATTCCTTGGAGCAGAATCCTTGGGGTAGCTATAAGGCCAAGCTCTGCACGCCGCGCCGGATCATCTACAAATCCCTGCGATCCTGACAAGGGATCAGACACCAAAGCCGCCAGCTGCTGCGGGCTACTACCAAACACATCGAAAACACCGTTATGAAAACGCAGCGAATTGGCCGTACTTAGCTTGAGCTGCTGCACATTCACAAAGCCAACCCCTGAGCCAAGATGAATGCCACCAGGTGACAGCCAAAAGAGATTGGCTGGTGACGACAAACTCAGCAGCTTGTCGAGATAGGTGCCAGCAGAAGCGGTCACACCCACAATCAAATTACTTTTCCCACCGGTATCGATATTCACGCCCTTAATGGCACCACGAGTATCGAAAGCACTAAATCTGTGGAAACGATTCTTACCCGCATCGCTGCCACCAGTAATGCGACAGATCCCACGCCTGCAGACCCCTTCAAGGTTCCCGTTAACACGAGTACCCAGCCCACCCGAACGCACATCAGCCCGCGCGACAGAACCAAGCCACGTCGAAACACCTAGCGTTAGAGCCAAGGTCAGCAAAACCCGTCTAGCGATAGATGTCATCACAGGAATTTTATTGCCCTCAAAACACATATCATCTAAAAGAAAGCCGTGATCAACAGTGATCAGTATCAAGACTTGCTGTGATCTGGCTCACTTGGCCAATGCTGAAGCGAATAGCACCAGCGAGAAACCAATACGCCAAGGTCTATGACATTAATAATATTCGCCAAGCAACGGGTACTTGGTTCATCAATAAAAAACCCCATAATGATTTGCAATACCTCGGAATACTCAAACCATATTTTTCCTTCTGGCTCAACTTGTAGCACCACCCCTGCAACCCGGGCCAGTACGACTGCCGGAACATACCCCCCTGGAAACAGGGCCCCAACCAAGCCAACCCAGGCAGCCACAAATACTTAAAGAACCACAACCGCCGCTTGAAAACAAACCTGAAGAATCGCTAGTAGCACCTGCGGATATCCCAAGCTCTAACTGGCGACCTCCTATCGAGGGCACGACCCCTTACAGCACTGAGCAACTTCAAAAAATTCTCAGCTCCTGCGGCAGACCAACCGTCGCAGACACCCTGAACATCTGTGCTGCCAAACTCACCGCCAGGCTGGTGCGCGATGGCTATGTGAACAGTCGGGTCTTCACTCTTGCAACACCAAGTCCAGGAGCACTGGAGGTGGTAGAGGGCCGAATCGCTGAGCTGCGCATCAAAAGCCCTGACTTAGGCCTGCAAAAGGAGATCAAGAAGCGGCTGAATTCACTGATCGGCAGTGTGCTTCATCTGCCCAGCCTCGAAAAAGCTTTGGTAAATGTGCGCAGCATGCCTGGGGTGGGGCAGATCACAGGAAATCTGGGTCGCCTCGGCAGCGATGCCACTCAAGCCAAATTGAGCCTCACAGTCGACCCGGCCCCCACCCCATGGCTGGGAGAAGTAAGCATCCGCAACGACGGCAATATCGGCACCGGCGAATGGCGCAGTATTGCCACGGTGATGAAAAACAACCTCGTAAAGCGCAACGATAATTTTCTGGCCTACTTCGAAATGAATAGTGATTCCGACCCAGAACTCGGAGCCACCATCACCTCCACCAGTTACACCTGGCCGTTATCAGACAACTGGCGACTTATCGGATCATTCGGCCACAGCCGCCGCCAGCTAGTAGAAGCATCAGATGACGCCCATGAGATCAGCTTCCGGCAGTTGCAAGCCATGGGACAGGTGGAAACCACCTTGTACCGCTCAACCAATCAACTCTGGAGTGCCTTTGCAGGTATCAGCGGCAACCGCAATGACAGCTACCTCGCTGGCGACAGCATTCCTCTTGTACTCGGAGGCGGCCCAGACGGCTGGCTACGAAGCGGCTATCTAAGAGGCGGCATTAACTTCTCCGGAAGCATCAAAGACCTGGCTTGGAACAGCAATATCTATGGACTACAAGGAATCGCTGGGTTCAGCACTGAGAGCCAGCTCAAGGAATTGGCCTGGTTCGGAATTAATCCAGGCGAAGCTCGAGCCATCGGTGGCCTAGCCAACCTTCACTGGAGCCTAAGCCCCAACGTGATGCTTAAGCTACGAGGGGCCGGTCAATGGGCCTTTAATCATCTTCCTAGCGACATGGGATTCAGCATCGGCAGCGATGTAGGTCTACGCGGGTTGCCTGGCAGTCTGATCAGTGGCGACAGCGGCTGGGTTGGAGTCAGTGAGCTGATAATGACTGCCTGGCGAAAAGATGATCAAGCACTCCAGATCGTCCCCTTCATTGGGATGGGTGGGGTTAGAACAGATTTCAACGACATCGTCTTTGAAGACACGATTGGATCAGGTGGAATCCTGACTCGCTACTACAAAGGATCCTGGATGCTGGAGTTGGGCTGGGTTAATTCTTTTGAAAGCGCAGATAACCAAGGCATTTGGCAAGAGTGGCTGCTAGGAGATGGCCTCTATGCACACCTGAAATATCGCTTTTGAACTCTAAACAACAAGCCTACAGATCAGCCTGAATACCGAAAAGGGATGAGGGCATGAACAAGTCGTTCACAGCAGTCTTTAATAATGGGCACAAGTAATCACAGCTTTGAAAAAAGGGAATTCCAAAGAAAGCACCAAAACAAAAGCATGAAGTGCAGGAGATTCTGATACTTAAGCAATACGAATGCCAAAGCACACCTAGATTTCCTTGTCATTCCCTCAGCGATCCATCTGCGTGCGTTATGTCGGCAGCCGACCCCATCCAGGGCAACAAGTCATGGACCGTTGCCGATAGCGCAGCCCTCTATGGCCTCGACCGCTGGGGGGAGCCCTACTTCTCAACCAATGCCCGCGGCCACGTATTGGTGCAGCCACGCGGCGATCAAGGCAGCTGCCTTGATCTGGTGGAACTGGTAGAGGAGCTCAAAAGCCGCAACCTCAACTTGCCTCTGCTGATCCGCTTTGATGACATCCTCGAAGACCGGCTAGAGAGGCTGCACAGCGCCTTCGAAGAAGCCATTACCAAATACGGATACGCCGGTCGATATCAAGGCGTATTCCCGGTGAAGTGCAACCAACAGCGCCACGTCGTAGAACAACTGGTAGAAAGTGGTCGCCACTGGCACTTTGGCCTAGAGGCTGGCAGCAAGGCTGAGCTGCTGATTGCTCTTTCACTCGTCAACGACCCAGAGGCACTCCTGATCTGTAACGGCTACAAAGATCAGCGCTACATCGAAACCGCGATCCTGGCCCGCAGGCTTGGTCGCCAACCTGTAGTAGTGATTGAACAACCCGATGAAGTGGAGCGGATTATCCGCTCCAGCCAAGAACTTGGCGCAGCCCCCTTCATCGGTGTACGAGCAAAGCTAACGACACGCAGTACGGGCCACTGGAGTAGCTCAGTAGGCGAAAAAGCCAAGTTCGGCCTCTCAATCCCGGATCTGCTATCCACAGTGGAAGCCTTAAGGCAAGCTGATCTACTGAGCGATCTGCGCCTACTGCACTTCCACATCGGCAGCCAAATCAACGACATCGCTGTACTCAAAGACGCGCTTCAAGAGGCAGCGCAAATTTACGTAGAGCTGACCAAGCTGGGAGCCCCCATGGGGTATTTAGATGTTGGGGGTGGTCTGGGTGTCGACTACGACGGCAGCCGCAGCGCTAGCGCAGCATCGACCAACTACTCCCTACAAAACTACGCCAATGATGTGGTCGCAACGGTGCGCGAATGCTGTGAACCCCATGGCATCACTTTGCCTATCCTTGTGAGCGAAAGCGGACGCGCAATCGTTAGTCATTTCTCAATACTCGTATTCGATGTACTGGGTACAGGAACTATCCCAGGAGCTGTACCAAAGCAAACAGGAGAGGAACCCCTCACCATTCACAACCTTAGGGAGACGCTCGCAGGAGTTATGGCAACTCAAAAGGGTGCTATGCCTGAAATATCGCGCCTACAGGAAGCATGGAACGACGCGATCAAATTCAAAGAAGATGCCCTCGCTGCCTTCCGCTTGGGTTACATCAGTCTGCCAGAGCGGGCTCTGGCAGAACAACTTACAGGGGCTTGCGCCGAAGCAATTATGGGCCAATTGCCTTGCAACCAAACAATTCCCGACGACCTACAAAGTTTAAGAGCTGTTCTCGCTGACACCTACTACGCCAACCTTTCAATATTTCGTTCAGCCCCAGACACCTGGGCCATCGAACAACTCTTCCCGCTCATGCCGATTCATCGATTGAATGAAGAACCAACTCAGCTAGGTCACTTCGCCGACCTCACATGCGACTCCGACGGCAAACTGGACCGCTTCATCGGGAATGGGCAAACCAAAACTCTGCTTGAGCTGCACAACCTACGCCAAAACGAGGCTTACATGATTGGTATGTTTCTCGGCGGTGCTTACCAGGAAGTGATGGGCAATCTGCACAACCTGTTCGGCAGTACCAATGCAGTGCACATCCGGCTAACAACTGGTGGTGGCTACCAGGTAGACCACGTTGTGCGAGGCAACACCAATTCCGAGGTGCTCGAAGCAATGGAGCACAACCCTGAGCTCCTGCTAGAGCGACTGCGCTTGGCTAGTGAACTTGCGATTCAACGAGGTGAGCTAAAGATCAACGATGTGCGCCGGCTGATGGACCATCTAGAAGCGAGCCTGCGTCAGACCACCTACCTTCAAGGCTAGGGCTTGCCATCATTCCTATATCGGAGGCATGAGCAACTGTGATCACGGCAACTCATTGAGCACTGAAGAGTCGCATCCCAGGAGATCAGCAACTTGTTTTTCTGAAAGCTTTCCTAAGACTCCTAAGACTCCTAAGACTCCTAAGTCTCCTAAGTCTAAGACTGTTCTGGCTGATCAATTCAACCCGTAACCGTGCTCAAAAGCTCTAAGAGCCAAGCGGCAACAGACCTCGTTTGACCAGCGGCTGCAGATCCACCAAACGCAGACAGCCTTCAACCTCCTCCAGTGTTCCACGACTCCGCAGCTTGCTCAATGTCCGGGAGGCAGTCTCCCTGGACAAACCTGCCATGAGACCCAACTCCCTTTGAGCTAAGGATGGAATCGCCACTTTGGGATCATCGGCAGAAGAACTCTTGCGAGCCAAGTAAGCCAATGCATTGAGTAAGCGCGTCGTGGCATCACTGGTCTGGATTGCAAAACGCTGATTGAGATCCCGCAAGCGAGATGCCTCAAGCTGAGCCAGGGCAATCGCAAAGCCCACTTCCTTGCGCAGCAAAGTCACAAAAGGCGACGCTCTCATCTTCAAAAGTTTCACTGGCGTTAAGGCCACAACATCAGCAGACCTGGGTGCTGCATCAAGAACAGCCATCTCACCAAACAGATCCCCCTCCCCCAACACTGACATCACAACTTCATCGCCATCAGCCGTATAACTGCGGACTTTGGCCATGCCTGAGCACAACAGAAAAACCGACTCACCCCAGTCTTGCTCCATCACGAAAACCTGTTCAGCAGCATGACTGGACTCAAGATGGCGATCCAATAATTGCTCACAATCATCCGTTGTTAAAGCCGAAAAAAATTGCACAGCCTGCAACTGCTCAACACTGAAAACAGCCATGTTTCATTATTTTTAGTTATTGAACAGTAATGCAACCCCTAAATCACTCTTCAATAAGAATCAATTATTGGCACATTAGTCAACCTTCACTCACACACTAAGCATGCACTATTCCTGATCACAACTGTCGATCTCCAAACAAAGCTGTTCCTGCCTAATGCAACAAGAGCTGGCTGTTCAGAACGACTGGCATCACGATGGTTATTTGCAGTCTTGCGCATGGATGGCGACAAAGGGCAAGTGGATCAAGCGCCAAGCGGTTGTCTTAAGCCTTGGAGTGGTGATTGGCGGTATTGGCTTACTCTATCCCAGCCAAATAGAGCTTCTTGAACTGGCATTTGTCGATGCTGCCCAAGAGCTTCGTGGCCCACGTCGGGTTCCCGATGGCATCACGATCGTGACCATTGACGACTTCAGCCTGCAACAAGCATCCAATACAGATCTTAGTGAGAGAAGAGATTTACGTAGTTTGCAGCATTGGCATTGGCCGCGAAAAATCTATGCCACGGTTTTGGATCGTCACTTTGCCTGTGGAGTGAAGGCTATTGGTGTTGACCTGCTCTTCGATAGCCCAAGTATCTATGGCACTACGACGATCAGGTCTTAACCATCATCTTAAAGCGCTGCCAACCCAAAGTCGTATTGGCAGCACAAGTGCTCGAAAGCCGTGGTGCTGTAGGAGGCCTAATCCTTCTGCGTGCCATGCCTGCACTTAGCGCTGCATTGGGAACAAACCAACACGGACTACTCAACGGATTCCAGGATGCTGATGGTTTGATCCGCCAACGCCCGAATACCTACTCCACCACGGTCAGCAAGAGTCTTGGCGAAACAAGAAATCCAATACGGATCAATCTAGCGAAAGCAACGAGAATGAAGATTCAAATAATGAATCTACGAATACTTCTAGTCATGATTCGGCAATACTTCAACAGATAGCTCTAGGAATGACTCAGGCACTACCTCTAGGAATGACTCAGGCACTACCTCTAGGAATGACTCAGGCACTACCTCTAGGAATGACTCAGGCACTACCTCTAGGAATGACTCAGGTGATGCCTCATCGAATAATTCAGACAATAGCTCCAGCAGTGCATCGAGTGACAATAAGAACAGTCAAGCTGCGAATACACGCACCATTACATTTACGCCTACAATTAATACACGCACGATTACCAACATTCGATAAATTCTGCCATCAATAAGCATCTATGAATAATTAGCGCATCAACCCTCTTCAATGGGTTGGAGTTTGATCGTTCCGCCAAAAATATGAACTCAAACCTGAAATCTCCTATCATTTTAACCAAAAATAATTCTATATTAATGCACAAAATTGATGAGAAAATAAATTAAGCCTTGATTTAAATGGCTGATCAAAGGCCAATCATCTAGAGAAGAGATGCCCAGTCACCAACATTACTATTTAATGCAAAAAAGCTTCCCCCCATCAAGCGACAGCTTGCATTGGCTCTGCAAGCTGTTGCCAGTCATACCAAGATAATGAAAGCCATCCACGGCAGCCATGTGGGGACAAGAACCTCAACTTCAGCGAGTCCGCGAGCGACTGAAGTTACTGCTTGCGATCCACACCAATGAACTCCAGCCAACAACCGTGCATGCCAAGCAAGGAGAGCTGCTCCTCAAGCAAGACGCACCAGCCAAACACCTGCTTCTGCTGACTCGGGGAAAGGTAGCGATTCAGATCCAACACCAAGGTCAGTCACCGCACACATTGACGGTGGTTGAAGCCGAAGCAATTTTGGGGGAAATGGGACTATTTGGTGGTGGCACCCACTCCACTGACGTACGAGTTGTCGATGGTCCAGCCGAACTGCTCCAAGTCTGCGGTGACGATCTACTCAAAGCACTGATCTATGACTCAGAGCTGCTGATCGAGCTTCTTTCTCTGGTTAGTCAGCGGGCCTGCAATGCCAACAAAGGGATCACATTACTACTTGATTCCATTAATGCAGCATACAAAGGGGATGATATCTTATTGGACAAAATGCTCACAGAACTAACAAGTCTGAACCACTATATTTCGCAAACTGCCCAACAACTCAAGAAGCTCGACAAGAAAAATGAATGACTTGTGAAATCAGTCAATAGGAAAATAAAACTTTGCTTATATCAAATTCCAAGTATCAAAATAACTCCGCAGAGGCACTCCGACATTTAACAAATCAATCTCCACATCTAGCCTTCAACTCCCAAGATAAACGATTTTAATCGCAATATGTTTTCTAAAAAGCATTCTTTCCTCTCCCAAATCAGCACAGAGCAATCCTCAGCAACAAGACAGGTGTCCATTGTCAAATCATCGACCATATCCTTAAAAATCACGAGCCCAAGAGCACATCTCATCTTGCTTATTAACTTAAACAAGGAAAATCTTTAAAAATTAGACTTTACTTGATGCGTCAATAATCAAGCATTTAGGCACGTCCTTACCCTTCAATGAAAGCTCAGCCCAAGGCTTGCTTCAGCTCAACCTTTGCCGCTTCTAATGCTCCATCCAAAGCCGCTCCATCGCGCCCGCCCGCCTGAGCCAGATTCGGGCGACCGCCACCGCCGCCGCCGCAACGCTTAGCGATCGAGCCAATGAACTTGCCCGCTTGCTGACCTTGAGCGATCACGGCTTTGCCAAAAGCTGCCACCAAAATCACCTTGCCTTCGTCGCTCGGATCAGGCAAACCTCCCAACACAACAGCAGCACCATCCCCCAATTGATCCAATAAACCCTGAGCTGCGTTTTGTAAGCCCGCACCCTCCACACCATCAAGACGGGCCACCAACAACTGGTACTCACCAACAGCTACTGCCTGGGTTGCCAAGGCCGCGGACTTCGCGACCGCTAATTCAGCTCGTGCTGCAGTCAATGCTTTTTGGCTGCTCTTTAGCTCCTCCTGCAGCGATGTCACCCGTTCGACGATTTCGCTGGGCTGCGCCTTAAAGCGATCACCGAGCTGCTTCACCACCTCATCGCGCTCATTGAGATAAGCCAGCACCGCCGGACCGGCTACCGCCTCAATCCGCCGAATTCCTGCAGCAACACTGCTCTCAGCAACGATCTTGAACAAGCCGATCTCAGCTGTATTGGCCACATGGGTTCCGCCGCACAGTTCCATCGACACACCTGGCACATCCACCACGCGCACCACATCGGCGTACTTCTCACCGAACATCGCCACAGCACCGGCAGCCTTGGCCTCCTCGATCACCATCTCCTCAACAATCAGATCATGAGATTCCGTGATCCAACCGTTAATCAAAACCTCAATCTGCTCGAGTTCCTTGGCCGTAACAGCTCGCGAACAGTGGAAGTCGAAGCGCAAGCGATCGAAGTCCACCAGAGAACCTGCCTGACCGATCCCCGAATCAACGACCTGCTTGAGAGCCGCCTGCAAGAGGTGAGTTGCAGTGTGATTGGCCTGGGCACGGCGACGACAGGCCCGATCCACCTGAGCGTTGACCAAGTCCCCCAGGGCTAACGTGCCGCGCTCAATACGACCAAAATGCACAAATACGTTGCGATGACGACTCACATCGTCAACAGCCACGATCACACCATTGCCGCCGGAGCCTTCACCCGAAAGCACACCGTGATCACCCACCTGGCCGCCACTTTCACCGTAGAAGGGCGTGGTATCGAGCACAATCTGCACACTGTCACCAGCGCTGGCTCGTTCGGCCGACTCCCCATTCACGACTAAGGCCAAGACACAGCAGGGCTGCTCCAAGACCTCATAACCCTTGAAGCGAGTGGCCTCCAACTCAGCGGCCATTTGCTCGATAGCCCCCTGAAGCGTGAGATCAATGCTCACTGCAGCGGCCTTAGCCCGCTGACGTTGCTGATCCATCGCTTGCTCAAATCCTTGGAGGTCCACAGTCAAGCCATGCTCTTCAGCAATCTCCTGGGTAAGTTCCAAAGGAAAGCCATAGGTGTCGTACAACTCAAAGGCCTGGACCCCTGAAATCATCTGGGGCTTAGCAACCAACACATCAGCCAGCAACTTCTCTCCACGCTCCAACGTTTCCAAGAAGCGGGCCTCCTCGCGATTGAGTTCCGCCAGAATCAGCTTTCGGCGCTCCTCAAGCTGGGGGTAAGCCTCCACCATTAAGGCAATCGCCGCTTCCCCCATTGCCTGCAGGAAAGGCTTCTCGATCCCGACCAGTCGCCCATGACGAACCACTCTGCGTAGCAAACGCCGCATGATGTAACCGCGGCCAAGGTTGCTAGCAGTAACCCCATCACAGATCAGATGCGTAATCGCGCGGCAGTGATCGCCGATCACCTTGAAGCTGGTCTTCCCCTTGTCATCAAGCTTTTGATAATCGAGACCCGCCAGCCCAGCAGCCGTCTCGATCAATGGGTAAATAATGTCAGTTTCATAGTTATTAGGTACGTCCTGCAAAATCTGAGCCATCCGCTCCAAGCCCATGCCGGTATCAATATTGCGCTTCGCGAGTGGGGTGAGATTGCCCTCCCCATCGCGGTTGTATTGCATAAAAACCAGGTTGTAGAACTCAACAAAACGACCGTCGTCTTCCAGATCAATGTCGTCGTTGCCCAGATCAGGCTTGAAGTCGTAATAGATCTCCGAACAAGGCCCACAGGGGCCAGTTGGCCCTGAAGCCCAAAAATTATCAGCCTCATCCATACGAATGATGCGCTTGGGGTTCACCCCCACCACATCGCGCCAGATGGCCTCAGCCTCATCGTCCTCACGAAATACGCTCACCACCAAATTCTTCGGATCAAGTCCAAACACCTCAGTCGTGAGCTCCCAGGCCCACTCAATCGCTTGTTGCTTGAAGTAATCGCCAAAAGAAAAGTTGCCAAGCATCTCAAAAAACGTGTGATGCCGCGCTGTGCGCCCCACGTTCTCGATGTCATTCGTGCGAATACATTTCTGGCTACTGGTGGCCCGCGGCGCAGGGCGTTCAGCCTGTCCCATGAAAACGGGCTTAAACGGCAGCATTCCAGCGATGGTTAATAGCACCGTGGGATCTTCAGGAACCAACGAAGCACTAGGAATCACCTGATGCGCACGCTCAGCAAAAAATGTCAGAAAAGCACTGCGGATCTCTGCCCCAGTGCGAGGTCCCGACTCACCAGAACGCAACGATCTTGCAACGGCCATGAAGAATTCGGACGTGGAACAAGGATCCACCAGCCATGATCGCCTTTGGACCTCCATATGACGTTGGCCGCCACCCCAACCAACCCAATGGTTGGGACCCAGATGTATTTGCATTCGCTTGGCCAATGCCGACTTCAGGCATGCGTGCAGCCCTGTTGAACCTGCCCTTCAAACTGGCAATGCACTTGCGCTCCTAGGGATTATTGGGCTTGCTCTATTGCAGCTGTCGCTTGCCTAATCCAAAGCCGCACCCCCCTAAAGCAGCAAGCCATAGCTAGGGGACCGGCGCCCTGGCATGATTGGTTGTGGAACTCCTGCGTGGATGGTTGCCGTTGATCGGCAGTGCACTCCTGCTCCAAGAAACCCAACACATACTTTTCGCGTCGCGGCCATGAGCCTGCTGCACGCCACCTGGCTCCCAGCCATCCGTACTCCGACCAGCTCCGGTCGCCCTGCGCTCCTTGTGTGGGCAGATACCTGGCGAGTCGCTACCCCAGCAGGACCCGCAGCAACTCCCGCACTCCACCCCTTCACCCTTAGCCCAGACGATCTACGTGCCTGGCTGATTGAGCGCGATCTACTACCCGATGAAATCATCGACGCCACAGCCTGTCTGACCCTGCCTAGCCGAACACTCAAACCGCGAAGCAAAGCCAAGAACTTATCGACTGAATCCGACGAAGCCAACGACCACAAAACAAGTTGGACAGGACTGCCCTTACAAGCAGGCGAACCCATTCCTAAACAGACTGAATGGTGGCCCTGGCAGGTGCAAGGCCTGGCAGTGGAACCTGCTGCCGCAACGGCCTGGCTCTCGAAACTGCCTCTTTCAGGAGATCATCCTGATCTGGCCGATGAACTGCGCTGGTGGAGCCATCTACAGCGCTGGGCCCTGAGCATGATTGCTCGCGGACGTTGGCTACCCCAGGTGGAACTCAGCAAGGGAGAGGGCTATCCCCACCGAGCACGCTGGACACCGCTACTCAACCGTGAAGATGATCGCCGCCGCCTCGAAGACCTTGCCGCTCAGCTTCCCTTAGTGGCCACCTGCGCCCTCCCCTGGCGGGAGCCCACCGGAAGGCGTAGCAACCGAATGACCCGCCTAAGACCAGAGGCGATGCGAGCCGCTAACCCTGTGGCTTCATGCCGACCCCGCAGCGGTCGCCTTCGCGTAGCCAGCCTGCTGGAAGAACTCTTGGATGCCCAACTGCGCACCGGGTTTGAAGCGAGTGAGCAAGGACTAGACCCATTGCTCACAGCCTGGCAGGAAGCACTCGGGTCGGACAGCGGCGTGATCAACCTCCCCGATGAGGAAGCAGAACGTCTAGCTACAGCAAGCAACCATTGGCGAGAAGGCGTCGCTGGCAACGTCGCACCAGCCAGGGCCTGCTTAGAACTCTTCACTCCCGGCGAAGGGGAAGACCTCTGGGAGCTGCGCTTCGCCTTACAGGCTGAGGCTGATCCCACCATCAAAGTACCGGCCGCAGCAGCCTGGGCAGCTGGTCCCAAGGTCCTGCAACTAGGCGAAATCCGTGTGGAACATCCAGGCGAGGTGCTACTGGAAGGCATGGGACGAGCCCTCACGGTGTTTGCACCAATCGAGCGAGGCCTCGACAGCGCCACACCAGAAGCAATGCAGCTCACCCCTGCCGAAGCCTTTGTACTGGTGCGCACTGCAGCGGCACAACTGCGTGATGTTGGCGTTGGCGTGGAATTACCTGCCAGCCTCTCGGGAGGGCTGGCCAGTCGCCTAGGCCTAGCGATCAAGGCGGAGCTATCGGAGAGATCTAGAGGATTCACTTTGGGCGAAACCCTCGACTGGAGTTGGGAGCTAATGATCGGTGGCGTCACCCTGACGCTTCGCGAACTGGAGCGACTAGCAAGCAAGCGCAGCCCGCTTGTCAACCACAAGGGCGCCTGGATCGAATTACGCCCCAACGATCTCAAGCATGCGGAACACTTCTGCAGCGTCAATCCAGGCATCAGCCTCGACGATGCCTTGCGCCTTACCGCAAGCGACGGCGACACGCTGATGAGACTGCCCGTGCACCGCTTTGAGGCCGGTCCACGACTACAGGCGGTGTTGGAGCAATACCACCAGCAAAAAGCTCCTGACCCCCTACCTGCTCCCGAAGGCTTCTGCGGTCAGCTAAGGCCTTATCAGGAAAGGGGGCTGGGTTGGCTGGCCTTCCTGCATCGCTTCGATCAAGGGGCATGCCTGGCCGACGACATGGGCCTGGGCAAAACGATCCAGCTACTGGCATTCCTCCAACACCTCAAGGCCGAGCAGGAACTCAAACGGCCGGTATTGCTTATCGCTCCCACGTCCGTACTCACCAACTGGAAGCGAGAGGCATTGGCCTTCACACCAGAGTTAAACGTCCGCGAACACTATGGGCCGCGTCGGCCCTCTACCCCCGCCGCCTTAAAGAAAGCACTCAAAGGCTTAGACCTCGTTCTCACCAGTTACGGGCTACTTCAGCGCGATAGTGAACTACTGGAAACGGTCGACTGGCAAGGAGTAGTCATCGATGAAGCCCAAGCCATTAAGAACCCCAACGCCAAACAGAGCCAAGCAGCACGCGATATGGGCCGCCCAGACAAAAACAATCGCTTCAGGATTGCTCTTACCGGCACACCCGTAGAAAACCGAGTCAGTGAACTTTGGGCACTGATGGACTTCCTCAACCCAAGGGTTCTCGGTGAAGAAGACTTCTTCCGCCAGCGCTACCGGCTGCCGATTGAGCGCTACGGCGACATGTCTTCCCTGCGAGACCTCAAGGGACGTGTTGGTCCCTTCATCCTGCGACGACTAAAAACCGACAAGGCCATCATCTCCGACCTACCCGAAAAGGTAGAGCTGAGCGAATGGGTAGGCCTGAGCAAAGAACAGGCAGCGCTCTATCGCAACACAGTCGATGAAACACTGGAGGCCATTGCCCGCGCACCCAGGGGTCAACGTCATGGCAAGGTGCTCGGACTGCTCACCCGACTGAAGCAAATCTGCAACCATCCCGCCCTAGCCCTCAAAGAGAAAACCGTTGAAAAAGGCTTCATGGACCGCTCCGCCAAACTGCTTCGTTTGGAAGAAATTCTTGAGGAAGTGATCGAGGCAGGAGATCGCGCCCTGTTGTTCACCCAATTCGCAGAATGGGGTCATCTGCTTAAGGACTACCTGCAACAACGCTGGCGCTTTGAAGTTCCCTTCCTTCACGGCAGCACAAGCAAAACTGAACGTCAGGCCATGGTTGATCGCTTCCAGGAGGATCCACGTGGACCCCAACTATTCCTGCTGTCACTCAAAGCCGGTGGCCTAGGCCTAAACCTCACGCGAGCCAGCCATGTGTTTCATGTCGATCGCTGGTGGAATCCTGCCGTAGAAAACCAGGCCACTGATCGCGCTTACAGGATCGGGCAAACCAATCGGGTAATGGTGCACAAATTCATCACCAGCGGCTCAGTTGAAGAGAAAATTGATCGCATGATTCGCGAAAAATCTCGACTTGCCGAAGACATCATTGGCTCTGGAGAAGACTGGTTGGGTGGCTTAGGCGTCAGTCAATTGCGCGAACTAGTGGCCCTAGAAGACAGCTGATTCAAAGATGACGTCATGACAAGCAGCACCAACAACACCAGCATCACAACCGCCCTAGGGGAAGAAGGGCTAGGGCAACAGCCTTGGTGGGTGGAGCAATGGATGGAATTGATTAATTCCTACCGCTTCAAAAAGCGACTTGAGCGTGCCTGGACCTACGCCAGAGAAGGCAATGTCACCTCAATACGCTTCGAGGGTCGCCGAGTACATGCCCGCGTCCAGGGCACCGGCGAAGACCCCTACAAGGTGAAGCTCTGGCTCGATGTCCTCAACGACGAAGACTGGAAGTATGTACTTGAAGCCCTTACCCAGAAAGCGCGCTGGTCTGCCCAGTTGCTGGCAGGGATCATGCCGGCTGACATCGAGCGTGCATTTGCAGCCAGTGGGCGACGTCTATTTCCCTTCAAGCTGCAGGAAGTCCGCAGTGAATGCAGCTGCCCAGATAAAGCCAATCCATGCAAACACATCAGTGCCATCTATTTCCTGATGGGGGATCGCTTCAGTGAAGACCCCTTTGTGCTGTTTCAGCTACGCGGTCGCACCCGCAGCAAATTGCTTGCAGATCTAGCCGAACAACGGCGTGATGCACTAGCAAAACTAGCTGAAACAACTGCCGAAAAGAATGAGATTCCTGCTGAGCCAACCAGCAGCGACGACCTGCCTGTACCACCCCATCCGGCCGTTGTGGACCCGAGCTTATGGTGGCGATACGACTCCAACCTCGATGCCGATCTGGTCGTCATTACTCCAGCCATGGAAGGCGACACAGGGCTCGATGCAGCAGGAGATCTACCCCTAGCCGAAGAACCCCGCTTCCCAAAAGCCCGTCAGACTTTCCTGAATCATCTCAGGGAGCAGGGGCAAGCCCTATCCCAGCAAGCCATGCTTCAGGCGATGGCGACCGGTGGTTGAACCCCCCTGGCTATCTTCTGAAAAGCAGGAGCTGGTGAACCTGCTTTTAATCTCTCACCAACACGCTTTCAATCGCCCACTTCTGGCATGTGAGCGACACCAGCCTTCACAACGTCTTGCCGGTCAGGAACTGTTTGCCGCAACACAGCCTGTACTGGCCCATAGTGACGGGCACGATCCCAATCTCAGCTATGCCAATGCTGCTGCGCTTCAGCTGTGGGGTCGGCGCTGGGAAGAGATGGTCGGCATGCCTTCCCGCTTGACAGCACCAACCAGCGAACAAGATGCACGAGCCAATGCCTTAGGCAGAGCGCTGCAAAAGGATGCAATCAAGGGCTATCAAGGGATCCGTATGAACAATGAAGGGCGAAGGTTTCTAATCAATAATGCACGCATTTGGACACTCTGGAATCAAGAAGGCCTTCGCATCGGCCAAGCTGCTTTGATCGGCAGCTGGTGGTGGTTATGAGTGCACACCCCATTAACAATCAAAGCTTGACGCTGCCTTGAAACCAAGTTCCTGCAATAAATCAAGGGAATCATCAGGCAATACGCATGGACTATTTTCTGATACATTAAGTTCAGACAAAATAAACAGATTAGCTTTATGGCAATCACTTAAGCCTTGAACATTTTCTACCTTGAGAATCCAAGAATGCTGGCCATCAGCCAATCTTCCTTTGATCTATTTAAGCTCCTGAAAAAGCAACTCGATACATCCCACTTATCGCCACAACTAAAATTATACAAACAAAAATAACTTATACAGTTAGACTTGAACAGTTGAGCTTAGGCAAAGCCGCCATCAATATAAAAATTACTGACCTGACCCTGGTGGTCATTGCTTAAGTCAAGGGCTCAATAGAGCCGAAAACACTTAGCTGTCAAACAACAACGAAAAGTCTCTGATCCTGCTGTCAAAGTTTTGGACCATGAACTGCTCAAAACATTTTGCTATGGGATCTTGAGCCATCACTTCCACTTGTCCTAAGGGCGAGCGCGCGAACAGATAAAAGCGGCCTGGCGCGTTGCAATTCGAGAGATCACCGTCGCCAAAAACCAAGAATCACATTGCGACCACGGTTCAGCTGACGAACGACGTGTGATGCGAACAAGACCCTTTAAACACGCCTCAATGTTGTGGAGGCGTGCTCTTTAGGAACAGCCCTAACCCAAAAAGCAGCCCCAACCTTAATTATTCAACTGACATCGTTGCCCTGAACTTGTAGATGCGCCGTAAAATCGCAGCGACCCAGAGAACTGTATGCAACGTCGAAAACTACTCGGGTCTGGCGCTACGGCTGTCTCAGCAGCCGTCGGCGCAGGCATTCTCAGTGCCTGCACAATCCGTAGAGAGGAAGAAAGCGGCAGTAAGAGCAGCCAGCCGAAGGTGCGCTGGCGCATGGCCACCAGCTGGCCCCCCTCACTAGACACGATTTACGGCGGGGCCGAAACAATCAGCCAACGGGTGAATGAACTAAGCGGCGGCAACTTCCAAATCAAGCCCTATGCCGCCGGTGAGCTCGTACCAGGCCTAGAAGTCCTTGATGCGGTTCAGGCGGGCTCCGTCGAATGCGGTCATACCGCCAGCTACTACTACATCGGCAAAAATCCCAGCTTTGCCTTCGGCACTTCCGTACCGTTTGGCCTTAGCGCACAACAACAGAACGCTTGGCTCTACGAAGCAGGTGGCAACGAAGCCATTAACAACCTCTATGCCGATTTCGGAGTGATCAGCTTTCCCGCCGGAAACACCGGAGCACAAATGGGCGGATGGTTCAAGCGCAAACTCGAAGGTCTGAGTTCCCTTCAGGGACTCAAAATGCGCATTCCTGGTCTAGGTGGCAAGGTACTGGCCAGCCTTGGCGTCAACGTGCAGGTTTTGCCGGGCGGAGAGATCTACCTGGCCCTCGAGCGTGGCGCAATCGATGCAGCTGAATGGACCGGTCCATACGATGACGAAAAGCTGGGCCTAGCCAAGGCCGCGCGCTTTTACTACTACCCAGGCTGGTGGGAACCGGGCCCCACCCTTACAGCTCTGGTCAACCAACAAGCCTGGAGCAAGCTGCCGAGCGAGTATCAAGCGATGTTCAGCACCGCCTGTTACGAAGCCAACCTCACCATGCTCAGCCGATACGACACCCTCAATGGGGCTGCTCTGCAAAGACTTTTAAAGGGCAACACCGAACTGGTTCCCTATGACCAAAGCATCCTTAAAGCTGCCCAGGAAGCAGCCTTCCAGCTCTATAGCGATACCGCCGCGAAAGATGCCAGCTTCCGCAACCTTCTTCAGCAATGGCAAGGCTTCCGCAAAGAGGTTTACGCCTGGAACAACGTCAATGAGTTCTCATTCGCTCGCTTCAGTTACGACCAACTGAAAGGAAGTTGATGAGGCGCTGGCTAGACCTAGCAGAACGCCTTGACGCCTTAAACAAGGCCTTTGCAGTCGTTGCTCGCTGGTCGGTGTTAATTATGCTGGGATTAGGGCTCTGGAACGTTGTGGGGCGCTATCTGGGTGTGTCCATCGGCCACAATCTCAGCTCCAACGGTCTCATCGAAGGGCAGTGGTACCTCTTTGATCTGGTGTTCCTGCTGGGACTGGGCTGGACCCTCCAACGCCATGGGCATGTGCGGGTTGATGTGCTTCAAAGCCGCTGGGGAGCAAAGCGCCAAGCACGTATGGAGCTGCTTGGCACCCTGGTCTTCCTGTTGCCATTTGCCCTGGGAGTGATGCTGATCTCTCTCGAACCCGCCCTGCAGTCGTGGAGCATCGGCGAAGCCTCACCCGACCCCAATGGCCTGCCGCGCTACTGGGTTAAATCCCTCATCCCATTGGGCTTCCTACTCTTGGCCCTACAAGGCATCGCCGAAGCCATTCGAGCCTGGGCAAAGCTAAAAGCCCCAACATTTAGGCCATTCAACCCTGAAGGTGAACAGGGCGGAGATCCCCTTGATTGAGATTGAACTACTCGACCATGTGATCAGTTTCGATCCCTCCACAACACTTGGGCCTGGGATGTTTATAGCCCTGGTTTTCGCCCTATTGAGCGGCTATCCAGTGGCCTTCTGCCTCGGTGGCATTGCCGTGATCTTCGCGTTGCTGGGCATGGCTCTTGGTGAAATCGATCCACTGTTCGTTACCGCTCTGCCGCAGCGAATCCTGGGGATCATGGCCAACTTCACCTTGTTGGCCATTCCCGCATTTGTGTTCATGGGCGCCATGCTCGAGACATCAGGTATTGCAGAGCGACTACTCGAGAGCATGGGACGTCTACTCGGCCAGCTACGCGGTGGCCTGGCCCTAGCCGTCGTGCTAGTGGGCTCGCTCCTCGCTGCCACGACCGGAGTCGTAGCAGCCACAGTCACCACCATGGGGCTGATCTCCCTACCGGCCATGCTGAGAGCGGGCTACGACCGCTCGCTCGCCACGGGGGTTATTGCTGCCTCAGGCACCCTTGGCCAGATCATCCCACCCAGCATTGTCTTGGTGGTTCTCGGCGACCAGTTGGGTGTCTCAGTAGGAGATCTGTTCCTCGGCTCAGTGATCCCAGGGGTGCTCATGGCTGGTGCATTTGCCACTTATGTGCTCGTGATCAGCTACCTAAAACCTCATCTCGCCCCCCAACTGAATCCAGCAGAACTGATCCCCATGCAACCTGGCCAACTGCTGCGCGTGATCATCCCGCCCCTTGGTCTGATCCTATTGGTGCTAGGCAGCATCTTCTTTGGGATCGCAACACCCACCGAAGCTGGCGTTCTTGGTGCCACTGGCGCCATGGTCCTAGCGGCGCTCAATGGAGGGTTCAGCCGCAGCAGCCTCTCAAAAGTATGCGATGAAACCCTACGAACCACTGCCATGGTGATGGCGATTTTACTGGGCTCAACCGCTTTTAGCCTTGTCTTTCGCGGAGTAGGCGGCGATCAACTCATTGCCGATCTTTTGCTGAACCTACCCGGCGGCAAGGTTGGTTTTATGGCCGTGAGCATGCTCACAATTTTCGGCCTCGGCTTTTTCATCGACTTCTTTGAAATCGCCTTTATTGCCGTTCCGCTCTTACTACCAGCAGCTCGCCAAATCCTTGGACCCGAGGCCTTGATCTGGCTAGGGGTGGTCATTGGCGCCAACTTGCAAACCTCCTTCCTCACCCCACCTTTCGGCTTCGCACTCTTTTATCTACGCGGAGTAGCCCCTAAAACCATTACCACACAAGAAATCTATAAGGGTGCACTGCCCTTCGTGGGCCTGCAAATCGCTGTCTTGGTGCTGATCATTGCAGCCCCACCCCTGGTGGATTGGCTGCCCAACCTTGCCGCCTCCTGAACGACAGCACAGTTCTCAGAACACCCTCCGTAGAGTTTTGGCATTGGTGTAAAGGGTCCATGAACGTTGCGAGCAAAGACACCACGATGACAACGACCAGCACTGCTCCAAGGTTGTCACTCCAATGCGCAGCTATCGCTAGCGACACCACCACAATCCGTGCCCTCGATTGGGACCGCAGCCGCTTTGATATCGAGTTCGGCCTCCGTAACGGCACCACCTACAACAGCTTCCTGGTGAGAGGTGCCCAGACAGCACTGATCGATACCAACCACCTCAAGTTTGAGGACACCTGGCTACCGATGCTTAAGGAGCAAATCGATCCAAAAGCGATCGACTATCTCATCATCAGCCACACCGAGCCCGACCACTCCGGTCTAGTGGGCCAGATCATCGATCTCAATCCCGAGATCGAAATCGTTGCTTCGAAAGTCGCCATCAAGTTCCTACAAGATCAGGTGCATCGCCCCTTCCGGTCGCGAGAAGTCAAAAGCGGCGAAGAACTGGATCTAGGCACTAACCCAACCAGCGGTATTGCTCACCGCTTCGAATTTCTGAGTGCGCCCAACCTGCACTGGCCAGACACAATCTTCTCTTTCGACCACGCCACAGGGATTCTTTACACCTGTGACGCATTTGGTCTGCACTATTGCTCAGATGAACTCTTCGACCAAGATCCCTCCGCACTGGCCCCAGACTTCCGCTTCTATTACGACTGCCTGATGGGACCCAATGCGCGCAGCGTTGTCCAGGCTTTGAAGCGCATGGATCAGCTACCAGAGATCACCACAATTGCTGTTGGCCACGGCCCGCTACTCCGCCATCATCTCAAGCTTTGGGTCGACGACTATCGCGACTGGAGCAGCCAACGAAGCAAGGGAGAAAGCTATGCAGCCATCTGTTATCTCAGTTATTACGGCTTTTGCGACCGGCTCAGCCAAGCCATTGCCCACGGCATCGGCAAAGCCAAAGGAGAGGTACAACTAGTCGATCTACGAGCCACTGATGCCCAAGAACTGAGCGCATTAATTGGTGAAGCAAAAGCAGTAGTAGTACCAACCTGGCCATCCCAACCAGATGCAGAACTGCAGAGTTCAATTGGCACCCTATTGGCAGCTTTGAATCAAAAGCAATGGGTTGCCGTTTACGATGCCTATGGCGGCAATGATGAGCCAATTGATGCAGTAGCAGCGCAGCTGCGTAGCCTTGGGCAAAAAGAAGCTTTCGAACCTCTAAGGGTGCGGCAAGCTCCTGATGGCAATCTCTACCAACGCTTCGAAGAAGCTGGTACCGACCTTGGACAACTACTCAACCAAAAACAAAATATTGCGGCAATGAAAAGCCTAGATACTGAACTTGACAAGGCCATGGGTACCCTGAGTGGTGGCCTTTATGTCGTCACAGCCAGCCAAGATGAAGAGTCCAGCCAACGACGTGGCGCCATGATCGCAAGTTGGGTGAGTCAAGCAAGTTTCACACCGCCAGGGCTAACAGTCGCAGTAGCCAAAGACAGAGCCATAGAAACCCTGATGCAAGTAGGGGATCGCTTCGTGATCAACGTATTAAGAGAAGACAACTATCAACCCTTACTAAGACAATTCCTCAAACGCTTCCCGCCCGGAGCCGATCGTTTCGAAGGAGTGAATGTACTCAACAACGTTGCTAAAGGAGGTCCCGTACTCGTGGATGCGCTGGCCTTCTTGGATTGCCTCGTCAAACAGCGACTAGAAACCCCCGATCACTGGATCATCTACGCCCTAGTAGAACAAGGCAATGTGGCGGATGCTGAAGCCAAAACAGCTGTGCATCACCGCAAAGTAGGAAACCACTACTGATGTCGATGTCCTCCATCCACAAGCCTGCTGCTGCTGCGCAGCGAACGGTGATCACACTCCCAATCGAAAAGGGCCTGATCAGCTTGCGCGGCCTTAGTCCACAACGTCTGCGCTTTGAGCTGGAATATGCCCTGGAGCGAGGCAGTACTGCCAATAGCTTTCTTTTCTCTGCCGGTGATGACTCACATGGGCAACCTCAATCGGCTGTCCTGGTACACCCCCCTGGCGACGCCTATGCCGAGGTTTTCATGCCGGCACTCGCCAAGGCCCTCCCTTCAGGGACCACAACGTTGAAGGTGGTCGTTGGTCACATCAACCCCAACCGAGTCGCACTACTAAAAAAGCTGGCCAACACCTACCCCCAGCTGGAGTTAATCAGCTCCAATCCCGGCGCCAAATTGCTCAGAGAGCTTTGGGAACAACGCAAACCAGCAACACCCAACAACAAGGAAGAGGGAGAGTCATCCCTTCCGTCTCTTCCATCCATTGAGATTGTTCGACAAGAACAGAAGCTCTCCCTAAGCAACGAACACGCATTGTGGTTGCTACCAGCGCCAACCGCTCGCTGGCCAGGCGGTCTACTGGCCTTCGAGGAAAGCCTTGGCTTGTTGATGAGCGACAAACTATTCGCCGCCCACCTCTGCACAAGCGAATGGGCAGAAGCCAATCGCATCAGCACGGAAGAGGAGCGTCGGCATTTCTATGACTGCCTCATGGCTCCAATGGCCAGCCAGGTGGATGCCCTAGTAGAGCGGCTTGAAGAACTAGACATCCGCACGATCGCCCCATGCCATGGGCCAGCCATAGAAACGAGCTGGCGAAGCCTGCTGAATGACTACCGCCGCTGGGGTGAAAGCCAACAACAAGCCCCTTTAAAAGTCGTTCTTCTTTTCGCCAGCGCCTATGGCAACACAGCGGCGATTGCTGACGCACTCGCAAAAGGAGTCTCCAGTACTGGTATTCAAGTAGAAAGCCTCAACTGCGAATTCACACCTGCGAATGAATTGGTGAATGCAATCCAACAAGCCGATGCCTACCTAATTGGATCGCCAACCCTTGGAGGGCATGCACCAACACCAATCGTATCGGCCCTAGGAACCTTGCTAGCCGAAGGTGACCGCAACAAAAAGGTAGGCATATTCGGCAGCTATGGCTGGAGTGGAGAGGCATTGGAACTTCTCGAAAAGAAACTACGTGATGGTGGTTTCTCCTTTGGTTTCGAGCCAATCAAAGTGAAGTTCAGTCCCGATGCTGCCATGGTGAAAACCCTGGAAGAGACAGGCACACTCTTTGGCCGAGACCTTCTCAAGCAACAACAACGCCAGCAACCACGAGCCAGCAGTGGCATGAGTGCAAGTCGTAGCGATCCAGCCGTGCTTGCCCTTGGTCGGGTGGTGGGCTCCCTATGCATATTGACGGCTCGCAAAGGTGAGGGGAATACAGCGCTTAGCGGCGCAATGGTCGCAAGCTGGGTCAGCCAAGCCAGCTTTTCACCGCCAGGGCTGAGCGTGGCCGTCGCCAAAGACCGAGCCGTTGAAGCGTTGCTGCATCGGGGCGACCACTTCGCTCTCAATGTGTTGGCAGCAGGAAGGCAACACGACCTGATGAAACATTTCCTGCAACCATTTCCAGCTGGTTCAGACCGGTTCGCAGGGCTAGACCTTGACGCCAGTCCCGCAGGTCAACCGCTGCTTAAAAATGCTCTGGCATGGCTTGAAGGATGCGTACAGCAACGCATGGAATGTGGAGACCACTGGCTGCTATATGCCGAGATCAGCCATGGTGCCCTACTGGAGCGAGAAGGCACGACGGCTGTGCATCAGCGCCGCAGCGGGGCGAACTACTGAAGAAGCAGCCTTGCGAGAAACTCGCGCAGACAGGCCCCATACGCTCCTCCTAACTCATACCGACTGTGAGTTAGGCTGCCAATTATTGCGCATCCCTCCATTCATGAATCTCACCACCAACGCCAATCTTGAAGCGGCCTTTGGCGGCGAGAGCATGGCCAACCGTAAATACCTCTTCTTTGCCGACGTTGCCAAAAAACTTGGCAACAATGAATTAGCAAAGCTTTTCCGCGACACTGCGGCCCAGGAAACCGAACACGCCTTCGCTCACTTCCGCTTGCTCCATCCTGAGCTATTAATCGAAGATCCTGCCGCACTCAACGATGCTGACAAGCAGAAGATGCTCACCCGCTGCCTCGAGCTGGCCATTGAAGGTGAAACCTATGAGTACACCACCATGTACCCAGAGTTCGCTACTCAGGCCCGCCAGGACAGAGACAGCACTGCAGAAGCAGAATTCAACGAACAGATCGAAGAGTCTCAGCAACACGCGAACCTTTTTCGTCGTGCAGCCAGCAACTTCGGCTTTTTAGTGCCAATCGAGCAACATCATGCTGAGCGTTACGGCCTTGCCCTCAAAGCACTGGAAGGCAAGGGCGTCGTAAGCGAAGCGGATCAACCCGTAGCTGGTCAATGGATCTGCAAAGTGTGCTCGATGATCTATGACCCAGCCATCGGTGATCCCGAGTCAGGCATCTCCGCAGGAACCGCATTTGAAGCAATCCCTGAAGATTGGGTCTGCCCCATATGCGGCACCCGAAAAGCCAACTTCGTGCCTTACCGAGAAGCCGAACTCAAAGAAGCGGCCTGAGATTGGCTGAGGTGCTGCAAAAGCGTGTACAAATTTGTTGCGTGAGAGCAGCATCTCTTCAGTTAGACCAGGTTTATGGCGTTATCACCCCCCCCCGATCTGCTTGTCATCGCCGCTAGCAATGGCGAAAATTTAAAACTAGCCCGTCGCATCGCCGCTCAAGCTGAAGATCAGGGCCACAGAGCCAAGATTCTCGATCTCACAAGCTTGGGCCTGCCACTGTTCACACCTGTGGCAAAGGAAGCTGGAATGCCAGACGGTGTAGCACCACTCCATCAACAGCTGATGGAGGCCACACACTGGGTGATCTGCGCGCCTGAATACAACGGCTCGATTCCACCTGTGTTCACAAGTGCCGTTGCCTGGCTCTCCGTGCAAGGAGATGACTTCCGCAGTTTGTTCAACGGCAGGCCAATCGCAATGGCAAGCTTTTCCGGCGGGGGCGGCATGGGCATGTCGATGAGCCTGCGCAGTCAACTCAGCCACCTCGGCGCTCAGGTGCTTGGACGGCAGCTGATGAGTAACCACGCCAAACCCGCCAAAGACGAATCCATTCGAGACTTAGTGCACCTGCTGATGCAGATGCAACCTCTCAAGCTTTGATCCCATCCGAACCAATCACCTTTGTTGCAACAGCCTCGATAAGGATCTTCTCGACGACCGTTCGAAGGCCTAGAACTGCGAAACAAACTAAATCTAGTGAACACTAGATATGGATTCTTATAAAAGAAACTCTCTACAGCTTTAAACGCAAAAAAATCTGGTTTTGCTAACTTAAGAATGAGAGCAAAAGCCTGACCTGCAAGAAGCCTTGCCCTATCTAGAAGCAACAAAAGCCAGACACAATCGCAATCATAAAGATAATCTAAAAAAAGATTGGCACGCTAGATGTTGTGGTTTGAAATGCGCAAGTCATTGCATACAGCCCTCGGCGCGATGGGATCTCAGCCTGGCCAAAACGCTGCTGTTCGATACCGCGGTTTTCTGCTCCTGCCACAAAGCAACCAAACATGGTTGGTTAGACCTGAACGCAGTCCAATGCTTTTGTTGCCGTTCCGTACCCCAATCTGTTCCTTGACAGATGTCAAGTCGATGCTGGATTGGCGTCTCTCTCAGCAAACAAAGCTGGTTGATGCTGCCTGATCAATTAGGCAGCATGAGGAGGAGGTGTGGGGTTTCCTTGAGATTGAAATGGCAGCACCAATGTTGCCCATCGTTCTGGACGCTCAGGTCGTTGACGGCGTGGCTGACGGACACCAAAAGGGACACGCACCACATTGGTACCATCCACCGCCAAGGTATGTCCCTGCAGAAGAGCTGATTCCAATCCGTCTGGAAGGGTAGGAAGACTTAAGCCAGCCCCCCTAGAGGACTGATCTGATTGGTTCAATGAAGTGTCCCTATCCATGCTGTCCCCCCAGCGATGGTGCAGATGCGGGACAGTATGGTCAAAACACTGCCACATGTGCTGAATTAAAAACCAAAAATTCGGTTTTCAGTGAAAAGTTACTGCCTTTAATCTGTTCAGACCAGGGGAGGTTTAAGAACAGCGTTATCAGCAAGCTCCTCAACCGATGGGCAACTACACAGCAAATTGCGATCGCCATAGGCATTATCAATTCGCGAAACCGCAGGCCAAAACTTGCTTTGGCGCTGCTCAGCCAATGGGAAAGCAGCGTCGGTGCGGGAGTATGGACGATCCCAAACCTCTGCTGTTACGGCCGCCAAGGTGTGAGGTGCCCGTCGCAGCGGGTTGTTCTGAGGATCCATCTGGCCTGACTCAATCGCTGCCGTTTCTTGTCGTATGGCAATCATGGCGTCGCAGAAGCGGTTGAGCTCCTCCAAGCTCTCGCTCTCAGTGGGTTCCACCATCACAGTCCCTGCAACCGGCCAGCTCACGGTTGGGGCATGAAAACCGTAGTCCATCAACCGCTTTGCAATGTCATCCACCTCCAAGCCTGCACTTCGCTTAAGGGGTCGCAGATCGAGGATGCATTCATGGGCAACCAACCCTGCTTGACCCCGAAACAGCACCGGGAAATGCGGATGCAACCGATGGGCTAGGTAATTAGCAGATAACAGTGCAACAGCACTGGCCTGCCGCAATCCCTCCGCACCCATCATGCGCAGGTACATCCAGCTGATCGGCAGGATGCCTGCACTTCCCCATGGCGCAGCCGAAATTGCGCCGATTCCCTGCTCACCGCCGCAGACAGCTAGGGGATGACCTGGAAGGAAGGGCATCAAATGAGCCGACACCGCGATAGGACCAACCCCTGGTCCACCACCGCCATGGGGGATACAAAATGTCTTGTGCAGATTGATATGACAAACATCAGCGCCATAAGTCCCAGGACGACAAAAACCGATCTGCGCATTGAGATTGGCGCCGTCCAGATACACCTGGCCACCGTGACCATGAACGAGCTCACAGATTTCACGAATCTGCGGTTCAAAGACACCATGGGTTGAGGGATAGGTGACCATCAGGGCTGCCAGCTGAGGAGCATGGGCCTCTGCCTTGCCAGCCAAATCGTTGAGATCCACATTCCCCTCTGCATCACAAGCCACAGGCACCACCCGCAAACCGGCCATCACGCACGTGGCTGGATTGGTGCCATGGGCACTGGTGGGAATCAGACAAACATCTCTCTGCTGCTCTCCGCGGGAATGATGCCAAGCGCGAATCACCAACAAGCCAGCTAATTCCCCCTGAGAGCCGGCATTCGGCTGCAAAGACACCCCGGCAAAGCCAGTAATTTCTGCAAACCAATGTTCCAGGTCCTGAACCAATCTCTGATACCCATGACACTGCTCCTGAGGAGCAAAAGGATGCAGCGCCGCAAACTCCCTCCAACTAATGGGGATCAGTTCAGCTGCAGCATTGAGCTTCATGGTGCAGCTGCCCAGGGGGATCATCCCGTGAACCAATGAAAGATCGCGGCCCACCAGTCGCTGGAGGTAGCGAAGCAACTCGGTTTCGCTGCGATAACGATGAAACACCTGCTGCTGCAACCAAGGTCGCTGGCGCAACGGCAAGCCAACAAGCTCCTCAAAGTGAGGGTTGCCAGGGTCTTCGAGAACTGGCACAGGCTGACCTGCAGCCTCAGCCAAAATCTGGAGGATCGACTTCAGCTCCTGATCGGTGCTGAGCTCATCAAAACTAATCCCAAATCCATGAGCTGCCTCTGGAGCAACACCCAAAGGCAGCACCCGCAGGTTGAATCCCGCCAAAGCGGCTGCCTGATGAACAGCCGGAGCTTCGCGACAGATCACCTCAACAGTGTCAAAACGAGCTATCGACTGGACTGGATAGCCCAACTGCTGCAATCCCCTCTCCAGTTGAGCCCGTAAAAGCAGGACTCGTCTAGCGATTGCAGCGAGCCCATCGGGTCCATGGTGCACTGCATAGAACGACGCCATCACAGCCAGTAAGACCTGCGCAGTGCAGATATTGCTGGTGGCCTTGTCTCGGCGGATGTGTTGCTCCCGGGTCTGCAACGCCAATCGCAAAGCCGGTTGACCCTCCGCATCCACAGACTGGCCGACTAAACGTCCGGGGACCTGGCGCTTGAAGATCTCAAGGGTGGCAAAAAAGGCGGCGTGTGGGCCCCCAAAGGCCATTGGCACCCCAAACCGTTGAACACTGCCAACAGCAATATCAGCTCCAAATTCAGCTACTGGAGCAATCAAAGTCTGTGCAAGAGGATCAATGGCAACAGTTGCCAGCGCCCCAACCTCATGAGCAGCCTGAATGGAGGTCGTGGGATTCCAGAGCCTGCCGCTACATCCAGGCAACTGAAGCAAAACACCAAAGACATCAGCATCAAACTGAAAGGTCATCGGCTCGGCTACCTCGAGCTGAATGCCCAGAGGTTCAGCCCGAGTTCTCAACACAGCAAGAGTCTGGGGAAGAACCTCTGCATCCACGAGAAAACGATGTGCATGAGGGCGCTTGCAAATCGCAAAGCTGAGGCTCATTGCCTCAGCAGCTGCCGTGCCCTCATCAAGCAAGGAAGCATTGGCGATCGGCAACCCCGTGAGTTCACTGATCAGCGTCTGAAAGTTGAACAGAGCCTCAAGCCGTCCTTGAGAAATCTCAGCCTGATAAGGGGTGTAAGCGGTATACCAAGCAGGATTTTCAAGCACCTGACGCTGAATCAATGCAGGCGTTGCTGTGCCGTAGTAGCCAAGCCCAATTAAAGAACGCCTCACCCGATTCGCAGCCGCGATGAGACGCAGTTCCTCCATAGCCTGAACTTCACCACAGCCCTCAGGAAGGGAACGACTAGGTGCCGTTGTCTCGAGAATGTCTGGAGGAACTACAGCGGCAACAAAACTCTGAAGATCACAATGCCCAAGCTCCTGCAGCATGTGCTGCTGGTCTTCAAAGCTGGGCCCAATGTGCCTCACCAGAAAAGGTGACGGCTGAATGCTTGAAGCCTCAACTGCACGCTGTTCAAGCAGGGTCAAGGGACATTCATCAACAAGATGGAAACAAGTTTAGAAAATTTGGACCAGAACCATCGCACTTCATAGGGTGCTTAGTTGATTGATTCGACAGCCACCTTGTTGGCATAGGTGGCTGCGTCCATCAGATCCTGCAATTGAGCTGGGTCCGCCGGGCGAACCAAGAGCAGCCACCCCTCACCATGAGGATCATTTTGGAGTTCATCCGGGTTGGAAAGCACCGACTCATTAATCCGCACCAGCTCACCGCTGATCGGAGCATGCAAATCCTCGACAGCTTTCACCGACTCAACGGAACCGAAAGTGGTGCCGCGATCAAGGAGATCGCCCACCTCCGGCAAATCCACAAACACAATGTCACCCAACTGATCAACAGCAAAGGCACTGATGCCTACCCGCACCAATTCACCATCCAAGCTGGCGTATTCATGGGTATCGGCAAACCGAAATTGGTCGGGGAATTGGAAAGCCATCGAGCCTGGCGAGGCAAAGCTCACCCAGTCTGGGGTACATCCAGCAAACCGGCGCGAACCAAAGCCACCAAAGCTCGGATCAGTGCCAATTCCACATGAGTGCGATGGGTACCTCCCTGCACATAGAGGTTGTAAGGGGGGCGCAAGGGAGCATCTGCAGAAAACTCACTGGTGCTGCCGTCGATAAATGTTCCTCCTGCCATCACCAAATCGCTTGCATAGCCAGGCATCGCTGCCGGCACAGGATCGAGATAGGCGCCAACAGGTGAACATGCCTGAAAGGCCCTGCAAACAACTTTCAAAACCTCAGGGTCTCCAAGCTGTACCGCCTGAATTAAATCGCTACGAAAGGCCCCCATAGAGGGCTTCACTGCAAAGCCCAAAGTGTCGAACACACCCGCGACCAAATCAGCTCCGATCAATGCCTCTGCCACCATTTGTGGAGCTAAGAACAGCCCCTGCAACACCAACCGATAAAGATCAAAGCCAGTGCCTCCCTGACTACCGATCCCTGGGGCAGTGAGCCGGCAGCAAGCCTGCTCCACCAAATCAGCCCGACCGGCGACATAGCCACCAGTTGGAGCAATCGTGCCACCGAGATTTTTGATCAAAGAGCCCGCAATCAGATCAGCACCAACTGCTGGGGGCTCCAAATCCTCAACAAGCTCGCCATAGCAATTGTCGACAAAACAGACACACCCAGGCTGAGAGTTATGGATGCGATGACACAACTCACCAATAGCTTTGATCGAAAGAGATGACCGCGAGCTGTAGCCACAGCTGCGCTGAATCAACACCATCCTTGTTGGCACCTCCAAGGCTCGTTCCAAGGCAGGGATATCCACACACCCCTCGGCAGTGAGGGGCAGCTGGTCATAAAAGATCCCTAATTCGGTTAAGGATCCCTGGCCGGATCCACGCAGACCAATCACTTCTTCAAGTGTGTCGTAAGGCTCTCCGGTCACTGACAAGAGTCGGTCACCAGGTCGAAGAACGCCAAACAACGCAGTCGCAATTGCATGGGTACCACTCACAAACTGGAGTCGAACAGCTGCTTTCTCAGCACCAAGCACCCTTGCAAATACACGGTCAACCACCTCCCGGGCCTGATCTCCATGGCCATAACCAGTGATGGAAGCAAAGTGTTGCGTGGCGACTCGTTCGCTGCTGAAAGCCTCCAAAACCTTCTCAAGGCGAACCGCTACGGCAGCCGTCCGCTCGCATGCGATCCCCTCAAGGCGCTGAGAGACAGAACCGACGTGCCGCCTGGCCCACGCCTGCACCAGCACTTCATCAAAGCCAGCTGCGGGGAATGTCTTCACAACAATCCGGGGTCAGAATCAATCATCCCCATGCTGAATCCTCGTTGAACGTCAAACGAAATCGAGAGTTAAGAACTAGAGAGCAACATTGACAAAATCACAATTCACCGAACCCAGTCAGCGCAAATCATTGGCAAAACTGCCATAGCTCAGCACGCATCAAGAACATGCACAGCTGAGCAAGGCCCCTGGAAACGGTTCCATAGTTCCTTTAGATTTGAACATGTCTCGGCCCTCCCCGCTCCACTCGCCTTACAAGCCAAGCGGCCGACCCATCCAAAGGAGTACCTCTTGGTTTCCCCTCTTCCGGTTTCTTCAGCCACAAACCGCCAGCAACGCTTGTGGGCTGCTGTAAAGGCTCATCGTGAGCCGCTGCCAGCCAAACAACGTCGACTCAAATGGGGCACCACCAGTTTCATGCTGGCCATGCATGTAGCAGCAACCTTCGCGCTGCTACCACGCTTTTGGAGCTGGCAAGGGTTGGTCGCTTTTGCCGTTCTTTATTGGACCACGGTGCTCGGGGTGACCTTGGGATTGCATCGACTTGTTGCTCACCGCAGCTTTGTCGTACCCGTTTGGCTGGAGAGAATTCTGGTAATCATGGCCACGCTTGCCTGCCAGAGTGGCCCCATCGAATGGGTGGCTCTGCATCGCCACCATCACCGCTACTCAGACCAAACCAATGACCACCACGACGCTGGCCGTGGCCTGTGGTGGGCCCACAGTGAATGGATGCTGCATGAGATTCCGGCGCTGGATCACATGGACCGCTTTGCAGGAGATCTGCTAGCCGACCCTTTCTTCCGATGGCTTGATCGCTGGTTCCTGCTGCTACAGATCCCTCTCGGTCTTGGTCTCTACTGGTACGGGGAAGTCGCCCAGGTGCACGGTGGAGGACTTGGCCTAGTGCTCTGGGCCATCCCCCTGCGACTGGTGGTTGTGTACCACGTGACCTGGTTTGTGAACTCGGCGACCCATGCATTTGGCTACCGCAACTTCGACAGCCCAGACCTCTCTCGCAACTGCTGGTGGGTGGCGGTGCTGTCCTTCGGCGAGGGTTGGCACAACAACCACCATGCTTATCCCTCCAGCGCCCGTCATGGCCTGCGCTGGTTTGAATTCGACATCACCTGGCAGCACGTGAAGGCGTTGCGTCGTCTTGGCCTGGCTCGTCGAGTCCAGCAAGCCCGCTACGTTTCCGGGGCTTCCTGATCAACCAACAACTCTGAGCGGGCCCTTAGATCATCCAGGAACCCCTCTGCTCCCTGTCTATTAACTCCACCCAAGGCCACCTGAGTTGCGTGCAGATCAAGCAATTCACCATCGAGCTCCTCAGCGTTGTAATCCCTCAAACCAGCCATCACCTCCGCAAAACGTTCCCTTCGATGCGCCTTAGTGACTGGATAAGCCTCCATCACCTTGTCCCGGCAATGACGCCAAGATTTTCCATTGCATAGACAATCAGCCAAAGCAGCACTAAGAGCTGCGGCCTCATCTTCTTCAATTCGCCAATCAAAGCCCGAAGGCAAGGCAGCAAGACCCACAAAAATCTCAAACAGAGCGCCAGCTCCGAGTGGCTCACCATCTTCTCCTTCCAGAGGAAGAGAACTTTCCGAAAGCACCTTGAGTAAGTCGGGATGACCCTCAACCAAGCGATCACGAATCGGCTCTAGACCGGCATGAAGGATGGCGTTGGCTTGACCCAATGCCAGAAACACTTCGGGGCCTGGTGAAGCGAGTTTGCCGTTGCGCAGATTAGAGATCTGAGAATTGTGCACCCGGCCAAGATCCAGGCATTCAGCCAGAGCCGGCAAGACCTTATGTGACCAACCATTGCGCTCATGCCAGACATGAATGAGATGAGCCATGGCCCGGCGCCCATCATCCAAGCGCTCGCGATAGCCCCTGGTCGCCGAATCAGATTCAACATCAGGCTTGGTCACTGGATAAGGATCCGTATCGTGTATAGTTTAGGCACATTCGACAGATCGCTCATGGCCTCCAGAGTGATAGCAACGCCTTCAACAATAAGCAGACCTGCACCTTCGCATAAGGCCTCAAGCCTTTCCTCAAAACTTCAGCGCCCCTACACAAGCAAGGCCATTTGCCCACCCAAAGAATCAAGACGCTGGGGAACGATCGGATTCATGATCGGCATTCATGCCCTATCCATCCTGGCCCTGCTACCCCGTTTCTGGAGCTGGCAAGCGATCACAACCCTTCTCGTCCTCTACTGGGTCACGGCCTGCCTCGGGGTGACGATCGGCTACCACCGTCTGCTCTCACACCGCTCGTTCCGCGTACCCCACTGGCTGGAGCGCTTCTTTGCCACCTGCGGAACCTTGAGCTGCCAACACGGTCCACTCGACTGGGTAGGACTCCATCGTCACCACCACAAGTTTTCCGATACTGACCCCGACCACCACAACAGTCATAAGGGCTTCTGGTGGAGCCACATGGGCTGGATGTTCGAACCCATTCCAGCCATGCAGGTAGTGCCACGCCTCACTGTTGACCTGGCCGCGGATCCCTATTACCGCTGGCTTAACAAGTACTTTCTACTGTTGCAGCTCCCGCTAGCCGGTCTGCTCTTCTGGATCGGCAGCGTCAGTGGAGCTGGTGGTTGGGCCCTCGTGCTGTGGGGTATCCCCTTGCGCCTAACGATCGTTTATCACATCACCTGGCTGGTCAATTCCGCCACTCACTGCTGGGGGACTGTGGCCTTCGACAGCGGTGATAACTCCCGCAACAACCCTTGGGTAGCAGCTCTTACCTTCGGCGAAGGTTGGCACAACAACCACCACGCCTTCCCGCACTCCGCCATTCATGGACTCCAGCGCGGTCAGATCGACCTCACCTGGCAGCACATCCGCCTGATGCGAGCCCTAGGCTTGGCTCGCAAGATCCGGCTACCGATCACATCGTAAGGTTGTCGATCGCTCAACAGTCGTCGTCCGTCTTCTTATCGCCATGGCCAAGCGCGTACAAGTCGTCCTGAACGAAGACGTCCTCAGCCTCGGCAAGGACGGCGACCTGGTAGAGGTTGCTCCTGGTTATGCCCGCAACTTCCTTCTCCCCTTCGGCAAGGCTGTCCCTGTGACCCCAGCCGTGATGAAACAGGTCGGTCACCGACGTGCCAAGCAGGCCGAACAACAGGCGGCAATCAAGCAGGAAGCCCTGGACTTCCAAACCGCTCTGGTCACAATCGGACGTTTCACCGTTAAAAAGCAAACCGGCGAAGACGATGTCTTGTTTGGCACAGTCACCAATGGTGATGTCGCTGAAGTAATCGAAACAGCCACAAAGAAGGAGATCGACCGCCGCAATATCATCGTTCCGGAAATTCACCGGACCGGTAGCTACAAGGTGCAAGTGAAACTGCACAATGAAGTCAACGCCGAAATCAACCTCGAAGTCGTCAGCTACTGATTGCTGGCAAGGCTTGCCAAACAAGCCAAAGTGGGTCTCCTTATAACGTCAGCTCCTCATCCATGGTGAGCGCCCCCCTACCAAACAACGGCGATACCGCCGCAGAGGGGTCCCGTCCCTTAAGGAAAGCCTCTGCCACATCTCGAGAACCGAGATTTGAAGCCCTGCCAGACTCCGTGCCTCCTCAAAATCTGGAGGCAGAGGAAGCTGTTCTAGGAGGGATCCTCCTCGATCCTGATGCCATCGGCAGAGTGGTCGATGTGCTCCAACCTGAGGCTTTTTATCTCAACGCCCATCGAGAGATCTTCCGCACAGCCCTGATGCTTCACAGCCAGGGCAAGCCCACCGACCTCACAGCAATGAGCGCCTGGTTGGCCGACACAGGATCCCTGGAGAAGGTAGGTGGCAGCAACCGTCTAATCGAGCTTGTAGAGCGCGTCGCCTCCACTGCATCCATCGAGCAAGTGGCCCGTTTGGTCATGGACAAATTCCTGCGGCGACAGTTGATTCGCTCAGGAAACGAAGTGATTCAACTCGGCTTTGACCAGGGCCTGCCGATGGAACAGGTTCTCGACAAAGCAGAACAAACAATTTTTGCGATTAGCCAGGAAAAACCATCCAAAGGGCTCACCCCCACAGCAGAAATCCTTACCAGCACCTTCAACGAGATCGAAAGCCGCTCACTGGGCACGTCCGTCGCAGGCATCCCAGTGAACTTCTACGACCTGGATGCCATGACCCAGGGGCTGCAGCGCAGTGACCTAATCATTGTGGCTGGCCGCCCCGCCATGGGCAAAACCTCAATGGTGCTCAATCTGACCAAAAACGTAGCCCAACTCCACAACCTGCCTGTGTGCGTGTTCAGCCTGGAGATGAGCAAGGAGCAACTCACCTATCGACTGCTCTCAATGGAGGTTGGCATTGAGAGCAGTCGACTGAGAACAGGCCGTTTACGGCAGGAGGAGTGGCCTCTTTTGGGCCAGGGCATCAACACCCTTGGTCAGCTACCGATCTACATCGATGACAAACCCAATTCAGGCGTTCTGGAGATGCGTTCTCTCTCCAGGCGACTGATGGCCGAACAAGGCAAAGAGCTAGGGCTCATCGTGATCGACTACCTACAGCTAATGGAGGGCTCCACGCCTGACAACCGTGTCCAGGAACTCTCCCGGATTACCCGTGGCCTTAAGGGCATGGCCAGGGAACTAAACGTACCTGTGATTGCCTTATCACAGCTCAGCCGTGGGGTGGAATCCCGCACCAACAAACGCCCAATGCTCAGCGACCTGCGCGAGTCAGGCTCAATCGAACAGGACGCCGACCTGGTGCTGATGATCTACCGCGACGAGTACTACAACCCAGAAACCCCCGACCGCGGCATCACCGAAGTCATCGTGACCAAGCACCGCAACGGCCCTGTCGGCACAGTAAAACTGCTGTTCGAGCCACAATTCACACGGTTCCGCAACCTGGCGGCCTAAAGCAGCAATACATTGATGATTTCCACTGTTCTCTAGAACTTCACGGGCCCCATATGCCCTTCAGTACTCCCCCTACCGAACACTTCGACGTCATCGTCGTCGGCGGTGGGCACGCCGGTTGTGAAGCCGCGATCACTGCAGCGCGCTTAGGCCTCTCCACAGCTTTATTCACCCTCAACCTCGATCGGATTGCCTGGCAACCGTGCAACCCCGCAGTGGGAGGTCCAGCCAAGAGTCAACTCGTGCATGAAGTGGATGCCCTTGGGGGTGTCATCGGGCGCCTGGCCGATGCGACAGCGCTGCAAAAACGTGTGCTCAATGCCAGCCGCGGCCCTGCCGTCTGGGCGCTTCGTGCTCAGACAGACAAACGTCTCTATGCGCGCCAGATGCTGCAGTTGCTGCAACAAACAGCCAACCTCTCTCTAAGAGAAGCGATGGTGACTGGTCTCGAAGTCAAAGGTGATCCATCAGGTGGAGGGGAGCACTGGGAGCCGGCTCAAGGACAAGCGGCCCAGATCACAGGCGTTCGAACCTATTTCGGCAGTGTGTATCGAGCCAAAGCTGTCGTGCTAACCACCGGCACGTTCCTTGGTGGTCAGATCTGGGTTGGCAATCAATCCATGCCGGCAGGTCGTGCCGGCGAGCAAGCCGCAGAGGGGCTCACCGAAGCCCTCGAGTCACTTGGCTTCCAAACCAATCGCCTCAAGACAGGCACTCCGGCCAGAGTCGATCGACGCAGCATTGCTCTCGATCAACTGGAAGAGCAACCCAGCGATGCCGCTGATCGCTTCTTCTCCTTCGACCCAACCGCCTGGGTCAGCGGTGAACAGATGAGCTGCCACATCACCCGCACCACCGCATCAACCCATCAGCTGATCAAAGAGAACCTCGAACTAACGCCTATCTATGGAGGCTTTCTCGACAGCAAAGGGCCGCGTTACTGCCCATCAATCGAAGACAAGATCGTCCGTTTTGCTGACAAAGACTCTCACCAGATTTTTCTCGAACCGGAAGGTCGCGACACTCCAGAGATCTATGTGCAGGGATTCTCAACAGGGCTACCTGAGCGGTTGCAACTCGACTTGCTACGCACCCTGCCAGGGCTTGAACAATGCGTAATGCTGCGACCCGCCTATGCAGTCGATTACGACTACCTTCCCGCCACACAGCTCAGTCCTTCATTGGAAACCAAACGCGTCAAAGGGCTGTTCACTGCTGGGCAACTGAATGGCACAACCGGCTATGAAGAAGCCGCCGCCCAAGGGCTGGTCGCAGGCCTCAATGCAGCAAGACAAATCAAAGGCGAGCCAGCCATTTATTTCCCACGCGAAGAGAGCTACATCGGCACGATGATCGATGACCTCGTGACGAAGGACCTACACGAGCCTTACCGGGTTCTGACAAGTAGAAGCGAATACCGCCTGATTTTGCGGGGCGACAACGCAGACCGACGCCTCACGCCTCTGGGCTATCAGTTGGGCCTGATTGATGCACGCCGTTGGCAGCTGTTTCAAAGCAAACAAACCGCTCTAGAGAATGAAAAACAACGACTCGAAAAGCAGCGAATCAAAGCCAGCCATCCAGCCGCACCGGCCCTCGAGGCCCAAACAGGCGCAAAAATCAAAGGATCCATAACTCTGGCCGATCTGCTCCGACGTCCTGGCGTGCATAGTGCTGATCTGATCGAGCATGGCCTAGTCGATCCAGAGCTTGCCCTAGGTGTACGAGAAGGAGCCGAGATCGATATCAAGTACAGCGGATACCTACAACGACAGCAACAACAAATTGATCAATTGAAGCGGCAGAGCAAAAGAAGCCTGCCTGCAAATCTCGACTACGCCAACATCAGCACCCTCTCTAAGGAAGCCCGCGAAAAACTAACCGCTGTAGGGCCACTCAATTTCGCTCAGGCCAGCCAGATTCCCGGTGTTAGCAAGGCAGATCTCACCGCCCTATTGGTCTGGCTGGAACTGCAGAAGCGTCGAACCCTCGCCGCCTCTGGTCACGATCGATAAGGTTGGATGTCATTGAAAACCAACGGTGCCCTCTCAGCTCACCACCTCGCGGGCCTACTGGAACCTACGAGCTGAACAGGTAATGGACCGCGTCTTCCACGAGCAAGACAAACATCTGACCCCTGCCAGGCTGCATGTCCACGAATCACTAAAGGCGAAGCTACCTCAGTGGCAAACTCTTACTCTTACTGGTCTTGCCACTACGGGGCTAATCAGCAGTGTCTGGCTAGCTCACAACTGGCAGGCCTCCCAAGCCCAGCTTGACCGAGAACGAAATTTGCTAGTCATGGAGCGGCTCAGAAAGTTACCCGCCGCATCTCGAACGACCACCGAAGGACCCAGCAACAGCTCAAGCATTAGCGCCCAAAACACAAACGCTGAGCTGGCAGGCCTTCCCCAACCTCCGCTTGATCCTGATTGGGTCCAAAGCTTGGAGCCTGTCATCGTTCCCATCCGCGAAGAAACGTTCTCCAGCAACTCAAGTCACTTTCAGGACAATGCAAGCGAAGTACCCGTCCTGGTAGGTGTCGTGCATGGCCCTAAAGGCAGCAGCTCAGCAATCTTTCAGCTGAAGCAAACCTCCACCTCCGCAACACCCGGAGAGAACATCGGTAGCAGCAACTGGCGCTTGGACTCTGTCAACGCCAATGGTGCCGTCATCAAAAGTCAAGGCCAGCAACGTCAGCTCAACATTGGAGGCGCCTTCTGAACCAAACACCCTCAGGACTGATCTCGCCAGCACGGGTCTGGGACGCCCCTAGCAAGGCAGTGCTCTCTGGTGAAGGCCCCTGGCAACTGCCCGGACCCTGGCGATTGATGCTGCTTGGGGATGGCAGCCCAACCCGCCACCTGAGACTGCTCACAGGCCATGAAGTGCAAGTCAACCTCATTGCCATGCAACCGGAACCCAATCCTGATGCAACAGCCCCGCAGGAAGTTCGCGAACTCAAACCACCTTTACTAAGGCGCCAGGTGTGGTTGATCTGCGACTCCCATACCCTGGCCTGGGCGGAAAGCTGGTGGAATTACGCTGAAGCCGAAAAGCATCTCCACAATCGCAATCAACCCATCTGGGACAGTCTCACAAAAGGCCGCTCCGAACTGTTTCGTGAAGTCGACGGACTGGGGCTGGTCGCTGCCGATTGGCTCGAATCCGCATTCGGCCAAACAGGGCCATTTTGGAGCCGGCATTATCGCTTCTTTCGCCAAGAGCGTGAACTAACAGTGATCCGAGAAGTTTTCAGCCCTGAGCTAGAGAAATGGCTCGGACCCACTCCACGACAAGAGCTTCAACTCTGTTCATGACCAGAGCTCTGGATTTGTCGATTTTTAACTTGACAACTTGCCAACTCTTGTGCTTTCGGGAAGATTATTAAAGCGGTTCCCCTCTCCATGGCACCCTCTCCAAGCTGGCTGAGCCTCACTGATCTGGGACGCATCTACGGCATCTCAGCGATCAATTGCGGCCGAGCTCTACAACTACAGGGCTTGCGCGATCGACATGGACGACCAACTCCAGGAGCCCTTGAGACTGGTGCAGCCCATAAGCACGGTCCACAAACCCCTCCACGCACAGCTCTCTGGAACGCCAAAATCTGCAAAGGCTTGCTTGAGAAAAGCGGCTACCAACCAATCAACCGAACACTTCAGGTGGAGCAATGGGCCCAACTGCTTGAGGCCCTTGAAGAGGGATCTCCCTCCATCAATGCAACAGCAGAGCAAATGGCTGAAGATCTGCCTGAAGAGCTGGTAGGTGACGTCAATGATCAACTCGCCCAGCGAGGCTGCCCTTTTCGCGTAGCGCTCAAAACACATCAGGCATATTTCCGCGCTGCAGCCTGATTGAAGCGCGCACGCTCAATCGCGTCGACGACTGGAACGCGGCAAAGGTCGCCGCTCAAGCGGTCGCTTCAATGATTCTGATGCGCTTCGGTTTGAAGCGGCCTCAGGATTAATCCGCTCTGATGGGCGACGCTGCCAACGATCAACCTGGAAGGTGGACTCATCGGGCCAGTCATCCTCATTAGGCACAACCTCACTGCGAGAAGACGCAGGTTGAATCAATGGGGGAACACGGCGAGAGATCGCTTCCAGTGGTCGCTTCACTCGCATTTCAGTGGACTGAGGCTCGGACTGCCAAGGCTCCAGCCAACCATCGTCCTCATCCTCTTCCAACAACCATTCAAGCTTGTCACCAACCCAGCGACCAACCGTTCCCAAGTTCGCAGCGGAACGACGGTCTGTACGACCAGATCCACGCTGTCCTGGGCGGGTGCCGGCCACACCATCAACCAACTGACGACCTGTCTCAAGCCACTGATCCAAACGACGATCCAACGGATCCCTGGACCTTTGGCGACGTTGACGACGTGTATCCATGCATCGACGTTACCGGCGCCGCCGCTGCAACCACTGCTCCCGTTGCCAACCGATTAGGGCAATCGAGACCCCACTGACCTGAAGCACCCAGAAAAACATGTCCACTCAGGTCTCCGGTGACGCAGGTTCATAGACGAACACACAGCTGGCATGCCAGCTACCCCCATAGTGACGGTCGCAACATTGCCGACAAGCAGCGCGATGAACACGCCGCTGATAAGGAGAACGAAGCCCACAGCGAGGGCAAACCGCCCACCACCGCGGCGGCGTTTTAGGCACGGGAAACTGATGGCGCACACTCACCTGAAACTGGTTCTGGGCAGCGTTAATGGCGGCCATCCGGGCATGAAAGTTGGGGCCATGACTCTCCTTTACCTGCAGTACAAGATCAATCCAGGCATGGATCATTTCGTGGCAAAGAGTGCTTTCAGTGGCGGTCTGAGGCAGAAGCTCCAGCAAAGGACGGGAAAGAACAATCTCGCAGCCATTGCGGCCGTCAACCCTTAAGCCACGACGATAAAAACCTGCTGTCTTGCGCAATCGACCATCACTCCACCGCACAGACAGAAGGGGCTGGGATCCAATCGCCAGTGCGCCATTGAAGTATTCCCTATTGAAGCGATGAAAAAGCGGCAGCAGAGGCACCAGGGGCATTAATGCGCGTGGGGTAGGCCCTTAAATCAAGCTTTGACAGTCTGCCCACTTCACACAATCGCTGAAGAACCATATTTCTGAAGTCGGTCAGTCAGACTCTCTTGTCAATTGCATCAAGACGATGGATCTAGCCCTGGCACGGGACATTGGGACCAAAGCCCTACTAGCTGGCGCTGGAGCCCTACTGCTCTACTGGACCATCACAGCCGTCAGGCTGGTCTTCAGTGCAAGAGGCATCAACCCCTTGGTCAAGCAGTTCTTCACTCAGGTGGCAGCAGGTCGGATTGATGCTGCCTACCTACTCACCACCAAGACCTATCGGCAGCACGTCAACAGACAACAATTCATCCAATTCCTGGCCGGTCTGAAACTCAACCGCTACCGCAACCTCAAATCCGGTCGGCCTAGGCTCCAAGAAGGCCAGGTCATCCTCACAATCAAACTCAAATCTGATGGCAAAGATGAATTAAAAATGGATTTCACATTCAGCAAGATTGACGATGCATGGCGAGTCGATCGCATTGTGCCCCTCAATTCATGACCGATCGTTCTTAAGACAGCTGCGGTGACCCCGACGTCGAGAACACCCCCAGAGCGGGCAGCCGAACTACGCCAACTACTCAATCAAGCCGCCCACTCCTACTACGTGCTTGATACACCAACGATGGAGGATGCCGTCTACGACCGCCTCTATCGCGAGCTACTGGACCTAGAAGCCAAAGATTCATCGCTACTCACCCCAGACAGCCCCACCCAAAGGATTGGTGGAGCCCCTGCTCAAGGCTTTGCAAGTGTTGAGCATCGCATCCCATTACTCAGCCTCGACAATGCTTTCAATCTTGACGAACTAACGGGCTGGTACGTCCGACTCGTCAAGCTGCTTGGTTATCAGACCAAGCCTAAAACGCCTCAACCTGATCTGTCGATGGTGGGCGAACTGAAGATCGATGGCAACGCGCTAGCCCTCAGCTACGAACACGGCGTACTCATACGCGCAGCCACCCGCGGTGATGGCGCTAATGGAGAGGAGATCACGGCCAACGTCCGCACCATTGCCTCCATTCCGCTGCGATTACAACTCGTGCATCCGCCAGCCTGGCTGGAAGTGCGAGGAGAAGCGTTTATCCCGAATAGCACCTTTGCAGACATCAACACTGCCCGAGGAGAACGGGGCGACGTAGCCTTTGCCAACCCCCGCAATGCCTGTGCCGGCACGTTGCGGCAACTGGATCCCAAGGTGGTGGCCTCACGTCAGCTGGACTTCTTTGCCTACACCCTGCATCTACCAGGCAACTGGCAAGCGAAAGCTCATGATCCAGCCAGACCCATGAACCAATGGGCAGCATTGCAATGGCTCCAGGCCATCGGCTTCAAAGTGAATCCAAACACCACGTTGCTTACGGATTTAACTACGGTAGAAAACTTCTTCAAGCTCTGGGATGACGATCGCCATCAACTTCCATACGCCACCGACGGAGTAGTCGTAAAGCTCAACGACTTACAACTACAAGAAACCGCAGGTTTTACTCAAAAGGCCCCACGTTGGGCGATTGCACTCAAATACGCCGCTGAAGAAGCCCCAAGCAAATTACTAAGGCTGACCTGCCAGGTGGGACGCACAGGCGCCGTCACACCTGTGGCTGAATTCGAAGCGATACCACTAGCAGGTACAAGTGTGAGCCGCGCCACACTGCACAACGCCAATCGGGTCAGCGAGCTCGATCTCCATAGCGGCGACACCATCGTGGTGCGCAAGGCCGGCGAAATCATCCCGGAAGTGATAGGTGTGTTGAGAGAACTACGACCTGCAGGAGCACAGACACTAAAACTGCCTCATATCTGTCCGGAATGCCGGTCAGAACTAGTGCGGGAAGAAGGCGAAGCAGCAACACGCTGTGTCAACAACAGCTGCCCAGCGATCCTGCGCGGAACATTACGTCACTGGGTCAGTAAAGGAGCTCTGGATGTGGATGGCCTCGGCAGCAAGCTGATCGAACAGCTGGTAAACCGCGGCCTAGTGCAATCAATTGCTGACCTCTATGCCCTAGAGGCAAGCCTTCTGGCAAGCATGGATCGCATGGGCAGTAAATCAACAGAAAACCTGATAACCGCCCTTAAAGCCTCCAAAAGCAAGCCCTGGCATAAGCAGCTCTACGGCCTGGGCATCCACCACGTCGGCGAGGTCAACGCTAAAGCCCTAGCTAAAAAGTTCCCCAGCGCCGCCACACTGGCCAACGCCGCCTGCAAGGCACCCGAACAAATCACGTCAGTGTTCGGAGTCGGCAACGAAATTGCGCAGTCACTACAACAATGGTTTGCCACCCCCGCCAATCAACAGCTTCTGGCCAAGTTGGAACAGCTAGGCATCTCCCTGGAAGCAAATGAAGACGAGCTCGCCCACGACACAGATCAAAACCAAAGAACGGTCAGCCTGCAGGGCCAAACCTTTGTCTTGACTGGCACTCTGCCAACCCTGAGCCGCAGCGAAGCCCAAGCCCTGATCGAAGCCGCCGGTGGCAAAGTCAGTAGCTCTGTCAGCAAAAACACCAGTTATGTGGTGGTTGGTGCTGAAGCAGGCAGCAAACTGAACAAGGCCGAGAAACTTGGAGTCAAGCTACTTAACGAGGAGGATCTGCTCAAACTTTTGGCCAGCTGAAGTTCTCCATCCCTAGGCTTTTTAATCACTGCATAAGAGCATGACCCAAGCAAACATCAAGTCCTGGATCAAAACAGCCTGCGGACGTGCCAAATATGCAGATCTGGCTCAACGCACTGGGGTGCTTGCACGCCTCCGGCTGAGCTGGTTCGTTTTCATTGCTGCCCTAAGAGATTGGCGGCTCAAGAACCCAGATCAACTGGATAGTTCGGAACCCTGAAGCGCAAATCAAACACACCGCTCACCCGTCAGACCATAGAAGCCAACGACGCTATAACAAGCACTGACAAAGAGCAGCCACCAGCCGTACGTCCCTAGCTGAACAATCCCATCTGAGCCAACCAGTGAACACAACACAAACCCAACCACTACCAGAGCTAGTGACAACTACAAAGGAAGGTTAGCGATTGAACCCTAGCTCATTATTGTACAGCTTGGTCTATAAGTTAATGTGTAATATTGACCTGATCAGTATAGGTCCATTATAACAATGCAAAGGCTAAATTCAAACAGTCAGCCTGAGAAGATAAACAAGCAAGTAGAAGAGGATATTTAAAAAGACAAGACCTCATTGGCAAGGCTAAATTATGGCTGAGCACTTATCATAAGCATTCATTTTTAGCCAAAATGTGTTTTGCCTTGGCTACTCGATTTAACAGGTGTGGATACTAATTTTACCTCCTCAATTTAAAACTGGATTCACGTTGCAAATCCTTTAGAGCAAAATTTGATCGCATCAAAGCCGGAAATGAAGAGCTGTCAGCAATAATCACATTGATTGCAGAAGCCTAAAGAACAAAAGTAGTCAGGCTGGCAACCAAGTCAAATCAAAGCTCCCAGGTGTCAATATTTTGCGAAATATATGGGCTTTAAAAGCTCATGCGGGAAGTGCATTAAAATTTTAAAAAAGAGTAACCACTGCCCTTTGGATAATATGAAAAAAGTTAATCAGAATGAAAAGGCGTAATTTCCTACTAAAGATTCTAGCAGGTGTTTCACTAGCTTCTTGTGGACAGTTTGACAGGCATATTTTTACGTTGAGCTCGAAAGACAAAAAACCACTTGAGGTATGGTGGGAGAAGCCCTTTTATCCCGAAGAAAGAGATGTTGTAGAACTGATATTCCAGCAGGCAGAAAAAAGAACTGGGGTGAAGGCAAACATCACCTTTATAATGAATGACAATAGGCAAGCTCTAAGCGAAACGCATAATCAAATTCTAGGGGATGGATTCATTCCAGACATTTATTATGGTGGAGGTTCGCTAAAGAGCCTTGTGCCTAACCTTGCTAAAAGCAATAAACTGCTTGCTATTGACGATATCATTTTACCTTTAGAGAGTAAATTTGTTGATGGAGTGATTAATAACGTTACCTACAAAGATAGCGATGGCTTGAACGAAGCAATTATTGCGGTTCCAGTATCATTCAACGGGGTTTATATTCACTATTGGAAAGACTTGCTCGCTGCCATCAATCATCTTTCTAAGTCACCTGCAATTCCAACCGACTGGTATGGGTTCTGGGATTTCTGGAAGCAAAACCAAAGGCTGGCTAAAGAAGCAGGTTTTAATCAAACCTATGGCATCGGTTTGCCAATGTCAGCCAACACATCTGATACTGGCAATATATTCAACTTATTCCTAGAAGCTTATGGAGTAACTATAGTAGATGAATTGGGGAGGCTTGTACTAAATCAAAAAACCCAAAGGGAACGAGCCATAAAGGCACTCACAGATTACACAAGTCTCTATACAGAAAAATATGTACCTCCCGATGCAACTCAATGGACAGATGCTGACAACAATATTCGATTTCTAAATTACAATACTCTTATGACAGCAAATCCCACTTTATCAATACCAGGTTCACAAGCATTGGACGAAACTACTTATTACAAGCGAATGGGGTCTGTAACTTGGCCCAATGGACTGGACGGTAAGCCACTTAAATCTGTTTTAGAGGTAAGGCAGCTTGTAATCTTCAATAATGAAAGGTCTCAACAGGCGAAAACAGTTGTTAATTCTATGCTTCAAGATTCTAGTTTCGATAAACTCATAGAAGGCTCACAAGGGCGCTATTTGCCAGTCTTTAAGTCTGCTATAGAAAGCCAATTCTGGAACGACGCAAAAGATTACCACATTATGGCAGCAAAAAAAACTGTGGAGTTTTTCAGGCAACCCTATGCTGTTAAAAATAAGGCCTATAGTGAAGTCATTGAAAAGCGTGTATGGAGTGAAGCGATTGAGGCTGTTGCTCTGAGTACGGTTGGTGTTGAGGTAGCCGTCGACCAAGTAATTTTTAGGATCGAGGATATCCTTAACCAAGTAAGTTAGCGACTCCTTAGTCAACCTCTTGCAAAAACAAAGCCTTTAGCTTCAACCCTCTATGGATCCCCAAAATGTTGATCCAGACTCTAGCAATCAAAGTCAATCGGCATGTAAGCAAAGAATTAACCCCAAAAATAACAAAAAATCCTCCGCAAGAGGAGAGTTATCTGTTACAAAAAAGATTTATTCACTGGCCAAAAGGAAATTCGAATTTACTCGAGGCCTGCAATTTACGATTACAGCTCAAATCATCTCAGTTATTGCCATTTCTTTTTCTATAGGCAATACACTTCTGTATCGCACTGCTTCTGAGAGGCTTCTTGATCAGACCTACCAAAGATATAATGATCATATAAATATCTATGTTAATAGTATAGAGCGTTGGGAAAAAAATATCAGAAATACAATGCATGCCTTGAGTGAAAATCCCTCTATCAGATCGCTAGATCCTGAAATAATCAGTATTGCTTTGAAGCCATACTTCAAACTTAGTCCAAATCGAGTTTGGCGACTATTTGACGAATCAGGAAAACTATTACTGTCAAGCAACGTCGAAGAGATGAATATACATAATAGAAAGATTATTGAACTGCGACTAAATCAAAAAGATGGATATTTAAATGCCTTGGAAGGGCAATTTAACCTTGGCGTTGATTTCATAAGATTCGGTACTCGCATTGAAGGTTGCTTGGCTGCCCATCAACCAATATTGCCAAAACCATCGATAGAGTTAGAGGTTAATAAAGTAAGGCCTATTGGTGTACTTAGATTTTGCCTTCCACTCTCAAAAATGGCAGCTGACAGTGGAATCTCAGGTTTCACTGAGTTCAACATGGACAATAAAAATAATTTCGTGTCTAAGAAAGCATCAAGTCAACTAAAAGCCGCCAATCATTTGGAAATGCATAGAGGTGATTACTCTGGCCAGATCTTTTATATAGTCACTCAAAAAGGAAATCTGATTTTCCCTACCGCTACAGCTAAAAGCTTTGATCACATCACACTGCTACCGCCCAGAAAGCTCATTAACTCAACATGGGGGCGTATTACAGAAAAAATTCTTGGCCAGTATTCTCCCGACAAATTTAAAAAGCTAAGTCTTAATGATAATAACTTCTATGCCATATCTAAAAAAACATCACTTGGGTTCTCAGCAATTGGAATCATTGATGAGCAAACAGTATTTAACCCATTAAACAAAATTTTAAAAAGGCTTCTTACTCTTCAAGTCACTATTCTACTTATCATTAGCATTGTAAGTTATTTAGCCTGCAGTCAGTTGACCAAGCCATTACGTGTGGTTATTGAAAAAATCAATAACCTTAGCAATCTAGATCTATCTGACGAATCTGATGAACCATCATCAAAAAATTGGATTCTAGAGATTAATCAGGTTACAGACTCCATTGCCAAGCTATCCAGGGCCATGGATTCATTTACAAGATATCTACCAACCGAAGTAGTACGCAATTTACTCAATACAAACCGCAGGGCTGTACTTGGCGGTAGCAATCAAGAAATTGCAATTATGTTTACAGATGTCGCTGATTTCACAAAATATTCTGAGACCTTGCCTGCGAAGGAGCTTTTAAAGCATCTCAACGATTACTTTAACGAGCTAACAAAATGCGTAAAAGTTGAATCAGGTACAATTGATAAATATATAGGAGACTCATTAATGGTCCTATGGGGTGCTCCAGTTGAGCTTGCACACCCTTGTCAATGCGCTTGCAATGCCGCACTTGCTATAAGCGCAGCCTCTAAAAAGCTTGCCAATCAATGGAAAGCTAAAGGTATCAGAATTCATTTTGATACCCGTATAGGCATTCATTACGGCAATGCTATTGTAGGCAATGTTGGCTCCATCAATCGTTTTAACTTTACGGTTGTAGGAGATAGCGTTAATTATGCGAGTAGGATTGAAGGGGTTAATAAAAACTTTGGTTCTGAAGTCATTGTCAGCAATAGCGTACTGACGCAACTCTCAAAGGAAGGAACGCTAAACAAATTTTGCTTTAAGCTCCTCGACGCAATTCGTGTCAAGGGCAAAAATGAAGCTGCCAAAGTGTATGAATTAGTCGATCACACCTTTCATGTTGATCCTCAAATTAAGGTTCAAGTTGAGATTTGGAACAGGGTTATGAATATCGCAATTGAACAAAGTTCATCGCAAGGGTTAAAGCAATGGGAAATTGAATCATCAGCTTATAAAAATGAGCCATTTATGCAGAAGCTAAGACAGGCTGTCTTAGCAACAGCCGATAGAGATGGGGCATTAAACATCCTATAATCCCAGGCAGGCTGTCTTATCAGCATTCAGCATCGCCAATCTCTAGCCGCGATTCATCACCAAACTAATCGCACTCAAGTTGCTTTGGAAAACTCTAGCTTCTGCAGTAACGAATACTTACCAGCAAGTCAGCACAACCATAGTCAAGCCAAACTCATTCAAGTTATCTCGGCTGATGGCTATGACGCAAATGAGAATGGTTTCAATTGAGACTTGTACTATTCACGCAGCAAGCTTGAACAATTAATTCAAGGGAATTATTAATTACTCCTGCTTTAAAAAGTATAAACTTTGTCATAAGGCGAATAAGTAATAAGATCTCAATAATAAGCCATCAGAAGCTGAGGCACTCTACAAATAGAACAATACTGCTTTCAGGAGAAAGAATATGGCCAAAATTCAAGATTGGCTAAATATAAAATTCAGGCTCTCAGGAAATCCAGTTACCGAGCATCAATGCAAGTTATTCAAACCCGGCCACCTCGACTTGTGGAATCAATTTCGTCTTTTTCAAGCAGATCAACTGGATGGCTCGGAATCCTGAAGAGCTCGCTTGGCTGCAAGGCCTACCAGCCATACCACCACAACCGTGGCCAACACCCCAACAATCCTAAGAGTCCAGGTAGCAGGGTCAGCCTGGCCAGAAAGAACATCCCCAAATCGCGCCACATCTCCAGCCAGGGCACCAAAACCACAAAACAAAACAGTGCCAGGAAGAATGCCGATCAAACCGATCGAATAATCCCGCAGGCTCACCTCACTGAGGCCATATGCCAGGTTGAGCAAACTAAAAGGGAACGCCGGAGACAGGCGGGTTAAGAGCACCAACTTGAGACCTTCACGACTCACGGCCTTCTCAACAGCCTGCAGTTTTGGCACAACTGCCAAGCGACGTCGAGCCCAATTCCTTAGCCAATAACGTCCAAGCAGAAAGGATGCCTCTGCACCCAAGCAGGCACCGACAAACACCAGCAAACTGCCTAACCCAGTTCCAAAAAGCGCACCTGCAAGCATCGAGGCCCATACGCCTGGCAGCAACAAGGTGACCCAAAGTGCATAGAGAGGCACAAACAGAACTGCACCAATAGGTGTCTGCAAGAAAGGCAGCCAAGACTCCAACCAAGTCCCCGGATCCATCAACACAAGCAATCTGCATGCAACACCAATACATCTCATACTCAAGATTCATGCAGAGTTGGCGATGCGTCCGCACAAACTTCTGCAGCAAGCCTGATTGGCCACTCTCTCCGCCATAGGCCTACCAGCACTTTGGCGACAAGCGAAAGCTACAAACACAACAGCAGCCATCAACGAGCTTCGCCGATGCCTCGTCTCACGTCTAATCAGAGCCACACTTGCTTGGGCAAAACTACAAGCAACAACAGGATGTGAATCGTGCCATGGCCCTAATTCGCACAGCCACACCTGGCACCAGCTCCTACGTGAACGAAGGTAATTTCTTCGAACCAAACTGAAAACAGGAGTTCTGGGGCCCGAACTACGAACAGCTTCTGAGCATCAAACGGGGTTACGACCCCACCAACCTTTTCCGAGTACACCATGGTGTCGGCAGCGACACCTAAATCCAGACCTCAAACCAATGCACACCAGCAACACACATCAACTCGAAGCTGATGTGTAATAGCGCAAAGCGAACAGCCAAAAAGCCCGGCTTCCCACAAAAAAAATCACAGCCAAGAACAATCCCAAAACCAACATCTGCATGGCCGCACGACCAAGGATGACCTCTGCTGGAACCGTGGTCAAAAAAGCAACCGGTAACACCAAAGTGAACACCAAGCGCAGAGTCGGTGGATAGGCACTCACTGGGAACCGACCGGAAGCCAGCACGGCCCGTAGCACTTCAGTGGCATTCCAGGTCTTCACGAACCAGATGCTCGTAGCAGCAATCACAAACCACAGGGCATAGAGAATCACACCGCCTACACAAAGCATCAAAACAGCCACCAATAATGTGCCAAGGCTGAAAGATGCGCCTGCCCGGGATGCAGCCCAAACGATCAAAACCAACCCCAACCCCATTTCCGGAAGGCCCGCCGGCGCCATGATTCGTAGCGATACCCAGAACTGGCTGTCGATCGGCTTCAACAGCACAAAATCCAAAGTTCCCTCACGCACGTGGGTGACAATCGCACTGAGATTTGGGCGCAGCCAGGTGCTTGAAACGCCATCCAAAAAGGTGTAGATGCCCTGAACTACAAGAGCAGCTTCCCAGCTCCAACCGCCAAGTTCTCGCCCCTGCCCAAAAAACAAAGACAGCACAAAGATGCTGCCAGCCAAACTGCCAACCATGGCCAACAAATCAATCAGCATGTTGGCCTGATACTCCAACTGCCCAGCCAAGGCCGTAGCCCAAAAACGTTGCAAACTGAGCAAGTAGCGCCCCATCTCAAGCCCCCATCGCTGTATAGCGACGCACACCAGCGCGCCAAGCCATCAACACCAAAGGCAGCAATAACGCTACCCAAAACAACTGAGCCGCAAAACCAGCCACAAAATCAACAGGCAAACCCGCCAGCACTCGTGCTGGAAAATCAATCAGATAGGGAAAAGGGGTCCAGAAACTAGCCGTTCGCGCCGCATCTGGGAACGCAGCAAGAGGGACCAACCAACCAGAGAAATAGAGATATGGAATTAGCAGCAACCGCTCTAAAGCACTAGCCTTCTCACTCCAAAAGCAAAGTGCCGCAATCAAACTCTGTAGCAAAAAATTGATACTAAAAGCCAACAAGATGGCCAGACAAGCCAACAAAAACTGGCTAAGCGACGGTAACCAAAAAGACGTTGGATAAAGCAGGAAAAAAATGGCTGCGATCCCAATAGAGAAAGGGAACCGAGTAACTCGTTCAGCCACATGAGCAGCCACATAACGCCAAAGTGGATGCAGAGGCTGGAGCAAAAAGGGAGATAAACGCCCGAGCAAGGCATCTTCCTCAAAGGCAAAAACCACCCAAACCACTGAAAACTGACGCACCATGAAGGCACTGAGGTAATAACGGGCCAAGCCCACCCCCTTGAAGCCAAATGACGCTCCAGCGTCACTTTGACTCCAAAGGCTCAACATGATGAAAGGCAAGACACCCGAGAGAGCCCAAAGGGCAATCTCAGCGCGATACTGAACCATGTTGGCGTGCTGAGAAGCCAACAAGGCCCTAACCACCGGCCAAGACAAGCCAGCAATCTTCATACCACCCTCCCCTTACGAAAGAGGCTGCCGATCAATTCATCGATCGGTGGATCATTAACTTCAAGATCCAAAACATCAAAATTGGCCAGCAGACGTGCCACAACAACAGTGAGCTCACTACGTGAAACCAGAAGACGCACAGCGCGATCATCCAGTGCTTCCAACTCGCCATAACCGACGAAGTCTTCCGGGGAAGCTGACCTATTGAGCTCAAGACGCACCTGACGGAAAGGAGAGAGGCTCGCAGCTAATTCATCAAGACCACCATCGTGAATGAGCTCTCCTTGATCAATCAACAACACCCTCGAACACAAAGCAGTGATGTCGGCCATGTAGTGACTTGTCAGCAACACCGTTGCGCCCGTTTGACGGTTGTACTCGGCCAGGAAACGACGCACCCTGGCCTGAGCATTCACATCCAAGCCCAGGGTCGGTTCATCAAGAAAAAGCACAGAGGGACGATGCAATAGGGCCGCTAATAACTCAGCCTTCATGCGTTGTCCAAGGGACAACTTGCGAACCGGGCGGGTGAGCTCTTCACCGATCTCCAACATCTCCGCCAACTCATTAATGCGATATCGGGCCTCCTTCTCTCCAATGCCATAGACCGCAGCATTGACCGAGAGCGAATCGAGTGGCGGCAAGTCCCAGATGAGCTGCTGCTTCTGACCCATCACCAAAGTGATCTGCTTGAGAAAAGCAGCCTGACGTCGCTGAGGCACATAGCCAGCGACATGCACCATCCCCGCGCTGGGATGTATTAAGCCGCAAAGCATTTTCAAGGTGGTGGTTTTACCCGCACCGTTGGCACCAAGGAAGCCCACCATCTCGCCTGGCTCGATGGTGAAGCTCACATGACTAACCGCTTGAACATCATGAGTCTTGCGGCGAAAAAAATGGTTGAGCGTGCCAACAAAACCAGGAGTCTTATCCGCGACTTGATAGGTCTTACTGAGCTGCTCTACCTCAATCACCACATCAACCCAAATCGGACAACCGCTGACGCGCAAGCTCAGCCTGAGCCTCAGCCTCAGCAAGGTTGGCTTGGCATTCCTCAACTACGTTCGGCGGAGCTTTGATTGCGAAATTCGGATTGGCCAAGCGACCCGCCAGACCAGCAATCTCTTTCTCTGCCTTAGCTAAATCCTTCTCCAGGCGACCCTTAAGAGCATCCAGATCCACCAATCCATCGATGGGCAGCAGCACTTGCAACTCTCCACTAACGCCGGCCAAGCAGCGCTGCTTCAGATCAGCACTGGACACCACCACCACGCTCTCAGCACGCGTGAGAGCTGTGATATCTGCAGTCGCCTGCTCCAACAAAGCGGCCAGCTCACGGCGGCCTGTAATGAATTGAACCGGCACCGTCTGAGCTGGCTTCAGACCAGCAACTGCACGCAAGTTACGCACCACCCGGATGGCCTCAATCAACTCCGTAAACGACAGCTCAAGATCGTCATCAAGAGATGATTTGTTGCTTGCTGGCCAGCTTTGCAAAGCCAGAAAAGTATCTTTCGGCGCACCTGTTAACCCATGCCAAAGTTCCTCGCTCAAATGAGGCATTAATGGGTGAAGCATCACCAATAGATCACCAAGCACCTTGGCCAACACCTGACGAGCTGTGCACTGATCCGCCAGAACTTCATCACTGGGATCTTCACCCGGATGCAGCCGTCGTTTACTCAGCTCTAAATACCAGTCGCAAATATCGTTCCAAGCGAACTCATAAAGGCATTTAGCCGCCTCACCAAGGCGATAACTGTCGTAGCGCGCAGCAACATCGCGATTCATGCGAGCTAGGCGAGAAAGAATCCAACGATCCGCGAGCTGCAAGCTCGCGGGATCAGGCTCACCCAGCGACGCCGGCGTTTCTCCACCCAGATTCATCAGGGCAAAACGAGTGGCATTCCAGAGCTTATTAGCGAAGTTCCGGGCCGCCTCCACCGTCGCGGAGGTGTCACTTTTGCGGTCGTAATCCAAGCGGATGTCTTGACCAGCTCCGGCAACTTCACGCACCAGGGCAAAGCGCAGAGCATCGGTGCCATAACGCTCGATTAGCAACAACGGATCAATACCATTGCCGGCACTTTTGCTCATCTTGCGATTCTGCTCATCCCGCACCAAGCCATGGATATAGACGTCCGCGAACGGCATGCGACCGGTGAAGGCACCAGCCATCATCGTCATCCTCGCCACCCAGAAAAAGATGATGTCGAAACCTGTGACCAAAGTGCTGGTGGGATACCAACATTCGAGGTCTGCACTCTCTTGATCAGGCCAGCCCATGGTGGAGAAGGGCCAAAGACCACTGGAGAACCAGGTATCAAGAACATCCTCATCCTGCTGGATGACCACAGCCTCTCCAAACTGATCACGAGCCTGCTGCCATGCCTCCTCCTCCGAGCGAGCCACCAGATAAGGAGTGGCATCGGTCAACTGATCGTCAGTCTCACTGACAACAAACCAAGCAGGAATGCGATGGCCCCACCACAGCTGCCGGCTGATGCACCAATCACGAATGTCAGTGAGCCAATCGCGATAGACCTTTTGCCAACGATTGGGTACGAAGCGGGGTGCTCCATGGTCCAGACACTCATGGCAACGGGCCGCTAGAGGTTCCATACGCACGAACCACTGAGTGGAAAGCAAAGGCTCCACCGGCACCTTGCCCCGATCGGAATAAGGAACGCTATGGCGATGGGGCTCCACTTTCACCAATAGGCCCTCCTCCTGCAAGGCCGCCACAACTGCCTTGCGAGCCTCAAAGCGATCAAGCCCCTCAAAACGACCGGCATGACAATTCATGCTTCCGTTTTTGTTCATCACCGTGATCTGAGGCAAGTCGTGCCGCTGTCCAATCGCAAAATCGTTGGGGTCATGGGCGGGTGTCACCTTGACGCAACCAGTCCCGAAATCCTGATCCACATGATCATCAGCAATCACGGGAATCTCTCGCCCCAGTAGGGGCAATGTGAGGGTTTGACCCACCAAATGGCGATAACGAACGTCGGCAGGATTCACCGCAACAGCCACATCGCCAAGCATGGTTTCAGGGCGAGTTGTGGCCACTTCAAGATGAGTGGTGCCATCAGCGGCCGGGCCACCCGTTAGGGGATAGCGCAAGTGCCACAGATGACCATCGACTTCCTTCATCTCAACCTCCAAGTCGCTAACCGCCGATCCGGAAGCCGGGCACCAATTCACGAGGTACTCACCTCGATAAATCAATCCCTGCTCATGCAAGCGAACAAACGCTTCACGGACAGCCGCACTGAGGCCTTCATCCAAAGTGAAGCGCTGACGCTGCCAGTCAACCGAGTAACCCAAGCGGCGAAGCTGATCAACAATCCGCCCACCGCTTTCCTCCTTCCAGGCCCAGGCCCGTTCAAGAAAGGCATCCCGCCCTAAGTCATAACGACTGATCGCTTCAGCCTTGAGCTGCTTTTCAAGAATTGTCTGCACAGCAATCGATGCGTGATCGGTCCCAGGCAGACAGAGCACATTTTTTCCTTGCAAGCGCTGAAAACGCACGATTGTGTCGATCAGAGCCGTATTGAAGGCATGCCCCATATGCAAACTGCCAGTCACGTTCGGAGGGGGGATCACTACCGAAAACGGCTCGCCTGCAGCCTGTGGGTCAGGGTGAAAAGCACCACTCTCCTCCCATGCGCATTGCCAGCGACTCTCCGTACCAGCTGGGTCGTAGGTCTTAGCAAGGGCATCAACGACCTGAACAAAGGCTGGGTCTGCGGTGCTCAGCTCAGTCACGGTGGAAGTGGACGGCATTCGAACCATGCTCGCAAAAGGCCGCGGCGCATCCATTACGGCTCGAAACCATCACCCGCATCACTGAGCAACTTTCCAAGGAATAGCAACCAGCGCATCAAGCCTTTGCCAGCGACTGCGATCGGACTCAACCCTTTCCAGCAACCCCACCTGATCCAATGCCCTGGAAGCCTGCTGGGGTGTCACTACGGCCCCAGGTGCTATGGGCATCACCAGTACCTGGGGCTCAGCTGGATCAGCCATAAGCTGCAATTCGAGCTCCTCCAAGGTTCGTTCGTAAAACAACCCGCGCAAGCGACCCGTCAACCTCGGCCCCAGAGCTTCGGCAAATAACTCAAGACTCTCGCGCTCTCCCGACAACCCACAGTTCAGGGCCATCCAGATCAGCAACTTGGCCCAACTATCCACAGTCCAGAGCGGCTGAAAGCTATCCCGGTGCTGCCGCACCAGCTCAGCCAAAGCAAAATCAACCAATTTGCCCTGAAACAGACTTGCTTGGGACTCATCCATGGCAGACATCCTCTCCTCCAGCAGGCAGACTGATGAGGTGTCTAATCCGGCAGGGCCCATGACCCTGGATCTGAACGATCCCGAACTCGAATTTTCGAATTTGGTGGATGCCTACATCACGTGGGTATTGGCCGTGATCAATGATGAGAAGCTCGAATCTGAGGATCAGCTGCTCACTGATGACATCTCTGAAGATGCGCTCAATGCGATGCGCTTCCTTCCAGGAGACGTGACCAGCGCCATTGAAACCAGCCTGGCGCGCGTCTATGACGTTGATGCAGAAGAACTCGCCAATCTGCTTTTCCCAGAAGACTGAACTTGCTCGCTGATCCCCTGAGCTGCTCATGAGCTGCCTAGGCAGCATTCGTTAGATCTTCTTCATTGATCGATGAGGCATGTTTCCACTGGATGCCAGATCTCCCAAGCAGACATGGCACTTGGTGGCACCTCCATGGAGCTGATGATCAGATGGGCAAAGTTAATTCAGCGAAACTGGCAAGGTAAACATGTTCGATCAGAACCATTCAGGCATGGCAGCATCAGCTGGCTGAACACACTTGAAGCACGAGCTTGAAAGCAAAGCGGATAACTCAGGCGAAGCTTTTCAAAGACCAGATCTGGAAACTTGAGCTCTAGGAATAGTGTCCAACAACTAATCAGGCCAAAACAGGGCTGATCAAACGGCCTGCTCGCAATCAATAGCAAGGATCGTTGAGAGGTGTTCCCTCAGTGATCACAGCTCATCCATAAAACTCAGAGCGATCTCCACTCCAGCCATTGGTCAACCCGCCCAAAATCACCCACGCTGAGGCAACAACTAAGACGACTCTTGCGAAAGGGAACAATGGCCCAACAACAAACTGCGCCAATCCTGAATATTTCGGACACGCAGAGGAGGCCGCCTGAAGAGATCGCCTTGGCAGTGCTGCTCTTAGCGAGTAGCGCTAATGCAATCGACTAACAAACTGAAAACAATGTGATTGATGCCTTTAGATTCCGTTCAATCGCAATATCACTGCAATCTTCTTGAAAAATCAGCCAAGTAGAGCAAACAACCAAACTGGAGAAGGCAGAGACGAAAACCCGTCAAACAATCAAAGAAACGCCCTGCCACTGCCACTCAAGGCTCAGCTCCTTCCTGCGAAGACAAAACAACTTGGCGTATAAGATTGATTTAAAGGATTTCTCTAAGCACTTTTCACCATGTCAGAGACCCAAGCTCTCTATGTACTGTTGGCACCTACCGGCCAACTCACCGCCAATGGGCAATTACGAGAAACAATTCGCGAACGCCGGAAGCGCAATGGAGAGGATGTAGCTTTTTGGTATCTTTCTCCCGAACTGGTTCAAAAGTTTAATCTTCCTGGCAAAGGTGTTGAAGCAGTGGTTGCCAACGAACTAACAGCAATCAATTGGCTAAAAATGCGCTTCGGTGGTGAGAGTTGCACCATTCAACTAGATGTTGATCAATTACATGAACATGCAAGCTCATTACCACCAGCGCCCACAAATAGGAATCTAAGTAGTTAAGAAATGGGTCGACTGGTAGTTTATGCGGGCGACAAACAAGCGGCAAGTCGACACAACAAACCAATCTGCTAGCAAAGCATTAAAAAATACCTATCCTTACTACATTGAAAAAACACTTTCACATTCTTGCTACTCATATGACATCCCTTCACAAGATCACAATCCACCACCGCCAAGCAGGCCGCACAATTACTTTTGATGTGCCAGATGGCGAATATATTTTGCGCTCTTTCGAGTCACGTGGAGAGGAGCTGCCTTTTTCATGCAGAAATGGCTGTTGCACAACATGCGCCGTAAGAATTTTATCCGGCGAAATGGATCAAACGGCTGGCATTGGCCTTTCAAAAGAAATGCGCGACAAAGGATATGGGCTGCTCTGCGTGGCAAGAGCAACTGGAGATCTAGAAGTTGAGACTCAGGATGAGGATGAGGTCTACGAAATGCAGTTCGGTAAATATTTAGGGCAAGTTAAGTCAAAGGCAGGCAGCCCTTTTGATATATAAGCATCATCAAAAAACTTATAACTAATTAGCCCAGAGGAATATATTGAGTACTATTTTCAGAAAAAAACTCTCAGGGATTTGCGAAAGTCTCTTCAGTCTGGAGGGTTTATCCGTAGCGAACTGCATTCGTTTGCTGCATTGGCAAGGCAAACTGTCTAAGAATCAATGCCACAAACTTACTTAGAGCTACCGGCTTAGCCAATCCAGAACTTTCCCTCCAATTGCGGAATGCCTGCAAAATCTGCATACGCATCTCCAGGAATTTACCATCATCGAAGTTATAAACCCAAGGGAATGCATTGCGTGATGTGTGATTGGTTTGCACAATCACCTCCTCATCAAAAAGGACAGGGTCGATACCCAAAAGCTCGTAAAAATCACCCCGCTCACAAACAGTGAGTGTGTGAGTAAGAAAAACACTCCAAAGGAAAAAACGGCTAAGCAGCTTGCCTCTGAAACCTTTGGTCATTCCTGGCCAGCAACGCATCATCAGATTGATGCAATCACCATGACGATTTTCGTCCTGACACCATGGCTCAAAAAAGTCAAATAAAGGCGCACATACCTTCTGTGGATTATCATTCAAGTGACGGTTAATCAGGATATAGCGCCAATATCCAATCTTCTCTGAAAGATATAAAGAATAGAGCACCCAGCTAAGGGGGAAAAATGTAGGAGCTCTTTTGTTCCCTAAGTTTGGCAAATCAACATTGATCCCCTCTGCTTTCAACGCTCTACCAAGAAAACCTGCATGACGAGCTTCGTCTCTTGCCAAAAATGTAAAAAACTGCCCTAATTCCTGCCGACCTGCCTTCTTGAATCTATTTGAGATCTCCTTAAAGAGTAAAAATCCAGAGAATTCAGAGACAACAGAGCGAACAAGGTAGCTCTCGTAAACGGCTTTATCCCCAGGCGAAAGTTCAGCAAGGCGCTCTAGAGAAGCCTTGCGATCAAAATGTTTAAGATTATAGTCTGCTTCCATCTCTTTAAACATTGCCTCAAAATCTTTTCTGGCGATGTCAAGATCGGTTTTGGCCGCCTTATCGAATTCTGTTGTGTAAAAACGTGGTGTTAAGAGGTTGTCATCAAGGTGTGGGGGAAGCTCATTCCTCCCTTGTCCTCTCATGGCAGGAGCAGTCGCAGTAGTGGCCGTCATCACCTTGCTCTAACTGGGAAGTGATTATAAGGCCTTTGCTTTGAGAATCGAACTTTGGCTTAGGCAATCGACAAATGCGCCGTAGATCCAAGCCACAAACCACGGGAGCACACAGTCTCAGCTAAGACCAATATAACGACATGATATTAATATGTCTCATCAAATCCCAACTTGTCACGCTAAGTTTATTCTGTTTTGTACAAGTCAATGGCATGGAGCTCCTCGCCGAATACTTCAAAGTGTTCTCAGAGCCCAACCGCCTAGCAGTCCTCGAGGCACTCAGGAGCGGGCCTCTAAACGTAACGGCCGTTGTTGAAAAAACTGACCTAAGCCAGGCCCTGGTATCCAAACACCTGAAGCTGCTGACCATCGCTGGCGTGGTTCATCGCCGCCCCGAAGGCTCCCTCGTGTACTACGAGGTGATGGACAAGGCTGTGTTCAAACTGATTAGCCAGGCCCAAAAACTGATCATGACCGCCCGCCGCCAACAGCTCGACGAGCTCTCCTCCATCATCTGATGGAGGGAACCCCTTCCCTGGGACCACAAAACCTCGACCAATTACGACAAGCCCTTGCTGATGGCAAACGTTTTTTTCCAGGGCTTCAGCTCAGCCAGGTGGATGGTCTTGATCTCGATCTCTCAGGCTGTGAACTGGCCGGCAGCTGTTTCAAGGAAGCCCGCTTCGGTCATGCCCAACTGAGCAATGCCAACGTACAGGGCTGCTGCTTTCAAGAAGCCTTGCTATGGGGGGCAGATCTTTCCGGGCTCAACGCTGAGCAATCGTTTTGGCACGAAGCCGATCTCTCCGGATCCCGCATGCAGCAAGCAAACTTCAGCGATGCCGTCATGCATCGCTGCTGCCTCAGAGGCGTGATTGCTGCCAGCAGCACATGGCATACAGCCCGGCTAGTGGAGGCAGATTTCCGGTCAGGACTCGATCAACTCACTGACCTAGGCAAAGCAGATTTCAACAACGCAGACCTTAGTTATGCCCTTCTGCAGAGAGCCAATCTGCACGGAGCCAACCTGCTTGGCTGCTGCCTATACGGCACATCCTTCTGCGAGGCCGATCTACGCGAAGCGGACCTACGTGGATGCGATCTGAGAAACAGCAAGCTAGAAGGAGCCATGCTGGAGGGAGCCCGTCTAGAGGGAGCCCTGCTCCCCGAGGGGGTGAAACCTTAAAACTCAACACCAAACCATTGATGAGCCCATTACAAGGCGCTGATGCTGATCTTTATCAGTGCGGCAAATTCAGATATTGCTAAACCGCTGCTGGAAGGATTAGGCCTCAGCAGTAATACACCCTGCTAAACAGATAGAACATAAAGCGGCGGGCCCAAGCGGCATTGGCTAAGGATCCTCTTAACCCCATCGCTCCCATGGGTGCACCCTCCCCTGATCAAGACATTGCAGCTCTTAGGAGGAATTACCAAAGAGCCAGCCTGCGCAGTGTCGACCTAGATGCCGATCCAGTGGAGCAATTCCGTCGCTGGCTTCAGCAAGCCATCGCCGCTGACCTGCAAGAATCCACCGCCATGGTGCTCAGCACCTTTGATGGCAAGCGCCCCAGCAGCCGCACAGTGCTACTCAAAGCCTTTGACAAGCGCGGATTTGTGTTCTTCACGAATTACGGCAGCCGAAAAGCCCAAGAGATTTCTGCGCATCCGAATGTGAGCCTGCTATTTCCCTGGTATGGCCTTGAGCGGCAAGTTGCGATCATGGGCCCTGCTGAGCGCATCAGCACAGCTGAATCTCAGGCCTATTTCAGCTCAAGGCCCTTCGGGAGTCGTCTTGGGGTCTGGGTATCGCAGCAAAGCCAAGTGATCAGCTCGCGCCAGATCCTGGAAATGAAATGGCAAGAAATTCAACGTCGCTTCGCCAATGGTGAAGTACCCCTACCTGAGTTCTGGGGTGGCTTTCGGGTGGCTCCGATTGAATTCGAATTCTGGCAGGGACGCGAGAACCGGCTAAACGATCGATTTCGCTACCGGCCCCAAAAAGACAGCAACCATGCGCAAACCTGGCGCATCGAGCGCTTAGCTCCATGAATTAATTGATCAAGATGAGCTTGAGCCGCAATGGCTTTCTGTCAGCTTGGATGAATTGGATGTCCGTCGTCTTTGATCGGTATGGAGTCCACCACCCCCAGCCATCAATGCATGCTGCGGATGGCTCCCTACCTAATCGGTCGCCCACGCCGCGGCGTAGTTGGAGGCAGCCGTTATGCCTGCAAGTTACGTGAATCCATTCGCCAAGCAGCCAATGATCCAGAGCGCAAGCCAGTCTTAATCAGTGGTGAACCAGGCTTAGAAAAAGACAACATCGCCAGACTCGTGCATTTCGGCTCTGCCGATCGACGCCTTCTTTTGATGAGCTTCGATGCCAGCAACATACGAGGCCAAGGCGTTGAACTTTTTGGCAGAGAAGGCTCTCATGAACTGTCTCTGCTCGATTGCCTAGGGGATGGCAACCTTCTGATCGACTGCATTGATCTTGCAGAGCCTCAACTGCAAGCACGTCTGATTGCCCTTGCGACTGAAGGCCACCCTGCCTTCTCGGGGCGGATCTTGTTTACTGCCGAATCAAGCCTCAAAGAGCTAGAGGGGGTAGCAACTCAGATCAGAGTGCCACCCTTACGAGTGCGCCGATCCGATCTGGGCGATTGGCTCCGTTACAGCCTGCGCCAGCGCAGCCCCAGTCTGGGCTGGAGTCGCCCTCCCGAGTTACCCGAAGCAATTGTCAGGCGACTGCAAAGCCACGATTTCCCGAACAACATCCGCGAATTGGACAGCGTGGTGGAACGGGCCTTGCAACAGGCCCGCAGCCAGGCCGCGGCTGAGCAAGAGAGCGGTGCAATCACCATGGCCCTACCCGCAGCTTTGCCGGAAGACGTGTTCTGGGTGAACAGCCGGGAGCCCAACCTGCGCTTTGAAATCTGGCGCTGGAAGCCTCAACTACGTCAGTTGATGCGCTCACCCCAACTCTGGAACGGCTTGCTTTTTGGGCTGGTGAGCTGGGTCTTCGTGCTCGTGAATCTGTGGCTATGGCTTGGCCCACAAGACAGGGCACACAACAGCATGCTCAAATTTTTCTGGGCCTGGTGGTGGCCTCTGATCCTGCTGACTTACCCGCTGGTCGGGCGACTTTGGTGTGCAGTCTGTCCATTCATGGTCTGGGGCGAAATTGCTCAGAACAGCAAAAAGGCTCTCGCAAAATTGATCTCAACCTTGGGTTTACCTGCCGGTTGGTTGCAACCAAGGCTCTGGCCCCATGGCGATCACGACAGTTGGGGCGCACCTGTTTTGGCGACAGGGTTCGCAGCGATCCTGATCTGGGAAGAGGTCTGGAACCTTGAAGACACCGCCCGACTCAGCAGTTGCCTCTTGCTACTGATTACCTCAGGGGCTGTGCTTTGTTCACTGGTCTTCGAAAAGCGATTCTGGTGTCGCTATCTCTGCCCAGTTGGCGGCATGAATGGCCTATTCGCAAAGCTTTCGATCCTCGAATTACGTGCGCAATCGGGCACTTGCTCAGGGAGTTGCACGTCCTACGCCTGTTTCAAAGGGGGTCCTGCTGAAGGCGAAGGTATGGCTAGCGAAGGTTGCCCCCTGGGCACCCATCCAGCCCATCTCAGCGACAACCGCAACTGTGTACTTTGTCTGACCTGCGCCCAAGCCTGCCCGCACCACTCGGTGCAATTGCGACTGCGGCCTCCCGCCGCAGATCTGCAACGCAGCATGCATGGTCCAAAAGGCGAGAAGGGATTGATCTTGGTGTTGGCCGGTGGAATCACCCTGCATCATTGGCAACGACTACTGGGCTGGTTGCCCCTGGCTCCAGAGTCTCTCCAGGAGGGGCCCCTTTTAATGCGACTGGTGTTTGCTGCCCTAGCGCTAAGCCTGCCAACGGCTGCAGGTCTGTGGGTAGAGCGTCGCTGGCTGTACACCGCCTTGCCCCTGTTATGGAGCGTGCTCTTGGCCCGTCATCTACCGATTGGCTTGGCAGAGGCCGGGACTGTGTTGCCGATTGGTTGGCCTCAATGGAGCGCCGATCCCAACGTGATTGGCTTCTGCCAGAGCTTGGCAATTGCGTTTGGTTGGCTTGGTTGTGTGGTGTTGCTTCGTCGTCTCATCAGCCGCCAGCGGCAACCCTGGCTAACAGCTAGCGGAGCATTCTTGGTATTGGCACTGGCTAGCCGCTGGGTAGTGCACATCTAAAAAGGAGCATCCCGATTGGCTAGGGGATGGCAGCTCAGAACAACTTTTGCCGTCAGTAGCGATGTCAATCTGAACCTTGCTCAACGACGCCAAAAAGGCAACAACACCAGACAAAGCACCCCAATCAAAGGCCCAGGCGGCAGATCCAGCAAAATCGCCAGCATTAATCCGCCACTGCTCAGCAGCACACCAGTCCCAGCAGAGCGCAGCATCAAGACGCGCAGACTCTCGCTGCGATCAAGATTCACCAGCACAGGAGCGCAAAGCAGGGCAATCACAAGCACAACACCAACGGCAGTAATTGCGCTGATCACCACCAGAGCGGTGATCAGAATCGTGATGAAACGGATCTGCATGACCGGTCGTCGCGCCGCGATCGCTCCCTCCGGATCCACACCGAGAAACACAAGATCCTGATAGCGACTGAGAAGAAGAAGCAACAAAGCAGCGGCGGCGATCAACGTCCGGATTACATCGCTACCGTTGCCAGCAAGCATGTCTCCAAAAAGAAGAGCTTCCAGATCGATTCGCGCCTGCAGCAGGGGCACCAGCAACACCCCGAAGGCAGTGAAACCGGCCAGCACGGTGTTCATTGCGCCCTCCTCCCGGCCTTTGAAGCGATGGTTGAGCTGTTCCGCCAGCAACGCACCCAGCAGACCGCTCAGCAAACCACCGATGATGGGATCCAGCTCGAATGCCAGCGCAAGCACCAAGCCAGGCAAGACCGAATGCGCCATCAGATTGGCTAACAGGATGCGGCGCTGGGTAATCAGCAGAGCACCAGTCGTCGGGCAGATCAACCCAACCATCAGAGCCAGGATCAGTGGCGTTAGCCACCAGATGCCAAAGTCATCCACAGCAGTGACTGCCCATCATGCAAGTCATGTCGGTGAGTTTCTGGCGAACTTCGTCAGGTGTGCCGCAGGCAAGGACCGTGCCGTCGAGCACCACCACTCGGTCATAGCTATCGAGGGCACTGCCCCAATCATGGCTACTAACGAGTAGGGTTTGTCCCGATTCTGCTTGCTGGCGCATCACTGTGAGTAGGTGTTCCCGCGTCGGCGGGTCGATGGCGCTGCAAGGTTCATCGAGCAGCAAGATGCTGGTCTGCTGCATCAGTGCCCGTGCCAGCAGCACCCGCTGCTGCTGGCCTCCTGAAAGCCGGTCCAGCCGTCGAGCACCTAGCCCATTCAGCCCAACCTGATTGAGTAGCTGCTGAGCAGAAAGCTTCTGCCCTCGATTGCGCGTACGCAGTCTTCCCAAATCCACCATCTGCGTCACCGTGATCGGAAACGACCAGTCGATCGACGCCCGTTGTGGCATCAAAGCAATACTGCCGTTGCTTTCAATCGTGCCCTGATTCGCCCTAAGGCGACCCTGAATAAGATGAAGCAGGGTGGATTTACCAGCACCATTAGGGCCGACAAGGGCTGTGAGCGTCCCAGGGTGAAGATCGAGATCAACGCTCTTAATGGCAGAGCAATTGTCGTAGTCGTAGGAGACCCCTCGCACGCTGAGGCTCGGGATCGCCGATGCAATGCCAACACCCAACTGATGAAGACCTTGGTCCTGTCTTGGAACTGAAACAAGAGCGCTCACAAAACCCCGCCTGGTCATAAAAATGGGAATCATTCTCATTCTAGACTGTTTTCATTTCAATGCTTCGGACCCCTGCATCTGTCTTAACGGCTCTGGTTGTTCTCTCCACTGTCTCTGCTACTCAGACTCCAGCACAGGCCAGTCAACCAACCGTGGTCGCCATTGATGGTGTGCTCTGTGATCTCACTCGCACCCTTGTAGCCACAGACGTCAAGGTGGTTTGCCTGATTCAACCTGGTAGCGATCCCCACAACTACAGGCTCAAACCCAGCGACCGACAGGCTCTGAGCAACGCGAGTCTGGTGTTGCATAACGGCTTCAAGCTCACCCCGAGTGCAAACAAAATCAGCGGCTCAGCCAAGGTGATTGCCGTGGCGGAGGAGGCCATGCCCACTGCGAGCCACGCAAGCCACGATGACGACCATGCGGAGCATGGCGCTCATAACCACAATGACTCGGATCCCCACGTCTGGCACGATCCCGCCAACTCAGCCGCGATGGTTGTGGTTGTTGCTGATCGTCTCGCTCCAGTCCTACCTGCATCGCAACGGTCTGCATTGGCTGCCCGGGCAGCAGAAGCTATTACCGTCCTCAATGCCGTTGGTGATTGGGGCGGCAAGCAGTTCGCCACGATTCCTGAGAATCAGCGCGTTCTCGTGAGTGAACACAAGGCTTATAGCCACCTCACGAATCGCTATGGGCTGAGACAAATCACCATGCTCGATTCCTTCACCACCGGAGGCGTTCTGCGCCCCTCTAGCCTTAGAACGATCACAACTGAAGTGCAAGGGTCCGGCGCCCAAACCCTATTTCCTGAATCTCTGCCTGTCAGCAAGACCCTGCGTCGCATCAGCCGCAGCACTGGACTGCCCGTTTATAGCTCACCTCTTTTCGCAGATGGCCTCGCTCCAAATCGCTCCACAGTTGGCACGGCAACGCTGAACATTTGCACTGTGGTCAAAGGCCAAGGAGGTCAGTGTGATCAGGTCGCTGCCGATAAACTCATTGGGCGTTGGTCCGCAATTCGTTGAACAATCAATTTCACCTTTGTTAAAGCCCTTTCAATTAATTCCTACACAATCAAATGCCTCGTTGTCTCTTCAATCGACCCCAGTTTTTGTTTCTAGCGCTCCTGCTTGCTCCAGTAACGCTTGATGCCACCCTCTGCCGTCCCAGCGTTGCTGGTGGCAACCATAACCATGGTGGCAGTGGCGAAGAAGCGCTAGAGGCAGGAGAGTTTCGTGCATCCCCTGTTCTCAGCATCGAAGGCCATGGAGGATTCATGACCAACCTCGATGGCAGCCCTGAGCACTACGCCATCGATGGTTTGCTTGGCCTGGAGATGGAGTGGGGTCTTGGAAATGGCGGTAGCTTCGCTATTGAGGCCGCCATTGGTCCAGCCCTGGTGTGGGGTGAAGCGGAACACTTTTACGGCAAGGTTCATGTGGATGAGCATGCCGAGGGGACGGATAGCCATGACGACGATCATGGCGACGAGCATGACGAGCATGACGACGACGATCATGGCGATGAGCATGACGACCATGACGAGCATGACGACGACGATCATGGCGATGAGCATGACGACCATGACGAGGAGACGGATAACCATGACGACAATGACCATGCCGATGAGCATGATGACGACCATGAGGAGGAGACGGATAGCCATGACGACGACGACCATGCCGACGATGAACATGACGACGATGACGGCCATGCCAGCCATGGCTCCCATGACACCGACTACAAGCGCAGCGATGTCCGCGGTTTCCTACAGGCGCGCTATGCCCCTAACGATCACCTGAGCCTGTCGGTCTCCTGGAATCCCTACTACGTCACCAAGGATCAAGGCGAAGACATTAAGGGTCTGAAGAATGAACTAGGCGCGAAGGTGGTTTGGGCATTGGGTGATGGAGATGTCAATTTTGCTCTCGGCGATCGCCTCGAAGATCTGATCGATGGCGTTTATCTCTCTATCGACCATCGACAGGGATGGGAATCAGATGGCACATGGATGGGCAACTACACCGATCCCCGTCTTGGAGTCGGTTTCAATGTCGACCTGTTGAACATCAGCCTCAACGCTGGACCACGCTTCTACGTACCGGGCAGCTACTCCGGACTAGAACAGCGCACCGATTTCGCAGGCGAACTGGCAGTTGCATACCCTGTCGGCAACAACACTGTTCTGTTCGCCCACTGGCAGCCCACCTACAGTTCAGAAGGAGGCTCAGGCTGGGGTGAAGGCTGGCAGCACCATGTCGGCACCGGCGTCACATTCAGCTTCTAAGCAAACAGCGATAGATCAGCCTGCAGACAACCAAAGTGCCTCCTTAATTCGTATTGGAAAGACCTCGAGCCACTCAAGCGTGGTGGCATCAATCAGAGCCGCTCGGCCTGCATCCAATCCTGGCTTGGTGACTGTCATCAACAACTGTTCGCCAACAGGGTCAAACTGCAGCATTGAACCTGGCTTAAAAAGCCATGGTGCTAGTTGGCGGCGGCTTAGTACAACGCCGCCGCCATCCAGTAGAACAAGCTCATGTTGCATGCGGCGATCCTGCCTGCGACCAAGAACCGCCCAAACACGTTCGCCCCTGTTATCACAGCTCAAGGCCAGCACTGACTCTTCGCCAAGCCAGAGCTGCTTAGGGGGCAATCCTGGAATCACCAACTCGATCGAACGACGATAGTCAGGCCAATGGCGAATGAGCACTGCCCTTCCCGTAGCCTGGCAGAAATCTCCGAGATCCCTTGCCCCGGGGAGGATTTGGGGGGTCTTGTAGTTTTCAATCAGTGGACGCAGTGTCAGCCCGTTGAAGGTGGGCACAACCGCTCCACCACCGGCCGGCAGCAGCTGGATCGGACCGGAGGCATTGATCTCAAGGGTTCTTCTCTCACCATCCGCTTTGATGAGTTCAGTGCGTCCACTTCCTGGAGAGAATCCTCCTGTTTGCGCAAGCAGATCACCGTTCAGATTGCTGCTGAGATCAGCAAAAAGATATTGCCCTGGCACTAATGGCATCAATTTGCCTGCCTTTGGATAGGCGAGCTGATCGCGATGAGCCGTGATATTGCGTGGCAACAAAGGCAGCAAAAAAAGTCGCTGCTTCCAGTCCTTATCCGTTTCGATCAAGGCTGCTCCCTTGCCATTGCCAAGGGGAACAACGCTTTTGATCTGATTCAGCGTGGGGCTAAGGGGTATCCAACGCCCATCGCGTCTCTGGACTTGCAGTTGGTCTCCGCCATCCACATGGCGATTCACTAACAGCCAGGGTCTCGGATCCCACCACCAGTGCTGGGGGGGTAGAGCCTGGGCTCGATGATCCTGTCCAGCAACCGTCAGCTGAATTGAGGTCTTGATGCTCTGTTTGGCATCAATCAACAGACGAAGCAGATTGTTCTCCCCCTGCCAACGGTGAGGTAGGTCCGGTTGCAATTGACTATCCGCCGCCACGCTCCCCAGTTGCATCGGCCGACTGAAGCGAAGGTCAAGGGCAGCACTACCTGACTGGAGAGGCTGCGGTGTGCGTGACACCAATCGAGGGGGACGGCGCAGCAGCAGTTGCTGTTGCACCAGCACCAGAGCCGCGAAGCTTGTTAGCAGCACCCACATCTTTTGCTTCATGGTTCCAGAGGTCGTTCCGGCCTTTGAATCGGAGTAATTGTCTCGGGAACCACAACGGCGACTCTTTGGCCCTGACGTGTTTCCACCTTCATATGCCCTTCGATCTTGAGCCACTGATTGACCTTGGGCTTAGCGTCCACTGGCCAGGACACCGGTAGACCTGCAGGGGTGGCATCCGCCAGACAGCAGCGCACCGTAAGGCGTGCGATCTGGGCTGGCTCATCGCCTCTCTTGAGCACAAATCCACTGATGTTTAAAGGATTGCCATCCACCAGATCAGGGTCGGGCTGGCTGCGCAATAGCCTTACCCATTCCGTAAGCGTGCGCTGTTGAGGCGGCAGCACGAAAGCCAAATCCGGCGGTTCAGGTAGTCCTTGCGGGCGCGAGGCCGCCAGGTCGCTGAAGGAAGGATGCGGGGGCACTAGCAACACAAGTACTGCCATCCCAGCACTGGCCAGCCAGGGCCATGAGACTGATTCTTGCCGCTTGCGGCTTTTCATCCCCACCATCACCCCTGCAATCAGCAGCGCCACTCCTGAAGCACTCACAAGTTTGTGGAAGCCACCGGCGAGAAGGAGGTCGAGGCGGCCAGAATGAACACTCCAGACCACCATCCATCCCCACAGCACCAGAAGGAGGGCACGGATCATCGTTTTCTCCTGTTCAAAGTTGCCATAAATTGACCCACTGACCGATTAGCAGCACGCCTAGACAGGCCACGATTGCGGTAATGCCAATCGCTTTTGGCCTGAGCAACACCGTGAACAGACCTGCAAGTTTCAGATCCACAACTGGACCCAGTAATAGGAACGCCAGCAGGGCTCCGGGTGTCACCTGGGCAGCGAAGCCAAGGGCCAGAAAGGCATCCACGCTTGAGCACACCGAGACCACGATCGCCAGCAGCATCAACGCCAAAATCGAGAGTGTCGGCGCGCTGCCTACCGCCAATAGCCAACTGCGTGGCAGCCAGGTCTGCACAAGGGCGGCGATCACACAACCGAGCACGAGCAGAGCAAGCAGGTCAAGAAATTCCCTGCTGCTTTGTTCCAGCACCTCACTGAGTTGAGGTCGCTCAATCCTCCTTGGTTGTGGATCGGGTATCGCGCCTCCGATCAGCCCACCGCCTCTTTCTAATAGGCCGATACTGCTCAAGGGCTGGCTAAGACGCCGTTCTGCCAGTAGGGACGATTCAATCAGTTGCGCTTCTGGTAGCTGCACCAAAAGAGCACTGAGTAACAGAGCGATTAGAAAAGCTCCGAGTGGTCTAGCAATCAGCAACCAAGACTGATCAGGGAAAGCGGCCCAGGTGCTGGCGAGAACAATCGGATTCAGGACTGGCGCTGCAAAAAGAAAGCCGAAGGCTGTGCCCAAAGGAGCACCGCTGGCCAGTAATCGGCGGGCGACAGGCACATTGCCGCATTCACAAGCAGGCAGGGCAAAGCCCATTAAGGCACCCGTGATCGGCGCTAGCAGTGGATGCCTGGGGAGACGTCCGATCCAGGCCCCCTGGGGTACAAGCCAACGGGCCAAACCAGCAATAGTGACACCCAGCAACAGGAAGGGAATCGCTTCAAGTAGAAGGCCCTGAAATATCGCCCAGGCTGTAGCGAGCCTATCCATCTAGCTCAACTGTGCATGTGGCTGATTCTGCACCAATAGAAATCTTTTGCAGGGTTTTTCACGACGTTGAATTGATCAGCTTGAAAACTTGTGACACTTGATCGCTACTAATCATTTATTGACATGAGTTCCCAAAGCGACCTTGCAAACCACTTATAACCATATGGCAGTGACTGACTCGCGTTGAATGTCAGAGTAGGGCAATTACCCTTTTGAATACAAGAGCTGGGTGAATATTCTTCAGCTTGATTCTCGTGTGAAGTGCTACTGCAGCAATGACCAGAACTCCAATCAAGGCCCTTGCAGACCCTAATGATATACAAATAATAGAGGAAGTTCCCTCATCTGAAAAGGATTATGTGATCTCATTAATCAGTTAGAGTTTCGAACAATCGTGCGTTTACTTTCACCTCAAGGCCTTGAAGGCTACTGGCTTGATTATCGATCTACATAAGGATCGCTAGACTTTCTTCCGCTTGGAGCAAAAACCTTCGGTGTTTTGCAGGATTGGCTTAATTGTTCAGTAAAAGAATGCCAAACTCAGCCATTGATTACGAATCATTGTAATTATTCACCCATCAGTGAATCATTGGCCAATGCTTAATTGCAAACCAAGGTTCTGGTAAATATCATTTCAAAATGAGAAAAATAATTTATCAATCTAAGACTCTAGATTCTCTTGAGGTCTGCGTAAAAATCTGCTTTATTGGATGAAATTGCCTTGGCTCAATGGTTTTACTCGTTGATTTTCTACAATCATTCATGCAAAAAATTTCTCAAAAGCAATCCTCTTGCCATCTCCTCTGAGCTAAAAGAGCAAATGAACGAGCGCGTCCATGCCTGTCGATCAGAGCCAACCCACACTGCGGCAGAAGCAACTTTTGAAAGAACTGCGTGGCTGTTGCGATGAAATGAGCGGTCAGCAGCTTCATCGCGCCTTACAGGACAGCCCCTATGCCATGGGACTTGCGACCGTATACAGAAACTTGCGCCAGCTTCAACAACGAGGACTGGTGAGATGCCGACACCTACCTACCGGTGAAGCCCTCTATGCGCCTGTGGAAAGGGACCTCCATCACCTGACATGCGTGGACTGCGGCCAAACGCTGCCGATCGAGCATTGCCCTTTGCACAACCTCAACATCCCTAAAGAACAAAGTCATGATTTTCAGCTGATCTTCCACACACTGGAGTTCTTTGGTCTGTGTGAGAGCTGCCAAAAAGGTCAAAAACTGCCCTGAACAGCAGACTCCAGACCCCTAACTCCAACAATGATTGCCCAGCCTTCAACATGTTCCGAGAGTTTGCCCAGCCTTAAATGCAATCCCATCTGCAAGCACAACGCAGACAAGCACGACCACAAGGTCATCAGCATTCAAAGCCTCATCACAGTTATCACTGCTCACGAGAAGAGTTAAGCCAGCATCAAGCAATTAACTCATGAGCTGCAGCCAGAAAAAACACTATCGCCTGCTGAACACTATTGCGCGTACAAACATGGCACTTTGCTGCTGCCCAGCAGAGCTCTTTTCAAGACAACATTCAGATACTTCATCCACACCCATACGTTGCAAGGCATCCGCATGCTCACACCATCCAAGCCATTCACCAGGCAACTGACCTAGAGCAACAAGCTGTCAACGCGAATGGGGAAGCTCCTATCGATCGTTCCTCTTTATGGCATCAAGGCCACTTGCGCGCGACAGTAATGAACAGGCAAACCAGCCATCAAGACAAAAGCAGAATGGAGTCTTTGCTGATCCTGAAGCAAGGTCGACTGAATCAGCCCCATTGGGCCCAAACAGAACACTATGAGTGCCTGTATCAAGGATCAAGTTGATTCCGTCCAAGATGCAGGGATTACCAAAAAAGATGCCGGCTGAGCACTTAAGCGTGGATCAGCTGTAGTCGCCAGCTGCTGCAATCGACATCAACACCCTGAGCATGACAGCGATCATCATTCTGCAAATGTCTTGGCAAAGGGGAGTCGGCTGCTGTCAATCCGCTCTAGTTCAAACTTCCTCTGCAAAAGCACTACCAAACCGGCAATCTCACGATCTAAGTTCTCAACCTTTCACACATCAAAGCCATTAAAAAAATTCATTTCTGAAAAATACTCCCGCAGTAGATGGGTTCTATGAGCTCATTATTTTGCTGTATTGGGTTGATATAACTTTCAAAATGAAGCATAGGATATCCAAAGAAAAGGCAACTACTCATCTTTTGCGACAAGACGAAAGCCTCCACCACAGGCACAGCTTTCGGCTCCATGAGGTGCACTTATTAGGAAACCTCCGCCACTAAGATCTCCGTAATAATTAAGGATGAGGCCAGAGAGCAAGTCGAACTGGTCGACAGGGGCATAGAGCGTTACGCCATCGGCCCGGGAAACCGGCACACCGCTGCATGGACCAGGCCTTAGACGAACGTGTAGCCAACCCTCACCGCAGGTGTCCTCAGTCAAATCGAGGTGCATCAAGCCAGGGGTGCCGGCAAAAGCAGCCTGTCGACCCAGCTCAGCTGCGGCCGTTGGGGTAATGCCTAGGCGCGGACCATTTTCCATCTCGAAGCGTTAGCCATGTATCACTATTGCATCCCTAGCGAAATTCTTCATTCTCAAGAAATCAAGCTCTGCAGTTGGCCCTTTCAGGACTGGGACTGGGAAGCCTGACTTGATAACGCGTGTCAGCCTTCATGAGCCTTAAGGGACTTGAGACGAGAAGCCCACCACATACTGGATTGATGACGATCATCAAGAAGCCCTACCTAAATCGGCAGAGCAAAGAGAGCATTCTAAACAATAGAAGCAGATTCATCTAAGAGAATGGTTCGATTGGGGCAATATTTGCGTTGCTACTAAATTGAACAATGGGTGACCTACCAGTAACTCCTCTTGAACTGGATTAGGAAAGATTGTACCATTGCTATATCGTCCTAAATGCCACTCAGGGCCAAGCAATATTCTTTCTAAAAGCCGCAAACTGATTAACCGGTTGGAAGTATACTTGTCAACAGATTTTGACTCAAAAAAGCTTAACTCTTGGCCTCAAAAGTCAGATTCAATTTCATGCATGATTAAAAAGGCAACAAGACATTTTCCTAGGCGTATATCTTGACGCAATGCAATCCAATCAGTTAGCAATCGCATTTAAAGCTGATTAAATTGAGTGAACAGCTTTTTTTGAGTTTTAGGCAAACCAAAACGTCTTTACAGCCAATGAATGGGCGATGCTGGGATCGAACCAGCGACATCCTGCTTGTAAGGCAGGCGCTCTACCGCTGAGCTAATCGCCCCTAGAGACAATTGTGCCTCAAGAGGTCAAGGTGGACTGGATCACAATAGAAGAGACATGGCCTCTGGCGAGGACCACGACAAAGCCACCTACTTCTGGAGCCTTCCATTTGGCATCGGCCTGAGCTTTGTGATGGGCTTGCCCAGTGGGCTGATTGGTGGGCTCGCCTTTGTGGTCGGCGGACTGTGGCTTTCACCAGACCTCGACACTGACTCAAAACCATTGAAGCGCTGGGGGCTCTTGCAAGGGCTTTGGTGGCCCTACCGCAAACTGATTCCCCATCGCTCCCTCTTCTCCCACGGCCCACTCATCGGTACCGGTCTAAGAGTGGCCTACCTGATGAGTTGGACTGGCCTACTACTGATGCTCTTGCAGCCTCTGGGTTGTCCTGCACCGCTGAGCCTTGCCAAAGCATTGAATGAGCAGCTGCGGCTTCATCCTCAACCAATCCTGTCACTGCTGCTAGGGCTGGAAGCCAGTGTTTGGCTACACCTCATTCTCGATGGCGATCCCCTCCCCGCCGAATGGCATCGCTGGCGTCATCGATGAGAAGGTAGGCCAATACAAATCAAAGGCATGGACGCCGAACAACATCTGGCTCCAACAGAAGCCATCGCGGAGCTGGTCAACATCGTGGCCCAGCTCAGGGATCCCAAGGGAGGATGCCCCTGGGATCTGGAGCAGACCCATGCCTCCTTGATTCCATGCATGTTGGAGGAAGCCCACGAAGTGGCCGACGCCATCCGCAACAGTGATGACAACCACCTCAGCGAAGAACTAGGGGATCTTCTGCTGCAGGTCGTGCTACATGCTCAGATCGCTAACGAAGAAGGACGCTTCAATCTCGAAGACATCGCCCGAGGCATCAGCGCAAAGCTGATTCGCCGACACCCACACGTTTTCGCAAATGCAGTAGCAAACGACAGCGAAGCAGTGCGCCAGAGCTGGGAATCGATCAAAGCGAGCGAGCAGCCCAGCGCAGCCTCGAACAGTCCACTCAGTGATCGTTTACGTAGCAAGATCAGAGGCCAGCCAGCTCTGGCTGGAGCGATGGCAATCTCAAAAAAGGTCGCGAACGTTGGCTTCGAGTGGAACACCATCAATGGAGTCTGGGAAAAAGTAGACGAAGAGCTAGAGGAACTCAAAGAGGCCGTAGAACATGAAGACCAAGCCCATGCACAAACAGAACTTGGCGATGTGCTGTTCACTCTTGTGAATGTTGCTCGCTGGCGCGGCCTCAGCCCGGAAGAGGGCCTTGCAGGTACAAACGAACGCTTCCTTGAACGCTTTTCTCGCGTTGAAGCTGCTCTCGAAGGCAAACTGAGCGGCCAATCACTAGCTGAACTTGAGCAACTCTGGCAAACTGCAAAAGCAGCCATTCGTGAAGAGTCTAAAGCCAAAAAGATATCGAATCAACTCACATGAAATCCTTAACCCAATAAGTTAAATCTTCTAAATGCACAACTTCAAAACTCAAGCTATCTTCTTAAACCAAAACCACCCATGATTCATCCTATTTTCGCTGTATCTATTACTGATTTTCCCCTAACGATTACAGCAGTATTAATTGCCATCGCATTATGGACAGGCGAAAGAGCATTCCGAAATCGTCGCAATCAAAGCCAGGACAAAGCGAAGGATCAATAATCCACTTTTAGTAATCGGAATTGAAAAGTCACACCTCTTCCTCAATATAAATCATCCTAGAGAGCGAATATATGAACGCAAAAGAATCCCATTGCGGCATTCAATCTACTTGCCATTGCATGGCTTCAAAGCCCACAACCACAAGAAAGTCCAATATCCGATCATTGCAGATCAACACATTAAAGCTCTACTGTGAAAGAGAACCCTGAATGGAAAGGTAACTCCGGCAGCCCATAGAGAGTCAAAACCATTGATGAAGAATTTTCCAGTTCTAAATATGCACTAAGAAGTCAATGAGCTAATTAAGATCAGCTCACTAGCTTCCACAGCAGCACTTTTAAGTGACATACTGGGTTTGGCACTGCAACACTTGCTCTACCACTTCGAGCGCTGCTCAGCAACCATTGAATGATCATCAGCAAGCAACTCTGTTGATCGATGGATCCGATAAACTAACTATAGATTGTGTTTAAATAGAGAAACCTCCCAGGCCAACATCCATTCTATAAATATATAGCAAAAGGAGGCACATGAAACGAAATGCCATCAACAAGTCTTCACTCTGACCTTGGATCTTCCTCAAACAATTAGATTTTTCACGAGAGTATCTCTAACGGCCGATTTCTCTACTTTGCCCCAAGACTCGCAAAAAAGTTCAGCTTTCTATAGTCCCCATTGCATAAGCCTTAATCCTTAAATCATCTTCGAAGCAGATCATATATGTGTGCTACAAAAACAATTGAGGTCAGTTTAGCAAGCCCAATTATTTTCTTTCGAAAAACTGACCTCACACCAATAACGACAGCATCATCATAAAATACTGTAGCCCAGAGTGGATCGCTTCAAAGCATCTCGCAACCTTCTCTCGAAGCTCTAGGCAAATGATCAGCACGTCAAGAACAAAAGGCTGCCCCGTTTTTGAAACCATTCAAGATCATCTGTCAAGTATTGCTTGACAGGCGAGGAAGGATCAATAAGCGTTTTAACGTGATAGTCAAGAAAAAATTTGATGCGCTTATCAGTGAGCGAAAGAAGTTCAATTTCCTGAATTTAAGCTCGCCTTGCTTCCACTATAAAAAGCTTTTTATAGTGACATAGAATTGATGCCTAGAAGTGAGCCACCCAGCAAATTTCTACGATTGACAATCCCTGATCACCAGCCGCCTATAGCCATAAAAATGATACCTTTGCACTTGCAAAAAGGAACGTTCCTCCACCAATAGTTAATCTTCGCTCGCAGAGATTTTTCGTCGATTTCTTTTTTGCTGTCCACGCAATTTCTTTGCATCAAGCCGACGCTTCACTGCACCCCGGCCAGGTCGGGTCGCTCGGCGTGTTGGTGATGGGGGTTTCAGTCCTTGCCGCAACAACTCCGCCAGTCGCATCATGGCGAGCTGCCGGTTCTGCCACTGAGATCGCTGCTCAGATACCACCACTCGTAAGCAACCATCCACCAAACGAGTTCCCAACTGCTGTTGCAATCTCTGACGGCGAAACTCTCCAAGCACCAACGACTGCTCTACGTCAAAAAGCAACTCCACGCGTGAATCAGTTGTATTCACACCCTGCCCTCCAGGCCCAGAAGCCCTTGAAAACCGCCACTGCAGTTCAGCAGCGGGAATCAACAAGCGATTCGTAATCAGAAGGTCTTGCACCATGGACCCACGCTGGCATCAAAGCCCTACGGGGGACTTAGCTGGAAGACAGTTTTAGGCCTCCTTGCCATGGACAGCCCTTCAACAACAGCAAGCGGCTGGATCGATGAACACCACCAGGGTGTTCGCTATGGCCTTCAAGGCCGTGTACTGGTTGATGAAAAAAGCCCTTACCAACGCATCACGGTGATCGACAGCAGCCGCTACGGGAAAGGGCTGTTGCTCGACGGCTGCTGGATGACCGCAGAACACCAGGAACGCCACTATCACGAATCCTTGGTCCACCCAGCTCTGTGTAGCGCTGCCCAACTTGAACGGGTATTGGTAATTGGGGGCGGCGATGGCGGCACAGCAAGGGAGTGCCTGCGCTACCAAGACGTCAAACACCTCGACATGGTGGAAATTGATGGCCGCGTCGTGGAACTGAGCCAAAAGCATCTGCCCAGCATTGGAGGCCATGCTTGGAGCGATGCCCGCTTACAGCTCAACCTGGAAGACGGCATTGCCTGGGTCGCCAATGCAACTGACTCCTCGTACGACGTGATCCTTGTGGACGGATCAGACCCGACCGGGCCCGCTGAAGGCCTCTTCAACAAGACCTTTTTCAAGCAGTGTCGACGCATCCTGCGACCCGGAGGAGTTTTTGCTACTCAAAGCGAGTCACCAGAAGCGTTCCGTCAGGTTCACATCGACACTGTTCGCCTGATCCGTCAAATTTTCGGCCATGCCGACCCCCTTTACGGCTGGGTGCCGATGTATCCAAGCGGCTGGTGGAGCTGGACCTTCGCCGCCGTCGATGGTCCTCGTTATCGCAACCCACTCCCAGCAAGAGCGGCCGCCATCTCCTCAGGCTGTGAAATCTGGAGCCCACGCTGGCAACAGGGTGCCTTTCAAGCGATACCAGCTTTCATTGAACGGGAGCTGACTTGATGGCCCAAAACACAACCACCACTGCAACAAGATTCGACAGCGAAGGTGCCATCTTCATGGCTGCCCGTCGCGACCCTAGCGGTTGCAACGTGGGACTTTTTGGCGTGCCTTACGACGGCACCTCTTCATTCCGTCCAGGCAGCCGCTTCGGTCCGGCAGCCATCCGCGACGTCAGCAACGGCCTAGAGACCTACTGCCCGCAGCTTGATATAGATCTAGAAGATCTTGCCTTCACCGATCTTGGCGCCCTTGACATTCCCTGCGGCGACCCTAAGCCCGTTGTAGAAGCAGTCAAAAAAGCCACCCAAAACGTGCTGCAGATGGGTCTCAGGCCCCTGATGCTAGGGGGCGAGCACTCAATCAGCTCCGGCGCAGTGGCTGCAATCACTGAATTGCATTCAGATCTCGTGCTGTTGCAACTGGATGCCCATGCAGACCTCCGCCAAGAGTATCTAGGTGCACGACACAGCCATGCCTGTGCCATGCGCCGTTGCCTAGAAGTACTCCCCAGCGGGCAACTTTTGCAATTAGCAATCCGCAGTGGCACACGCGCAGAATTTCAGGAACTACACGATCAGCAACGGCTGGTGAACCACAACACTGGCCAAGCAGCGACTGAGCTAGCTAATGCCCTTGCATCCCATCAAGGCAAACCTCTCTATCTCACCGTGGATTTGGATTGGTTCGACCCATGCGTACTGCCGGGAACGGGTACACCTGAACCAGGCGGCTTTCTATGGCGCGATTTTGCCGCCGTCGTGGATGTACTACGACACCATCAGCTTGTCGGCGCAGACGTGGTGGAACTCGCCCCCCAACTTGATCCTTCAGGGATGAGTAGTGTGCTTGGCGCCAAGGTGACCCGCAGCCTGCTCATGCTGCTCAGCCTGTGTGCAACAAATGGGCAAAAGTGAGCAGCATGACTGCATTGCTTCAGCAAGATTTCGAACAGGATCGTCGAACACTCAAAGCAGCTCGCAAAGCATCCAAGTCTGAAAACAGCTCCTGTATCCCCTGATTAAAAATCCTCGCTAAGACAACCAACCAAAGTACGACCAAGCTCAAGCTGCCTGTCCATCTGAGTTTCAGTCGCTTTCTCCTTCAACAATGGCAGCGATGGGGCTTGTTCTGTCCAGTGATGACACAGCGCAACGTGAGCCAACTCAGGATGCACGCTGATTTGCCTAAGACGACACCAGCCTGCAGCCGCCAACTGACTGGTACCACAGTGTTCACAGGTTTTGCAGCTGGCTGTCGTGGACATTTTTCAATCCCCGAATGACGCTCAGGGTAAGGACTGTTGACTGATTGGACGACTGAAATCGTCAAATCTGCGACTTTCCTTCCGCTTCTGCAAACCCGATAGCACCCTCCATAGGATTTCGGCACTGCAACGTCCACCCCGTGAATCTGCAACACACACCCCTCCATGACCTCTGCCGAGAGGCCGGTGGCCGGATGGTGCCCTTTGCCGGCTGGGAGATGCCACTGCAGTTCTCTGGCCTACTCCAAGAACATCAGGCAGTGCGTCAGCAGGTGGGAATGTTCGATATCTCTCATATGGGAGTGCTGCGTCTCGAAGGAACCAACCCCAAAGACACCCTGCAGGCACTAGTACCAACCGACCTCCATCGCATCGGGCCAGGTGAGGCTTGCTACACGGTGCTGCTCAACGAAACAGGCGGAATTCTCGATGACCTAGTCGTTTACGACCTTGGCACCAATAAGCAAGACAGCCAAAGCCTGCTGATTGTGATTAATGCTGCCTGCAGCGAAACCGACACCATCTGGTTAAAGCAACATTTGCAGCCCGCAGGCATCGCACTCTCGGATGCCAAGAAAAATGGCGTCTTACTGGCACTACAAGGACCCCAAGCGACCAAGGTGTTGGAACGCTTAAGTGGCGAATCACTAGCGAACCTTCCCCGCTTCGGCCATCGCCAAGTCCAGTTCTACAACCTGGGAGCGAAAGATCCCTCTTCAGTCTTCGTTGCACGAACTGGCTACACCGGCGAAGACGGCTTTGAACTGCTCCTGGAGGCAGAAGCCGGCCGCGCCCTCTGGCTCCAATTGCTCGCCGAAGGAGTCATCCCATGCGGACTCGGTTCCCGTGACACCCTGCGTCTAGAGGCAGCAATGCACCTCTATGGACAGGACATGGACATCAATACAACACCCTTCGAGGCTGGTCTCGGCTGGTTGGTACACCTGGAAATGCCTGCTCCATTCCTGGGTCGAACTGCTCTTGAGCAACAAGCAGAGCAAGGCCCCATTCGCCGTTTGGTCGGCCTAAAGCTGTCTGGACGAGCGATAGCCCGTCATGGATACCCACTGCTTCACAACAACAACAAAGTGGGCGAAATCACAAGCGGCACCTGGTCGCCCAGCCTGGGAGAAGCGATAGCCCTGGGCTATCTACCCACAGCTCTAGCCCGCATCGGCAACGAAGTGGAAGTAGAGATCCGCGGCAAGAACCATCCGGCAACAGTGGTGAAGCGCCCCTTTTATCGCCGTCCTTCCCTTAGCTGAAGGCCATCGCCAAAACCGGTCGCTCTAATAAGCAGCAACAAGCCCCTGTGGGAAACTCGCTTTTCATCCTGAAGCCTTCCCCATGCGCAGCAACGGTTGCGGCGAACTGCGCAGTAAGCACATCGCCTCCAACGTTCAACTGTGTGGCTGGGTTGATCGCTGTCGTGACCATGGCGGAGTGATCTTCATCGATCTGCGAGACCGCAGTGGAACCATACAAATCACCGTGGATCCCGATCAAGGTGCTGAGCTATTCGCAAGCGCTGAGAGCCTGCGTAATGAAACCGTCTTGCAGATCACTGGTCTGGTAAGACCCAGGCCGGCCGATGCAATCAACAGCAAACTCAGCACCGGCGAGATTGAGGTACTAGCCGATGGTCTCGAGGTACTCAACCCCGTCACAGGCAACCTGCCCTTTACGGTCTCGATCCACGACGAAGAACCCGTCAAAGAAGAGCTCCGCCTGCGTCATCGCCACCTGGATCTGCGCCGGGAGCGAATGAGCCGCAATCTCCAGCTACGCCACACAACCATTAAAACGGCTCGTCGTTTTTTGGAAGACGAAGGATTCATCGAAGTGGAAACACCTGTTCTCACACGCTCCACTCCCGAAGGAGCCCGCGACTACCTGGTGCCTTCCAGGGTGTGTGGTGGTGAGTGGTTTGCTCTGCCTCAATCCCCCCAGCTGTTCAAACAATTACTCATGGTGGGCGGGTTAGAGCGCTATTACCAAGTAGCTCGCTGCTTCCGCGACGAAGACCTCCGCGCCGACAGGCAGCCGGAATTCACCCAACTGGACATGGAGGTGAGCTTCATGGATCAAGAGCAAATACTCGATCTCAATGAACGACTGATCGCCACCATCTGGAAAGCAGTGAAGGGCATCGACCTACCACTTCCCTTCCCAAGATTGACCTGGAATGAGGCCATGGACCGATACGGCACCGACCGACCAGATACCCGCTATGGAATGGAGCTCAATGATGTCAGCGACATCCTCAAAGACATGGGCTTCAAAGTCTTCTCCGGCGCCATAGCCGCTGGAGGCTCCGTCAAGTGCATCACTGTGCCAAACGGGAACGACCTGATCAGCAACGTGCGCATCAAACCCGGCGGAGACATTTTCAACGAAGCCCAAAAAGCTGGGGCCGGTGGCCTGGCTTTCATCCGTGTACGCGATTCAGATGAGATCGACAGCATCGGTGCGATCAAAGACAACCTCAACAGCAAACAAAAGACAGCCCTGCTGAAACAGACTGGAGCCAAAGCGGGTGACCTGATCTTGTTCGGTGCTGGCGATACAGCCACCGTTAACAAAGCCCTTGACCGGGTGCGGCAATTCCTGGGCCGCGAGCTGGGCCTGATCCCCAAAGACCAAGACAACAATCTATGGAAGTTCCTCTGGGTCGTGGACTTCCCGATGTTCGAGTTGAACGCAGAAGAAAACCGCCTTGAGGCTCTCCATCACCCCTTCTGTGCACCAAACAGAGACGATCTAGGCGACGATCCCGACGTATGGATGGAGCGCCTCCCTCAAGCCCGTGCTCAGGCCTATGACCTTGTCTTGAATGGCCTGGAGCTTGGCGGCGGATCACTGCGTATCCACAATGCCGAACTACAACGACAAGTCCTGCAAACCATTGGTCTGCCCCTAGAAGAAGCAAATCAACAATTCGGTTTCCTCATCGACGCCCTCGAGATGGGCGCCCCACCTCATGGCGGCTTGGCATTCGGGATGGACCGAATCGTCATGTTGCTAACAGGGGAAGACTCGATCCGCGACACGATTGCCTTCCCAAAAACCCAACAAGCACGGTGCCTTATGACACAAGCCCCCGCAGGTGTCTCCAACCATCAACTGGAGGAACTACATGTAGAAAGTACCTGGGTCGATCCCGAATAGATTCAGCGCATTCCAGACAGCTCGGGGCTTCTTCATTAACCCTGAAGGCATATCTTCGCGGGCAACCCTTGAAGAGCAGCCCCCAACAAACCAAGACTTCCCGAGTCCGTATAAGCGGCAGCACAGATCCTGTGCGTCTCTACTTGCAGGACATTGGACGCGTAGAGCTACTGACCAATGAAGAGGAAGTGACCCTGGCGCGACTTGTACAACGCAGGGAAGCCCTGCTCAAACAGGAAAGAAAGCTGGCCTCCAACCAAGAAGCGATCAAAGAATTACACAGACTGGAGGAGCTACAGCAACGAGAAGCAAACCATTCCTGCCACTGGCCCACCAAACAAGAATGGGCTGTGGCTGCTGGGCTCACCGTGGCCGAGCTGCAAGACAAAATCGAGACTGGTTACAAGACCTGGGGAACCCTGACTGGTCTTGACCACTTGGAAATAAAGCGAACTTTGCGAGCTGGTCGACGCGCCAAGAATCAGATGATCCAGGCCAACCTTCGACTTGTGGTGGCCGTAGCCAAGAAATATCAACAACGGGGCATAGAGCTGCTGGATCTGGTGCAAGAAGGCACCCTCGGTTTGGAACGCGCAGTGGAGAAGTTCGACCCCGCCAGAGGTTTCCGCTTCAGCACCTACGCCTACTGGTGGATCCGTCAGGGCATCACCAGGGCCGTTGCCACTCAAAGTCGGACGATCCGACTGCCGATGCACATCACCGAAAAACTAAACCGCATCAAACGGGTTCAACAGGAGATTGCTAGCAACCAAGGACGATTAGCTTCGATTGCCGATCTCGCCAAGGCACTAAGCCTTAGTGAAGAAACAGTGCGCCTAACCCTCATGAGGGTCCCACGTTCGATCTCCCTCGAAACTCGAGTAGGCCAAGAACAAGACAGCCAACTAGGCGATCTGCTGGAAGACAGCAACGCGACCCCAGAGGAGAACCTCACCCGCGATCAATTGCACAACGACCTTGAAATCTTGCTGGATGAACTAAGCAACCGCGAAGCGACTGTCATCAGACGACGTTTTGGACTGGAAGACGACACTCCTCAAACCCTGACGCAAATTGGCGAGGCAATGCATCTATCGCGAGAACGAGTGCGTCAGATTGAAACCCATGCCCTCTTGAAATTGCGTCAACCGCAACGTCGCTGCAAGGTACGTGACTACATTCAAAATCTCGATTCCTGATTAGCACTTCACCAACCCACTGACATTCAATGCCTCCAGCCTCCTTCATTGAAATCGGTATCCCAGCTGACAAACGACAGGCAATCTCTGACGGCCTTGGACGGGTTCTCGCCGATACCTATGTGCTCTACGGCAAAACCCACGGATTCCACTGGAACGTAACCGGCCCGATGTTCAACACACTCCACCTGATGTTTATGGATCAATACACCGAGCTCTGGAATGCCCTCGATGTGATCGCTGAACGCATTCGTGCCCTTGGTTTTCTGGCACCCTTCGGCGGCAATACCCTCGGACAGCTCGCTTCGATCAAGGAAGCCGAGCAACATCCCGCCGCCCTCGACATGGTGCGCGAGCTAGTGGATGGTCATGAAGAGGTAGCACGCACCGCTCGGGAAATATTCAAGCTGGCTGAAGCCGCCAATGACCAGCCCACCGCCGATCTATTAACCCAGCGGCTTCAGATTCACGAGAAAACTGCCTGGATGCTGCGCAGCCTGCTGGAAGCATGAAAAAGCCGAGCTAACTTAAAGGATCACCCTGAAATTCATGGCCAAGTTCGTCTTTGTTACCGGTGGAGTCGTATCAAGCATCGGCAAGGGAATTGTGGCCGCTAGCCTTGGTCGCCTACTCAAGTCACGCGGCTACAGCGTCTCGATTCTGAAGCTGGATCCCTACCTAAATGTGGACCCAGGCACCATGAGTCCATTTCAACATGGCGAAGTGTTCGTCACCGAAGACGGCGCCGAAACCGACTTGGATCTTGGGCACTACGAGCGCTTTACCGATACAGCCATGTCACGCCTAAATAGCGTAACCACTGGCTCGATCTATCAAGCAGTCATCAATAAGGAACGCCGCGGCGACTACAACGGCGGCACTGTGCAAGTGATCCCCCACATCACTGGCGAGATTCGCGAACGAATCCACCGAGTAGCAGCCAATAGTGGCGCAGATGTAGTGATCACAGAAATCGGCGGCACTGTCGGAGACATCGAATCTCTACCCTTCCTCGAAGCAATCCGTGAATTCCGTGGTGACGTAGGGCGCAACGACCTCGCCTACATCCATGTAACCCTACTACCGTTCATCGGCACATCCGGTGAACTCAAAACCAAGCCCACACAGCACTCCGTTAAGGAACTGCGCGCAATCGGCATACAACCAGATGTGCTGGTTTGCCGCAGCGACCGCCCAATCAATGAAGACCTAAAGAGCAAGATCGGGGGCTTCTGCGGGGTAGCAAACCGGGCTGTCATCCCTGCCCTTGATGCCGACAGCATTTATGCCGTCCCCATCTCACTAGAGGAAGAGGGCCTCTGTCTAGAAATGCTGGATGTACTCAACCTGACTGACCATGACAGTGACATGAAAAGCTGGGTTCAGCTGGTTCATAAGCTGCGCAACCCAGGCCCCGCTGTGAAGGTGGCCCTAGTCGGCAAATATGTGCAACTCAACGACGCCTACCTTTCAGTAGTGGAGGCCCTGCGCCATGCCTGCCTAACCCAAGATGCCTCCCTCGATCTTCATTGGGTCTGCTCGGAACAAATCGAAGCAGAAGGGGCAGACAAGCTGCTCAAAGGTATGGATGCTGTTGTAGTACCTGGAGGCTTCGGTAACCGTGGCGTCGATGGCAAGATTGCAGCCATTCGCTGGGCGAGAGAACAACGAGTGCCATTCCTAGGGCTTTGTCTTGGCATGCAATGCGCTGTGATCGAGTGGGCACGCAACCAGGCAGGACTCACTGGAGCCAGTAGTGCCGAGCTGGAACCCGACACCAGCCATCCTGTTATCCACCTCCTGCCAGAGCAACAAGACGTAGTCGATCTAGGCGGCACAATGAGGCTTGGGGTCTATCCATGCCGCATCGCACCAGACACGTTGGCGCAGAAGCTTTATGGCGAAGAGGTCGTCTACGAACGCCACCGCCATCGCTATGAATTCAACAACTCCTACCGCAACCTATTTATTGAATCCGGCTACACCATCAGCGGTAACTCACCTGATGGTCGACTCGTGGAGCTGATCGAGCTGAAAGGTCATCCCTTCTTCACAGCCTGCCAATACCACCCAGAATTTCTCTCCCGACCCGGAAAACCCCATCCCCTCTTCCGGGGATTAATCGAGGCCGCTCAACTACGGCTACCAGCCTCACCTGACGAAGCCCTACGTAGCAAGGCTCAGCCTATAGGCCAGGAGCTGACCAACCGCCATTAATGCACTCCACCCTCCCGGTAGTGGAAAGCTTCCATTCCATTCAAGGGGAAGGTGCCCATGCTGGCCGCAGTGCTTTCTTCATCAGGCTCGCCGGCTGTGATGTCGGCTGTTCATGGTGCGACACCAAGCACTCTTGGAACTCGAGGAACCATCCGGAAATCGCGCTTGAACAACTAGCAGAGGAAACAGCAACAGCCGCAAAAAATGGCGCGGCCTTTGTGGTGTTGACCGGGGGTGAGCCACTACATCACAACATCGATCCACTCTGTGCAGCGCTGCGAAAAGCCACAGCAGGCGAAAACAACAAAGCCTTAGCGATCCATCTAGAAACCAGCGGTGTGAATCCACTCAGCGGCAAACCGAACTGGATCACCCTCTCTCCAAAGCGTCATGCACCGCCTCATCCAGAACTTCTGGCCCACTGCCACGAGTTGAAAGTGGTGATCAATAACCAAGAAGATATCCACTTCGCCGAGGCGATGGCAGCAGCAGCTCTCAAAGCACGGAAGCTGCCAAATAGCCCTGAAGACATATCAGCTGATGACCAAGGCGATGAGCTGCTGCTGCTGCTCCAACCAAGCTGGAACAACCCTGAAGCGCAACAAGTAGCCATCAACTTCGTGAAGGCTCATTGTCAGTGGCGACTAAGCGTTCAGACGCACAAATGGTTAGGGGTTCGATAAAATAATCGCTTACTGATTAGCCAAAGTTCCAAACTTAATCGCCAGCAGCCTTGGCAATAAATCATTGAAGAAAGCTGAATGCCATAGCAATAGCTTGTAGCGAAGCTTTGCTTTTTATGTTTGGAGACTTTTTCTCAATTTAGCTTTTATGATTAATTGAAGGGAATAGAGTCAATGCTTCGCAGTAAGAAGTGAATCGCCAACTTTGAATACGTTAAATGATTCTTATTTGCTACCGTTAATGTGTGATGGAGTTAGCGAATTTGAGCCAACTTTGCGCACTGATATCTGGATCAGGAATGACCTAAAGAGCAAATTGATAGTTGATCATGAACTCATCTGATGCACTGGGCCTCCCGACTTTGCGCATGCATGTAAACCCCAATGACGCTGATAAGAAGCACCTCTAGCTTGTACTGAAGCCTACGCATCACATCAGTTGAGCTCCCTACGAGCGCCTCAATTAAAGCCGCATTTCGACCCCCTCCTGCTGTCAGGGGAAGGCGTTCTGCTGTTGCGAGAGAACGGAGCCCATGCCCTCTACGGCAACCTCTATGAACAGTTGATTCCGCTGCTCGATGGCAGCCATTCAACTGATGCGATCGTTGAGCTGCTTTCGGCTGACTACAAAAAAGCCCAGGTTTATTTCGCTTTGATCACCCTGCAGGCGCGTGGCTATCTATGTGAAGCCGTCAGTCGTCTCAGCCCTGCAGAGGCCTCGTTCTGGGCTGAGCTTGAGGTAGATCCTGAGCAGGCCTGCCGTCTTGTTGAGGCAGCTCGGGTGGAGGTGATTGCCGTCGGGGCGGTGGATTCCACACCCGTGCTGGAAGCTCTGCGATCCAACGGCATCGCACTTGCTGAAGGTGGAGAAGAGAGCTCGCTGGCGCTCGTGATGTGTGATGACTACCTCAATGAGGAAGTGGTCGAACTCAATCAACGCTTTCGACAACAAGGCCGGCGTTGGCTGCTACTGCGACCACGCGGTCGCCAGTTGTGGCTTGGACCTTTATTCAGTGGTGATCAACCTGGTTGTCATGCATGCCTTGCCCGCTGGTTACGTCGTCAAAGGCCTGTGGAACGCTTCGTGGCATCACAGCGGGAAGCCCCTCTATCAGCGCTCATCCCTAGAGCTGCCAGCGAAGCGTCAACTCGGATGCTGGCGCAGCTTGCGGCGCTTGAAGTAAAAAGAGTTCTGGCGAATGCAACCCCGGTCTGCGATGGCCATCTAATTAGTTTCGACTGCGCTGATTACGGCAGCATCCGTCACGAACTGCTCGTGGATCCTCACTGTCCGGTGTGCGGTAGTCCAGCGGAACCGATCTTTCGGCCTGTGACGCTGGAATCGTGTCCGGTGGCTTTTGATCAAGACGGCGGTCACCGTCACATTGCACCTGAAGAAACCCTGCAACGCTTCGAGCGATTCATCAGTCCCATCACCGGTGTCGTCAGCGAAGTGCGGCAGGTAGAAAACGAACTGAGCAGTGTTCACGTCTACATCGCTGGACAGAACAGTGCCCAGGGAATAGAGAGCTTGGATGATCTGCGCCGCAATCTGCGCAGCTGCAGCGCCGGTAAAGGTGCCTCGGATGTGCAAGCCCGTGCCAGCGCGTTATGTGAAGCCCTAGAGCGGTTCAGCGGCGAGCGTCATGGCGAGGAACTGGTGGAACGCGGCAGTCTGCGCACTATGCAGGAGCGGCATGGCGATGCGGCCATCCACCCGAATGCCGTGATGAGATTCAGCGCACACCAATACAACGAGCGTGAGGCGTTAAATGCCAGCGGCAGCAGGTTTAATCGCGTCTGCGAGCCACTCGATCCAGAGCTGGAAATCGAGTGGACGCCGATCTGGTCGTTGTCGCACTGCTGTCGTCGTTACCTGCCGACACAGCTGCTTTACATGGGCCCGAGCCCCAGAGAGGAAGCGCTCGACTCCCCCAGCAAGCCCGCATTCATCGCCATGGGTTGCTCCAACGGCAATGCTTCCGGCAACACGCTGGAGGAGGCCGTATTGCAGGGTTTTCTAGAGCTCGTGGAACGCGATTCCACTGCGATTTGGTGGTACAACCTCCTGAGGCATCCCGGGGTTGACCTGGCCTCCTGCCAGGACATCTGGATTAACCGCCTGATCAACGATTACGCCGTTCTCGGCCGCGAGCTATGGGCCCTAGACATAACCGCCGATCTCGGCATTCCCTGCATCGTGGCTCTATCCAGGCTGACGCATGGAGAAGCTGAACGAATTGTATTTGGCCTGGGCTGCCATCTTGATCCCCGCATTGCGGTGCAACGTGCTCTAGCAGAGATGAATCAAATGCTCGGCATCGCCAATGCTGATTTGGGCAAAGATGATCAAGGCATTGACGATACAGAGACCTTGACGTGGCTGAAGACAGCCACGCTTGAGAACCAGCCCTATCTAAAACCGGATGAAATGCGGCCATTGCGACGCCTGGAGGATTTCCCCCAGCGGCACAGCGGTGATCTGCTGCAAGACATCGATTATTGCCGTGGCTGTGTTGAGGCCCAAGGACTCGAGATGCTGGTGTTGAATCAGACCCGACCGCTGATTGGAATTCCAGTGGTGAAGGTGGTGGTGCCTGGCTTACGGCATTTCTGGGCGCGGCACGCTGCCGGTCGTCTGTTTGATGTGCCTGTGCAGATGGGCTGGCTTGAACAGCCCCTACAAGAAGACGAACTTAACCCGATTCCGATCTTCTTCTGACATGGCTATTCACTACAAGCTACGGCCGGGCGTGACGCTGCAAGAGCAGAACGGCGATCAGCTGCTCGTTGGCTGCGATGGCCGGGTAGTGCGTTGCAAGCATGCGGATGAAGCCCTCAAACGGATGCTCGGCAGGCTTGCATCGTCTGGAGGCAGCGCTAAGGATCTGTTTACGGCAGCTGCGCAGGGTGGCGGCGCGCCAGTGCAATTGACTCTCTTTCTGCAGTTGATGCAATTGGAGCAGCATGGATTGCTCACGCTCGTGCTGATGGGCGCTAAAGGAGCAGCGCTGGTGCTGGAGCCGATGGGTCGTCAACTGCAACGCCGCACTCCATTGAAGGAGCCCTTCAAGATTCGTTTCTCAAGGTTTATCTGTATCCGCCCCGAACAAGGAGTTCTCCAGCTGGAGGTTCCGTTCGCAGCTGGACGGGTACAGCTTGTAGATGCGCGCCTATCGTCTCTGTTGCCTGCCTTGGCAGTTCCATGTTCGACGGAGCAACTGCGGGAACAGCTGCCGGACGATCTCCGCGACCAGTGGCAGGATCTGCTCAAGCTGCTGCGGACCGCTGGGCTGGTCGGTGTCTGTGATGCGGAAGGTGGAGTGGATGTGGATCAAGAAGCGGAGCGACACCGCTGGAGCTATGAGGACTTGGCCTTGCATCACCGTTCTCGGCTCGGCTGGCATCGCCAGGTCGTAGGAGCCAGCTTCCGGGGTGCGGGTGTCTGCATGTCTCCGCCACTGCTACTGGCAGCTGGGAGCCTTCCGGCTGTTGTGCTGTCACGGCCGGGAAAAGACGGGTTGGATCCAAGCTTCTTTGAAGTGGTGGAACAGCGACAATCGATCCGCAGTTATGCGGATACTCCGCTGAACGTGGATCAAATAAGTCGAATGCTTTGGTATACGGCACGAGTTCGTCGACGTATGACAAGCAATATCGAATCAGAGCAGGCCTATGAGGCCTGCTCACGTCCGGTAGCGGGTGGTGGTGGGCTACATGAAATCGATCTGTATCTCACGGTGCGTCGCTGCAGTGGCCTTGAGGCCGGTCTATATCGCTACGACCCTCAGGATCATCAGCTGCTGCGCCTAAGTGCATTAAGTGAGGCTTGCAAGCAACTTCTACTCGAAGCCTGTCAAGGGGCAGCTCTGACGCAGGAACCAGATGTTCTGATCACCCTGGCTGCGCGTTACGGCAGGGTTTCATGGAAATACGAAGGAATGCCCTATGCCCTAATCCTCAAGCATGTTGGCGTGATTTATCAACAGCTCTATCTGATAGCCACCGCTCTCGGCTTGGCCCCCTGCGGGCTTGGTAGCGGCAACTCAGAGACCTTCGCCCAGGCGACAGGTCTCGATCGCTTCGCGCACATTCCCGTGGGTGAATTCATCTTGGGCCGACCAGCCGAAATCAAACAAGAAAGCTGTTAATAGCGCAGACGCTGAAGTTTCTTTTGAAATGGTGCATTACAAGCAACAGTGAACAGAACAGATGTCGAGAACACCTCGCTGCTTGCCACAGGGGCATGCCTTTCATATCACGCTGCGCTGCAATAGCCGGCAGTTCTTAATTGCCAAAGCCCTTAGGCGTGATGTGTTGTTGGCGGTACTTAAAAAGGCCCAGCAGAAGTTTGCCGTGAAGGTTTATGGGCTCTGCCTAATGGCTAACCACCTTCACTTGCTGCTTAAACCAGCCGATGCCAAGGAGCTACCCAGGCTGATGCACTGGTTTGCTTGGTATTCAGCCATGGCACTGAACAGGTTGAGTGGACGTTGCGGGCACTTCTGGGAGGCAAGGTATTTCTCAACGCCAATCCACCCCAAAGATCACCGGCGAATGCTGAATACCTTGAGGACTATCCATGCCAATCCCAAAGCAGCAGGTGTAAGGAAAGGATTCTTTGATCCCTATAGCAACTTTGGCCACTACAGCAGGTTGAAAGCAGATGGCATCAGTGAATGGCACCCAGCCTTTTTAAAGCTATCGACAACACTCGATGGATGCGCCAAGCGCTATGAGCATTTCTGTAAGCACTATCGCCATAAGGGCAAAGGCGCTCCTAAGTGCCATTGGGGTAGTCGCATGCTCAAACGGCTGGTGAGCAGTGCAAGAACTAGAAGTAAGAAAAAGAGGGTGTCACCAGGCCAACAACGATTGCCATGGGATTGGGATGTTCGTCTCAATCAAATCCCTGAGGGTTGGCATCAGGTTGCGGTGAGATTTAGAAAAACAAATGGAATTAGAGATGGTGATCAAAGCCTCAAGCTATGGTGATTAAGTTAGGGAATATAAATAGCTTTAGAGCAGATTAAGTTAAGGGTAGATTTGTTGTGAATACGAAAAACTATTTCCGATTAGTGCATGCCAAACAAGGCATCAAGGCAACTTTTCGAAAGACAATCGTGCCAGGTATCGATGGTTCAAGCCAATAGTGAGGTGGTTGAAGAAATAAAAAGCCCCCGCGATTGCAGGGGCTTTGAGTATGTAGGTTTGGGGAGTGGTCGACAACGTTCTGTTCAATTGTCGATTCGTCTGTCGTTTTTTTTATCGCTATTTCTCCGGAATATGTCGGGTGGCTGGTTCACAGATGGCACGCCCGCAGCAGATGGCACGCCCGGCAACCCGGACGCATCCATACCGCAGATGGAGCTCCGTCCTCGCACCCCGCCGCACCCCACCGCCGACGCTTCACACGTCGAGGGGTCTGGGGTCGTCCACCACCCCCCAGCAACCCCCTTAAGCTGTTCTTCTGACAGCTCGCCCTGAGCTTCTTTTACCTCATCAGCAGTAATCTCAAAACCTGCCTCTTTGGCAATACTGGCGATTGAATCAGCGTCTGTTGTAGCCCTTAGCTTTTCCTGCAGAGAAGTATCAGCCTGGACTGCTTCCCAAAAGGCTTTGAGTTGTTCTTCTGACATTAAGAGAAGCTTGGCTAAAGATTCTTTAGCTCATAATCGCGCTGATATCTGTTGTTACAGGCAAACTGAAATATGCGGCGGAATTAAAAACGGTTCTTTCCTGGTCATCCCATTGAGCCTCATCATCCTCAATCGATGACCAACTAAAAATTGCTGATTGCAATCGAGCTGAACGTTTTAACCGACAATCAATTGAACTCGCCAATCGGCAGGATTTGAAGACACTGCAGGGTCAGAAGTGCGAGGCAGCAATCCAGGCAGCTGAATCAGCCAACGTTGCTGATCTTGCACAGGCAAGGGATAAGCAGTCAAATCAAGGCGTGGGATGGCCCCTACCGGTGCTGCTCCTGTCGTCGCTAGTAAGGCTAAAAGCCAAAACAAAGGCCTGGCCTGAATGAATACCACCACGTCAACGTGCACAACAGAATGGCCAGCATGAGCGACTCCACAACGATTGCCCTGCTCTCTGGAGGTCTGGATTCGGCTACTGCCGCAGCCCTGGCCATAGAGGCTGGGCAAAAAGTGATCGGACTTTCCTTCGATTACGGGCAACGACATCGCAAAGAACTGCAAGCCGCTGAAGCGCTAGCAGCCCACATGGGTCTCACTGAACACAATGTAATCAATGTCAACCTAGGAAGTTGGGGAGGCTCATCGCTTACCGATCTCAAGCAAACAGTGCCCAGTGGCGGGGTCATCAAAGACGTCATACCCAGCACCTACGTACCTGGACGCAACACAGTTTTCATTGCTATCGGACTGAGCCTTGGAGAAGCCCGAAAAGCCGATCGCTTGGTATTGGGAGTCAACGCTATGGACTACTCGGGTTACCCCGATTGCCGGCCGGACTATCTAGCAGCCTTCCAAACACTCGCCGATCTCGCGAGTAAGGCTGGCCGGGAGGGAGATGGTATCAAGCTCTGGGCTCCCCTCATGCACTGGAACAAAGTAGAGATCGTGCAAGAAGCCCTGCGGCTGGGTGTACCAATCGAACAAACTTGGAGTTGCTATAGCGGAGGCGATCATGCCTGCGGCATATGCGACAGCTGCCGCATCCGCGATGCAGCATTAAGCAAAGCCGGACGCAGCGATCTCTGCAGTCAGCAGCAACTGTGAACCAACCGCAACGAAAGCGATGCAGCTGGCAGGAGCCAACATTCATCGCTGAACAGCTGGCAAAAACCTGGGGAGAAGCAGGGCTGGTGTGGCTGGATGGAGACGGCAGTGCACTAGGTCGCTGGGTAACCCTTGCTGCCGATCCCATCAATCAAGTCTGTTGCCATGGCCTGCCTGGCAGTCCGGATGCAACCAACCCATTTGAAGCTCTGCGGCATCTTGAACCAGGCCACTGGAGCGGCTGGTTGAGTTACGAAGCCGGCGCCTGGATAGAACCAAAAAATCCGTGGAAAGCAGATTCCATGGCCACGCTCTGGATGGCACAGCATGATCCAGTGCTGCGATTTGATCTGCAAAATCAGCAATTGTGGATTGAAGGCTGCGATTCAAATCGACTCCAAGCATGGATGAGCTGGCTAGAAGCCTTCTCAAGCAAGGAAAAGCCTGCTGACGTCGAATCACAATTGCCAATCAAGGCCAATCGTCACAGAATTTCCGTCGATGCCTGGCAATGGCACACGAGCAAAACAAACTATGCCAACAATGTTGAACAAATCCAGGATTGGATTGGTCATGGCGATCTTTTCCAGGCCAATCTCAGCACCTGTTGCACAACAGAATTAACTGAAAACAACGCTGCCCTAGAGATCTTCCAAAAACTTCGTCGCCATTGCCCAGCACCCTTCGCTGGCCTTGTCATTGCTTCAGGCAAAGCCGCTGGAGAAGCTGTGATCTCAGCTTCTCCGGAACGATTCCTACATGTGCTGCCTACAGGAGAAGTGGAGACACGTCCGATCAAAGGAACCCGGCCGCGGCACCATCAAGCCGAGCAAGATGCAGATCTAGCCGCCGATCTGGTTTGCAGTAACAAAGATCGAGCCGAAAACGTGATGATCGTCGATCTGATGCGCAACGATTTGGGCAGAGTATGCCAACCGGGATCCATCACAGTGCCCCAGCTGGTGGGTCTCGAGAGTTACCCACAGGTGCATCACCTCACCTCAGTGGTGCAGGGGCAGCTGCGCCCAGAGCAAACATGGGTCGACCTTCTGCAAGCTTGCTGGCCAGGTGGCTCGATCAGTGGCGCACCCAAACTGCGTGCATGTCAACGATTATCAGAACTAGAACCAACGGCCAGAGGTCCTTATTGCGGGTCGTTATTACGACTCGACTGGGATAACAGGCTCGATAGCAGCATTCTGATTCGCTCGCTGATGCTCAAGGGATCGACACTCCGCGCTCATGCCGGTTGTGGCATCGTGGCCGGTTCCGACCCCTATTGCGAAGCTGAGGAGCTGAACTGGAAACTGCTGCCACTACTGGAGGCACTGCAATGAAAAACCAGATTGCCTGGATCGATGGCAGCTGGGGTAGCACTGCGGAGCTCGCTCTTCCTCTAAGAGATCGAGGCCTACAGCTTGCCGATGGCATCTTTGAGACAATTCTGATCCTTGATGGACATCCACAACTCCTCAATGCTCATCTCAACCGCTGGCAGAGCAGCGCATGCCTGCTAGGGATGGCCCCCCCGCCTACAGCGCAATGGTTGACACCTCTGATCAAAGAGGGCCTGAAACAATGCAACTTGGACAATGGCAATGGGGCCCTGCGCCTCAACTGGAGCCGTGGCGATAGTTCAAGCCGAGGCATCAGCCTGCCCCAGGACAACCCGAAATCAACAACCCATCGCTTCTGGCTAGAGCTGAATGCAGTGCAGCCCTGCTTTACTCCACTTACGACGATCATCAGTTGCCATGAGCGTCGAAACACCAATAGTCGCTTGAGTCATTGCAAAACCTTCGCCTACGGTCAAGCGATACAGGCCCGCCATGAAGCACAGAAAGCGAATCGCGATGAGGCCATACTGCTAAGCACAAGCGGTGAACTTTGTTGTGGCAGTACCGCCAACCTCATCGTGCGACGAAACAATCATTGGCTCACACCTCGTCTTGCCAGTGGCTGTCTACCAGGTGTAATGCGGCAACAGGGCCTCGAACATGGATGGCTGCAAGAAACTCAACTAGAAGCCACACCAGAAAAAGATGATCAATGGCTACTGATTAATAGCCTCAGCTGCCAACCCATCGTGAAGCTCAATGATCATCTGCTCAAAGCATGGTCGGATCCTGAAGGCCTTTGGTACTCCCTCTTAAAAGCCAACAACACTGACACTTCTCCCAATCAAATTGATTAATGCCCCACCCCTAAACATCTCCATACACACTCATACACTTAGGAATTGATCCACCACTGCCTGACTAAGGTCGCTGGTCGGGCCACTGGCCACAATGCCACCTCGTTGCATGGCGTAGTAACGATCAGCTTGACGAACAAAGTGCAGATGCTGCTCTACCAAAAGAACGCCAATCCCTGTCTCGGCAATAATGCGTCGAACAGCTCGTTCAATGTCTTGAACGATATTGGGCTGAATACCCTCCGTCGGTTCATCTAGCAGGAGCAATTTCGGCTTACCAAGCAGAGCCCGAGCAATCGCAAGCTGCTGCTGTTGCCCACCGCTGAGATCTCCGCCCTTACGCGGCAAAAACTCCTGCAGAATCGGGAACAACTCATAGACAAGCTTGTCAATGCTGTGGTTACGAGCCAAGCCGCCGGGCAATGCCTCCATCCCCAGCATCAGGTTCTCCTCCACCGTCAGATGAGGAATAATTTCTCGCCCCTGAGGCACATAACCAATGCCCGCACGAGCCCGCTGATGCGGAGGATGGCGATCCAAACCTTCACCGTTAAACAGAATCTCTCCACTACGAGGACGCAACAGACCGATTAACGATTTCAACAACGTGGTCTTACCTACACCGTTGCGGCCGATCAAGCAGACCATCTCACCAGCTTTCACGGTGAGGTCGACATCCCTAAGGATATGACTCTCTCCATAGTAGGTGTTTAAGCCGCGAATCTCGAGTAAGGTCATCAGCTTAACAAAATCATGAACTGCATAGGTAGAAATCTCTGCATCAAGCAGCCTCCTCATTGCGACCTAGATAAACCTCAATAACGCGTGGATCAGACTGAATCTGATCCATCGAGCCTTCGCACAGAACGTGGCCCTGATGAAGAACAGAAACCTGACTCTCCAGGCGCCGGATGAACTCCATGTCATGGTCAATCACCAAAACAGTGTGATCACCAACGAGAGACTTAAGCAGATCCGCGGTCAGATCAGTTTCCTCATCCGTCAAACCAGCAACTGGTTCATCAACCAATAACAGGTCAGGAGACTGACCCACAAGCATGGCGATCTCCAACCACTGCTTCTGCCCATGAGACAACGATCCAGCAACTTGATGCGCACGCTGCTGCAAAGAAACGATACCCATCAAATGGGCAATGCGATCGCGCTCAACAGCACTAAGACCTGCGCTTAAGAGTGGCCAAGGACGCTTTGGATGACTGACCGCCAAGGCGAGGTTTTCCTCAACAGTGAGGTTTTCGAAGACTCTCGGGCTCTGAAACTTCCTGCCGATCCCAAGCCGCGCAATCCTGTGTTCCGGCTTGTTTAAAAGAGATCGGCCCTTAAACAAAACATCACCTGCCGTTGGTCGAAGCTTGCCAGTGATCACGTCAAGGAAGGTGGTCTTGCCTGCACCGTTGGGACCAATCACGGCACGCAATTCTCCTGGCTGCAGGCTGAGATTGAGATCACGCAGTGCCATAAAGCCATCAAAGCTGACACTGATTTGACGCAGCTCAAGCAAAGCAGTTGTCATGACTGCACCTCCTCCTTGCCATCCATTTCCAATCGTGGATAGGTACCGATCCTGCGCGCGACACCCAAGCGTGTAAGCAGGTTTCGTGGCCCACCAGCCTGCCACCAGCCCACAACACCTTCTGGTAGTGCCGTAACGACGAGAATAAACAAGCCTCCCAGGATAAATAGCCAGCCTTCGGGCCAAAACGTGCTGATTTGGCTCCTCGCCAAATTAATGACTAGGGCTCCAAGAATGGCACCAATCAAAGTTCCGCGTCCGCCAACTGCCACCCAAATCACCATGTCGATTGAGAAGGGAACAGTCATGTATTGCGGCGAGACGATGCCGGACTGCACGGTGTAAAGAGCACCGCCGATGCCGGCCAAGCCACCAGCCATCGCAAACACGATGGTTTTAAACAAGGTGGGGTTGTAACCAGCAAAACGCAACCGCGGCTCATCATCGCGAATGGCGATCAACACTTCACCAAAACGGCCACGCACCACCCAGCGCACAGCCAACCAGGCCAGGATCACCATCACGGCCGTTAACCAGAAGAAGCCTCGCTGCATCAATGCAGAGCCCACCTGCTGGCCAAAGAGCTCTGTGACATCGGTCTTAAGACCGTTGGTGCCATTGATCAGTTTCTGCTGTCCGTTGAAGAAATTAAAGAAAACCAGCAAGGCAGCCTGGGTAAGAATCGAAAAATAAACTCCCTTGATCCGGTTACGGAACACCAAGTTGCCTAACAGCGCGGCAAGCAGTGCAGGGATCAGCCAGATAGCAATCAGCGTGAACCAAGGCGAATGAAACGGCTGCCAAAATCCAGGCAGTTGATCGACCCCATAAAGGCCGAAGAACTCTGGAATCCCGTTGGGTTCATCGCTCGAACTGTTGAGCTGCAGGTACATTGCGGCTGCGTAACCACCGAGCGCAAAGAAGATGCCCTGGCCCAGGCTCAATAAGCCTGTAAAACCCCAAATCAAATCGATGCCGAGGGCCACGATCGAGAGAGAGAGAAAACGACCGAGCAGGTTGAGCCCAAATCCCGACACAACTGCAGGCGCCGCCACAATCGCAGCAATGATCAAGACCCAGACAATCACCAGGGGCCAACGGCGTTGTTGAAACGCTTTCAACATTGATTTAAGCCTCCACCATGCGTCCCCTCTGGGGAAACAGACCAGCAGGACGGAACTGAAGGAACACCACAATCAGCGCAAACACCATCACCTGGGCCATGCTCGTGGTAGCAAAAAAATCAACCACGCTCGCCAAAGGCGCAGGCATCGAAGGCCAGATACTGAGCAAACGGCCAGCACCGATCAGGTCTGTTAGCACCCCAATAGCAAAGGAGGCCAACACGGTGCCGAACAGATTTCCCACGCCGCCAAGCACCACCACCATGAAGCAACCAACGATATAAGAAGTGCCGACGTTGGGTCCCACGGATCCCAACAGAGACACCGCTACCCCCGCGATGCCAGCCAAACCGGAGCCGATACCAAAGGTAAGCACATCCACGGTATCGGTTGAGATACCAAGGCAATCACTCATGGAACGATTCTGAGTCACTGCCCTGATGCGCATCCCCCACACACTGCGATTCAAGAACCAGGTGATACCGAGTACAGCGAGGATCGTGATCACAATGATCACCAAGCGTGGAACAGGGAAGGTCATGCCCGACAGTTCAATCCCCCCACGCATCCACTTAGGTGCCGTGACATCGACATTGCGAGAGGTCGCACGAGCGATACGACTGATCTGAGAGGCCAAGCCACCCGCCAGTAACACCCCAGCCAGAGCCGACACAAGCCAGCTTCCAGCACGCACCAGGCGGGCCCGCGGCCCCTCCAAAAGCTTGTCAGGAAGAATGATCGGCAGACTAAAGCCAAGCACTAACGCCAGCACCAAGCCAGCCGCATAAGCCAATGGAACACTGCGCACAAACTGCTGCAGAATCAGGCTGACGCCCCATGTCGCCAACAATGTCTCCAACGGGTTGCCGTAGAGACGACGAATCACGGTGCGCTCTAGCAAGATACCAACCACACCACTAACGATGAAGGCCAGAGGAATCGCCACCAACACGTAAGCGTTGTAGACAGGCTGCAAAGCAGGCAGCTTGAAGATCAGCTGTACCACATAAGTGGTGTAGGCCCCGAGCATGATCAACTCGCCATGGGCGAGGTTAATTACCCCCATCAGGCCGAAGACTATCGCCAGTCCGAGGGCAGCAACCAGCAGCACCGAGCCGATGGCCACACCATTGAAAAGACTTTCAAGAAGCAGTTGCACGGGCGAAGATCAGAGACCGGAAAAACGACGAAAGGAGGAGCCCGTTTCCGGACTCCTCCCAAACAATGCCAAAGCGGAAAAACGCCTTGACAAGGTAATCAAAGCTTGTACTTCTCGCCTTTGTTGGCATCAGTCCAATCGCAAGCATAGCCCTTGGAACTTGGCTCGAACTGATTCCAAGCCTGTGGAGCCACAGGGCCATTTGTCTCTTCGAGAATCTCGAACTGACCATCTTTGGTGATCTTGCCGATACGTACGGTCTGGGACAGGTGATGGTTTGGCATCACTTTCACAGGGCCCTGAGGCGCATCAAACTCAATTCCGATCAAAGCTTCACGTACCTTGTCGTCATCAAAGCTATTGGCCTTCTCGACCGCAGCTTTCCACAGATACACCATGTTGTAAGCCGACTCCTGCGGGTCAGCTACCTGACGATCATCGCCATACTTAGCCTTGAAATCCTTAGCGAATTTCTTGGATGCAGGTGTATCAATCGACATCATGTAATTCCAAGCCCCATAGTGTCCCTCAAGGAACTCAGGCCCGATCGTGCTGATCTCTTCTTCCGCGATGGAATAGCTCATCACGTAGTAGCCATTTTCAGGAGTCAGTCCGGCATCCTGAATCTGCTTAAAGAAAGCGACGTTCTGGTCACCATTGAGGGTGTTGATGATCACACCACCGTCAGGTAATGCCTTCTTGATCTTGGCAATGATCGGCGCCACTTCAGTGTTGCCGAGGGGCAAATAATCCTCTCCGACAACTTTCCCACCCAGAGCTTTGACCTGCTCCTTAGTGATGGTATTGGAGGTGCGAGGGAAAACGTAATCAGAACCTACAAGGAAGAAGGGCTTGCCAGCAGCAGGCGACTTCTCGAACATGAACTTGGTTGCAGGCTCCGACTGCTGATTCGGAGTCGCACCTGTGTAGAAGATGTTATTGGAACACTCCTGGCCTTCGTACTGAATCGGGTAATACAGGAATGCATTCTTCGATTCGTAAACCGGCAGCATCGCCTTACGGCTTGCGGAAGTCCAACCACCAAAGACAACAGGAACACTATCCTGATCGATCAACTTCTTGGACTTCTCAGCGAAGGTTGGCCAATCAGAAGCGCCATCTTCAACGATGTAGTCGATCTTGTATTTCTTGCCATCAACTTCAACACCACCGGCAGCGTTGATCTCTTCAATCGCCATTTTCTCTGTGTCCACAAGGGTGGACTCCGAGATGGCCATGGTGCCACTTAAGGAATGGAGGATACCAACCGTGACCGTGTCGTCGAAATCGGTATTAGCGGTTTTATCACTACCACCACCGCAAGCCGTAATGCTGACACCAACGGCGGTTGCGGCGAAGCCAGCCACAAGGCGCTTTGAGAATGAAACGTTCATTGAAACCGTAGATAGGCAGAATATGGAGCACGCCTATTCGGGCGGCTTGGGGAACGTAAAGATCAGCCAGGCATGCTTCTGTAGTCAATGATACAAAGCCCTTTGCGCTGATCATTACTCAGGGCGATTTGGTAGCTGTTGCAACAAAAATTGCAGCACACTCTCAAGGCCGTCGCCGCTGTGCAAGTTGGTGAAACACCAAGGACGCTCTCCCCGCATGCGCGTCGCATCGCGCTTCATCACTTCCAAATCGGCCCCGACATGATCAGCGAGATCAATCTTGTTGATCACCAATAAATCCGAGCGTGTGATCCCCGGACCACCCTTACGAGGGATCTTGTCGCCAGCCGCCACATCAATCACATAGATGCAAAGGTCCACCAATTCTGGACTGAAGCTGGCGGCAAGATTATCGCCACCACTCTCAACAAGAACAACATCAAGATCTGGAAAATTCCGCTCCAGATCTTCTACGGCCGCGCGATTAATCGAACAATCCTCACGAATAGCAGTATGAGGACAACCGCCTGTTTCCACGCCGCGAATACGCTCTGGCTCGAGAGCTCCAACACGCGTCAAGAACTCTGCATCTTCCTGGGTATAGATGTCATTGGTGACAACTGCCAATTGCAACTGATCTCGTAGACGGCGACAAATTGCCTCCACTAGTGCTGTCTTACCCGAACCCACCGGGCCAGCCACACCTAAGCGCAGTTTGCTACTCATCAGCTCCGGAATAATCGGGAATAAAGCTCAGCATGGGAGAGCTGTGCAATAGCAGAACCCACTCCTCCGCACCAAAGCTGCTGTGGATCCACATCAAGCAAGCTAATGGCCTGCATTTCAATCAGCGGCTGAAGCTGACGCTGCAACCGTTGTGCCTCAGTTGGCCCCAGCGGAACAAGACGCACGGCCGCACTGAGCTGATTAGCCACCCAACCAAACAGGTAACCCTGCACAACCTCCAGAGGCGTTATGTCCCAAGACAAACCAGCCCAAGCCCACGCCACTGGCCAACCAAAATCCACTCCTCCATCAGGGAGAGGATGACCCAGGTCAGCTAATAACTGCAAAAGAGATCGACCCATCTGCTGCTGCTGCGCTCTTACTTCAGCCGCATCTCGCAGTGCAATCAACCATTGAGCCCAATCCCGCACAGCAGTGCCATGGTCAACTTTGCCCTGCTCAGCACTCACCTTCCATTGGCTGAGGGAATGACGCAGCGGACGCAAAGCAGCAGCTTCGATCATGACCTGCCCGCGACTGAGCTCCGCCTCCAACCAACTTGCCAAAGTTGCTCGATCCTGAAGCTGCTCACGCTGCACCAGCAGTTCCAAACCCTCCGAATAACTGAACGCACCCACCGGCAAAGCCGGGCTAACAAGCTGAAGCAAAGCGAGACTGCTCATCACTGATGACGTTGTTGGTGCCCATGAATGGGCTTGTGATCATCGCTATGGACGCCTTGATAGGCCCCAGGCTCCGGATAAAAAGGCTCCATCAGAGACTCCAGAGCCAAGCCACGCACCCGTAGCAAATCGGCTAAGACAGGATCATCTAGCAAGCGCAACTGCTGAGTACGTAGCTCTAGTGCCACGTGACGATTACCCAAGTGATAAGCCGCCTCAAGCAGAGCCAGTTCTGAAGGAGCCCTAACCACCAACAGTTTTTCAGCAGCAGCGGCCACCCTCACCAAAACAGGACCTTCCGCCGCAGCCAAACTTTCTCCAGGCTGCAATGGGCCCTGCCGCGGCAATTGCAATAAGACGGACTGACCACAAGCCGTGCATCGCAGCCCCCGCAAACGGGTGCGTTCTTCAGCGGTGAGAGGCAACTCCATGCAAGCCTCAACCCCAACAGCATCAAGCCTGCGGGTGAGCACCGGAACAGTGTCGAGGGAACGAAAATCGACCAAGCTCATCACCATAAGGCTGCTAAACGGCAACTGCTCCATGAGTGAGAGTTGCTAAAGAGTTAACCCCTGCTCCAATCACAGCGTGCTCCGATGACTGGCGACAGACCCTGGCACGGCAAATGTTCCCTGCAACTCATCAGCAAAAGTGCGGCGGACGACCTTCAATCCCAGCTCACCGTGCATCAAAGCCAATGCACGGCTCCATTAAAGCTGCAACGTGCCAAGCCTGATGATGACGGCCGCTGCCAACTGCCCTTACTTCACACCGCAGGGGGTCTGGTCGGAGGAGATCAACTCAGTGTGAATATCAAAGCTGGAGCAGACAGCCGCGGCCTGGTCACGAGTGTGGCTGCCCAGAAGGTCTATGGCTCCGTAGGCCGCTCAAAACAACACCCCAAAGGCCGCTGGGCAAGTCAAGAGTGTCACTTCGAACTAGCCACCAATGCTGACCTGGAATGGTTACCCCAAGAGCTCGTGGTTTTTCAAGGAGGCCTCTACAAGCAACGGATGCAAGTCGAACTGCAGCCAAAAGCCAGTTTTCTCTCCGCCGAAGTGGTGCGCCTAGGTCGCACAGCTGCAGGAGAAACACTTAACGAAGGCTGCTGGAGGTCCAGCCTGGAGATCTGCCGACAAACCCCGATTGGTCGTCAATGGGAACTAGTCGATCAACTCGAGCTCAACAGTGAAGTGCTGCAGAGTTTGCACGGCATGGGGACACAACCCGTGTTCGGATCTTTTGTTTGGGCCGCACCGGATCCCCTGACTGCCGAAGTGATGGAGACACTTCTGAGGAACTGTCGAACAGACCGAGCAAACCTAGAAGGTTCGATGGCTTGTGGTGGTCTCGATCAAGGCTTAGTGGCCCGATATATAGGGCCATCAAGCCAAGCCGCACGCCAATGGTTTACCCGCCTCTGGGCCCGCACTCGCCAGCTGCGGCGGCTAAGCATTCCTCAACCCCCACGAGAATGGCCCCTGCAAGAGGAGGGAACGTTCTCACAAGAAAGGTTCACAAAGAACCATCAGCCGCCTGTTGCCTCGCCACACTGAAATGAAATCCTGGCTTCCATGCACCTCAGCCCCCAGGAAAAAGACAAACTCCTGATCGTCACCGCTGCCCTGCTTGCAGAACGACGCCTCAAGCGCGGCCTGCGGCTCAACCACCCCGAAGCCGTGGCCTGGCTCAGCTTCCTTGTCATCGAAGGCGCTCGTGACGGTCAATCCGTCGCGGAGCTGATGGCGGAAGGCAGCACCTGGCTGCGTCGTGATCAGGTGATGGACGGTGTCCCCGAACTGATCCCGGAGGTGCAAATTGAAGCTGTCTTTACAGACGGCACCAAATTGGTCACCCTCCACGACCCCATCCGCTAAAAAATCCCCATGCCTCCGTTAATCCCCGGTGAACTGATTCCTGAACAGGGCACGCTTGAACTCAACAGCAACAGGCCAACCCTCACCCTGCGAGTGGCCAATAGTGGCGATCGACCGATTCAAGTTGGCTCCCACTTTCACTTTTTCGAGACCAATACAGCTCTGCACTTCGATCGTGATGCTGCCCGGGGGCACCGATTGGACATCCCTGCTGGAACAGCAATCCGCTTCGAACCAGGCGACGAGCGTGACGTCCGCCTGGTTGCCCTTGCTGGTCACCGCAAGGTTTTCGGTTTCAACGGTCTGATCAACGGACCACTCGACTGAACTGCTTCTACACCTCCTCCCTTTCGCTGCATTGCTATGGCCTACCGGATGGATCGCCAGGCCTACGCCGAAACCTACGGCCCCACCACAGGCGACCGCATACGCCTGGCAGATACCGAGTTGATCCTGGAGGTGGAACGCGATTTCACCACCTACGGCGAAGAAGTCAAATTCGGTGGAGGCAAAGTGATCCGCGACGGCATGGGGCAATCCCAGCAATCACGCGCCAATGGTGCTGTTGACACCGTAATCACCAATGCCCTGATCCTCGACTGGTGGGGGATCGTCAAAGCAGATATCGGCCTGCGAGACGGACGGATCGTGGCCATCGGCAAGGCTGGCAATCCCGACATCACTGACGGGATTGACATTGTGATCGGCCCGGGCACCGAAGCCATTGCTGGAGAAGGGCACATCTTGACCGCCGGCGCCATCGATAGCCACATCCATTTCATCTGCCCACAGCAAGTCGAGACTGCCCTGGCCAGCGGCGTTACCACCATGCTCGGTGGTGGCACAGGTCCGGCAACAGGCACCAACGCCACCACCTGCACACCTGGCTCCTTTCACATCAGCCGCATGCTGCAAGCAGCCGAAGGGTTACCGGTGAATCTTGGCTTCTTTGGCAAAGGCAATGCCAGTACGACTGAAGCCCTGGAGGAGCAAGTGCTAGCCGGAGCTTGCGGCCTCAAACTCCACGAAGACTGGGGCACCACACCAGCAGCTATTGACTGCTGTCTTTCGGTAGCCGATCGCTTCGATGTCCAGGTCTGTATCCACACAGACACGCTCAACGAAGCAGGTTTTGTAGAAGACACAGTCCGAGCCATCGGCGGACGCACCATCCATACCTTCCATACCGAAGGGGCTGGGGGCGGCCACGCACCGGACATCATCCGTATCTGTGGTGAAAGCAACGTGCTGCCCAGCTCCACAAATCCAACCCGGCCTTACACCCGCAACACCCTGGAAGAGCATCTCGACATGCTGATGGTTTGCCACCACCTAGATCCAGCGATTCCTGAAGATGTGGCCTTTGCCGAATCACGCATCCGTCGCGAAACGATTGCTGCCGAAGATATTCTCCACGACCTCGGTGCCTTCAGCATCATTGCAAGTGATTCCCAAGCGATGGGACGAGTCGGGGAGGTCATTACCAGAACATTCCAGACAGCTCACAAGATGAAAGTGCAGAGAGGCCCTCTGCCAGAAGATGCCGCCAATCCCCGTGGCACTCGTAACGACAACAACCGAATTAAGCGCTACATCGCCAAGGTAACCATCAACCCCGCCATTGCCCACGGTATTGACAACCATGTTGGCTCCGTGGAGGTAGGTAAACTGGCAGACTTGGTTCTCTGGAAGCCAGGCTTCTTCGGCATTCGACCAGAACTTGTAATCAAGGGCGGGTCAATCATCTGGGCGCAAATGGGCGATGCTAATGCCTCTATTCCAACGCCTGGTCCAGTCCATGGCCGACCAATGTTTGCAGCATTCGGCAAAGCCCTCGCTCCCAGCTGCCTTACCTTCCTCAGCCAAGCGGCTATCGAAACAGATCTTCCAAACAAGCTGGGGCTGCAACGTGCCTGCATTCCCGTGCTGAACACACGCAATATCGGCAAAGCAGAAATGCACAACAACAATTCACTACCCAAAGTAGAGGTAGATCCACAAACTTACGAGGTGTTCGCCGACGGCGAATTGCTCACCTGCGACCCCGCAGAAGAACTACCAATGGCCCAGCGGTATCTCCTACTTTAAGCGCTGAATTCAACATCTACTTTTAGGTTGCCATTCAATCGATCAAGACTTGATCGGCATCACAACATCAGCCGGCTGAGGAGCACACTCTGGCACCTGTTCATCGACTACTGCACCCACAACTACGATCGACGGTGCTGCAAACCCTTCGCTCTGTACCCTTTGAGCCAACTCTTCCAATGGAGCTTTGAGGTGGCGCTGACCTACAACAGTGCCCTGTTGAATAATTGCTGCAGACGTAGTTGGATCCAGTCCACCGGCAATCAACTCTTCAACGATATAAGAAAGGTTATGCAAACCCATATAAATCACAAGGCTGTCACTTGCGCGAGCAAGACCCTTCCAATTCACAGCAGCACGTTGTTTGTCGATCTTCTCGTGACCTGTCACAAAGGTAACCGAACTACCACCACAACGATGGGTTAGAGGAATACCCACATAGGCCGGCGCAGCAATCCCAGCAGTAACCCCAGGGACCACCTCCACCGACACCCCATGCCTCTGCAAATAAGCTGCTTCCTCACCGCCGCGTCCAAACAGAAAAGGATCGCCTCCTTTGAGACGTACCACACAGGCATGGCGCTGAGCTAATTCCACAAGCAACTCATTCGTCGTGGACTGAGCTACCCAATGACGATCTCGACGTTTGCCGACAAAGTGACGTTCACAAGACTCGGGCACCAACTCGAGTACTTGATTGGGCACCAACGCATCGTGAACCAAAGCACCACAATGAAGTAGCAGACGATGAGCCTTCAGGGTGAGCAGATCCGGATCACCAGGGCCTGCACCCACCAAATAAACAGTGCCAGATTTCGCAGAGATCATGGCAATGACGCCAATAGATTGACCAAACCCAATCGAACCATCTCAGTCTCAAGCAGAGATGTCATCCCCCCAGCCTCGCGCAACGTCTTCGTCATCCGGTTTGGCACCTAGGCAAGATGGCCCAACGCCCAAGCAAGGCACCAACCTAGTGCTGACACCCTGCTGTTGAAAGCGCTGACGCATCAAGGAGACATCCTGGCAAACATGAGATCCAAGCAACAACAACAAAGGGAGCAAACAAAGAGAATCTGAACCCAGCGCACAGCTATGAGTAGCGGTCAGGCCTCTACCTGAAAGGTGTAAAGCGACATTGCTGCAGCTAATAGGGCTAAGGAAAGGATGAAAACGAAAACCACACCACCAACATGACCATGCACAAGCAAACACAAGGCGAGCTTGAAGGCATCCTGCTCACGCTTCCGTAACAACGACCACGGATCTAGGGCACCACGAACTGATGTAGTCCTATCAGTCTTCCAAAGTCGACTGCAGCCATGGCATCCCGTCGCTATCAAACGCAGTCACGATCGCTGCCCAGCACCAATGATCATCAGACCAGGCATGGCTCGAGCCATACGAGACGCTTCAACAGCGACTTCGAAAGGGATTTAGCTGCCATGAACCGTGTGTGGAGAATGCTCCAACAAGGCACAATCCGCTGGTTGGGAGAGATAGGCCGCCAATACTGAAATCACTTAAATTTATACACAGCAACCATAAAGAAGGAAACTTGTGCACCTAGATGTATCCATAAACACCAAATTTTGAATTTCACACAAATGCTCAGTTTTGTTCAATCTGATACCGCCAATACCCTCTTCGTTAATGCTTAATAAGTTTATTCGCAGCGTGGCCTGACTCCTCAACAGCCCTAACTCAGCCAAAAGATGCTGAGCCCAGAATGTATTCAAAGACACCAAATTTTTGATTTCAGACAAATGCTCGATTTTGTGCAATCCGATACCGCCAATACCCTCTTCGGCAAGGCTTAATAAGTTTATTCGCAGCAGACCTTTGCTCGACAACGAGATGATCTCAATGACAAAAATAGCGAATTTGGCAATGCAAGTTAAAACCATGATCAATTTTCCCAATTTTATTTTCAACACAGAATCATGACCACAATTTCTCATATAAAGCCATTTCTTCAAAACAAGAAACTAAATAAAATTGAACAAAATAAGGCTATCAAGGATGGATTAAAGGTTGGTTCTGAACTAGAAACCTTTGCTCAGATTGGTTGGGAACAGGTGGATAAAACTGATCTGGAGCTACGCCTAAAATGGTATGGGATGTTCTGGCGCCCCAAAACCCCTGGCAAGTTCATGCTCCGGCTCAGGGTGCCCAATGGCATCCTCAGCAGCCACCAGATGAGAGTGGTCGCCTCAATCGTGGGCCGCTACGGAGAAGACGGCAGTTGCGACATCACAACACGCCAAAACCTACAGCTTCGTGGTGTTCTACTGAGCGATCTTCCCGAAATCCTCAGACGTCTTGAAGAGGCAGGTCTCAACACAATCCAATCAGGTTTTGATAACCCTCGCAATGTCACAGGAAATCCACTAGCTGGCATTGATCCTCTTGAAATTGTTGATACTCGCCCATACACAACTGAACTACAAGATTTCCTCACCAATAACGGGGAAGGCAACCATGAATTCTCCAACCTGCCCCGCAAATGGAATACGGCAGTTGCAGGGGCCCGCGATAACTTTCTTCTACACAACGACATTATCTTCCACCCAGTCAAACGCGATGGGGTGATGGGTTTCGGGGTCTGGCTCGGAGGAATCCTCTCCTCGCAGATGAACGACTATGCACTGCCTCTTAATGCCTGGGTCAAGCCCAATGAAATCTGTCGGCTCACCGGCACTATTGTAACGCTATGGCGAGATAACGGTGAGCGCAACAATCGCCCCAAGGGCCGGTTCCGCATGTATCTCGACAGCGTGGGCCTCAAAGCCTTCCGCACCATGGTCGAGGAAAACTTTGGGCCTCTTACCCCCGATCCAGGCTCGGTGTTCGACGACAAACCACGCTCCCATTATGGAATCAACCCTCAGAAACAAGAAGGGCTTTACTACGCCGGGCTACATATCCCGGTAGGCCGGCTAACCGCCGAAGATCTCCAAGATCTGGCTAGTGCCAGCCTTCACTATGGCAATGGCGAGATTCGTCTAACCGAAGACCAGAATGTGATTCTGGTGGGTCTAGCCAGCGACAACCTAAACAGCTTCCAGGCTGATCCACTACTACAGCGTTTTTCACTCGAGCCCGGTTCCTTTGCCGCCGGCACTGTCTCCTGCACCGGCAACACCTACTGCAGCTTCGCCCTCACCAACACCAAAGATCAGGCCATCAAGATGGCTCGTGAATTAGACGAGGAACTCGAGCTCCCAGAGGAACTCAAAGTCCACTGGACTGGATGCCCCAATAGCTGTGGCCAGGCCTACATGGGTGCAATCGGCCTCACAGGAACCAAAGCCCGTGCACCCGAAGGAGGCAAAGGCATGGTTGAGGCCTATGACCTCAGCCTTGGCGGTAACCAAGGCCCCAATGCCCGAGTAGGGGAACTGCACCGTAAAGGCATTCCCAACAGCGAATTGAAAAGCGTGCTGCGGGAACTGCTAATCGAACGCTTCGGTGCTCAACCTCGTAGCCAACCGAAGCAAAACAGCGACCCTTTCTCCAACTTCATGAACTGGTTCAGCAATTTAGGCGAAAACAGCAGCCCATCCCCTTGAGCTGCGATCGCTAAACCACCGTTCTTAGATCAATCATCTATCAAGCCCCACCATGCAATCGACTTCCCAAGCACGTGATCTTTTCTCTCGCTTTGTCAACTGGTTAAGCAACAGCGGTCACGACAAGCCTGCAATCAATCAAAAAGAAGGTGGCCGAGATGTCTTCTCACGCCTGATGAACCGAATCAGCGGCTGAAACCCTCAATTCCTTCCTTCAACACCCCACCCCATCGAGAAATGCCATGGATGTGAACACATCCCAAATGGACTACGTCCTGCCCAATGAACTCGTCGACGGCATGATTACTGCCGGCGGAAAAAAATCCAGTGTCAGTATTAAAAATCTGCTGGTACGTGGTTTCTATTCAGGAGCGATTCTTGGCCTAGCCACCTGCTTAGCCATCACCGTAGGAGTCCAGTCTGGAATGCCATTTCTAGGCTCCGTTCTCTTCCCCTTTGGATTTGCCAGCATCGTGCTCTTCGGCATGGAGCTAGTCACAGGCAACTTCGCCTTATTGCCAATGGCAACCTGGGCTGGGAAAAGCACATGGCAAGCAACCTTCCGCAACTGGATATGGGTTTGGATTGGCAATTTCATCGGCTGTGCATTGGTGGCTCTATTACTCGCCACAAGCCTGACCAGCGCAGGCACCGTTGAGCCACTTGCGGCAGCCGATGGGGGCAAAGGTTGGGCCGTGATTGCCGCCAAGATCATGGCACTCAATAAGGCCAATGTCGTGGCCAAATATCAAGACCTAGGCAGCACTGGTTTCTTCCTCGCGTTCCTACGCGGCATGATTGCCAACTGGCTGGTTTGTCTTGGGGTCACGATGGCCTTGGTAAGCAAGAGCGTTCCAGGCAAGATCCTGGCCTGCTGGCTACCGATCACAGCATTCCAAACCATGGGAATGGAGCACATCGTGGTGAACATGTTCCTGCACACCGCCGGACCCATGCTTGGTTCAGGCGTTTCTTTTGGTCAGGTAATCGTTTGGAACTTCATTCCAGTCACCCTCGGCAACATCATTGGCGGCATGGTGTTTATCGGCATGCTCTTCTACAGCACCCATCGCACCCAAATGAGCAACGTACTGCCTACGGTTCACGATGAGAAGCTAGAACGTGAACTCGCCGCCGAACTAGGCGCACGCTGATCTAGAACATTCATGAGCTTCGATGAAGCCGTTCTCTGGGAACGTCTCAATAAAGTAGGTAAGGCTCCTCTAGAACCAGACTGGCTGGGGAATGTTTACTGTCCCAGCCTTTCTGCTGATCTACGTAAAGCCTTAGCCGAAAGACTGGGCTTACTTGGTGATGATGGCTGGGGAATATTAAAAACCCTGCTTAAGCAACATGGTAAGCAGTCAGAACTCATCCATGCAGCTGGCCTCTGCCATCAACCTGAGGCTCGAGACTGGCTCATCCAACAACTTGGTAATGGACAAGAACTGGAGCTCGGGGTGCTACAAGCAATGGCCTGCTGGGGAGCAATAGTGCCAACTTTGCTTATAAAAAGGGTTTTCAGAGAACCTTCCCTAGCAATGCGCATGGCTGGTCTGGAGTTGTTGAACTTCAAGGCATACCAACTCAGCGATGACGAGCTGCTGAACCTCCTTGACGACATCCTCAACGACATCCGCGATCCGGTGGTGTTAAGCACCATTCGAATTCTGCAACGACGCGATGGTGTCGACATCAGCAACCGCATTGCCGAAGTGGCAAGAAAAGGTTCCGAAGCTACAACACGAGCAGCATTACTAGCCCTGGGCTGCATCGGCACATCCAGCAGTCAATCAAACCTGTTCAAGCTCAGCCAAAGTCTGCCGACTGATCTCCATCGAGACCTAGCCAAAAAACAACTTGCTCAGCAATACAGATCATGATCCTGAATCCATAGCCAACGGATACGCCAATATGGGTTGTTTAATCAAAAAGAGGATGATGGCAATAAAGGAAAACTTCAATCCAAGCAAAAGCAATCGCATGCAATGATTCACTTCCTTGACACCAATCAACTACTAAAAAGCAGAACTACGGTGCCACAAAAAGCACTCTTACTCTTAGATGAATCTTCTATGCAAGATGCATTCCGAACCCTTGCAATCAAAACCCCGCAATCAAATAAAAATATGGCATAAAACTAGTCTCAATGTTGATCAATAACCTAGCGCAAAAAACTTTAGAGATTCGAACCTTGCACTTAAAAAACATAACTACGCTGAAATGCAAACAGCCTCGCTTTATCGTTGAAGTGACTCCTAAAGCCCAACTGAGCCAATTAGGCCTGTGCCAAGCAGACATGTCACAAGGATGTCTTAATCGTTACTCCACGCAGCTACATGACTACAGAAAGATCCAATGAGTTCCGGCAATCAATCGTGACCACATGCCCCGAATTGTCCGGCCGTGAACGCTTCAAAGCCCACCTCGGCAAGGTGGGAAGTGGTGTAGAAACCAGTCGTGGCATGAGCCGTGAAGAATCGGCTGATGCTTTGCATCTCATCCTTACAGCCCAAGCCAGCCCTGCTCAAATCGGCGCCTTCCTCATCGCCCATCGCATTCGTCGACCCGAGCCCCAGGAACTCGCCGGCATGCTCGATACCTACAGAGTCCTTGGGCCCAAACTGAAATCAGCCAATGGCCAGAAACGACCCATTTGCTTTGGGATGCCATTCGACGGCCGCAAGCGAACAGCCCCGATTTATCCGCTCACAGCACTGGTCCTACTCAACGCTGGTCAACCCGTCGTCTTGCAAGGGGGGCGGCGTATGCCAATCAAATATGGCGTCACCACAGAAGAATTATTCAAAGCCTTAGGGCTACAACTCCAAGGCCTAGCAATAGCAAACCTAGAAGCTGGCTTTCAACAACATGGTCTGGCACTGATCTACCAGCCAGATCACTTCCCTCTGGCCGAAAGCTTGATCAGTTATCGCGACGAAATCGGCAAGCGACCGCCTGTGGCCAGTTTGGAGCTGCTTTGGACAGCACATCAAGGAAAGCATTTGCTCGTCAGTGGCTTCGTGCATCCACCCACCGAAGACCGGGCCTGGAAAGCCCTTGAGCTAGCAGGTGAAACAAATCTCGTGACTGTGAAAGGGCTCGAAGGAAGCACAGACCTTCCCATCAGTCGAACTTGCATCACATCCCGAGTTCAAAACGGCAAGCCAGAACGACTCATCCTCCACCCCCGTAACCATGGCTGCTTTAGCCAAGACGTTCAGTGGAGCAACCTTACGGAGTGGAGCGAGCAGGCAATGGAAGCTCTGCACAATCGCGGACCATTAAGCCAGCCCCTCCTCTGGAATGCTGGTACCTACCTATGGTTAGCGGGCCTGGCCGACAACCTCGATGAAGGTATCGCTCATGCTGAAAAGTGCCTGCAATCAGGCTTAGCCCAAACCACGCTTGAGCAGCTCATTGCTTGGAGAGAAACCATCATTTGAAGCGAGCCTGTAGGTTTTTCGCCATGCGATAACGATCGAAACTCACACCTCCGATCTGAATCACTTCCTTAGCCATTTCAATCCAGCCCCACTTCAACAGCAAAGGGTGACTACACAAACTGGCTTCCGTCACCAAGATTGGCTGTCCTTCCTGCAAGGCTTCAGCTTCCACCTGTTCAAGCAACGCAGTGGCATGGCCACAACGAGCAGACCGGCCCCGGCAATAAAGCAACGCCAAACGATCAGAAGGATAACGAAGAGCGAAAGCCTCAACCTCGTCGTTCTCAAGACTCAACCAACCTCGTCCTTCGATCAATGGCCTATCCAAAACTCCTGGTAACCAGGCCAAGGCTGCCCAAGCACTGATCTGAACAGGGGAATACAAGCCTCCCCCTTGAGATTCAATCGCATCGGCATAAATCTCCCTGACAACAAAATGATCAGTTTGTGTAAGGGGTCTTAAGCGGCGACAAGTCACAAGAGCCTGCCATTTAGATCAATGGCGTCAAGTCTCTATGGGATCGTGACATTCATCCTGACTCATTCCCAATTGCGCCGACCACAGATTCCCATCTTTCTCTGTGCCTTTGTCACTCTGTTGAACGATCGCCTAGGTGAAACCCTCTTACTGCCATTACTTCCATACCTCCCAGGACGCTTCACAGACAGCGGCACAATCCTGGGGCTACTTGGAGGTACTTATGCATTGGCTCAATTCGTCGTGGCTCCCCTAATTGGCGCTCTCAGTGATCGCTTTGGCCGCAAACCAATTTTAACCGCTTGCGTTGCTGGCTCAGTAGTAGGCCTTGGCTTATTCGCTATCACAGTATGGATTGATTGGAACATACTTCCAGCCGCTTGGATCGGCATTGTTCCCCTGATCCTGCTCTTCTCAGCAAGAATCATCGATGGCGTTAGCGGTGGCACAGCAAGTAGCGCCACAGCAGTGCTTGCCGACATCTCAACACCTGAGAGCCGAGCAAAGGCATTCGGCCTTATTGGCGTTGCATTCGGCCTCGGGTTCATCTTGGGCCCTTATCTCGGTGGCCGCTTAGCAGAGATCAATATCGCTCTGCCCGGGATAGCCGCCACAGCCTTCGCAGTCGCGAACCTGCTCCTTGTGATCTATATCCTTCCCGAAACACACCCGCCAGCAGCTCGCAATTCCCTACCAAGCAAAAGAAAACTCAACCCGATCACCCAGCTAGCACAGATCTTTGCCAATCCACTAGTAAGCCGCCTTTGTTTCGCCTTCTTCCTGTTCTTCATGGCATTCAACGGTTTCACAGCTGTGCTGGTGCTTTACCTGAAGCAAGCCTTTTCATGGACAGTCGGTTTGGCAGGCCTGACCTTTGCAGTTGTAGGCGTGATCGCAATGGTGGTTCAAGGGCTGCTAATCGGTCCACTGGTCAAATCCTTCGGCGAATGGCGGCTCACCATTGCTGGCATTGGCTTCGTCATTGCAGGCTGTCTGCTATTGCCCATGGCCACTCAGCAGAATTCGATTTCTGTTGTATTCACTGCCGTATCGGTACTAGCCCTTGGCACAGGTCTAGTCGTGCCATGCTTGAGAGCGCTTGTCTCCAGACGCCTCGGCAACTCTGGCCAAGGGGCAGTGCTCGGTAGCCTTCAAGGCCTACAAAGTCTAGGTACCTTCCTTGGGGCAGCGGCCGCAGGATTCGCCTACGACCAAATAGGCACTCGCAGTCCCTTCTGGCTGGCCAGCCTCGTACTAGCGGGAGTGATAGCCCTTGTTGCAGGAGGCCTGCCTGGAAGCAGCAGTAACACAACAATCAAACAATCATGATTGCTACTTTGCCTGGATAGTAGATGAACAAACTGGCATTCAATGAGTAATCCAGCGGTAGCTTCGGAGCACTACATCAACCGAGAGCTCAGCTGGATCGCCTTCAACGAAAGGGTCCTTGCTCAGGCACTGGATAGACGCACCCCGCTGCTGGAACAAGCCAAGTTCAGTGCCATCTTCAGCAACAACCTCGACGAATTCTTCATGGTTCGCGTGGCCTCCCTCAAAGCGCAAGTGGAAGCCGGCATTACCAAAACCAGCGCAGACGGTCTAACCCCTCTTCAGCAGCTCCTCACGATCCGAGATCACCTTGTTCCTCTCATCGAGCAACAACAAGATCACTACCGTAAACACCTCAAAAACGAGCTAGTCGAGCAAGGTGTTCACCTACTCGACTATGAGCAACTCAATCAACAAGAACGCCTCTGGGTTGACAATTATTTCCAGACAGCCATTTTTCCGGTGCTGACACCACTAGCCGTGGATCCAGCCCATCCCTTCCCTTTCGTTAGCAATCTCAGCCTCAACATTGCGACCCTGATCCTCGATCCGGAAACAGGCCAACAACAATTCGCCCGGGTCAAGGTTCCACAAAAAACGATGCCTCGTTTTGTAGAGATACCTCCTGATCTAAGTGGCATCAATCCCAAACCGGTTCACACAGCAGTTCCATTGGAGCAAGTGGTGGCCTTCAACCTCAAATTGCTCTTCCCCGGGATGAAGATTGAAGAGCACTACTTCTTCCGAGTCACCCGCGATGCGGACCTTGAACTCAGGGACCTAGAAGCCGACGATCTCATGAGCGCCATGGAACAGGGCCTTCACAAGCGGCGGATGGGCGGAGAAGTGGTGAGACTCGAAGTAACAAACGAAATGCCCCAGAGAGTCGTTGAGATGCTGATTGAAGGTATGGCTGTTGAAGAAAACGACCTTTATCGCATCGAGGGACTACTAGGCCTCGATGATCTATTCGGTCTCATGCGTTTGCCCCTGGAACAACTCAAAGACCAACCCCACATTGGCCTGACCTCCAAAGTTCTCTCCCGCAGCCAGCGCAGAATGCTTGAAGACGAATCAATCAAAGAAGAAGAATTCAAAAGCATCTTCTCGGTGATTCGCCGCAAAGACATTCTCCTTCACCACCCATACGAACTGTTCGCGACCTCTGTAGAGGAATTCATCAATCAAGCAGCAGACGATCCCCTAGTCATGGGAATCAAGATCACGCTCTATCGAACATCTAAGGATTCCCCAATCATTGCGGCCCTGATCCGTGCAGCGGAACATGGTAAACAGGTCATGGCTCTGGTTGAACTCAAGGCACGCTTCGATGAAGGCAACAATATTCAATGGGCCCGTCATCTAGAGCGATCGGGCGTTCACGTTGTCTATGGCGTTTTAGGACTGAAAACCCACACAAAAACCATCTTGGTCGTTCGCAAAGAAAAAGAGCGCCTACGCAGCTACGTACACATCGGCACAGGTAACTACAACTCGAAGACATCACGTGTCTACACCGACCTTGGTCTGCTCTCTGCACGACCGGAACTCAGCCAAGATCTAGTTGAGCTATTCAATTATCTCACTGGCTTTTCAAAGCAACAAAGCTTCCGTCGACTGCTGGTGGCGCCTGTCACCCTACGCAAGGGGATGGAATCACTGATCCTCCGCGAAATCGAACACGCCCGCGAAGGTCGAGGCGGACACATCCGCGCCAAGATGAATGCTCTGGTGGATCCAGCCATCATTAACCTGCTCTACGAAGCTTCCCAAGTTGGAGTTCGCATTGAACTGATCATCCGCGGTATGTGCTGTCTCTACCCAGGGCGAAAAGGGTTCAGCGAAAACATCAGCGTGATCAGCATCATCGGCCGGTTCCTGGAACACTCCCGTATCTTCTGGTTTGCCAATGACAACAACCCAGAGGTTTATATCGGCAGCGCAGACTTGATGCCTCGAAACTTAGACAGACGCGTGGAAGCCGTTACTCCAATTGAAGAACCAGAGCAAAAGGAAAACCTAGAGCGACTGCTGAACCTCTACCTAAACGACAACCGCGAAGCCTGGGATATGCAGAGCGATGGCAGCTTTTTACAGCGCCAACCCAATCCCAATAGTGAAGAACATCGTGCACAGCAACAGCTGATCAACCTTTGGCAACAAGGCATCCCTGCAGGGTGAAACTCTGTGCCTCACGAGACCATAACTTTGAGAAAGTGCTCTTTGCTACCTAAAAAGGAATAATCAGCATGCAAAGCAGTTTTTTTACTTAGAAGCGACCAATCACCTGATCATTCGCATTGACTAACAAAAACTTTTTGCTTCAACCAAGTTTCCAAGCTCTGTGAGTGCTAAATTCCGCGCAAATCTAATTTAGGAGGCCAGGGTGATGGGGATCCCTCTGGAATCTGCGAAGGGTGCTTCACTCACGCCTTCGTCAGAAGTTGTATTACCGTCTACATCTAACCAACGTTCAGAAAAAGCGAATCGAGCTGGCCGTAACGGGCAGGCATCCCGTAACCAAAATCGCCAAGGTGGTCGTTTGGGTACTGATGCGATCGGGTTCTACCTGAGCAGCATCGGACGCGTCCCTTTGCTGACCGCAGCTGAGGAAATTGAGCTAGCCCACCATGTGCAAGCGATGAAGGAATTGCTGGAGTTACCAGAGCAAGACCACACTCCACGACAACGCCACAAAATTCGCATGGGCAAACGAGCCCGTGACCGCATGATGTCAGCCAACCTCCGGCTCGTAGTTAGCGTTGCCAAAAAGTATCAGAATCAGGGCCTTGAACTCCTTGACCTAGTGCAAGAAGGAGCCATTGGTCTCGAACGTGCTGTCGACAAGTTCGATCCAGCCATGGGTTATAAGTTCTCCACCTACGCCTATTGGTGGATTCGTCAAGGGATGACCAGGGCCATCGACAACAGCGCCCGCACCATACGTCTTCCCATTCACATCAGCGAAAAACTCTCCAAGATGCGACGCATCTCAAGAGAGCTTTCCCATCGTTTCGGCCGTCAACCCAATCGATTGGAGTTAGCCCATGCCATGGGCATTCAACCCCAAGACCTTGAAGATCTCATCGCTCAAAGCGCTCCTTGCGCATCCCTCGATGCCCATGCCCGCGGAGAAGAAGACCGCAGCACCCTAGGTGAACTGATACCCGACCCCAATGGGGCCGAACCAATGGAAGGCCTCGATCGCAGCATCCAAAAGGAACACCTAGGAGGCTGGCTATCTCAGCTCAATGAACGTGAACAGAAAATCCTGCGATTGCGCTTCGGTCTAGATGGTGAAGAACCACTGACCCTCGCTGAAATCGGACGGCAAATCAGCGTCTCACGAGAACGCGTACGACAGTTGGAGGCCAAAGCCATTCTCAAGCTACGGATGATGACCAACCATCAACAAGCAGCATGAGTTAAGTCTTGGGGTATATCAACTCTCTGGTTGCCATTGCATGCTGGATAGCTTTTGTGCTTTCAGCTGCAGTGGTTTGCAGGGTCCGCTGGCCTAACCAACGAGAACTAAGTCGCAAGATCGTTCACATCGGTACTGGCCCAGTCATCCCTTTGGCCTGGTGGCTCGGGATCCCATCGGATTGGGCGATTCCAATGGCAATCCTCATTACCATTCTGATCCTCATCAACCACCGCTGGCGCTTACTGCCAGCCATTGAAGACGTCAATCGACACAGCTACGGCACAGTGGCATACGCTCTAACAATCACCCTATTGCTGATTTTCTTCTGGCCAGAAAATGCTGCAGCGGTCTGCTCCGGAGTGCTTGTGATGGCGTTCGGCGATGGGCTAGCTGGCCTCATCGGTCGCAAAGTACGCTCACCCAATTGGTTGATATGGGGTCAACGCAAATCAGTCGCCGGCACTCTGACCATGGCTGTGATAACCCTAAGCATTCTGTTCACTCTAAACCTGCTCATTGACGCTAACTTCCATCCCCTACGCATATTCGCCGTCACAGGCCTTGCCGTTGGACTCGAGCAACTAAGTCGCTGGGGTATCGACAACCTCACTGTGCCAATGGGAGTTGCAGTCGCCTGGTCATGGATGACAGCGATCTAAAGACTCTTCAAGTTATTGGTGCCAACGTCACTGAAGCCACTGCAGCGGCCAAATCCTCAAGCAGAGTTGCCGTTGTCTCTATATCGATACAAGCATCCGTAATGCTTTGACCATATACAAGAGTGGAAAGGTCTTCAGGCAACTTCTGATTGCCCTCGACAAGATGACTTTCCAACATCACTCCCATGAGGTGGGTTGATCCTTGGCGTACCTGAGTAGCAACAGCCTGAAGCACCTCTGACTGTCGCCGAAAATCTTTATTCGAATTGTCATGGCTGCAATCCACCATCAACCGATCAGCCAAGCCAGCCTTAACTAATTCTTTTGCAACCCCTTCCACCGCTTCGAGATGGTAATTGGTACAGCCATTCCCTCCCCGTAACACGAGATGGCCATCAGGATTTCCAGTGGTATGAACAATCGAAGCCTGACCCTGCCGATTAATCCCTAGAAAATGATGCGGCATAGACGCTGCCTGCATCGCATGGATAGCAATCTTGGCACTGCCATCGGTACCGTTTTTGTACCCGACGGGCATTGACAATCCAGAAGCCATCTCCCGATGGGTCTGACTCTCAGTAGTTCTGGCTCCAATTGCCGTCCAACTGATCAAATCAGCGATGTATTGAGGAACAACCGGATCGAGCAATTCAGTGGCTGTCGGCATACCCTCGCGAGCAAGGTCCAGCAACAACGACCGAGCACGCCGCAAACCAGTGTTGATGTCATAGGAACCATCGAGATGGGGATCATTGATGAGACCTTTCCAACCAACGGTGGTGCGAGGTTTTTCGAAATAGACCCGTAAGACCACCTCCAACTGGGCGGCATATCGCTGTCGCAACGGCTCCAACTGACGGGCATAGTCCCTTGCAGATGCAATGTCATGAACTGAGCAGGGACCAACAATCACCAGCAAGCGGTGATCCTCACCACGCAGGATTGCCTGAATGCGCCTTCTAGTGGCTGCAACGGTTTTAAGAGCCTCTACATCCAGGGGCAGCTCCTGATGAAGCAAGAGGGGCGACACCAAAGGCCGGGTATCCACCACATGCAAGTCGGAGGTGGTGGTCATTTCGCCAGAATTCATGACAACCCAGGCTAGGAAACCAACAAGGTGGCAGCATCAGGTAATTGCATTTCAATATCGATCCCCTTCCAGGAGAGCTCGACGGCAAAGAACAATAGAAAGAACATCACCACTACAGAGGAAGCACACGCATGCTGAGTGCTTATCGCCAGATCGCCGCCGAACGTGAAGCCCAGGGCATCCCTCCCCTGCCCCTCACTGCCGAGCAAACCCAAGCGCTCACCTTGCTTTTGCAGAATCCCCCAGCAGGAGAATCCTCTGAACTTCTGTACCTACTGCGTGAACGCATCCCTCCAGGAGTCGATGAAGCGGCCTACGTGAAAGCCACCTGGCTGAGTGCTATTGCCCAGGGAAACAACAAGAGCCCACTCATTACTCCCTTAGAAGCCACAAAACTGCTAAGCACGATGATTGGGGGGTACAACGTTGCAGCTCTGATTGAGCTGCTTCAACACAATGACCACGAGCTAGCTGAATGCGCCGCTACAGGCCTGAGTCGCATCCTGCTCGTCTACGACGCTGTCCATGACGTCATCGAGCTAGCTGAAACCAATCGCTTTGCCAAACAAGTTGTAGAAAGCTGGGCCGCCGCTGAATGGTTCACCTCCAAACCAGTCTTAGCCAAAGAGATCACAGTCACCGTCTTCAAAGTTGATGGTGAAACCAATACCGACGATCTATCTCCAGCCACCCATGCCACCACACGACCAGACATCCCCCTGCATGCTCTGGCCATGCTGGAAACACGGGATCCCAATGCCCTTGCCAAGATCGTCAGTCTGAAGGCAAAAGGCCATCCCATTGCCTACGTGGGCGATGTGGTGGGTACGGGCAGTTCTCGCAAATCAGCAATCAATTCGGTGCTTTGGCACATAGGAGCCGATATCCCTTATGTACCTAACAAGCGATCCGGCGGCGTCATCCTTGGCGGCAAAATCGCTCCCATTTTCTTCAACACAGCGGAAGACTCCGGCGCCCTGCCAATTGAATGTGATGTCAGCGAGCTCCAAAGCGGCGATGTAATCACCATCCGTCCACATGCCGGCACCATCGAACGGGCCTTCGGCGAAGCTAAAGCAGGCGAAATCGTGGCTCACTTCAAGCTCAAACCCATCACCATCAGCGACGAAGTGCGCGCGGGTGGGCGTATCTCCCTACTGATCGGCAGAGCACTGACCGACAAAGTGCGTTCTCAATTTGGACTGTCAACATCCGATCTATTCGTACGCCCTGGAGATACTCCTGAAACGGGCAAGGGGTATACCCAGGCCCAAAAAATCGTTGGTCTTGCATGTGGTCTCGAAGGAATACGACCTGGGACAAGTTGCGAACCGCTGATGACAACTGTAGGCAGCCAAGACACAACTGGACCAATGACCCGGGACGAAATGAAGGAGCTCGCCTGCCTGGGATTTGCAGCAGATCTAGTGATGCAAAGCTTCTGCCACACCGCTGCCTACCCGAAGCCTGTAGATCTACAAACCCAGAAAGAACTTCCCGATTTCTTCTCCCAACGTGGTGGGATAGCACTTCATCCAGGCGATGGGATCATCCACAGCTGGCTGAACCGCATGCTTCTGCCAGACACAGTGGGAACAGGCGGCGATAGCCACACTCGTTTCCCCTTAGGCATTTCTTTCCCCGGAGGTTCTGGCGTGGTGGCTTTTGCTGCAGCCATCGGTGCCATGCCCCTAGACATGCCGGAATCTGTACTCGTTCGTTTCAGCGGCTCACTGCAGAGCGGCATCACACTGCGTGACGTCGTCAATGCCATCCCCTTGGTCGCGATTCAAGAAGGTCTACTCAGCGTAGAAAAAGCCAACAAACTCAATGTCTTTAACGGCAAAATCATGGAAATCGAAGGATTACCTGATCTGAAGCTGGAGCAAGCCTTTGAACTAACCGATGCCACTGCTGAACGTTCCTGCGCTGGCTGCACGATCAAACTCTCTGAATCAACGGTTGCTGAATATCTTCGCAGCAATATTGCATTGCTAAAAAACATGATTGCCCGCGGTTATCAGGATGCTCGCACCCTGGCAAGGCGCATCAAAGCCATGGAAGCTTGGCTGGCAAAGCCAGAATTAATTAGCGCTGATGAAAACGCAGAGTATGCCGAAATCATCAATATCAACCTCGACGAACTCAAAGAACCCGTACTGGCCTGTCCCAACGATCCCGACAACGTCAAGCTGCTCAGTGAGGTTGCAAACAATCCAGTGCAGGAAGTCTTTATAGGCTCCTGTATGACCAACATCGGCCACTACAGAGCTGCCGCAAAAATTCTTGAAGGGTCTGGTAAAAGCAAAGCTCGCCTATGGGTTTGCCCACCAACAAGAATGGATGAAGCCATGCTTCAAGAAGAGGGGTATTACAGCATCTTCGAAGCTGCAGGGAGCCGCATGGAAATGCCTGGTTGTTCATTATGTATGGGCAATCAAGCACGCGTGGAAGACAACACAACCGTTTTCTCGACTAGCACTCGAAACTTCAATAATCGACTAGGCAAAGGAGCCCAGGTCTATTTAGGCAGCGCTGAGTTAGCAGCAGTATGTGCCTTACTAGGCAGAATCCCTACACCAAAAGAATACCTTTCGATCGCTACAGAAAAAATTAATCCCCTCTCAACAGAGCTTTATCGCTATCTAAATTTCAACCAAATTGATGGCTTTGCAGATCAAGGGCGCGTGGTAAGTAACGACATACAAGCAGAAGTTCTTGCAGAGTTTTCAGCCACCAATGCCCATGCCGAATGATCTAAACCAGCAACAAAATCTGATGCAGTCCAATCCCAGCATCCGCAAACTCTTAGAACAGCGCTGGTTTGTGGTTGTGCTGGCTCTGATGCTTACGGGCCTTGGAGCTGCCCTCACAGGAGTACTTTTCAAAGCTGGTATCTATAGCCTGGCCAAGTGGCGATTCCAACTTCTTGAGCTTCTTCCATCCTGGATCGTTCTACCAGCCCTTGGTGCCACAGGAGGCTTGATTTCTGGGTTGCTTGTTTCCGGTCTAGCCCCCTCTGCGAGCGGTTCAGGGGTAAGCCACATCATTGCATTTTTACGCCATCGATCCGTACCAATGGGATTGAGGGTTGGGCTGGTCAAGCTAGTCGCAGGAGTTATAGCCATCGGCAGTGGTTTTCCACTTGGTCCAGAAGGACCAGCAGTGCAAATGGGAGGCTCTGTCGCTTGGAAATTTGCTCAATGGTTAAAGGCACCAATCGCCTTTCGCCGAGTCATTGTCGCTGCTGGTGGGGGGGCAGGTCTAGCCGCTATTTTCAGTGCGCCAATTGGAGGCTTTGTTTACGTCATTGAAGAGCTACTTCATTCTGCAAAACCTGCAGTCTTGCTGCTGGTGGTTGTCACCACCTTCTGGGCTGATACTTGGGCAGATGTGTTCGGATTTCTAGGGCTAAGTCCATCAGCTGGAAGTCTTAGCAAAGGCGTGGGCTTTCAACTGGAACGTGAATACACACCTCTAGTGCACTTTCTACCAATCGACCTGGGCTACCTAATCGCCCTTGGTTTGGTTACGGGAGTCTTAGCGGAGTTTTACTGTCGCTACGTCCTAGCGATGCAACGCAAAGGTAAAACCTGGTTCGGCAATCGACTCGTTTTAAAGATGGTGCTAAGTGGTGGTGTACTCGGAGGGGTTTATGCAGCTCTTCCTGAGAGCTTTGGGAATTTGGATAACCTCCAAGATCTCGTCGGTGGAGGAGAAGCTGGTCCCCTCATGGCACTCAGCACGTTCGTCGTGCTGTTTTTCACTACCGGGCTAGCAGCTGCCTCAGGAGCACCAGGAGGCTTATTTGTGCCGATGCTGACCCTAGGAGGAGCAATCGGCCTGGCCTGTGGAGACTGGGCAGAAATGCTCACTGGCCACGCACCCAGTACCTTCATTTTTGCAGGCATGGGAGCGTTCGTAGCCAGCTGCTCACGCACACCTATCACAGCCATGTTTTTAGCCTTCGCACTAACAAAAGATTTGCTAATCCTCAAACCAATTCTAGTGGCATGCCTATCAAGCTTTCTCGTCGCTCGCCTCTTTAATGAACACTCAATCTATGAAAGACAAATCACAATGGAATACAAAGAGTAACCAATCAAAAGAAGCAATCTACTGCTTGCAATATCTAAATAAACTGGATAATTTGCAGACAGCCTAAATCCATCCACTAGGGAAAATTTTAGGGCAAGAATAAAGGCGGCTCATGCTATTTAAATTCTCATAATCTGCAAAACCCTGCATAATAAGGCTCATAAATATTTGCCACTGAAGCCAGCAAGCCAATCCATAATGCCCTTAAATATCACAATCGGCTAGACGCCTCAGAGGCAGGTAGTTATCTAAATTGTTACTCCATCAATATAAAGTGAGGCAAGGAATTTACTAAAGACAGCTGGCAGATCAAAACATATAATCAAACAAGCTCAGTTAACCCAATGATGAATAGCTGATTCCTGAATCATTGATTTATTGAAGTGCATCAGGGATTTCGCACCCGATGCCAATAGCCTCTTGAGGATGAACATATGCTGCCAAGGTTGCCGTCCTGAACAAGGAAACCCTCCTATTCACTCCAGCCATTCCCAACCCCGGAGCGCTGCGAGCCGTGCTGGCCTTCCCCAGCAGCTACAGCGTAGGAATTACCAGTCTGGGATATCAAGTGATCTGGGCCGCCCTCGCTAAACGTGAGGACATCGATGTAAGGCGCTTATTCACCGATCAAGGGGACATCCCCCATCGCACATGCGACCTGTTCGGACTCTCCCTGAGCTGGGAACTGGATGGTCCGGTACTACTGGATCTACTTGAGCAACAACGCATACCGCTATGGAGCCATCAACGCGGAGAAAACAACCCGATTGTTTTTGGTGGTGGACCTGTACTCACAGCTAACCCCGAACCCCTAGCGCCATTTTTCGATGTGGTGTTGTTGGGAGACGGGGAAGAACTTTTACCAGCCTTCATCGATACGCTCCAACAAGTGCAACAGTTGCCACGAACTGATCGCCTGCGAGCTCTGGCAAAGATTCCAGGTGTCTATGTACCAAGGTTCTATGAACCGATCTACGACGCTGACGACACCCTGCTGACAGTAAAGCCGATCGAATCTGGCTTACCCCCCTCAATCGCGAAGCAAACCTGGCGCGGCAACACCCTCACTCATTCCAAAGTGATCACGCCAGATGCTGCCTGGCCAAACATCCATATGGTTGAGGTGGTGCGCAGCTGCCCAGAACTTTGCCGATTCTGTCTTGCCAGCTATCTCACACTGCCCTTCCGCAGTCCATCCTTAGACGATGGACTCATCCCTGCCATTGAGAAAGGACTCACCGCCACTAAGAGACTTGGACTACTCGGCGCCTCTGTTACCCAACACCCTCAATTTGGTGAGCTACTGCAATGGTTAGACAAAGATCGCTTCAACGACATCCGCCTCAGCGTTAGCTCCGTACGGGCAGCCACAGTGAACTCAGAATTGACCAGGATCCTGAACCGCCGCGGCAGTAAATCACTCACAATTGCCATCGAAAGCGGCAGCGAGCGCATTCGCGCAATGATCAATAAAAAGCTTGCTCAAGAAGAAATTTTTGCGGCTGCCAAATATGCGTTTGAAGGCGGCCTCAGTGGCCTAAAGCTCTACGGCATGGTTGGACTACCTACCGAAGAAGACTCCGATATAGACGACACGAGCAATCTGTTACTGAACCTCAAAAAAACAACCCCAGGCTTACGCCTCACTCTGGGAGTCAGCACCTTTGTCCCTAAAGCTCATACTCCCTTTCAATGGCACGGGATCAACCGCAAAGCGGAAAAACGACTCAAACAACTAGCAAAACAACTGAAACCAAAAGGCATTGAGGTGCGACCGGAAAGCTTCGGATGGAGCACGATCCAGGCTCTTCTGTCACGCAGTGACCGTCGCCTCGCCCCGGTGATTGCATCTGTCCGGGGCTCACACAACAAACTGGGCAGCTGGAGAAAGGCCTACAGAGCAGCACGGGAAGGGGATCTCAATGCAACCACTGAACAAGCCATGCCCCTGCCCCGCCCACCCGCCTGGGAAGAAGTGGTGCATGAAACATGGGATCTATCACGAACACTTCCCTGGACCCATCTAGAAGGGCCCCTCAACCAAAAGCAACTCATCCAACATCATCATCAAGCCCTGAACGAGCATGTTGGAGTGCCTGCTGGGGAAGAATGATGCAACGCAATCCAGCCAAAAGAATCCAGCCGGCAATGTTGAGCCGACTGTCAAAGAAAGGCATATCAGTAGCGTGCATCACCACCAGGATCAAACTTGCCGTCCACCAAGCACGGTCAAAAACCGTGCTACTCAAACCACGGCTTATCAATACTCCACCAGTCAACACACCACGACGCAAGACTGTGATCAAGAGGGCTAAAACAGTTCCCACCACTAGCAGAGCCACGGGTAGCCCGTGGCTCACAGCAAGTTCAAGAGGAAGGTTATGGGCATGGCCATGCCACTGACCAGTCCGCAACGGATAGAGCACTGAAAAAGCAGCCGCCCCCCAACCCAGCCAGGGACGAGTCTCAATGAGCTGCAGCGCCACGCGCCACTGACTCATGCGAGTTGACATCAACTCACGATCCTGGATATAGCGCATGTCATTAAGACGCGCCCAAATACCCTCAGGCACAACCGTGCGTGCCCACTGCTGCAAACCTGAAGGACTGCCTGGTAATACTGCAAGGGTCACTGGCAACAGCGCTAACACCATCAACGGCAACAACCAGGGCCATCTCGCGGGCCCAAAAACGAAGGGAATCGCCAACATCAACCCTCCCCAAGCATTACGTGAATCGGTGAGAACCAATGCAGCCACAACAGCAATAGCTACCCCCAAAGCCACACTGCGTTGAAAACGACTGAGGGCAGGCTGAAGCAGAGCTGCCAAACAAAATGGCCAAACCAACGCCAACCAGGCTCCAGCAATATTTGCGTAATCAAACAGACCAGATAATCGGCCAGTAGGCTCCCCGCCTGGAGCCATGAACCAGACGATTAAGCCACCGAACAATTGCCATGGTCCCTGCCATCCCCACCAGAGCTGCCCGAGACCAGTAATCACCACAGGCAAAGTGCCAGCGACAAGCCAAAGGGCACAACGTCGTCGGGCTTCATCACTAACTAAATAAGGCTGAAAACCCCAAAAAGCCCAAAAGAAAGGCAACCAATTCCCCAGACCAACCCAAGCACGTCCACCCGAAAAGGCCTGAACGCAACCAACCACCATCAACAGTGCGGCAATCAGCAAAGGCCAATTCCAGGGATCGCGCCAAAACGGTTGCTGTCGCTGACAACTACCAAGCACCAGGGCCGTAAGCAGCAACAGGCCTGCCAACAATGCACTGGAAGGCAACAAAAAAAGCCCCAACTGGAAAACAAACCAACCAATTGAGGTCGCAGCAGCAGGGCGACATCGAGCCATCCAAGCCAACACCGTCATGCAAAAACAGCGGTCCTACCGCGATAGACCATCACCTGGCGACAAAGATGCAATCTCAAAGCCCTTGCCAAAGCGAGACGTTCTGTATCACGTCCTTTACGGATCAAATCCTCCACCTCATCACGATGATTTACATGCTCGATGGTCTGCTCAATAATCGGTCCATCATCCAGATCCTCAGTGACGTAATGGGCGGTAGCCCCAATCAGCTTCACCCCACGATCCCAGGCCCTGTGATAGGGCTGTGCCCCCTTAAAAGCCGGCAGGAAGGAATGATGAATATTAATCACGGTGGGAAAACGCTCTAGAAAAGCACCACTAAGGACCTGCATGTACTTGGCCAACACAACTAGCTCAATCCGATGCTCAGTCAACAAATCCAGCATGGTTTGCTCCGCCTCAGGCTTGCTGACAGGCGTCATAGGAACACACTCAAAACAAACACCAAACTCCCTGCATAAGGGCTCCAATTCAGAGTGGTTTGCAATCACGAGCGGCACCTGCATCGGCAACTCACCACTGCGAGTGCGCCAAAGCAGATCCAACAGACAGTGACTCTGCTTGCTGGCGAAGATCGCCACCCGAGGAATCTCATCCGAAAAATGCACTTGCGCCTGACCCCCGAGGCGACCTGCCAGGGCATTCATAGCCGGTGCTATCGCCTCTCGAGGCAATCCGAAGCCCTCAATCCCAAATTCGATCCTGCTCAGAAACAGTCCAGCCCCAACATCCGTATGGTGATCAGCATGAAGAATATTGCCTCCATTAACAGCCACCCATCCCGACAACTCACTCACCAAAGCAGGCCGATCTGGACAGATGAGCTGCAGGATCACACGAAGCTTGCAACCGTAAGAATTCCATACAGCACCAATAGGGGAACTCACGCAACCTGATTGCAAAAACTCATTCTGTCTTGACGAACGTCAGCACCAAGAACACCTCAAAGTGAGATGCATCGCTCGTCAATATCAAGAATGACTGCTTACACCGTTGCAATCATTGGCGCCGGTGCTGTTGGCGCTGGCACCGCCTGGTATTTAGCCAAGCATGGCCACCAAGTGATGCTGATTGATCCAAAACTGGGTCAACCGATTAACAGATCAGGGACCCTCCCGGGAACAACTGCTTCGCTAGGGGTACTCATGGGGCATGTTTTCAGGCGTAGCAGTGGACGAGCCTGGCGACTCCGACAACACAGCATGGCCCTCTGGCCAGAGTGGATTGCAGAACTGAGCAGTAAAGAGAATCCACTCGAGCTAAACACACCTCTGATTCAACTTGCGAGTAGCGAAACAGAAGCCACCCTGATGAAGCAACTCACAGAACAACGGCATCATCTCGGCCTTGAGCTGATCTCACCAAACTCGAATCCCTGCATGGGCCGATCATGGCCAAACACACAACATGGGGGCCTGATCTCTCATCAAGACGGTTATGTAGACCCAATCGCCCTACAAAAATGCCTACGGGCCGCCCTACAAGACGAAGGCGTACAACAGATCCAAGAGCCCGTCGTCTCGCTGGAACGAAGTTCATCTGTCGAACAAAAACAGTGGCGCCTTCAACTTGCAGGAGGAACGAATTTGAACCAAGACGCTGTCGTGATCTGTGCAGCACTTAGCAGCGAAGCCCTGCTGGAACCACTAGGCCACAGTCTTCCCATGACCCCTGTGCTTGGACAAGTACTAGATCTAGAGCTGATCTCAGATCAGCACAATTGGACAGGCTGGCCTGCCGTACTCGTGAGCCATGGCATCAACCTGATCCCTCACGGACCCAATCAGATCTGGATAGGTGCCACTCTCGAGCCAGGAGTGCAACCACTATCGAGCTACCTAAAGGCCATGAAACATCTCGAGGGAGATGCCCCGGATTGGTTAGACAGCGCGACTGTGAAAGACCAATGGCATGGATTGCGCGCTAGACCAGTCGAACGTCCAGCACCTCTTTTAGAAAAACTTGAGCCCGGACTAATCGTGGCTACAGGCCATTACAGAAATGGGGTCTTGCTCGCCCCGGCCAGCGCTGCATGGGTAAAAGAGCAACTCACTAATGAAACAAGATCTTGACTTGACTCTTGATCAATTTTCATTCATCTAAGAACAAGGGGTCCAAAGAACACGAGTTAGCTACGTAAAACAGCTCTCTATGAGCCTGTTGACGCGTACTTTAATTCTCTGAATTCCTCGAGAAGCCAGTGTCCATCTAAATTGACGAAGTGCCTAAAACGCTTTTTAAACCTACTCAATGCGTCAGAGGCACCCGCTTTATAGATGGTGAAACTACATGATGCTGAAGAATTAAAGCAAGAAATTTCAATTCAGAGTTATCTCTTTATCTCGGTGCCTGGCATAAAAGTGTAATAACAGACCAACTGGAACTACGGCCAGCAGAAAAGCGAAAATGGTTCCAAGGGTTTCCATAAATTTGGGGCAAATAGAATTTCCTATCATTCAAGATATAACACAGATCCCTGCCAGAAGACAGTGGAATCCGCATCAACAAGTCGGAAAAGTTCATTAGAAATTCATATGCAGCAGTCATTGCCAGCAAGTCCTTGCTTCGATAAATTTAGATTGAAACGTCAAGATCACTGAAAGGGAAGGGCATAAAGGCTTTGATTTACCCTAAACGTGGCCGATGAATGCCCACACATAAAAACTTATAGTTTCAATCAATGAGTCCTAAATCCACTCATCTTAAGATTGCTAATCAAAGGATTTGGGCTTCGTATTTCCGCAACTTAATGGGTATAATACATTGAAAGATTGCAGCTCTATTAACCGTATAATTCCAAGGCTAGAAATGATATTTTGGGCAGATTCTGCTCGTAGTCTTCGTAAATCAAATGATTAGGAATTCGATTAAAATTAACATTTACTAAAAACTACTGAATCTCCTTAGAAACAACAATTCCTCCTTTAATAAGTGTTCTGCTTTGATCCTTTTAAGCAAGGAGTAAAACCCTAGAAGTTTTTCAAGAAATTTAGAATGTAGCAGGATCACACAAGGGTTACTTTGCAAAAAATATAAGTGGCTAGGGGAGAATATCAATAAAGAGTTCCTCAACTCTTCAAACGCTAGTAGCAAGGCTCAAGTGCTACCGTCAAATCATTGAGATACTCCAAGCAAGCATTAAAAAGATTGATTCGATCGATCCTATCGCTAACTAATAGCGAAGTAGCAATGTATTCAGCATTGCAGAAGGTGGCTCTTCCTATCATCAGATTCATATTGATCAGAATAGGCATGTCCATCGGCTAAATTGTTGTAATAATGTGGCTCAATATTGATTGAGTTGACTACTCCAAAACAATCAAACAAAAGATCATTGGACAGCACACCACCAACCTCCACCAGAATCTTACCTCTCAAGTCAACTCATGCATGGAAAAAATCAGCCCTCAAACTTGATCATCTAATCAATATAATTCTTTCTCAAGGAGAGAAGTCATTTGACCTATTTTATAAATATTGGATCTTCAGTCTTTCCAGAGAATATTTTGTCATGCCAGCCCATGGTGATGTAGCAGCTGCCGCTAATTACCAATGCTAGTCAAGCATAAACCTAAAAGAGATGTCACTATTTTAAACAGGGGCAGGCGTCTTTAAATAAGACATACACTCATTCAAGTCAACCCTAATCAAGTTTAATCGCTGATCAATAAAATCCAAACAATCCTTCGTTTCTTGATCCATTCTTAGCCAATGAAAGGATAAAAGCATTGATGCTATATAAGCTAACCATATATCAAAAACAAGGCCAATATTAACCAAAACTTGTTGATGTCATAAAGCATGATTTGCATGCTTTATGACATCAACAAGCCAACTATCACATCACTTCGACTCAGTAAATTCTGCGTCAATCACATCATCACCACTACTGGAATCACCAGCATCAGCACCAGCCGCGCCAGCATCAGCGCCGGCTTCTGCGGCAGCAGCACCAGCCTGCTGATAAACAGAAGCCCCTAAGGTATAAAGCTCCTGCTGCAGTTCCTCCAATAGTGACTTCATCGTATCAAAGTCATCTTTCTCAATGGCAGCCTTAAGCTTGACGCGCTTATCTTCCACCTTTGCCTTTGAATCAGCATCTACCTTGTCAGCCAACTCTCCGAGCTGCTTTTCCGCCTGATAAACAAGAGTCTCAGCCTGGTTCTTAATGTCAATGCGCTCACGCTTTTCTTTATCAGCTGAGGCATTGGTCTCAGCATCCTTAACCATCTTCTCCACCTCATTTTCAGAGAGGGTTGAAGCACCAGTAATCGAAATGCTTTGCTCCTTACCGCTACCCTTATCCTTGGCATTAACACTAAGAATGCCGTTAGCATCAATATCAAAGGTCACCTCAATCTGAGGAACACCACGAGGGGCAGGAGGAATTCCATCAAGACGGAATGTTCCCAAGCTCTTATTATCAGAAGCCATCTCACGTTCACCCTGAAGAACGTGAATCTCCACATTGGTTTGACCATCAACCGCCGTGGAATACGTTTCCGACTTCTTCGTAGGAACAGTCGTATTACGCGTAATCATCTTGGTCATCACGCCACCAAGAGTCTCCACACCCAAGGAGAGAGGGGTGACGTCAAGCAGCAAGATGTCCTTAACTTCACCAGCCAATACCCCGCCCTGTATGGCAGCCCCTACTGCAACAACCTCATCAGGATTGACAGTCTGATTGGGATCTTTACCCGTAACCCTCTTCACAAGTTCCTGAACTGCAGGCATGCGGCTGGAACCGCCCACCATCACGATTTCGTCAAGTTCGCCAGAAGAGAGTTTGGCGTCCTTAAGAGCCTGCTCCACAGGTACGCGACAACGATCAATCAGCTTTGAAGCCAATTCCTCAAATTTGGCACGTGTCAGAGTTAGATCGAGATGCTTAGGCCCCTCAGAAGTAGCAGTAATAAATGGCAGGTTGATCTCACTTTGCGTAGCACTGGAAAGCTCGATCTTGGCTTTCTCTGCCGCCTCAGTTAGGCGCTGAAGAGCCTGCTTATCCTGACGCAGATCAATACCTTCATTAGCCTTAAAAGTTGCAGCAAGATGATCAACAATCACTTTATCGAAATCATCTCCGCCTAGATGAGTGTCACCAGAGGTAGATAGAACCTCAAAAACACCATCACCTACCTCAAGCACAGACACATCAAAGGTTCCACCACCCAGGTCAAACACCAGAATGCGCTCATTGCTCTTCTTGTCGAGGCCATACGCCAACGCAGCCGCGGTTGGCTCGTTAATGATGCGCAGCACCTCCAAGCCAGCTATTTTGCCGGCATCCTTGGTGGCCTGTCTTTGTGAGTCATTGAAATACGCAGGCACCGTGATCACGGCCTGGGTTACGTTCTCACCGAGATACTTACCAGCGTCCTCAGCTAACTTGCGCAACACCTGAGCACTCACTTCCTCAGGGGAAAACTGCTTATCGAGAACGGGGCATTTCAACCTCACATTAGAGCCAGACTTCTCAACCTCATAGCTCACTTCCTTCGACTCTTCGTTCACCTCATCAACGCGACGACCAACGAAGCGCTTCGCTGAATAAAAGGTGTTATCAGTGTTCATCACCGCTTGGCGCTTGGCGATCTGGCCAACCAACTGATCCTGATTTTTGGTATATGCGACCACGGAGGGAGTTGTTCTAAACCCTTCAGCGTTAGCAATCACGACGGGCTTGCCACCCTCCATTACGGCGACACAACTGTTCGTGGTTCCAAGGTCAATGCCAACAACCTTTCCCATTCGTGCCGACCTCCTAAAGATCTCTGTCTTGAACAGGTGCATCCTCGGCAGTGAGGCCACTTAGAGGCGAGGTGTGGTTCCCGAACAGCTCGCCCGGCAGGCTGGGCACAGAACCGATCAAGCAATGGGAATGATTAGCGGCACAACCTCCCTAATAGGCCTGCTCGGCCAACCAGTGCACCATTCCCTCTCACCGGTGATGCAAAACGCAGCCCTCGCTGCAATGAATCTCGACTGGTGCTACATGGCCATGCCCTGCGAAACCAACGATCTCGCCAATGTGCTCTGCGCTCTGCGTTCGATCAACTGCCTTGGACTGAACATCACCATCCCCCACAAACAAGACGTGGCCAAAGCCTGTCGAGAGCTCAGCCCATTAGCAAAACGACTTAAAGCCGTCAACACTCTGATCCCTCATGCCGACGGCGGCTGGACAGGCACCAACACAGACGTGGCCGGTTTCATTGCACCCCTTCAAGAAAGCAAGTGCGAGTGGCATGGGCGTCGTGCAGTCGTGCTCGGTTGCGGTGGTAGCGCCCGAGCAGTCGTTGCAGGTCTGCAAGATTTAAAATTGGCTCAAATCATGGTGGTTGGCCGCCGATCTGATGCGCTGAAGAGATTTCTCGATGATCTCAAGCCCAACCCAGCCAGCTCCGAATCTGATTACCAAGTGCTCTTGCAAGGAATTCTCCAAGATGACCATGCTCTGGTTGAACAGCTAACCAAAGCCGATCTGGTGGTCAACACCACACCAGTAGGCATGTCCCAAAACCGTTCGGAAACATCAACTCCTAGAGCGCCAATGCCGCTGGGAAAGAAAATTTGGCAAAACCTAAGCCCAAAGACAACTCTCTATGACCTGATTTACACACCAAAACCAACCGCCTGGCTGACCTTAGGAACTGAACATGGCTGCCATTGCATAGATGGCCTCGAAATGCTTATTCAACAAGGCGCTGCCTCTCTAAGGCTCTGGAGCGGCAACAATCAGGTGCCTGTCGAAGAGATGAGAAAAGCTGCTCTGGGCTGGCTCACGGTTTAGCGTCATAGCAGTGATCTGACCCCCATGCTGATCCCTATCTGGCAACGGTTGCTGGGAGTGCTGATTTACATGCTCCCTTGGAGCGACACCATTCCATTTGGGCGAAGTTTATTTATGCAATTTCCATTGCTTGAATTGCTTGCACTTCCAGCCCTACCCTTAATGATGCTGGAACAAGGGATCCCGTTCGGAAGCCTGCTCATATTTTTCTTGCTATTTCTTGCCGTTGTAAGGAACCCTAAAGTTCCCTATTTTCTTCGCTTCAACACACTGCAAGCACTACTAGTAGACATTGTTGTCGTGCTGCTGGGCTATGCCTTCCAAATCCTTCTACAACCTCTTAGTGGTGCTTTCATGCTGCGCACGCTAACCAGCACTGTGCTGGTGGCAATGCTTGCCATCGTGATTTTCGCGCTAATCGAATGCTTAAGAGGACGTGAACCAGACCTGCCAGGTATCAGCCAAGCCGTTCGCATGCAGCTCTACTAAAACACTGACCCCAAAGGGATAGGCTGGTCGCTCCGTCGCTCACTGCCGTGAGCCTTTAAGTCCCTGTCGGAACACCTCATGAGTCAACAACCTTATTACGAAACCATGTACATCCTCCGGCCGGACATCCCGGAAGAGGAAGTAGAAACCCATGTCACCAAGTACCGCGAGTTGGTGACTGAAGCTGGGGCAGAGGTCCTCGACAATCAAATGCGTGGCAAGCGACGCCTGGCCTATCCAATCTCAAATCACAAGGAAGGCATCTATGTGCAGCTAAGCCACAACGGCAATGGACAACAAGTGGCCGTGCTGGAAAAAGCCATGCGCATCAGTGAAGACGTGATTCGCTACCTAACTGTGAAGCAGGAAGGTCCTCTACCCGCTCCCAGAATCGTCCCCGGGAGTGAGCCTGAGCCAGTACAAGAGCAGGAAGCCGCAGCCGTAGAAGCCTGATCAACACCATTGTTGAAAAAGCTGCTTGGCGTTAGCTTTCTGCCATGCGCGCTGCCCATCAGGACCATCAGACCCCTCTTCCAATTTGGAAGAAACAGGAAACACAACAAGAAAATAAAAAAATAACCAGACGTGATGCCATCCAACAATGGAGGCAATCAACAGCCAAGTTGCTGCTAACCAAGGCTGAGATCAGATCTAACTGCAAAGAAAATCCTTATGACCAACAAGATCTACTTAAAAGTCAAATCCAAGACCTTAAGGATCAAGTCCAGGAATACGAAGCACTACTAAAAGAACTCCCTGATATTTTCGAACGAAAATTTCAACAACGACTAATCCCCCTACTAGAGCGCTATCGCCTACTAACACATACTCAAAACACTGCTATTCAAACTGAGTCAATCATGCTGGAGGAGCCTCACCCATTAAGAGTGCCTTCCCTGCTTCGCACAAGATGGCTTGGAGGCAGAGGACAATCTCCACAAGCAGACTAATCAAAAGATCACAACTTAGCCTCGCCGAGCTGCTGCCCAAAGGCGACTTGGAAGTCCCCAGATGTAGATAAATCCTTCAGCAGCCCTGTGGTCAAAGTTGTCCTCGCTGCCATAGGTAGCCATCTCAGATATATACAAGCTGTTGGTGTCAGAGCTCCGGCCAATCACCATGGCATTGCCTTTATGAAGACGAATCCGCACCAAGCCATTCACATAAATCTGAGTGCGATCCATGAATCCATCCAGAGCATCCTTCAAAGGCGAAAACCAAAGACCCTGATAGACCAGATCAGCCCATTGCATCTCCAATTGACGCTTCATGCGCAACACATCCGCAGCAAGTGTCAAACTCTCCAATTCCTGATGAGCACGAATCAATAAAAGTAACCCTGGAGTTTCATAAATCTCCCGACTCTTGATACCAACCACCCGATTCTCAATGATGTCAAGGCGACCGAAACCATGCCGTCCAGCAAGACGATTCGCCTCCTTGATCAAACCCACCGAATCAAGTCGCACCCCATCAATAGCCACGGGATTACCAGCTTCAAAACTGATCTCCATGTCCTGAGCCTGAGAGGGTGCAGCGTCAATCGAGGAGGTCATGGCAAAGACCTCCTCGGGCGGAGCCACCATCGGATCTTCAAGAGGACCCGCTTCAATACTCCGACCCAACAGATTCAGATCAATCGAATAAGGCGATTTCTTACTCACGGGGGCAGGAATCCCACAGCGTTCGCCATAGGCGATCGCCTCCTCTCTGCTCATGCTCCATTCCCGAGCGGGAGTTAGCACCTTGAGATCAGGTGCTAGTGCTGCAATGGCCAAATCAAAACGCACCTGATCGTTGCCTTTACCGGTACAGCCATGAGCCACCGCATCGGCCCCCACCTCCCTGGCAACCTCTACCAACCGACGAGCAATCAGGGGGCGCGCCAAAGCCGTAGACAGTGGATAACGGCCTTCGTAAAGAGCATTGGCACGAATCGCCGGCAAAGCAAACTCTTCAACAAAAGGCTCAATCAAATCTCCCACCAGAGACTGACTAGCACCAGCATCAAGAGCCTTAAGGCGGATGGGGTCAAGCTCATCGCCCTGACCTAAATCGGCAGCGAAGGTGATCACCTCGTCTACCCCCCATTCATGCTTGAGGTATGGGATGCAAACGCTGGTGTCAACACCACCGGAATAAGCAAGCACCACCTTCTTCGCACGCCCCATCAACTGGACTCCGAATCACAATTCAAAGATTCTCCCTTCCCGTTGACCAAAGACCCGGAATCAGCCGTAAGAAATCCCACCCGCATGACCCAAATACCGAGGCCAACCGCAGGAGCAAAGAGCAAAAACGCCACCAGGAGGGGCCGAATCAAAAAAGGCTCAGGATGTAACAGACCCCAAAACCGCAAGCCAAGGCTGAGTAGTAGCGCTAAGCCCCAGGCAAGAGCCATCAAAATCAGCTTGGAAGAAAAAAACACCTGAGTAAAGGAAGTCAATGAACTATGTTGTCGGATTGGTCTGTCTCTTCACAAATGAGCGCCCTCAATAAGATTGACCTGAGCGCACTCGACGGCATCAATCCTGCTCTTACGCGCTATAGAAGAACAGAACCTGCCCCAGTTTTGCCACTACGCGAAGAGCCAGATCTGTTGAGTTGGCTCGAAGCAAGTGGAAGGCTAGTCGCCGATGAAGAATCCACCTCACCAGAGGTCAGCACAGTAGAGGAAGAGGAGCTTTCGGCCTTGATGGGAGAAAAAGAAGATTACAAAGCCGACGACGAGCAAACAGAAGAAAACTGGGAAGAATAGCCATTTTCTCAAACCGAAGAAGCCTGCTCACTTCATTACGCACCGCCAATCAAGCCCTGACGTGAGCAATTCTCCGAAGCCCTTGGCTGATACGGATACCCAAAGGTGGTGGACTAAAGGGGCAACGTCCGCAAGCTTGCTGGGGATCGTTATCTTTGCTGCAAGCTTCACATCGGACCGCTTAATAGCCAACAGTCTGCTCAGCTTGCCGTTGATGCTTTCAACACTGATTTCAGTGCTGATCGCAAGCTGGGGCATCCCAAAGTTAAGGGCCCTAAAAATGGGGCAAGTGATTCGAGAAGACGGACCACAGACTCATCAGCGCAAATCTGGCACACCAACCATGGGTGGGCTGCTAGTCGTGCCAGTGGGGCTCATCATCGGGAGTTTCGTCAGTGTGAATGGCGAAAGCAGTGAGCAGCTGCTAGCTCTGGCAGGCATCACCCTGGCTTACATGGTGATCGGTGGCTTCGACGACTGGCGCAGTCTCACGCGCGGAACCAACACTGGTCTTACCCCTCGGGGAAAACTTCTACTTCAAGCCGCAGCCGGTCTGATCTTTCTCGCTTGGGCGGGCTGGCAACACTGGATCGACTCCAGCATCGCCCTGCCCCTTGGCATGTCCATCGAGATGGGATTAATGATCTGGCCACTAGCACTGTTTGTGTTCCTAGCGGAAAGCAACGCCACCAATCTCACCGACGGACTCGATGGGCTAGCCAGTGGCTGCGGGGCGCTTGTCTTCACTGGACTAGCCGTACAACTGATGCTCAGAGGCAATGATGGCAATCCTGTAATGGCTGGCTTCTGCATGGCAATGGCAGGCGCCTGGCTCGGTTTCCTGATGCACAACCGCAACCCAGCCCAAGTGTTCATGGGCGACACAGGCTCACTAGCAATGGGGGCCGCCTTGAGTGGAGTCGCAATCCTCTCCAACAGCCTCTGGCCGCTATTGATCATGGGTGGTGTGTTCTTGGCTGAATCCCTTTCTGTGATTATTCAGGTATGGGTGTTCAAAGCCACCAAAGGACCTGACGGAGTTGGACGACGCGTGTTCCGCATGGCCCCGCTTCACCACCACTATGAAATCGGAGGTGCCGACGAGCAAATGGTGGTACGAAGATTTTGGTTGATCACTGGAGGCTTAGTGCTGCTGGGTCTGCTATTACGCCCCACTACATAAGTGCTGCCATGAGTTACTTCTATAAGAAATAAAGATGCACTTTTAAACTCACTTCTTGCCAGCAACTCGTATCAGTTCCAGAATATCAATACCGAAATGAAGGTCATGAAACTACAGGGCTGGAGTATCACTGCTTGGGTCGCTGGCATTATCCTTCTGATGCTTGCCATCTTTTTCGTTTTGAGCGGATGGAGTGCCGAAACGATCACGGCAGGCATTGATTACACCGGTAGAAGCTCTCTATTTCTCTTCTCCATTGCCTTTACCGCTTCGAGTGTCTATTCCCTCTGGAAAACACCTTTAACGACCTGGACTCTTCACAACAGACGCTACATCGGACTGAGCTTTGCAGCCTCACACTTCATTCACCTCATCCTGATTGTGTTGATCTCTTTAAACTTCCCAGAGCCTTTTCTCGAAGATCAGCCGATGGGAAAGTGGATTTTCGGTGGCATTGGTTATGTGTTTATTTTCCTGATGGCCTTGACTTCCACTGATCGAGCCCAGCAATGGATGGGTATGAAAAATTGGAAGAGACTTCATTTGATTGGCAGCCACTGGCTTTGGACCGTCTTTCTGCTCACCTACGTTGGACACACGCGTGAGGATCCAAAGTTCTACATCCCTTTCCTTGTTTACACATTGGCCTTGCTTCCTTTGAGGCTTATCAAGCACACACCCCCGAAGGCAGCACCTCACGGAGCAGCATCCTTAACTCACTAAAATCCAAGTCTTATCAAGCAAAGTGCGCGTTTTGCTGGCGCAAACAAAGCCAATGGGGCCAAAAGCCAGCGATTCTCAATTATGCCGTACTTATTGAGAACAGCCTCTCTCAGTCTGTACGGTTTCTCCGCAGATAATGGTTGCCCTGCTAACACAGCAAAACTGCCAACGAGAAAAATCCATACCAACCCAATACCAAATGTGGTCTACCGAACCTCAAAGCTTCAAACACCCAGTCGTCATCACCATCAATCTGGTGTATTAAGAAAATGAGTTACTTCACCTGGAAAGAGGCTGGTCTCACAAGCGACTGCGCAAGCCTTGAAGCCATGGCTTCCCGTTTTGAAGAGGCTGCAAGTTTGATGCGCCGCATGGCCCGAGAAGGCTTTCGGCTGGAACAGAACATGCAAAAACAACGCATCACTCATCCTGATCCCGGTGTATTCGAAGCCTGGGGGTTCATCAGCGAAGAACCAGCCTTTCGACAGCTCACGCTGATCCCTGATCTCAAAGTGTAAAGGCATCTCAAATACCGCTTTTAAGGCAATTCCCCTAACCAGCCGAGCGCGAAGATCAACTCATCATCAACACCTTCATGATGACTGTCTTACCAAAAACCTTGCTGTTACTTGGCAGCGGAGAACTCGGCAAAGAAATAACAATCGCCGCTCAACGGTTGGGCTGCCATGTCATCGCCTGTGATCGATACGCCGGGGCCCCGGCCATGCAAGTAGCAGACCAAGCAGAGGTTCTGGACATGAACAATTCAGAAGCCCTCACAGCCGTCATCAGGCATCACCAACCGGATGTAGTGATTCCAGAGATCGAAGCATTGGCAGTCAATGCACTGGCAGAGCTTGAAAACGAAGGAATCACAGTGATCCCTACGGCCCGAGCCACAGCCGTAACAATGAATCGCGATCGAATCAGAGATCTCGCCAGCGAAGAATTAGCTCTACGTACCCCAAGATTTGCTTATGCCGGCAGTGCCGAAGAACTCAAGCATGCAGCTGAACCCCTCGGCTGGCCAGTGGTGGTCAAACCAGTCATGAGCTCCTCCGGCAAAGGCCAAAGTGTGGTTAGCAATCCTGAAGGACTTCGGCAAGCCTGGCAAGCCGCTATGGAAGGGTCCCGGGGTAACTCACCGCGAGTCATCGTGGAAGAATTCCTTCACTTTGATCTAGAAATTACCTTGCTCACAATTCGCCAAGAGGATGGCTCCACCCTCTTCTGCGAACCAATCGGGCATGAACAAATCGGAGGAGATTATCAATGCAGCTGGCAACCAGCAGAACTCTCTACTGAACAACTCAAGCAAGCCCAATCAATGGCTCTGACTATTACCGAAAATCTTGGTGGTGTGGGATTGTTCGGGGTGGAGTTCTTTCTATGTGGCAATGAAGTGATTTTCTCTGAACTATCACCAAGGCCTCATGACACCGGACTTGTCACCCTAATCAGCCAAAACCTTAGTGAATTCGAACTGCACCTGCGCGCAATCCTGAACTTACCTATTCCTACGATTCAAAACGCAGAGGCAGCAGCAAGCAGAGTGATCCTGGCAAAAGACAATCTCTCATCCATTGCCTACAAAGGCGTGGGAAAAGCCCTCTCAGAAATTGACACCCAGATCTTGCTGTTCGGCAAACCCAATGCTCGACCAAGACGTCGCATGGGGGTTGCTTTAGCCAAAGGCAAGTCTCTGGAGGCAGTTCGCTCTAAAGCTGATCGAGCCGCCGCATCCATCCAGGTAATACAGGGAAAGGAGGATGTCAGTTAAGACTTTAAGAAAAACCGATAGTGATTTAAGCCATCTAAAAGTCCAAACAAATGCGGGCTGGAAGCAAAAAATACTCGTTGCTGATGTCGCAAACCCTCCAGACAAGGATCATGCTCTGCAAGGACCACTGAAGCAGTCAATCCCCTCACCAATTCAGCATCGCCTTGTTGACTAGCGACAACCAAAATCTGCTCAAGAGGCAGCCCCCAACGAAGAGCGAGATAGCGAATGGCTTCGCTACGGGAGGCCCGCAAAGGCACCACATCCAAAAACCAATGACAACGCAAATGAGGACGTGCCGCCTGGCCCCTTTGCCTTAAACGCTGACGTACGAGTGGCAAAATCGCCTCGCCATGCTCTTTCAATAGATAACTCACCTTGTGAGGACCCTGCTCCTGATCGTCCTGAAGGGTCAAATGGTCCTTGAGATCAGCGAGAGCAGACACCACTGCCTGTCGCTGCCAATCAATGTCGATATGGGCCTGCCAAAAGCGATCCGCCTGATCCTCCAATCCGTAATGGATTTCAGTCCCCGCGCGACTAATCCAAACCCGGGGTGAAGGAAGATGCAGCTCTGCATAACGCTTCTTTGCAGCCTGCACAGAACGACCCGTCAATACTCCCAGACCATGGGCATCGCCAGAGCCAATGGATTCCAATCCCTGCCGCAGCGAAGCTAAACCCTCTGCATCGGGTTCTTCGAGAGAACTATCAAGATCAAGCAACAACAAACTCTCCCCCAGTGGACTGTCCAGACACTCTTTATCGATGGCCCAGATTCGTGGCTTAGACAATTCAAGTCGTTGCTTCATCAATGCCAAGTAATGGCAAACATGAGCATCCCAACTGAAATGCCGACTGACCGCCTCAATCCCGTTATCACTCCAAAGACGCCACTGATCTGCGTCTGAACCAGCCTGCTCCATTACATCCTGAAGTGCCTCCAGATCAGTAACGTCAACCAACAAGCCGTTTTCACAACGAGCAAGGATGTCGCGTGGACCACCGTCATCAGTCGCCACCATCGGCAAACCACAGGCCGCTGCCTCGAGCAAAGTGAGCCCAAAAGGCTCAGTCAGCGCTGGATTCACAAACAAACCGCGATGCAAGGCTGCCCATCGGTAAATCGCTGGGATCTGATCACGACGGTGCTGTTTGGGATAAGCCACCCGGCCATATAGGTCGTAACGATCCACCAGATCAAAAACCTGCTGGAACACCTCCCGCTGTTGCTTCTCCAACTGACGAGGATCATCCCGACAGCCGAGCACAAGCACAAGATTATGCCGTTGACGCAACACAGGAGAGCGGCCGTAAGCCTCCACCAAAAAAGGAATATTCTTACGTCGCACAGCTCTGGAAATGGCCAAAAGAGGAGGTAAAGAAGGTTTCCTCAAAAAAGGCGCGAGCAAGCCATCAACAACATCCGTTTCACCAGAAGATTGAACTGGATGGAAGCGAATGGAATCAACGCCGGGAGGCACCACCTCCGCTTGCTCCGGAACAAAACGCCCATAGCGAGCGTATTGATGATCAATTTCCTGGCGAGTACTCGTAATCACCAAACTGCAATGAGCAAGAGTCAACTCTTCAGCATCAATGCGTTGACCAATGGCATAGGTTTGCTCGATCTGTTCATGGTCTCCACCAACTCCCAACAGTCGCCGCAACTTTTCCCTCCCCAAGGAATGACCTGTAAACACCAAAGGAACACCTAGCCTGCGACTCACAAGGGCTCCCACATAGCCTGCATCGGCGTAATGGGCATGAATCCAGTCAGGAAGATGTTCTTGCTGCTGAAGATGGTGAACGATCTGATCCGCTAAATCATCCAAATAGGGCCAAAACAACTCCTTGCGCAAATATCGTCTTGGTCCAAAAGGCAGCCTGATGATCTTCGCCCCAGGAGCAATATCCTCAATGGGATTGGCATAGTCAGTAGAAACCCGACGATCATGAATTAAGCGGGTAACCACCTCCACCTGCTCAATTTCCGAACGCGCAGCCAGGCCCCTGACAAGCTCGAGCACATAAAGAGCCTGGCCTCCTGTATCAGCATCGCGACCCAATTCCAAGTCGTGAGATCGAAACAGTCCATGAAGATGCAGATGAAGCAATCGCAAACCCATCTGATGCCTCCAAGGCGATCAACGAACCAATCCATATGCGGATGGCCATCAAGAAATAATCAATGAACTTCCATCCTCATAAGCCTAAAGAAAGGATGAGAACCAAGCCTCCAAGCCCACTAGAAACGACAACAATATATTCCCTCTATGTGTTTTCTCTTTTAAACACCACAAATCCTAGGCCGAATCGTTGAGAAGTACAAACCTCAAAGACTGAATAATGATGCCTCTTGCTCGCAACAAGCCTGGCCAAAAAACCTCATCGATACAGATTCAGAGCCGCATCAGTCACATCAACTAAAGGATGCATGGCATCACCCCAACCGCCGCCACTGAAGGTGACAACACCAGGATTTGCAAGCTGTTCATTAATCCAAGCAAGAATGAGGGGCGCCAAAGTGGCCGGCCGAAGCTGATTTGCAGGTGCCATCAAGTTGAAGTGACCACCATCTTGGGCAAGCACCAAGCGATGGCCAAACTCCAAAGCACCACTATCACGCATGGGCATCAGAGCCTCAGGCACGGGAGGCACGACCCAATCACGAGTGCCGCTAACCAACAAAACCTTGGCCGTCAAATCTGAAGTTCTACTTGGATCAAATAGAAGACGTAACGGCGGACTCACCGCCACAACTGCCTTGACCCGTGAGTCTTCAACAGAAGACTCATTGATTTTGGAAAGCCAACTGCACTGCAGTATCCAGCTGATATTGCGCTCAGGGTCATCCTGGTTATGACAACGAGCAGAGAGCTTCACATCCGTTGAGCGTGCCCCAGCCAATTGAATCGCCGTAGTCGCCCCCCATGAATGACCAACAACAGCGACCTCATCTGTATTGAGGGAAAGTCTTGACAACAAACCACCTGACTCAACAGCAGAAAGCATCGCAGTCACATCCATCGCACGAAGACGCAACTCTTGAGGTCCCGGCGGAGGTTGATCCCCCGCCAACATCGCCTTCTGCTGATCAGCATCACTGCCCTGATGCTCCGGGAGCAACACCGTATAACCGTTAGCAGAAAGATATTCAGCCCAACCCTGAAGATCTCTCGGAGACTCCCAAAGCCCATGTGAAATGACCACCAAGCGACCATTTGAGCGAGACTTCGGTTGTATCACCACCACCCGTATCGGTTTCGAGCGATGGGAAGCCTGAAAATCAACTTGCTGACTTAACCACAACCCGGTGAGCGGCATGCGTAATCCAGCTTGAATCTGAACAGAAGCCTCTTTCTCCACAAGCAGATTTGCTTCTAGCTGATTACGTTGAAGCCGTGAAACATAGTTGGCCAATTTCGACAAGTTGATGGATGCAGCTTGACCAGGGATTTGTCGCAACAAACCAAGCACAGTTGGCTGTCCACTCTTGGAAGCACGCGAAAGCGCCTCAAGCAACATCCTTCCACTTGTGTCTTGGGGCAGCCCCTCAACTTGAACCAACTTGGATACGGCGATCAGAGCCTGCTCCAAAAGAGGCTGCCCGACAGACTTCTCAACCACCTTCTCGATCTGCGCCGGCAGAGGAGCGTTAAAAACCTGATTGAGAAGTCGCACAAAAGCACCATCTGTGGCCCGATCCAACTCCACAAAATCGGGATTGGCATCAATTAGATCGCCTGCGCTCTGAGCAGCGCCAAGCTCAAAATCAATCTGACTTTCCAACACAGGCAGATCAAACACCAAGCGTTCAAGTGCAGCAGCAGGGCTTGGAACAAGTCCAAGCCCTGCTCCAAAACTGATTGCAACCAGCCAAAGACGGGAACGAAAAAACATCATCAAGCTGCAACGGACACAGTCTCAGGAGGATGCTTCGCTAACACCTTCTTGAGATAATGCCCAGTGTGGCTAGTGGGATGGGATGCAACCTCTTCTGGAGTCCCCGTGACCAGAAGATCGCCACCACAATCTCCTCCTTCAGGGCCAAGATCAATAATCCAATCAGAACAACGAATTACATCCAAGTTGTGTTCTATCACGATAATTGAATTGCCTTTATCAACAAGACGCTGCATGACGTCCATCAACTTATGCACGTCGTAAAAACTGAGGCCAGTGGTTGGTTCATCAATCAAATAAAGGGTTTTGCCAGTAGCGCGCTTTGAGAGCTCGGTAGCAAGCTTCACACGTTGAGCTTCACCACCTGAAAGCGTGGGCGCAGGCTGACCTAACTTCACATACCCAAGTCCCACATCAACCAACGTACGCAATCGATCAGCCGCCTGGGGAATAGCAGAAAAAACCTCAGCAGCCTGCTCAACCGTCATTTGCAAAACATCTGCAATGGTGTGTCCCTTGTAAGTGACCTGTAAGGTCTCCCGATTAAATCGAGCACCTTTGCAGACATCGCACTGAACATAAACATCTGGCAAAAAGTTCATTTCAATCACATTCACCCCTTGACCACGACAAGCCTCACAGCGACCACCTTTCACATTGAAACTAAACTGACCCACCTGATAACCACGAGCCTTTGCCTCAATGGAAGCAGCAAATACCTGACGAATCGGATCAAACGCACCGGTGTAGGTGGCTGGATTAGAACGCGGAGTACGGCCGATTGGCGACTGGTCGATCACGATCACCTTGTCGATCGCATTGACACCTCGCAACTCGCCCAAGCCTTGAGGGAAAGGCACCTTCAAACCCAAACTGTGATCTAAGGCAGGATGAAGCAACTCATTCACCAAAGTGCTCTTACCACTACCACTGACTCCTGTCACCGCAACGAGGCGCCCTAAAGGAAAATCTACGGTGAGGTTTTTAAGATTATTGCGATCACAATCAATTAAACGAAGCCTGCGACTGCTTCCTTCTCTCCTCTCTTTAGGCGTAGGAATAGAGCGGCGGCCACTGAGATATGCACCTGTCAAAGATTCTTCAGCCATCAACAGATGATCCAAAGATCCCTCAACAACAATATGACCCCCATGCACCCCTGCCCCTGGACCAATATCGACAAGATGGTCAGCGGCACGAATTGTGTCCTCATCGTGTTCTACCACTATTAAAGTGTTACCCAGATCCCTTAAACGTCTGAGCGTGGCTAACAAACGATCATTGTCCCGCTGATGCAAACCAATGCTTGGTTCATCAAGCACATAAAGCACGCCCGTAAGACCAGCGCCGATCTGTGTCGCCAAACGAATCCTCTGAGCCTCACCGCCAGATAAGGTCATCGCGGGTCGATCCAAACTGAGATATTCGAGCCCAACATCGAGAAGAAAGCGAAGACGCATACGAATCTCACGCAAGACCAAATCACCGATCTGGATCTGACGTGAATTAAGCAAAGGCTCAGATCCATTGGCTGCTCCAACGCCCATCAGCTTTTCGATGCGCTCAAGAGTCAGCGCCACGCTGATAGAAGTGAGCTCAGTAATCCGATAAGGACCAACCTTCACCGCCAGCGCTTCTGCACGCAATCTCTTCCCACCACAACTTCCACAAGGGACCAACTCAAGAAACTTCTCAAGTTTCTGTCTAACAGCCTCGCCACTTGCATCACACAATTGTCTTTCCAAGATGGGCAAAATGCCCTCAAAAGGTCTCATATAACCTGTACTCTTGCTATAGCGGCTATCAGCCTGAATCTGGATCGGCTCAGAACTTCCATAAAGCAAAACATGTTGCTGATCTGCCGTTAAGTTCTTCCATGGCGTTTTAATTTCAAAATCAAAGGCCTCACCAACTGAATAAAGCAATGAGAAGTAATAGCTGTTGTCCTTATCACTCCAAGGCGCGACAGCGGCATAAACAGGCAGGGAAGGATCAGGAACAACCCGTTCTAAAGTGAACTTACGAAGATGGCCGATGCCATGACAATCAGAACAAGCACCATAAGGGCTATTAAACGAAAATAGCCTGGGAGAAAGTTCCTCAATCACCGCCCCATGTACTGGACATGCAAAATTCTCGGAATAGAGCCGCTCACGCTCCACACCATCTGGAAGAGCTTGATCCGCTTTAGGTACAACCTCCACCAAAGCAAGGCCATCACCGCGCATCAAAGCGGTACGCAATGAATCAGTCAGTCGTTCCTGAATCCCTTCCCGAGCCACCAGACGATCAACCACCACCTCAATACTGTGCAGATGGTTCTTGTCCAATTCAATGTTGTCGGCAAGCTCCCTAACCTCTGCATCAATCCGAACCCTCGCAAATCCCTCAGCAGCAAGACCACTCAACAATTTGGCGTGAGTACCCTTCTTTCCACGAACCAACGGTGCCAACAATTGGTAACGCGTTCCTTCAGGCAAAATTAGGATCTGATCCACCATCTCATCGATGGTCTGAGGCCGGATTAGCCGATCACATTGCGGGCAGTGAGGTTCTCCAGCACGTCCGAATAGCAAGCGCAAATAATCCTGAATTTCCGTGACCGTTCCAACGGTTGAACGAGGATTGTGACTCGTCGACTTCTGGTCAATGGAAATCGCCGGTGACAACCCCTCAATAGCATCGACATCAGGCTTATCAACCTGACCCAAAAACTGACGGGCATAAGCGGAAAGACTCTCGACGTATCGACGCTGACCCTCAGCAAAAATCGTGTCGAACGCTAAAGAGCTCTTTCCGCTTCCACTTACTCCGGTTAAAACCACCAGCTTGTTGCGTGGAAGGGTGATATCAACGTTCTTGAGGTTGTGCTGACGCGCACCTCGCACGCGAATCACATCCTCCAATGAGCCTCCACTCAGATTCACCTGCCTACTCAAACGATGATCCTTGACCTTGACGGCATCGGCATCTCGCCCCATGAGGCATAAATCAATAGCAAAAGAGTCTACGAAAACCAGCTGTCAATTAGGCCACTTGTTGGTCCAGCAAGCTGGCCGCATAGGCCCGCGCCTCAGCCAAATCCCCGCCAGCCAAATCCGCCAATTCCTGCATTCGAGACTGAGTGTCCCTCAGTTGGGACACTCGCGATCGTGTCAAGCCCTGCTCAACTAACTTGCTAACACGGAAATGATGGTCTGCAGCTGCCGCCACCAATGGTTGATGAGTAACACAAAAGACTTGTCGATGAAGAGCTAGATCCTTAAGAAGACTGGCAATCTCGCCACTCAACCGGCCACTTACTCCTGCATCAATCTCATCAAACAGCAAGGTGCTCAGTCCATCCACTGCACAGAGGGTTGTTTTAAGGGCAAGCAAAAAACGAGACATCTCACCACCCGACGCCACTTCAGCAAGAGGAGCTAAAGGCTGGCCAGGATTAGCGGAAAAAAGAAATTGAACAGCATCCGCACCATGTTCACTAGGCACAGCGGAGTTGAGCTGAACCTTAAAACGCACATTGGCCAGACCCATCGGACGCAAATATGTCATCAACTTCTGCTCTAATTGGCGCGCCGCTTTCTCCCTAACAACTGTTAGAGACTGATTGGCTCGATCCCTACAATTCCGGGCATTTTCCTCCTCTTTCTTCAACTGCTCTAAAGCAGCTTCTGCCCCACCGAGTGCCAAATGATTCCTCAATTCATCCCGACGAACCAGCATCTGAGGCAAATCCAAACCAAAGCGTCTCTCCAAACGCTTCAAAAACGCGAGCCGTTCCTGCAACTGATCAAGACGTTCCGGATCACTCTCCAAAACAGCACCGTAATGCTCAAGCTGATGAATCAAATCCTGCAAACCGGCCTCAAAATCCAGACACTGATCCAGCTGAGTAACCAAAGAAGAGTCCAGCAAAGACATTGCCTGAAGTTGATGAACACAGGCAGCCAAATGATCCAGAACAGACGGCACTTGATCAGCGCCCAGTTTCAACCGACCGATCAATACACCTAAGCCCTCCTGCAACCTCACGCCATGAACAAGTCGATCCTGCTCCCGCTGAAGAGTCTTGTCTTCGCAGCAATCGTCTAACTGAGCAAGCTCCAGTTCCTCAAGCTGCATTTCCTCCTCCTGTCTTTGCCGTTGCAACTGCTGCCAATTGGCTTGAGCCTGCTCAAGCCTTAAAGAGTTCTGTTGCCAATCAGACCAGCTTTGCTTCACTTGCAAAAGAGAACGTTCCAAAACAACACCACCAAAACAATCCAACCAACGACGCTGCTGACCAGGTCTCGCCAATTGCTGAGCCTGACCCTGCACAGTGAGATCAATCAACAACGGACGCAAAGTGAGTATCTGCTGCCGATTGACCGTCACCCCATTGAGTCGAAAACGACTGCTAACTCGATTGTCCTGACGACGCCACTCCCTAGAAAGGACCAGTTCCGCATCTTCTGAATCAAACTCCTGATCCTTAAGCCAATGTTCTACAGCTGGATTAAGCGCGAAACTTGCCTCAATCTGACCACGCTCCTCACCAAAACTAAGTAAGCGAACTCCCGCAGTTCCTTGCGCTCCTCCCAAAAGAGCATCCAATGCCTCAAACAGGATCGATTTTCCCGCTCCTGTTTCACCCGTAAGAACCGTAAAACCTTGATCAAAGCTCAGCTCCAGGCTGTCGATCAAAGCAATGTTTTGAAGTCGAAGACCAATTAACACGGTCGACCCCGGGTGTCGACCGACGCTAGCGGCTATCAAAGTCGTTTAGAAGGGGGGGATGATCAAGACCCCCCTCAGGATGGAGACAGAACTCGGGGATTTCATCGAGGCAGCAGGCCTACTTGAATACGACCCTGCTGCAATTACCAGAATTTATGCCGGTCATCCACAACGCCTTTTGCGTCGACTATGGCAAACACTTCTACCAATTGGTCTGTTTCTGATTGGCTTAGCAGGGGACAAAGTTTTTGGCTTACTGAACGATGCAAATCGTGCTCGTTGCCGAGCACGAGAATTCGCGGAACTCTTGGTAGAACTTGGCCCTGCTTTCATTAAGGCCGGACAAGCTCTTTCCAGTCGACCAGACCTGGTACCACCAGTTCTACTGGAAGAACTTTCACAACTCCAAGACCAATTGCCAGGCTTCGACAGTGTCATGGCTATGGCCTGCATAGAAGAAGACCTTGAAGCACCAATCGAAGAGATCTACGAACAACTCGACAAAGAGCCCATCTCTGCCGCCTCTCTAGGACAGGTCCACCGAGGCGTACTCAAAGGAGGTCAACAGGTGGCCGTCAAGGTACAACGACCAGGACTTCGTGAACAAATCACCCTTGATCTCTACATCGTACGGAACATTGCCGCATGGCTAAACAGCAATGTGAGATTGATACGTAGTGATCTTGTGGCGCTGATTGATGAGCTAGGCCGAAGAGTATTTGAAGAGATGGATTATCTCAATGAAGCTGCCAATGCAGAGCGTTTCCGCACGCTTCACAGCCACAATCAACGCATAGCTGTACCAATGATCTATCGACAAGCGACTAGCCGTCGAGTACTTACAATGGAATGGATTGATGGAGTAAAACTCACTAATCTAAAGGCAGTAAGAGAACTAGGAATCGATCCCAATAATATGGTTGAAGTCGGAGTTAACTGCAGCTTGCAACAGTTGCTGGAACACGGTTTTTTCCACGCTGATCCACATCCAGGCAACCTTCTAGCGATGGCCGATGGACGGCTTTGCTACCTCGATTTCGGAATGATGAGCGAGGTGAGCCGAGAATCACGTACAGGATTAATCGAAGCAGTGGTACATCTGGTAAACCGTAATTTCAACAACCTTTCACGTGACTTTGTAAAACTCGGTTTTCTAGCAGAAGATGTTAATCTCCAACCAATCGTACCTGCTTTTGAAAGTGTCTTCAGCCAAGCTCTGGAGATGGGTGTAAGTCGCCTGGATTTCAAAAGCGTAACTGATGACCTCTCTGGCGTAATGTACAAGTTCCCTTTCAAGGTACCTCCATACTACGCATTAATTATTCGTTCACTAATAACCCTTGAAGGCATCGCATTAAGTGTAGATTCAGAATTCAAAATTCTTGGTGCCGCCTATCCTTACTTCGCTCGGCGACTCATGGAAGATCCCGACCCTCAATTACGCCAAAGCCTCAAAGAAATGCTATTCGACGGAGAAATCTTCCGCTGGACTCGACTAGAAAACCTTGTAGCAAGTGCAGCAAGCCAAGCCCAGCTCGACCTGGAAAGCTTAATCGATCAAGTCATCGACTTCCTCTTCTCAGTCAACGGTGGTCTCTTGAGAGAACAACTTGTTGAAGCACTAATCAACCGCCTTGACGCCTTTGGCTGGCAAGCATTTCAACGTCTGGGCCGTAACCTACCGCAATCCTTGCAACCTCAACTAATAGCCATTGGTTCGGAGTCTGAAAATTCTGACGATGACGCACTGCTTGATTTAAAACCAATTCGGCAACTAATCGCTATCTTGCAAAACCTGCCCGGCTTCACTCCTGAACTAGTCCTAAGCCGCTTACCAAGACTAATCCGCGAACCTGACACCCACAAAATGGGTATAAAAGTTGCGCAGGGTCTCGCCGAACGTGGTGTTGTCCGTCTTGTCAAGGTAGCAGCAGGAGTTTCACCCTAAATTCTGTGACTAAAAGGTTCACTAATGAATCAATCCAAAAAACATTCTTACCGATCTCTGATAGCTCTCTGCCTAGGTTTGGGATTAAGTCTGTTTTCAACGATGCCGAAAGCAGAAGCAGCCAAAGAAGTCGCCTTAGTGAGTGGTGCCTTCCGTCGCTCAATCTCAGTATCAGACTTGGAATATCTAGCAAAAACAGGAAAAGCCAGAGGACTTTTAAGAGATGCCCTGAAATTCAGCCGACAAAACCCTGAAACTGTTTCCAAGCTCCTAAATAAAAAGGTAGAACTTCCTATAGGGCTTACCAGTCGATTGATGACCACCCGCATTGGCAACGTAATCATCAACCGCATATCGAAAATCATCTACCCTCTAAACGTGCCAAGCCCTTCAGTAAGCGTTCCAGCATTCAGAGCTGGAGTGATCAATGGCATGCAATTAGGGAAGGGTGGCCTTAATGCCATCCACTTTCTAAAAGCCTATCCCAGCCAAACAATGACAGTAAACCTACCGGCTCTGTTTGGAGTCATGAAAAAAGCTGAGTCAATCGCTGGTCTGGTGAAATTCTTTTCCGATTCCCCACTAGACGGCCTCAAGGAATCTAAGCCTTAAGGCTTAGATTCCTTCTCACCACTGCTCTCTGTAGGTGTCCCTCAACCAGAACCTCCCTCAAGCTATCGCCACAGCCCCTGTGATGCAGGATTGGCCTGGGCTAATAGAAGCGTATAGATCCTGGTTACCCGTAAGCGATACCACACCTGTCGTGACGCTCAAAGAAGGAGCCACGCCATTGATCCCTGTCAACTCCATAGCTGAACAAATTGGCAGAGGAGTCAAGGTCTACGTGAAATACGACGGCCTCAACCCCACAGGGTCCTTTAAGGACCGAGGCATGACTATGGCGATCAGCAAGGCCAAAGAAGCTAATTGTGAAGGAGTCATATGTGCAAGTACAGGCAACACATCTGCTGCTGCTGCTGCATATGCAAGACGCGCTGGTATGCGTGCTTTTGTATTAATTCCAGACGGTTATGTAGCGCAAGGAAAGTTAGCTCAAGCTTTAGTTTATGGCGCCGAGGTGCTGGCAATTCGAGGCAATTTTGATCGTGCTCTCGACATCGTTCAAGAAATGGCCTTGAAATACCCAGTAACTCTGGTGAATTCCGTCAACCCCTACAGGCTTCAAGGTCAAAAAACTGCAGCCTTTGAAATTGTTGATGCTCTCGGAGAAGCGCCGGAATGGCTTTGCATCCCAATGGGTAATGCAGGCAACATCACTGCTTATTGGATGGGTTTTCAAGAGTACAAACAAGCCGGAAAATGTCAACTTCTACCACAAATGATGGGATTCCAAGCAAGTGGTTCTGCTCCATTAGTTTTCAATAAGACCGTAAACAATCCAAATACAATTGCAACGGCAATTAGAATAGGGAACCCAGTCAACAAAGAAAAAGCCATTGCCGCAAAATCAAGCAGCAATGGAGGCTTTCTTGATGTTTCAGATGAAAAAATTCTAGAAGCTTACAAATTGCTTGGTCGCGAGGAAGGCATTTTCTGTGAACCTGCAAGTGCTGCTTCTGTAGCAGGATTATTAAAACGTGCTTCTGAAGTCCCTTCAGGGGCAACTGTTGTATGTGTCCTTACTGGCAACGGTTTAAAAGATCCAGATTGTGCAATCAATAACAACGATGCAACATTTCATGCAGACCTAAATCCAGATCTAACCACTGTGGCTCGTGTCATGGGTTTTTAAGGATCAAACGACCACTAGCAGCTCGAATGGACCATCTATAATCTGACTGTGGAAATCATGCTCAAGTCATTATTTAAATTGGGGAAAAGGCCCCAAAACCCAACCATTTGAAAAGCTGAGCATTTTCCCCAATTAATTAAAATGTGGAAAGAAAGGCATTCCTCCACATGCCCAACTATCCTTTCCACAAGTCTCTAACCATTAGAGTCCAGTCGCCGTAAAGGATTTGTACAATTTTCCACGATTTCCTCAAGCCCTACTACTACGGTTCTTTTAATTTCTTTTAATAATTTAATCAATAAAGCCGGGGGGTTGTGAATGAGAATGATCTGTCATTGCACTTCTTGCTGGCTTGTGAAATTGTGGGAGACCTCTTCAGCGTTCTCGTTCTAGTCGTGACATTGATTCAATGAAACTGGTTTGTTCCCAGGCTGAACTCAATACAGCACTACAGCTCGTTAGCAGAGCCGTGGCCTCACGACCCACTCATCCGGTGCTAGCTAACGTGCTTCTCACAGCTGATGCGGGCACTGATCGTCTCAGCCTCACGGGTTTTGACCTGAGCCTTGGTATTCAAACGGCATTGACTGCCTCGGTGGAATCCAGTGGCGCGATTACTTTGCCTGCGCGCCTATTAGGGGAAATTGTTTCAAGGCTTTCAAATGATTCGCCTATCACTTTGGCCACTGATGAGGCTGGTGAACAGGTTGAGCTCAAAAGTTTAAGCGGGAGTTATCAGATGCGTGGGATGTCTGCTGATGATTTTCCTGAATTACCTCTTGTTGAAAGTGGTAAGGCTGTCAAGGTTAATGCGAAGGCTCTTTTGAAAGCTCTTCGAGGAACTCTTTTTGCTAGCAGTTCAGATGAAGCCAAACAGTTACTAACAGGAGTTCATCTGCATTTTGATGGTAAAGCGATGGAAGCAGCGGCAACTGATGGTCATCGCCTTGCAGTTTTAAGCTTGGCAGATGCCTTATCTGTTGAGACTACGTTCTCATCTGACATGGATGATGAAGGTGAGAATTTTGCGGTAACGCTTCCTTCTCGCTCTCTGCGGGAAGTAGAGCGCTTGATCGCTGGATGGCGTGGTGATGATCAAGTGAGTTTGTTTTGTGATAAAGGTCAGGTGGTATTTTTAGCTGCTGATCAAGTTGTAACTAGTCGAACATTAGACGGTACCTATCCTAATTATCGTCAGTTAATTCCTGATGGCTTTGCTCGTAGCTTCGATGTTGATCGGCGTGCTTTTATTTCAGCTTTGGAACGGATAGCTGTGTTAGCTGATCAACATAATAATGTTGTAAAGGTTAGTGGTGACAGTACTTCTGAACTACTACAAATTAGTGCTGATGCTCAGGATGTAGGCAGTGGTTCTGAATCGCTTTCGGCTGAATTTACTGGGGAAGCTGTTCAGATTGCTTTTAATGTTCGTTATGTACTAGATGGTTTGAAGGTGATGGATAGTGATCGTATTGTACTGCGCTGTAATGCTCCAACCACACCCGCAATTATTTCGCCAAAGGATGATGATATTGGCTTTACGTATTTGGTGATGCCAGTACAAATTCGTTCTTGAACTTTGAATCTTCCTGATCAGATTTTATTGAGTGATCTATTGCATCATCGTGTACGTTGTGATCAGGGGTTAGATCACGGGATTGGTGTAATGCCTTGGATGCATCCTCCTGCTCATCGTTTACTTGGTTGGGTTAGTCGTCCATCAGCACTTCGAGTGTCGAGGGATGTTTGGCGTTTGGATCAGTCTCGTGGGATTAATGAGCAAGAGGTTTTTGTTAAAGGGCAACCGGCTGTTTCTGATCAGATCACGCTTGAGCGTCTTCCCACTTTGTTAGAGGCTGATTTGTTGGATCGCGATGGGCAACGCCTCGGTTTGGTGGCTGATTTTGTTTTTATTCCCACAACAGGGAAAATTCTTCATTATTTGGTCTCTCGCAGTGATCCTCGGCTTCCAGGGAGCAGTCGATGGCGATTAACAACTGATCGCATTGTCGATCAGCAACCAGGAATGGTTTCTACTGCGTTGCGTGGTTTAGATGATCTTCCCTTGGTTCATTCCAGTGTTCGTCAGGGTTTAATGAATCGTTCCCGTCATTGGCGCGATCAACTTCACAAGATGGGTGACCGGGCCAGTGATCGTTTGGAAGGCTGGTTGGAGGATCCTCCCTGGGAAGAACCAGTTCAGCGTTCTTGGAAGTCTTCTGATATGGGTGAAATCGATCCCTTAGAAGGTTGGGATGATCAACAGACTGATAATTTTTCCCAATCAACTGAAGAGTTCCGCCGCAGCCGCCGCAGTTCGGACGGTAGAGGCGATGGTCAGGATGATCCTTGGGTTTGAGCTTTATAAGCAAAACTGGGAAGAGATGAGTTAGATCTCGTGTGTCAGGGCCCCGATTTGAGAGTTGACTATGACGTGGCGGCAGCTTTACGTCATGAAGGCCTCAAACCACATGATTACGACGAGATTTGTCGTCGTCTCCAACGTGCACCTAACCGAGTTGAGCTAGGCATGTTTGGTGTGATGTGGTCTGAACACTGTTGTTATCGCAATTCAAGACCTTTGCTCAGCAGCTTTCCTACAAGTGGTCATCGGATTTTGGTTGGTCCTGGAGAAAATGCTGGTGTCGTGGATTTAGGAGATGGGCAGAGCTTGGCTTTCAAAATCGAAAGCCACAATCATCCTTCTGCATTGGAACCTTTTCAAGGAGCTGCTACAGGTGTTGGTGGAATTTTGAGAGATATTTTTACTATGGGTGCAAGGCCTATTGCGCTCCTTAATGCTTTGCGTTTTGGACCTCTTGAAGATGAACGTAATGTTGGTCTTATGGAGGGGGTCGTTGAAGGTATTGCTCATTACGGCAATTGCGTGGGAGTTCCTACCGTTGGTGGTGAGGTGGCGTTTGATTCCAGTTATTCCGGCAATCCGTTAGTTAATGCAATGGCTCTTGGGTTGATGGAAACAGACGAAATTGTCTGTTCTGGGGCTCATGGTGTTGGTTATCCGGTGGTTTATGTCGGTAGTACAACTGGTCGTGATGGTATGGGTGGTGCCAGTTTTGCTAGTGCAGAGCTTACAAAAGCTTCTCTGGATGATCGTCCTGCGGTTCAGGTTGGTGATCCATTTTTGGAAAAAGGTTTAATTGAAGCTTGTCTTGAAGCTTTTAAGAGTGGCGATGTTGTTGCTGCTCAGGACATGGGTGCCGCTGGTCTTACCTGCAGCTGTTCGGAGATGGCTGCTAAGGGTGGTCTTGGTATTGAACTCGATCTTGATCGAGTTCCTGCTCGTGAGGTTGGGATGACTCCATATGAGTTTTTACTTTCGGAATCTCAAGAGAGAATGCTTTTTGTGGTTAAGCCTGGACAAGAGCAATCTTTGATGGAGAGATTTATCCGTTGGGGGTTGCAAGCAGCAATTGTTGGATGCGTTCTTGAAGAGAAGGTGGTTCGTGTTTTGCACAAAGGCGAAGTTGTTGCTGAGGTGCCTGCTAATGCTTTGGCTGATGATACTCCAATTGATCGACATGAATTAGTTAGTGATCCTCCGCTAGAGATTCAGGCCAAATGGGATTGGCAGGAGGATCTATTACCAGTTGTTGGTTTAAAAGGTATCAATTTAAATTCACATTCTCATTTTGGTAGTAATCTTTCATGGGATGAAATTCTTTTAAAGTTACTTGATGATCCAACGATTGCTTCAAAACGTTGGGTTTTTCGTCAATATGATCATCAGGTTCAAGCCAATACAGTTTCAGCTCCTGGAGTTTCTGATGCTGCTGTCGTGAGATTACGTCCACAGCAAGGGAAAGGCTCTGTAGATGAGGTGAACCGGGGAGTTGCGGCAGTTGTTGATTGTCCTAATCGATGGGTTTTTCTTGATCCAGAACGTGGTGCTATGGCCGCTGTCGCAGAAGCGGCCCGAAATCTTAGTTGTGTTGGTGCGGAGCCTTTGGCTGTCACGGATAATCTCAATTTCCCTTCTCCGGAAACGCCTACTGGGTATTGGCAATTGGCTTTAGCTTGTCGTGGTCTTTCTAAGGCTTGCAAGACCTTGTCAACACCAGTAACTGGAGGAAATGTTTCTCTATATAATGAGACTCGGTTAGCTGATGGAGAAATACAACCTATTCACCCAACACCAGTTGTTGGAATGGTTGGTTTAGTTCATGATCTTGCAAATGTGTGTGGTCAGGCTTGGCTTGAGCCTGGTGATTTGATTTGGCTTTTAGGCGTGCCTATTGATACAACAGTTGCGGTTGATCCTCGCGTTAGCCTTGCGGGTAGTAGTTATCTTGAATGTATCCATGGTGTAGTTACTGGTAGGCCTCCGGAGATTGATCTGAAACTTGAGTGCTTAGTTCAATCTTTTCTACGCAATTCTATTACCAATGGATTTGTTCGCTCTGCTCATGATCTAAGTGATGGAGGTCTTGCAGTTGCAGTTGCTGAGTGCTGTATCGCTGCAAACTTTGGTGCACATCTTGAGTTACCATCCAGCGATGCTCGACTGGATCGGTTGTTATTTGCTGAAGGTGGTTCACGCATCTTGGTGAGTGTTTCGTCGACGCAGGCTGTTGCCTGGCAAAAGGTTTTAAATCAGGCCAACACCGCATCCCCTGGCTCAGTGTTTGCTCAGTACCTTGGGGTTGTTACGGCTGATGAGGAGTTGCTGATCACTCAGGCTGGCAATCGCTTGGTTCAGCTTCCTTTGAATCAGCTGAGGGAGTGCTTTGAGCAGGCAATCCCTCGCCGTATGGGCTTGGATCTCTCTTCAAGCGTCTGAGTTGAGCTTTGGTGCAAAATGTCTTCCTTGGCTTATGCATTTGAGGAGTTGAGCTTCACATGTGCGGCATTGTTGGCATTGTTTCTACTGCGCTGGTCAATCAGCAGATTTATGACAGCTTGCTGCTTCTACAGCACCGGGGTCAGGATTCTACGGGCATAGCCACCATGGATGGCAGTGTTTTTCACTTGCATAAGGCAAGGGGGCAAGTGCGGGAGGCCTATCGCACACGTGATATGCGTTCCTTAATCGGTAATATTGGGCTTGGTCATGTTAGATATGCAACAAAGGGTGCAGCTGAGCGGGAAGAAGAAGCACAACCTTTTTATGTCAATGCTCCTTACGGAATCATTCTTATTCATAACGGTAACCTTACCAATACTCGAGAACTTGATCGCGACTTGTTCAAGATTGATCGTCGCCATACAAATTCAAAGAGTGATACTGAGATGTTGCTTAATGTTCTTGCTACTGAATTGCAATTGAAAATTCATGGCAGTGATCTTACTCCAGATCAGGTATTTGATGCTGTAACGTCTGTACATCAACGAGTAGAAGGTTCTTATACATCCATTGCTTTGATTGCAGGGCACGGTCTTCTTGCATTTCGTGATCCGTTTGGGATTAGGCCATTGGTACTTGGTAAACGTCAGTCTTTAGAAGGTGCTGATGAGTGGATTGTTGCTAGTGAGTCATTGGTATTAGAGAATGGTGATTATGAGATTGTTAGGGATGTTGATCCTGGAGAGGCGATTTTTATTACTCAAAATGGCGAGCTTTATTCACGTCAGTGTGCGAAGAATCCGCGTCTTGTGCCATGTTCATTTGAGTATGTTTATCTTGCTCGCCCTGATTCCGTGATGAGTGGAATCTCGGTTTACGAGGCTCGATTAAGGATGGGGGATCGACTTGCAGAAACTATTGCAAAGTACACGCCATCTGGCGATATAGATGTTGTTATGCCAATTCCTGACTCTTCACGGCCTGCTGCTATGCAAGTGGCTAGACAGCTTGGGATTGAATATCGTGAGGGCTTTTTTAAAAATCGTTATGTAGGCCGTACTTTTATCATGCCTGGACAAGCCCAACGTAAGAAATCTGTTAGACAAAAGTTAAATGCTATGGGTACAGAATTTAAAGGTAAGAATGTTTTAATTGTTGATGATTCAATTGTACGTGGTACGACTTCGAAGGAAATAGTACAAATGGCTCGTGTTGCTGGTGCGAATAAAGTAACGTTTACTTCTGCAGCACCACCAGTGCGATATTCACATGTTTATGGCATAAATATGCCAAATCGGCATGAGTTGATTGCTTTTAATCGCACTATTCCTGAAATTTCTTCTGAACTTTCAACTGATCACATGGTCTATCAAGAGGTTGCTGATCTAGAAGCAGCAATTGTTGAAGGTTCAGGTGTTTCTGAACTTGAGCTTTCTTGTTTTACAGGAGAATATATTACAGGGACAGTTACTCCTGAATATCTCGATTGGATAGAACGCACGCAATCGTCTTGATAAAGGTGATTGTCAAGTCTTTAAATGTTAAATATTTAATCTATAATGTTATTAGTCGTGATTAGTGGCACGAGCTTTTGAATTTCTTCGTTGTCTTTTAATTCCACGATGTTTAGACTCGGTTTCATCGGTATGGTCAGTTCCATTTGTCCAGCTTCGATACGGCCATGGCGACCTTGGCTACTTACTATGCCGACCAAACTATTGCCATTACAGATGTCAATAACTCGATCTATGTCCCGGCTTGAATCTTTTATTGTTAACCCAATATCGCCTAAATCTCCTCTCTGGCAAAGTCTTATCGATGAGACCAATAGTTTGGCGAATTTACCTAGACGTGTGGCAAGTAATACGGTGCTTTCACAGTTCGGTGGACAAGAAACTGCTCCAACGACTATTTCTTCTGGCAATAGTCGCATTGTCATAGGCCCCTGAGCTAATTTTCCCATCAATGGCATGCTGTCGTTATTGACATTAATTCTGATTACTCTTCCTATGTTACTTGCTAAAATGACATCATCATTTGCTTTGCAAATGAATGCTGATTTTAATACAACACCATCTTTTAATTTAACAATGCTTGCTGCTCTTCCAGAAAGTTCCATCACTTCTTCTAAGGGTAATCGCTTGAAGCGTCCATCACTGCTCAGTAGGCCTAGACTTAGGTTTTGATCTACGCGCAAGGGGAATAGGTTGATCAATGTTTCTTTTTCTAATCCTCCTGGTAGGAAGCGTTCCAGCGACCCGGGTTGTTGCCCTGCAAATTCCCAGCGGACTAGAGCTACTCGACCATTGTTTGTGACCGCAAGTAGACGTGGGGCTGGTTCAATAGGCAAGATCAATCTGGCTGGCGAAGGTCCATCGCCGAGTTTGCAGGCTTCGTTGAGGTGAAGTCGACCGAGTATTTGTGGGCTCATTACCTTGACCTGGCTGTCTTGTTGGATGAGTATTCGTCCATCACCTGGCAGGGCGGATAGTGCTTGTTGTCGTTGAACTTCCGCATTCGGTCTTTGGTTTGCCGCTCGTTCAGCGACCAGATCATCGCCACCCTCTACAAGGCGAGTTCGGCGGGGATTGTTAAAGCGTTTTTTGAGCTGTCGAAGCTCTTGAATGAGTACTTCCAGCATGCTTTCTCGATTTTCGAGAAGGAATTGAAGTTGTTCTTGCTTGCCTTGTAGTTCTTTGGCTTCTTGCCTCAAACTGCTTTGTTCCAGACTCGTAAGTCGTCGTAGTGGCATTGCCAGAACAGCGTCGGCTTGCTTTTCATTTAGATCTAATTGGACCATCAGACGGGCTTTTGCAGCAGCAGCATCGGCAGCCTCTTGGATCATTGCAATGACAGCTTGTAGTGCGTTCAATGCTGTGATTAAACCTTCCACCACTTCCAGGCGAGCTTTTGTTTTTCCTAGGGCATGATTGGTTCGTCGGATAACTGTGAGTTCCCGGTACTCGAGAAAGGTTTGTAGCAATTTTCGCAGTGAAAGTTGTTGGGGCTGGCCGTTAACAAGAGCCAGAAGAATTGCACCGAAATTGCTTTGTAGGGATGTGCGCCGATGCAGATCGCCGAGAACATTCTCTGGGTTGGCATCGCGGCGCAGTTCCACCACTATCCTCATTCCTTCTCGGTCGCTTTCGTCGCGAATATCGGCAATGCCGCCGATTTTTCCATTGTTAACGAGATCTGCCAGTTTTTCGATCCAGCCAGCTTTGCTGAGTTGATAGGGCAATTCAGTGACGACAACAGCACTTCGGCGGTGCCGACCTTTTCCAGGTTGTATTTCTTCGACATGGGCCACGCCACGCATTGGGATGCTGCCGCGTCCTTTGAGGTAGGTCTCATGGATGCCAGTGCCCAGCAGGATCTCTCCACCAGTTGGAAAGTCTGGGCCAGGAATTAGACCAAGTAATTTGTCGTCACTGAGATCGGGCTTGCGTATCAGGGCAATCAATCCATCGACCACTTCGCCAAGGTTGTGGGGTGGAATGCTGGTAGCCATACCCACGGCGATGCCTGAACAACCATTCAGTAGTAGGAAGGGAAGTTGGGCTGGCAGTACTGAGGGTTCCTGTTGGGAGCCATCAAAATTCGCAGTAAAATCAACTGTTTCCTCGCCGATTTCATCCAACAACGCCATATGGGCGATTGAAGCCAGACGCGTTTCTGTGTAACGCATGGCGGCAGGCGGATCGTCATCAACGGAGCCGAAGTTGCCGTGTCCATCTAACACTGGGAAACGGCTTGAAAAGTTCTGAACTAGTCGAACGAGTGCGTCGTAAACGGCTTGATCGCCATGAGGGTGATATTTCCCCAGGACATCTCCAACAACACGGGCGCATTTTCTATAGGGACGATCTGGCGTCAGGCCTAGCTCGTGCATTGCAAATAGGATGCGCCGCTGAACTGGCTTGAGGCCATCCCGGGCATCGGGCAATGCTCTTCCTACGATTACGCTCATCGCGTATTCGAGATAGGAGCGTTGCATCTCTTGATGCAGCGCGATTGGTTGAAGGCGCTCCTCGGCCATCCAGATTTGGGATTAGAGGGCTTAAAGCGCTCAGCCTACAGATCTACTTAGCGGATACCAGCACTGTTGATCAGTGCCTATTGGTTTGTATCAGCGTTGGCTTCAGCTCGTTCCACGGCTGAGCGTAGATTTGGGTTTGTCAGTAAATGACTGGTCGCTTGGCGAAGGCGTTCTCCCCAGAGTTGCTCTTTCTGGTGTCTTGGTAAGACGTAATTTGGATTTTCTGCAAGGGCTTTGTTGGCAAGTGCGAGTGCTTCTGTGCTGCCAGGGTTGATTTGATTCAATGCAGCCGCAAGGGCAAGCATTGGTTCAGCATTGCGTTTGATTTGTAGTACACGCCGCCAGCGGTTGATGGCAGCTTTGGTTTTGCCCATTTCAAACAACACGATTCCTTGGTTGTTAACGGCTTCCCAGAATGTTGGCTGCAAGCCGGAGGCCTTTTCAAAAGCCTCGAGAGCGATCTGAAGATTGGCTTGCATCACTCTTGCGTTGCCTAGATCAAAGTAAGCACCAGCATTGTCTGGTTCAAGTTCTAGACCTTGGATTAGGAGGCTCACGGCGTCTGCAGGTCTGTTATCTCGCAGGGCAAGGGAAGCTTCAGCGAACCAAAGGCCTGCTTTCTTGGGGTTGAGTTGTTTTGCTCGCGCTAGAGAATGGCTTGCAGCATCAAGTTGGTCGCTGCGTAGTTGGGCTTCTGCAAAAATTGACCAGAGACGTTCATCTTCTGGTTGTAGTCGGACAGCAAGTGCTGCCAAGAGAGCGGCTTCTTTGGGTTGACCCAGTTGCAGCAATTGGGCGGCTGTGCGTCCAATGCCGAGGCTGGCTCCTTTTAATTCAAGAGGACTTGGCTCGTAGACGTAGGGAATGAGGGCATGAGTAGAAGGTGTTGCCACAATTGTGGTGATGAGACCTAGAACAGCTCCTGTGAGCCAGCCGTTAAGCGGTTTATATCGCAGCTGGTTCAGTTTCATTCCATGGATTTAGTTCTTTTGCAGCGTAGGAGGTTTGTTGGTTTGCGTTGAGGCTGCATTTCGACGCCACATCCATGGTTTGATTCTTTTCAGAGCAGATCCGCGTAACTGTTCACTCCAAGTTGTATCGCTCCATGAGAGGGCCTGATTGCGCGTCAGCTTGAGCAACCAATCACGAGGCTGTACATCAGGATCCTTGCTATCGGGAAGAGATTGTTGATTCCATGGGCAGACGTCTTGACAGATGTCACATCCGGCGACCCAATCCCCCAAGGACCTCACAATGTTTTCTGGTAAGTCAGGGTTGCGGTTTTCGATTGTGTGGTAGGCCAGGCATCGACGTGAATCGATCACAAAGGGTTCGGTGATGGCTTCGGTGGGACATATCTCCAGACAGGATTGGCATTTGCCGCACAGGGACTTGGCGGGTTGGTCCGGCGTGAGTGGTTCGGTGCAAAGAAGATGACCCAGCACCATCCATGAACCTCGCTGGGTATTGATCAGGTTGCTGTGCTTGCCGATCCAACCGAGACCGGCCTCTTCTGCCCAGGCTTTGTCGAGTAATGGAGCGGTATCTACGCAGATTTTCCAGCGGCAGTTAGGTCGTTGTTCTTCAAGCCAGCGACCTACTCTTCGGAGCCTTTGGTTGATCACTCGGTGATAGTCCCGTCCCCAGGCATAGCGAGCAACTAATAATTTGCCTGGAGGTCTTTGTACATTTACGAAGTAGTTAAGACCTACCGCCAGCAGGCTTGTCATCCCTTCGAGTAGTTGGTCCGCCTGTTGCCTTTTCGATGAGGCCATCCATGCCATGTCGGCCTGATGACCTGCTTTTAGCCAGCGTTGTAGAGCAGCGGAGCGAAGTTGGATACGGTCACTACCAGGGAACCTGGCAATTCCTACAGGATCAAAACCTTGTTTTTTTGCTTGCTCTTTGAGCTCATGGCTGAGTTGATCTTGGTTGGCGCTGATTTTCACAACCATCAACCGTACACTTGATTACCTTTTGGCATCGTGCCTTGCCTGCTTCTGAGTTGGGATCAAGTTCAGCCGGTCGTTTAACTCCTTTGATGCGCTGGCTCGGACTCACCCTAGTGATTTTGCTGCTGTTGCAGATGGTTGTCTTGCTTGGTGCAAGCGATTGGGCTTCGGCGGAGTTTCAGCAAGTGATGGTTCAGCGTTTGGTTACGCTTTCGCCGATGGGATTTATAGGTCTGTTGCTGATGTTGATCAGTTCCAGGCTGGATCATCCAGGCGAAGCAAAACTGCCGATTCGCTGGTTGATTTGTGCTTTTTCTAGTCTGTTTGCTATTGCCATGATCGCAGTGATTCCAATGGCGATCTCCGGTAATCAGGCCCTCGCTGGACAGGCAAATCAAACTTTGAAGCAAAGGCGAGATCAGCTTGAGGAAGCCCGTAGACAGGCCCAGAACCCTGAAGCTCTCAAGGTCCTTGGTGACCAGCTTGCACAAGCTGGTCAGTTGCCTGCTACTGCAACCGATGCAGATCAGCAAAAGGCAGCCAATGACTTCGTCGCTGGTCAATTGACTCAGATGGATCAGCAGATCCAGCAAATGGAGCGGCAGCGCAATCTTGCAGTGAATCAGCGTCGTTTTGGTGGCACCCTTAGTGCTGTTGTGCTTGCAGTGTCATTTGTGTTGCTGGCGCTCACAGCCGTGCTTTAAAAACTCGGCAGAAGTCAGACATCTGGTTAGGTTGGTTCAATCAAGTCCGCTTTTGGCCTCAGACTTTCCTTGGTGCAGTCCAATCCCACAACAGATCTTCCGCTGACCTCAAGGCTTCAGCAGGATCTCAAGAACGATCTCATTGCAGGGTTGTTGGTAGTCATACCTTTGGCGACAACGATCTGGCTGGCTACCACTGTCAGCAGATTTGTACTGGCATTTGTTACGTCGATCCCCAAACAGGTCAATCCGTTTATCACCCTTAATCCACTTCTTCAGGATCTGATTAATTTGAGCCTGGGCCTTACGGTGCCGTTGCTTGGCATCCTTTTGATTGGCTTGATGGCTCGCAATATTGTTGGACGTTGGCTGCTTGAGTTTGGGGAGGGAACTCTTTCTCGGATACCTCTTGCTGGTTCGGTTTATAAGACCCTTAAGCAGCTTTTGGAAACTTTCCTAAGAGATAATTCGAAGCGTTTTCGTCGAGTGGTGTTGGTGGAATATCCCCGTGAGGGCTTGTTTAGTGTTGGGTTTGTGACCGGTTTGGTAGGTCCCTCACTACAAGCTGAGATTGATCAGCCATTGCTTAGTGTGTTTATTCCCACGGCCCCCAATCCCACCACAGGTTGGTATACCTTGGTGCCGGAGTCCTCGGTTCGCAATTTAAATATTTCTGTGGAGGATGCTTTCCGCACAATTATTTCAGCAGGAATTGTGAACCCTGATGAACAAGAGCCTCCTATGAATCGTAGTTTCTCAAGCTTGATGACTCAATTGCGTTCTAATACTGCCCCGTCTTCTACGACTACGACCCAGGTTTGAGTTCGTCTCCTCCCGTTCTTGTGTCGATCATGCAGTCCAGATCACTTGCTCGAGAATTGGCTCTTTTGGTGCTTGGTCAGATTCCCGAACGTGAAAGTTCTAGGTTGAAAACAATATCTTTGGAGGGTCTTCTTCAGAAGGCTTTTGATACCTTGAGTCAGCATTGGAGAGAGGGTCTTGATACTTGTGCTGTTGAGCTTGAGAATGCTCAACAGCATTTACTCGATAGTGAGTTTCAAGATCGTGATGTGAGCTCTACGAGTAAGGTTCGTGAGCATTTACAGGCTTGTCTTATTGGTGCAGAACAGGTCATTAATGGTGTTTCAACAAGCTTAGAAATCCCCCGTTTGCTGGCGTTAGGAAACCAGGAGCAGATTCGGCTTGGGGCTCTAGAGCGTGTGAGGTTGGTGATAGAACAACGCAACAGCATTGATGCAAGTATTGATGCTGTTATGGAGGGCTGGCGCTTGAGTCGTTTGCCTCGTATTGATCGGGATATCTTGAGGTTGGCCGTGGTGGACTTGACTTCTCTTCAGACTCCATCTGCTGTGGCTTGTAATGAAGCTGTTGAATTGGCCCATCGTTACAGCGATGATCAAGGTCGTCGCATGATTAATGGTGTTTTGAGACGGTTGCATGATGCCTCCACTGTGACGTTGGCCTAATGGTTTACGACTGGTTTAATCGTCAAGCCAGTGACGATGTTTCTACTGAGAAAGTTTTAGAGGAGAAGGCAGAAGGCTCTGAGGAGGTCAGTTCAGATTCGTCTAATAATCAAGAGGAATCTTCTCCAATGAACCAGGAGGAATCCTCTTTGGAGTGGGCTCGCAGTGCTTACGCCCGCTTAAAAGCACAGCAGGCGCAGCAGAAAACATCTCAGGCTTCAGTTGAGATTGACTCTGCTAGCGAAACAGTCGTTGCTGCGAATGTTCAACCTGAATTTAGTGCTCAGTCTTCAGGTCCTGAGGTTGGTGGTTCTTTGTTGGAGCAAGCTGCGCTCCAGAGGCAGGTGCGTCAACAAGAGCTTGAAGCAAGGGTTGAGGAGGTGTCGCCTCAAATAGCTCAGCAATCTCAGTTTTCGGAAACGTCGCCTGAACCCATGCTTGGTGAGTTTGACGAAACCTTTGCGTGGTCTGCAGAAGTGCTTGCAGCACAGGGGCGCAAGCCGGAAAAGATTTCTTTAGAAGAGATTGATTGGTTGGGTCGACTCAGGCGTGGTCTTGAAAAGACCCGTCAAGGTCTTGTCAAAGGCCTTTTGGAAAACCTGGGAGATGATCCCCTTACCCCTGAGGTGCTTGATGACCTTGAAACATTACTTTTGAGAGCTGATGCGGGAGTTGAAGCTACGGATCAAGTTCTCGATGCGCTTCGTCGTCGAATGAACGAAGAAGTTGTGGATCCTGCTGAAGGACTTCGCTTTCTTAAACAACAACTTTGCAATCTTTTGGAGGCTCCGATTCAGGACACTGGCATTGATCTTCTGGCGCCAGAACGGGGTCGTCTCAATATCTGGTTATTCGTGGGAGTCAATGGTGTTGGCAAGACCACCACTCTTGGCAAGTTGGCAAACTTGGCAGTACGCAGTGGTTATACCGCTTTGATTGCTGCTGCTGACACCTTCCGGGCCGCTGCTGTTGAACAGGTAAAGGTGTGGGGTGCTCGCAGTGGTGTACCGGTCATAGCCAATTCCACTGCCAATGCTGATCCTGCTGCTGTTGTGTTTGATGCTATTGGTGCGGCCCGATCTAAATCAACGGACCTTGTGCTTGTTGACACAGCTGGTCGTTTGCAGACAAAGCACAATTTGATGGAGGAGCTACAGAAGGTTCGACGAATTATTGATCGTTTAGCACCTGAAGCCAGGGTTGAATCTCTTTTGATACTTGATGCCAGTCAAGGTCAGAACGGATTGCGACAAGCCATGGCTTTTGCCCAGGCGGCAGCTCTTACAGGGGTAGTGATTACCAAGTTGGATGGCACATCTCGTGGTGGCGTGGCCTTGGCGGTGGCTTCAGAAGCGAGGTTGCCGATTCGTTTCATCGGCGCTGGTGAGGGGATCCGTGATTTACGACCGTTCAATAGTTTTGAATTTGTTGAGGCACTCTTGGCTAACTATTGATGTTCTGGCAGCGGCCTGCAGCAGTTGATCTTGCTAACTTTCTAACCCTGCTGTGCCGTTGCCGTGAGCAGTAAGCCGCCACGGCGACATCCGACTCCTTCTTTTCGTAGCGCCTCTCAGCAGGTGTCAGCCTCTTCGTCGTTGCGGCAATTGCTTGATAGCTTGTCGAGGGAGCAGCGCCGAAATCAGGACTTGTTGGTTTCGTTGGGTTTTGCCCTGCGCAGTTTCACCAATCTGCATCGTTTTCTCGAATTGGTTCCTGTGGTGGCCTCCCGCCTGGTGGGCGTACAAGGAGCATTGCTCGTGCCTTTTCAGGCTGATGGTCGTTTGTGGAGGGAGCAGCTTCAGGCAGTTCCATTTGATCAGAGTCAGGAATTAGTGAGGCAGTTGGCTTCATTTGAAGCAGGCTTTGCCACGGGTTTCGGTACTGATGAGGCACAGGTTCTTGCTATGGATCGGTTGGTTCAGCGCCATTTGGCTAGGGCCGGGATGTTTGCCACCTCATTAGTTGCTCGCGGGCAGCAGCGAGGCAGGCTTTATGTTTTTGATCCTCAAGCAGCTCTGATTTGGAGTGATGTTCACCGTCGCCATGTGCAGTTGGTGGCTGACCTTACTGGGGTCGCTATTGAGAACGATTTGATGCTTCAGGAGGCCCGTCTTCACGAGCGGGTGGACCGTCAACTGAGTATCGGGGCAGAGATTCAGGCTCAGCTCTTGCCGGATCGTTGTCCTGTGATTGAAGGTGTCGAGCTTGCGGCTCGTTGTCGTCCCGCCTTTCAGGTCGGCGGCGATTATTACGATTTCATCCCTACCCGTCCAGAACTGATCGGTCGACGTAGGGAACGAGGTCGTTGGGGTCTTGTGATGGGCGATGTGATGGGTAAGGGTGTACCTGCTGGTTTATTAATGACCATGCTCAGGGGCATGTTGCGTGCAGAGGTGTTGAGTGGCCTGCCGCCTAATCGGATTCTCCATGATCTCAATCAGCTAGCTCAAGAGGACTTGGCTCAGTCCCATAGGTTTGTGACTCTTTTTTATTCTGATTACGATCCGCGCACGCGTCGTCTTCGCTATGCCAATGCTGCTCATAATCCTCCGCTGATCTGGCGAGCTGAGCAACGCAGTGTGAGTCGGCTTGATGTGCCTGGTTTGTTGATTGGACTTCAGCCAGAGGCGGATTACAGCTGTGGTGAAATTTTGCTCAAGCCTGGTGACGTGATTATTTACTACACAGACGGTGTTACCGAAGCTCCTGGTATCACCGGAGATCGTTTTGATGAAGCTCGGTTGATTCGCACAATGGAGGGATCTTGTCGAAGTGGCTTAGGCGCACAGGGGATTCTTGATCAGTTATTTGCCCGTTTGGATCGGTTTGTCGGTGTGGATCATCAACTGGAAGATGATGCCTCAATGGTGGTTTTGAAAGTGCCAGAGGAGGTAACGCTGCCTTCTGTGTCCCTGGCCTGACAAGCTGTTGACTCGCTGCTCATGAAGGGATGGCAGGTGGAGTAACCGGTGGTTCTGCAGAAGGCTGGAGCAATAGGTTTGAAGAGGGATTGCATCCGGTTATTGAGCGGTTCAATGCTTCCATCAGCTTTGACATCACTCTGCTCCAAGAAGATTTGGATGGGTCTATCGCTCATGCACGCATGCTTGGCGAATGTGGAGTGATCAGTCTTGAAGAGGCGACTCAGCTTGAGGGCGGTCTTGAGAAAATCCGCTCAGAGGCAGCGGCAGGAGAGTTTCAGCCAGGAATTGTTGATGAAGATATTCATTTCGCTGTGGAACGGCGCCTGATCGCTTTATTGGGCCCTGTCGGTAAGAAACTTCATACCGGCCGAAGTCGCAATGATCAGGTAGGCACGGATCTGCGCTTGTGGTTACGGCGTCGCTTGGATGATTTGGATTGTGAACTGGAGCGGTTTCAGCATGCTCTTTTGGCACAGGCAGAATCCCATCGTCAAACTTTGATTCCCGGCTACACCCACTTACAGCGTGCCCAGCCGCTTTGCTTGGCCCATCACCTTTTGGCTTATGTCGAGATGATCCAAAGGGATAGAGATCGGCTTAAAGATGTTCGCGGACGAGTCAATATTTCGCCGCTTGGCTCGGCTGCCCTTGCAGGAACATCAGTGCCTATTGATCGCCAAAATACAGCAGCAGCACTTGGTTTTGAGTGTATTTATGCGAATAGTCTGGATGCGGTAAGTGATCGCGATTTTGCTGTTGAGTACACAGCGGCGGCTTCGTTGGTCATGGTCCATCTCAGTCGCCTGGCGGAGGAGGTGATTTTCTGGGCGTCTGAGGAATTTGCATTTGTGCGTCTCAGCGATCGTTGTGCCACTGGCAGCAGCTTGATGCCTCAGAAGAAGAATCCTGATGTGCCTGAATTGGTACGAGGCAAATGTGGTCGTGTGTTTGGTCACCTTCAGGGTCTCCTGACCATGATTAAGGGATTGCCATTGGCTTACAACAAGGACTTTCAGGAGGATAAGGAAGCTCTATTTGACGCCGTTCGCACCACTAAAGATTGTGTGGAAGCCATGTCGATTTTGATGGAGCAAGGGCTGGAGTTTTGTTCGGAACGCTTGGCAGCTGCCGTTGAATCCGATTTTTCCAATGCCACTGATGTGGCTGACTACCTGGTTGCTAAAGGAGTGCCCTTTCGGGAGGCCTACCAACTGGTGGGTGCGGTTGTGAAGCGTTGTTTAGAGGAAGGGATTTTGCTGTGTGATCTAAGCCTCGAGCAATGGCAGGAATTTCACTCCGCTATTGCTGAGGATTTGCATGAAGCATTGGCTCCAAAGCGGGTTGTGGCTGTGCGGATTAGTGAAGGCGGCACTGGTTTTGATCGAGTTGAGGAGCAACTGCGTCACTGGCGTAGCCGCCTTGGTTCCGGACTGTCATGATCGAAATGCCTCGGCGGGTCTACGCTGATAGCGTCAAAGGTGGATTGATTCATTTCCGAATCATGAACTAATGGCTAAACCTGGCCCAATTGGTCCACTTCTTTTTTTTACGGTCCACAAGGAAAGTGAGTATTTTCGTCGGCAATCTTCCCTTCCGCGCTGAGCAGGAAGACGTTATTGAATTGTTTGCACCTTTTGGTGAGGTTGCAAATTGTGCCTTGCCCTTGGAACGCGACACAGGACGCAAAAGGGGCTTTGCTTTTGTTGAGATGGCTGATGAGGCCGCTGAGCCTGCGGCGATCGAAGCTCTTCAAGGTGCCGAAATGATGGGTCGCCCTTTGAGGATTAATAAGGCAGAGCCGCGTGGCAGTGCACCTCGTCGCGGCGGCGGTGGATATGGCGACGGCGGTGGCGGTGGCGGCGGTGGATATGGCGGTGGCG
>NZ_JNBA01000037.1 GCF_000760295.1 Prochlorococcus sp. MIT 0701
GAATGCTGGCTATGACAGCCGGCCAATGAATACAGGTAATGCCGATTCAGGTGTCACCCTCTACGACAAGGAAAGCGCCTTCTTCCAGCAGATCGCAGCAGGTTTAGAAGCTGTATCCGATACCTGGAACTTCAATGCCTATGCCCTTATCCCTGTTGGTGATACAGAGCAGCGCCTCAATGTGCGTTATCTCGGTGGCGCTCTTGATACCTATGGCCTGGATGTTGGTTATTTGATCACGCCTGCTCTCAATGCTTCTGTTGGTTACTACTACCAGCAAGGTGATCTTGATGAGGCTGATGGTTCTGGCGTGCAAGTCGAGCTGGATTATCGGATCGCTGATGGCTTAACTCTTGGCGTCAATCTCTCCCATGATGACACCTTTGAGACCCGAGTTTCAGGAAACATCAGCTATCGCTTTGGTAGCAATAGTTCAGCATCAATCAGTGAGAAGAAAGCATGGCAAAAGCCAACAATACAAGCCTTATCTGAAGCCGTTAAGTACAGGAATATCCGCGTTCATGATGCAGCCGCTCGGCATTGCTCAAATGGCGTCCGGTTTACGGCGCCGGTTTCATATAAAACGCATTTCACCATTTCGTCCACAGTGACCGGCGATTTACATTGTACCGGAGGCAACGGCCACCCAGGAGGGGCATTTAAATCGTGGGTGGGCTGGCAACGCATAGATTAAGGCTGAGTATTGGGCGAATCAGTTATCAACTCTCCTCCTAGTGCCCCTCAAAACAAAAATAACTATTCAATACCTGGCACCTTGTTTGCTATTAGATGCTTAGATAGGCAAGCAAATAATAGAAACGAAGCATGGCAATATCTGCTCTAGACTGCAAAGCTAGCAATCAACTTCTTAGCCCTAGCTAATACTCTTATCCCCTCAACTAGCCAGTATAAGCCCAGCTGAATGTCGCAATCTTCAATTGCGTTAGCTTCTCTAAAGGCTCACGACATAGCGCCGCAAGTCTTTAGCAATAACAGGCGCCGGCTTTCAATCCAGCTCTCATTCAATGGCGGCGTCATGCCACAACTTGAGCTGCTGCATGCCTGGCCAGACCATCCCTTGCGGATCAATCAGTGTGAGCTCACTATTCAGGAATTACCCGCTTTGTTTAGCTCAGCAAGCTGAGCCGGCCATTGCTGCCGTCAAGCTGGGCTTGTCGTCCAAGTGGTAATGCAGCATTACCGCAGCAATGACCAACTGGGAGTTTGCCGACGACAGGGATCCCAAGATCAGCACTGCGTTCTTTTAGGACTTGCTCAAGCTGGAAGGTTTGATCCACAGGCATCTGTTCAGGTGCTTCACACCCCTTGAAGCTGCCGAATCCGAGTCCAGCCAACCCTTGTAGAAGTCCTGCGAGGCGCCAGTGGGTGAGCATGCGCTCGATGCGATAGGGAGCTTCTTCAACATCTTCCAGAATCAAGATTGCACCGTTGAGATCGGGTACATGGCTACTGCCTAGCAAATGGGAGGCCACAGTGAGATTGGCAACCACCAATGGCCCGCTAGCTACTCCACCCATCCAGGGCTGCCCTTCAAGGTCTGGGATGTGTTTGCCGAAGAGAAGATCATGCAGTCGGGCTTGGCTCCAGGCGGGTTCCTTGGCAAGTGTGGTGAGTAAGGGGCCATGCACGCAGCCGTCGAACCCGGCCGCCAAACGTGCCCAGAGCAGGGCGGTGACATCTGAAAACCCCATTAGCCAGCCTGGTTGCCAGGTTTGCTTGTGTTCCAGTAAACGTGCAGCCCCCCAGCCGCCGCGAGCACAAGCCAACAGAGCAGCATGAGGGTGAGGATTGAGGTCGGCCTGACGGATGGCGTCATCACCCGCCAGGTAGCCCCAGCGGCGTTCACTCACTTGCTGAGACCGGCAAACTAATCCCCATTCTTCAAGGATTTTGAGGCCTTCGAGCAGTGATTGCTCATCCTCCAGCGCTGAACTCGCAGCCACTGTGATCACCTCGTCGCCACGTTGAAGCGCTGGTGTGAGCAGGTCAGATCGGAGCTGCACCATCATTCAGCTGATGCGCCCCAGGATCAAGCCGAGCAGCAACATTGCGCCTAGCAGAACTTGATGCTGAAAGTGCTGCCCGTAGGTCGTCATTGGTTGATTGGAACCTCGCAGGGCCCACGTCTCCTTTTGCATGCCGATGCTGGCGATGAGCCAGAAGGGCCAAAAGGCCCAGCCCACTCCTGCGCTCATTGCTGCACTAGCCAAAAAGGTGCAGGCCAGTGCATAACTAAACGCGACAGTTTTAAGTGCATGGCTCCCCAAGCTCAAAGCACTGCTTTTTAAGGCCAGGTTGGCGTCGTCACGACGATCCGCCATGGCGTAAACCGTGTCAAAGCCGAACGTCCACATCAGAGTGGCCAACCAGCAGCCCAGCAGTGGCCAGCCTCCGTTGAGATTGGCCTGGCTTGCTGCCCAGGGGATTAGTACGGCAAACCCCCAGCAGAGGGCAAGCACCGCTTGTGGATAGGCAAACCAGCGCTTGGCGGAGGGATAGAGCAGGATCGGTGGCAAGGCCAGGATGGCTAGAGCCAGACATAGGCCCCGGCTTGGCGTTGGCAGGGACACCACAACCAAAAGACTGAGCAGCAACAACACAATCAATAAGCCCACAGCAGTGGAAATTCGAATGCTGCCCTTCGCTAGCGGCCGTTTCCTGGTGCGCTCCACCTGGCGATCAATGCGTCGATCCCAGAGATCATTAGCAATGCAACCGGCGCCGCTCACCATCAGGCCTCCAACGACGATCAGACTCACAAGCCCTGCTAAAGGAGGTGCATCCGGAGTGAGCCAAAGGCTCCAACCTGCTGGCACGAGAAGGATGAGCCGACCACTGGGTTTGTGCCATCGCAGCAGCTCTAGCCATTGCCTTAAGCCATTAGAGACGGATCTGCTGGTCACGGGTTTCTGGGTTTGAAGAACCCTAGGGAGGGACCTCCAGACATCGTTGGCTGATGGCAAAGTGGTCTCGTTCCAGGCTCCTGTACTTCATGCCAGGTGTCGAGCCATTGCCTTTCGGTGTGGTTGATGTCGAGCGGGAGGAGGCCAGGTACGTCAGTGCTGGTCAGCTCCGTTCTGAGCGAGAGCTCCGCAACGTTGCCGCGATTGATATTGGAACCAATTCCACCCATCTCCTGGTGGCGTCGGTTGATCCTTCTCTGCACACCTTCAGCGTTGATCTTGCAGAGAAATCAACCACAAGATTGGGTGAGCGAGACCCTGACTCTGGAGAGCTCACGGGTCCTGCTATGGAGCGGGCATTTGAGACACTCAAACGTTTTAAGGAGTTAGCCGCCAGCCATCAGGTGGAGCAGGTGGTTGCGTCGGCCACCAGCGCAGTACGTGAAGCTTCAAATGGGCGGGATTTTTTGCAACGGATTCAGGATCAGCTCGGCCTTGAGGTGGATCTGTTGAGCGGTGCTGAGGAAGCACGACTGATCTATCTGGGTGTTTTGTCTGGCATGCCTTTTGGGGAGTGTCCCCATCTTTTGCTCGATATCGGTGGCGGTTCCACCGAACTCATCCTCGCGGATGGTCGCGATGCTCGGGCTCTGACAAGCACTCGGGTTGGTGCTGTTCGGCTGCAGAGGGACTTTGTCAAGCATGAACCAATCCACCCTCATCGGCGTTCCTTTTTGCAGACATTTATTCAGGGTTCTTTAGAGCCAGCTGTTGATAAGGTCTGCCGTCGCATCAAGCCTGGGGAGAGCCCCGTGATGGTTGCCACCAGTGGAACCGCCATGGCCATCGGTGCTTTGTTGGCTAGCGAAGACGATCGCCCTCCGTTGAGATTGCATGGCTATCGATTGTCACGGCAGCGGCTTGATGGCTTGGTTGAGAAGCTGATAGCGATGACCCCCGAGCAGCGTCGCGTCCTGACGCCGATTAATGATCGCCGTGCCGAAATCATCGTTCCGGGTGCGCTGATTCTTCAAACCGCCATGCAGATGCTCGCTGCTGATGAGCTGGTGCTGAGTGAAAGGGCTCTGAGGGAGGGTTTGATCGTTGACTGGATGCTGCGACATGGCCTACTGGAGGATCGCTTTAGTTTTCAGAGCAGTATTCGTCAGCGCACCGTGATTCATCAGGTGCAGCGTTTTGCAGTGAATCACCGTCGTGCAGAGCGTGTAGCCAGCCATGCACTCAGCCTTTACGACCACACACATGGTGTTCTTCATCAAGACGATGGAGGGGGTCGGGATCTGCTTTGGGCATCGGCGATGTTGCATGCCTGTGGTCAGCACATCAATCTCAGTGCTTATCACAAGCATTCCTGGTATCTCATTCGTCATGGCGAGTTGCTCGGCTATTCGGAAGCGGAGCATTTGATGGTTGCGGCTATTGCGCGCTATCACCGCCGCAGTCTTCCCAAGAAGCGTCATCTGGAATGGCAAGCTTTAGCCACCCGGGAGCATCGTCGTCTCGTTGCCGAGATGGCCTTGCTGCTGCGATTAGCAGCAGCCATTGATCGTCGTCCTGAGCCAGTGGTGGCTGAAATCAGAGTGGAGTCCGCTGATGATGATCAGGTTGTCTTTGAATTAGTGCCGGAAGGATTGAATCAGAACCTCAGCCTTGAACAATGGAGCTTGAAGAGCTGTGCTTCGGTTGTGAAAGAAGCAAGCGGCGTAACCATGAAAGTTGTCGTTAAGGAATGCACTTAGTTCAGTATTGGGTTGTTGTTGGTTAATTGATGCCAGTGGATCTTTCTGATTGCGCCCAGAGCAGTAGGTGATTTTCGATTATGAGTTACATGAATCAGATCAGGATGCCCTGCATAGATCTCTAGGTCTTCCTCTTGTGGATAGCTAAGCGGCTCGCCCAGGGTGCCTTCAAAAACAATCTCAGCTTCACTGTTGGGGTTTTTTATCTGGCTGGGTTTTTGGCTGTTCAGTTGAAGCTGATTGATTATTCTTAGTTGTTTTTTTTTGCCCTGATGGAGATGTTGATGGCAAATTTTGGCTAGGTGTTGCAACTGCAGGCTGAGAGATTAGCTCGGTGTCCTTAGGCTCATCTTTTAGATCATTTGAACGAGTCGAAGACCAAAAGATCAGGCCTTCGGCGGTGTTGTTGATTGAAATGATTGCGTTGTTGACGCTTCTTTGGATACGGGTAAAGGTGTTGGGGTTGCTGTAATAGGTGATGGCTAGTCCTGCTGCAGTCAATCCAATCAACCCTCCCAAAAAGGCCAATGCAGGTATCACTTTTAGGTTTGGACGAGACGCTTTGCTCTTTGATTGGCGTAGGGCTTCGGAGCTTGATGGAATGATGACCTGCATGTGCTGCACAAGGGCAGTCGCATCGAGGTTGAGTCGCTCGGCGACCCGGCGCACCATGGCTCTAATAAAAACCGGCTCAGGTAGTAGTTCTTTGTTTCCATTCTCCAGGGCTATTAGTTGCTCTTTGCCTATTCGAAGACTTCCCGCGATTTCTGCTATTGAAAACCCCCGTTTTTCGCGGGCTTCTCTAAGCAACGCGCCAACTTGAATCAATGGTGTGGAGATTTGCTCTGAGTGGGATTGGTCACTCAAGAAGTCCTGAGGGTGCTCCGGCATTAAGGAAGAGGAGTGTTGACCTGCATGCATTTGACCTTAGTTGGAAGCACTGAGCTTGTCAGGCATCATTTGTTCCCATGTATGTGGGATCACGTGGTTTTGATGATGAGTAGATCAAGCAAATGCTTGGCATTAAAACTTATGGGCGATGCGGGATTCGAACCCACGACCCCTTCCGTGTGAAGGAAGTGCGCTACCACTGTGCTAATCGCCCGCACTACTGGATTTTAAAACACTCTCTTTAGCCCTTTTGGCGAAAGAGATGCTTGTGGTCTGGAGAATACAGCTTCGAACGTTGGCGTCCTGCGGCTAGGGCCGGACTGACGACATAAAGGGTGGTGCGAATCAGCTCGTGTTCACGGGAGGTCGTAGCCATTTGCTTCAAAGGCACCACGCTTAACCATTGATCGGGCCAGCTCACCCTGTAACCGATAGCGACTGGTGTTTCAGCTGAATAGTGCTGCAGCAGTGTGGCTTGTACTTCCTCCACATGTCGTGCACTGAGGTAGAGGCATAGAGAGGCTCCAAGCGATGCCAAATGTTGGAGGTTTTCGCGTTCGGGAACACCGGTACGTCCTCCTGCTCTGCTGAGAACAATGGTTTGGACAAGGCCAGGGATGGTGAGTTCAGCTTTTAGGGCTGCGGCCGTCGCTTGGTAAGCACTCAGACCCGGCACAACCTCTACTTCAATACCTTCGTCAGCAAGGCCACAGATCTGTTCCGACAGGGCCCCATAAAGGCAGGGGTCTCCGTCGTGAAGACGGACCACTCGCTTACCTGCTTGCGCCCTGTTCACCAGAAGAGGAAGAACGTCCTCGAGGGTCATCGAGCTGGTGCGGATTCGTTCACAGGATTCAGGAGCCAATGCTGCAATGTCTGGTGAAACCAGTGAATCGGTCCATACAAGGACCTCAGCCTGCTTGAGATGTTCTGCGGCACGCAGGGTTAGCAGATCAGTCGCGCCTGGACCTGCACCAACGATGGAGATTCTGCTCATCAAGCGAATGACCTAGGCCTACCAGGGTCCGGTAGCTTTCGTTTGCGACCATAGAGCCACCAGAGGCCAAAACCTCCAACTGCCATCATCGCAAGACTCATCAGCTGGGCGATACGCAGGCCCCCTTCACAGGAGGGTGGTAAGGCGCCTAGGCAGAGGGGATCAGTTCGAAGTGCTTCGATCCAGACTCTGCCGAGGCTGTAAGTGATCAGGTAGATGCAGCTCAACGCCCCGGCGGGAAGCTTCAGTAGCCCTTTGTTGCTGCGTTGAAAAAGAACAATTAACAGTGTAAATACTAGAAGATTCCAAATTGATTCGTAGAGGAATGTGGGATGGAAAAACTCGTTATTGGCATAATTAAGTGGACGATTTACGAATGGGATGAACAATTTCCAAGCAAGGTCGCCGTTGATTGGAACACCGAAAGCTTCGTTATTGAAAAAATTTCCCCACCGTCCGATTGCCTGACCAAGGGCAATGGATGGGACAAGCACATCAAGAACATCCCAGAAGGCTTGGCGACGCCAACGGCAGAAGATCAATACTGCAAGGGTGCCAGCAAGCAGTGCTCCATGAATAGCGATTCCTCCACCCCAAATTTCCACTGCACTTGGGATTGGTATCGCGAGTCCAAAGATATTGATCGAGCTCCAGAAATTGTCTCCGCTGTAGTTCCTCCACTCAAAGGCGACGTAGTAGATGCGTGCTCCAACAACGGCAGTTAATACGAGAATGGGCAGCAGATCACTGATCAAGCCCTGCTCAAGGCCTCGTTTACGGGCCAGGTTGCTGGACAGATTGAGGCCGATCAGTACGGCGATCGCAATCAGCAATCCATACCAACGCAAGGCAAAGGGCCCGAGCTGAAAGAGCTCGGGCCCTGGAGAGGTAAAGGTCGCGATATATGCGTCCATTGAGTTGAGATGAATGAGGATCAGATCCCCTCAGCAGCCTGAACCTTTTCGACTTGCTTCTTCTTCAATACAAGTAAGATCTGAGCGAGAGAAACGGCTACAAAGAACGCCAAGAGTCCATAGATTCGAACTGGATTCTGAAGGACAACCTCGGTATCGAGTTGTCCAAAGCCACCACTATTTGGGTCGCTAGTTAAGGGGGCGCCAGCCTCTACTTTGTCATCTACTTTTACCAGCAGGCTTGGACCAGCTGGAATGGTTTCACTGATAACTTTTCCGCTGTCAGTTTTGAGCTTGATGTCGCTTTCCCCATTTTTACCAGCCTTAATAGATGTAATCGTGCCAGCTTCAGTTGCTGTGAAAGCGTTGTTATTGGTTTTTTCACCAGTAGGTAATATTTGGCCTCGTCCACGGTTGCCTCCAACGTGGATGGAATATTTGCCGAATTGAATACTGCTGTCAGTCGCAGGATCAGGTGAAAGGATTGGGAAAACAATCTCTTTGTTGTTGTCACCTGGGAGTGGGCCAACAAGGAGAATATTCTCCTTCTCTTCGCTGTATTGAGTGAAGAAGACTCCTTTGGTTTCTTCTTTTATCTCGTCGCTCCAGCGATCCTGTGGGGCCAGTTTGAATCCATCAGGAAGCATGACAACGGCACCCACCTGGAGGGGCACATCACTGCCATCGGAGCTGATCTCTGTCGTGTCTTTCTTGTAAGGGATTTTCACCACTGCTTTGAAGACGCTGTCGGGAAGTACTGATTGAGGTACTTCTGCCTGAGTGGTTTTTTGGGCCAGATGACAGTTCGCACAGACGATCTTGCCAGTAGCTTCTCGGGGGTTGTCGTAGTTCTGTTGAGCCCAGAAGGGATAGGCCCAGCTGGCAGCTGGAGCAACAAGAATCGAGAAACTAAGAACCAGTGAGCCGAGAAGGATGGGGATGAGGCGACGCATGATGCGAGGGGATAGGAGAGCTGGAACGACGATGGTGCGTTTGGTTGTCAGATTCAGGTCCACCAGGGCTTCTCGCCCGTGCGGAAGTCTGTCTCGGTCCATTGGCTTACAAAGACGTTGTCGTTCTCGACAGCGATGTTGGCCAATGCGAGAGAGAGGGGTGCCGGCCCTCTTACGACCTTTCCAGTGGAGTTGTATTGACTGCCATGACACGGGCAGACGAATTTATTGGCCCCGCTGTTCCAAGGCACCACGCAGCCAAGGTGGGTGCAGATCGCGTTGATTCCGTAACTGCCAATGGCGTCTTCACCTTCAACAATCAGGTAGGTGGGATCACCTTTCAGCCCTTGGACAAGGCTGCGGTCACCATCTGAATGGTTGGCAAGCCAGCCGCTTGCTGTGACCGAATTGCCAAGTTCATCCTTGGCGCTCGTGCCACCTCCGCTCCCGGAGGCACGAGGTGGAATGAAGTACTTCACCACTGGATAGAGGGATCCAAGCGCAACGCCAGTCACTGACCCGAAAGTGAGCAGGTTCATGAACTGCCGACGACCCATCCCGGGCACATCACTCGAGGTCATTTGTGTCATGACGGATGTTCGATCTGCGCAGAATGGAGACCATTATGGACTGTGAAGGGCCCGTCACGCTTTGCAAAGACTGGGCTTTTCAGTGAAATCGTCGCATCATTCTGTGCTTTAGCTAATCCTTGACGATGCTCTGTTGTCTCTAGAGTTAAAAGAAGGAATTGCTTGCTTAAGGGATTGCCGCCAAGCTTCCTAAGACATGCGCTTGGTGTTGTGCCGCCAAAGTCTGTACTTGCAGGTGATCTGGGCGTATTTGAGCAGCAATCTTTATGTTCTGGATGAACAGGCTTTTCGTAATCATCTCGGCAAGTCGTTTTAGGCGGTCATTCGACTGGGCTTGGTAGATGTGGTCTAGGAATTGCTGGCTCGCACAACCGAAAGATCAAGCTTCTCAATTTGTGGCTGGAGGAGGCTGGTTGCTGCCGCTTGCAGGCATGTCTGGCCTGAATTGATCAGTTAGCGCCACGAGGCCTACTCCAATCAGGAAAAGGGCTGTAATGGCTCCAGCCAGCAGCAGCATTGTGATTGGATCAGTGGATGGGGTCAATACAGCTCCAGCCAAGGCCGCACCAAGCACGACCCATCGCCAGGCACTCAACATTGGTTGCCAGTGCAACAACCCCAGAATTCCTAATATCAACTGGAGCACAGGTAGCTGAAAGGCCAGGCCGGTAGCCAGCATCAGCAGAAGCACAAAGTCGAGATACCGCTCAATTGACCAAAGAGGTTCGACTACATCGGCGCCATAACTCACCAGAAACTTCAGAGCTGCTGGTGCTAGCGCCCACCATGCGAAGGCAAGGCCGGCTAGAAACAAGATCGCTGATCCAGCTACTGCTGGAGCGATCAGACGTCGTTCCCGTTGAGTAAGGCCAGGCAATACAAATCCAAGCCCTTGGTAGAGCACATAGGGCAGTGCAAGTGTTAAGCCTGCGTAGCCTGCCACCTTGATTGAGACGAATAGAAACTCTCCTGGGGCCAGCTGAAGAAAGTGAATGGATCCAGCCGGAGCTTCCAAAAGCCTTACGAGCGGCTTCACCATGAGCAGGCAGGCGCCTGCCGCTAAAACAACAGCCAGCAGACTGCGCAGCACCCGTTGCCGTAATTCCTCCAGGTGATCAACCAGAGGCATTTCCACGTCGTGGGGTGGTTCGGTGTGCTTGATTCCCTGCTCGACGTGAATCGGGGCAGGGGGTGGAAGAACCGAACCTGTGGGCTGATCGGGACTGGTCAGAACAGGCGCCGCTTGGTTTTCATCAGACTAAGAGTTCTTAGGCAGAGAGGTGTTGAAGCCCTCGATCTGGTTCAGCCCAGCAAAGGTTGCCGTCCCGGTATCGCACGGTTCCTGGGCCTGCTCCTGGGATTCGCTGCAGGTTGCTTGTGGGCACCATCACCACGGGTACGCGTTGATTGCCTCTAGCACGACTGAAGTGGGCGGCCAGGTCTGCAGCTAGTTGTAGGTCGGCCTCCTCAGCATGGCCATTGGAGGCCTTGAGAACGACATGACTGCCTGGACATTCCTGGGCATGAAACCAAAGATCACCAGGGCGGGCTTGGCGAAGGCTGATCCAATCGTTTTGGCGGTGGTTGCGACCAACCTGGACGACGAGTCCACCAGGACTGGTCAGTTCGAGGGGGCTTGGGGGTTGTTGATTGCGACGGCCCCGCTTCTGGCGATTGCGGGATTGAGAGATCAGCAATTCGTCCAGCTCCTGCCGCAACTCCTGCAGCCTTATCGACCGTTCTCGCCTTCCTTCCCAGCTGGTTCCAAGCAGATCTTCCAGAAACATTTCACTGCCGTGGATCAGCTGCAACCTTTGCTGGTGATGTTCAATCCGTGTTTTCAGCATGGGCACTGAGCGGCGGAATTTTTGAGCTTTTCGGTAGAGCTTTTGGGTTTGGTTGATCAGATCCTTGCTCGGCGAAGGCAGGCAAAGCATGGCGTCGGCTTGTTGTTGAAGAGAATTGCTTTGACTGGTTTCGTTGAGTCGACCCTGTTGTTCGGCAAGGGCCTGCTCCTCTCGTTGTCGCCACTGACAAAGTCTTTTTTGGAGGTCTTCGGCTAGTTGATTGAGAGACTGGGTTTCAAGATGCCTTCGGTAATAACTCCCGAGAGTGAGGCTGATCTCATCTTTGAAAGAGGAGGAGGTTGTTGAGTTGTCACAGTCCCAGACGCGGTAGCTGCTTGGACCGCCAAACCTCATCGTGAAGCGCTCTTTCTCAAGGCAGTCCAGCCATCGACTCCAGCGGTGGTAAATGTGTTGCCATTGCTCTTCGGTGATCTCAAGTACTGAAAGCTCCAGCAGGGCATGTGCTTTTTTTGCATCGTCGTCAACCAGCTGCAAAGCGAGTGCAGGACTGATGCCTTGGTAACACTGCTGCAGAGCGCTACGTAGCTTGGTTGGCACAAGGCAAAGAATGTCTTTCCAGCGTTTTAGGGATTCCTTTGAGCTTGGTTCTCTGCCTTGCATTGGCGGTGGAGCTACATAGATGTCTGCCGTTCCGATTGGTCTCACTCTTGATTGATGGTTGCGTACCTGGCGTCCAAGGGTGATCACCTGGCGTTGACGATCAAGCAGAAGCAGGTTGCTGTGGCGTCCCATTAGTTCCAGCACCAGAGTGCGCTCGATAGGTTCGCCGGGGCGGTGGGCGAGGCCGCACTCCACCACGCGATCAAATCCTTTCTGTTTCAGTTCAATGAGCGCCATCTGTCGAAGGCCATGTTGAATCTGCTGGGCCAAAGTGCTGCCGCTGCCTAGGCGGGGAGGAGGGGTGATCTTCACCAATCGTGGACAATCAGCACGCCAGCTGAGTTCCAGCCAAACAAGACCTTTGAGTGTGCGCAGCCCGAGCTGGAGGGTATGAGGTTCTGGTTGTTGGACCTTTTCGAAGCGGCTTGGCAGCACCTCCTTGCGGAGCTCGCTAAGTACAGCGCGCAAGCTTGAGAGGTCCATGACCTGGAGGGCAGCAGGGGCCATCGATTCAGTCGGGACCTGGATTGCAAGCAGCCTTCCTACTCTGCGATCCGATTCAATGCAATGCAATCAATGGCTCCATCCGCCGCTGAAGGAAAGCTCACGGTGATTACTGGGCCCAGTGGGGTTGGCAAGGGTTCGTTGGTGAAGCAACTCCTAGAGCTCCATCCAGAGATCTGGCTGTCTATTTCGGCGACAACGCGTGAAGCCAGGCAAGGCGAGATTGAGGGTGATCATTACTTCTTCTTGAACCGTGATCGCTTTGCAGAACTGGTTCAAACTGGCGGTTGTCTTGAATGGGCTGAATTTGCAGGCAATCGCTATGGCACCCCACGCCAACCTGTTGAGCAGCAGCTTTCATTAGGCCGGCCGGTTTTGCTTGAAATTGAACTGGAAGGGGCCAGACAGGTGCGGCGCAGTTTCCCTGAAGCTTTTCAGATTTTTTTGGCGCCGCCCAGTTTTGAGGAGCTTGAACGACGCATTCGCGGACGCGCCACTGATCCTGAAGAGGCAATTCAGCGACGTTTAGCCAGGGCGAGGGAGGAACTGATGGCTCAGCAGGAGTTTGATGCTGTGGTGATTAATGACGACCTGCAGGTTGCTGTGATTGAGCTGGAGTCTTTAATGCGTCTTAGCTCTTAGCTCTTGATGCGAATACTTTTTGCAGACTTTAAAGGGTTATTTGACAATATATAGGCCAATAAAAAAGCCCCCTTTACGGGGGCTTTTGAAGTTACTTTTATTAGAAGCAAAAAAGAATCTTAAGCATTTTTTGATTCATTTAAGCTCCTTAGCCTTCACATTGGGTGGAAGAGAAGGTCTGGGTAGAAGCGGTTGAATTCAACAATGATTCCAGCTGTAAGCCATACCCAGAGAACGGCAGCCATTGGCCAGCTTTCGAAGAATTTTCTCATCTTGATTAAGGGGAAATGGGGTGGTTGTTAAGAGGAGAATATTGCTCAGCGAGGCGAAACTGTGATCTTGTCGTCGCTCTCACGGAGACTGCCATTTTGGCCTTCAATATGAGCGAGCCATGGCCAGGCGGAAGCTCTCATCATGCAATTGAATGCCAGGGTTATATCAAGATGGATCTCATTGTCTAAGGCTGCTTTGTGGCCTTTGGCTTTGATGGCCTGGAGATAAGAGCGCCCAGCCCAACCGATGATTCCAGCGATATAGATGAAAATCACCCCTGGGATCATGATTTCGCCTTCATGCCCGCGAATAAAGGACATCGCAAACGGCTCAGTTGGCGCAGGGATTAGAGCGTGTGGGAGTCCGTCATCACCGCACAAGGATGTGCTGTAGCGGTCAAAGCGGGCAATGGCCTGTGGAGTGTCTGCAGCACTGGCTCGCTGCTGAAAACGGGCATTCTCAGCGCAAGGGGTTAGGCCAGCTATGTCGGCTTTAGCAACGGGTGCAAAGCCGAGAACCAGCAGAGCCGAGAGCACAACGGCGAAGAGACGACGCATCGGTTTCGATTCCTGTAAGACCTGCTCCGGAACGGCAGGATGTCACAAGTAAAATGTAAATGAGGCTTTCCACAACCATGCCGACGGTGCTTGCCCTCGAAACAAGTTGTGACGAGTCGGCTGCAGCAGTCCTACGTCTAAATAACGGGCGATTGCAGGTTATGGCTAGCCGAATTGCTTCTCAGGTTGAGAAACATGCTCAATGGGGAGGCGTGGTACCTGAAGTTGCCTCTCGCTTGCATGTGGAGGCTTTGCCTCATCTTGTAGAAGAGGTTTTGCAGGAGGCGGGACAGTCGATTGCTCGCTTTGATGCTGTGGCGGCAACGGTGACCCCTGGGTTGGCAGGAGCACTGATGGTGGGATCGGTGACAGGTCGATCTTTGGCTGCTCTCCATGCGCTGCCTTTTTTTGGCATTCATCACCTGGAGGGGCATTTGGCTTCAGTGCGCTTGGCGGAGCATCCTCCACGCCCTCCTTATCTGGTGCTGCTTGTGAGCGGGGGACACACTGAGTTGATTCGGGTTGGGGCAGAGGGAGAGATGCTGCGTCTTGGACGTAGCCATGATGATGCTGCTGGAGAGGCCTTTGACAAAGTTGGTCGTCTGCTTGGCTTGGCCTATCCAGGTGGCCCCGCTATTCAGTCGCTTGCTGCGACTGGCGACTCTCGCAGATTTTCTTTGCCAAAAGGACGGGTCTCTAAGCCTGGTGGTGGATTTCATCCCTACGATTTCTCGTTCAGCGGATTGAAGACCGCCATGCTGCGCCTGGTTCAGGCTCTTTCAGAGGCTGGTGAAGATCTGCCCCGCACAGATCTTGCTGCAAGTTTTGAGCAAGTGGTTGCAGATGTTTTGGTCGAGCGCAGCTTGCTCTGCGCCAATGACCAGGGCCTAAAAACGGTGGTGATGGTTGGAGGAGTCGCTGCTAACCGCCGCCTAAGAGAACTGATGAGGAAATGTGGACAAGAACAGGGGATTGAAGTGCACTCGGCACCGCTTCGATACTGCACGGATAATGCCGCCATGATTGGAGCAGCGGCCCTGCAGCGCTTGGTGTCTGGGGTTGGTGGCAGCTCTCTTGAATTGGGAGTGGCAGCTCGATGGCCATTGGACAAAACCGAGGATTTGTACCTTTCACCTCCCCCATTTTGAAGAAGCGAATTATCTTGACCTTGTCTGCTATGCAGCGATGGCTTCTGAATCTCCACTTGATTCCAACACCTCTGCGGAACCTGTCAGTAGTGAAGAGCTAAACGCTTGGCGACGAGGGTTCACGCCACAGGCCGAGATCTGGAATGGTCGTATGGCAATGGCGGGATTGATTATTGGAATCAGCGTGTTGTTGTTGTTCCGTCTAGTGATACCTGCTGACTGCAGAGCCTGGCTGAATTAGGTGTTGTTCAATTCCGCCCACGAATGCTTTGGGCTAGTTCGTTGGGCTTAAAGCTTGCGGCAACTGCCATCTCTGGCTCTACCCGGCCAGTATCCACAAGCTTCAGCAATGATTGATTGGCTGTGATCATGCCATCAAAGCTGCTGCGTTCCATGATCTCCTCAACATCCTCAAGTGCTCCTCTTTGGATGTAGTCCTTGCAAGCATCGGTATTAATCAGGATGTCGTGGTAGGCAGCTCGCTTGTTGTCGGTGGTGCGGATCAATCCTTGGGCAATCACCCCCAGCAGTGATTCTGAAAGGGAGCGACGCATGCTCTCTTGATCTTCTGGGGCATACATGCCCAGGACTCGCTCAATTGTCTTGACTGCCGAGTTGGTATGCAGAGTGCCGAACACCAGGTGCCCCGTTTGGGAGGCCTCAATCGCCGTGGCCAGAGTTTCTTGATCACGGATCTCACCGATCAGGATCACATCTGGGTCTTCTCGTAGGGCTGCTTTCAGGGCGTTGTGGAACTTCAGGGTGTGTTTCCCCAGTTCTCGATGTTTGACGAGGGATTGCTTGCTCTTGTGTACAAACTCCACAGGATCCTCGATGGTGAGGATGTGGCGGGGTTGATTTCTATTGATCCAGTCGATCATTGCCGCCAGGGTGGTGCTTTTCCCTGACCCGGTTGAGCCGGTTACCAAGACAAGTCCTTTCGGCTTGGATGAGAGACCCTTCAGTACATCAGGGAGTTGCAGTTGTTCAAGGGTGAGAATTGTTTGGGGAATGATGCGAAGTACCATCGCTGGCCCTGTGAGGGAATCCAGCAGGTTGATCCGGACTCTTGCGAAGGGAAAGGCATGGGAGCCGTCGAATTCTTTGCTGCTAAAGAACTCATCGATCTGATTTGCAGAGAGGATCTCTTGCAACCAACCCTGAAATCTTTCTGGATCGGTTACAGGCCAATCTGTGCTTTGCATTTCGCCGCGGTCTCGGAAACGAGGCACTTCGCCAACGCCTAGGTGTACATCGGAATGTCCTTCTTGATAGGCGATCCGTACGATCTCCTCCAAGTTGGGAGAGACCCCAGGATTGGCTCCAGCGAATGGAGTTAATCCCTCTGTAGATGAGGTTGATATCGGTACCGCCGATTGAGAGGCTGACTTTGGTGCTGGAGGGGGGAAGTTGGGCGGAAAGACCGGTTGACTCACGAGGGGGGATGGTGGCCGCTCTCTTCAGCTTCGTCATGGCGAAGCTCTTGGCAAGTCCGTGAGCACTTTTGGTGATCAGCAAGCACTCTTAGGATCCGTTCAAGATTGCTTCTGTTATGGCTGGTTTGCCCCGCGTCACGATCGTGCTGGGCACCCGTCCAGAGGCGATCAAATTGGCACCGGTGATCCAGGAGTTTCAGTCCTGTGACGCTTTTACGACTCGAGTTGTGCTCACTGGCCAGCACCGCGAGATGGTTGCTCAGGTCATGGATCTATTTGGTCTTTCAGCCAATCATGATCTCGATCTGATGGCCCCTCTGCAGACCCTCACACACGTCACCTGTGCAGCATTGCAAGGCCTCAAGGATGAATTCAAGGCCTACCCGCCCCAGCTTGTGCTTGTCCAGGGAGATACCACTACAGCATTTGCAGCTGCCCTTGCTGCTTTTTATGAGCAGATCCCGGTTGGTCATGTTGAGGCTGGTTTGCGCACAGACAACCTGTTGGATCCTTTTCCTGAAGAGGCAAACCGGCGCCTGATTTCTCAGATCTCCCAGCTTCACTTCGCTCCAACGCCACGCTCTCAGGCCAATCTGATCAGTTCAGGGGTTGTTGGTCAGATCTTTGTTACGGGCAACACAGTGATCGATGCTCTGTTGCTGATGGCTGAGCAGGCGCCGCCTATCGAATTTGATGGTCTCGACTGGGTGCATCAGCGCGTCATTTTGGCCACCGTGCATCGACGGGAGAATTGGGGAGACCGGCTTCAAGATATTGCCGAGGGCATGAGAAGGGTTCTTGACCTTCATCCCGACACGGCTTTACTTCTGCCTCTGCATCGCAATCCAACCGTACGAGAACCAATGCAGGCACTTTTGGGGAACCATCCGAGGGTGGTACTCACCGAGCCTCTCGACTACGACCGTTTGGTTGCTGCGATGAGGGCCTGCACGCTTCTGCTCACAGATTCCGGTGGGCTCCAAGAAGAAGCTCCTGCGCTTGGTAAGCCAGTTTTGGTTTTGAGACGGACCACCGAACGACCAGAGGCCGTTGAAGCGGGTACGGCCAGGCTGGTTGGTACCGATCCGGAGATGATCGTGACTGAGACAGCTTCCTTGCTTGATGATTCAAGCGCCTACGAGGCGATGGCACGTGCTGTCAATCCCTTCGGCGACGGTAAGGCCAGCCGTCGCATTCTTGAGGCAAGTTGTGCATTCCTGGGCGTCTGAGGCTGCCTTTAGTTCTTGCGGTCACTACCGCTGGTGGCTGAAGCGCAGCCTTGGGCAATGCGAGCGCACGTTGCTTTTCATTGGCTTGAATCCCTCCACGGCTACAGCGTCAGAGAATGATCCAACCTTGCGGCGGTTGCTGGGGTTTTGCTGCTCCTGGGGTTATGGAAACCTTCTTGTTGTGAATCTATTTGCCCGGATCAGTCAATCCCCAGCGCTGCTTAGGCACTGTGCTGATCCGATTGGTGATGCAAATGATGATCAGCTTTTGACTCGGGCACGCCAGTGGTCTGAGAGCCCTAATTGGGACCTTTGGTTTGGTTGGGGGTGCGGTGGAACTTTGCGTCGACGTGATCTTGCTGTCCAGGCTTTGTTGGAGCGTCATCGCCAGAACCGCATCAGGAACAATCCTGATGCTCGCGGCCCTCTCTCGCTTGGTTTGACGCGTGAGGGGCACCCCTGTCATCCCCTTTACATGCCTGGCAAAGAGGTACTTCGACCATTCAAGTGGGCAAGTGGGGCGACTATCGGCCATCCTGAGTCGATGGACCTTGGCATTACGGTTCACTGATGACACGCACCCCACGCCGCTATGCGGTGTACCTCCATCTATCCGGGGGGCAGACCGAAGAGGTTCATTTTCCTACTCTTGAGACGTTTCAGCAGTGGTATCAGGGAATCGTCAACGCCTCAGGCAGTGGGGGGTTCGTGAACGTACCGCTTAGCGAGCTTGATGGCGAGTATCTGGTGGTGCGTCCAGAGGCTGTGATCGGTGTGAGAGTGGAACCTCAGTTCGCAGCCCTCGATGACACCTGAGCGGTTAGGCCTGCTTTGGGGGATCACCGTCTTCGCAGGTGCCGGAGCTCGGATTTTGTCTGCTCTCTCTGGCCTTCCTGGTGTGGTGCTGTTGTTGCTATCTGGCCTGCTGATTGGTCGATCGGGCCTTGGTTTGGTTGAACCGCTGGATCTTGGTCAAGGACTTGAGACGATCGTTGGTCTGCTGGTGAGCCTTGTGCTCTTTGACGGGGGTCTCAATCTGCGCCTCCCTGGTGACACCATCAAGTCAACTGTGCTGCGCATCTTGCTGATCCGACTAGTGATTTCACTGGCCGCGGGTCTGTTGGCGGCGCATTGGTTGGCTGGTTTGGGTTGGTCAGTGGCAGCGGTTTACAGCGCCATCGTGCTGGCTACTGGTCCGACTGTTGTGACCCCGTTGGTGCAGCAGATCCGTTTGGCTTCTCCTCTGGGGGATGTCCTTGAGGCAGAGGGATTGGTGCTTGAGCCAGTGGGTGCTGTGCTGGCCTTGCTTTTGCTTGAGTTATTGCTGGGCGATTTGCATGGTTGGCGGGAGGTTGCCTTCGGGCTGCTGGCCCGCCTGGGTGGAGGCGTGTTGATGGGGGCTGCTGCTGGTTGGCTTTTGTCAGAGGGATTGCGACGTTTAAAACCGGACCCTTCGGTAGGGCTGAGGTTGCAGCTCACCTTGGGAGTGTTGTTCCTCTTGTACGCAGTTTGTGAATGGTTGTTGCCGGAGTCGGGCTTGCCGGCTTCTGTAGCAGCGGGGGTGGTGGTCGGTCGCAGGCCTGTTACCCAGTCCGATCAGCTCGATGAGTTGATCCGGGAGCTGGCCCGTCTTGCCATCACAATGTTATTTCCACTTTTGGCAGCGGATGTCTCTTGGGGTGAGCTAAGTCCGCTTGGCTGGGGGGGGGTCAGTTGTGTGCTCGTACTGATGTTGGTTGTGCGTCCTGTTGCGGTCAGCCTTGCCACTATTGGCTTGCCTCTTGATTTCAGGCAGCGATTGTTTCTTGGTTGGCTTGCACCACGTGGGATTGTTACGGCCGCAGTGGCCTCTTTGTTTGCGATTCGCCTTGAGCAGGCTGGGATTTTAGGAGCCGGTCGGTTACAAGGTTTGGTCTTTCTCACCATCCTGATGACGGTTGGCATTCAAGGCCTCACGGCCCAGCCGCTGGCCAAGGCCCTGGGTTTAATCGCTCCTCCTGAAGATTCAAACGAAGACGATTGCTCAGAGACAACGACGCAGCCTGTTCAAGTCTTGCCCGATCCTGGCCAGTAATCCCCATGTTGTGATTAGGTCTGGCCCTTGCAGGCGGCCTAGAAGCGCAGCCCTGAGGCTTTTCATGATCACACCTTTTTTGACGTTGGCAGCCTGAGCAGCATTCGTTAGAAGTTGTTGTGCTTGCTTGACATCAAAACCGTCCCAGGAAGTGCTATCAAGCTGATCGAGAAGATTGCTAAGGCCTGCCTTGGCACCTTCTACGGCAAGTTGTTCCAGGCCATCAGCTTGCAGCGTTGGTTCTTCGAAAAAAGGGCGAGCTTGATCGACACCATCCTTGAGCAGTGTCAGAGATGGACCAAGCAGCTCCGCTAGATCCAAACACCAGTTTTCTTCTGGCAGAGCCCAGCCAGCCTCAGACCACAAGGGTTTGAGTTCATGCAACAGTTGATCTTTAGGCAAGTCATGTAGCACTTGAGAGTTGAGCCAGTTGAGTTTGTCCCAGTCAAACTTTGCTCCTGCTTTATTGACTCGGTCAAAACTGAAGACGGTTGCAGCTTGCTGAAGAGTGAACCGTTCGTCAGTCCCTTCGGGGACTGACCAGCCCAGCAGGGTCATGTAGTTGGCCATAGCTGCGGCTGTGTATCCCATGGCTTGGAAATCACTGATCGAGGTCACTCCATCCCGCTTGGAGAGTTTGCGTCCTTCGGAATTGAGAATTAGCGGGGTATGGGCGAATTGAGGTATTGGTAATCCAAGGGCCTCATAGATCAGCAATTGTTTGGCTGTGTTTGCGATGTGATCTTCGCCGCGGATCACATGCGAGATACTCATGGCGGCGTCATCAACCACCACCACAAGGTTATAGAGCGGGTCGCCAATTTCCTTGGCTGGAGCCCGACGTGAGATCACCATATCGCCGCCCAAATCTGATCCCCTCCAGTGCATTGGACCGCGCACCAGATCCTTCCAACTGATGGCCGCAGCATCATCGATACGGAAGCGCACCACGGCACTTCTACCTTCAGATTGGAAGGCGGCTTCTTGCTCGGGATTGAGATCTCGGTGACGGTTGTCGTAGCGAGGGGCCTGGCCCTGGGCCTTTTGTGTTTCTCGCATCGCCTCCAGTTCAGTCTCGCTGGCGTAGCAGCGGTAGGCCAGGTCACGATCGAGCAGCTTTTGGATTGCTGCGCGGTGGTCATCCACCCGCTGGCTTTGAATGATGGGCTGTTCATCCCAGTTGAGGCCAAGCCACTCCAGACCTTCGAGGATGTTGGTCGTGAATTCAGGCTTGGATCGTTCTTTGTCGGTGTCCTCGATGCGTAAGAGGAATTGCCCCCCCTGATGGCGTGCAAAGAGCCAGTTGAAAACTGCCGTTCTTGCCGTGCCGATGTGAAGTGTGCCTGTTGGACTCGGGGCCAGCCGAACGCGCACCTTCACAATGACTCTCAGGATTAGGAAAAAGAACGGGACCGACGGGATTCGAACCCGCAACTTCCGCCGTGACAGGGCGGTGCTCTAACCAATTGAACTACGGTCCCAGATGAGCTCAGGTCCAGTCGGGAGCTCGCCGCATGGAAGCTGATCTGTGTCGCTTATGCGACCAAGAAAGTATCAACCTCTGCCCTGCCTGCCGTCAACTCGCTGGCGGTCGTCTTGTGATCCTTTTGAGGATGGATCGATTCGAATGAAATTGAAGACTTCGGATCTGCTTTTTGGGACGCTTGTTTTCGATGTCGAAATAAAGACATCCCTAGTGGCGTTGAAGGCAGGGAACTCAGATAGAGAGCAAATCGAAAAGTTGGAATCAGCGTCCCTGTGATTAGGGACGGAATCCTGCGGGTTCGATTAGGCGTACTTGGTTCCCCCGGGCTGTGAATTCGCGTCCCTGATCGCTTTGCACGACCACACGACCACCAGATTTGACTCGAATGACGCGTGCACGAACCCAACCAAGAGCGGCTGACTCGAGCACTTTTACGACATCACCAGGTTGAAGATCTAACTCCATTCTCGAAACGAAGAAACTGCAGGATGGGCCATCGGACGCGCCGTGGAGGACTTGAACCCCCGACATCAGGTTTTGGAGACCTGCGTTCTACCAACTGAACTAACGGCGCAAGGCGATGGACCCGTCGACCATCACAGAGGTGATGGCATTTGGATTGAACGAGGCCGAAACCTCAGCGGTCGAAGCGCTGCTTCACGCGGGTGGCCTTACCCACCCGTTCCCGCAGATAGAAAAGCTTCGCTCTACGGACTTTACCTCGCCGCTCCACCTTGATGGAGGCCACCTGAGGGCTATGCAGCATGAAAACACGCTCGACACCAATGCCTTGGAAGATCCTGCGCACGGTGATGGTTTCATGAATTCCGCCGTGGCGCTTTGCAATAACAACACCCTCATAGGGCTGGATCCGTTCCTTATTGCCTTCACTGATGCGCACTCCTACTCGGACGGTGTCTCCCACGTAGATGTCATTTAAATCACTTTTCTGCTGTGAGGCCTCGAACTCTTGGATCAGGGCATTAGCGCTGAGCCTGACTTTTGTGGCACTTTTGCTTGTTACATCAGTCACCATGGCTGAGCTGTCGTCAATTGTTGTTGCCGTTTCAGTGTTGCCTTCGCTCATGGAGGTGTCTTTCGAATCCGCCGTCATCCCAGCTCCGGGTTAACTAGCCAAACAACAACTCTACCTGCCGATCATTCTTGCCTTGGGGAGTTTTGGCTATTGCTTTGTGGTGAAAGCTCCTCAGACGATGATTGGCCATTGCTATCGCTCACAAGCCTTTGGGGAATTTCACTTACTCAGGAAGCCTTCAGCATCATGCTGGCGCCTGTGATCAGCATCCATAGCAGTTAAAGGGCATTAGTAGAACCTCCATAGGCTCAGCGTGGGGAGCAGGCCATTCACCTTCAGGCAGGGTCATTGATTAGCCAATCACTTTGTTTATGGGACATCTCTGGCCAGTGACGCATCAGGGGATATGTGCCTCATGAAGTCATCTTGAGATCAGCAAAGAAATCACCACTTATCGACCCAGCAAGCCAGCGATGTGGCTAGCAGTGTTGCTTGAACCAGTTCATTTGCGCCGTTCCTAGTGCAGAGATTGATAGCGTGACTAATGGAAAGATGGAAGTCGGGCAGAGCCGGTAACCGTTCATTCGATTTTTTTATATCAGTTTTTCTTCAGCCCTATGAACCTCTTCGCTGATCTGCTGGCCTCAACTTCAGAGGCGCGTGCAACGGCCACAGGGCCGCGAATTCAACAGCGTCGAGGGGTGGAAATCAAGTCTGCAAGGGAGCTGGCGATCATGCGCAAGGCAAGTCACATCGTGGCCACTGTTCTGCGCGAGATCATGGAGATGGCCGAGCCTGGCCAGACGACTACTGATCTTGACGTTTATGCCGAGCGCAGGATTCGTGAGATGGGTGCAACACCTAGTTTCAAGGGCTATCACGGCTTCCCTGCCTCGATCTGCGCGAGCATCAACAATGAAGTTGTGCATGGCATTCCAGGCCCTAAGCGAGTGATCAAGTCCGGTGATCTTCTCAAAGTCGACACCGGGGCTTACTACGAGGGATATCACGGTGACAGTTGCATCACCATCTGCGTTGGCGAGGTGCCTGAATCTGGGCGGAAACTTAGTCGCGTGGCCCAAGAATCCTTGATGGCAGGGCTCTCTAAAATTCGAGCCGGCAACACTCTTCTTGATATCGCAGGAGCCGTTGAGGATCATGTCAAGGCTCATGGCTACAGCGTGGTGGAGGATTACACCGGCCACGGTGTGGGCCGCAACTTGCATGAAGAGCCTTCCGTTTTTAACTTCCGCACGGATGATCTGCCCAACATCACTTTGCGTTCAGGGATGACTTTGGCCGTGGAGCCGATACTCAATGCTGGTAGTAAGGCCTGCCGCACACTTAAAGATCGCTGGACTGTTGTGACTCAAGACGGCAGCCTTTCGGCTCAGTGGGAGCACACCATCGTGGTCACCTCTGATGGCTGCGACATCCTCACTGATCGTGGTGACTAATGCTGGAGTTGACTTGTTATTGATTATCTGTGGACCCACTACCTAACAATCGGGAGTAAATCATTCGCCCTAGTTCGGTAAGGGGCATCAGCAGATAAGTGAGAGGGTTGGGGGTAACGATGATCAGATTGAGGCCAAGGTCGGCTTGTTGAACAATTTGGCTGGCTACTAGATCAGCAGACATTAATCCGATTGGATTGAGCTCTGAGCGGAAGGGGCCAAGTACAAGCTTGCGGATTTTGAAGACTTTGCGTTGATTCGAGGTGAGGTTGTTCCAGCGCAGGCTGACCAGCTGACCGATCAACCGCTTGCTGATTTCATAGGTGGGGCTGAGGGCTGGTTGGATTTCAGCTTCTGATGTGTTCACCCATAGCTCGCGGGGGCGTATGGATGGTTCTGCGTTGAGGGCGAGGCTCTCAAAGAGTTCCATTAAGCGCCAGCTGCTCAGAGCATTCACCTCTAAGGCCGCTTTGATGTCTTTCGGTGTCTGACGTCCCTGCGGATTGATGCCGTGATTGAGCACGAGCACGTCAAGGCTCACAAGGATGCTTTTGAGGGATGCCTCTTCGCTGCACTTCCATTGCACCCATTCCTGGGGTGCATCGTCTGATGGCTCTGCGGAGGGAATCGGTCCATGGGTCAATCCGATTACAAAAGCTCCCCGGGAGCGCAGCTTTTGGGTTAGGGCCCTTCCAAGACTTCCACTGGCTCCAGTGATGCCGATGCGGCAGTTTGACCAGCGGTTGTTGAGAGTTGTGATCTGTCCCATTCCTTCAGCTTGGGGCATCCTTTGGTGTGAGCTTCAAGTTGACGTTGCCAATTCCCTCCGAAGCGGCCCAATTGGCCTTGTTTGCACCCTATTGCGGTGGTCTTTCCAGGCAGGCTGATCTGCAGCGAGCCCTGCGGCTCTTGGCTCAGAGGTCATTGCAAGGAGAGCGACCTCTTCAAGGTGGACGTGTTCATTCCTTCACTCTTAGTTGGCAGGGAGCTAGGTCGCCACTGGAGATGTGTTCTTGTCAGTTGTGTTTTCCAGACATCCAAGCTTTGACCTACACCTTTGAAGTTTCTACGCATCAACTTGTGGACTGGTTGATGGACTGGCCTGAGTTTGGTGGTCAGGGAGACCTGCCCAATCGATTCTGGAAGTGGCTGCTCTTGGGTTCTGAAGAGTCTGTGGGTGACGCCTAAATTGCTCAGTTATAGGAACACGGAGTCCACTGATGGGCAAGACCTTGCTGATTGGATCTTGTGAGCCATTCAGTGGTAAATCGGCATTTGTTCTTGGTCTCGCTCGCCAGTTGATAGCGGCGAATCAGCCAATTCGCTTTGGAAAGCCTTTGGCCACGAGTGTGGAATGGGATCCCGCAGTTTCCCCTCTGCCCGAACCTTTAATTGATGATGATGTTCGTTTTGTCGGTGCAACCCTGGGTTTGTCTGAGCATCAGCTGATTCCCTCTTTGCATCTCCTGGCAAAGGCAACGGCTGATCACCGTTTGGCTATGTCTCAAATGGATGCTGGCAAAGGATTCGAGGACCTATGCAAACAGCTCGATCTTCATGCTCAGGGCCTCACCATTCTTGAAGCAGCGGGCAGCTTGCATGAAGGCCTTCTTTACGGTCTCAGTCTTGGTCAGCTGGCGCATGGCTTGGATGCCCGCGTCGTGCTGGTGCATCTCTGGCAGGACAGTCGCAGCGTCGATGCTTTGTTAGCGGCGAAGGAACAGCTCGGAGATCATCTGGTGGGCATCGTTTTGAATGCGGTAAAACCAGATGAAGTTGATGATCTAGAGACAAATGTGGTCCCTGCCCTGGAGGCCCTTGGACTGGCGGTGTTCGGAGTGATGCCCCATTCGCCACTCTTACGCAGCGTGACTGTGGGTGAGTTGGTTAGGCGCCTAGGAGCGAGGGTGATTTGTTGCTCTGAGCGGCTTGAGCTTCTGGTTGAGACTCTCAGTATCGGCGCCATGAATGTGAATTCCGCCATGGAATTTTTCCGTCGTCGTCGCAACATGGCTGTGGTGACTGGTGCTGACCGCACTGATATTCAATTGGCGGCCCTCGAGGCTTCGACTCAGTGCTTGATCCTCACCGGTGCAGGGCAACCGTTGCCGCAGTTGATTAGTAGGGCAGAAGAACTTGAGGTTCCCTTACTCAAGGTGGATCACGACACAGTGTCTACCGTGGAAGTGATTGAGCAGGCCTTTGGTCATGTGCGACTGCATGAGGCCGTCAAAGCAACCTATTCCTTCCGATTGGTGGAAGAACACTGTTACTTGGACCGTTTGTTTGATGTTCTGGGGTTGCCTATGCAGGGTCGATGACCACTGCTAGCTTCGATCCATTGTCATGGGGATGTCCTTGAGTCAGTCTCTGGATCTCCCTGACCTTGATCGGGTCGATACCCTTGCCCAAGAGCTTGCCCTCTTGCAGGACAAGGGCAAGCGCCGAAATGCCATGCTCGGCAGTCGCCATGTGCCGGTGGTAGCGATTCATCTTGTTGAATTGATGGCGCGCTCCCTTGCTCAAGAGGGCCATTCTCTGATCACCTCCGGTGCACAGGGGGTGAATGCCGCTGTGATCCGTGGGGTATTGGAGGCGGATGCCTCTTGCCTCACTGTGTTGCTTCCCCAGAGCCTTGATCGTCAGGCCCCTGAGATTCGCGATCAGCTCGACTCAGTGCTTCATCTCATCGAAAAACCTGAGCACGATGAGCTGTCCTTACCGATGGCTAGCAGTCTTTGCAATCAGGAGATCATCAGTCGTTGTGATCAATTGATCTGCTTTGCTTTCCATGACAGTGAGACGTTATTGACCAGTTGTCGCAGTGCTGAGGATATGGGCAAGGTGGTGAGTCTTTTGTTCTTTGATTGAATTCAACGTTGCGATGTTGATAATTACTGGACGGATAAACAAGAAAAGGATTAATCACTTTTACCTGTAAATATGTGTTGAATCAGTGTTGATAAGTACTATAATTCGGGAGAGTGTGCCATTTTCCCATGGCCCTCCATGCTAGGTATGCTATTAAAGTCTGTGCGCCTATTAGAGCAATATTGGCGGCTATAGCAACGCCTAGATCGCTCCAAATGATACCTAGACCCCACATTCCTAAAATGCCAAGCATGGCAGCTATAAGCATTATCTTCATGGCATTTATTTCCTGCCCTAAATACTGATAAAGTTTGACAAATAGCAAATTAAAGGAAGTTATTGTGTATCCTATAAGGCAGACAATTAAAGTCCAAATCCCTCCTTTGAATTCTTGTCCAAAAAGATTGAGTAGCCAAGGCGCTGTGATGATCATTGCTGTCAGTGAGGGTAAGAATAAATAGGCAAGGTGTTTATACCAAAGTCTAAATATGTTGAATACACGTGCTTGGTTACGATTGGCAGCTGCTTCGGAAAGAACAGGTTTAAAAATTGACGCGCAGGATTGCGCTATTACATAATATATAGTCCCTAGCGTGATTGCAGCGGCCAGTTCTGCAGAGGCAGTCCCATCTGCATTTATCCATCCCAATACAACCAGCCCCCCGTTATCAAGCATAGCAACGCCAAGTGTTGTTAGCGAAAGTAAGAATCCAGTTTTAGCCCATTTTGCTACTGAATATCTTGGCTTGCCATGCTTGATGATTTCTGGCTCGCTTTTGAAAAGCAATATGTATAGCAAAAGCATTGAGATGATCAATGAGCTTGCCATAGCACCAGTTACTAATAGGATCCCAAGTGGTGGTTTCCATATCACAATTAAGCTTCCTATAAATAGAATATAAATGGTCTTCTCTATACAGCCAGCAATGACACTTGCTGCAACTCCAGCTCCATGGACGGCAACGCTTGCCTTGAAGAATTGCCTAAGACAAACTAAAGGAAGAACTGATAGAACTGCCGCGAAACTCTCCAGTCTTACCGCAGTCTTATCATGAATCATGGCATGGGAAGTTACTAGTGCTATGTATGTAATTATTGAGGCAATAATTATCAGAAATGGGCCTGTACGCCTGAGTCCTCGTGATTCTTCTATATTTCTATTGGATTTGTTTCTTTTGAAGATCTTTGTGGCTAGTGTTCCCATCCCTAAGGCGCAGACTACTTTCCATATTTTCAAGACACCCATGCAAGAAGAAAATTCACCAAAAATCTCAATCTGCATTGAGCGTGCTAGAAAAAGGTTGATTAGAAAGGCCATAGAAGCGCCTGCTATCCCGCTAGCTATTGCCATATTTATTCGTCTTGCTGATAGATCTTTTTCTTGTTCCTGAGTGATTTGATTGCTTGCTAGAATGTTTCTCATGAGATTCAGCTACTTTCGTGTTTTTCAAGGCCTAATCGGAGAGGTCTTGTCTCACAAAGGCTATATATTAAACCTGGTAGACTGCTGTTTGATGTCTCAAGATTCTCTTGAGATTATATATCTTGTTTTGGTTCTATAGAGCTATAAAAATATCTTTCAAGTTAGATTTTTACTCCATGGCGTATTTGTCTCATCTGCTTTTAATCTTTCCTTGAGTTCGGCGTCGTGGCTGAGTTGATTGTTGCGGTAGTGATAACACCTGTAGTTGGGTGCCATCACGCCCCATCACTAATACCTGATCTCCTTCTTTAAGTATCGTTTCCAGATCCAGAGAGCTGGCTGCCCAGCTTTGGCCATGCCATCGCACGCGTCCTTCTCCTCCTGCTGCCATTGGTGTCAACACTTCGGCGATCTCGTCTCGTTGCCGCAGTCCACCAGGGCTGGGGTTGCGGCGGGATGACCAACGAGTCAGCCAAAGAGTTCCTAAAACCGTGATCAGCAGGAAGAAGATCATCTGCAAGATCAGTGGCATGGGAGTGATTGCGGTCAAAATCGATACAAGTAAGGCCCCAAGCGCTGCGAATATCAGACCATCGAAGCTCGGTTGAGCCAGCTCAATCGCTAGGAGTAGGCCAGCTACGGCGAGCCAGATCAGAGGAATCCAGATCAGAGAAGACAAGGTCTAGAACGCAGGACTTTCTAACCACTATTGACTAGGGACAAGCTGTTTGGAAGGTCTTAGCAGTGGTTCGTTTACGGGCCTAGATTTTGCATACACAGGAAGATCATTGTGGAAGCGTTTCTTGGGTTGCCAGCTCTCTTGCTAGTTGCCTTGCTGGGAAGTGGCAGTGTCAAAATCACAAGTGGTGGGCGCTCGCGCTTGGTGGAGCGGCTCGGCAAGTTCGATCGTGAACTGCAGCCTGGCCTTTCTTTTGTGCTCCCCATGGTTGAAAAGGTGGTCAGTTACGAGTCGTTGAAGGAGAGGGTTTTGGATATTCCTCCGCAGCAATGCATCACTCGTGACAACGTGTCGATCGAGGTGGATGCGGTGGTGTATTGGCAGCTACTTGAACACTCTCGTGCTTATTACTCGGTGGATAATCTGCAGGCGGCGATGGTGAATCTCGTTCTCACTCAGATCCGAGCCGAGATGGGCAAGCTTGACCTTGACCAGACATTTACCACCCGTACAGAAGTGAACGAATGCCTTCTTAAGGAGTTGGATGAGGCCACAGATCCCTGGGGGGTCAAAGTCACGCGAGTGGAAATGCGCGACATTGTTCCATCGCGAGGGGTGCAGCAAGCAATGGAACAGCAGATGACAGCAGAGCGGGAAAAACGTGCTGCCATTCTTCGTTCCGAGGGCGAGAAAGAGGCTCAGCTCAATGAGGCTCGTGGTCAGGCTGAAGCCTTGGTATTAGATGCGCGCGCGCAGCAGGAAGCCCTGTTACTAGAAGCTGACGCCCAGGCAAAGCAGCAGGCAACCCTTGCTCGCGCCAAGGCGGAAGCCGCCCTGGAGATTGCTCGGGCTTTGGAGGCCAGTCCCAGAGCGGAGGAGGCTTTGAGGCTTTTGTTGGCTAAAGAATGGATGGCTATGGGCGAGCAGATGGCTGCTGCACCAGCAGGAAGTGTCTTGATGGTTGATCCTCAAAGCCCAGCTGCTTTGCTTTCGGCACTCAAGGCTTTTCAGAAATCAGATAGCTGAGTTTGCTATGGCTGTTAGCTAGCTGGTTTAGCTCTCAAGCACTCGGCTGGGTCAGGGTTATTGGTCATGCGGCTCAAAGGGTTGTGTTTGGTGAGTGTGAGTGCTGGTTGCCTTGAGTTTTAAGCAGAGCAGCCATCCCTTGCGCCTGAATTTAGATCCTGCAGCAGGGTTGGCTAGGGAACGTTGCTGCAGGATCTAAATCATGAGAAGCAACAAAAAACCCTTGCTGATGACGCCGGGCTTTGGTGATGGGGATTTCCCTCGTTAGTGGATCGTGAGGGGCCATCTACTCCCTCCTTGCCGAGAGCTCCCACCAGCTCCATATGTAGTAGTTGTTACCCGTAGTTGTGGCAAAAGAAGCGCCATCTGCAGTGTTTTTGCGCATGACAGATCCCTGAATAGTCACTACTCTCTTTGCGTGGCCGGGTGATGGGGATCAATCGGTTTCAGGAGAATTGAACCCTCGGGTTGTTTGCTGGGGGATTCTCTAGAGCCTCAATTGAGTTGGCTGAAGGCCGCAAAGCTGCTTTGTGGGTCTTAGCTCGCAGGATTTCTCGTCTCTGGTAGATGTTTTAAACATCGCTCTCAGCAGGAATGCGCTTCGCCTGGATGTTGGCCAAGGAACCGAGAACGATCGGGTGAACGGTGAGCAGGGAGTTGCGGTAAGTAGGGCCTGAAAATGCTGAGTTCCTCAAAACAAAGGGTTTCTAGGCTGTGTCAATACCGCTTGTGGGTTAATGCTAGACACCTCTCTGTTGAGAAGTGGACCGTGTATCAGGCAGTGGTGAAGGGATTGATCCACTTCTGGCAACGCCTGGGGCGATCGGAATTCCGCGTCGCCAACGTCTCCTTTGCTTGATTTAGATGGACGACCCCAAAAGAGACCTGGAAAAATTCCAGCAGGAGATTGATGAAGCACAGGCCAAGGTCCGCAAGGTCAGCGAAGGAGGCTCATCTGTGATCAAGAAGCCCGCGAATCTGGATGTGGTTCTTGTGGTTGCCTGCGGACTTGGAGTGATTGCAGCTGGTGTGCACTTCGTTGGCCAGATGACCGCGCAGCATCGTTTTGCGTTGATGACTGGGATGGGTGGCGCTGGAATTGGCTTGGTTGCAGGCTTCGCTATCGGGGCAAACCGCAAAGAATCCTGAGTCTTTCGCTCATACGAGCAAGATCAGGCTGAGTTGGACCTGGTCTTGCTGAGATGTTGGGTAGGTTGAGCTCAGAACCGTTTCCAGATATGGCGACTTATTCCTTTGATGTTGTCTCGGACTTTGATCGTCAGGAGTTGGTGAATGCGTTGGATCAGGTCCGTAGGGATGTTGGACAGCGCTACGACCTTAAGGATTCAAATACTGAGATCGATTTGACAGAGAGCGAAGTGTTGATCACTACTGCTAGCGATATGACGCTGCAGGCAGTGGAGGACGTGCTGCGAGCTAAGGCCACCAAACGCAACCTCTCGCTCAAAATCTTTGACTTTCAGACGCCGGAGGCGGTTGGTGGCAGCCGGGTGAAGCAGGTGGTGAAGCTGCGCAAGGGTTTAAGCCAGGAGATCGCCAAGAAGTTGAGTAAGTCTGTGCGCGATGAGCTCAAGAAGGTGACCGTGGCGATTCAAGGCGAGAGTTTGCGGATCACCGGCAAAAACAAGGATGATCTGCAAGCAGCGATTCAGTTAGTCAAAAGCAAGGAAGATGATTTAGATGTGCCACTTCAGTTTGAAAATTATCGATAACGAAATGCTCTTTTGAATGTTGCTGTGTGTATAGTAGTGGCAGCAAAATTCTTTGTTTAAGTATTAGATATGAATCATTCGCAGGGGCCGAAGATATTTAAGCAAGGCATAAGACTTGCGCTTGCTCTCGGCATGGCTTGTCTTATGGCTGAGAAGGCTATGGCCAACCAGCTTGGTAGTCAGAAATTTGGGATTAAGGAGTCTACAATTGAATCCATCCATGATGCTTTTAAAGAGAGAAAGATTGATTGTGAGCAATTGATTCAGAGGCATTTGTATCGGATAAAGAAATATAATTTTAGCCTCAAAAGAGGAGCTCCTCTGAATGCATTTGTTGCACTTAATCCGAATGCAGTCAGGCAGGCAAAGGCTCTTGATAGGCATTTCAAACAAAGCAATAAATTGATTGGGCCTCTGCATTGCATCCCTATTGCTGTTAAAGATAATATTGATACCGTTGACACTCCCTCCACTTCCGGATCGCTGGCTTTACTTGGCTCTCAGCCAATCAGTAATGCTTTTTTGGTGAATCAATTAAGAGCAGCTGGCGGCATCATTATTGGTAAAGCCGCCATGGATGAATTGGCTTCCGGCGGGGAAGGGATTAGTGGCCGCAGCGGAAGGATTGGCAATGCTTATGACCCCAATCAAAACTCCGGTGGCTCAAGCGGAGGCTCTGCAGTTGCAGTGAGTGCGAACTTTGCTGTGTTGGGGATCGGCACGGACAACAGTGGCTCGGTCAGAGTGCCTGCAGTCTTCAACGGGGTTTATGCCATTCGGCCAAGCACGGGTCTGATCAGTCATTCAGGAATTCTCCCGAGAGGCAACCTGGATGGAGTCGCTGGCGTGATGGCAAGGTCGATTCCTGATCTTGCTCTTGGCCTTGCTGCGATAGCAAACAGATCTGATCCAGATGATGATTTAACGAAATCAGCACCGCGCACAGATTCCTATGTAAATAATTTAAAAAATGCTGCCCTTGATGGAAGGCGAATTGGCGTGATTCGCAGTGTTGCAGGCAATGAGGTCTTTGACGCCACCGACAAGACTTCAATGGCTATATTCAATCAGGTCAAAGCCAGGCTTGAGAGAAAGGGTGCATCACTTGTGGACATCAATCTGCCCTTATTCGACTCGAACAGAGCTGATAATATGGCGGGCGAGGTGGAAGATATTGATCAATACCTAGGTTCTTTTGTATCGACCAGAAGGAGCCTTCAGGACATATGTTTATCTGGTCGCACACGGCTAGGCGAGAAAGCCTGCATAGGGTATATGGAAAGCATTGCTCCAAAGTACAGCGATCGATACTATTCTGCGTTAAAGACTTTTGAGAAGAACAAAAACTATCTAGAGGGATTGATGCGAGAAGATGGCATTGATGCTTTGCTGATGCCTCTCAGCTCCTGGCAACCCCCAAGCTATTACGATGATATGTATCGCACAGCCACAACGGAATCGCCGGTTGCATCAAACTCCGGATTGCCGGCAATTGCTTTGATTGCTGGTTGGACATCGGCAACTCCAGCAATGCCTATCGGCTTTGAGTTGATTGGTTTTCAATATGGAGAGGGGGATTTGATCGGCCTTGCGCAGGCTTATTCTTCTGGTCTTCCAGGCAGGCCTTTGCCTGAATTGAACCCAGGCAACAATGACTTTCCTTTCGAGGATATTTGTGTTCAAGGAATCAATTACTTTATTACTCAGACTGGTTGGCATAGTTATAAGCAGTTCTTAAAGGATGCTAATGGTCAGAATATTGAGCCAGCTGCTTATCAAAGGTTTTTTGAGCAGCAAACGCAAAAATTCGCTCAGGCAAATCAACAGTCTGTCCAAGCTTGTGAATAACTGCTCTGCTTATCCAGCTTTTTCCTGTTCTTGAGAGGCTTCTTCTGCTCCGCAAAGACAGGCAGAATTAGGGCTTGCTAAAAAGCGTGAGTTAATTCAACTCTCGCTTTTAAATTTTTACTTCTAGATGTAGCACCTTGGCTTAGCTCGCTTGTATTTGCGCAAGAGAGCTGTAAGAACAGCTCTCTATTCTCGTTGTCTGTTCACGCCACTGCTGCAAAACTCTCGCGGAATGCCTTCAGGGTGGTTTCGATGTCTGCTTCGGAGTGAGCAAGGGATGTGAAGCCTGCTTCGAAGGCACTGGGGGCTAGGTAGATGCCCCTTTCGAGCATGGCCCGATGCAGCTTGCCGAAGAGTTCGGTATCGGTTGCTTTGGCATCTTCGAAATTCCGTACTGGGCCTTCGCAAAGGAAGAAGCCGAACATGGCACCGATACTGCTTCCAGTAATAGGAACCTCTGCTGCTTTGGCTGCTTCGAGAATGCCGTTAATTAAGCGCTCCGTTGTGCTTTCTAGGCGCTCATAGGTGCCTTCTTGCTTGAGTAGTTCAAGGGTCTTGATGCCAGCCGTCATGGCCAGTGGGTTGCCACTCAGCGTGCCGGCTTGGTACATGGGGCCTGCGGGAGCGACCATCTCCATGATCTCGACTCTGCCGCCATAAGCACCAACGGGGAGCCCACCACCGATCACTTTTCCCATGGTGGTTAGATCAGGCGTGACGCCAAAACGGGCCTGAGCACCTCCGTAGCTGATACGGAAACCACTCATGACTTCATCAAACACAAGCAAGGCGCCATGTTCACGGGTGAGTTCTCGTAAACCTTCCAGGAAACCAGGCTCTGGAGTAATGAATCCGGCATTTCCTACGACCGGCTCAAGGATTACCCCGCTGATTGCGTCAGGATTCTCGGCAAACAGCTCTTTGACTGCCTCGAGATCGTTGTAGGGCGCAGTGAGGGTGTTACTGGTGGTGCTGCGGGGAACCCCTGGTGAGTCGGGTAGACCAAGAGTTGCCACCCCGGATCCAGCTTTCACCAAAAACATGTCGGCGTGGCCGTGATAGCAGCCTTCGAATTTGATGAGCTTGTCGCGGCCAGTGAATGCCCGCATCAGCCGCAGCACAGACATGCAGGCCTCAGTGCCGCTATTCACAAAACGGACCATCTCGACGCTGGGCACGGCGTCGATCACCATTTCGGCTAGTTGATTCTCTAGCTCACATGGGGCACCAAAGCTTGTGCCCTTTTCAAGCGCATCTTGTAGAGCAGCGATGACTTCTGGGTGGGCATGGCCGCAGATTGCGGGCCCCCAGCTGCCGATGTAGTCGATGAAGCGATTGCCATCGACGTCCCAGGCGTAGGCACCCTTTACGCGGTCAAACACGATCGGTTGACCGCCTACGGAGCGGAATGCTCGCACTGGAGAACTAACGCCACCAGGCATTAAGCGCTGGGCGGCGCTGAAAATCGCCTGGGAGCGGCTGGTGTTCAAGGCTGAAGCTGTCACAGGGACCGAAGCCAAGTGGCTGATACGAACCGTTCGCCATCTTGACCCAAAACGGTCAGAAGCGGCTGAACTGTGTCAGGCCATCCGTTTACTTCTGGGTTTGCTGCCTAGGTTGTTGGACAGATGCGCGGGCATGGTGTCCCACGACTGGACTGCTCTAGACAGGGACTTAAGGCAATTTTTGCCGAAGAAGTCGGTGGTCTCCAAGCGGCAAGAGTTGCTCGTTTACGACTGTGACGGGTTAACCATCGATCGTCATTGTCCTCCTTTGGCAGTGTTGCCCGAGACCACTGAGGAGGTGTCTCAGATCTTGACTTGTTGTCATCGCTATGGCATCCCTTTTGTCGCTAGGGGTAGTGGCACTGGGCTCTCGGGAGGTGCATTAGTGGAGCAAGAGGCGCTGTTGGTGGTGACCAGTCGCATGCGCAGGATCCTTTCGATGGACCTTGATAACCACACCATTACGGTGCAGCCAGGAGTGATCAATAGTTGGGTGACTCGGGCGGTCGCTGGGGAAGGGTTTTATTACGCCCCTGATCCTTCCAGCCAGGTGGTGTGCAGCATCGGCGGCAATGTGGCCGAGAACTCCGGTGGTGTGCACTGCCTCAAATATGGCGTCACCAGTAATCATGTTCTGGGGCTTGAAGTAGTGCTTGCTGATGGCACGGTGACCATTCTCGGTGGTGGACTGTCGGAGCATGCGGAGCTCGACCTGCGTGGGGCATTTATTGGCAGCGAAGGCACCCTGGGGATCGCCACAGCCATCACTCTGCGGCTATTGCGGGCGCCGCAACATGTGACTGTGCTGCTCGCAGATTTCCCCACCATGGAGTCTGCTGGCGAGGCGGTCTGTCAGGTCACCGCCGCCGGAGTTTTACCTGCGGGTATGGAGATCATGGACAACTTCATGATTAATGCAGTCAATGATCTGTTTGGCTTCGACGAATACCCTCGTGATGCTGCAGCTGTGCTGCTGATCGAGCTCGATGGTCAGGCGGCGGAAGTCACTGTGGCCGCAGACCAGGCCAGTCGACTTTGTAGCAAGGCAGGAGCTAGGACCATTCGTCGTGCAGAAGAGGCTGCTGACCGTGCCTTGCTTTGGAAGGGGCGTAAGTCAGCATTTGCTGCGGTTGGGCAGATTTCACCCACCTATTACGTGCAGGACGGCGTCGTGCCACGCAGCACTTTGCCGAGGGTGCTAACGGCAATAGAGAGGCTTAGTCGGGAGTATGAGTTGCCGGTGGCCAATGTTTTTCATGCTGGCGATGGCAATTTGCATCCTTTAATCCTCTACAACGCAGACACGCCTGATGTGGAGTCTCGTGTTCGGGATCTCGGGTCAGCCATTCTGCGTGAGTGTCTTGATGTTGGCGGCAGCATCACTGGTGAACATGGGGTTGGGGCAGATAAGCGCTGTTATCTCGATTGGATGTTTGCAGCGGATGATCTGTCCACAATGAAACTGCTACGAAGAGCCTTCGATCCAGATGGACGGGCCAATCCTGACAAAATTTTCCCCACTCCAAAAAGCTGTGGTGAATCAGCTCGGCGCCAGGTCATCTTGACTTCAGAAGGTCTTGAGATGCCTTCAGAAGCCAAGGCATTCTGACTGCTCCGGAGGTGAATCCTTGACTGCGATTAATGCGTTAAATAGCCATGTCATTCAATTGCTGAACAGTTCCGACATCTCCTCATCGTCATCAGTTGGAGGCCAGTTGAGATCTACGGTTACCGGGGCATGATCACTAGGCTTTTCATGGCCCCTTAGATGTTTGTGGATCAGACAGCTTCTGGCCTGACTGAGAAGCTCATCGCATAGGTAGATGTGATCAATACGCCAACCCTGATCACGGTCCCAGGCACCACTTCGATAGTCCCACCAGCTCCAATGGTTGGCATCTGGTTCGAACACGCGGAACACGTCGTGGAGTCGTTCTCCTAGAACGTTTAGAAGAGCCTCTCTTTCAAGCTCGCTAGCCATAATCCCTCCCGTTAGTCGTTCGGGATGATGAATGTCTCTTGCTTCCAAGGCGATATTGAAATCCCCAACGAGGCAGAGGGGTTCATCCCGTTTCGCTTGTGCACTCAGATAGCGGTTTAGGCAGCTCAGCCATTCGAGTTTGTAGGGGTATTTCTCCGATCTCAGATCGGAACCGTTGGGAACGTAGACATTGACGATACGAATGTTGTTAACGAGCGCGCTGATGACGCGCTTTTGCTCTCCCAGTTGCAAGGCTTCGGCATCCTCTGGGAGCTCACCAGTGAAGCCCCGGCGCACATCTTCGAGAGGTTGACGGCTAACGATTGCAACGCCGTTGTAGGCCTTCTGTCCGTGAAAGTGCACCTGATAGCCCTGAGCTTCAAAGACCTCGTGAGGGAAAAGCGGATCGTCCACTTTGGTCTCCTGGAGGCAAAGCAGATCGGGTTGTGCATCCTGTAGCCAAGCTTGCACCTGATCAAGGCGGGTGCGAATTGAGTTGACGTTCCAGGTAGCGATCTGCACAGGTCATGGAAATCTGACCATGACAATTAGCATTAGCCTTACTGAACTTGGGGATGAGTCATTGATCAACCGAGCCCCCTTAGGTCTTAATCCCTTGTGCAAGCTTGGCTTGGCTGCACTGCCAATTGCCTTGCTCAGCCTGACAACAGTTGTCGATCGTGCTGAAGCACAGCTTTCAGGTGACTATCAGACACCTCAGGAGCGTGATCTCTACAACACCGTTCCGGGGAACAACGACAACGGAACGATTCTCGATGCCACCAATCCGATGGACCTTATGAATCGTTTGCGAAGGTCCACAGCAATGGACGATGCCACAGATCCTTCTGATGCAATCGATGCAGCGCTCAAGGCCCTGGAATTGCAGGGTTCTGAGGCTTCGGCGAATCAGCCCTGAAGACAGTGTTTGAACCTTTTGTACGGATTGAATTAAGCCTCCACTGACTAGCCAGGCCATCAATCAGGGGATCGGCTTCGCCTGGTTTTTTACGGCGTTCTCTAGCTTCTTGAAGCAGAGTTTGTGCTTGCTGGTCTTGGCCTTGCTCCTGCAGCATGAGAGCAAGAGCGAGCAAGGGACGTGCATCTGTTGGTGACTCACTAGATAGAACGCGGTAGAGCGCAGCGGCAGCCTTGGTTTGTCCTGTCTGGCGCTGCAAATCTGCTAGTAGAAGCCCTATGGGTATGCGCTTGCCTTTCGTTTTGGACTCAAATCTCTTTTTGAGTTCAGCAACGGCTGCTGTTCCTCTACCGGCCTCTAGGTCAAGCAAGATCTTCAGTTGCAGGACCTCGAGGTTGTGAGGCTGGATGGTCATTAGCTGGTTGATGTCCTCCCGGGCTCCATCGCGATCTCCCTGTTCCCGCTTTAGTTCAGCGAGCATCAACTTCCATAACCAGGTTTTTGGCTGCCTGGCCATTAGCAGTTCAATCTGGGTGATTGCCTCCTCGCTACGGCCTAGGACCAGCAATCGCTCCAGCAGCTTCTGCTGTTCTTCTGTGTTCAGATCACCATTATTTTGTTGATCTAGCAGATCTTTCACCTGCCGATTGAGGATCTCCCGATTGCCTAGAGCTCTTGACTCAGGTGCGATCAATTGCGCTCCAAACCAGGCCAGTGCTGAAGCGGTCATGAGCCCAGTGATCAGAAGGATCATCCCGCGGGAGGGCAGAATCCTTTCGGGCTTAAGCACTTCAGCGAGCAGAAAATTACCTGGTCAGTCTGGGACGGTTCACGAATGCTGGCTAGATTTCCAATTGGGCCAGTGGATGCCCTTTTTTTCGATGCGCGACCATCCGATTCCTGCGGCCACTGAGCCGTTGCAGTACAGGGCCATCGGTGTCGTAAGAGGCACTTATCGGCCTCAAGATCCTGAGCAGTTCACTCGAGGTTTCCTGGTGGATTCTGAAGGGGTTGAGATTGAGGCTGTTGTCCTAGGCCGTGTGCTCACCTTGATGCGGCGTCATCTAGCAATGGATCAACCTCATTTATGGGTCGTCTATCCCCGCTGCCGCGAAGCGGATCATCTCCATCTACAGATCTCTGGAATCTGGGAGCCCAGCACCCTGAAACAAACCTTGCTTGATGAAAGTGATTCAGAGTGTTCGAGTGATTCCAGCTTGGAACTTGAAGATCAGCTTCCTCAAGGGGACGACTACTTTTCTATTCGTGGTGAATTGATCTATACCAGGCCTGAAACCGGTGACCTGGTTTTGAAGGTTCGCCAGAAGCCTAGGGGTGATGGCAGTAGACCTTTGCCGTTCAAATTGCAATTAAAAGGGGATGTACCCCTCAGTAACCTGCGTCATTTTGTGAGTTTGGAGGTGCGACGTCGCGGGCAGCAGCTTCACCTTGAAGACTATGAAGTGATGGGGCCGATGCCTACTCGCGGTGGCAAGGGGAGAGGCGGAAGAGGTTCCCTTGTTCGAAGGGATGGACGCGGTAGCCAGCCCAATAACTGAATGTCGTTGATCCAACCTTTCTGCTTCAGCCTTGGTGTTAGATCTTTCGATGCATTGGCTTTCTATCTAGGCGTCGTGATTGCTACTGGTTTGGCTGTCGACAAGCTGTATTGGCAGTCTTTCCATGTTTGGTTTGATCAGTTTCCCAAGGGACTCCCTCTGGGGCAATGACGGCCCTGTTTGTTGACTGCCCAACTGGTCTGGCTGGTGACATGCTCCTGGCCGCATTTTTGGATCTGGGTGTGCCTCGGGCAGTGATTGAGGCTCCCCTTGCAGTGCTTGGCCTTGAGCAGGTTTATGCCCTTACGGTTGCAGAGGACCGCAGCGCTGGCTTGAGGGGCCTGAGGTTATCCGTCGAAGGGCTCGAATCAGAGCCTCCTCATCGGCTTTGGCATGACATCAGAGCGCTGATCATGGCGGCTGATTGGTCAGAACCTTTGCGCGCCAGGGTGCTGACGGTGTTCAAGGCTTTGGCGGAAGCAGAGGCTGCAGTTCATGGTCACCCCATCGACGAGGTGCATTTTCATGAAGTGGGCATGATCGATGCTTTGGTTGATGTGGTGGGCGTTTGTGCGGCTGTTGAGCACTTGGCTCCCGAACAGATTGTCTGCGCCGTTCCTCCGGCGGGGCGGGGCAAGACGGCAACAGCTCATGGCTTCTTGCCGGTTCCGGTCCCGGCCGTTTTGGAACTAGCCCGAAGACATCAAATCTGCCTCGAGGTTGGTGATGACCTCCCGGCTTGTGAACTCACCACACCGACGGGGCTTGCCTTGATGGCTGTGCTGGCAGAGCGCTTTGGTCAGCCTCCCTCGCTAAGAATCAAAGCGATTGGCGTGGGTTTGGGGCACCGCACTCTTGATCGCCCAAACATCCTGCGCATCTGTGAGCTCGATGGTTTCGCTAGAGCGCCATCTGAAGAAGATGTGGCTGGTCTGAGATGGCAGCCAGTGGTTGTGCAGGAAGCCTGGATTGATGACGCAACGCCTGAGGACGTTGCCGTTTTCAGTGATCAGTTGCGGAATGCCGGAGCGTTGGACGTTGTTTCTGAGCAAGTGCAGATGAAAAAAGGTCGCCAGGGTGTAAGTGTGAAGGCATTGGTGACCCCTGAACAGGCTCCTGGGTTGCGAGTGGTGTGGTTCTCTCAGGGGACCACTCTCGGGTTGCGGGAGCACTCTCATGGGCGGTGGTTGCTGCCTCGTCGTGGGGGATCCTGTCCCACGCCATGGGGCTCAGTGCGTGTCAAGCAGGTGCGTCGTCCCCAAGGGATCCTCACTGTCAAGCCGGAGCATGACGATCTCCTTCGCCTCAGTGTTGAGACGGGCCATTCTCTGGAGGAGTTACGGCGTGAAGTGTTGTTGGCTTCGGAGGATTTTGTTGCAGATGAGGATTGGTCATGATGATCTCAGGGTTGATTCGCCATGTGCGGGGTTTGAGGTTTTGGCTGGGCAAGGTGGCTCTCCCAGGTGGGTTTCGACTCTGGATCACGCTCGCAAGTCTTGCCTTTGTAGTGGTGGCATTGGTCAGCCATGAGGCACAGTTGCGTCAGCTTTCACTGAGTGGCCTGGCCTGCTGGTGGCTGGTGCTTGGTGTGGGAATCAGCTGGTCGAGCCTCGTGGTGAATGCACTCGCTTGGCGAGTGTTAGTTGGTTGGTTGGGCCATCGACCCAGGCAAATATCACTGATTCCTCTTTTCCTGAGTAGCAATCTGCTCAAGTATCTGCCTGGCGGGATCTGGCATTTTGTTGAGCGAATGCGGGTGCTAAGGCCCCATCTGGGGGCCGGGCCTGCATTGGCTTCTGTGTTGCTCGAGCCCTTGCTCATGGCCGTAGCGGCTTTGCTTTGGGTTCCCTTCGGAGGTTGGCAGTCAGGCCTTGCGATGGTCTGTTGCTTGCCAGCAATGTTGTTGATACCGCGCTGGAGAGAGCCCCTGCTCAGACGCTTAGAACGTGCCAAAGCCAAGCAGCTCGATCGGGTTGATGCGGGTCTGGTTGGTGTTGTCTCAGCAGAATCATTGGGCAGTGGACGAGACGACTACCCCTGGAGTTCGCTGGCGATGGAGATGCTCTTCGTGGCATTTCGCTTTACTGGATTCTGGTGTTGTGTGATGGCGTTTTCGCTGAGCACCAGCTTGTCGATGGGGGAATGGTTGGCAGCGTTTGCCTTGGCTTGGACTGTGGGCTTGGTCGTTCCTGCAGCGCCTGGAGGGCTAGGGGTTTTTGAAGCCACTCTTTTGTTGCGAGTGGGATCTGAGGTACCGGAAGCTCCCTTGTTAGCGGTGGTGCTCTGCTACAGAGTGATCGCAACGATTGCTGATGGGCTTGCCGCTGCTGCCGTTGCAGGAGATCGTGCGTTATTGAAGCGACAGACGGTGCATTAGCGAGGCAGATAGCACATGCAATCAAGTGATGATTATCTCATCTTTCAAAAATTAAATTGTCTACAAAAGTCTGAAACCCTTATTGATGAGGTCAGACTAGTAACAGCATTGATAAGTCTTACGGCCATAAGTAGCACGTTTTCTGTGTTGTTGAGTGGAAATCAATAGGAGTGTCTTGTTGCTCGACATGGTTTGGTCTTTACCCTTTCTGCATGGCTAAAAAGGGCTGAGCCCAATCATGGGAATCAAGTTATTTCTTGCTGCAAAGTTGCTTGAGTCTTGTATTAGAGAATGCTGGAGAGATTCTGGTTTCTTGGGGTATTCTAGAGATAGAATTTCGCTTAATGACTGTCAATCTATGAAATCATGGCTGGAGGCTAAGACCTTAAAAGAGAGGCTTCTGGGCCAAAAAATTCTCTCTGAACTCAAAGAATAGTAGCTTGCTAATTCTCTTCTAAGCAATGGCTTTTACACTTTAGTCATCATCACTTCTGGCGAAAATTTTCAATTCACTTGGCTTGGTTTGAGCTGTAAAAAGTTCTCTGAAATCTTCTTATGCTCATAAATTTCGCTAAGCACTGGTTCGTTGTGAACATAAATTTGTATCGCATGCATCACACTGTTGCTAGCAAAGAAACTGACCATGGATGTTCTTGACCTTTTCCCAAGGTCCATCCTCAAGGGTGAGCTTGAACCCTCAATGCTCAGAAGCCTGCAGAGTCTTGCGGCTCAGGTGCTCGCGAATCCAGAAAACAGCCCTGATGCATCGGCGAAGCTGGCTGGGCAACTCAACCAACAAAGAGAGCTTGGTCTCAATCAACTAGAGGTTCAGAATTTTTGCAATCAAGCTGTCTTGCCTGGTTGTGAACGTTGGATTCGTCATGTGATTGATCGGCAACCTCCTCAAGGTCGTGGCCCATGGACACCAGGCCGCTATCGGCTGCAGATGGTGGATGTTTGGTTGAACAGCCAACGTGCTGGTGATTACAACCCGACCCATACCCATGGCGGCAGTTTCTCGGGTGTTGCATTCCTGCAAGTGCCATCTCAGATCAGGCCAGATAGTTTTGATGGTCAGCTTTGTTTTCATGGCCCTGAGGAATGGCACATCCAAAGTTTTCGCACGGGAATGGCGCACTATGTTTTGCCAGTGCCAGGTGAGTTCTATGTTTTCCCAGCATGGCAACCTCATTCTGTGATGCCTTTTCGAGGCGAGGGAGAGCGCTGGTCATTGGCTTTTAATGTTTTGGCATTGCCTAAGACAAAGGATCAGCCCAAGCCACAAGATCAGCCCTCCGCTCAGCTCAATCGAAATGTGTCTCTTTCATCCCAGAGGGCCGTGGTGAAAGGGTTCTAGCTAATTTTTTGGTTAAAAAAACTAGAGCTTCCTTTTGATGATTAATAGCTGTAATAGTCTGGATGAAATAAACTCAGGGCTAGCAAGCTTGTGAAAACAAATACGCTTAGCAGTTGTCTTGAATCAGAGCCAATGGAGGCAAGTGTAAGCACCAGAGATTCCATGTATTAATGGTCTCGAAGGAACTTAAGCCACGCCAAAGGTTTAGGCCTAAGAGAGAGTTCGCTTGATCGTATGTTTAGCCAAGCGGGGCATTGGTTGTATACCAAATGGGCGAACCCATTTCAACTGTAACCCCAACTAATCGCAGAGAAAGGAAAGCTGCTACGCCAAGAAATAGGCGTATTAGAAGCACATTATTGTATTTTTCCATAAGTTGTTAGCCAATCAAAAGATTCCAATATCTTAGTCTTCGCATGCTGCTAATCTCGTATCAAATAAGTGATTTATCTGTAGCAAGTGTTGTGATGGAAAGGCTTTTTTGTCTGTCGGGTCCCTCTTTGCAATTCTCGCTTGTTATCAAGCTGTGGTTTTGAATGAGGTCTGCCTTTTTGAAACCGACCCAAAACTCTTGTTGAAGATCATTTGAAGTATTGAAAACTAAGTGAGTGGTTCTTTACTTAAAGGAGGCTTTTTTCGTTCCCCTTGATCGAGCCCTGGGACCAATGCCAGCGAAGCGACTAATCCCAGAGCGATGATAATCAGTGCTGGCAAGATGGATTCCGCCATGCGTTCATCTGCGGCGTATTGGTACAGCCGTACAGAAAGGGTGTCGAAATCAAAGGGTCTCAGAACAAATGTGAGAGGTAGTTCTTTAACCGTGTCGACAAAAACCAAAAGTGCTCCTACCGCTAGGGGACCTTTCAGCAAAGGCAGATGGACGCGTCGAAGCACCTCCTGCCATTGACAGCCAAGTCCAGTAGCGGCTTCATCCAGGCTTGGGGAGAGGCGCTCGAAGGCAGCGTCAAGTCCTCCTTTTGCAACTGCCAAGAAGCGATCGCTGTAGCCCCACAGCAGCAGCAGAATCCATGCAAGGTTCCATGGAGCACCGTTGAATGGCATCAGAGCAATGGCCATTACAGCTCCTGGAATGGCATAGCCAATACCTGCCATAAATGAGAGGTTGCCCATCCATCGTGTTGATGACCAACGCTTGGCGATTGCAAGGATCAGACCTGCTACCACGGCCAGGCTTGCTGCTGCCAGCCCAAGTCCAAGACTGCGTTCTGTCAGTGGGATTAGATCAGGGTCTATCCCTTGTTCGAGTTGATCGAGATTGAGGATGGCCCACAGCAGGGGCACACCCAAAGTGATCGTGGGAGGAATGATGGCTAGGCACTGAGCGCACAGGGCTCGTACACCATGCAGCTGCCAGGCTGGAGAATCGCCACCAGCGACACCCTCTGTCCAGCGGCGGCTTCGTCGTCTCAGTCTGCGTTCATACCCCACCAGTGACATCACGATGATCAGCGCGATCATTGCTAGTCCAATGGCACCGGCAGGATTGCCTTCCATTTGCCAGGTCTCAACGATGCCAGCTGACAGGCTTGGGATGGCGAGTAGTGCTACAGCCCCGAGTTCATTGACGACTTCCATGCCCATCAGGGCAATGCCGGCACCAATCGCTGGCAAAGCCATGGGCAGAGCAATGCGTCGAAAACTGTTCCACGGTCCAACCCCAAGGCTGCGGCAGGCTTCCAGTTGGCGGCGTCCGCAGATTGAAAAGCTTTCAGTGCTGAGGAGAAAAACGTAGGGATAGGTTGTCAGCGCCATGATCAAAATCCCCCACCCCATGCCATGAATTCGTATCGCATTGCGACTGCCAAGGTCGATCAGGATGGCCGAGAGGAGGTAGGCGGGTGTCGCGAGGGGCAATAGCTGAGCCACTCGTAGGGCTCGACGCCCTGGGAAGCGGCAGTTTGCTAATAACCAGCCGTTTGCAGTTCCCAGTAGGCCACCCAATAAGGATGTCCCGATGAGCAGAGTCAAGGTCCCTTGAATCTGTTGTGGGCCATCGACTCCCAGGCTGGCCGATCCATGGATGAATCCCTGCAGTGCTTCACGGATCAGACCAATCAGAGGCCAGAGAGCAAGTACAGCAAGCAGAATTGCCATGCTGTTGAGAAGCAGGCGGTCTGGTTGCCAATGGCGTTTGCCCAGGCGGTTCGAGCCGTAGCTTGACGGGACGGCGTCTTGGGTCATCAGGCGATCAATCTCAACCGTTAGAGGCCATCAGGGAGAAGGTTTTGATGTCGAGCAAGCGAAGTTGGGTGGCATTGGCAGAGTTCTGCAGCGGTGAAGACTTTTTTCAGCATGACCTCAACTGCGTTCAACAGCATTGTGAGTCACGACATTCTTTTTGCTCTGCGCTGGCTTTGAAAGCTGTCCTGCAGCTTCTTTTTGTGTTCAAGATCCCTTCAGGCTTGTTGATTGAGGGGTAGTTTTCTAGGGGCGTCGCTCGCGTACCGGAATAGGCACAAGTGAGGGTTCCATCAGTCCGCCGCCGCTGTTGTCGTCATCGGAATCGGCCAATAACCAAAAGGCCAGCATCACTAGGGCCAGGGCGGTGATGGCGGTCAGCAGTTCAAGCATGGCCCTCTCCGTTGAATAAATACTTTAGCCAGGTAGATCTCAATGAGGAGGTATCAGAAGCTTGATTTTGTTAATACTGAAGTATCAATTCAGCACAGCAAACACAACCAGCGAGCGTGCAGTCGTTTTTATTGCTCCAGAATTGAGTGCACTGTTGATGCAGCTGTTGTTCAGGTTCTCCTCCTGGCGCGGGTTGAGCCAATGCCATTGATGCAGCTGTTGAGTTGCCAGCATTGGGCGAAGCTGTAGATCTATTTGCCTGTTGGTTGGATTCAGCTGAACCCTTTGCCGGCGTCCTTTGCTACGCAGGCCTGAAGTTGGCGTCGCAGGGTGTCGTGATCGAGTTGGCGTCCAATCAACACCAGTTGGTTCTTGCGCTCAGCGGGCCAGTCGCTGTCATCAATGGAGAAGCGCTTGCCGGCTAAATGAAAGATGTGGCGGCGTTCGCTCTCGTTGAACCAGAGAATCCCTTTCGCACGAAAGACTTCTGCAGGAAGTTGATTGTCTAAGAAATTTTGGAACTTCCTGAGAGCAAAAGGGCCATCGCTGCTGAAGGATAGGGATGAGAATCCTTCGATTGCTAGGTGATCAGGGTGGTCATCGTGGTGATGACTGTGATGGTTGTGATCGTCGTCGTGGTCATGGCTGCAGTGGCCGTGTTCGTGATCACAGTCGCTGTGATCATGGCTCTCTGCAACGTTTGCTGGTTGTAGGCGATCGGTTTCAAAAAGGCCCACGCTTAGCAGCAGCTGTAAGGGCACATTTCCTTTGATTGATCTAAGGATGCGCGGATTTTGTTTGAGTTCTGCCACCTTGGCTTCAACCTCTCTCAATCGTTCTTCAGGGACGAGATCTGTTTTGTTGAGCAGCAGGATGTCGCCATAGATCACTTGGGATCTACCGACTTCGCTTTCCAGGAGTTGGTCGTCAAAGTTTTCCGCGTCGATCAAAGTAATGATCGAATCCAAGCGGGTTTGATCTCGCAGTTCACTGCCAAGAAAGGTCATGGCAACGGGGAGCGGATCTGCCAGGCCGGTGGTTTCCACAACGAGGTAATCGATTGGGTCTGGACGTTCGAGAATCCGATCAACCGCTTCGAGTAGCTCCCCATTGATCGAGCAGCAGATGCAGCCATTGCTGAGTTCGACCATGTTCTCGCCGGTGGTCACGATCAACTCGTTGTCGATGCCAATTTCACCGAATTCATTCACCAATACGGCGGTTTTGATTCCGTTCTGATTGCTGAGGATGTGGTTGAGCAGGGTGGTTTTGCCAGCACCTAGGAAGCCAGTGAGGATTGTTACCGGTACGCACCGGTCTTGCTCGAGCGCTTCGCCATGATCAGGCTGAGTGGTTGTTTTGGATGCGATTGCGTCGTTCATGGTCTTGCCGTCAGGGGAGCGGGAGGGTGCTGGAACCACGGCCGTTCGTTGATTCCATGCTGGCAGCAGTTTCGTCTGAGTGAGTTTTGATCAGCCAGGTTCAAGCAAATTGATCGCTTCGGCGAGCTTCAAATCACGATCGCTCAATCCGTTGACGTCATGGGTGGTCAACTCGATCGTCACAGTGGCATAGACGTTGCTCCATTCCGGGTGATGGTTCATGGCTTCAGCTAGTAGTGCCACACGGGTCATAAAACCGAAGGCTTCCACAAAGTTGAGAAAGCGCCATTGCCGTCGCAGCCGTTGATCCGCCAGGGTCCACCCCGGCAGCTTTTCAGCTACGGAAGAGAGCTGTTCAGCAGTAAGCAGGGTTGCCGTCATGAGGTTGTGTTGTGAGATTTGGAGTCATTCTTGTCTGTGATGGCTCCTGTGTTGTGTTGCTCTAATGATGCAATGGCTGAAGGGTGATTTGAAGTTTTTCCCTAGGAGTGATTGCGGCAGTTGAATCCAATGCTGTTGTCCGAGCTGGTCGGATACTGCTAAACAATTTTTCTTTGAACTAGCAATGATTGAGCGCTGTGGTGCGTTGTCGAGGGGTTTTCTGTTTAGAGCATCGATCAACGATGCACATTGGGCAGCGCATTTGTGAGGATCATGTTTGATCTGTTGGCATCAATTGCCCCTGATCTGGTGACTCCGCTAGATCGTGTAGACGATCAACGAGGAGATCCACGTCGGTCTCAGTACCACCATCTTCAGACCAGGCATCAGGGTTGTGGCGTTGCTGCACCAACTGGTTGAGTTTGGAGCCATTACGGCGTGCCAATAAGTTGGCTGTGCTGCTTGAAGCTCCCTCCTGTGCATTAGCAGTTGGCTTGTCTGTTTTGGATTTCGAGAGATCAGGAATGGCGAGATTGAGGGCACCTCGTAGTAGATACTCGATGGCTTGTTTTTGATCCATGCCGTGCATCGCGGCATAACGATCAAGTCGCTTTAACAATTCATCAGGCAGATCATTCATGGCTGTTCATTTCGCCAATCGCGTGGATCGCCACCCTCCTGTGGCTTCCATGCCGGCGATGTTCCCAGAGATAAATCGCCTGCCAGATTCCTAGTAGCAGCCTGCCTTGATCAATGCTGAGGCTAAGAGTGCTGCAGGTGAGAGCTGTGCGGATATGCGCGGGCATATCGTCTGGCCCTTCATCGTCATGGAGATAGGAACGCCGCTCGCCTAGGCCGTTGATCGGTCGGAAGCCCTCTTCTGGCACGAGAGCCTTGAGATAGGCCGAGAGATCTGTGAGCACTCGTGGGTCTGCGTTTTCGTTGATGGTGAGGCTGCAGCTGGTGTGCAATGCCGTGAGGTGGAGAACGCCACGCATGATCCCCGAGGCAGCAACCCAGTTGTTCAGTTTGGGGGTCAGGTCTGTGAAGCCCTCTCCTGTCGTGACAATCTCCAGCTGGTGTAACGCTTGCTGAAGAGGCATCGCTGTTGGGGGGAGTGACTGACTGCCTAAGTTTGGTCTACACAGTTGAGCTGGCACCAATGGGGCGTGTTGTTTCGTTGAGAGGGCCTACTGGCCGATCATTACTTTGCTTGCTGCGCTTGCGAGTGGCTTTGCCCCTCTCCATGCGCAGCGGGGGCTGAAGCAGCTACAAAATATCTGCTCGATGGCTTGTCTCGAAACCTTTTGCTGGTCAAGAAAGCACTCGCCAATGGATGACCTATGCCTTGATGGCCACCGATGGTCAGGAATTCCCTTGTGGTTGGATGACGTTGACTGATGACTGATGCCGCAAGGAATGCACCTGGAAAAGGAGATGACCGTCAATGTTGAAGCTGAGCTCACCCTCTTATTTGACGGGGCTTGTCCTTTTTGTTGCCGTGAAGTGAGCTTTTTGCGCGCTCATGATCGTCACGGTCGCTTGAATTTTGTTGATATTGATTCCCCTGACTATGAGCCTGAGGCCTTTGCTGGCATCAGTTATCGGCAGGCGATGGGGCGCATGCATGCGTTGCGTCGCAATGGTGAAGTCGTGCGAGATGTCGCGGTCTTTCGCGAGGCGTATCAACTGGTGGATTGGGGATGGCTCTATGCACCCACGGCCTGGCCTGGTGTTGCTCTTGTTGTGGATGGTGTCTACAAGATCTGGGCTCGATTGCGCCTGCGGCTCACTGGCCGCGAATCCCTCGATCAGCTATGCCGCTGCCGCATGAAGCGGCTTTAGTTTTTTGCTTCTCTTTTGCCTAACGCTTAAGGGATAAGGGGGAGTCAAGAACGACGAACTTTTGGCCTTAGGGCGCTCGTCTGTTTAAGGTTGATGCAGTCATGGATCCAGCCCTTGTCTGTGCTGGCTTGGCAACGACTTGGTGAATATCTGCACGAGACCCAGCTTTTGGGTTCGATTCAAAGCACCCTCTATTGGGATCAGAACACTCGCATGCCTGTTGCCGGCGCAGCTTGGCGCGGTGAGCAACTCAGCCTTCTCGCTAAGCAATTGCATGCTCGTCAAAGCAGTCAGCAATTTGAGGGGCTGTTGGTGGAGGCTCGAGCTGAATTTGAGCAAGCTCGATTGGCGGGGGAGTTGGAACCAATCCAAGTTGTTGAGCAAGCTCGCAACCTGGAGCTGCTTGAGCAAGACCTCAGGCGACAGCAGCGCTTAGATCCTGCTTTGGTGGGTGTGCTAGCGACTGCGAAGTCTGCGGGATATGCCCGATGGCAGCAGGCCAGAGCCAATGCGGATTTCTCATGCTTCGCGCCGGCTTTGCAGCATCTGATCAGCTTGCGGCAGGAGCAGGCCCAGCAGCTGGCAGAACAACGCAGCTGCTGGGAAAGTTTGGCCCAACCTTTTGAGCCGGATCTGAGCTTGGCGCGTTTAAAGGAGCTGTTTGCTCCATTACGTCAACGACTGCCTGATTTAGTCGAGCAGGCACGCGCTTGGACTCGTTCTCGTGCTGTGTCATTGGGATGGGACTTGCATGACACCACTCAGCAGGGGCTTTGTGAGCGTCTGCTGCAGCAATGGGGTCGGGATCTGAGCATCACTTGCGTGGCGCGATCACCTCATCCGTTTTCAATCACCCTTGGACCTCAGGATTTTCGACTCACGACAAGAGTGGTGCCTGGGCAGCCCTTCTCTTGTTTTTTGGCCACCGCCCATGAATGGGGACACTCCCTCTATGAACAGGGTCTACCTGCTCAAAGTCATCAATGGTTCACCTGGCCGTTGGGCCAGGCCACGTCGATGGCGGTGCATGAGAGCCAGTCTCTGTTTTGGGAGAACAGAATCGCCCGCAGTAGGGCTTTTTGCGAATGCTGGTGGCCTCATTTTGCATCTGTAGGCGCGCCACTCAGCTCTGCTGATGAGCTTTGGCTGGCGATGAACCCATTAACACCAGGCTTGAATCGCGTGGAAGCCGATGAACTCAGTTATGGCTTGCATATTTTAATTCGAACAGATCTTGAAATTGCGCTGCTAGAAGAAGGCTTGCCGGTGGAGGATTTGCCTGATCAATGGAACCAGCGCTATAGCAATTTGCTTGGTGTGATTCCCAACAATGATGGCGAGGGTTGCCTGCAAGATGTACATTGGAGTGAGGGATTATTTGGTTATTTCCCTTCTTATCTGCTAGGGCATTTAATTAGTGCGCAGCTATCAGAAGCGATGCAGCAGGCGATTGGACCACTTGAGGAACATATTTCTCATGGTAATGAGCATCAGCTGTTGGCTTGGTTGCGAGAACATATTCACCCGATAGGCCGGATGATGAATGCCGAGCAATTGGTTGAGCATGTAACCGGAAAACCTTTATCAAGCAAGCCTTTCCTTGATTACTTAGAAGACAAGCTCAAGCGTTTACGAGAGCTTTGACTGAGAAGGATGTGAAAACGCATAGCTCGCGCAAAACGCTTGCTGCCATCTGGCTGCAGTTTTCACATCACGCTGCGCTGCAATGGCAGGCAGTTCTTAATCGCCAAAGCCCTTAGGCGTGATCTGTTGTTGGCGGTACTTCAAAAGGCCAAACAGAAGTTTGCTGTGAGGGTGTATGGGCTCTGCCTGATGGCAAACCATCTTCACTTTCTACTTAAGCCAACCGATGCCAAGGATTTGCCCAGGTTGATGCATGGGTTTGCTTTGTACTCAGCATTGCTTGGTACTCCGCCATGGCCTTAAACCGCTTGAGCGGACGTTGCGGGCATTTCTGGGAGGCCAGGTATTTCTCAACGCCAATCCACCCCAAAGACCACAGGCGAATGCTGAATACCTTGAGGTCTATCCATGCCAGTCCCAAAGCAGCTGGGGTAAGGAAAGGATTCTTTGATCCCTATAGCAACTATGGCCACTACAGCCGGTTAAAAGCAGATGGCATCAGCGAATGGAGCCCTGCCTTTTTAAAGCTCTCGGCAACGCTTGATGGCTGTGCCAAGCGCTATGAGAGTTTCTGCCAGCGCTATCGCCATAACAGTAAAGCTGCTCCCAAGTGCCATTGGGACAGCCGCATGCTGAAACGATTGGTGAGCAGTGCAAGAACTAGAAGGAAGAGAAAGCGAATATCACCAGGTCAACAGCAACTCCCATTTGCATTTGATGTTCGGCTCAACCAAATCCCAGAAGATTGGCATCAACTTGCGGTGAAATTTAGAAAAGCCAATGGCATCCGTGATGGAGATCAAACGCTCAGGCTGTTCATTCTGACAAGTCTTGTCAAAAGCGAGGCTGGCCTAAGCATCACATGCAGCGAATCTGCCTATCGCCAATATCGCTGAGGCCATGGGGCACACGATTAAAGTTCATCTCGGTAGTTACGCCAGGTTCAAACCCGATGCAACAGCAGACCTCTATGCGCAGGTGAATGCAGTCAAATAAAAAGCCCTCCGATTAGCAGGGCCTTGAAAATGTTTTGTCGGGGGATGGATCAGCCGCACCTCACGACCGCCTTGCTTTTCCTTTCGTAGGTTTTGTATTGCTTTCAGCTCCATAGAGCATCAGGCTCCCCAAAGATTTGAATTCATAGCTGGTGGTTCAGGCCATAAAATCTTGGTTAGTCCAAAATGATGCAAGTTCAGCATTTTGATCAAGGGCATGGGCCCGGCGGACAGCGCCTTCCGCATTGACTAGCCCATTCCCAAAGGTGTTATCAAAACCACCAGTGCCGAGATCCATGGCACTGCCAATCAGGATCTCGCTCACTTCGCCGCCGTCGATAGCAGCGTTCTCACTCCACAACAAGGCGGCGACACCGGCCATGTTTGGGTTGGCGCAGGAGGTGCCACCAAAGGTGTTAATTGTGCCGTTTCCATTGATGGATCTGCTATCGGTCGGTGCTACCAAAGTGAGGTTGGATCCACGGTTCGAATAGCTTGCCAAGGTCGTGGCTGATGCGTTAACAAGACCGTCGACCTCATCCCAAGACCCCGTTGCATTAAGAGCACCGACACTGGCGATATGGTCAAAGTCGCTGCTGGCTTTTGCTACACCGGAAACACTATTTAGATAGTTGGGGTCACCGAGATTGCCGGCAGGCCCACCGTTCCCGGCAGCAACGGCAAAAAATCCGAAGTCACCGGTGGTGCCTAGAAGTTCGTTCATCTCATTGCGGGTGGCACCGCTACTCCACCAACTTTCACCCTGAATGCCTCCCTGAAATACAAGTTTTTGGCCATCCTGACGGTTAGTTATTGCATCTTCGATGGCTTTATAGAGGTTGTCGCCACCTGCGTAGACGTTGTATGCCCACAGCTTGGCATTGGGTGCAACGCCGACAACTTCGCTGCCGTCATGGGCGGCAGCCATCACACTCATCGCCCTATGACCATGATCGTCAGTGCTGACACCTGTGCGATTTACCGCACGTTTCAGATCACTATGGATGGTGGGATTGCCGTTTGCGTCGCCAGTAAAGCCAGTGTCAAGTGAAACGAGCACCACATCATCGGAGCCAGTGTTAAAGCGCCAGGCGCCGTTCACATCCATGACCTGAGTGTTCCACTGTCCATGGCTACTAGCGTCAAGGTTGGGGGAAAGATCGATGGTGACATCTTCAAAGCGCAGCTTTTCTACGCCCTGCAAATACAACTCATCGCCATTGGCGAGGCCCAGGGAGTCAAACACCGTACCGCCATAAAAACTCTGCTGCCCGATCTCAGAAGCAGAGCCTGCATCGATGCCGTTGCGGCCGTTGAAGAAGCTCACCTCATCGCTGCGTATCCCTTCCAGGTGCAAACTATCGGTACCACCTCGCCCTTTGTAGACATATGCCGAACCCAACGCCGAACCAGCACCGGAGTACATAAAATCATTAGCTGTTTCATTGCCAAGGTGATTCAAACCAAGTGCCTTTGGCTTAATCAGTGTGATCTGTTCACTGAAGGATTCAAGCTCGATCAGGTTGTCTTGACTGCCTCCAGTCAGGCTGACCTGAATATCGTATCGATCACGTTGGTCGCCTAGGGCTGCGACTTGTAATTTATCTTTGAGGTTGACCAGAAAAGATCCCTGATTATGTTGCACAATTTGAGTACCAAGATCGACAATATCTCCGGTTTCGAGATCTTTTGCGGATACATGTGCACTAGCTTGATATTCCTGAGGCCAGCCATTGGAATTAAATGAGATTTTGAGAGCGCCGTCTTCAAAAACCTCTTTTTTGCTGCTGTCACCAGATGCGTCAACGATGTGAAAAGTAGTCATTGTTTTAAAGGTGATAAGTGTGTGAGTTGTGTTGGGTTGTTTCCCCTCGACTCCTACAAGATCTCAGCCTTTATGGTGAAAACTCCTATTCCTTTCTGGTGGAGAGAGCAGGGGGTACTGGTGAAAAGTTGGTGAAAAGCTCAGATCAACCTTCTCGACAAGTTATTGCTACTACCTGGAGTTGGGATTGGGATGTAAGGCTTAACCAGATTCCAGAGGATTGGCATCAACTAGCAGTGAAGTTCCGCAGGGCTAATGGGATCAACAATGTTGATCAAACTCTCTATACATGATTGCCAAAAAGGCAAGATGAGTGGTTATAGATCAGATGTAGTTGATGGTGAATTTCCTATAAATACAAAAGTATTAGCATTCATTGGTGTCTGTCAATAGAAGTATTTAGACCACTTACACTGAGCCAGTGCTACAAGGCATCCAGAATTCAAACAAGAAGCTTTGAAGTGTTAAGACAAAAAGAAAGGCCAGCCATAGCAAAGGATATGTTGGCCTGCTCCCAAGGCAGATATATCGCCTTAATCTGAATAAATTAAATCCCCAGAATCCATCTGTGCCGTTCCCAACTCTCAAGAATCTTCATTGAGGGAAGTGACTCATCTTCAGGGATTTCATACCGTTCCTTCCATTCTGCTTCTGTAAGCGTCAAGCCGTCGACTTCAATTTCTTTGGAACCTCCGATAGCAACCTGTAACTCTTGAAGGGAAAGCTCTTGATCCAGCAGTTCAGTGTTGTTGTAGTCAGTGTTGATAGTAGTCAGTGTTTTGAAGGTGATAAGTGTGTGAATTGTGTTGGGTTGTTTTCCCTCGACTCCTACAAGATCTCAGCCTTTATGGTGAAAACTCCTATTTCTTTCTGGTGGAGAGAGCAGGGGTTGTTGGTGAAAAGCTGGTGAAAAGCTCAGATCAACCTTCTCGTCAAGTTTTTGCTACTACCTGGAGTTGGGTTTGGGATGTGGACTGGTGGAGGTCAGCCCAGGTTTGAACGATTGCCCTAGAGCATGACGCGCGGCTGACTTCACTCAAAACAGCCAACT
>NZ_JNBA01000038.1 GCF_000760295.1 Prochlorococcus sp. MIT 0701
CGCCGTATCCACCACGGCCACCGCCGCCACCACCTGTGCGTTCACGTGGTGTTGCTTTATTCACACGAATCATTCGCCCCATCCATTCGACGTCCTGAAGATCGTCAATCGATTTTTGTTCGTCTGCATCGTTTGCCATCTCAACGAAGGCAAAACCGCGCTTGCGCCCCGTCTCTCTATCGAGAGGGAGACTGCATGTCTTGACTTCGCCGTATTGGCTGAACAGGTCGAGCAAATCCTCCTGTTCCGCCTGGAAAGAGAGGTTGCCTATGTAAATGGTCATTCCTAAAAGGACCGATGGGATTTGATCAGTGAAGCCTTGGTCCGAAAAGGAAAGTCCTTGAATGCTGGAGCTTGAAAGCCGAAGCCTAGGGAGCGAGCCGTTTGGGGCCGGTGAGCTGATGCTGATGCTCACCTAAGTTACAGGGGAGCGAGTCAGAAGCTCTCAAAAAGCCACAAGACATACAAACAAGCTGTGGTCTGGCGACAAAATCAGGCGATTATCAAGAGTGGCTAATAAAGAATTTGAGGAGGGATTCTCATTCTTCTCAATCTTGGTCTAGCTGCGATGGTGTGCTGAACCAAGGGAGTCACCAGAATCTGCTTAACGTTCTTTCGAGCAGAACAAAAATATTTAAGAAGTACCGTTCGAGTTGATCAGAATGATTGAGCTTCTTAATCAAAATCGCTTTCAAGCCAATGTTCAGATCAACACATTCAAAAGCTGGTTTAAATGTCGTAGTGGGAACTTGCCTTGGCTTGGCATTTGGACTGGGCTGAACTGATGACTTCACCGGCATTCAACTGATCCAAGAAGCATTGACAGGTGAACTGCCCCATCCCAGCAGGAGGTGTCTTGCCTGCATTGGCCATGGCTGCGTTAAAGCCCACTAAGCACATTGTGGTAATAGCGTCATCGTGCTCGCTGCTTTGAGCTAGACCATGAGCCGTGGACATGCCAAAAAGGAAACTGCTCAGACTGATGGATAGGCAGATACGCTGCAAAAGAGCCATCGACGCTGAATTAAGAAGCGCGCTGGATGTGCAACTCTCGATTCATCACCCTGAGACGTTTTAGATCTTTAAAAACATCCTCAGGCATTCCCTTGGGAAGATCCACCAGACTGTGCGACTCAAAAATCTGGATGCGACCAATCATCCGGCCTTCAAGCCCGGATTCATTGGCGATGGCACCAACCAGATTGCCAGGCTTGACACGATCGCGATGACCGACTTCCACGCGAAACCGCTCCATGTGCTCTTCTGGCGGTCTGGATGAGCGCTCAGGCCTTCGGCCAGAGCCACCACGACTACTTTCGTGACGATCGTTGCGGCGGCTTCGCTGAGTTGATTGCTGCAACCAGCCCTCATCAGCCTGCACCAAGATTGGACCTGGGCCAACAGCAAGCTCTAATGCTGCCAGAGCCAATTGCTCTGGACTGAGGGTGAGTTCCTGAACAACACGCTGGATCAGCTCCTGGAGCAGGGCTGTCTCCTCGGAGTTATCTCTCTCCGTCTTAGCGGCAGTGGTGAGGCGTTGACGAAGGCGATCAAGACGACTCTGGTTAATCGCTGCATTGTTGGGGATATCCATCGGTTCGATAGGTTGACCTACAGCACGTTCAAAGCCGCCCACAAAGCGACGCTCCCTAGGGTTCACGAACAAAATGGCCTCTCCACTGCGGCCAGCCCGGCCGGTACGCCCGATGCGATGCACATAGGCTTCGCTATCAAAGGGGATGTCGTAGTTGATCACCAGGCTGATGCGATCCACATCTAGGCCTCGAGCGGCAACATCAGTAGCGACCAAGATATTCACACTGCCTTTGCGCAAACGTTCAACCGTTCGTTCCCGTTGATTCTGAGGTACATCTCCGTTAAGCACGGCCACATCGTGTCCCGCTGCTTCCAGTGACTCAGCCACTGTGAGAGTAATCACCTTGGTGCGGGCAAAAATAATCACTCCCTCACCAGTGAAAGCCTCAAGAACCCTTTTAAGGGCTTCAAGCTTGTGGCTGTTCTGGAGGGTGATACATCGATGACGGATGAGACGAGCCTCCTGATCACGGTTCTTGATCGTGATCTCTGCTGGTTCGCGTAGGTAACGCTTCGAAAGTCGACGAATCTCTGATGGCATCGTTGCCGAAAACAACACCATCTGACGTTCATCAGGCAACTGCTCCAGGATCCATTCGACATCATCGATGAAGCCCATACGCAGCATTTCATCGGCTTCGTCAAGCACCAAACACCTCAAACCAGAGGTGTCGAGAGTGCCCTGCCGCATGTGATCCATCAAGCGGCCCGGGGTGCCTACAACAACATCCACGCCACGCTTCAGCGTATTGATCTGAGAGCGAAAATCGGCGCCGCCATAAACCGCCAAAACTTTTAGATGCGGATGGCCAACGGCATAAGCACGGAACGAATCCGCGACCTGCATCGCCAACTCCCGGGTCGGGGCCAACACCAACACTTGGGGACGACTGCCATGATCCTGAAGCCGCTCGATCAGGGGCAACGCAAAAGCTGCTGTTTTGCCTGTTCCAGTCTGAGCCTGACCAACTAGATCACGACCCAGCATCAATTCTGGAATAGCAGCTTTCTGAATTGGAGAGGGCTGCTTATAACCCTTTTCTGCAAGGGTCTTGAGCAACGGCTCACTAAAGCCAAAACAATCGAATTCAGAAACTAACTCTGTCGCTTCAGGATCTTCACAGACCTCAGCGGCTACAGCGACTGAGCCATCGTCTGAATTGTCCTGATTCGTAGCCTCAGCCAAAGTGGTTAAACCTTCATCCAAGCTTGTCGGAGAGGTTTCAGACTCGCTGTTTTCAGCTGAACACGAGACGTCCTCGTGCGCTTTTGTATTGGTCATCGAGAAAAGGCGTTGTCTGCCTGATTGATCCTTTAAATCAGGCAGACAACGCCCCATACGCGGATACCCGCGTTGTGCTGCCTCGCCTTTTCTTCAAAGGTTGGGGATCTAACTTATCACCCGTCCGTAGTCATCCTCGAGGCGTTCAATATCTGATTCCTGCAATAGCTGACCATGTTGAACCTCAACGACCACCAAATCGCTTTGGCCTCCACGAGCTCGGTGAAGCACTCCCAGAGGGATATACAAGGTGGTGCCAGCTTGAGCATCGTGCCAAGTGTTTTTACAGAAAAGCTGCCCCTGGCCTGAGACCACAGTCCAATTTTCACTGCGATGTTGATGGCGCTGAAGGCTGAGCTGTTGACCGGCAAAGACCAAAAAACGCTTGACCTTATAGCCCTCTCCTTCGAGCAGATCTTCATACCAACCCCAAGGGCGCTCAACTCTCTGGGGATCCTTACTCATGCCTCTGCTAGCAGTTGCGTTCAGCATGGCGGCGTCAACCTCAGCCGTCACTGCGACTAAATGGGGTTGCAGTGACGAGATCCACTCGCTGGCGCGCGCGCGTGATAGCGGTGTAGAGAAGTTTCCTCTCGAAGCCAGAAGCGCTCTCACTGCCATCGGAGCTGGTAGCCGACACAGCCGAGGTTTCCGGCCAGAGAAGAATGACATGATCAGCCTCACTCCCCTGAGACTTATGAACCGTAAGAGCCAAAGCTGGCTCCACCATGCTCAATCGAGCCGGGTGGATAAAGCGTGTGGTGAGTCCTCCCTGCTCAGAGATCACGCGAAACAGGAGGCGCAGATTGTCTCCTTGACCTACCACCAAGCCAACGTCACCGTTTGCTAGCCCCAGTTCCGCTTGGTTCTCGCAACACATCACCGGCGTTCCCAACGGCCAGCGCATCACTCCAGCCTCAAGGCTTTGACCCAACAATGCGCGATGCACATCATCGACTCCCCAAAAACCACGACGTTTCGGACAAAGCACCATCAACCGCTCGAGAGAATCCAGCAAAGACTCAGCTGCAACGGCAAGATCAGTGTTGATCATGGTTGAGGTATAAGCATCATCAGGCAGCTCGAGCATCAGTTGGGCGGTGAGTCGTTGCAGTGTTCTGCAGTGCTCCTGCAAGTGCTGAACTAAAAACCTTGGCATGCTGCTGAGGTTGCATTGATGCTGTTCAACGTTCGCTGATTTCGGCAGAAGAGAGAGTTGTTGCCAAAAAGCAGAAAGGCCCTGATTACACAGAACTCTGCTCAACGTCGCTAGTGAACCGCGGTTGCGATAGAGCTGATGCAGATGAATAGCACCATGATTGAACTGTTGGCGGATATCAGCCTGTTGGAGTTGATGCCAAACCGCTCCACTACCAACTGGAGGCAACTGATCGGGATCACCAATCATCACAAGCTGACTATCAACAGGAAGGGCGTTTAACAACGCCTGCATCAGGGTGAGATCTACCATCGACATCTCATCAATAACGAGTAGATCAAGCATTAGGGGGTGTTGTTGATGCCTACCAAACCCACCAGGCCTAGCCTGAAGCCAGCGGTGAAGGGTGCTACAAGGCAGGCTGGTCAATGCCTGCCGCTGGGGGGAAGGGATTGTCTCAAGCCCCTTGCGAACAGCCTCCTCTAGGCGTCTTGCCGCTTTACCTGTGGGAGCAGCAAGACCAATCCTCAGGCCTGGTCTCAACGTGAATGCCCGCGCCAGCATTTGCACGATGGTGCTGGTTTTCCCCGTACCCGGACCGCCACTCAACAACACCACGCCATGGTTATCGATGGCTTCTACGGCTGCCTGCTGTTCAGGATTAAGCCCATCCAACAAAGGAGGATGATGCGATGGTGTGGTGCAGATTGAAGTCGGTTGAACAACATTTGACCTGTTGATCAACTCCTTGATCACAGCGTCCATGTCACCATGCCAACGACGCCAACTCAATTGATTGCCGTTTAAAAGCATCGGAGAAGCCGAGCCTTCCAGCCAGCCACTAGCCAGCAGGGCCTGACAATGAGCCTCAGGCCATCCCATGGCTTTGAGTTCTTGAGGGGGAGACATCGCAGTGAGATTCAGCTGCAGCTCACCGCGAGCCAATGCATCCATCAACGCGTTGACCAAGTCCTCGAGATGAACTGATGAAGCCTTGGGCGGGAGACGCCTCAACAACGTTTGATGCAGTGCTCTGGAGAAACCTGATGGCCAAGTGGATGAATCGCTGCGAGTCATTGTCCTCCGTTCTTGAGCAAGCGATCCAAAAGCAAAACCCGCTCTAATGGTGCGGACTCCACAATCAATCCAGGTGCTGGTTTAGTAAGGGAGCGACCGTTCATGGCCTTAGCGCCTGGGACACCTCTAAGAAAAACGTAGACGTATCCGCCCAGATGGCGCTGTGGTTCGTAACTTGGCAACCTCCAACGCAGAAAACGATGGAGTGCGACCAAATAAAGATGGGATTGAAGGGGGTAATGATGAAGAAGCATCTGCTGCTCCATTGCGGAGTCGTCGTAATGGAGCGGACCACAAGCGACAGCCTGTCCCTCTGGATCACGCCGACCGATCCAGTTGCTTTTCCAATCAGCAACCCACCAACGAGCTTCTAAAGATTCTTCTGAATCGGTGAACACAAGATCAATCGAACCGGTAAGAAAACCACGACTGCAGACATTCAGACCTTTAATCATCCCGGCATAGGACAAACCAAAGCGAGCCAATGGATTCAGATGAAAAACACTGGCCAAATCAAACGAACGCAACACCTTGCCTTGATGAGCAATTGGCAAATCAAAGCTGAGTTCATGAATGCGACGTTGACCATGCAGTTGATTCAGTCGCAAGCCTCCCAGGGAACCACCAATTGGAGTACTCAACACCCTGTCAAGACCATCCTGAACTGAGGCGAGCAGAGTGATGTCAAGACCTGCGCGTCGTAGCTCTTCTTCAATCACGATGACGGCATTCGGATCTTGCAATGGCTTGCAGAAATCCAGTCGTTCAAGAATCCGGTGTAAGCAATCCCCTGCTGCAGCACCACGAGGGAATTGCCCCAGAGGGCCCTGGTCAGACCAGTTCAACGTTGGATTTGAGCGAGAGGCATCAGCAATCGCACTCTGATCTTGAAGTTTGAGCATGGGTTCAAGCTTCTGCTGATCGCTATCTCGACCTTCTTCCAACTCCAAAGGATCAGCAGGAGCACTGCCGTCATAAGTGTGTGCAGCAGACACCCAAGCGGAATAACTACTGCGACCCCAAGACAGATCAAGGCGCCGTTGCGGTGTTGGGCCAAGAGCTAATTCGCCTTGAAGCGGCGGTGATTGCCAGCGCTGTTGCATCGACTTCAGTTGAGCCGGAACAACAGTGATCGGCAACTGCTGGCGATCAAGCCAAGCACTCATTCGTTCTGGAGTGAGATCCTGCATCGCTAAATCGATGGCATCCACACCAAACAGCCAAGCGCTGAGGGGATTGCCTTCCTGTTTGGCCCCCCGAGCCCAAATCAACATCAAAAGAGAGCAGGCTCTTGTGATCGCCACATAGGCAAGACGTTCGGCTTCCTGCAGGGATGCTTGATGAGCCTGCTGTGAAAGCTGCCATCCCTTCCCCCAGCCTGTGCTGAGCGCTACACACCAACGCGACTCTGAGCTGGATCTCCACAAGGGGCCGCGGGGGAGGGAGGGGGCTTGCCAGAGGTAGGGACAAATCACAACGGGATATTCCATCCCCTTGCTGCGATGCACTGTGACCACAGCAACCGCACTCTCGGCTACATCACTATGAGGTTGTCGAGCCTCTGGAACAGTATCAACAGGTTGTAGTCGTTGGCGACGCAACCAATCAGCTGCAGTAGACGCATCCAAGCCTTGTCGATGAATCACCTCCTGTACAAGCTGCGCACATTGATATAAGTCACCTAAAAGGCGTCCTCGTTCTGAGAGATCAGCAATTGTGCGGCCTTCAAGTAACTCCGCTAGGCAGCCCATAAGACCAAGGCGGGGAAGATTGATGGCCCAATTCCTGAAGCGAAGGGCTAATTGATCGAGCTCACCATTGCATTCAGCTTGAGCGAGCTGCTCTGTGTTCCATTGCATCAGAGCTGAACAGGCCAAAAGCTTCAAACTGCTGCTTTGAGCGGGCCTAGCCAAACAATCCAGAAAACGTTGTAAGACCTGGGCCGCTTCACTGGTGAGAACATCCCCCTGGCTAACAAGCCGAGTGGGCACTCCAGCGACAGCAAGGCCCTGGCGAATGCTGGCTGCCTGTCGATGACGACCAACAAGTATGCAGATATCAGAAGGGCTGAAGTTGTATGAATCACTCTGAAGCAAATCCAAAACAGCATGGGCAACAGCCGTTGGGATCTGTTCTTCCAGGTTGGTTTTAGAGGTCAGTGGAACAGGTTGCGCACCTGTTGGATGAGTAGCTTCATCAAGATTGAGCAGTTGAAGTGGGTGAACACCAAGGGGCAAAGGCCTTGGTGTTGCTTGACTACAAGCAGTCAAAGATGGAACATTTAGTTTTGAACGCCTCAAACCTGGAGCCATCAAATGGTTTAAGCCATCAAGCAATGGAGTCGTTGTACGGAAGTTATCAAGCAAGACGTCGATGCGATCAACCTTTGAACGTGCATCCATGTAGGTGTTGAGATCACCGCCACGAAATCGATAAATCGCCTGCTTAGGGTCACCAACCATCAACAGAAGATGGTCAGGGCTATGTGCAAAGGCCCCTTCAAGCAGACGCCATTGCACAGGATCCGTGTCTTGAAACTCATCAATCAAGGCAACGCGATAACGCTGTCGTAACGCCTCAAGCCATGGTGCTTGTTGAGCAGGATGGCTTTGAGCGATGGTCTCGGATTGAGGATTGGGATCCAGTGCAGAGAGAAGCTCTGCGTAGCTCATCACACCCCGCTGCCTGCGGCGCTCAGCTAACGCAGACAGCCCCCAATGCAATGCATGATTCCACACCTGTTCAGCAGGGCCATCACAAAGATCAGCAATTGATCTCTGCAGTGCAGGCATCAGAGGAGTGGGGTTTTCTTCGCCGCTACGCCGAGCAACAGTGCAAACAACAGCTGGATGAAAGTAATCCGTAAGCAAGGATTGATCACGGATCGCTGCGTAGCCAGGAGTAAAAGGCTGATCAGAATGTTGTGGTTGTTGGGAGAAAGCTTCAAGCCAGCGATTGAGGATGGCGAAACGATCTTTTTTGGGCTTAGGGCTAAAGGGTTTTGTGTCTTGAACACCAAGAGACCGCCAATCAGCAGCTCGACTCGATAAAGCGACATCCAATTCAGATCCGTGTCGTTTCCAGTGATCAACAAACTGTTGCCAACACTGCTGAAGGTATGAATCGAACTGGCTTGATAGAGGTTGTGAAGACTGCAGATTGCTGGGCTGAGTTTCAAGAGCGAAGCTGGGATCGCTATCGAGTTTGAGCAAACCTTTTGCCAAGTTCTCAACGCTCAAGCCAGCATGAAGAAGTCCGCCTACATGCTGGGCATCGAGAGCTAAGAGCTGTTGCTGCCAATAGTCATGAACAACTTCTAGAACAAGTTGTTGTCCGGAGTCATCCAGGCGTGGGTCCATGACAGCACCACTCTCAAGAGCCTGACGACGCAAGGTACGCCTGCAGAACCCATGGATGGTTGTGATATCAGCCTGGTCAAGACTCTCGAGTGCCACCAAGAGGGAGGAGATCCATTGATGCCGTTGAGATACATCGTGCTCCTTGCGCTGAAGCCATTGCTCCAGAACAAGATCAGGCGGCTTGTCAGTAGCGCCCTGATCGAGAGCTTCAAGACCTTCAAGAGCATCCTCAAGACGTTGGCCAATGCGGGAGCGCAGCTCTGCTGCAGCGGATTCAGTGAAGGTCACCACCAATAGTTCACTAATTTGGTGGTGACCTTCGGTGAGCAGTCGTAAGACCAAATGAGCAAGAGCAAAAGTCTTGCCTGTTCCAGCACTGGCTTCTAGTAAGCGCAGGCCAGGTCCGAGAGGGTAATCATTGGAATGGAAACAAGATTCTGGTTCGCTGCTTGCATTAGCCATTGCAGTACAGCAGAGCTAATTGGTGAATCTCACCGATCATTCTCTGCCTTTGACATCGCATTTACCAAAAGTGCCTAAAGGCGTTGAAAAACTCAACTTACCAACCACTTTAAAACAAGTCTTGACTAGTAGCTTCAAATATAATTATTGTTAATTATTTCGTCCAATCTGCCAGAGATCTCTCCATCCCAAACAAGCTCTGATGGTCATAGGGTACGCAATCGATTGGTGAAGAATATTAATTGTTGATCCTGTTATCTACTGATTCCGTATTGGGCTTATATAAAAAGTGACAACATACTGCACCCTACCTCAATGATTCTCTTATTCCACTGTCTATCGATTTCAATGAAGCATCAATAGGATTGTTCTCTCTACTTGCATTTCAGACATATAATCTCATCAGATTTGGCTAAGCCGTAACAGAACCCTCAATAACTAGGGGCTTTTGAAGAAGCCAATCTTTGCAATAGTTCCATGCTCAACTGAACGACCAGAACTCCAATTCCTATTAAAAGAACTAAATTAAGATTGGTACTTGCAAGATGAGCAAATGAGAAAGAAAAGCATGCATAACCGCAACCTGCCAAAGAAACCATAACGGCCCACACGCGTCGATGAGCCTCAGCAGATGGCAAAAACTCTCCAAGCCTGTCATAAGTAAGAGTGGCCGTCATCCACATCCATACACCAATCAGAAACGTTGCTAAAAGGATGATTGAAACTTCATCGCTAAAGAAAAACAGCAAGCTGGCCAGAAGTCCAATACAAGACACCAATGGGAGCATCAAGGATGTCGGCCATCGGCGCGGTAAAAAGGCTGCTGTGAGTGCCCCAACCGTAGAGCCCAATCCAAGTAAAGCTAAAGAGTCACTGCTTAAAGAAGAGGCTTCACCAAATTTCTGAGCAACAACGATCGGTGCATAAAGTGAAATCGGCACTTGCCCCGCTCCTACTAACAGCCCGCCACCTACGACCAGAACCACAACTCGCCAACGATTACCTGGTTTTATTGCACTTAAGTCAGTTGAGCTCTCAGCAGATTGAGATTGTCCAGAAGCAGATTGAGACTGTATTGACTTGCTAAGCAACCAAAGCACAGGCAATGCCAATGCCATCGACAACAAGGCCAAAACGACCCAGGCGATCGTCGCCGAATGATGGGCAAAGAGGCCAATTGCAGAGGCCCCAAGCAATGCTCCAATCCCTCCTCCCGCAAGAACCAAACCTGAACCTCGGCGTCGATAACGCGAATGCAAGCCAGTAAGAGCAATCGCTGGGATTCCACTAATCAAATGGCCTGCTGCAAAGCCTGCACAAATTCGAGCAACTGCTTGCCACAAAAAACTCGATTCAAATGCCTCCAGCCAGAAAGACAGCGGCAGCAGCAATAATGCAAGTATCATCATACGCAGAACAACTTTTCGATTGCGTATCTGCGAATGGTGCAAAGAGCCCAATAAATAAGCAGCAAGATTTAAGCCTGCAAGATCTCCCATTCCAGTGGTACTGATCCAAGCTTCATCGATCATGAAGCGTCCAACTGCCCCAAAATCAAAGCGGGCTATGCCAAGCCCGATTGCAGTAGCACAGCTACCTGCAATCACCATAAGATTGAAGGGGCTAAGGTTATTTTCAGCTTTTTGTATCAAGATAACTCCGTAAAAGTTGGTGGGAATCTCGTAAGCATTGCCCACTCCCCATTCAAGTTACTTTTGCAGCCAAGAACACTAAAGTCAAAAAAGCTTAACAATGGTGGGCAGGATAGATTTTGGCGTAGCCTCTCAAATCATCATTGCTGATTTCACTTTTAAGAAGCTGGTCTGTCTTAAAATCTCAGGCCTTAAGTATCATACAGAATGAAGCTATTTTAAAATGGCTCAGCCCCAATTATATGCACCTCTATCCAATACACACCCAACCCAAAAAAAGTAACTTTTAATCCCAATCAGCTTCTCCAATCCAGCAAGGGCAACCCAGGGATGATCGCCGCAGTACTAGCGCGATAGGCGCTGTATTCAGGATGCAAGATCAGTAACTTTCGCTCCTCCCGCCGAGCCTTGCCTCTCAGCAAAAGGCACAGCGCAAAAAACAACGCCACATGCAACAGGCTGCCAAGCGCAATGGCTACTCCAGCGGAACACAGCAACAGTGCTTGATAAAGCGGATGGCGGCAGCGTCGATAGGCCCCCTGCGTTACCAGGGCAGCAGTGGGCTTTGGATCAGGCAGTGGTGAAAGGCTTGCACCAAGACGCCAAAACGCTTGAACCACTAACAACACCCCCACACCAAACAGGCATGCTCCAAAAATGGCAATTGGCAATGGCCAGCTATAACCCCAACGCACTAAAGAAGGCCAAGGGGGCAAAAGATGGGCTGCAATCAGGATGATCTGTGCCAACAGCCACCACTCACCCTGGCGATTATCCAGCCAGCCACCCCAACTCAGGCCCCAACCAGAAAAAGCCTTACCCAGAGACTCTGCTGCGCTTTGCTTTGAAGAATTTGACATCGGAGCCATCCCTTGTTCTGTTCACACAAGTCTGCGCAGACTGAATAACGAAAACCTTGCATGACCTTCAAATTAATGGTCAGCCGCAATGACTTCTAGATCGCCAATGCCTCAAACAAAGGACCATAGAGGCTTGTACATGCCTGCTCAAAACCAGCGCTGTTGAGAAGCTCTGAAGCTTCGCAGTTCACCCCAAAGCAGAGCTGCATCTCAGCCCGTTCACGCTCACCCTGACCATTGAATCCGCCACTCCAAGACTGACGGAAGGCTTCTTCTCCCCTACCAGCCGATTTGTTGTTGGCGTTGGCGTAAGCCCAACCACTCATCGGTGGCACCGGCCAACACTGACTCAAGCCCTGAGATGCCAAAGCCTGCAAGGCCATGAGCTGTTCTCTTGCTTGCTCGGCTGGAAGTGGCTGCCAACGCAGAGCTATCTCAAATTGATCCTTCTTGGCTGCTGATCCACAACGGGCGACGACGACAGTTGCCGCCGTTTGCGTGTGATTTGCGCAAACCTGCAAATGGCTTAGCCATCCCTCCATCACCCCCCTTGACTTCAACTGACCTGGCTGAACCACCACAACCGTGTCACCAGCCCAGAGCATTTGCCTAGAGCCATCAGCCAACTCAAGACGTCGTGTCGAGCATGGTCCCATGCTCAGCAGCGTTGCCTGTAAATGCTGCCAACGCTTTTCGAGCCGTTCGCACTCCAACGTCGCAGCTGCTCCTGGAGGAAGGGTGCCTTGACCGGCATAGCGATGCTTCCAATCACCTGCTTCTGATTCCTGCAGCAATGCATTCTCATCCGTAGGGAGATTGCCAAGCAGCTCTAACAAACGTTGCCGGAGCAAACCATGCCGATGCCATTCATCTAGATCGAGGGTCTCAAGATCTTCAACAGGATCAAGCCATTCACGTGGTGTTAACTGAAATTGCTCCAACCAAATCAGTTGGGGAGCGATTAACCAGCGCAACAACAATTCAGATGAGACAACCGCAGAAGCCTCCAATGACACCGAGCTCCAATGCATAGGCAGAGCAAGGGCAAGGGGTGGTGGCGCAAGAGTTGTATCCAACCAGCGGCGCGCCTCGAAATGGCGATAGTCACAGCTAGCAGGGGGTTGACTCCCCTGAGATAGAAAATTACTGCGATCAAGGGGATTGGCGGCTGGTTCTCGACATAGACCCTCAAACGTCTCATCGCTAAGCTGATGCTGTAGCTGTCCAAGCCATTGCTGCACAGGACTAGCAGCTGGGCGATATTCGCCAGTGTGCTCATCGCGGCTGTTCCAGGTAATCAGCAGATGCTGTCGGCTCGACATCAATGCTTCCAAAAGCACATAACGATCTTGATCACTACTGCGTGGATCACCTAGCTGACGCTGCTGCTCCAGTACATGAAAGCCAACGCGTTCGCGATGGCGGGGGAACACATCGGCGTCCAATCCCATCAGCACAATCACACGATGAGGGATGGCACGCATCGGCTCCAAAGCACTCACTGTGAGGGCACCAGTGCGATGTCCAAACCGACCGCTATCTGCAGAGAGAGCTTCATTCAAAACATCTGCTACAACACCTGCTTCCAACAGCAACGGGCAGTCAGCACCAATCTGCCGCCAATCCTCCAAAGCGATCAACAGGCACTGCCGCTCCCAAGCCCAAGCGCCGCCATCACCAAACAACTCCTCGACAAAGCCCTGTAAGAGCTCTACCCAAGCGCCACAAGTTCGAGCACGACGAAACTCTTTCAGCTGCCGGCAAAACTGAGCCAAAAGCTGCCACCACTTAGCAAGCTGATCTGGTTCCAGCCCCTCTGCAAAGGGTGCTGCTCCCCCAGGCGCCAGACCTGGTGTGCTGGGCAACACCAAGCCAAGCAGCCAGCGATCCAGGCACCAACTGAGGCTATGGGTCTCATCACCACCACGCTCCTCGGCATCAAGGCCCCAGCGAAATCCTGTGCGTTGTAAACAGCGACTAAGGCTACTGGCATCGTCCTGGCCAAAGCCTTGCTGCTGCTGTATTGCCGGATTAGCGAGCAAACCTTCAAGGGCGGTGGCAGTCAATCGCTCGCCTGCGATCTGAAGCAGTTGCAACATCCCCTGCGTCAGCCCAGGGCTGTCCTGCTGGCTGCGATCTGTGAGCCGCCAGGGAAGCTCCACACCAGTAGCTGCAGCATCGTTGAACACCGAGGCGAGCAGAGGAGCAAAACGATTGACCTGTGGTGTCATCACCAACACATCACGGGGTTCGAGGCTGGGGTCGGCAGCAAACCATTGCAAGATCTGATCGCGGACCAACTGCACCTGGCGCCATTGCCCAGGGCAAGCCAAAAACTGCAAAGAACTGTCCTCTTGCCTGCGCCGCAGAGGTTGATGATCCTCTGGCAAGACAAGCTGCTGCTGAAGCTGCTCAAGCAACGTAGGTTCTTGTCCAGATTCACAGGCCATGGTGGCCGGCGCAGCAAATAGATCACCCTCCTGCCACTGACCAAGCTGACTCTCACCGCCACCTTCCAGCAACTGCTGAAATTCCGCGCCCATTCGTCCAAGGGTGGCTTCTAAGCGCGGCGCTTCGAGCAACCAAACACCATCAGCTGGCTCGGTCCACTGATGCCCCAACGTCTCCCTTCTGCTACGACATCGCTGCCAAAGATCCGGACAGGGGGTCAGCAGAAACATCTGTACATCCACAAAACCCGAGAGAGCCTGAATTAACTCCACTTGCACCGGAGCCAAACTGCTCAGACCAAAAAATCGCAGTTGACGTGGCAATGCCATGGCGGAATGGTCTCCGCTGCGCAGCTTTGAAACTGCCCTATGCACCTGAATCCCGAACGGTTCAACCTGCAAACGTTCAGCCAATAAACGCAGCAACTGCGGTTGCCAGCGCAGGGTTAAAGGCATCTCCTGCGATGAGGTCAAAAGCCGATCACTGCCCTGCAGCCATTGATGGATCAACTTGGGGCGATAAAGCGCGTAGTCGTCAAAGGCATCGGCGATGCTTCTCGCCAGCTGCCATTGCACTCGGTTGAGGTGGCCTGGCCGGGATGGCTGTCGATTGACCCATTCTCGCAATGGCGCAGCTTCTTCAGTCTCCAAAAGCTGTGGCAACAAATCAAGCAGAGGCCAAACGAGTCGACTGGCCCGCCAGGGGTCTTCCGCATCACAATCGATCCCCAAGACCATCCGAACCAACTGCCGTAAGCGTGATCCTGGAAAGGGGAATCGCACCAAAGCACTGATGCCATTCACGCTTGCCAACTGTTCCCCCAGCCAGCGGCTTGTGGGCCAGGTGTTCACCACGACATCCACTGAGTCAAATAAACCTGGTGGTGCCAGACGCAACTGCTCCGCCAACACTCGAGCTAACCACTCCGCTCTGTTGCTGCGGTAGATCGTCAGCAAGGCTTAGCAGAAACCAGGGATGATGATGTAGTCGTCTCGCGAGTTAACGCCTCTTTGAGCTTGTCGACATCGCATGACAGATGCTTATTCAACTTGCGCTCACCGCAGACCTGAACAACAGCATCGCGTTCGGGGCAATAGGCGCTCAGCAGGCCTCCGTAGCAAGCTCCCGTATCAATCATCACGATATGGCGATGGCGCTCCACCTGCGGACGAGGGGTATGAGCCACGATCACGCGTCCATAGCGACCGTCGTAATTCTCCCAGAATTGCTGACGAATGCTCAAATCAGGATTGCCATGGAGGTCAAAGCCAGCGTGAGTCGCAATCCATCCCTTGGCTTTGTAAACAAGAGGAAGCCCTTTCAAGCGGCTTAACCACTCTCGAGCCTGGCAATCACCCAATTGCCGGTACGTGTCAATCGCCAGCAAAGCAGCCTGGCCATCCTGAGGATCGACCTCCAGACAATCGATCAAATGTTGTTCATGGTTACCACGCAACCAATGAGCACCACCGCGACAGACCATTTCCCAGGCAAGCAACATGGTGGCCTCAATGGCAGGCCCTCGATTGATCACATCTCCACAAAACACGAGCTGATCTGAGCTGGGCAGCAAGGCGATGAGCTCTACCAAGGATTGATAACAGCCATGAACATCCCCAATCACCCAGTGACATTCGCGGGGTGAGTTCACAATCGGAGCAGCATTCTCTTCAAGATTCTGACTGGGCAGTAGCCATATGTCATCGCTACTGCGTACGGTGAACAGTCTTGAAGTGGTTGATTTGGATCCACGCACGTTGCCGGTTCTGAAACGAGTGGACTTACTCGTTAAAGCCCTCAATGGTGCTGAGCGCACCAATGAAGCTTTGGCGCGTTGCGAGGATGCAGACTCCATGCTGGACGTACTTCTAGGTGCCGCAGCCAAGCTTGACCTTGGTCTCACCCGGGAAGATTTGATGACCACACCACCAATCCGTGACTGGATCTGGTGGAAGGAGAAAGAGGCCCTGATTACCATCGGTGAAACCAAGCCCCGTTACAAACAGGACGATCGTGCCTCCGCAGAGAATTCAACTGGACGTCGCACCTTCCTAGGGTTGTTCAGATTCTGATTGCTCAATGTTGGAGGGCCTGTTTTAGGCTTCAGTAGAAGGATCAGTAACAGTCGAGACCGCCGTCACTGCAAGCTGATAGATCTTTTTTACTAAGTCAACAGGCTCTTCATCGCATAGTTGCTGAGTAAGCATTGATTTGCAGCGATTAAATAATGCCTACTCATCTTTGCTAACTATCCGAATAGAGGTTCTCGTCGGGGATTCTGGACAAGACGCTTCATCTCTCTTACAGCTTCTTGAAGGCCTACAGCGATCGAACGGGCCACGATCGTATGACCGATATTCAATTCTTCAATCCCTTCAATCGCCGCCACGGCTTCTACATTCTGATAAGTGAGGCCATGCCCAGCATTCACCCGTAAGCCAAGGCTGCGGGCTCTTGCTGTCGCTTCAGTCAAGCGTGCAAGTTGAAGAGATTGATCAGCCCAACAGGCTTCGGCGTAAGCGCCAGTGTGCAGCTCTACCCAACGAGCACCACTCTTACAAGAGGCCTCCAGTTGTTGAGAAACAGGATCCACAAACAAGCTGACGGGAATCCCTGCAGCCTGCAGCTGATCAACCATGCCTTTAATGGATCCCTGCTGGGCAGCCACATCCAAACCTCCTTCTGTGGTCACCTCCTCCCGTCGCTCTGGCACGAGGGTCACCATGTCTGGTTTGATTTTTAAAGCAATCCCCACCATTTCAAGAGTGGCTGCCATCTCCAAATTGAGACGACTGCGCACTGTTGCCCGAAGCAGTTCCAGGTCTCGATCCTGAATATGTCGGCGATCTTCTCTTAAGTGCACTGTGATGCCATCGGCGCCACCAAGTTCCGCCATTAGAGCCATGGGCACTGGATCGGGTTCCACGGTTTGGCGAGCCTGGCGCACATTGGCAATGTGGTCGATGTTGACCCCGAGACTTGCCATGAAGAAAGGGCAACAGGCCTGATCCTATTCAGGATGATTGGCCGCCATCTATTCTCTAAGGGATTTGATCGCCTGTTCAACTGCCCAATCACGATTGGGTTAAGAGGTTCTTGGCCTTTAAGTTCGGATGTTTGAACTCGCCAGAGACGGTGTCATCGGCCCTAGCGACTCGCGAAAATTCCCTTGGTCTTGGGATAGACCCATTCTTGGCACCCGTTGCCATGGTAACGACCCAAGACATCGTCTTGCGTCACTACTTTCGTGAGCGCATCGTTCTGGGTCAGGACAATCTGCCAAAGCAAGGACCGGTGTTGCTGGCTCCAACCCATCGTTCACGCTGGGATGCATTGATGTTGCCGATGGCCGCTGGCCGTCGGGTTACGGGTCGTGATTGTCGATTCATGGTCACCCTCGACGAAATGAAGGGTTTGCAGGGATGGTTCCTCCATCGCTTGGGATGTTTCCCCGTAGATCAGGTCAAACCTTCGCTCACCAGCCTGCGCTACGCCATTGATCTGATGGCCGATGGTCAACAAGTCGTGGTCTTCCCAGAGGGAAAAATCAATCGCAGCGAAGAACCCATTGAGCTTTATCAAGGTTTGGCACGTCTGGCCCAACTTGCTCAGAACCAAAACATTGATGTCCAAATCGTGCCGGTTGGTCTTGGCTATAGCGAAGTCATCCCAAAAGCCTGTGGACGGGCATCAATTTGCTTCGCAGAACCGATGAAGATCCTGGGGACTGGTCGTGAGGCGGTCAAAAGCTTCAATGCGGAACTATCCAAACAGATGCATGCAGCTGAACAAGCTGCCCTCCATGCAGTAGGCCGTCTGAAGAAAGCACCTTAAAGTTCCGCCCATCTGTTCTTCAGTTCATGCGTTGTCGCCTTCCGCTGACGGCCCTTGCTCTTTCCGCTGGCCTAGCTCTCTCATCTGGTTCAGCACTAGCTCAAACAGCAGCTTCATCCAATGACAAGGTGCTGGCCCAGGCTGGCGGTGGATTCAATGTGGCAGCAATTCAAACCCTCCTGAATCAAGGAGATGCTGCTGTATCCGCTGGGAATCTGACTGAAGCCCGAAATGACTACGACAACGCTCGCGATGCTTCAAAGCAGCTGCTTGCCTTTTATCGGGACCTCAGTGGAGCCTTCCGCGGACTGGATGCTCGTATCCCTCGCGAAATGGATGCCAAAGGGCGTAAGGCCATGGGGCTGCTTGCACAGGCCAACCTTCGCCTTGCAGCACTTTTCCGCCAACAAAACCAACCTGAAGTCGCTGTACCGGTTTTGGTAGAAGTGGTGAGAGTGATGTCCCCCTCCCGCCCCGAAGGCCAAAAGGCCTATCAGAGCCTTCTGGAGCTGGGCTTCGTAGAAACCCCCTATGCCGGCGCCAAGCTGACAACTCCCAACTGAGTCAACTTTCGACTTGGATCTGCCAGCATCAAGCTTTGAAGTCAACATTGGTCTCCATGGTTCAATCCGATGAGGTAGGTGCAGCGATCCGGCTAGCCCTACCTGATGCCCAAGTCACCGTTGAAGACCTCACTGGTGGCGGCGACCATCTACAGGTGAACGTCATCTCAAATGCCTTCGCTGGCCTTTCCAGGATCCGTCAGCATCAGTTGGTCTATGGGGCCCTCAAAGATCAGCTCGCCAGTGAAGTCATCCATGCCCTGGCCTTAAGCACGTCTACTCCCGACTAAACCCTCTCCCCCTCGTTTCCGATGGATCCCACTACCAAAACCCGTATAGAAGCCCTGATCCAATCAAGTCCGATCATGGTGTTCATGAAGGGCACAAAGCTGATGCCACAGTGCGGCTTCTCCAACAATTGCGTGCAGATCCTCAACTCCCTCGGAATGAGCTTCGAAACCTTTGATGTGCTCTCCGACATGGAAATACGCCAAGGCATAAAGGACTACTCCAATTGGCCGACGATTCCCCAGGTTTATGTCAAAGGGGAATTTATCGGCGGATCAGACATCTTGATTGAGATGTACAACGCTGGAGAATTGGCCGAGAAACTTGAGATCGCCCTTAACAGCTAAAAGTCAAAGGTTTAATTGGTTAAGTCTTAGCAATTAAATGCCGTCACTACTCGCCACAACAACCTTGCAAACAAATCTCCTCTATGGAGTAGCTGCGATTGGATTTTTTGCTGGATCCTGGTTTTTGGGTCGAGCGATCACAGTGATCACCAAAGGCAATAACCCTTTAGTTTGGCGGGGCTGGAAGAAAATGTTTGGCCTTAAAAAGGACTGAACTACTCATCAGCATTGCCCCGATTGGACATTCCTATTAGCCCTAGATGGCTTGCGGGAAGGCCTTAAACGAGATACTTCTCCAAAACTTAGAGAAGCTGGCCCATGTTGGTGGCCATGGATATGGATCCAATCATGGGCACCACAGCAATAGAAAAGAAAAGGCAGCTAGCCAATTCCTGGAATATGAAAAGGGAGCTTGTCGTCAAAGGCCACTAGCCAGCGCTGCACCGCTGGCACACGCAACAAAGCCAATGGCACAACAATATTCAGAGCAATCCAGACGAAACCAAGGATTGCTCCGATTCGTCCACTCTTCTTGAGCAAACTCTCTTTCGGCTGCGGTTCGTCCATCGAATCACCGCTCATCACGCTTTCTGCATTATGCCCTCGACCAACAAGGAGGCTCATTGGAG
>NZ_JNBA01000039.1 GCF_000760295.1 Prochlorococcus sp. MIT 0701
AATCAAGGCTGCCTGGATCCAAAGTGGTGATTTCTCGACCTTCCTTCTAAATTTGAAAAAAATTGCCGAAAGGGGCTGGATCCTTGAGTTTGCCAAATATCAGCCAGTTAGCTTTAAGGCTTGGTGATGGATTGGCTCAGGAATGATTTACAGAAATCATTGATCATTATCTTTTTTAGACTTTATTAATATCTTCTTTGATTTTCTTGGCTTCTGTCATGGTCTATTTCAGTACATTAGTGATGTGTATTTTATATTTAAGCTTGCATAACTATTTAAGCTTTTCGTTCAATCATTTTTCATTGCTCATCGATGGTTATGCAAGATAATTACGGGTCAGGATTCGATTTGCCTTTTGATAAAATATATATTCGTTATTATATGTCAGCCAAGTTGTGTTCTAATCAACATCAATATTCCCTAGTATATGCGATTAGCAGTGTTGTTGCCAGTCAAATTCAGGCATCCTGAGCTTTAATTACACTGCTTTGTGGCGCCTTTGCCAGGAACGATTTCTCGTTAGGTATTTATCATTACATATGACTTCGAATTCTGATTTAAATCCTATACTCCATGCTTTTAATCGATGCTGGTATCATGACTCTACATCCTTAATCAAAATCTATTCTGTCTGATGCATAGCCTTTTAATTGATAGTGGGCAATCATTTTTCCGGGCCCTCGTTATGATGCCCTATTTTATTTGAATGGATTTATTTAACTGCCTCCCCATAAAAGGAAATGGTAATCAATTAGTGGTCTAATGCGAAGATTTCGTTTAACGTCAAAATATCATCACAACTAATCCTTTTGCTAATGACATGACTCGCCTCTTGGTGGTTCAACATTTAGATCGTGAAACTCCTGGTTTGTTTCAAGACCTTGCACATCAACACGGGATAGAAGTCCATGTCATCCGTGTAGACCTTGGGGAACCCTTGCCTTCTTTAGTCAATGGAGATGGTTTGTTGGTGCTAGGAGGACCGATGGGCGTAGGCGATCTGCATAACCCAGTCTTCCCATGGGTACAGGATGAGGTTCTCTTAATTCAACAAGCCTTGGAGCATCAGATCCCTTTTGTTGGAGTGTGTCTTGGTGCACAGTTGCTTGCACATGCTGGTGGTGGTGGTGTTGAGCAACTGTTGGGTGGCGACCCACCGCGACCACTTGCGGAAGTCGGGTGGGCACCAATTAGATCAACGGTCGAGGCGGCAAATCAGTCACTCATAACGTCTTTAATGCAGCCACTGGATGTTTTGCATTGGCATGGGGACAGGATTATTCTGCCTAAAACAGCGACCGTTCTTGCTAGTAGTGAGCGCTGTCGTGAGCAACTGTTCAGAATTGGCCCATTGGCTTATGGCCTCCAGTTTCATCTAGAGATCGAGGACGAAGATGTTTTTCGTTGGATTTCTGAAGACAGTGATTTCATCTGTGCCGCCCTTGGTGAGAACGCAGCAGATATTTTGCGTAATCAGCAGCGATTGTATAGCAGTAGTAGTAGACCTAGGCGGCTAAAATTACTTGCAGGTTTATTTGGCGAGCTTTGGCCATCACATTTTTAGATCATTATATATGATGCAATCTATTTCTACGTATTCTTAAACTACTTACGGTTTAATTCACCAATTTAAACTTAACAAGCAAGTCTCTAGTTTTCCAATGTATTTGACGGTCGTATGCTGTGTAGACTTTAGATAGATCATGTCTTGCGCTAATGTTTGCTTTCCAGCAAACATTAGTTTTTTTAATGCATTTAACTTTGACTGCGTGATCGATGGCTGGATGGTTTTCTTTTAAAACAAAGAAACCTCCGCAAAATTTTTTAAGATGCACTTTCATTGTTTTTTTGTGTCCCATTCCATTATTGGTTACTTTCTTTGCCTATTGATTATGTTTGGTCTATGCCTTGTGCTGGCCAGCAAGAATTTGCATGTAACTTGATGATTAGGTCTTTATAATATTATTTTTGCTCTCTCAGCATGTATTCCTTGGACGTTTCCGCCGACAGCCTTGGTATTCATTAAATGAATCGCAAAAGGTTTATGGCCTGAATCTTTATAGTTTTAAATCATGATGTATGATCGTCAATATATATATTTAATGAGTATTTGGCTTCGATGTTTGCTACTGTTTGATTGTTGCTAAATGAAGTTTTCAATACATTTTCTGGGCGATGGTTGCCTAGCTATCATCAATAGATCAGTGGCCTGAAATGTGTTGAACAAGCTTAGCGATTTCATCCATCTCTATGCAAAGGAGCAGCTTGCTGATAAAAGTGGCATATTAGAGGGGCACTTCAAACGTTAGTCAGATCGCAACACAATCCTACGATCCACCAACTCCACCGGAGAACAGGCCTCTAAACAGGACTGATTTCGTCATTGAGCCCTACTTGCAACGCAGTGACCCTTGGGCTTGTTGGCAGTTGTTATCCACTGTTGTTCCGATCGCTGGATTATGGCTGATGGTGTCATTGATTGGTCAAGCAACCTCTCCAGTTGGTCTGAAGGCTGTTCAATTATTCATTGTTCTTGTCCTGTTGGTTTTGCTGTCGTCTCGCTGTTTTTCTTTAATGCATGATTGCGGACACGGTTCTCTTTTTCACTCCCGATGGCTCAACCGCTCGGCCGGTTTTTTTCTTGGAGTGCTGAATGCGATACCTCAGCACCCTTGGTCACGAGGGCATGCATATCATCATAAGCACAATGGTAATTGGCAGCTTTATCGAGGACCTTCAGCTTTATTAACTCTTGCTCAGTATCAATCTCTATCCAAAATCAACAAGATTATTTATTTTATAAGTCGGCATCCATTGATGTTATTTCCTGGTGGTTTCTTTTACCTCATAATCAAGCCTCGATTGGCCTTGATCCTGGGATTAACAGAATATTGTTGGGCTAAGTGCTGTGAATTTGTTGCAGGTCTTCGAGATGAGGGCTTGAACAGTATCAATAGTTTTAGCTCTCAATTACTGAATCATCAGTCAAGTTATTGGTATACCTCTGGAGAATTAGCTGATCTTCTTGCAAATAACCTCTTGGTACTAGCAAGTTGGTTATTAATGAGTCGATGGCTTGGAGTCGGTCTGTTTTGGACTTGTTACTCGTTGGTGATGACAGCTTCGGCAGCAATCTTTATTTGCATCTTTTTTGTTCAACATAATTTTGAAGGTTCCTATGCTCATGGTAATGACGATTGGAGCTACTTTACTGCAGCAATTGAAGGGAGTAGTAATTTAGATATTCCTATATGGCTTAATTGGTTTTTTGCAGATATTTCTTTCCACAGCATTCATCATCTTTGCGAGCGGATACCTAATTATAGATTGAAGGCATGCCATACACATAATCAAACACTTCTGCTTGGAGCAAAGAAATTACGCATTAAAGACATACCAGATTGCTTTGCTTATATTCTTTGGGACTCAGACTCCAATAAGTTAGTCACACTTTCAGAAGCGAATTTACAACCTGCTTGAGTGGCTCGTCGAACACTCAGATATTGAGTTTCCTGCTACAGCTATAAACATAAAAGCTCTCTTGGAATCTAATAACGTCTTAATACCGTAACTGAAACGGAGAGGGTGGGATTCGAACCCACGATGCCCTTGCGGACATGCTGGTTTTCAAGACCAGAGCCATCAACCACTCGACCACCTCTCCATATCTCATGCTGTCGCTAGGCGACATAATTAATTATACCTGATTGTAGGATCAAGCATCAATCATACTGTTAAAAAATGAATTCGTCCTGAGTAAGCTTAAAGAAAGATCATTAAGCGGATAATAGCAAATGAATAGTATTGATTATATTATTATATAGTTTATGGTAATCCGCGCAATAGACTGGCTACTCTTCTTGTAAATAAATCCTTGCCGTAATAGTTACTATTTATTAAAAAAGGGAATTCTCTATTCATCCTTTGATATAAAAAAATAAGGAGCTTTCTCTGCCTTTCGCGTTTGACTTTTGACAGTCAGATTGATTTTTAATACTGTAATCAATTATTTTCTCACTAGTATCTATCTCTTTTAATGATTAATGCCTACTTGGATTCTTTGATCCAGAATTGGAATAGACAATTAACGACTTTTATTCCCGGTTGGTTGAACTGTGACCGAAATGTCGGCGACGCATCCCTGGTGATTTCAACAACCCCAGATCTTTGTGCTATTTATTTTGGATCAAAATGATGCTTCTTTCTGTTGAATATGGGGAGCCCATCTTTTTGCACCCAAGAGTATTTTGAAAGAATAATTTCAACCTATGACAGGCCTTCCTCTTCTTTCCCTGAATCAATACTACACCTCTGTTGTATGAGTGCATTGCGTCTCTTGTGTCAATTTGTCGACCTGTTCAATTCCTTTCCGATTCAATCGATAAATTATATCTGTCGATGAATTCCTTGAGAAGTTACTGATGCCAAGCAAGCCACGCGATCGGCTTGGAGAAGTTTATGGTCGGCTAACCGTTGTCCGCGCATCAGATCGCCGTACCGCAGCAGGTAATTCATATTGGTGGTGTCGCTGTAGTTGCGGGAATGAGCGTGAGGTACCGAGCGACTCTTTATCTCATAAGTTGAGAAAGAAAAAAAATATTACCGAATGCATTGAATGTTCTCGCGAACTCACAACGGAGGCAGTTTGTGATAAGAATGATCGTGAGGAAAACTTTAGAAGGAAGCAAGCGCTAATGAATCGAGAGAATCTTGTAGGCAAGGTTCCAGATCAATGGCTAAAACTTCCCTTAACTGATGCTCATGCTAGGGAAATCGGAGTAAAGAAATTTTTCAGAGGTATTTACTGTCTTAATGGTCACCTTTCTCCTTATCGAATCAATGGTGGCTGCTTGGCTTGTAATAGAGCTGAATAGGATGCCTATTAACCAATATTCCATGCACTCTGAATAGTATTTCTTACCAAGCACCCATAACATTCATTCCCGTAGCCCAAATCCCCATTCCTACAAGGCACGCGCTAATTGCTCCCATGCCAACACAGCCGATGCTCACCAATCCCATTGACACAACACCAATACTCACAAGGCCCATCGGCACGATGCCGATGGCAATGATTCCACGCGGTGCAATCCCGATAGCAAAAATTTTTGCTAAACCAGAAAACTCTTCTTCTTGTTTAGATTGATTTGGTCCATCAACAATTTTGGGCTTCATGCTTGAATGGCTGTTTGTTGATTGTAATACCCTAGCGCTACTTGCACATATGTAGTCATCCCAAATATGAATCAATTAATTTGATGGGAGAATGATCAATCTATTTGTTCGGCTATCGAGGTCAAATTAGTTTCTTACACTTGCTCTTGTGGTGTGCTCGAGTCATGTGATTGATAGATCTTCTTTCGTAGACGCTAGTGAAGAAAACGTAGAATAAATCCTATACTTTTTGCGATAGGCTTAATGCTTGCTGTCACCTGCCTACTCAAAAGTTGTTGACAATTGATTTGATGGTATACATATCATTCTTCAATTTCACAAGGTATTGTTTTCATATGTGTCTAAGATATTATTTTAGTTTTCAACACTCACGATCCGAAGTTTATTTTCACGATCTTCAATCAGTGTTTTTAGCCACTTGGCTGCAATCGCACGAGAGATCGTGCGATTATGTAGAAATTCGCAGATCACGATGTATAACGGCCCTAAATTGCCCTCAATGTTGAATTGAGCATCGAATTCAAGTAACTGCTCGTCTGTTTGACAAGCTCTAAGTTTGTCCACTATTGCTTCTCGTGTGCTTTTACTCATCGCATTGATCTGGCTCTTGGCAGTGCTCATTGGCTTAAGGCGGTGTAGAACGCTCTTTGCTCACTCCATAAATTGCCACTTTTAGCTTTTGGTTGCCATGCTCTTTACCAACTAATTGATGTGGTCCCATCAGAAATTGAAGATCCATGGCAAGAAACCCGTCCTGGAGCAACCCAGGACAGATTCCATCATGAGAGTCTTCGTCAGACTCCAGGTTTGGCCAGTGGAAGTAGGCATTTGTCTGAATCACAGCCAGCCGGCCCCGCCTCCATCAGTTCACCTTCGTCATAGGAGTGAAGAGCCTCGAAGAAGTTGCTCCTTACCCTCCGATTAACGACCTCTGCTTGCAGGCGCTCGAACGTGTTTTCATTGATCGGTTCAAACGGCAACCGCGGGAAGGTTGCATTGTTGGCATCGAAGCGAGCAAGTAGCGCAGCAGAGATGTAACCCTCACTGTTGTCAATGGCCTGATGTAACGCTTCGCCCAGAGTCTCTATCTCATCCTCCCGCAGTTCGATCGTCGCTGAAGTGTTGTGGGCCGTGTAATGGCGTTGCACTTGCATGTAGAAATCAAATTGAGCGAGTGCAGAGAAGTTATTGATATTGACAGCATCGGCACCAGGAAGATTGGCCCAGCTGACTTCTGTGGGGATTTCAACCAACCATTCGCTGCAGCGTGGATCAAATGGATCATCCAGCAAGCGACCTTGCTCATCTTTATCAGATTGAGACGGCACAATGGTGTATCCGTAGTCCATACATGCCATTGCTACTGGATCATTTTTTCGGAAGGTAATCCGACGTATGAAACGTTGAGCCTTAGGAGGATGCCATCCCGGAGCTGCTCCTGTAAGCAGACTTTTCGTTCCGGCTGGTTGCACTGTGGTGCAACGGCTAGGGCGACGCATCCCGTGGCGATCGCAATAGTCCCAAACAGTTTCGTTGACTATTTTTTTCCAACCGATCAAAAAGGATGCTTCCTTTTGCTTGAAATCGCGACCTTCATCTGTGTCAGGTCTGCCGTTTTCCCACCATCTGAGCCAGGCAGTGCCGAAGGCATGGACAAAGAAGTCAAATAAGCCAGTAAAACTCACGCCCACAATTGGATCCCAGGCACGGCTTTGGCGATATCTGGGAACTTCAAAGCGATGGTTCAGTAGGCAGGCAACCGATAGAGCCGCAGCTTTGAATGCATCGGCTTGACCTTCTTCATCGGAAGGGTCGATTTGGTTGAGATGGATCTCGGCCAAATTGCAGTGAAAATCTGCTCCAAGAATTTCCCCGCATGGGTTTAGGCCATAGCGGCCTAGTCGATGCTCTACTTCGCTGGCATCGATCGGACCGTGGTTGGTCTGCAACCAGCGACCTGCTTCGTCTTTTCCTTGATCGCAGTAGACCCCAATGAATTCCTGGCGTAATTCTTGTGTGGTGAGCAGGTCTGCATTGGAACGGGCAATGGCCTCTGGTGCGAATTGGATGGCACCCTCTCCAGAGTGGAATTGTTTTCTTACGGCATCAATCACAATGGATCGGCTCGGTCTGTTGTGGTAAACCCTGGTGTGATTTGCCATGCGTAGCGCATCTTTTTCGGGATCGATGCGCCAATTGCCGTCGGAATCTTGATGCCAGAGATTCTCTTTGGCATCTGCAGCTGCAAGATCTTCCGCCGAGAACTGACGCATGCCAGCACTGCGGCGGATGTTGCCTGCAACGATCGTTACTGCTGCTTCGTCAATTAGGAGGCAACACTCCACTGATGTGAGGCGACGGCCGACTGCCTTGCCAAGCAGTCGAGCGACACGGGTATAAAGATCCTTCAGCTTCACTGGATTGGCCATTCCACCAAAGCCCTTGAGGGTCTCGCCTACTGGCCTTACGTCTGAAAGGTCAATGCTCACATTGATGGTTTGTCCAGCGAAGCGTTCGTCGCTGCATAGTTCGAGTAATAACTGATAGCTGTCAACCCATCCACGACGTGTGTCTCCAACCTTGATCAAGACGTTGTCGTTTTCAATGCTGTGCGTTGTGTGCTCTTGTCTTTGATGTGCTGCTGTTAGGCCGATATCTGTTACGCCATTGATTTTGATGGGGTTGCGAACCACCGGAAGCTGAGCAATCAAGTGAGGTTCAATGACTGCACCAGTTCCGCAGCCCATCATCGCAAGGTCCATCATCAGACCAAAGGCTTCCCAATCCACCAGGTTGGTGGATGTGCAGTTGTACGCACCTGAGAAATTCTCTGATTTTTGGATCCAATCCGTTCCACCGATCCATAGCCAGCGTCCAGAGGGGAGAGCCTTTTTCTCGGCTTGCATGCGCGACATCAGCGCCACCTCCTCAGCTCTGAGTTTTCCGAGCTGCTGCAGTCCTTGGAGGTTGCGTGTGCTGACTTCGTTCCAGCTTTCTCGTCCCGAGGAGGTGCGGCGGCTATAAGTGCGATAAAAAACTGGATTAGCGGCTGGAGCTGTAGCAGGGAAATCGCCACGTTGTCCGCTGGCTTCTAAGGCTGTCATTGCTATCTCAGGTCTGCTCGAAGTCAGGGTCATAGGTTGGCTCATGCCGATAAGTATGGGAACGCTACCGCCACTTATGGTGTCTGCAAGCTTTAGTAACACCATCGACAGTGCCTGGTTGAGACTAGTGAGAAATTTGAGTGAGATCTTGTGAGGCGGTTGCCTGAGCCGGAGTTAATGAATGATCCGCTTCAGGCCAAGGCCTATGCCGAAGCAGATTTCTCCTGTGCCGATGAGGCATTGATCAATCGCTTGCAGGATTATCTGATCAGCTTGAGCAAGGTTCCTTCTCCAGGCAGCATGATCGTTGATCTTGGTTGTGGACCTGGAAATATTTGTGAGCGTCTTCAGTGCCTCTGGCCTGATGTGATGGTGCTTGGCATTGATGGCTCTCAAGCCATGCTTGATCACGCTTTGCAACGGCAAAAAGCGATGGCAGCCGAACTTAAGCGACTGACCTATCGCTGTTCCAATCTTTCATCACTAGTGAACCAATCCGTCGATTTGGAAAATTCGGCTGCTCTCGTTGTTAGTAATAGCTTGCTTCACCACCTTCATGACCCTAATCTTTTATGGCAGGTTACTAAGTATTTAGCAGCCCCAGGTGCGATTGTTTTTAATCGCGATCTGCGTCGACCCTCGTCCACTGAACAGGCTATTGCGCTTCAACAAAAACACATGCAGCAAGCACCTTCTATATTGATTCGCGATTATTTGGCGTCTCTGCACGCAGCCTTCACCTTGGAGGAGGTGCAGACACAGCTTGATCATGCAGGGCTAGATCATTTGCATGTGAACGAAGTTGAGGACAGGTATCTCGAAGTATTTGGCACGATCTAACTGCATAGGTTCAGTTTGATTTATGAGGCCTTCTTGCCCATTCTCACAAGTGAGGGAGCAAGCCTTTCCCCATTGAATTGAGTTGTCGCACAATCGAAGTATTGAGATCAATGTTGGTGTTTACTAGCTTGCTTGCAGGTATGGGTAAGTACTAGAAATTGATGAGATTGGTGGCGTCGATGAATCAGGATTGATTGATAACGGTTAAGCACTTTACCGGAACAGTTCTTGTCACTGAGATTAGCTTAGATTGAAAAACTGATCACAATCATTCATTGACAGAGGCTTGCATGTACTCGTGCATCTGCCATGAAGAGAATTCCTCGTCTTATGAATCTCAGAGGCAGTCAAGTGCTGGATCATTTATCGCACCTTTAATATGCACTTGCACCCGCCAGATCTTCGTTACCGCTTGACCTCTCTTCCCGATTCCCCGAGCGCGCCGATTGATTCGGCTTCTTCGATCGATATAGATCAAGTCCTTGAGGCCTCGTTGGCCGAGGCCATTAGCCGTCGCCGCAATTTCGCGATCATTTCCCATCCGGATGCAGGGAAGACCACCCTTACAGAAAAATTGTTGCTTTATGGAGGTGCGATCCAGCAAGCCGGGGCCGTTAAAGCTCGTGGTGAGCAGCGCAAGGTGACCTCTGATTGGATGGAGTTGGAGAAGCAGCGGGGTATTTCGATCACCTCCACCGTGCTGCAGTTCGATTATGCCGATACCACAATTAATCTCCTTGATACACCCGGACACCAGGATTTTTCTGAAGACACTTATCGCACCCTGGCGGCTGCAGATAATGCGGTGATGCTTGAGGATGCAGCTAAGGGTTTAGAACCTCAGACAAGAAAGTTGTTTGAGGTATGTCGCATGAGACATATCCCAATCTTTACTTTCATCAACAAGATGGATCGCGCAGGGCGGGATCCTCTGTTGCTCTTGGATGAGATTGAAGCAGAGTTGGAATTAACACCTTGGGCCGTGAATTGGCCTATTGGTAGCGGGGAGTTATTTCGTGGTGTTATTGATCGCCGGACTAGAAATGTCGTTCTTTTTACACGAGCGGAAAGGGGCCGGCAAGCTAGTGAGCGTCATCTACATCTTGACGATCCGGAACTGCCAAGCCTTGTCGAGAAGGAGCTTTTGGATCAGGCTTTAGAAGAGTTAGAGCTCTTGGAGGCAGCAGGTGCAGAGCTTGATCTGGAATTAGTACATGCAGGCGAGTTGACACCTGTGTTTTTTGGTTCAGCAATGACCAATTTTGGGGTAAGGCCTTTCCTTGATGCCTTTCTTGAGATGGCGCAGCGGCCTGTAGCTCGTTCTACAAGTGAGGGTCCTGTTGATCCTTTGCGTTCGTCCTTCAGTGGCTTTGTGTTCAAATTACAGGCCAATATGGATCCTCGCCATCGTGATCGTGTTGCCTTTGTAAGGGTCTGCAGCGGACGTTTTGAAAAGGATATGACGGTGCGTCTAGCACGAACCGGTAAATCCATACGTCTATCTCGCCCACAGAAATTATTTGGCCAAGAACGTTCGGTAGTTGATGATGCTTATCCAGGTGATGTTATTGGTCTAAACAACCCCGGTATGTTTGCAATTGGCGATACTCTTTATACCGGTTCTCGAGTTGAATACGAGGGGATACCATGCTTCAGTCCTGAGATATTTAGCTGGTTACGTAACCCAAATCCTTCGGCATTTAAAAACTTCCGTAAAGGAGTTAATGAGTTAAGAGAGGAAGGTGCCGTACAAATTCTCTACGACACTGACCAGAGCAAACGGGATCCCATTCTTGCTGCAGTAGGTCAGTTGCAGCTTGATGTTGTTCAGCATCGTTTAGAAAACGAATATGGCGTTCAAACCCGCCTTGAGCCTATGGGATTCCAAGTGGCACGATGGGTCAGTGATGGTTGGCCTGCTCTGGATGAGATGGGTCGCATCTTTAATTGCAAGACCGTTCAGGATGCCTGGCAGCGCCCTGTTCTCTTGTTCAAGAACGAGTGGAACCTTAATCAGCTTCTTGATGATCACCCTAAGTTGGAACTGAGTGCTGTCGCGCCTGTGGTGAGTGGTGTAGAGCCGATCAGCCTCTGAGCTTTCGGCTTAAATCTGCTTCCCTGATGAAATGGACTCGCGATTCACTGCTCTAGTTAGCCAGAATCGTTAAAGAATGTTTTCAGTGGTAGTGGACAACCAATGGCTGATACGTCCCCGTGTTGATGGTGGGACTGAGTACGTTTGCTTTCGTGCTCCAAGCTGCAATGATCAGCCTGGAAGGGTTGAAATGCTAGTTGGCTCCCACCTTCCACCACAGATGCCGTTGCTCAAGAGTAGGCAGTGGATGGGACGGCAAGAGGCTTTGGTTTGTTGCAAACAGCTCCAGAGCAGCCATGGCTATTGCCATGGCGCACCCCTCTTTTGAGCTGATCTCGATACGCTCAGAGTAGTTCTCGTAGAACCATGGCCTCGGGCATCGGCTCCAGTTCGAATCCAGGGTCGCAGGATCCATACTCCATTCTTGGTCTTGAACCAGGAGCCAGCTTTGAAGCTGTGCAACAAGCAAAGGAAAAGCGGCTTTTAGAGGTGGGAGATGACCTACAAGCAAGAGCAAGGGTTGAAGCGTCCTACGACGCTGTGCTTATGTCCAGCCTCAAGGAACGTCAGCTTGGCAAAGTGAGCAATGCTGCAGTAAGTGCCTCTCAGCGAGAGGAGGTTCAGGTAGTGACAGCAGGACGCAGTGGTGGAAGCAATGCACTGCTTACACGCCTACGCAGTATCAATTCATCAAGTTCTAACACCAAGCCTGGAGAATTCTGGCCGAATCTCTCCCTACCTGAAGGTCAGGGCCTGACTGTTCGATTGGTGTTGGGAGGCCTTGCCTTATTGCTTGTGATTGTTGCTCCTGTTGGTAGTACGGAGCTCATTCTTTCTGTCTCAACAATCGCTCTGTTTTTGAGTCAAATCAGACGAGGTCGTCGCCCACTTGCATCATTGGGATGGAGTGTCCTCTTGCTCGCTACAGGCTTGATTCTTGGGGGACTCCTCATGCAAGCAATGACAGCTTTGCCAAGCGTTACCCTGCCGATTACAGGAGATCAGCTTGAGGCGGTGCCAACCGTTTTGTTGCTTTGGGGTGGCGCACTTCTGTTAGCTTGATCAGATAAGACCGATTTAAACAATGGCTCGCTTTAACGATCTAGTTAACTGATAAAAAGGCCTATGTTGCTTCTATTAAGCAATTAGATAGTCTTCCAAATTATAGCTCAATTGTATATTAAGAGCTTCCTTAAGTATGCTTTTGAGTCCTTCAGTAATGAGTCTTAGGGTTGCAATGCTCGTCGGCGCTTAGGCTAATCTTTTGTTTTTATTCAATTTCATCAATTACCTATTGATTAAACCCCAGGAAGATGTTTTTAGATCGCTGGACCAATTGGCTTTAACAGTGTTCCTAATGAATGGTTGGCCAATGTGAATTGCTTCGCTCTGAATTTCGAGTGCGAAGCCAGCTAGTTATTCAAGTTGATATAGGGCTATCTAGACACCTTGCGAAGCTTGCCTGAATCGAGCCGATAAGCTGCACGTGACCAGCCCTCAAAGAGTTCTGGTTCATGAGTGGCCACGATTAGCAACTGATCTCGAGCAAGATTGGCAAGCAGTTTCAAGACCTCATCACGTACTGACCAATCAAGCCCAGCGGTTGGTTCATCAAGCAACAAAATGGTTGGCTTGCGTAGCAACTGAACAGCAAGGGCAAGCCGTCTTTGTTGCCCTCCACTGAGGCGTTCCGGTGCTTGTCTCATATCAAGCTGAGCTAGCCCAACCTTTTGAAGTGCTTGTGTTTGTGCCCCAGTGGTGAGTCGCCGATGACCTAAGCGCAGCTCCTGGGCCACTGTTAATCCAAGAAAGTGGCGCTCTGGAAATTGAAATACGACCCCACACATCCATCGCCGTTGACGCTGATTTAAGGGTTTGTGTTCCCAGTGAATTTCGCCTTGTTGAGCGCTTGCAAGTCCACTGATCACTTCTAGCAGACTGGTTTTGCCACTTCCACTAGCTCCAGCTACCACCACAGGTTGGCTCGCATGAGCAATGAGATCAACTCCCTGCAGCACAGGCTCTTCAGATGTTGAGGGACGGTATTGAAGGCCTTTCAGCTCCAGCATGAGCTCCTCACTTCTCTTGTCCTAGCAGCTAATGACCCCCCACTTTGATTGATGAATGCTTGCTTATGCAGACGTATATGGTGAATGCCGCGATGATGGAGCCATCGTCGAGCTTTCATGGACGTTCGTTTCCGCGAGGTTGATCCATTCAACTGTTGGCTATGGCTTCACTTTGCCGATGTACCAAGCCAGGGTGAGCAAAATTACGTCGATGGCATCTTTGATAGTTGGTACGTGATTGGCCGTTTGGGTGGATTTAATGCTGAGAACCTACAAGTCCATGAGGAAGGTGCGGATCTCAGTTGGATCACTTACGACAATGAAGACGCCAGATCGGTGATCCCTGCGCTGATGCACAACATGGGCCAGTTGGAATATCAAGGCTGCTGGGCACGTTGTTGGGTTGATCTTGGTACAAGTGATGCTGTTGCACTTGATGTCCTGATCAACGCTCTTCAACAAATTGACTCCGATGTGGTGCAGTTGGATGAAGTGCTGATTGGTGGTGTCAATGATGACTGGCCTGTTGAGCCCCATCCTGACAGCATCTTCCCTGTGGAGGCCTAAAGCATTCTCTTGGCTGAGCTCAGACGCCTTTTGGTTGAATCGCATCGTCTTGCGGCAATGAAGACTGCGGAGGGGATGTTGTCTCTCACCAAAAACGAAACCCACTACCTACGTCGTGTGCTTCGCCTTCGCCCGGGGCAAAAGGTTGCGGTTGCTGATGGTATTGGTCACATCTGGGAAGCTTTTCTTCAAGCAGGTGATGTTTTGAAATTTGCCACATCACTGGCTCAACCATGTCTAAACGAACCTTGCCCTGCCCAACAACTTGGTTTGGCTGTTGTTATCCCAAAGCGTGGCTTTGATGAGGTTTTGAGGATGAGTTGTGAACTAGGCGTAAACCTGATTCAGCCTCTACGTTCTGATAGGTGTACTCCTCAGGCGGAGGATCGACCATTGCGATGGAAGGTGATCCTTAGGGAAGCTGTTGAGCAATCTGAGCAGCTTTGGCAGCCAGAACTTTTGCCCTTAGCAGAAGCTTCAACCTTGTGGAAAAGTCCACCAAATAATGCAGTTTTTGCTTTGGCCACCACTCGTCGGCAGGGACTGATTGATCTACAACTTTTGATGGAACGATTGACACCAGAAATCAATCAAGTCACCGTTGCCATTGGTCCTGAGGGGGGTTGGAGCCCAATTGAAGAGTGTGCCGCTGAGGCCGCCGGTTGGGTGCCTGTGGCGTTGGGAGATTCAATCCTGCGCACTTGCACAGCTGCTGTGGCAGCAGCTCAAACAATGGTGTCAAGTCGACGGATCAGGTTGTCAAGAGATCAGTCAAGATTTGATTGAATTCCTGCAGGTTTGTTTTTGATTCTCGCGGCTGCGTTTCAGCTCAATAATGGCAGCGGTTATAGGCGTCTTTTTCAAGGAAACTTCGATTTCATAGTGGCTTTCTTTGACTCGAGGGCTTGGACTTCTTCCGTGGTTTTCTGCAGAGGCTTTTGAGGTGATAATTTTTTCATTGCTGAGATTGAGAAGATCAAAACCGTAGGCTGTTTTTCTGCTTCATGCTCTGGTCTGCCAGATAGCGTCAAGCAATAACCCGCACTTGCTGTCTTTTGTCCAATTTGGCGAAGGGCAGTGCTATCAAAGTTGATGCTTTTTTCTAATCCGACTCTGGCTCAATGGCTCTGGGCTTTTGCTCTCAATGCTCTATTGATTGCGGTGGCCCAGAGGCTGCCATTACTCACTTCCACCGGATGGGTTCATGCCGGGGCACTAGGCACCATCCTCTGGGGATGTCTTGGCTGGCGCGGTTGGCTTGCGGTTGTGATCTATCTCGTCCTGGGATCGATGGTCACCCGTCTTGGGATGGCCCAGAAGAAGCTCGCTGGCCTTGCTGAGGGACGTGGTGGCAGGCGTGGGCCTGAAAATGTCTGGGGATCTGCAGCCACTGGTGCTGTAGTGGCAATCCTGATCAAACTGGACCTTGGTTCGCAGTCTTTGTTGATGATCGGCTTCGCAGCAAGTTTTGCTGCGAAACTTGCTGACACCTTCGGCAGTGAGATAGGCAAACGTTGGGGCCGAACCACTGTGCTCATCACCACACTGCGTCCTGTACCTGCTGGTACGGATGGCGCCATCAGTCTCGAGGGCACTCTCGCAAGTGCCCTTGGCAGTCTTTTGATGACGTTCGTGATGGTCTCCCTCTCACTTCTGCCTTTTGGTCCCCAGGCGATCTTGGTTGCTTTGATTGGCTTGTTGGCCACTCTTATGGAGAGCCTTTTAGGAGCAGTTGCTCAGAACAGAATTAGTTGGCTGAGTAATGAACTTGTTAATGGTTTACAGACAAGCTTTGCTGCTGTTTTTGCCATCGCAATCGGCGCTTGGCTTGGATTGGCTGCTTGATGAGCTCATCAGATTTGTTTGCGGACCAAAGTTGGAGTTGTTTAATTAAACCTCGTAAAACCCTTCGCAGGACTCTCTCCTTCATCTTTTCGCGCTTTGCTAACTCTCTCAAGCTGATGTCATCAATGTAATGGGCGTAAAGCAAGTGTTGCTGGTGGGGTGTTAGACGCTGCATAGCCTTTTTCAGCCATTGATGTTGCAGATCAGGCTCTTTCAGCTTTGGTGACTTGAGCAGTTCCAATAATGGGACTCTCTTCTCAGCATGATTGCCTCCTGTTGAAGTCTCTCTGGCATCAAGAGCTACAAGGCGTGTCTGCCATACAGCTTCGACAGCTTTTTGCCAGCGCTCTGAACTTACATCTAATTGTGCAGCCAGCTGTTCTTCAGTGAGCGGGTTTAACCCATCATTCTGTTGAAACTGTTGGAGTCTCATGCCGCGGGTATATAGGTCTCTCAGTCGCCAGGGCACTCTCACGATCTGGCTTCTGTCTCTGCGGAAATGGAGGATCTGGCCGTTGGCACGGGCCATTGCATAACTGCTTATTTTAAATCCACGATTGGCATCGAATTTTTCCATCGCCATGATTAATCCCAGTCTTGCTTCTTGAATTAGATCATCCAGTTCCTCTGCGCCACGGGTGGCCTGGCGAGTTGCTGCAAGGTGAGCCAATCCCAAGTGTTCAACTACAGCCTGATTGCGTTTTTGTATCGATTCGGGCAAAGAAAGAGAACCCTTATAGCCAGATCGCTTCGCCCTCTTTGTCATCAAGGTCTTGCAAGAAGTTTGTGCCATGACTTGACTTTCTGTTGACTTGCTTAACTGTCTGCTTTTCTGCAGCGCTGGTAAACCAACTAAAGGATGAACATCAGATTCCTTAGGGGTGATTTCAGCCAACCGTAGGAGTGAAATTTGTTAGTTGTTCGAGCTGTGCCCACTCCAACAGTGATGTCCATGTCATCACCCGTTGGTGGATCCAGTCATGTCCATCTGAGTTGAGATGGATACCATCGGGTTCGATCCAGCTGAGCCAGTCAGGTTCATTGAGCATGGCGTTGTGCAACGGCAGAAATGGCACATCAACCTCTAGACAGGCTTCCTCAAGCTGTGCTTCATAAACCGACCCCGATTGGTTTGAATACCAGAGGCATTGCGCAAATGGCATTACAGCTTCATCGACAGGAGTGAGGCCCATCACCATCACATTCGTGAGGTGTTTCATCTCTGTCAGCATTTGCTGCAGGCCAAAGCGAAAGGCCTCTGCTGTCAGTTGGGGCCGTCCATCGGGTCGTCCAATACGTGCTGTGTCATTGAGGCCCACCGCCAGTAGAACTGCATCAGGAACCTGACGACGGAGTTCGCCTCGACTTTGCCATTCTTTTAGCCAGCGTTTTGCAACGCTTTCCAGCCCATCGCCTCGAATTCCAAGGGGGTAGACCACTGGGGCATCAGGGAGACTCATCCATTGGCAGCGAAGACGTTCACACCATCCGCCCCCCTCTCGATCTCCCCATCCATAAACACCACTGTCACCAATGACAACGAGTCTCTTGTATGTATTCGCCATCACATCGACAAGTGGAACCTGATCAGCTTTGTAGGTCTACAACCATAGGCAGCTTTTTAGTGAAACCAGTCCAGTGATATCGCAAGCGATCAGTGATCGATTCTCCGATCAAGGTTAGAGCTGTGAAGACCGTGATTAGGACACTTACCTGTGCCCAGTTGAACGAACCAAGAGATTCGATCAACTGCCAGCCCAGTCCAGTACCCCCAACCAGGCCAACTACCACGGTTTCACGCAAAATCACGTCCATTCTGTATGCGGCATAGGCTAAATAGCTACGGCTTTGGCCGCTAAAGCATCCATAGAGCCAAGCCGATCGTGCTCCGGCGCCAGTCGCGCTTAAGGCTTTCAAATTGTTGTCGCTTTGTTGGTCAAGTCCCTCTTGTAAAAGGCGACCCATCACTCCAATGTTGTGGGCTCCAAGTGCCAGAGCAGCAACAGCCAGACTCGGTTTGCTGAAGAGCAGCAAAAATAGAGCAGTAAGAGGGATTGGGATCAGTCTTAGCAGTCCCCAGATGATTCTCTGTATTGCTATTCCCAGCCTGCTTGGCCAAAGCATCATTGCTAGTGGCGGTGTTCCGATAGCTATTCCTGCCGCTAACACTGTTAGTAACATCGTGCTGCTGATTAGTTGGATCCATGGGAGAGCGTGAATAGCGTTTACTAGCTCATCAACCGTTGGTAATGGAAGGGGACTCCAGTGAAGAGGTTCTCCTAGATTAATGTCAACTGCATTAAGCCAGGGAATACTTAGTGCGCATAGAATCAATAAAACAATCAACATTATGAAAATTTGCCAAATGCCATTCTTCGAAAATTTAAAATATCGACGTATCAAACTTAATATCTGTTCAAGACTAAACATCACTGCAGCCAGTAACCATAAAGCTGTCCATACGTCATTGAATTGAAGAGATTGAAGTGCCAGTTGAAGGTCAGTCCCAATACCACCTAATCCAAAAACCCCCAACACGGTGGCCCCTCTTAATGCGCATTCAAGTCGATATCCGATGTAACTCAATAAGACAGGCCCCATCGCAGGGCCAAGAGCTGTAATCAAGGCGGAAGAGGAGCCCGCTCCAGCCTGTTTTAAGCCCCTCAAGGCTCGACGATCCTGGGTGTCAAGTTGATCGCTGACGACTCGAGCAACAAGTGAGGTGTAAGGAATGACGATTGCAACAATTGCCACCCAAGGGCTCAACCCAACCATTTGAAGTAACAACAAACCCCATAGCAGTTCGTGAATTGCGCGTGGTATTGCCAAAATTCTACGAATCCAAATCGCTGGCCAGCTTTCACCTAAAAAGGTCTCCCAAACCACCCTGGCGCTTGCTATACCAAGACAAATTCCGCATATTGAACTTAATGACCAGCTAAGAAGAGCAGTGGCCAAAGTGATCTGTATTCCTCTAAATCCACTTTGAACGACCTCTGCTTGAATAGATGGATGAACGGCAGCGCAAATAAACTCCCATAGAAGAGTAGCTCCACCATTGTGGAAACTTATGAATATGGAAATAAGCACAGGCAATAAAGCCAGTGCTGGCCAAAGACTCAGGATTGGAGGAGTTGGACTGAGGCGCCTCATGCAGATCCGTAGATCAAGGCTAAGGCTTCTTCATCAAGACAGTTGGCAGGTTGATCAAAGACAACTCTGCCCGATTTAAGTGCGATTACCCTGTCAAAGTGTTGAAAAAAACAAGGTTGATGCAGGCTCATCAAAAGGGTTCTTTCTTCGTCCATATCACTAGTCATTGTGTTGTCCAAAAAAAGATGGAGTATTTCCTCTGCAAGGATTGGATCGAGGCTGAATAAAGGTTCATCAGCAAGAATTAGTTCTGGTTTTTGACGTAAGAGTCGTGCTATTGCTACTCGCTGCCGCTGTCCTCCAGAGAGTTCGCTGACCTTTGCAGAAAGCACGCTAGTTGAAAGACCTACTTTTTCAAGACATTCACTGCAGGCTTTTAATTCGATTGGCCCCAGTAAATTAGCTAGAGCCCATAGCAAATTTCTGTTGGCCAACGCACCAGAGTTTATATTTTGTGCAACATTAAGCTCTTCTACAAGACGTAGATCTTGCCACAGAGTTCCTATTTTTTGTCGTTGACGTTGCCTTAAGTTTGAGGTTGAATAATTTTGCCAAAGCACCTTCCCTGAATCAGGGATAAGACTACCATTGGCAACCGCTAATAAGCTACTTTTTCCTGATCCGTTGCTACCTACAAGCGCAACACGCTCTCCAGAGGATATGCTAAGGTTGATATCATTAAGTCTACTGCCTCTACTGCTGTGAACAAATACGCCCCTTATGTCAAGCAATCTTCTCACTGAATCTTTCCTAATTGTCGGCCTATCTTCTCGATTGTTATGTACTGCTTTTGGCTGGCATCTATAAAACTATTTGCTCCAAAAAGTTCAAGTATCTTTTCTTGAGGTTCTGAACTTTTCTTTAATCCAGTAAGAGTTGATTTTAGTTTGTTAGTGAAACCATTTCCGAATTTTTTATCGAGATTTGGTTGTGCTAGCCAGTGATAGTCGGCATACGGGGGAGTCCTCCAAATCACTTTGACTTTGGCTGGATCGATGCGGCCATTTTTTTGAGCCGATTTCCATACACTTTCGTTCAGGGCACCAGCGTCATAAGAACCGCTTTGTACCAATGCAATTGTTGCATCATGACTGCCACTAAAGCCTGGCTGACCTCCTGAAAAATTTTTCATTTGTACACCTGCTTGCTGAAGGAAATGCTGAGGCATTAATCTTCCAGAAGTGGAGCTTTCTGAGCCAAACGTGAACCGCTTCCCATTAAGTTGTTGAAGTCCAGACAGACTTTTTAATGGCTTAATTCCGCTCTTTGTATTGGCTATAAATACACTTGTAAATTTGGCATCAATATCTCTTTGAGCGACAACTTCTGCTCCTGGCTTCTGCAACCTAGCTTGTACACCTGTTAGACCTCCAAACCAAACCAGATCAAGGCTGTTAGTGCGGAATGCACTGACTGCGGCTGGATAGTTCGTCACAGCTTTGTAGCGAACTGGCACGTTTAATTGATTGCTCAGTTCAGTCGAGAGTAGACCGTATAAACGATTCAATCGCTCAGGATTTTGATCGGGAATCGCCCCAATACGAAGTGTCTTCTCAGTTTGATTACTGCAGCTCAGCACCCCAAAGCAGCAGATCAATGCAGTGAGGACAAACGCCCGGTCTGGTCTTGAAGACATGTTCTATTTGTTTTGGCGTGTGTTTCGCTCTATTTGAGAGCGCTGCGGAGACGTTCTAGTCCATCGCAAATCGTCTCTGGTGATACTGCACAGGTGAGGCGTATACAGCTGTCGTCACCGAATGCGGCACCTGGAACCATGGCAAGCCCATAGTTTTCAAGAGCCTGCTGACAGAAACTTACTGAGTCGAGGCTGCCCGTAGGTAGTTTTGGGAAGGCGTAAAACGCACCTTTTGGAGGGACAAGACTGATTCCTTCAAGACCAAGCAAGCCAGAGGTGAGGAGTTCGCGTCGGGTGTTGTAGCTATTAACCATCGTGTTCACACACTCCCGTGACCCTTGCAGCGCGGCCAAGGCTCCACGCTGAGCGAAACTGCAGACATTGCTGGTGCTCTGGCTTTGGAGGGCAGTTGCCGCTTTCACAGCATCAGCGGGGCCGGCTAGATAACCCAACCGCCAACCGGTCATTGCCCAGCCCTTGGCAAAGCCATTAACGATGAAGGTTCTGCTTGAAAGATCCGGTGCTATGGCCGAGAAGCTGTGATGCTTTTGCCCGTCTTCAAGAATGAACTCGTAGATCTCATCACTCATTACCAGGATCTGGGGATGATCTCTGAGCAGATCAGCCAAAGCTTCCAGCTCCTCACGTGCCATCACACGACCGGTTGGGTTGCCCGGGGAATTAAGTATTAAGAGACGGGTTTTTGAGCCGATGGAGGCTTCTAGGTTGTTGAGATCTAGACAGAAACCGTTTTCTGCTGTCGTGGGAAGTGTTGTCACCTTTGCGCCGGCCAAGCGGGCCATTGCTGGATAACTCAGCCAATAAGGAGAAGGGATTAAAACCTCATCGCCTGGATTGAGGATCACCTGAAACAAGTTAAAGATTGCTTGCTTGCCTCCATTGGTGACCAACACTTGCTCTGCATTGGTAGGCACAGTGTTTTCTTTGCTCAGCTTGATGGCTATCGCCTCACGGAGTTCAGGATCTCCAGCGGCAGGGCCATAACGGGTGATGCCATCACGAAGTGCCTTCACCGTGGCATCAATGATGAATTCAGGAGTATTGAAATCCGGCTCGCCAGCACTCATGCTGCAGATGTCCCGGCCTTTTTGCTGAAGGGCCTTTGCTCGAGCGCTGATTGCCAGTGTGAGTGAGGGCTGAAGGGCAACGACTCGGTCGGAAAGTTGGGGCGGGCGTGGCATTGGTGCCGCATCCCATTGCGGGATGCCCGTAAGGATTACATCTTGCCTGATGCTCTGACAGTGACAACCAACTTCTTTAAATACGCTTTTTAAAGGTCATGTCTTGCCTGGGTTGTAACCCCACTGTCCTTTGAAGGTCATTCGATCTTGCCAAGAGCTAGTTTTTGGCGACTCTTCGCCGCTTTTAACGTCTGAATCCGCTTAGATCTCATCAACGCAAGGCTCTACTTTTCATGAAAGAGTCGTTTGCGTTGTTCGCAATTATTTAAAATAAAACTTGTCAAGGTTTACACCTTTGTATGGGGATCATATGGACGCCGCTAATGGCTGTGGATCCTGTGACTTGCCTTTTACCAAGCCCCAAGTCGTTGTGAGTCGTGGAAATCCACAGGCCTGTTTGATGATGATCGGAGAAGCTCCTGGCGCTCGAGAGGATGAGTTAGGAAAACCCTTCGTAGGACGTTCTGGAAAACTGATGGATCGTTTGATGGAGAGTGTTGGCCTTGACCCTGATGTTGACGCCTACATCTGCAATGTTGTGAAATGCCGGCCCCCTAAGAATCGGCGACCGACACTTGTGGAGATTGCTTCTTGCCGTCCCTGGTTGCAACAACAGATTGAGTTGGTTGATCCCTATGTGATTGCTCTTGCTGGGTCGACAGCAGTCGAAGCCATCCTTGGCATCAAGGGAGGAATTACTAAACTTCGCGGACAATGGCAGCACTGGCATGGTCGTTTACTGATGCCGCTTTTGCATCCTGCCTACCTTCTGCGCAACCCATCTCCAGCAGATGGTGCCCCTATCGCGCTGACCAGAAGCGATCTGAACGAGGTTCGCCACAGGCTCAAACAAGTCGATAGATGCGCTGTTGTGCCAATGTTGGATTCATCTAGGCGCCGTCTGCCATGACCGCAACCATGGCCGAGTCTCAATTCAGCACATCCAGGAGATACGACACCCAGATCCACAGACGTGTAACCCGCACTGTCAACGTAGGAGGTGTCTTGATTGGTAGTGATCATCCTGTCAGGGTGCAGTCAATGATCAACGAAGACACCCTTGACGTGGAGGGTTCAACAGCAGGCATTCGTCGCTTGCATGAAGCTGGATGTGAAATTGTTCGTCTAACCGTTCCATCTCTCGGGCATGCCAAGGCTGTCGGAGAGATTTGCAAACGCCTTAAGGAGACTTATCAGCCAGTACCACTAGTGGCTGACGTTCATCACAACGGCATGAAAATTGCCCTTGAGGTGGCACATCACGTCGACAAAGTGAGGATCAATCCAGGTCTCTTTGTGTTTGATAAAGCTGATCCAAATCGAACCGAGTTCAGCAGCGAAGAGATTACTTCTATTAGAGAACGCATTGCCGAGAATTTTGAACCCCTTGTCACCCTTCTCAAGCAGGAAGATAAAGCCCTTCGTATTGGCGTGAATCATGGTTCGCTTGCTGAACGAATGCTCTTTGCTTATGGAGATACACCTCTTGGGATGGTTGAGTCAGCAATGGAATTCGTGCGTATTTGCGATGCGCTCGATTTTCATAACATCGTTATTTCGATGAAGGCCTCTAGAGCGCCTGTGATGTTGGCGGCTTATCGATTGATGGCTGACACCATGGATCAAGAGGGTTTCAATTATCCCCTTCATTTGGGCGTAACCGAGGCTGGTGATGGGGATTACGGACGGATTAAAAGTACCGCTGGCATCGCAACGCTTTTAGCAGAAGGCCTAGGCGATACCATCCGAGTGTCTTTGACTGAGGCGCCTGAGAAAGAAATTCCTGTCTGTTACTCGATTCTTCAATCCATTGGGCTGCGCAAGACGATGGTCGAGTACATCAGCTGCCCAAGTTGCGGCCGAACGTTGTTCAACCTTGAAGAGGTGGTTAAGAAAGTACGAGATGCCACCTCCCATCTCGTTGGTTTGGATATTGCGGTGATGGGTTGCATTGTGAATGGCCCAGGTGAGATGGCAGATGCTGACTATGGTTATGTTGGTAAAGGCCCAGGTGTGATATCTCTCTACCGTGGCAGAGATGAGATTCGCAAGGTTTCTGAGTCTGAGGGGGTAGATGCGTTGATCCAGTTGATCAAGGACGACGGTCGATGGGTGGATTCGCCATGAAGTCGTTATTGTGTGCAATCAGTCCAATTTGGACGCCATGCCTATCTCCAGAAGTCTTCGCTCAATAGGCCGCCAGCGCAGTTCATGGCTGATCCTTCTGGGCGCGGGAGGAGCCGCTACCGCAATTGCACTTGCCTCTCCAAGTTTGGGTCTGCCAAGCAGTTCTTCTTCAGCTATTAGCGATAGCCCCAAAGAGGTGATTGATCAGGTCTGGCAGATTGTATATCGTGACTATCTTGATTCCACAGGTAAATATAACCCTGAAGCCTGGAAGGTACTACGCAAGGACTTATTAGCAAAGAACTATTCAGCCACTTCAGAATCTTATGAAGCGATCCGTGGCATGTTGGCCAGCTTGGATGATCCATATACACGATTCTTAGATCCAAAGGAATTTAAGGAAATGCAGATCGACACCTCAGGAGAATTAACAGGTGTTGGCATCCAGCTTTCTCTAGACAAGGATACAAAAGAATTGGTCGTGGTCTCACCAATCGAAGGAACTCCTGCGTCTAAGGCTGGTGTCCAACCTAAGGATGTGATCGTTTTCATTAATGGACAATCCACTAAGGGTATGTCTACTGCGGATGCTGTTAAGTTGATTCGTGGTAAAGAAGGTAGTGAGGTCACCCTTGGGTTGCGTCGCAAGGGTGAAGTTATCCAGGTCCCGTTAATACGTGCACGGATTGAGATACAGGCAATTGATCAACAGTTAAATACGACAGTTGATGGTACAAAGATTGGTTATATACGCCTGAAACAGTTTAATGCCCATGCAGCTAAGGGTATGCGTAGTGCAATCAAGGATTTAGAAAATGAGGGCGCTCAAGGCTATGTACTCGACTTGCGTAGTAATCCTGGAGGTTTGCTTGAGGCTAGTGTTGATATCGCACGCCAATGGCTTGATGAAGGCACAATTGTTCGAACAAAAACTCGTGATGGCATTCAAGATGTACGCCGAGCGAATGGTAGTGCCTTAACCAAACGACCTGTTGTTGTTTTGGTAAATGAAGGCTCAGCTAGCGCAAGTGAGATCCTCTCAGGAGCACTACAGGACAACCATCGTGGTGTACTTGTAGGACGGAAGACCTTTGGCAAGGGCTTGGTTCAATCTGTTCGAGGTCTTTCTGATGGCTCTGGTCTTACTGTCACGATTGCTAAGTATCTCACCCCAAGCGGAACAGACATTCATAAAAATGGCATCAAGCCAGATGTTAAGGCCGTGATGTCGGAAAAAGAAATCAAAAATCTTAAGCTTGAGGATCTTGGGTCTGGGAAGGATAGTCAATATAAGGTGGCCGAAACAACACTAATTAAAGTCCTTGAAAAAGCACTTGATGGGCAATTATATAACCCTGTAGGAGTCAATCTTCCATACGCCATTCCTTCATCTCTATAATGTCTAAGCAGTTAGATCTTGGATTAAATGATGATTGATTTATGATTTTTCTGGATGCGCAGAGCGCATAAAAATGACTTCCTGTTTAATCCTTAAGTAACAGGTTGCATTAAGCCACCATCTCCGCCTGAATTCGAATCGTCGTCATCGTTTTCGGCATCGCTTTGAAGAAAAGCAAAAATAGCCATGGCTGCGAGACTGAACACCCCGCTCATTAAACCCATGATTCCCTGATTGCTACCTATCTCAGTGAATTCCCCCAAAGCCTTTTTTGCTATTTCTGCAAATGTAACGAAGAATTGCGCTTTTGTAAAGACTTCTTAATATAGTTGCGCGAGAAGGGCCTAGGGGGTAAGGACAGCCTCGTCTCGCTCTGCGGCTTGCTGCTTTTGCTGAATTGCAGTTAATCCATCCTCGCAAGGAATCTGAGTAGCCATGAGACGCAACCACTCCATCAGTTGTTCAAGTTGTTTTTCCATAGGCAAGACGCTTAGACCTCGTGCCAGCACCTTGGCTTTATTTCCACTTCCAGTCTGGTAAATCAGTCGACCGTGTAGGTGTTGAGGTAATCCTTGCCTAAGTAGCCGGAAGGCGGGCTCCTCCATAGGCGTTTCCATAGCAATATTTGGCTTTTCTGGCTTAATTCTCGAGATCCCGCAGCGACGAGCTAAGAGTTTGAGCTCCATGAGTTGAAGAAGTGATTGCACAGGGCCAGGAATGGCTCCGTAGCGGTCTGTCCAGCTAGCTGCCAACTCAATCAATGATTCATGAGAAGTACAATTTGCGGCAGCTCGGTAAGCAGCGATCTTTTCGTCACCATCAACAATCCATTCCGCTGGTACGAATGCTGTTACCGGTAGGTCGACTTGAGTGTCATCTACAGATGGAATGCCCTGTCCTTGGATTTCAGCAAGCGATTCCTGCAACATTTCCATGTATAGATCGAAACCAATGGTTTCCATTTGTCCGCTTTGTTCAACCCCGAGAAGGTTGCCAACACCACGGATTTCCATGTCTCGCATCGCCAGTTGATAGCCACTTCCTAGCTGTGCAAATTCTTGGATTGCTCTTAGGCGTTGTCTTGCGGCATCACTGAGTGATGCGTCACCCGGATAAAACAACCATGCATGAGCCTGAACACCACTTCTACCGACACGTCCGCGTAGTTGGTAGAGCTGTGCTAGTCCAAATTTATGAGCATCCTCAATGAGAATAGTGTTCACACGTGGGATATCGAGACCACTTTCAACGATCGTTGTGCATAGCATTAAGTCGGCTTCCCCTGCATTAAAGGCGACCATCGAGCTCTCAAGTTCGCCTTCTGCCATCTGACCATGGGCTACCAACAACTTCAAATCGGGCAGCATCTGTTGAAGTTGACTAGCTACATCTTCAATACCCTCAACGCGTGGAACGACATAGAACACCTGTCCGCCTCGATCAAGCTCCTGGCGGATAGAACTACGAACTGCTTCTTCATCAAAAGCGGCTAGGTGGGTTTTGATAGGACGGCGCAATGGCGGAGGGGTTGTGATCAGACTCATTTCCCTTACCCCTGAAAGGCTCATGTATAACGTCCGCGGAATTGGTGTGGCTGAAAGGGTCAAAACGTCGACATCCTTACGAAGCACTTTGATCTTTTCCTTTTGATTGACTCCAAAACGCTGTTCCTCATCAACAACCAACAACCCTAGTTTTTGGAATGTTGTGTTTTTACTGAGTAGCTGGTGGGTACCGACAACTGCATCGATTGTCCCTTCTTTTAGGCCATTAAGTATTGATTTTCGTTCTGAGCTTGTTCTGAATCGGTTCAGTAAAGCGACCTTGATTGGGTAGGGAGCGAAGCGGTCCGAAAGTGTTCTCCAGTGTTGTTGGGCTAGCACTGTTGTGGGGGCAAGCATGGCAATCTGGCGTCCAGATGTGATTGCTTTGAAGATGGCTCGTATTGCTACTTCCGTTTTTCCGAAACCAACATCACCGCACACAAGCCGATCCATAGGTTGTGCTGCTTCCATATCGCGTTTTACATCAACTACTGCCTTGACTTGATCAGGTGTTGGTTCATAGGGAAATGATTCTTCTAGTTCAATCTGCCATGGTCCATCTGGCGGGAAGGCATATCCAGGGGCTTGAAGTCGCTCTGCATAGAGCTTGACGAGATCCATCGCCACTTTGCGAACCAACTTTCGGGTTCGCTCTTTAATTTTTTGCCACGCTGTTCCTCCCATACGATTAAGTTTTGGTGGCGATTCACTTGTTGATCGATACCGACCAAGGCTGCCGAGCTGATCGGCGGCCACGCTGAGTGTTCCATCCAAATACTGGATAACCAAATAGTCACGGACCTCTCCACTGATGGCTAATTTTTCTAATTTCAAAAAACGACCGATGCCGTGATTGCGATGTACGACGAAGTCCCCTGAGCACATTTTATTGGGGTCAACCGTGCGACTCGCGGCCCGTCGACGACGACGAACATAGCCGCTTGATTCAAGGTTTTTTTGACCGAAAAATTCACGGTCAGTCATCAAAACAACACGCCAGGCTGGCAATATCAGCCCCTCTAAATCCACAGAACCGCTTGTCTTTAATGCCACGGGGGTGTTTTGCTCGAGCAAACGTTCAATCGCTGGGTGATCTTTAGCGTTTGGGACGAAGCGTGTGATGCAGTCATGTTCCTCAAGAAGAGCCACAGCACGGCTTGGTTGCGCTGATAAAAGCCAAACGGGGTGATGTTCTTTTTGATAATTTTTGATTTGCTCTCCTAACCGTCCGAATTGGTTTGGGTTGGCCGGAATTGGGCGACTAGCAAGATCAAAACTATTTGTATAACCATCATCTTCATGGAGTTCGGCAAGATCAATACCAGCAAAGCTATCTGTGTTTGCATAGCTTTCTTCGATGCTGCGATGAAGCAAAGGAGGCCAATATTTTTTTTGTTCTTCAATGGACAAGCCCATTGATTGCCCGACATCAATGTGATGTTCTTCTGCATGTTGAAGCCATAGCTTTCCATGTGCAGAGCCATGACGCTTCTCATCTATTGCGATAAAGGAGTTGGCAGGAATGTAGTCAATTAGCGAGGCAGGTTTGTTCCATGCAATTCCCATTAATCTTCTTATCCCATCAGGCGTACAACCTTCTAATAGTTGATCTAACGTTTCTTCATTAACGAGACGGTCAAATCCATCGGGCATGGACTGTCGTAGTTGGTTAGCAATTAATGGACTAAACCCTGAAGGTGTTAGACAAAGTTCATTAACTTCATCCAGGGAACGTTGGCTGACTGGGTCGAATTCTCTTAACTTGTCAAGTTCATCCCCGAATAACTCCAGGCGAACTGGTAATTCACTGCTAACTGGAAATATGTCAACGATGTCACCACGACGACTCCAGGTAGCTTCCTGATCAACAGCTGTAACTCTTTCATATCCAAGCTTAGTGAGAGTATTCGCTAAGGCTTCAAGATCAATATGCTGTCCACGATTGAGTGTTTCACACTGTGATGCGAGTGCTTCAACAGGAGGTAGATGTGGCTGCAAAGCTCTTTCTGTGGCCACAATGGCTCGATCCCACCTTTTCGTTGATTCTCCAAGTAGTTCACTTAGAACCTGCAATTGCCCCCAGACGATTTCTGTTGTGGGGTCAAATGGCTCATAGGGTGATCCTTCACTTGTTGGGTAGAGGTGGTTATGCGACCAACCCATCATTGCAAGAAGCGAAGACCAGCGATTCGCCTCTTCTAGTGTCGGTACAATCACAACCAATGGACAGCTCTGCTGACGAGCTATTGCACTTGCAATTAATGCACGGCCAACACGCCCGGCCCCACGCATCAGCAAGCGGTCCTTTCGATTACTTCTATCCACTAACTCACCAGTGAGAGTGGAGTTCTGAAGCTGACGAACTAATGAGCTGAGAGGCATGGGAGCTAAATAGTAAGCAAAATTGACACGTGATAAATATAGCTTGCGATGTTTAGGATAAGTTCTTTGTCTACATATTAGGCATGAATTATTGCTGGGCAATAATTCATCAAATAGAAAATCTAAATCTGGAAAATAGTAGCGTCATTTATTCTTGACTCTCAATAATCGGTATTGAGGCATTGCTAGGGTGGATTTGTTGAAATAAGTCTGGCGCAAAGATGAATGCTAGTATGATCAGAATTATAGAGAATAGCCGAATAGCAACTTTACGATGGATTGTCCTTTGAATATCATGAGCAAATTTAGGGTTTGCGGGAGGGTATACCATCAACATATCTTGATGAATGGTATTTGTATGTGCCGTCGTAGGGTGTAAGTCCCAAGGGCTTTCTTTCTCAAGTGCGTTCTGATGCCAATCCCAAAACAGCTTAATCATTTTATCTTCTGCTAAAAGTTTATTTTGCTCTTGATTCATGTATCCCATCTGTTCATTAAATGTTTGAGTTTGTAAGACAAGATAATCCTCAGAGAAAATGGTATAAAAAACTTTTTGCTGACGTTGCTTGAAAAGTAGTATTTTGCATAGAAGCTGATTCGTGATGAACTTTCTATAATGACGAACAATAATACGAGCCCTATTATTTGCCAAGGGGATATGATCTAAAACCTGTACATATCTTGCTTTATCAGTTGCACCCTTGAAGATAATCACCCTGCCAGGAGGGATAAATATCTGAGAAATAAATTCATCCTTATTGTTTCCTTTCTCGTTGTAGACACTTCTTAAATGCTTATGATCTTTGCTAATCGTTTGATTAAAGCTTTGAATTGTTTTACGATTAACATCATTGCCGGGCAAGGTATTGCCATGCATCCAGAAAATATGCAATATGTCTAGATGATTTTCTATAATCCGAGACCAATCACACTTAAAATCAATAAAAACCTCTTCAAAAGCAGAATCACCTAATTGAAATCCATATGTCTCTGGGAAGCTTGCTTCTAGAGGAGTTTTAATGTCAAAATCATGGGGACTAGCTTTTGCATGGCCTGTATAGTAAATATAAATATAGTCACCTTTTTCAATACAGGGATATTGACGTAGATGAACATGTTTGGCGAAATTACTGTAATCGGAGTCGACAATATGGCTACAAGTTATCTTGTGTGATCCATTACTGTCACATTCAGTGTTGTAACGTGCCCCATGATATGGACAAATGATTTCGCCATTTATATTTTCTCCACCTCGAAATGATGCTGCTCGATGAGGGCAAAAATCTTTGATGCATCTAGGCTTGTTATTCTTGTCTCTGTATATCACTAATGGTTCATTAAACATGGACAGATGATATAATTCATTTTCTTTTAATAACTTACTAGCACAGACGGAATACCAACCCAGCAGGCCTACTGAAGGACGTATGGCTTTCTCGGTTGGAGACTCAACTGTCAACTTGGTCTTTTTTTATTAATTCGATTTTATCGTGCGGGCATCTGGTTTGTAAATTCTGCAGTTATGGCGTAATAATATTGATATACTGTTGAGCTGCTCATTAGCCTCCTGGCTGCGACATTAAGACCCATAACCTACTGCCCTGCAGGCGATCATACGGGTGGCTCCTAGGTTTCAAACCCCTGGCAGGACCTTCCTGGCACTTGGCTCACTGCTTTCTGCTCACTCATTCCTGCCTTGAAGGTACAGGTTTCAGCACCTTCGTACTTTGACGACCTAATTGATTATTCAGGATGAAAACTATTTAACGCTAACAATTTATCAAATATACCAACGCTGACCAATCACGAACAGACTACCAGTATCTCTCTGGCTGGATCTCAATTAACAGTTTAACTCTTCTGTAGTCCTTGCAATTAGGCTGCAACTGATCACACCTGCCTAATGTAGATTTTTTCAGCTTAACAGTCTTATGTCGATATTATGGTGCAAGATACTATTCTTTGCGCCCCGATTCCGCGCATTTGATTCCTCCCGATGTAGCAGGATAGATCCTTCTCTTTGTTGACGCAGTCTCATTGTATAGGAAACAGTCCTGATTTAAACTCCTTATTCTCATTGTCTTTAATGCTCATATTGCTCTAGAGTATTGACACCTCTTGAATTTTATTTTTTAAGCTTTTATCGTTTGTGCATATGTTCCAGACGATATTCAGAGTCATTCTTATTTAGTCTATATTTATGCCCCTCTATATGTTTTATTCGGTGTTAGTCGATAGATTTACTTGACTGCCATAATGATCGTTGTCCTTAAGCCTTTTCTCTATAAAGCCATCAACATATACGAATCAAACGTGCAATACTTACATGTTGATTACTGACTATTTGTTATTAGCTCTGCTTCTAGCAACATGTTGAAACTCAGCAATTGTTGATCATTTAATTGTTGTCGACTTCTTGCTTTTAGTTGGTCTTGTAAGTATCTCCTGCCTTGGTCTGGAGTCCATCTAAGTTTCTCGAGTAATTGATCACATTGGTTCAAAAGATCTGTTCGCCGTAATGGTTTACCAGCCTCATTAGGGTCTTCGCCAGGCTTTAATTCTTTTAGTTGATTAAGAAAGGAAGTTAAATCACTGTAACGAGTGATGCGATGACGACTTGAGTGACCAAAACACTTCTGCAGGTAAAGCATCTCTTGTTCCCTATCCCATCCGATTCTTTGCAGCTCATTATCTATTGCTGCCAATTCATCACTCCAGTCTTCGGGATCTGTCAGAGCCTCTACTTGATGCTCTGATGCTGATACTTGTTCTGCATTATTTGGTTGACGTATCTGCTCATCTTTTTTAAATGGCACCCTTATTAATCTTTTATTAGTGCTTGCATCTGACTCAGCTTCTTGAGTCTCAACTAAATCACTATCATTGAGAGGGCTTGTCTTGTTGGCTAGTCGTTGGATCAGCCTTCCCAAGGCTCGGTCTTCTGCAGATTCAGCTGTCGGTCCCTCTCCTAAGGCACTTCCTAGAGGTTCACCGCCTTGCCAACCCGAAACTTGCACAATGCAACGACTTGGGTCTGTGTGGCACAACTTTACCTGGATCTGCATCACCAACGGCTACTGCCAGCCTTTCTAGGCATTATTGACCACACCAACTCATTATTGCGCTGATTGTGATTTCTCTATTCCTTTCGCCTTTTTTGCATTGCTCTTCTAAGCATTCTCCTATATGGATTAGTCATGTCTTTGTTTTAAATAACGGCATGTTAGTTGAAACTCGTTAAACGGACTCATCTGGATATTGGATCGCTTAGGTTAGATGTTGCCATCTTTCCCAATGTAATCACCGACAGACGCTTGCAATTGTTGTATCAATACCTGTCCTGTGGCTTTGCTTTTGCCTTCCAATTGCGCCTGCTGAATCAGAACAGGGCAGGTTTTTGTACTTACGACTAGGCCCAGATTGGGTTCGCATGACAGTATCTTTCCTGGTGCATGTTTGCCATCTTGCCAGCGTCCGAGCAGTGGTCTTACTTTTTCAGAAAGCTTGGATTTCAATCCTTCCTCAAGAGGTTCAGTTGCCTGTACTTTCAACCTCTTGTTATTCCAGCTGCTTAATGCATTTGGATAAAGGCCCATGACCCTGCGATGCAGTTCCATTGCGGATTGATTCCAGTCCAGAATGTAGTCTTTTTTCGAGAGCATTTGGGCATATGTCGGGTTAGCCCCAATCTCCTCCTGTTTGATCACTTCTAATTGTTTCCAACGTTCCGATTCGACTCCGGGACCTGCTGCTGCAATTCTTGGCATTGATTCTAAAAATAATTTTGCCGTTATAGAACTCAAACGATTAGCCAGTGCAGTCGCATTTTCCAGTAGGGCGATAGAAACCCGCTCTTGGACCAAAACGGGACCGGTATCAAGTCCCTCTTCCATTGCCATGATTCCAACGCCTGTGACGTTGTCACCACTTAGCAAACTCCATTGAATAGGTCCTGCTCCACGCCAGCGGGGCAACAGTGAAGCGTGACCATTCCAACAACCGAGAGGTGGTTGCTTGAGAACTGCTGAAGGTAGAAGCTGCCCAAATGCCACTACAACTGAAATATCAGCCTTGAGTGATGCTAATTCTGCTTGAACGACGATGTCATTCCTAATCCGTTCTGGGGTGAAAACACGGATGCCCAGCTCCAGTGCTCGTTGTTTTACGGGCGAGGCAATTTGCTGATTGCCACGTCCACGGCGACGATCAGGCTGGCTCACCACACCTACAACTTCATAGCCTGCATCATTTAGAGCATCCAGAGTTGGCACTGCATAGGTGGGAGTACCCCAGAACAGCACCCTCATGCTTCACCAGTAATTGACAACCCTTCAATCCACACATAAGGAGATACCCCTCCAGGTGTGATCACCTGTTCAGCTTCAATATTTACAATGTTATTCAGAAGCGAACGGATGTCCCCAGCAACTGTGGCTGCTTCGATCGACACTCTTTCCCCTTTGTTTACCAACCAACCATTAAATGGCAGAGAGAATGAACCCTGACTTGCTTTAACGCCAGCATGTAGGGCATTTAAACCTTCAATTAACACGAACTTTTCTTTGCACTTGCTTTGCTGCAGATGAGTATTTGTGCTGTTTTGACCTTCAGTGTTGTTCACTTCAAACCAATCTGGTCCCACTGATACCTTTGCTCCTAGTCCTGCATGGCCTGTTGGGGGTACACCGAATGCTCTTGCGGTAGCTTCCGAGTGCAGGAAATTCTCAAGTCTTCCCCCGTTGATTAAGCATAGTTTTTGAGTTGGTGTGCCTTCTCCATCGAAACTAGAGGCCCCTACATGTGCTGGATGTAATCCGTTGTCATGCAGGGAGAAGAATGGAACGGCGATGTTGTTGCCGAGTGTTTCTCGCTGGCTGAGGCTGACGCCATCGAGGACTGCTCTGGCATTGAACATGCTGCTGAAGGCACCGATCAAGTCCAGGAAAGCCTCTGGTGTGAAGCAGACGAGATAACATCCAGTGTCGATTGGCTGATAGTCAAGATGGCTAATTGTTCGTTCTGCTGCTTCATCGATACATCCATCAATATCAAGATCTTGACTACCTAAAGCAAGGCGAATTGCACCACCACTGCGGGGTTTACGTCCACTTTCTTCTGCGCGGGCAAAAAGGTAAAGGCTTGCTTGACTACGCTTCATTTGACGTAGCGCTCCATCGCTGTTCAGATAAACTCGTTCGTAGGTTGCTTCCCCTAGACCGTTGTAAGGAATGGTCTGTATAGCAGAATGTCGACTAAGAAGATCAGCTTCGGCCTCTTTAAGCACCTCCAGCATTCGTTGAATTCCCTGTGCTGGTAGTAGGGGGCGCTCTAGTTTTGGTAACGGAGATGTGGCGAGTTTTGAGAATGCAGGAACGTCATTTCCGTTGCCAAAGTCACTTGCCTGATGAGCACCAATAAGTGCTTTTTCTAATCCTTTCTCTGAAAGATCTGACGTGCTTGTTATGCCTACAAGGCCTTTGTTGTTCCATACACGCACTGTGATTGAGCTGCGCTGCGCACCTTTTAACTGCTTGGCTTCGCCACGATCGATTTGAACAGAGCTATCTGTGCTGCAGGCTGCTCCCAAATCCCATTGATGGATACCCTCGCGGCTAGCAAGTTGACTGAGCTTGTCTCGTAGAGCATGAGTATCGAGCTCGATAGCATTCGCTGTTTTTATCTCAGACATAATCAGCGGCCTCCCACGGTGATTGAATCGACTTTGATATGTGGTTGTCCAACGGTGACAAAAATGTTGCCGCTTACTGACCCGCAGAAACCAGCGGCTAGCTCAAGGTCATTGGCACACATAGAAATCCGTGGCATCACATCCTTTGCTTCGCCAATCAGAGTGGCTCCTTTTACAGGTTTGCCGAGCTTGCCTTTCTCGATCAGATAGCCCTCTTCCACGGCAAAATTAAATTGACCGGTTGGCCCAACGCTGCCTCCACCCATTGATTTGCAGTAAAGCCCTCGATCGATCGAGGCGATGAGTTGTTCCGGTGAGTGCGGGCCAGCGGCGATATATGTGTTGCGCATGCGGCTAGCTGCAGCGAATGTGTGGGCTTGACGTCGGCCGCTGCCGGTTCGTTGGTGACCGGTGCGGAGCTCACCGGCTCTATCGCTGATGAATTGCTTAAGCACACCGTTGTTAATTAACACGGTTCGCTGGCTTTCCATGCCTTCGTCATCCATGCTCAGTGAACCGAAGGCCCCATCGGTAATACCCTCATCGATTGCCGTTACAGCTTCATGGGCGATCGATTGGTTCAACTTGTCGCTGAAGGGTGTTGTACCGCGTTCGATCTGAGTGGTTTCGAGAAGATGCCCACATGCTTCGTGAAAGATCACACCACCAAAGCGGTTGGCCAGTACTGCTGGCATTTGTCCGGCGTCCACGTAATCGGCATAAAGCATTGTGCCTGCGCTTTCGCAAACTTCCTTGGCACTCGTTTCGGCATCCCACTTGCGAAGGTCGTCTGGTCGTCCCGAAGTTCCATAACGGCGACCAATGCTTGAGCGGTGTTCGCCATCTGTAGCAAGGACATTAAGCCCAATGGACTGATGCAAGCGGATGTCCCGTCCAAAGGTGCCATCACTTGCAGCCACGAGAACCTCCTGCCAGTCACGGGCATAACTGCCTCGCCGCACCTGCAGATGGGTTCCGTTCTGATCAAGCAATTGCGTTCCATTTAGAAGGCGATCACTTGCTTCAGAAAGCTCTGGGCATTGGTTGAGCCAGTGGGCCTTATCGATGGCGAAATCACGAAGGTTCGGCAGACCCTCAAATGATGAGCGAACAGCTTCATTAACCTCAATCCCAAGCATGCTGAGAGCTTGATCTAATGCATGTTTCAGGCCTGCATCTGAAAGATCATTGGTACTGACAAAGCCATCTTGTTTGCCCAGGAACACCCTGATTCCAGCCCCCCTACCGAAGGATGGATTGACACTGGTAATGGTGTCTTGTTCAGCAAGGACGCTGAGATGATCAATTTGCTCCAGGTAGACCTCCACCAGATCAGCACCGGCAGTTCGACCACGCGCTAGTAGAAATTCCAGTTGTGGTTGCCAGTGGCTATTAAAGGCTTCTGCCTTGTGCACCAGGCTTTGATCTGGGGTGTAGGTCGAGACCAACCATTTCTCCTGCAGCTTGCGTTGATTATGGAGAGAATTTGCGTAGATATGTAGATGGACAGCGCCGATCCAGGCGAACCGCAAAAAAAATGCTTATTTGGTTCTCCACCAAGTGGCGTTGGAAATGGCGAAAAACGTTAACAAGCCTGAAGAAACTAATAAGTCGCTCAGTTTGCAGTCAACCATTTCTGACCATTGAGCCGTTGCAGCAGACGTGAGCGCAATAAAACCAATGTCATCTTTTTTTCATCAATTAGGAATGGCTCTAAGAGACTCGGTTCGGTTCCAGTCTCAGCTAGAGAAATAGTCTTTTTAGAAGCGATTGAATTACTTGCAAAGCAAAGCCAAAAGCGACGACCGATGGGGATCTCACCGCAGACCATCCAGCAAGGATCACCGACAACTGGTCGATCTCCCTGAATCAGCTCAAGAGTTGAGGGTGGCATACCTCTTTCAGTAAGTGCCTGTTTTATATTTGGAAGAAAGTCATCACGAATAAAGGTCTCAAAAGGCTTGTCTTCTACCTTTGAAGCTGGGGGTTTGGCGGTTTGGGGCTTTGCTCCCTCCTGTTGATCTTCAGTAGGGTTGGTTTTCACTGGATTCTCTAGAGTTGGTCTTTGTTCGGCTGGCTTTTGAGCGTCAGCATTAGGATTTACTGGGTTGTCGTTCACTGGATCAGTACAGACGAATGAACTTTAAACAGCTTTGCGACGAACTCAACGATCCGTTGAGTTCGTCGCGCTATTGGTTTACCAGTCCTCACTGAGTGAATCTCCCCAAGAATCATTTTCTGTTGATGAATATCTATGTGGAACGTTGCTCTCGACAGGTTGACGCTGGGGCGATTTCCCAACATGTGTTTGCCGCCTTACTGATGATCTTCGTACGACTCGGAATGGCACAGCCACCGTGGGAGATGGATCTCTTAAATCCCGTTCTGGGTTCTCATCATGCTTTGTTCTTGATTGGGATGGTTCATCGTTAGCTGACTGCCAGTTTCGTTGCCACGTGGTGCTGGTATTGGGCGAAGCATCTCTTACCCCTTGATGGAAATGATCACGCAATGGGTCTCTGCTTAGTGGTAAGGAGAGACTTGTGGTTAGGGCGAAAATTGCCCCTGCGCTGCTGCCAAGGACCATCCACCCACCTAGTGTCAAGGTTGGAGACCGCCAATTCAATATGCGTAGGTTGACAGGTTGGTTGAGATTGAAACCTGCAACTACAACCACAGCCAGCAGAGGACTCAGGCAAGGCAAAAGTAAGTACTTTTGCAGTCTTGTCATTGTGAAGGACCATTCCAGCGGTTAATGGGGGCGAGCCTTTCATCAAAGAGGTCGAACAATCTCACAACAAGAAAATCAACCATCTCTTCAATTGTGTTTGGTTTTGTGTACCAGGCAGGAATTGGTGGCGCAATTTTGGCTCCTGCTTCTGCAAGTGATGTGAGGTTGCGAAGGTGGATAAGGCTCCAGGGCATGTCCCTTGGCGCAATCACCAGAGGTCTCCCCTCTTTGAGGTGGACGTCTGCACAACGTTCGATTAGATCTATTGATACACCAGCATTGATTCGACCAATTGTGCCCATACTGCAGGGCACAATTGCCATCCCGCGGGTGCGAAAACTACCGCTTGCGATGCAGGCAGATTGATCATTCCAGCGATGGCATGTCAGATTGCCATTTTTTACTTGTAGATGATTGCGCCAGAATTTCTCCTGATCAGAAGGATCCACTGGAACTTCAATTCCTCTTTCGGCTTTCCACACCTGAAGAGCCCCGTGGCTGAAAATCAAATGAACGTCACGGCTGTTTTTAAGCAAGAGCTGCAGCGATCTTTCAGCTAGAGGTTGAGCTGAAGCTCCTGAAACGGCAAGGACATAGGGATCCACAAACTATGCCTCGCTTGAGGTGACTAGTTGTTGACCATTCTTGGTGCTCTTGCCTTTGACCTCACTTTTTGTTGTAGTTGCGTGATTGGTTAGATCTGAATCAACATTCATATTGGCTTCAACAGTCATTGCTGATCCATTAACTTCGAGGTCAATTTGGTTCCGTAAGGCGTCAACTTTGACAACCTTCACGTTTACTTGATCACCAAGTTGATAGATCTTGCGATTCTTCCGACCCACCAATCGGTTTTGACGTGAGCGATATTCGTACCAATCGTCATTTAAAGAGCTGACGTGGACAAGACCCTCTGCCATAGAAGGTGGAATTTCCACAAAGAACCCATAACTCTGCACTCCGCTTATCACCCCCTGATGCTCTTCCCCAACAAGGGATTCCACGATACGTGCCTGAACCATGGCGATCAGGTCTTGGCGAAGCTCTTCAGCTTGACGGCGCAGTGTGTTGAGGCGATGCACGAGGCCTTCACTACAGATTTCTTCTAGGTTCTTTGCTTGGCTTGTGCTGAATAGTGGCCATTTGATTTGTTGCCAGCATTCACGAGATCCCAGAACCACCTTTTCTTTTTGTCGGACATTTGGACGATCTTTACCGTTACTTAAAAGTGACACTATGATCTCTTGATTAACAAGATCGGTGTAATGGATAGTTGGACAGCACCAAGGTGATTGTAGGTTCGAAGCCATTGACTTTGTGTCTTCATGGTCGGACTCAATGTTTCCATTCTCTTTTTGACTATCATGAATTCCGAGCCGTAACACTGGTTCTGGCAGTGCATGGCGTAGTTGCTGATCCAGCACTCTTCGACACGCTGTTGTCGAAAATGCTTTTGCAAGCTCTGTGGCAGCAGGACTACCTTCTTCATCAAGTTCCAAGGCAATATCAAGAGCTAATGCTGATTTAGCAACGTCGTTCAAGGTGTTGTTGTCTGCTTCTGAAGCCTCAATCACCAGGCCAGGGAGTTGCAAGTTCTGGGCATGTTGCGCCCAGGCGCGATGTGCAGCTCTAATCATGGGGCTCAAAACTGATTGGGGGTCAGTTTGATCAAGAGGAAGCGCCCATTGATGACGATATGAATCAGGGTCTGCCCAGCGGAGGTCGCCAAGACATTGAAGTTCTGGAACAGCCAGATCCAGCTCTATAGAGCCACTGGCCTGTTCTCCCATTTGCAATGTACGAGCACAAAAGATCAATGTCTCGAGTTGGGCTAAGTGATCCTTTACGGACTTCAGAGCCGCAGGGACTGTTCTTGCCTTTGGTTTCCTGTTGCTAAGAGCTGTGAGGGTCTTCGGTCCGATTTCTGCTACTGGCTTGATTGCGCTAAGGCTGAACTGCCAATCAATCACCTCACCTTCTGCCGAGATGTCGAGAGCAACGCTCACTGCATCGTTGATTTCTCCAACTTTAAATGAGCAGGCCTTTGAAAGAATTTGGCCGAGTAGGGGATGCCAAACTTCGCCAAGGCAGAGAGCTTCAGCTCGATCTCTTAGCCAGAGATCGAGGTTGTTCCCAATACTCAGACGTTCTGCTACAGCAGGCGCATGAATCCACAGACGTGTGCCACCTGCATGGGGCTCCACATAGACCGCTGGTAGGGGTGGAGCATCAGATACCTGCCAGCTGCGCAGTAGCAACACAGGTTGTGAGCTCAGATCTTGCCGATGTTTAGCCGTTGGGGTCTTTAGGCTGCTGCGTGGTGGAGCAGGTCGATCTTGAAGGTTGGCTTTGGTAAGAAGAAGATCACGATCACTTGAGGGGCCTCCATTCAAGGGAAGTGACCGCGCTACATGCCCTTCAGCGGGGAACTGGGCAATGGGATAGCGGTCAAGCTTCACCTCCACCACGCTTGTCTGCTCGCCATCATTCAGATGGGCTTTATCACCATCTGGCAGTTGGATCGTTGCAAGGATGCGGTCATCAAGAGGTATCGCAAGGACATTTTGATCTTTGCGTTCAACATGACCAAGCAAGCTGGTGGTGGTCCTTTCGAGGATGCATTGCACCCCACCTTCTGGCGATCTTCGACGTCCCCCATCTCTTGTGATGCGGACTAGTACCCGATCTCCGTTCCAGGCATGGTTGAGCTGATGATCGCGAATATAGATATCGTCTCCCCCATCATCTCTGAGGGCAAAACAAAATCCTTTACTGCTGCAGCGCAAACGAGCTTCAATCAGTGACTCGTCATCACTGCGCTTTATTGCACCGGCTTCTTCGTTGTTGACAATGCCGAGTCTCAAAAGACCCTGAAGGGCTGTTCCAAGACCGTCGCGATCGGCCTTTGTGGTGAGCTTGAGAATTTTTTCGAGTTTTTTGATCTCCAGTCCCCCAGTAGGGGGTAACTGGTCAAGCAGGTCAGCGACCGTGAACTTCATTGAGATAGGAAGGTAGAAGACCAGTCTTCATGACCGGCGGTGCCATCACCAAAGAGGAATGCGAAGACAGCGCAGAGTCAACATTGGTTGTGAGTTAATTCTAGACATTTAATCGCATTTATTTCTCAGGGGCTGCCTCCTCTGCAGAAGAAAGACTCAGGTTTGAGAACATAAGGCGTAAGCCAATGATCAGAAAACCTAACGAAGCCAGCAATTGCAAAAGGTTTTCAGGGATTAAAGCAGCCATCGAACCTCCGGCCATGGCCCCCAACAGGCTTGCAAAGACCAAAGCACTTGCAGAACCAAGAAAAACAGCAAAAGGTCGGTTTGTTGTTCCACTGATGGCTACGGTTGCCAGCTGTGTCTTGTCACCGAGCTCGGCAAGGAACACTGTGATGAATGTCGATAACAACAGGGTGAAATCCATAGACTTAATTATTGGCTTGCGATTAGCAGAGACTGTGTGGCTTGTAGTCCAAGCCATAACCCCAAGCCCACCATCAGCACCCCGGCCATTTTTTGTAGGCGTTCTGGTGGCAGGATTCCAGCAAGCCAACGACCCACCAAGACGCCCACCAAACTGGAGGAGATGAGAGCTAGGGCAGCCCCGAGAAACACAACCCATGGTTGGCCTGACTGAGCTGATAGCAATAGGGTTGCTAGCTGGGTTTTATCGCCAAGTTCAGCCAAAAAGACTGTAGTGAATGTCGTTAACAACACTGTTGTGAAACCCACTGCTCCGTTCTCAGGAGCGGGTTTTGGAATTGTGTCATTAGAAGTTGGTGCCTTAACCATCTTTTTGAAATGGCAGGCGCAGGCTACGTTCAAAATTTCGTAGCTCTCGGCTTCTACCGCCATAGACAGAGCGAATCTGCTGGCGGCAGCATTGGATTGCAAATGATTCTGATTTGTCCTGCGGCAGATTGAAAAGTGATGCCAGTAAACCAACCCTGCAGAAATCAGGGCGGGAGTCATAGATGCGACAACGACGTCCACCAGTGTCGTAATGCTTGCACCAGCCGTCTGGGTTGACCATCCCTAAATAAATCTCTTGCTGCCTTTCATTGAGTACTGCGATGGCTTCTCCTCGATCAGTGGGATCTAGACGGCAGCAGGCTCCGCAATTTTGAATGCATTGCCACTTCGTCCAGGCATGGCTCATCCTTCATGCTGTGACAAGGCATCACAGAGTCGGTGATCAGGCACACTTTATGTGAACGCAATCTCGTATCCTCAACCAGTCAAAAGGGATCATCTCTAAGTCGCTATGGACGCTGCCATCCGCATTCTCGAGATCTTTGGGCCACTTGGCGCAGTCGCCCTGGCCGGTCCAGCAGTGATATTCCTATGTTTTTATCAACGCCGATTAGGTCTTTGAAGCTCGGCAAGAGCGTGATAGACCGGCTTACGTGCCACTAACCGTCCTATGTAGGCTGCCAGCACTGAAGAAAGAACTACACCTGCAAATAGTTGCTGATCGCCAACTAGTCTCCAGGCGAACACAATCGAAACCAGTGGAAGCTGTGTGGCACCAGCCAAACCAGCGGCCATTCCTAGCGCTAAGCCGAGGTGAGTGCTTGAACCGACCAATGCACAAAATGTGTACCCAAGGAGGCCTCCAAACGCAAGTGAAGGGTCAATAAGGCCTCCAGGTACCCCCGGTGAAAGTGCAATCATCGGAGCTAAGACGCGAACCAAAGTGATCCATATGGAAGTTAGTCCTTGTGAAATAGAGCCACCTTCAGGGAAATGGTTCGGCATCCCTTCCTGAATCAACAATTGCAGAAGCCCCTCTCCATCACCTGTGCTTGTGCCCCAGCTGGACAGAGCTAAGGCGCTGAGGCAAATTCCAAGCAACAGACCAGTTCGGATTGGTCGTTGACGCACCCATGGCTCAAGAAATGAAGAGCACCAGACAAGGCCTCGATTAAAGAATCCCCCCACAATCCCAGCTAAGACTCCAATTGGAATTGCAATTAAGAGCTGTTCGGATTCTGAAGCCATCACATTGATCATGCCAAGACCGAAGATTGGTTCTCCGCCAATGCTGCTAAACCAAGCCGCGGAGATTCCAATCACAAGAGCAGGCCAAATCAGAGTGAGGGAATATTCAGTAGTGAGTTCCTCAATCATGAATATTGGTGCTAGTAGAGGGGTGTTGAAGCCTCCTGCAAGTCCTGCACCACCACCAATAGCCACAATCTGACGCTCATTCAGTGAAGGGAGCCAACGCTTAAAACGTTTGTGAATAGCTCTTGCAACAGCTGCTCCTACGTGCACGACTGGCCCCTCCCGTCCAAGAGGGAAAAGAGCAACCGTTGCAATAGTCCAGAGAAGACCACGTTGAATCGTTCTTGGTGCAGCGAGAGCAGGGGCTAGCTGTGAGTGATCTTCAAGAGCATTCATCGTCTGGGGTATCCCAGATCCAGCTGCATCTCGCCATGGCCCCCGCTGCAGTAACAAGAGGGTTGGCATCACTCCTATTGGCAAAAGTGCCAATAGCAGACCAATTGGCCGCCAGGAACTTCCTGTTGTTGCAGGTAACTGCTGAAATAGAAGCTTTTGAACTCCATCAATAAGGTTGAGTGGCAGGCATGCAAGGCCGATTAGAAGCCCAATAACCAAAAGACATAGAAGATGTTGGAAGAGCTGAACAATCTCAGATTGTTTTCTTCCGATCACTCCTGGGATTAATTGTTCGAGCCGTCGTAGATCAAAACTCATGGGCGAAGTCCCAGGCCTATTAATCCCTCTTCCATCAGATTATGAATGTATGGATGCCTAGCTCGACTGTCACTGCTTTTAAGGTTTCCATTGCTTGACAAGATGGCTTTTAGGACCTCACCTTTGGGATTAATTAGTACCATTTCACCTTCTTTATCGATAAGGCAGCGATAGGTTTTACCTTTTCGATGAAGGTTGATTTCAGGGCAATATGCTCGTAGGGCGACAATCTCCATCTGCAGGCGATCCTCCCCTTGCCAGTGGTTCATGTTGATTCGAAATGCCAAGTCAATCCGTTCAGGAACTTGGGCTTCGCTTATCCATCGCCACGCAATTGCTCTCCTCTGGCAGTCACCTTGGGACAAAATCATTTGTAGGTGACCACCACGCATTCTGTGCTGGTCAACAACAAGACAATCCCTGGCCCAGAACAGTGGAGCTGGGTGACCAATGCCAAAGGGCTCTAGTTGCTGAAGGCCATTCCATAGATCCAAGTTGATCTCGTGAAGCTTTAAAAGTGTTTCTGGTGAAATAGAGGCCCCACCACAAACAGTTGCATGCCAATTGGTAGCTAACTCATTTAATGCTTCATGCAGTGCTCCTACTTTTTCAGCCCGAATCGTGAAACCACCTGCTGCTGAATGGCCACCAAAGCGATCAAGATGAACAGCACAGGCCTTGAGAGCATCATTCACAGCGAACCCAGATGGTGCACGTACAGAGGCACGTAGACGTCCATCTCCCTCACCAGCAAGTAATGCAGTTGGGCGAAAATATCTTTCCATTAGACGAGCTGCCACGATTCCGATCACGCCATGGTGCCAATGATTCTGAGCAAGCATCAAAAATGGTGGAGGGGTTGCACCTTCGGCCTCAACCAGGGCAATAGCTTCTGCCTCAATGGCATTACAGAGATCCTTGCGCTGCCGGTTGAGCTGGTCACATTGACGAGCAAGGGTCATGGCCTCGTCTTCGTTGTCAACTGTCAAAAGTTTCACCACGAGCTGCGGATCACCTAGTCGCCCTACGGCATTGATCCTTGGGGCTAGCTGGAAGCCGATGTCTTCGGCTTTAAGGGGACGTTCTTCTAGACCAGCAAGTCGTTGGAGAGCTCTCAGGCCTTTACATCGGCTTCGATGCAGATTGTTCAGGCCTTCTCTCAAGAAGGCTCGATTTGCACCAGTGAGCGGTGCCATATCCGCTACGGTCCCAATACAGAACAAGTCTCTGGCAGGCCCTACAGCTTCTTTGCAATCCATCGCTTCAGCAAGAGATGAAGCAAGCAGGTATGCCAGCCCTACGCCTGCCAGACATCGGTAGGGTGAGTCTTGAGGTGTTACTGATGGATGAAGCAGGGAAAGGACTTTAAGAGGTGAATCAGGGAGTGTGTGGTGGTCGGTGAGGATCACCTCCATGGAGAGATTCTCTGCTTGCTGCAGTGCCTCTTGGGCTGTTACACCGTTGTCGACGGTGACAATCAGTCGAATGCCCTGTTCATGAAGCCTTGTCACCATGTCGCGATTTAGCCCGTAGCCTTCGCTTTTTCGGCTCGGAATCGCAGCTATTGGTTGAGCGCCAAGACACTTCAAGGTCAGCATTAGCAAGGCTGTGCTGGTCATCCCATCGGCGTCGTAGTCGCCACAGATGGCGACTGATTCTGCTTTTTGACAGGCTCCCTGCAGACGGATAATGGCCTTCGCTAGATCAGGAAAGTGACCGCAAGGATCTGGCGGTTTGGGTGGTTCCAGAATCGTTGCAGCTGTAGAGGAATCCAGCACGCCTCTGCGAACCAGCACTGCCCTTAGGGGCAAAGGAAGAGGAACTTCTGGCAGAGGATCAGGGGTGATGGGCGTCGGCAGCTGCCAGCTCCAGGAAGGATGTTCGGATGATGACAATGGTCCCAGGCAACCTTCTGCATTTTTAGCGTTGCATCAAGCTGTCAGGAAGTTGTATCGCCGCTAGACATGAACAAGCTTTGTTCAGTGTTCTGGGACGTTGATGGAACCCTTGCTGACACAGAAATGGAAGGCCATCGCGTGGCCTTTAATGCGGCCTTTGCTGAGGCCGAACTTACTTGGTATTGGGATCAAATCCTATACGCTGAGCTTCTTCTAATACCAGGTGGGAGACAACGTATTGAGACCTATGCTGAGCGGCAGGGAGAAGAGTTCAATGAAGAGTTTTTGGCTCAGTTGCGTAGGCGTAAACAACACCACTACATCGAAAGAATACGTTCTGGACACGTCCCTTGGAGACCCGGTGTGCGGCGTCTTCTCAAGGAACTCCAACTGAATGGAGTTGAGCAATGGGTGGTAACCACAAGTGGTCGCGACTCTGTAAATGCCTTACTTGAGGTGAGTTTCCCTTCTGGTGATTCACCGTTCCAGGGATGTATCACCGCTGAGGATGTTTGCCTTGGAAAGCCACATCCAGAGGGATATCTGCATGCTCTTTGCGCCAGTGGTTTCAACAAGAATGAGGTAATTGTGATCGAGGATTCTGCAGCTGGACTTGCTGCCGCTAGATCTGCAAATCTGCCATGTCTGCTCACCCCATCCCCATGGGATCAGGAACTCAAATCACAGTTTCACCAAGCCAATGCGGTGTTCGACCATCTTGGTGACAAAGAGTTGCCCTGCAAAGTGCTTGTAGGCCCTCCTTGTCTCCAAGGACAGGTCAAGCTGGAGTACTTAGAAAGACTCGTCGTTATGGCTCCTTCATGAGCCTACAAAACACACGCTTTGCACGATTCCAGCGTCAGCTTTGGGGGCATCTTTCTCAAGCTTGGCTTGGATCATGGCGGCGACGCAGCATTGCTCTGATCGCTTTGTTGCTTGGTTTTTATCTCGGTAGCAACCTCACTGTCTATTACCTGCAGAAGATTGACATGAGACCGCTCGTTGTCATTGTGATGGTTCTGATCATTGAGCTATTGGTCTTCTTGCGCAGCCGTGTTGAGATTGAGCCTTGGCCGTTGCACTGGTTGGCTTTGGACAACCTGAGGATTGGCGCGGTTTATGCAGTAGTCCTCGAGGCCTTCAAGCTTGGTTCTTGATCACCATCAAAACAAATTTTTAACGCCTTGGTCTGACCCTCCCGACCCCCAGATTCTCTTTCCAATTCAACCTTTTGAACAGTTACTCGTTCAATTGGGTTGGCCTGATCCACAAGCTTGGCTTATCCATTGGCAAGAACGAGGTGGCACATCGTTAAAAAAACCTTTCTGGTATCCATCGACCCGCACCGATTGGATTTGGGGGCTTGGTTTGCCTTTACTCACACTTGTGGAAGGCTGTCTTGGCAAAAGCGACCGATCATTGCTTGGTATTACAGGCCTTCCGGGTTGCGGCAAGACGAGCCTTGGCCGTTGGCTCGAAGCCGCTGCTGGAGAACTGGGTTGGCCGATCAGGGTGATTTCACTGGATGATTTTTATTGGCCATTCCCTGAGCTCGATCGAAGCATGAGAGGTAATCCCTGGGGAGTGCCAAGAGCTCTTCCAGGCAGCCATGATCTCGATTTGTTGGCCAGTGTGCTGGATAAATGGCAGTCAACTGGTCAGTTACAAGCACCGATGTTCGACAAAGCGCTCCGTCATGGTCGAGGTGATCGAGATGGCTGGCACCTTTCTGATCCAAAGGTGCTTGTCATAGAAGGATGGATCCTTGGTTGCTTACCTTGCAAATTTGAAGATGTAGACCAATTTTCGGATCAGCTCGTACCATCGCTGAGCAAGCTTGAGCATGATTATCGCCTTGTTGTCCAAGACGCATTGAGCGGCTATGTGCCGATATGGGATCGCTTAGATACTCTCTGGCATCTGAAAGCAATCGACCCTAACTCCACACGCATTTGGAAGGCTCACCAGGAGAGCTTGATGCAACTAAATCGTGGTGTTTGCCTTGATCAAGAATCGTTTGAGGGTTTTGTGCGCATGATCCTTGCCTCTATTCCCCTGACTTGTCTCGATGGAATAGAGGCTGATGTCGTCGCCACCCTTACGCCTTCACGGCAGTTGATGTGGGTCGGTATGAGGGGATATCAAGACTCATCATCATCAGACTCTTGCAATGGATAAACAAATCCTTGTGCTCGACCACTTAGAACCGATTTGCCGATTGATAGAGCGCGTTGAGCAGCTGTGGCGGCTTTAGCTTTCCAGATGGCATGACGCTGATTACGTTTGCCTTTGGAGGTTTTTTTCTTCGGTACAGCCATCTCAGGCAGGAACAGCCAAACGACAATCCTCCCCTTTAGTAAGGCCTTGCGTCAAATAGCTAGGCTCTTGAGACCGCAATGTTGCTGTGAGTTCAGGTCCATCGGCACTCCAGGAGTCGCGATCTCTGGAAGCAGATCAGTCTCAGCATTCATCTGAAGCTGTACCCTTTGCTCCCTTTAAGCAGAAACCCTCAATCAGCTATAGCCAGCTGCTCAATCAGATCAAAGAGAAAAAGGTTAAGTCGTTGGAGTTGATACCAGCTCGGCGAGAAGTCGTGGTGGTTTTCAAGGATGGACACCAGGAGAAGGTGGCGATCTTTGATAATTACCAACAAATCCTACGAGTGGCCGAGGCTGCTGATACCTCTCTGACGGTGAAGGACATTCGTCAAGAACAGGCATTTGCAGGAATGGCCGGGAATCTTGTATTGATCTTGATGGTTGTCGTTGGCTTGACGTTTCTTTTTCGTCGTTCTGCTCAAGTCGCAAACCGAGCAATGGGATTTGGACGTAGTCAACCTCGGTTGAAACCGCAAGAGGATCTACCTATTCGCTTTGATGATGTAGCGGGGATTACAGAAGCGAAAGAGGAGCTGCAAGAAGTAGTGACTTTCTTGCGGCAACCTGAGAGCTTCATCAAGCTTGGCGCTCTTATCCCAAGGGGTGTTCTGCTAGTTGGTGCTCCTGGAACAGGGAAAACCCTTTTGGCCAAGGCAATTGCTGGTGAGGCAGACGTGCCATTTTTCTCGATGGCCGCCTCTGAATTTGTGGAATTATTTGTTGGCGTGGGCGCTAGTCGTGTAAGGGACCTATTCCGCAAAGCCAAAGAGAAAGCCCCGTGCATCGTTTTTATAGATGAAATTGATGCTGTGGGGCGACAGCGAGGGGCTGGCATTGGTGGTGGAAATGACGAACGAGAACAGACTCTTAATCAGCTTCTGACAGAAATGGATGGGTTTGCAGATAATTCTGGCGTCATTCTTCTTGCAGCTACCAATCGCCCAGATGTGCTTGATGCTGCATTGATGAGGCCTGGACGCTTTGATCGTCGTATTGAAGTTTCCCTTCCAGATCGCCGGGGCCGTAAGGAAATCCTGGCTGTTCATGCTCGAACACGTCCCCTTGCAGAGGAGGTGTGTTTGCAGGATTGGGCACGTCGAACGCCTGGTTTTTCAGGAGCTGATCTTGCCAACTTATTAAACGAAGCTGCCATCCTCACAGCAAGGCAGGAGAAAGCATCCATTGGCACTGAACAGCTTGAAGCGGCGCTTGAAAGGATCACGATGGGACTCTCTGCAGCACCACTACAAGACAGTGCAAAAAAGAGGTTGATTGCCTATCACGAGATTGGACATGCCCTGGTTGCAGCCCTCACACCCAATGCCGATCGTATTGATAAGGTCACACTTTTGCCTCGTAGCGGAGGCGTTGGCGGATTCACTCGTTTCTGGCCAGATGAGGAAATCCTTGATTCAGGTCTGGTCACTAAGGGATATCTCTTCGCAAGGCTTGTGGTTGCCCTTGGCGGCCGGGCAGCAGAGTTGGTAGTTTTTGGACTCGATGAAATCACCCAGGGTGCAAGTGGCGACTTGCAGAGCGTTGCGCATCTAGCTCGCGAGATGGTGACGCGGTTCGGCTTTTCGACCCTTGGGCCTATCGCTCTGGAGACAGAAGGCTCAGAGGTTTTCCTCGGACGTGATTTGATCCATACACGCCCGAGCTACGCGGAATCGACTGGCAAAGTCATAGACGAGCAGATACGAGCTTTAGCTGTTAAAGCCTTAGAGCAAGCAATTAACTTACTTTCGCCAAGAAGGGAAGTGATGGATCTGTTGGTTGATGCTCTGATTCAGGAGGAAACTCTCCATACTGATCGTTTTCTGCAATTGGCGGGATTGACTGTTGATCATTCACAGCCAGTGGGCGTGTAACTAGAACGACTTAGCCTGTGTTGATTGAGTAGATGGGCTTGGCTAGTTTCGCCCGACCAATGCAATGGTTCAAGAGCCAGTGGCTTTGGCTCTTGCTCTCTATCGCAGCCTTCTGGTTGTTGATGCGGATTCAGGTCGAATGGCTGTGGTTCGGTCAATTTGAGTGGCAAGGGATGCTTCTCCGCCGTTGGCTCTGGCAACTGGGAGGATTTCTGCTCGCCCTTCTTGTTGTGGCGACTTGTCAGCTTTGGCAGCGCAACTGGATCAAACTCGAAGCTGCAAGCAACTTGGAAGAGCCATCCCTTCCCCTGCATGGATGGCGTTATGGCTTTGGTCTACTTGGCTGCTTCGTGGTGGTGATCGGTGATCTTGTATTACTCAGTCGATTGACGTGGTTAGCTTGTTTCAAGCCATTTGTCCTTGGGCATTGGTGGAGTGAACCTTTTGATGATATTTGGGCGGTGGTGATTCCACTGTCCTGTGTATTCATCACAACTTGCGTGATGCTTGGTAATGCCCGAGGGGGAAGGATTGCTCATTTAATGGGTTGTTTTTGCTTCAGTATCTCCATTGCTAGAGGTTGGGGACTATGGTCACTCGCCCTTGCTATCCCTCCCACAGGTATTAAAGAACCACTACTGGGTGGCGATGTGAGTTTTGGGCTTGGTCAATTTCCAGCACTTGTCTTTGCCTTGGTGGTTCTATTGTTCCAACTAATCTTAACAACGAGTTCGACTATATGGATGAAGTTAGCTCAGCCTGAATCTCTTTCGGATTGGGTTTTCCAAGGTTTATCGCCTAGACAGTGCAATGTTATGAGGCCACTAATTGGCATCATATTTTTAATACTTTCAGCACTTTTATGGTTGTCACGTCATCAACTTCTATGGACGCAGAACGGTACGGTGGCTGGAGCCGGTTGGTTAGATGCACACCTGATACTTCCTCTACGAAGTTTGGCGAGCCTAGCCATTTTGGTTCTTGCATTTCTGGTAATTCCATTTCCATGGATACAACAAAGGCGTCTCTGGAGATTAGTGGCTTCAATTATTGGCGTAGGGACACTACTTCTCGAAGTCCTTTTGGCTCCGTTTGTCCAGTGGATGGTTGTAAAACCTAGAGAACTGAAACTAGAAACCCCTTACATCATTCGAGCAATTAAAGCCACAAGGAAAGCATTTCAGCTTGACTCGATTACGACCACACTTATTAATCCAAAACCTCAGTTAACTCAACTTGATCTTGAGCAAGGTGCAAGCACTCTAAGAAATATTCGTCTATGGGATAGCCAGCCTCTCTTGGCAACCAATCGTCAATTGCAGCAATTAAGAGTCTACTATCGTTTTTCTAATGCGGCGGTAGATCGTTATCGCTTTGTGCCTGATATAACGAAGCGTCAACAGGTCATGATCACAGCACGCGAACTTGACCAGGCTGCACTTCCAAAACGTTCACGTACTTGGTTGAATCGTCATTTTGTTTTCACGCATGGTTATGGCTTTACTCTCAGTCCAGTCAATACAAGAGCTCCTGATGGTCTTCCTGACTATTTCATCAGTGACCTAGGAACCTCAACACGTCTTGAAGGGAGTTCCGAGCTAGGCATTACTCGTGAAGATGTCAAAGATGCTATTCCTATTGGGAGAGCAGCTCTTTATTTTGGAATGCTCCCCTCTCCTTATGCTCTTGCTCCCAGCAAAATAAAAGAACTAGATTATCCAGTAGGTGATAAGAACATCTACAATCATTATTTAGGATCAGGTGGTGTACCGGTGGGTCATCCCTGGCACAAACTAGCAGCAGCTATTTATCTTTTTGAACCCCGTCTTCTTAATACAGGGTCGCTAACGAGTGATTCCAAACTTCTTATTCGGCGAGAAGTTAGACAAAGAGTGAGCGCAATAGCGCCATTCCTTGAAGTCATTGGTGACCCTTATTTGGTCTCTACATCTGTTGATTCTAGAGATCCTGATTATGAGCCTCAGCAAAACCAATATTGGATTGTTGAAGCTTATACAAGCTCACGCACATATCCCTATGCAGCAAACCTTCCAGATGGTCCCCCTCTTCGATATTTACGCAACTCAGTCAAAGCTATTGTTGATGCATACAGTGGTCGTGTTCACTTGTATGTGAGCGAACCGCGGGATCCGATAATATTGGGTTGGCAGCGATTGTTTCCAGATCTTTTTAAACCTCTTGAGGAGATGCCTTCAAGCTTACGAGAGCATCTTAAAGTTCCGACTGATTTGTTTAATGTACAGGTACAGCAATTACTTAGATACCATGTTACTGATCCTCGTATATTTTATAGCGGTGATGATGTTTGGCAGGTTCCAAAGGAACTCTATGGTAAGCGGCAGGTTCCTGTTGATCCCTATCACATCACTGCACAATTAGGGACTAAGGAAAGTTCAGAATTTCTATTATTACAACCACTAACACCACTTGCTCGCCCCAATCTTTCTGCGTGGCTCGCTGCTCGAAGTGATGGTGATCATTATGGAAAATTAGTGTTGCTACGTTTCCCAAGTCAAACGCCAATCTTCGGTCCTGAACAGATTCAGGCCCTTATCAATCAGGACCCGCAGATCAGTCAACAGTTTGGTCTTTGGGATCGTGCTGGATCTGAAGTTGTGCAAGGGAACCTTCTTGTTGTACCCCTAGGCAAGGCACTTCTTTATGTAGAACCTGTTTACCTCAGGGCACGTCAAGGTGGTTTACCAACACTTACCAGGGTAGTGGTTAGCGATGGCAAAAGGATTGCCATGGCTGAGGATCTCGGCGAAGGCCTAAGGGCATTGGTTGAAGGCTCAAGCAAAAAAGTGAAGTATTTAAATACAAAAGACCTGCCACCGATTCAGGTGACAGGTCAACCAGTTCAGTGATATATCTTTAGGCTAATAATTAATTTATTGAGGCAAAGAATTCCTTGCTCCCCACTGGGTCTGGTTTCATTGTTTTCTCTCCTGGAGTCCAATTAGCTGGGCATACCTCATCTGGATGTGATTGTACATACTGAAAGGCCTGCAGTACACGTAATGTCTCATCAACGTTCCTTCCAACCGGTAGATTGTTGATTGTTGAATGCATTATTACTCCATCTGGGTCAATGATAAATAAGCCACGTAGGGCGACTCCAGCATCATCATCTAGAACGTTATATGCTATCGATATCTCTTTCTTGAGATCAGCTATTAATGGATAGTTTATGTCACCAAGCCCTCCTTCCTTTCGTGATGTCTGGATCCATGCAAGATGGCTGAATTGACTATCAACTGAAACACCTAATACCTCTGTGTTTCGGCTTGAGAAATCAGCATATCGATCACTAAATGCTGTAATTTCTGTTGGGCATACAAAAGTGAAATCTAGAGGATAAAAGAATAAGACCACATACTTACCCCTGTACTGGGAAAGGCTTATCTCCTTAAACTCTTGATCAACAACAGCTGTAGCGCTGAAGTCTGGGGCCTGCTGACCCACCCGTAGGCATCCGTTGGTCGTCATGATGGAGAGTTAAGAGTTGATTGCTCTGCAAGAGGTGAGCTTAATCAGAGCTAGAGTGAAGTCGAAACGACTTCTGGTTGGCTGCTCAAATTTATCATGCCTCTTGCGTCTTTTGCTCGCTAGAGCTAAGCAAAATCAATGTGGCTCAAGCGGGACTCATCTAGACTTCTTGCATGCTCAAAAAATCAACAGCCTGGGACCAAGCATTACTGCGTAAGTTCAGTTGTACAGGTCATTTTCGTCTTCTCAATCAGCTTAGGTCTGAACTCAAGGTCCAACCACTTAATCGTGATCCCAACACCAGAAAGCTAACCCTGCAGGCGATGCCGATTCGAGGTGGGAGCCCACGAGGCAATAGCAATAGACGTCCATATACTCCTGAAGTACCCCAAACTGAAAAATCCCAAGGTGTAGAGAGCCAGACTTCATTTCGAGAAAGACTGAATTCGATTGAAATGCGTTAGAGCTTTTATTTAAAATTGTCCCAGCTGCCTTATAATAAAGGCCGGCATTCATAGATTTAATGATGTCATTGATATCGATAAAAAGCACGTAACTGACTAATTACATTAAATCTATAGCTACAAGTTATAAATTATTATGCTAGATCTAATTATTTATCCTGAATCACTCTTGTACTTATGCTTAAAGATAAATCGTGATATTCTGCAAAACTACTTCTTATTTATTTCAAGTCAACTGTTGCTCGATTTGCTCAATTCTTCTTTGTCGATATTCCTGCCACGGTTTTAAATAGATTAATATCTTGTCATGGGACTTAATTATCTGTCTAGTCAACTATTATTCAAATATATGATGATTCATTTCTTTTGTCTGCAACGCCTTTGATGCGATATAAGATTAATTATGCTCCATGACCAATAACTCTATTGCCTTTTTTTCTGTTGACAATGGATCTTCTATACTGATTGAATCCCTATGAGGCTATAATTGCTGCCCAACAAAGTCCGATAATCTAGATCTACATAGATCTGTAACGCCTTAGCAAAATTTGTTTAATAACCTCTCTCGTCATCAGTTGCTATCAGGCTTGTGGTTGTTGTGATAGCAATTAGAACCCACTTTGAGAATCATTGACTGTTATGAAAAAGCCGAGTGGATCTAAGTGCTTGCAAGCAATTCAGGCAATTTTGATTAGCTGCTGTGCTTGCACAACCAAATAAGATCTTTCCCCTCCTGGTCGGGATTTCGAGAATGGGAACAAGCACATTTTCTATAAGCAAACAATGCATGGATTGGAAGCGATTTCTCTTTCTGTCTCACTGACGCTATGGGAAGGTGACAATTGCCGGAGAAACATGATTGAGAGATGAAGGTGCTATTTCTTATCATCTATGTATTTCTCTGATGAATAGATTATTGAAACTCTTGGTATTATTCGCTATTTAATTATACGTGGTGTTCATGAAATGATCCTCCATGGTGATAACAATAGTGAAATGGGGCTTCTGTTGCAACAAGCTTTGAGGGCAGTAGGCTTGCTGGATTTATTGCTGTACCACTCTTCTTCCTTATCTCAAAGTGAAGGTGAGGTCCAGTGCTACGACCTGTGCTTCCCATTGTTGCGATTGTGGCTGCTTGGGGTACGATCTGCCCCTTTTTTACAAGCAGTCGATTGTTGTGAGCATAACGAGTTGAATCCCCGTTTGCATGTGCTATTTCTACAAGATATCCGTAAGCTCCTTTCCAGCCGGAATAGGAAACAATGCCGCCTTTTGCAGAAAGGACAGGTGTATTGACCTTATTCGCTATATCGATACCTTGATGCATTCTTCCCCAACGCCAGCCATACCCTGATGTGATTACACCCTTTGTCGGCCAAATATAAGAGTTAGTGTCACCCAGTTCAATCCATCCTCCTCCATCAGTGAGTAGGGAAATGGAGTGAAGGTTGTTCCTGCCAATACTTGTATTTAAAGTGGCCTTCTGTGGACGTGTTGCCTTGGCAACTCGAATATTCCTACCCACCTTGAGTTGATTGAATTTAAGAGTTGGATTTAACTTACGAATACTCTCATGTGTTTGCCCATGCTGCTTGGCAATTGATGCTATCGAGTCTCCCCTTTTTATTTTGACCACGCTTGAGGGTGGGGCGGGTGCGGTCACTGGCGGCGGATTGTGCCTCAATTCTGTTATATGTAAGGACTTGGACTGCTGCAATCGAGCCTTAGCTGATACAGGTAATACAATCCAACTGCCACCGCTCAGCTTTTTTGCTGATGACAGATCATTGAGCTCTGAAATCTCAGACCAGGAAATGCCAAGCTGATAAGCAATGAATTTAATCGTTGCTGGCTTGTTGATTTTGGCCCATATATGGCCATCAGTTTCAGGAAGAACAGGTGGTGGTAAGGGATGGGAGGCAGGAACATGATATTTACTCGCTTCACTAGGCAGGTGGTTGAGGGTCCCTAATGCGAGCACTGGCGTGGCGATGGTTGAGATCAGCAACGGCAGCGATTTCATGGAGACCAATCAAGGTGCTGTACCCCTTAGACATTCAGCCTTTTAGGAGTTCGCGCGAAAATTAGCTATTGAATTAAGGATCCGCAAGGGGTGTTTGATTAGCTATTCATGATTTGATCCCATCGAAATGCTGGTCAACTTCGCGCATGGGTAAAAATTGAGAGGCACACGATAAGAAAAACTGGAGGAAATGAATGCTGCCTAGGGATTAATACTCATGGCATGTCTGCTGTGCTGTTGGCTGCTTTTGATTGTCAGCACTAAGCTATTCATCTTTTAGTGAGGGTGAATTTGCTGTTAAATATGTCGAGCTGGCTTATCAAGGATCAAGAGAAGAAAAACTGTCTCTTCAGATATTGCCGAAGATTGATAACGTTTTCACTTGACTTCAATTAGATCTCAATATATGGGCAATACGCCCGGTGATACTTATCTCACTTCATTTCGTAATTAGACTTGATTCATATATTGATTTATCGCATGGATATCCAGTTTGCGGCTTTCCCTTATGTGATTTGTTGCCGTGAAGGAGCATTGATCGATTTCGTAGATTTTAACAAGTGACAAGACTGGTCGGTCCATCTTTCATATGTATTGAAAATAAGCTGATTCCGATTGTAAATCCTGGTAAAGTCTTTACTTTCTTTCTCAATTTAAAAATAAAGTAATAATATATCATTGTCAAAAGGCTAACTTCTGAGAATATAAAAAACTAGGTTAGGCTTGAACTCCCGATCTTGCCAATGGACGTGAATCTGCAGGAATACTGCAAACATCTGATCAATTTCAACATCCCCTTACAACCCTGCAGGCTCGAGCAGCGCAATGACTGTATTGACTGAAAACTGATCAATGAACGCAGCCTTGCTTCTGCTACCCCCTCATCTAAGGCCCCCAGAAGATCCCTCGATTAGCGAATTGCTACATCAATGATCAATGAGAAATAGTCTGGATACTGGATTGGCTCGCCTGCGGTGTGTGTCGGGTTGGGCTCCATTCGAAGAATATTGGCCAGGATCAAAGCGAGGGATATTTGCGCGAGAACCTCACTACCGCTGGAAGAATCCTCTAAAGGCAAAGTCAGATCGTCTTCGGAACTTGGATCGTGTGCTGTTGAAGATGCTGATGAACCGTGCTGACTCGTTGCGATGTAATGTATCCCGGCAGGTCAGAGTAGCTCAGCTGGTTAGAGCGACGGACTCATAACCCGTAGGTCGGGAGTTCAAGTCTCCCCTCTGACATTGTCCCCTTTTCATAGAGATTTCTTATCCCACTGATAGGAGTAGGAGCGGCTTACCCTTTTGCAAATCAAACTATGAGTTTTTGCTCTTTTGGGGTCTCCACTCCGCTAGTCCGCCTCCTTATGGAGCGAGTCGACCATTGTCTTCTGTCTCGAATTAAGCTTCTTGGCTTGGCGGGACTCTCTCTATCAGTTTCTCTAGCTCCAGCGAAGACGTAGAGGTTTCAGGGAGCTTCTGATTCGCAAGCACTGGCATGGCACGGCTGAACCCCGCAGTGCAGCCGTTCTGATCAGACCTTATTAGATGGAAGCAACGTGACTGGATTCATTGCTAAGCCACCCTTCTTTCGGATCTCAAAATGGAGATGTGGCCCAGTGCTCCGACCTGTGCTGCCCATCTTCGAGATCGTTACTCCTTGCGGTATGAACTGACCTCTGCGAACCAAAATTCGACTGTTGTGGGCATAGCGGGTTGTGGAGCCACCACCATGTGCAATTTCAACGAGGTATCCGTAGGCACCCCTCCATCCGGCATAGGTCACTATTCCGTCTTTTGCTGCAAAAACGGGAGTGCCCACTTTATTGGCGATATCTATGCCTTGATGCATTCTTCCCCATCTCCATCCGAACCCAGATGTGAATACACCTTTAGTAGGCCATATGAAGGTATCAATGCTTCCTAACTCAAGTATGTCATTACTTCTGGTGAACAGATCCACTGTGCTCACTGGTGATTCAACATCTAAGCAGGTGGGGCAATTGCATGGAGAGTCAAGGGAACACTCCTTCTTAAGGATGTTGTTGCTACTAACTTTATTTTGGGTCTGTATTCCGGTTTTTTTCTGATTAAGATCATTCAATGACAATAAACTATTATTATCATTAGACTCTTCGAGTAGTCGACTCAAGCGATTGCTATTTAATTTGTCGTGACTGTTACGAGGGTTATGCAGTAATACCTCCTCAGAAGCCAGGTTACTGATACGCCTCAAGTTGCTATGAGCAGATCTTGGCAAAACAATCCAACTACCTTTACTTATTTCAGCATCTGATGACTTTTTATTGAGTTTTGACAGTTCAGTCGGTTTCAGTCCAAGCTTGCTTGCTAATTGATCTATGGTTATTGGAATGTCTACTTTTATCTGTATCAGTTCCTTTGAATTTGCGCTTGAGATCTTGGCCTTCTCCTGTACAGCAGTATCTGCATAGCCAGGCAAGGATCCAAAGTTTCCTAAAGCAAGCACTGGTGCTGCAAAGGTAGAGATAAGCAACAACAGGGGCTTCATTGAATAAAGTCGATGTTAAGAGCCCGTATCAAGCTGAACTTGTCCGGAGTCCGGGAGAAGTTAGCTGATTTAACCTCGATTAGGCAAGGGGGGGCAGAAGCAAGATTGGTTCGGTTTACTCACCACAGTCCCAGTTGCCGGCCTGCCTCAAAGCTCACGATGGCGCAAGCCACAGACAGGTTCAGGCTCCTTACCCCATCCTGCCCCTCTTCACTTGCTGCTCCAGGCATGAGAATTGTCGTGATCTGATCACACTGCTCACGGATTTTGGTAGGAAGACCGGTGTCCTCACGGCCGAAAAGCAAAACATCTCCGGTTTGGAAACGCATCGAACGGAGGGGGATTCCTCCAAATCTGCTGCAACCGATCAGTCGATGATTTAATGGCAGGCACTGGCGAAATTTATTCAGGTCAGAATGAACTGACAAAGCAACGTGAGGCCAGTAATCAAGTCCTGCTCTACGTAGATAGCGGTCTTCAAGGCTGAACCCAAGAGGTTCAATCAGAGCAAGTGGTATGCGGAAGGCCGCACAGGTTCTGGCGATGTTTCCTGTATTTGGTGGAATCCGTGGCTCGTATAGCGCTACGCATAATGGTGAAAGTCCATTTGGTTCGTTCATGGCACCGCAATACCCAGCTGTTTGAGATTCAATGCTCGACCCTGTAGGACAAGCCAGCTATCTGATGCCAATGGTTCGAGCTGTTGAGATAGCTTCCCAAGACGATCTCTAAAAAGACCTCCATAGGATGTGCTGGGTACAACACCCCAGCCAGTTTCTTCAATGACAATGACGATCTGAGCATCATGTTGTTTGATCGTATCTAGTAGATCGTTCTTAAGGGCTCTCCAATTGCTCGAAGATTGGTCTAGGTGCCATGTAACAAAACCACCTAACGCTTCAATTAAAACAACATCTGATCTTGGCAATTGAGTGATTGCATTTTTAAGGTCTGGTCCAGATTCAATCACTGACCAGTGCTTTGGTCGACGATTACGGTGTTTTTGAAGCCTTTGCTCCCAATTCTGGTCGCAAGCTCTTGTAGGCGAGGTGGCGATATAAGTTACAGACTTAAATTGTTTGACCAAGTGTTCAGCCCATCGACTTTTTCCACCTCTGCTTGGGCCTGAAACTAGGGTAAGGCCATGAAGTATAGGAATAGTGTTAGCTACTACCATTCATTCCACGCAGGGTTGCAACAGATGAGGGAGAGACGCGATTGAGATAACGGAAAATCCAGTACTTGAAGATGGTTGCAAGTATCACAGGGAAGGTGGCGATGAATAAAAGTATGAAATTTTCTCGCGCTGGAAATCCAAAATGATTTGCGATTCCCTGCAATAATACTTGCCATCCTTCAGGACTGTGGAATCCTACAAACATATCTGTAAAAAGAATAATTGCGAATGCCTTTGCAGAGTCACTTAAGCCATAAACTGCTTCGTCTAGGAATCCTCTGAGAACTCTCAACTCTTCCCGATTAATTATACAAACAAAAGCAAAGGCAATTAGTGCTACGAGATCTGCTAGGACATTCTTTACGGCATGTGTGCTTTCTTTATCAGCTTCATCCTTAAGTTGACTTGCTTTTATTGCCAGAACCTTCTGTAGTTCAACTTGACCTGGAATTGAATCACCTTTGAGTAGGGCGTCAAATTCTATCTCTGCCTTAAATACTCTTAGTTTTTCAACCGCCTGTTCTTCAAGTTGGGGTTTGGGATAACTCAGGAACGGAAGCTCAGGGGCTAAGTAGTCAATAGCCGGGGTGATGAGATAAGTTCGGCTCATCTGTTGCACAAGTAACGGCACCAGAATTAGCAGCAAGATGATCTTTAGTGAGACCAGAGTGGAATCGCGACGGCGGCGAAAACCTGCAACCAAAGTCGCTTCGGATGTTGGATCAAGTTGTCGTCGCACCTTATCGAATAAACCAAGAAGAGATCTGGGAAGAGGGTCGGGTGCCCTGCTCATAGAAGTTGATCTTGATGAACTCTTCGGGGCATAGCGATTAACAATCGTCTCAATCAATTGAAATTTTCGATATTCCTGACTGTCAAGTTGACTGATATTAGGCTTAATAGCCTCAAATGTTATACGGCAGATATTTACTGCCGTATGAAATTTACGCAATATGGTTGACTGTAATGATCGTGGAACAGAAAGTTGCAGGTTGGGTCTTATAGGCCGATCTCCGTAGTATTCAAGCTCAAGTGTCTGGATCAGAAGTGCTGCTTCGTAACCACGTTCAAGGTCATTATTGATGTCTATCGATCGAGCTTCCCCAAATGTTCTCATCCAGTCCCTAAGCGTCATGGTGATTGTGTCAGCGAGAGAACACCCACCAAGTGGCCATAGGAACGATGGTGCCGACAACCATCAAGACAACGACCCATAGGGTGGCATTACTGTTTTTTGTTTGTTCTTGTGACGGGATATTGGTTTGCTTAATTGCGCTAAAAGTTTCTATAGGAGGTCCTGGGTCATCCCCTCCATCCAATACGACTTGTAAGCGCGCAATTGCATCAAAAGATGCTTGCTGGTAGCGCTCTCCTCCCACCACTGGTTTATTCATTGTTGTACGGCCAGTGCTCTGCAAAAGGGCGTCCGGCAATGTGCTTTTTAAACTTGTATCTGCTAAGACAACAGTTTGCTTGGTTTGTGCATCTATCAACATCAATAGCAGGGGCAGCTCTTTTTCACCAGCGTTTGTGGACCATCGATCGATCAGTGAACTGCCAATGTTGGAAAGGGAAACACCATAATCAAGTTTACGAAGAGTAATCAAGCGAGCATCAAGTCTTTCGTTTCCGAGCTCAACAAGACGTCCTTCAATCTGAGAACGAGACACTCTGCTGAGGACATCAGCAGAATCGACAACATGGCTTTCAGGCCTTGCAACAGAAAAATCATCTGTTGTTATGGCAAAAGCTCCTGGTACAAGGAGTATCAGACCCAGGAGGATGCTGATCAGAACACCGAGAACGCGGCTTGACCTCAGAACAGGCATCAGTTCAACAACAGCTGATATTGCAGTCTGACGTCAGCTGAGCAAGCTGTCTCGATTCAGAGCAGAAATTGCTTGAATCACAATCCTTGCTCGACCAGAAGGTAAGTCAAGCTTGCAAGCCAGATCCTCCAGGAAAGCGGCTTCCTCCTTTGAGACCTCGCGATCTGAATGGACTAACTGGGCGGCGACTGCCAAGGCACTTTCCTGTTGGAGCGAAGACAGGGCAGGTAAGGCTTTGCTAATGAGTCCATCTACACCCTCCTGGCGCAACAGTTTTAGGTGTTGATCAAAGAGCTCTCCCATAGCGGCTTCAGAGCGCTCTCGATAGGGGTATCTGAATTCAAGTTGGCGACGAAGGGCATGAGCTTCGTCGCGACCGAGAACCCCGTCACAAGCAACGGCGGCGAGGGCCACTGCTGCAAAGGCTTCAGCATCGGTCATGAAAGATGGAACAACACAACCCATTTGAGCAAGAGTGCGTGGATCTGACATCACTTTTGTTTCGTTCGATGCGACCAGCTGCGCGTATTTCCCTTATTGCAGGGCTGTTGACCCTGTCTTTGGCAGCATTTAATGCCTTGACAGTGGACCTTGTCACCCCGAGTTTTCAGCGTGCTGAGGTCTTGGCTGGCGTTGCTGCCGTTGGGTTGATGCTTATGGCAGTGTTATGGACACAAGCGAGCCCGATGGCTCCCAGCAAGCAGATCCTTGAGGGAAACCAGACATTCGAGTTAGTAGAGGGATTGAACGATGTATTACAAAAAGAACTTGCCTGGGGAAGTCATTTATTACTTACGGCAACCCCAGCCGCAGTGATTCTAGTGTATTGGAATAATGAAGTTCTTTTACGTCGAGGAATCAGCGGTAATGGAACATTCATTCCAGGTGAGATCTGTAAACAGGCCAGAGATCGATGTGAATTGATTTCTTTAGTGAACACATCACTGTTTCCTGGAAGAATCGAATTCAATCCAATTGTTGAGAATTTGCCTGCTGTTATGGTGTATCCATTAGCATCAAATGGTTGGGTTGTGCTGGGTGGATGTTCTGAGCGATGTTTTAGTCGCTCAGATGAACTCTGGTTGATTGGATGGTCGCAACGTCTTAGAACTGAATTGGAGGAGAGGACTTAGAGGAAGGTTTTAATTTCTCCTCACTTCCTTCAATTGTTAGTTGTGATCTGACTTTAGAACCAGATGATGAGAAAGACACTGTTCCCTCCTCTCCAATTCGTCCTTCTAGTTTATCACTTTTAGTAATATGATTATTTGCATCTCGTTTTAAAATTACATCGCCAATTGCCTGGACCTCCTCGGTTCTCCAATTCCAAATACATTTTTCAGCGTTGAGTTGTTCGCCAGGCTGACTGAGTTCACAATTCTGGGGAATCTCTACTCTTGTATGGGCAAGATCAACTTTAAAACTGTTTCCTCGATAGGTTGATTTTTCCTGAGTTGCAATGAAAGGCTGATTGCTTTCAAGCTTTTCGCTATTAAATTTCCAGCGCGTTGTTTGCGCAAGTAAACTTGCTTTTTGTTCTGGAATCATCAGTGTAACAGGCTTGATTAGATCGAGGTAGCCCTTCTTCGTGTTTCCTTGCAACCTTGTGGCTGTAAGTTGCTGTGGAATATCATTTTTACTTACAATTCGGTGGCCAAGGATTGGCCCCATAGCATTAAGTTTACCGCTGTCTAGATTCCAAAGGCCATTGCGACCACGGATCACAATGGAGGGGTCTTGATTGTTATTCCGTTGTTTTTCCCAACGTTCAAATTTTGTTGGACCTTTAAATACAAGCTCTTGGGTTAACTGTTGAAACAATACTTTCTTGGCACTAATTCTTGAAATGTTGTCAAGAGCTTGGGGTCGTTGCTCAATCACCATCTTCGACTCGTTAGGTGACCAACGCAAACGATCACCAATGATCAACACTTTTTCTCCTGTAAGCTGCTGAACCATTACATTTCCCTCAAGCAGCACTGTCTCACCATCATTTAAAACTGTGGCGGCCTGGGCACTAATTTCAAATGATGGTTTGTTCTCTTTGTACAGAACACCCTCTGGGTTGCGAGCCCTTACAACCCTGCTGCCTAATTCATAGCGAGCTAAGGGGCTATTTAGGTCCCAGTCTCGTGAACCGTCAGCTTGCTTGTGGCGAAGTTCTAGAGATTTAAATACAAAAGGAACTGATGACTTCTTCTGTATTGATGGTGACTCCTGACATCCCACCATCGTTAAGATCAGCAGCAGACTGCCAAGATGGCGTGATGGTAGAAGGTTTAATCGCATTAGAGTGAAGAAGAGAGTTCTAGCCTTTGCATTACGGGTTGAGAGGGTGGCAATAAAGCTCCACTTTCCAATTGTCCCCAAGTTAAACAGTTAGACCAATCGTTGCCATCAATACTGAGTCCCAATTGGCTTAGTAAACGTTCGCTTAGAGAAGGTACAAGAGGATTAATTAATAGTCCTACAAGTCGACAGGCTTCTAAAACTGCGTATAAATCATCAGCCACGTCGGCTTCATTCCCAGCCGTCTTCATCCGACTCCAAGGTGCCGTCTCATTGAGGTAGACGTTGGCTGCAATAGCCAATTTAAGGATCGCCTCAGCCGCATCCTGAAAAGCCATTGAGGGCATTGATTCACGCACGATGGTAATTGTTGTTTCAGCAGTGGTCACTAGAGGATGACCGTAATCTATTTCATTCCGATGTGAAGGGACAGATCCTTCAAACCATTTTCTTGACATAGACGAAGTTCTGTTCAGGAGATTTCCGATTGTATTTGCCAAGTCGTTATTGACTAAATCCATGAAGCGTTGCTGCTGAAAGTCACCATCATGACCAAACTGGATGTCACGTAATAAATACCATCGAACAGCATCTGGACCACACATCTCAAGGAGTTTTTCTGGATCAAGCACATTTCCTAGTGATTTACCCATCTTTTGACCTTCACGAGTGAGAAAGCCGTGGCCAAAAACTTGTTTTGGCAAGGGTAAGCCAGCTGAGATGAGCATTGCGGGCCAGTAGATTGCATGAAAACGGAGGATATCCTTGCCAATTAAATGTACTGACGCCGGCCATCCACACTCCTCAAGACGTTCTAGCCGAACCTGGCCACCATCATCTAAAAGAGCACTTAAATAGCCTACAAGCGCATCAAACCAGACATAAAAAGTGTGTTTTGGATAACCAGGTACTGGTAAGCCCCAATCAACATCAACTCTTGAAATTGAAAAATCCCTAAGACCCTGAGCTGCAAAATTCTGTATTTCATGCCGGCGACTTACTGGCGAGATGAAATCAGGCTGCGAAATGAGATCTTCGATTTGTGATTGGAATCGGGAAAGTCGGAAAAAAAGATTCTCCTCATCCCTCCATTCAAGAAGCTTCTGATGAATAGGGCAGCAAGGTGACTGGGCTTGTGGAGGTTCGTCCTTGTATTCTTCACAACCGACGCAATACCAACCCTGCTGCCGACCAAGATACACATCGCCTGAGGTCTCGACACGTTGAAAAAAAGCCTCGACTAGTAACTGATGGCGGTGGCTGGTAGTACGAATGAAGCGATCATTTGAAATACCCCAGCGAGACCAAAGATTTTGATAACTCATTGTGATCTGATCACAATGTTGTTGGGGGCTGATTTTATTAAATTCTGCTGTGCGTTGAATCTTCTGGCCATGTTCATCCACACCAGTAACAAACACGACCTCCTTGCCTTCTAGTCGCTGGAAACGAGCCAGTGCATCACAGGCCATGGTCGTGTACATGCTGCCTAGATGGGGCTTGTCATTGACGTAGTAAAGAGGGGTTGTAATGGTATAGGTCATCATTGAGGAGAGTTTCTGCTGCTGTGCAGAGCGGCCGGATCCTAACCAGACAACTCATTTCAGCTTATTGATCGTCTGCCGTCATCTCTCAGACCAAGCCTTGCCTTCCTAGCGTGGTGCTCTTCGGCGGCTAGAGCAAGCAGACGGATATTTTGACGCCCTCAATCCTCAACGACTTGATGAAAACCTAGCTGAGATGCTGCCGGATGCACCGCTTAACAGGCATTCTCAAGCATTACACGATACAAAAAAACTCGTAAGCCACTTTGCTGCGGCCCCGATCCAGTCAGCAGACTTTCTGGGTACACCGATTGTGGTAGCCAATGGTAGATATGGCCATATCAGAACAGAAGAACTGACTATGGTTAAGGTTTTGGCAGCTGCGCTTGATATTCAGATGATCTCATTCTTGGCTTGGTGAAAGTGATCAAGACCTTCGACCTTTGGCTTCCATCTCGCACTGGCTTGATGATTTGATCCTCATGACACTCTTATCTCCAAATTCATCGTGCACATGATTGTGGGGCAATGTCTTTTTGAGAGTAAATGCAGAATTTTGTGCTGGAGATTGTTCATATTTCGACGATGATCAAGTTAAACCGCCTCTACGAACAATTTGTTGCGCTTCGCCATCGTTGTTTAAGCAGCCTTTGTCATGAAGCTCAATTGCTTTCTGGCAAAGACGATCATGTTGAGGGATGACAGTGTCTGCGACCAAAACTTGTTCCACTGCACAGGTGCCCTTGGTGGTCTGGGGTGGAGGCACAGGAGGCGTCGCATCAGCCGTACAAGCTGCTCGACATGGAATTAGAACTCTGTTGTTAACACCAGGCGCGTGGCTTGGCGGAATGGTCAGTGCAGCAGGAGTTGCGGCTCCAGACGGCCATGAACTCAGTTGCTGGCAGACAGGACTGTGGGGGGCCTTTCTTCAAGAAATCGCCAAAGTTGAACAGGATGGACTGGATCAGAACTGGGTGAGTTGCTTTGGTTTTAATCCCGCTCGCGCAGAAGAGGTTTTGCGGAGCTGGGTAATAGATCTCCCCAACCTCGAATGGTGGTCAGATGTCCAGCTCAAATCACTGTTACGTGAGGGAGATCGCCTTGTCTTGCTTGAGCTGGAGATTGAAGGGCGACAGCATCAACTGCGTTTCGACTTATTCATTGATGGAAGTGATTTAGGCGACAGCTTTTCCCTCGCAGACATTTCTCATCGTTGGGGTTGGGAATCACAAGAACTCTGGAATGAGCCAAGCGCCCCTTCGTCAAAACAATTGAATTCAGATCCATTCTTTGCTAGCCAGCCTGTTCAATCCCCTACTTGGGTTGTGATGGGTCAACTCGATCAACAAGCAAAATCACCTTCATCACCAGTGTGCTTGCCTCGACCATTTGAAGCTGCAACTCAGACATTTGGTTTTGAGCGCACCGTTACCTATGGCCGCCTTCCAGGTGGTCTAGTGATGCTCAATTGGCCCCTTCATGGAAACGACTGGCATAGAGACTTGGAGCGTATTCGCAGCTCAGACGACAAAATTAAAAACCAGCTTGCTGATGAAATGCAGCTGTATAGCTTGTCATTCCTACAAGCTCTTCAAACAGTTAGTGAGGGTTGGATTAACCCTGGCAAGGTGTTTCCAGGGATCAATAAAAGCCTTGCATTGATGCCCTATTGGCGAGAAGGGCGCCGCCTTAAAGGTCAATACACCTTAGTGGAAAGAGATCTTCTGCCATTAGCCTCTGGTGCTGCCAGAGGACCAATTCCCTTAGATAAACAGGGACGTTGCACCAGTATTGCCGTAGGGACTTACGCTAATGATCATCATTATCCTGGTAGAGATTGGCCCTTAGCCTCAAAAAGTTGCAGATGGGGTGGGAGATGGACAGGTACTCCATTCTGCATTCCTTATGGAGTTCTACTAAGTAGCGAAGTGGAGAACATACTGATAGCTGACAAGGCCTTCAGTGTGAGTCACATTGCCAATGGTGCAACTCGATTACAACCAATGATTTTCAATCTTGGCCAGGCTGCTGGAATGGCAGCAGCTATTGCTTTGAAAAAGAGGCTTCAACCAGCAGAAGTTGATGTTTCTGAAATACAACATGAACTATTGCATGATATTTATGCCCCAGCCGCTATTGTTCCAATTTGGGATTGGCCTGCATGGCACCCTCACTGGCGTAATGCTCAGAAATTTGTTTTGGCGCAACCAGATTGCCTCAGCCACCATGGAGTAATTAAAGGTAATAATCTTAAAACAAACGTAGGAGAAATGCCTCTACCACATCAAACGCCACTCAATAAACATGTAAGAAAGTTTTCAGGAACACTACGTATTCATTCTGATCAGACATTTTCTCTTAACACCAAGTTTAAATCCTGGCAATTAATAACCCTAGAACCGGCATTAAAGCGGTGGCTAGAATCATGCGAAGACCAACAGAATGTACACCTTTTAGCAGTTGCTAATCCATGGGGACCATGGCTGAGGTTGATTCGCGTTTTAGATTAATAGCAGCTTTTGGTAGATTGTATGCTTACGTTGAGGATCTACTTGGCGACAAACTCAATCTGATCAGTCAGTGGATCAACAAAAAGAACTCTCATGATCAATGCAAGACCTGGACTAGGGTCGATCAAACCATTGAGCTTGCAGGCAAGATCCATAGCAAGGCATTCCACATGCACAAGTGCAATTTGATCTTGTGGCCTCAACCAGCGCAGGAATAGGGCGGGCCATTGTTCATGGCGATTTTTTAAAAACCACACCTTTTGCCAGTGTCGCTGGTCTTCGCGTTGGATTTGCTGTGCTTGGCGAAGAGGGTCTTCAAGTGCATCCAACTGCACCATGAGATCATGCTCGCTTAATGGAACTGAGCCTCCTAAGTGAGCCACCACCTGTCGATGGGCAAGTAAGTCTGCATAGCGACGGATCGGCGAACTGGCTTGTACGTAGGCAGAGAGGCCTAGACTGAAATGGGCCATCGGACGAGTACCAAGGACACCTCGGCTAAGGCAACGCTTGATCGCGGCATGTCGTACAGGTCCTTCAATCAACTGAGACAAGTCAGTTGCACTTGGTAGTTGAGTCGGAGGCTGACTGCGATAGGGCAGAGCAAGGTTTTGATGCTTTCCAAATTCAGCAATAACAGTACCCATCAGGATCATGGCTTCGCTTACTAGCCGTCTGGCTGGACTTGACTCAACAACATGAAGCTCAGGCTGATCATCCTTTACTTGGAATCGTCCTTCAGATTGTTCAAGCATCAGAGCACCTTGTCGCTCACGCCAGAATTGGCGTTTTTTTAGCAGGATTGCGAGTGTGGAAAGATCTTCATCACCAGGAGGCGCAAGCTCAATCAATTCATCCCCATCTTCATAAGTGAGTCGATAGCAGGGGCGAATCCAGGTACGAGAAACACGTGTGTCGGCTATACATCCTGATTCGTCTAGAAGCACACCAACACTCAACGATGCACAGCGACGGCCAGCTCTAAGACTGAGAACTTCAGCAGCAAAACTCAATGGCAGCATTGGTCTTAGGCCATCAGCCAAGTAGAGACTGGTTGCTCTTGCACGCGCCTCAAGATCTAAGGGACTGTCTACAGGAATAAGCCTTGCCGGATCAGCAATATGGATCCAAATCCAGTTGTATTGATCAACACACTGCAAGGAGATTGCATCATCAATTTCCTGAGTTTGGTGATCGTCGAGGGTGTAGGTCCTTAAAGCACTCAAATCAAGACGATTATCATCGCTTGCAAAAGATAGTTGCTCAAACTTATTGAGTAATTGGTCCGCTTGAGCTTGTACACTCCCTTCAAAGTTTTTTGTCCAGATACTGCCTTTGAGAGTTGTTAGATCGTGTGGATCACGCCAGCCTTTCTTGATTAACCAATGACGGAGGTCGCTAAGCGATCTACCCAACTTTAAATCTTTAATAAGCTCAAGAGCTTGTTCATCCGTTAATAAGGCATCCTCTGGACCGTCAGCAAGCTCGATTAAACGGTTGATCGTTAACTGAAGATCCGAGGGTAATTCCTGCCACTGATCTTTGCTCAGAGGTGAATCTGAATTCAACAATTCTAGAGAATCTAGGCGTTGCTGCGCTCGAGATTCTTGCTTGCGTCGCAGATGGCGGATGCGGCGTAGATCAATAAGTTGACGTGCTTCGACCATGTGGTCACGTCGAACTCGGAATAAAGGTTGGTCGCCATTAAGCCAAAACCATAATGCGGCGAGATGGATAGGATCGTTATTATTAAGCAGTAAATCAGCTATTTCCGTAATTTTGAGTGCTGTTGGTGAAGTCTTACTTTTTCGCCTTTCGCCTTCAAGTAATCGCCAACCAGCAATTAAATCGCGTGAATTAAGACTAAGGTTACGGACCTCATTCATGGTGGGTAGAGATGTCTCCACCTCAACCATATTGAGATTTTGCTTCAGAACGGACAGCTCTCGACTGGCTAGCTGTTGTTCTCGGCGTGTTCCTGCAACTCTTACGTTTGCCCGGCTGCCCTTCAGTGAAGTTAGCAGGCCAATTTGTGGTTGACCTTTCAAAACAAAGCCAACTAAATCACCCTGCTGAAGAGAAGGCGTCAAAGGTGTTGCAATCAGCCTTCTGGATTCACGAATGGCAAAAGTGCAATAATACGCGCACGTTTTACAGCATTAGTAAGGTCTCGTTGTTGCTTAGACGTTAGGCCTGTAAGGCGCCTAGGCAGAATCTTGCCACGATCAGTAATGAACTTCTTGAGAAGATCAACATCCTTGTAGTCGATGGGATCGCCAGGCTTAATTGGCGATAGCCGCTTTTTAAAAAAGGAACTGGACATGATTTAAAAGGGCTGGAATGTGTGTTGAAACTGCTGAGTCACTTGATCTCCTTGTGAGGAGTTGACTTATTGCAGTGAGGACAGAACTTCTTGATTTCCAGCCGTTCGGTGGTGTTTCGACGGTTCTTTTCAGTGGTGTAGCGAGACACCCCCGGAGACCTCTTGGCGGGATTGGACCGGCATTCGTTGCACTCAAGAGTGATCACGATCCGGACGCCCTTGTTTTTGGCCATAAAGGACGTTGCGCCGCAGTTGCGATGCGTAGTGAAGAACTAAGATCCTACAGGGCAGCCTCACATGACTTGACGCCTTCGTTCTCTTGCTTCGTAAGATCTTTGGCTGCATCTAGCTGATCCATGCGGGTTCCTCTCTCCTGGCTGCAGGATCTAGTACAGCTGAATGAGACCGTCGAGATCCTCGCCGAAGGCCTATCGATGGCTGGATTTGAGATTGAGGCTATTGAGGATTTAGCTAGTCATGCACAAGGCGTGGTCGTTGGCTTGGTGAAAGACCATCAACCCCACCCCAATGCCGACAAACTCAGTGTTTGTCAGGTGGATGTGGGGTCGGGCGAATGTCTTCAGATCGTCTGTGGGGCTCAAAATGTTCGGACTGGTATACACGTACCCGTTGCCATGGTTGGAGCAACCCTCCCAGCAGTCGGAATCAAGATCAAAGCCAGTCAACTTCGGGGGGTGCCAAGTCAAGGAATGATCTGCTCTCTAGCGGAATTGGGACTGGAATCAAATTGTGATGGAATAGCCATCCTTGAAGAGATCGCTGAAAACGTTCCAAACCTCGGCCAGCCTGTAGGCCCTCTGTTCGGACTCGATGACACAGTGCTTGAGTTGGCAATCACAGCCAATCGCCCCGATGGAATGTCGATGGTTGGTATCGCAAGGGAAGTCGCTGCTTTAACAGGAGCAAGCCTGCAGCTCCCACAGCTTGATATGGCACCAATCCATAAGTCTTTTACGCCTGATTCCACCAGTTCTGTGTCCATGCTCAAGGGTGGTCTTTATGGCTTAACCGCCTTGGAGAATGTGGATGGTGGATTAACGTCGCCTGCCTGGATAAAGCAACGCTTGGAGCGTTCAGGATTGAAATCAGTGAATGGTGTTGTCGATATTACAAATCTGGTGATGTTGGAGCAAGGCCAGCCATTGCATGCATTTGATATTGATGCACTCGAAATGATCACAGGTCAAACAGTTTCCGCAGAATGTTTTGGCCTTCGCCAAGCCAGAAATAATGAAGTTTTTAATGGCCTAGATGGACATCAACTTGCACTCAACGAAAACTGCCAGATCGTTACTTGCCATCACATTCCTGTAGCGATTGCGGGTGTTATGGGTAGTGCTGAAAGCGGCGTGTCTGCAAAGACAAGACGTATATGGCTGGAATCTGCAATGTTTACCCCAACTGCCGTGAGAACTACGTGCCGAGCTCTTGGCTTGAGGACCGATGCAAGCAGTCGCTTTGAGAAAGGTTTGCCTATTGAAATGACTTTGGCATCAGCCCGTCGAGCTGTGACACTAATGGAGGAACATCTAGGTATTAAATCAAATGGATGTTGGGTATATGGTGAGCTCCTAAAAACTGCTGAGCCGGTAAAACTTCGCCGCAACGCTATCCATCGTCTACTCGGACCGGTAGCTGAAGAAGTAAGTAATGAGTTCCTACTAAGCAGCCTCGAAGGTGATCTGCTTAGTTCGAAAGCTGATGAGAATGATCATAGGTATCTAGAAGACGAGATTATCGAACGCTCGTTGCTAGCTCTCGGATGCGAGTTGGCTCCCTGCGAAGACGGCTGGTTGGTCACAGTTCCACCAACACGTCGGAGAGATCTTTCGCGAGAGGTTGATCTGATCGAAGAGGTTTCTCGGCTTGTTGGCTTTGACCGCTTTGAGGCCCATCTGCCAGACCCAATTGAGCCTGGTGGTTTGACGAATACACAAACAGCTGAACGCCTATTGAGGCAGATGTTGTCCGGAGCAGGTTTGCAGGAGGTCACAACTTTGTCGTTAGTAGGTGCGGACAATGATGAACCACAACGGATTGCAATTAGCAACCCTTTACTGGCTGAGACCAGCCACCTGCGTACTAATCTTTGGGAGGAGCATCTACGCATTTGCCAACGTAATCTCCAGTCATCGCAGCCTGGTTGTTGGTTATATGAAATAGGTAATGTCTATACACAAACTGGAGAGCAGATCAACCAACGTGCTGTTCTTGGTGGCGTGATCTGTGCAGAGCGAAGGTTTGAACGATGGAGTACAAACGGGAAGATCAAGTCAATGACATATCACCAGGCACGCGGTCAGCTTGCCCAGGTATTTAAAGGGTTGAAATTGGACATTAACGACCTTCCCCTCAAGGACAATCCTTCACTTCATCCTGGACGTTCAGCTGAATTATTTGTCGAAGGTAAACTTCTTGGACATTTTGGTCAGCTTCATCCAGCACTGTCTGAGCGCCTTGATCTACCTGAAGCAACCTATCTATTCGCGTTGGACTTGCAGTACATCATCCAAGCTGCGACACGATCTAATCGATGGACCCCTATCTTCCGACCATTTCCGACAGTTCCAGCAATGGAACTTGATTTAGCTGTGATCGTTTCAAGGGAGTGTAGCTGTTCAGATTTGATGCAAGCCATTCGAAAAGCTGGTAAACCTCTTCTAGAGCATGTTGAGCTTATTGATCGTTTTGAGGGTGGGCAGCTTGATCATGATTCTTGCAGTCAAGCGTTCAGGTTGCGTTATCGGAGTAAAGACAGCACACTTAGTGAAGACAGGGTTAACCCGATTCACGAGAAGGTACGTCAAGCACTTGTAAAGCAATTTTCTGCAGAGCTCAGGAGCTAATACGAATTAACAGTGCCAGACACTCGATATGCATTGTTTGTGGGAAGAAATCAATTGGTTGTAATTGATCAATCTCATAGGGTCCATTTGGTGCTATCAATTGCTTGAGGTCACGAGCTAATGTGGCAGCGTCACAACTAAGATATGCCACTCTCTCAGGACGAACTATAAGGATTGTCTTAATCACCATTTGATCTAAACCTTTACGCGGTGGATCCAGAACTAAAACATCATGATGTCGAAGTGTTTTGGCTAGTAACAAGGAAACATCACCACACATGAACGAAGCATTGTTAAGATTATTCCGCAAGGCATTCTTATTTGCTTGAGCAATAGCTTCGGCATGTAGTTCAAGGCCTACTACTTGATAACCAGCTGCGGCTAAGGGAAGTGAAATTGTGCCAATTCCACAATATGCATCAATTATTTTGATGTCCAATAAAGTAGTAGCCAACCAATCACGTAATTTCACGATTATCCGTTCTGCTTGAATAGTATTTACTTGAAAAAATGTTGTGGTAGAAAGCAATAATGAGAGATCACAAAAATTCTCCTCAATTTCGAGATCACCAGCGAGTAATATAGTTTCTTGACCAAGGATAAGGTTGTTCCTCTGCCGTTGGATATTTAAAGTAATTCCTCTCACTTCAGGCCAGCGACGATACCAGTCATTGGCTTGTTGATGTAGGCCAGAGAGATCATTGGTACTACTTACCAGTGTGATTAGAACTTGTCTTGTTTTTTGGCCAATACGAATGCCTAGATGCCGGAGTCCTTCGCCAGAAGATAGGTCTGAATCTGCTGGCCAATCATGCTGTTGAAGATCATCTTTGATCAAAGCCAGATATTGATCGATACCTCGGTCCAGCACCGGACATCGATTGAGATCAATAATTTGGTGACTACCGCGTCGGTAATACCCCATAAGTAACTGTCCTTTTCTATTGCGATAAAGAGGAATTAAAGCTCTATTTCGATATCCAAGAGTTCTAGTATAATCATTCATTATTGGCTCTATTCTATGATCCAATTGACCTAAACGAAGAAGTGTTTCCCGCAGATGACTTTGCTTTAATAAACTCTGTTCTTGATCGTCAAGGTGTTGTATTGAGCAACCTCCACATTCATTAGCTATTTGGCATGGGGGGGATCTACGACCTGATACCGTCTCAATTGACTTAACCTTCTTGGCAAACAACTGGCTTCGATGTCGTTTCACAATCTCTATTTGTGCACGTTCTCCAGGTAGAAGGTCATTGACTATTACAACCCAATTATTCCATCTCGCCAGTCCATTACCATGACGATCTAAATCTATGCCTGTGATCTCAAACTTTTCCCCTGGTGATGGTGTTGTTGTTAAATTTGAGTTTGTAGAGTCTTTCATACCAAGTCATCACATGGATTAGCCATGACAACAGAATCAACACTGTTAATCAATAAATTGTAAACATCCAGATGTGTGGTATTCGATTGAGAAAACATAATCCTAGTCACATCCAGCAGACTTTCAAGTGTTCGGATGCTGATCCATTATAGATTACTTATAGTTTGCTCCATGATGATGAGTCTAGCCTCTAATTCAGCAAATTGACCAAATAGCAAGGAAATTATTTAGGACTCCACTCTTAGGCTTACTATCAATAATCATTATAGAAAAACTGACACTTCACAATTAAGAGTTATTTTTAGCCAAGTGTATGGCATGGAAATAATGGATTTCATAAAGACAGTTCACGATCTAAATTTAGATTTTCTTTTTGAGCATATCGCCACTTGCTGGACAGTTCAGGTTAGAAAAAATCATTCTAGATCGGGTATGGCAATCCACTGAATAGGGCATGCAATCTTGAGGACGAGATGAATAGATCTGACCATTCCTACCAAAAGCTTTTCTTAGTAGCCTCATATGAGACCTAGTGCAAGTCTTGCGATAAGTCCATAGAGAGAATATTGGACCACGAACATTGTCTCGGCTATCTACTATGAGACGCTATAGTAGTCTATCCTCAAGTCTAATATGAACAGAATGAGCCGTGAAGCCTTCGAGCCTTCGAGCCTTTGAGCATTTGAGCCCTGGAAGAGCCCATCCTGTTCCCCGATCGTTGCATATTTAGCTTCCTTGAGCCCACATACCCCTATGAGCGGGAGTGGAATAGATCAAAACCTGCGTACCTGTGTAAAATGCAGTTACGCAGACCGGTTAAGCCTTTTGTTAACAAGGATTCTGATTAATAGATTTACTTATGGACGGAGCATGGACCGCAGTTGGGCTCTCCTTAAGGACAAGAAAATAGTTTTTTTCAATAATCACGGATTACGGGTGAAGGTTGTTTTGCGATAGCTGAATCTGAGGATATTAAATCTCTTGCTGTTAACAGCACCTATAACCGTTATTTCGCCTATCAAGTATCAGATGAGTCTTGCTTATAGTCCAATGATGAGTCGCAGAGCATACTGTTAATAACCAATTAGCGGAAATATTAATGCCATTCCTGGACCTTCCAAGATTTTCTCGTAGTGACTCTCCTTCCTATTCTTGCCCTCGTTACTTGATCTCAGCGGGACACCTAAAAGCTGTTCCATGTATATCTACAATGTATTTCTCAATTCTCATCAATAGACCACGCATGAGTCGCTCATTGGATTAGTGAGACTAGCTAGTTTTTTCACGGTAGAGCTCTTTAAGTAATTGATATGCTTCATTAAGCCTTCTCATCCCCTCTGTTGAACCTCCTGCGTCCGGATGGATGGTTATAGCCTGTATTTTGTAGGCATCCCGAATGGTAGAAAGTGTCATTGGTGCACCAGCATGAGATGGGAGCTTGAGTAGTTTGAGTGCTCCATGAAGTGTCATGGTTGATTCAAGTGTTTGGAAAGAGGTGACCTGGCGACTTCGTTTAAAGCGATTCACAAATCTGCGGATCAATGTGGGCATTCGCTCTGAAAGGCTTTTGCAGGCAAAAGGATCTTCCAAAATTCCAGCGACCACCATCACAAGCTCAAAAGTTGCCGGTTTAACCTTCCAACTTGAACAGAGTTCCGTCATTAGTCGATTTGCGGCACTCCATGTGAACGGCCGATCTTCAGTACCATCGACATGAAGCCATATGTCCCTCGCTAACCAGATCATTGCTGCTTCAACGACTGTCTCTCCTGGTGGATTGCCGTAAAGTGAAATCCAGTGTCTATTTGCGGCATTAAGACTTTCAATCACATCAGTTTCAGCAACTGTTGTAACTAAGGGCATGTCCCTCGAACTATGACCGGGTTTGTTATTGCCAAGACTTTCTCGAAGATTATCCGTTCGTTTACGCACAAAACCTGGCAAATCAATCCCAACTGAATTTGATGTCTTAACTTCATCACTATTTTTTACTTTGTTTTCCTCTGTCTTTAAGCCAGGCTCACCCCTATCATTCGATCCCCGCCCTATTAATACCAGTGCTTTTGTCTCATTGTATTCGGGCGTTAAGTTTCTAGACAAGGATCCACTCTGATCATTGTCGAGTGGATGTGAGTCATTTATTTGGAATATCCCATCACCCTGTTGATCATCTTCACCATTATCTTCAGGGGTAAACAGTTCTTCAAGTAAACGTGCTAAAAGATCACCTCGTGCTCTTAACCCCCATTCCCGTTTAAGTTCATCGAGTCTTGCGATCAGATGATTTGGCAGTTCAACGGTAATCCGTCGTCTCGAATTTTCTTCGGACGCTTTCACTTGAAACCGAACAACTGTAGGTAGCCTATCGGTTTTGCAGTTGACGCAACCATTGCTGTTGTGCCTTTATGGCTTCGTTGTAGTGTTTTCTTAGGCTTGAATTGACTCTTTGCGGATCGATAATTGCTGCTGGCATAACATTATTTCTACTAGGACTAGAAATGAGTACTGGTGGGATGTTGACCGGAGAATTGTGAGTAATTGATTCAGTCGGTAACAGTTGCCTCTTGTATATGATCGAGTCATATTTATCATGATTTCTATGCTTAGACGAATTCTTATTCATTTGAACGACTTTTGCTTTGACTATAGGCTTAGGTGTTAATGGTTTAGCTTGGTAATTCTTCGTTATTGTATCTGGCTGCTTTGATTGTTTCACTTTTTCATGATTTTTTATAGCCTGTTTATACTGCTCAACTGGAACAACACTTAGAAGATGTCCAGGTGTATTATCTGCGGGATAGACTAAACTAATAGTAACTGGATTATCACTTTTCGTTGTCAGGTTTAGCTCTGATATAGGAAGACTTTGTCCTGAGCGTAGTCCTACATGAACTTCTTTATATTCATCATCAATCTTAATTCCAATTGAGCCTCGAAATGCCGTGAAGGGTTTCTTTTTGTCGGTTGCTGCAGGGTGGCTTAAAACTAATTGATGTGCGCCTGAGCCTTTAAGATTAAGGGTAATATCAAAACGTACCCCGTAAGTACCTACATTATTTACGGCTGAATCAATCATCCGAGTTTTCAGAGAGTTGACCTGTATCTCTCTTGTACCAAAATGATGTTTACGAGTACTGGTAAGCGGAACATGAAGAGCGCCATGCTTAAGGTCATGATTTAGCTTGGCGGTATAGTGATCACCAATTGCTACTCCTGCAACCCTCGAAAAGACCTTGCCCGTTTCAATTTCACTAATTCTATTGAGATAAGTACGGCCGGGTGCCAATCGCCCGGAATTAAGAATAGCGATCAGATCTTTTTCTGATGTGGCTCCCTCTGCAGCAACCACAGCTAGTTGAAAAGGTCCGTTGCTAGTACCACTAAGTAGTCCGTTGGCAATACCTCTTGCAGGTATTTGAGTTGTGAATACAAGTTTTTTAGTGTGAGGTGGAATGACAATATTATCTTCTAACTTTCTGTCCAATTTACCTCTCAGCATCTGTACAGCTGTTGCATCTCCCGGGCCTGTATTCCATGGACGCGGCCCCAGCGGCTTTACACCCATTAGTTTATTCGAATGGTAAGGAGCCTCAAAACTGTTTTTAACTGAACCTCGATCAAATTTAAGTTCGATTGATGAATCTGTTGGATTGTTTGCAATTGCTGCGATAGTAAGCAATCCACGGTGTCGGATGTTACCAAGCTTACGACTGTCGCGAGGATAATACTTATGATGAATATGAATCCCGAACTTGCCGTCAAAGGTAAATTCTGCATTTCTTAATTGTTGACCTGTATGGACGACTACTGCCGAACCTGGAGCTGTATTAACTAGTATTCCTGTGCCAACAACTGTTTCTGGCTGGTTGGAGTGGAGAACAGGAACTTTGTTAAAGCTTCCATTGAGAGGTCGTGCTGACTGACCAGCCATTAAAGGCACATAGGACCAGGAAGGTTTTGCGAAAGCAATCTCACAGGTAAAAGCTGAGAGACTTAATGAGACTAGTAATGGGATTTTCAGTGACACCTTTAAATCGGATGGATTTGTTAAGTTGAGCAGCCTGCTCCTAGAGCAACTCGGGCAATTCAAACCTAGTCACACGAGCCCAAACCGCCAAGAAAGACAAAATACGCACTCTTGGCAGAATTTCGCGAAGATTCACCCACCTGTAGGAACGGCATGTTCTCTCCCTTCTGTCTCACCTCAAATGTTGACTCGGCAGACCGTCGCCGTCACTATCAGAACAGGAAGCTTGAAATGCTTCTTTTCCTCCGTGATGGTCTCGAGCGTCGTCTGTCTGCAGTGAAAGCCGCTATAGAGACCTTGGAGGAACAGATCCAAAGGGATCAACAGCCGGCTACCTGAGAGTGGAAACAGCGTCAGGAGACAACTCAGCGCAATTCACAGCCAGTCGACGAAGGGCTCGCTTCACTCGTCTTTGTACGGTCATGCAGCTCATGCCTAGGTGACTGGCTGTACTGCGTAGGCTTTCTCCTCTGAGTACGACGTGATCAATCACCGCAAACTCTTGGCAATCGAGCTTCTCTAGAGCATTCATAAGCATTTGATTACGTTCCTTGCCGACCAGTTCACTCCACTGATCTTTATCAGCTGTTATCAACTGATGATCGAGAGGGTACCAGCGGCCTTTCTGCTTGTAGCTCTCTATGGCTGTTCTATCGAAAGCATTGAGCTTTTCAGAAAAACTGGCACTGTCCATCCAGGTTGAATCTCTGAGAAGTGCTTGAGCTCGTTCCTCTAGTCTCCTAGGTATTTTCACTGGTCCTATGCTATCCCTGAGGTAGTGAAGGATGGCACCGCGTATATGCGGTTTTGCAAAGGCCGTAAATGGTACTGACTTGCTACTTTGAAAATATTGTGCTGCTCGGATAAGGCCTAACATTCCGACCTGAGTGAGGTCCTCTTTGTCCTGTCCAGTACGACAAGCGTAGTGAAGCGCTATTGGCCTAACGAGTTGCAGATGTTCTTCGATCTGCTTATTTCGACGTTTCAGTTTGTCATTCATGCTTGGAAGGAAGTGAAATGCGGTCGCTTACCGATCGCCTGTCCCTCTAGCGATCCATGTAATTGCCCTGCAGCACAACCGTAAAATCACTGAATCGTCTTAACCACGCCTTCTAGCAAGGCCTCAGGCCCATGACGATTAAGCCAGTCCAGATCAGACGTTTCTGTGGATAGAAGGTAACCAGCGAATCCAAGAGCATTGATGCTGAAACCTGCGATTCCCTCTCGACTTCGAAGAATCAGTGCGATCCATTCCTTAGTGAGGAGCAAATTGTATGGTTGTCTTGGATGTTGACTCTCTGTCGGATTACCAAGCCCAATCTGCTTGCAAAGTGTTAGGTAAGCCTGATAATGAATTTCTGGTTTACCATTATGTGTTCTAGCTTTTGCGGCGCAGCATTGAGTGAGTGGACTGTTTTCCCTAGGTGAAGCCTCCAACAATGATTGAAACCATTCCTCTCGAGGACAACTGAGATCGTCATCGCTTCGTCTTAGAAATTGCAAGTGTCTGTGAGGTTGGCTCGCTCCAGCCGCTGGAGAACTATTAAAAAACCAAAGCCCATTTGTGTCCTGATCGACACTTAGCAGTGCCTCCCAGTCATGACAACTCAGCCAACCATGTTGAGGGGCCCATTCACGTGTGATCAGCAACATGTGACCCTGTTGAACGGGGTATTTGTTGAGAATTAGCACATGTTTCATGCCAATTTGACTAACCTCCAATCTTGGGTCCCAAGGCAAAAACGGGTTAGGTTTCGGTCCTCTGGCTACGAGATGAGAAGGCGGTGGACCTATTAGCTTGCGCAGTTCAAAGGGCTCTCCTTGTCGTGCTGGAATTCTGGTGAGCTCTGTGCTTAGAGGTACCAGTGCACCATTTAATTGTGCTGCAGTGCTGCGTTCGAGCGCCTGATCCCAGTAATGCTCAATTGCCACGGATCTGTAGTTTGGCTAAGGAAGCACCTGTGTAATACCTAGCAAGAATTTCATTGAACTTCAAACCACGTCGTGCCATGTTCTGGGCCCCATGCTGGCTCATGCTCGCTCCAAGGTGGCCATGAGCTTGCAAACTGATATCTGCCGTTGACGCATAAAGGCTTTCAACAATTCCTCCCTTGTAGCGAAGAACAATTCCCTTGGTGGCTTGAGTTGCTTTTATAGAGCGTGATGTTTGGCTTGAAATCCCACGATATGCCTGCCATCGTGTGGTATCCCCAAGATGGAAATCCTTGTTGGCAGGTCTTGCGATATGGGCAAGCGCATAAGAACGGGCAGCTACCGCCTGAGCTTTAAGAGCCTCCATATTCCAAAGACTGGGCATTTCAGCACCAACAACAGAAGCAACATAAGCCTCAAGCGAGAGTTGGTTGATTGCAATCCAGCCATTGCCACGATTAACTAAATAAATTTTAGACATATAAGGCTGATTATTCACAAGGACAACCCCATTTACTGTGGCAAAACATTGGATATGATCAATCTGATTATTCTTTGTTTTTAATATATTATTCAGCATTTGCTCATTCACAACCCTCCCAGAGCGCAGCTTGCAAAAGCCTGAATCCTTTACTTTGATTTGTATTGGTGGAGTTTGGCTAATTAAGCCAACCCTCAACTCCAAAGACAAGGGATTGACATATGGAGGAGAATGAAGATCAGTATAGAGTGTTGGTTGCGAAGAAACGGCCTTTACATTCTTTGAAACTGAACTTTCATCTTCTATGGCCTCTGAACTATCAAGAAATAGCTGCATAAGTTGATTTCTTGCTGTTGTTTCACGGAAGCTATTGATTGAGGTTATAAGGATATTAACTGTAGCTGCGATTAGCCCACAAGCTAGTAGGCCTTGTATAAAAAATAAAACATTAGGAGATTGCCCTCTCACAGAGAATTAAATATCAAATTTTTGGCAATTTGCACTATGTTACGCATGTCAAGAAACAAGATCTCTATTTTACAGCTGGAAACTGAACTGTCAATGTTTCTTCATGATGATGAATACAGGAATTGGACGTTAAACAACAAGACATCCCCGCGACTGCACAAATAAACCGATAGGCTTTCGAGTTAGAGATGTATGTTCTTATTTTAATAATATTAAAATTTAATTGCTATTAAACTATTTGCCTTTACGACTGATTGCTAAACCTGGCCATGAGACGCATGGTTTCAGATTAAAATCAGAAACTATTTATTTGAATAATCATCTTGAATAGCTGATGCTTTATTAGATCCCCTCAACGTTTACCGTAAACTACTAATTTCAAGGCTGTAAAATGTGTCCAGCCTCAGCTTTATGCAGCCCATATAACATATAGGCATAATATAATTTCATTTAATTAGTGATTAATACTTGTATTTAGAATTTTTAAATTCAATAAATGATTCGAGTGCTCATCATCAATGCAGTCCTATGCATATAATATTTCATAATTATTCTTAGAGTAACTTATAAGGTTGACTGCCGTTGGTAACTATGTTTGATATCTTTGCACAGATAAATTTTATATACCAGCTCTTGCTTGATAAAGCTTTTTCTTTACGAAATCCTTTTGGTGTGCTTCGTAAGAGCTACTAAATTTATCTAAAAGGCTGGCCTGCTTAGATAAAACAGAACGAAATTGATCGTTCGCTGTATTTATTCAAGCCTACTTAGACCTATTTAGAACAATTATTCAGTACAAGGTGAGAACCATGGCCATCAAGGATGACGCCAATGCTCATCGAAGCGCCGCCAAGGCCTTCACAAGGGGGTCAATAGGGGCTCTGTGGGAATTTGACCAGGAATCACCTTGAGCAGCCTCTATAGAGGCTCCTAGGGCCACTCTTGCTTAATGGCTATGAGGTGTTGCATTGATGACTCAAGCGCAGCGAAGGCAACAAAAGCCAAAAAGCGCTTGGATCCGATGTGAACAAGCTTCACCAAATATTGCATGGCAAACGCAGTCAGAAAAGACCTCTGTGTCTTCGAGATCAATTGCTATTACTGACTTTATAGAGTTCTAGCTGCTCTGTTTGAGCATAGGAGTCTGCCGAAGTAGTGGCACATTTTTCTTCGAGATGGTTGACGGATGACGGGGGGCAGGCGTTAAAGGTCAATCAGATATGCCTCCTCAATGGATTGGGAGTTCACAGAAGACGCCGCCTTCCTTGCTCTTTGCGATGCCTTTCGCGAAAGCGGTGAATCGTCGGCTATCGAGTTCCTCGCTAATGGGGAGGGTGCTTTTCACTTCCATGAACTGACCCAAAATGCAGCTGGAGAAGGACTGGACCTCAGCGACTCAGGTTCACTAGACGATTTTCAACAGGAAGTCATCGATACAATGGAGGCGCTTTGCCAGGATTAAACCTGGCAAAAGGGTCTCATGTCATGGGAGATGAGATTGTCCTGAAATCAACAGAATGATTCTTTTTACAAGTCACTAAGTAAACACATGGCAATTTAGGCACTGAAATATCTAGCCTGACTGTGAAGAGTCACCAGAGCGGTTGTGCTCTGCTCTGGGTGTAGCTGATCATTTGGATCCATTGTCAATCCGATTAAATCGGCTTTTAACCACTTCAATTGTTGGCGAGAATCTCCAACATTTGGGCAGGCCGGATAGCCGAATGAAAACCGACTACCTCTGTAACGCTGTGCAAGTACATCTTGCAATGTTTTCGGCTCGTTTGATTTAAAACCACACTCACAACGTATCCGAGAATGCGTCCATTCTGCGAGAGCTTCAGCCAGCTGAACAGAAAGTCCATGGAAGAAGAGATAGTCAGTATATGCATCTGATTCAAATAACCTCTGCGCAAAAATACTCGCATTCTCTCCCATTGTTACTGCTTGCATCGGCAAAATATCGGCAGGTAAGCCACCTTCAAGGTCTCTATAGAAATCGGCAATACAATATCTATTACCACCTTTTTGCCGTGGAAGGTTAAACTTACCTAGTAGACTTTTACCTTCATTGTCGAAGACTAAAAGATCATTGTCTTTACGACCACATGGGAAATACCCATAAGCGACTCCTGGATGTAAAAGAGACTCGTCACGAATTCGTTGGAGCCAATTTTGTAATATTGGTTCTATCTCATCATTAATATACTTGTCATATTGCTCGCGAGATTGATCCTTTGTCTTACGAATTTGCCATTGCCCTGAAAACAAAGCATTTCGGTCAAGATATAGAAGAATCTCATCGAGAGGAATCTTGTCTGATTTCAGAAATTTTGAGCCGAGGAATGGAGGGGAGACTGCGTCTTCTTGGCAGACTTTTTCAGAACGGTCAGTATTAACAACTGAATCAATATGTTGTATGTTCTTTTCATTTGAATCTTGAGGTTGTACGTCTTTGCCAGAAGGAAGTGAATCAGATTCGGTAGATTGGCCTCCTAGAGTCAACCCATCAGGAGTGCCATCAAGAAAACCTCTACAATCATCCCAACGATTATTAGAAAGTGCATTTACATAGGCGTCCATAAACCTTAGATCTGTAAATGCATCCTTGCCATAAATAAGTTTACCTTTATAGACTTCACTGCAATCTTGGTTTACAAATCTAGGGGTCAGAGCTGCACCACCTAATATCACTGGAACTGTAATACCAGAATCATTAAATTCCTGAAGGTTATTCTTCATAAATGCTGTTGATTTTACTAGCAGTCCACTCATCGCAATACAATCTGCCTTATGAGTCATTTGAGCATTGATAATTGAATCCGCGTCCTGTTTAATTCCTAAGTTAATTACCTCGTAACCATTATTTGTCAAAATAATATCGACTAGATTCTTGCCAATATCATGTACATCGCCCTTTACTGTAGCAATTAGGAATTTTGCTTTAGATGAGTTGTCTCCTTCTGACTTTTCCATATACGGTTCAAGGTAGGCAACGGCTGCCTTCATCGTTTGAGCCGATTGAAGAACAAAGGGGAGTTGCATTTTCCCTGAACCAAAAAGCTCTCCAACAACCTTCATGCCATCAAGAAGAAATGTATTGACAAGTTGTAGAGGCTTGTAAGATTCCAAGCCTTGTTCAAGGGCATCATTCAGTCCAATTCTCTCTCCATCAATAATGTGCTGCTTGAGTCGATCTTCAACAGGCAAATCAGCCAATGATGGGCCTGAAGCACGTGCTTCCTTGGCGCTAACGCCTTCAAATAGAGTTGTTAGCTTTGTTAATGGATCGTATATACAGATGTCATTTTCAAAGCGTCTGTTGTCATTTATTAAATCGCGACATATCTTTTGTTGCTCTTCACTTACTTTATTGAGAGGTAGAATTTTTGCAGGGGAAACGATAGCTGCATCCATTCCAGCATCAGTACAGTCATGAAGAAATACTGAGTTGAGAGTAATTCGGGCGGCTGGAGATAATCCGAAGCTTACATTAGAGACACCCAGAACAACATGTACGCCCTCTAGCTCTTCACGAATACTTCGTATCGCTTCTATTGTCTCAAGGCCATTTCGCCTATCCTCTTCGATACCAGTTGAAATTGGCAGTGCGAGTGGATCATAGAAAATTTCATGAGCAGGTATGCCATATTCAGTTGCATCACGATAAGCCCGTTTTGCAATCGCGACCTTCTGCATGGCTGTTCTTGCCATACCATTCTCATCGATGGTGCCAATTACTAATCCAGCACCATATTTTTTCGCCAGATGTAAAACCTTAAAGAAACGTTCCTCTCCATCCTCGTAGTTTGTGGAATTAAGGATACATTTACCACCAGCGACCTTCAGCCCTGCCTCCATTTTCTGCCATTCTGTTGAATCCAGCATCAATGGAAGATTAATGTTAGTGACAAGACGGCTAACAAGTTGATTCATATCTTTCTCACCATCACGTCCAACGTAATCAACATTAACATCAAGAATATGTGCATTCTCTTTAAGCTGCCCTCGAGCAAGACCAACAAGCCCGTCCCAGTCTTCACTATTTAATAGCTCTCTAACTTTCTTTGAACCACTTGCATTTAGGCGTTCACCAATTATCAAGAAAGAATTGTCTTGTTGATAGGGAGTAATTCCATAAATTGATGCAGCTGATGGTTCATAACCGAATAGTAGACGTTGGGGTTGGTTTTCACCTTGTCGACATGGTCTATCAGCAGCACGCATCTCCTTTGCAAGCTCTGCCAAAGCAGAAGTGTGTTCTGGAGTTGTACCACAGCATCCTCCAATGACTTGAACACCAAGATCTTCTACAAAATGCATGAGTTGCATTTTTAGTTCGAGTGGCTTTAATCTGTAATGAGCAACTCCACCAATATTTTCAGGTAACCCCGCATTAGGAATACAGCTAATTCTAAAAGGTGAGTGTTCTGATAGGTAACGTATATGTTCCTTCATCTGTTCAGGACCAGTTGCACAATTAAGGCCCAGAATATCGATAGGGAATGGTTCTAGTATTGTTACCACAGAAGCGATGTCTGAACCCAGTAACATCGTCCCTGTGGTTTCCATTGTCACTGAAACCATGATAGGGCGACGTATATCAGCTTGTATAAAGGCAGCTTCGATTCCTTGTAATGCGGCCTTGATTTGTAAGACGTCCTGACAAGTCTCAACAATAAAAAGGTCAACATCACCTGCCAATAACCCCTCTGCTTGTTCTTGAAAGGAGTCACGCATCGTGTCAAATGCGATATGACCAAGTGTGGGTAACTTTGTTGTTGGTCCGATTGATCCTGCGACAAAACGAGGTTGATCTTTTGTGCTGTATTTCGCTGCCATTGTCTTTGCTAACTGTGCTGCTTGTTTATTTAGTTCAAAAGCCTTGTCTTCTAATCCGTATTCCGCAAGAACAATGGAAGCAGCACCAAAGGAATTGGTCTCAATCACATCGCATCCTGATTCAAGAAACTGGCGATGCACCTCCTTCACTGCGTCTGGTCGAGTAATGACAAGATTCTCATTACACCCTTCTAGTAATGCACCACCAAAATCATCAGCGCTGAGATCCTGTTTTTGCAGGGATGTACCCGTGGCACCATCAAAAACGAGAACAGGACGTTCTGCCGAGTGGAGGCGTGCCAAAAAAGCTGATTCTGATCTCGTGACATCCAATGGACCTGTTGTCATCCTGTCTCTCATGCTTTGAAGTGATCCTACCTAGATAGCCCCTTACTGATAGATCGGTTGGTCTTCTCAACAATCAGTCTTTAGTCATACAAATACGTGTTATCCAGTGCTCATAATCCTTATCACGTCCTTGAGTTATCTCCAATAGACGGTCTCGAAGAGCATTCATAATCGGACGTTCTGTAGACAATATGGTTGATTCAAGCTGACGTATTGGCGTTATTTTTGCAGCTGTTCCAGTAAGGAACACCTCATCAGCAATAAATAGTTCCGTTTTGTCCACAGGCCGTTCAATCACAGATAAGCCCATCACACGCGCCAGTTCAAGGACACTTGATCGCGTGATCCCTTCCAAAATGTCTTGATCAACCCCAGGGGTAATCAACTGACCATCCCTTACCAGGAATAGGTTCATGCCACTCGCTTCACTGATCTTGCCTCTGCTATTGAGCAACAACGCTTCATCGAATCCACTTAAGACCGCCTCTGTTTTTGCTAGAGAGCTTGTGATGTAAGCACCACTGATCTTGCCTCGTAGCGGCAGTGAGCGATCCTCTTGGCGTGTAAAGCTACTGATCCGGCAGCTCACTCCTTCTGGAGATAGGTAGTCGCCAAGCTCTAGACCATAGATAAGGAAGTCAGATTCAATATTGTGGAGTCGCGGGGCAATGCCTAGATCGCTGGTGTAGACGAATGGTCGCAGATAAATGGGAGTGGTTGGTCGATTCGCCTGCAACATCGCCTCAAGTGCTGAGAGAATTTTTGTCTCGCTGAGTTCCGTCAGCAACAATCGAGCACTTTGACTGAGTCTTCTGGCATGACGGTCTGCCCTAAAGAGCAACATGGTGTTGCTGTTTTGGGGATCAGGTATGGCACGCATACCTCCGAAAGCGCCTGTGCCGTAGTGCAATGCATGAGTGGCGACAGAAATCTTGGCATCCTCGAATGGAACACAAGCTCCCTGGAACCAGGCATAAGGCAGGAACTGATGCATTACTTGGATAGGTCCCTAATGGCCAAATCTTCTCATTACCTCGTCTCACACGTGGCATTTCCAGCCAAACAATGAGCCAATGCATCGATTAGCAAGCCTGCCAGGAGAAGGACCAGCCGAGGAGGTGCTCCTTGTTGAACAACCACAGGCACAAATCCTTCTACTGACCAGTGCAAGAACAGATATCTCGACTCTTGCCTCTGTTCTAGAGGTTCCATCACAACACGCGTGGAAGGGTCGTATTCGCGCTCTACCGCTCGCCGCGCTTGACCATCCAGCTCAGGTTGATCACTATCTCGCTACGACGGCAGCAAAAGCCCAGTTCATCGTTGTGCGCCTTCTTGGGGGTCGGGGTCACTGGAGTTATGGGCTTGAACAACTCAGGATTTGGCAACAACAAGCCTCGTCCCGTCAATTGCTGATTCTTTCTGGCACTAATGATCTGGACTTTGAGCTTCATTCCCTAGGTAGCCACCCCATCCCATTGGCTGATCGGCTCGCTCAGCTCATGCGTGAAGGAGGTGTGGACAATATGGCGATGTTTCTGGGGGTCATTGATCAACTTCTCGTAGGCACACCCATCGATCTTGATCAGATCGTGTTGAAAGCGATGGTTGACCCTTCACCTTGGGATTGGCGACAGGAAGATGGACCCAAGGTGGGAGTTGTGCTTTACCGAGCCCTTTCTCAGGCCGGTGATCTTGCCTTTCCAGAAGCCCTTAATAGGCATCTTCGTGCGCAAGGGTTAGTCCCGCGTGCTCTCTGGGTCAGCAGCCTTAGAGATCCTGCCGTTCAGCAAGGCGTGAAACACCTGCTTAAGCAACAGAACGTCGCTGCAGTGATGACGACCACCTCGTTTGCATCGGTGCAGTTTCAAGAAGCTGGGCTTGGTTCAGATCTATGGGAGGCCTTGGATGTACCGGTTGTTCAGGTGCTCAGCAGCGGTCGCACCCGCAACGAATGGATCAACAGCAGTAGAGGGTTAGATCCTCTAGATCTTTCATTGCAAGTGGTTCTTCCAGAACTGGATGGACGGATCACTTCTCGGCCAGGTGCTTTTCGTTCAACTATTCAGGCGAATTCCTCACTCGCCACTGCTGTACAGGTCATGGAGCCTGATGATGACGGACTGATATGGGCGGTCAGTCATATAAAGGCCTGGATCAATCTTCAACAATCTCAGCCCAACCAACGACACATCAGTCTTGTTCTGGCCAATTACCCCGTCCGCGATGGGCGACTTGCTAATGGAGTAGGGCTGGATACTCCTGCAAGTACAGCTTCCATTTTGAGGTGGTTGCAAGAGAGCGGACATGACCTCGGTTGCGAACCAATTCCTGCCGATGGCCAGGAATTGATGAAATATCTACTCAGATCCCGTACCAATGATCCAGAAAGCCAAAATCGACAACCTCTGTCATATCTCTCACTTTCACAGTATTTGAAGTGGTGGAAAACCTTGCCAGCAGAAGCATGTGAGCCGATTGTTAAACGTTGGGGTTTACCTGAACAAGCTGAGGATCTCGAAGACGATGGTTTTGCTATTCATGGCATCCGTTTTGGACAGGTCGTGGTATTGATTCAGCCGAGTCGTGGCTACGACAGCAATGAAATTGCTGACCTGCATTCACCCGATCTACCACCACCTCATCGATACCTCGCTCAATATCTTTGGATGCGACAAGTACAAGCAACCAATCTGTTGATACACGTTGGTAAACATGGAAGTGCCGAATGGTTGCCAGGTAAAGGTGTAGGTCTTAGCCAATCCTGCTATCCAAATCTAGCCCTTGGAGTAGTACCACATATTTATCCATTCATTGTTAATGACCCTGGAGAAGGATCTCAAGCAAAACGCCGTGGAGCAGCTGTGATTATCGATCACCTCACACCACCCCTTGGTCGAGCCGGACTTCATGGAGACTTACTTAGGCTTGAGTCTTTGTTGGATGAATATGTCGAGGCCACCCAGTTGGGAGCCAAACGAGTGCAGAGACTTGAGGAAGAATTGTTAAATCTTCTACGCTTAAATCATTTTCCTGGGCTGCCTGATGTGTTCGATAACTCAGAAAGTTGCCGTGATTCACTAATCAAAAGTCTTGATCAAGCTGAGGCATATCTTTGTGAACTTAAGGAGTCTCAAATTCGAACAGGTTTGCATCGGTTTGGCCAGGTACCAACTCATAAGATTGCTGTTGAACTATTGCTGGCAATAGCTCGCTCACCTTCTTCGGATCAGCCAGGTCTAACACAGGCCATCGCTAAGCGCCTCGAATTGAACTGTGATCCCTGGTGTGATGAAGAAGGTGAGTTCCTTTCCAACCATGATACTCAAATTTTAATCAGCCTTGGACTGGACAATCCTCGTCGAATAGGAGATGCAGTGGCATGGATCGAAGAACAAGCTTTGATGTTTTTAAATGCTCTTCTAGACACAAAAATGATTGAACAGAAGAAGGACAAAGGCCAATATTTACTTGTAAAGCCACTACGAGACTGGTTCAAGTCTTCTAAAAATGATCCACTACTTTCACTAATCCAACATGACCTCTGGCCTCGGCTTATCACTAGTGCGACGAAAGAACATGAAGCACTCCTAAAAGCTGTTTCTGGACGCCGCATAGCAAGCGGGCCTTCAGGAGCACCAACTCGTGGACGCCCAGAAGTACTTCCTACTGGTCGAAACTTTTATTCAGTTGATCTACGTGGACTGCCTACAGAAGCAGCTTGGGACCTGGGGCAGCGAAGTTCTGAACAGTTGTTGAACTTACATCTACTTGAGCATGGTGAGCCACTAACTCATCTTGCGCTTTCTGTATGGGGAACAGCGACCATGCGCAATGGCGGCGAGGACATTGCGCAACTGATGGCATTGATCGGTGTTCGACCTGTTTGGGATGGTCCCAGTCGGCGAATGATTGATCTAGAGGTGATCCCCTTAAGCCTTCTTGGACGTCCAAGGGTTGACGTGGTCCTGAGGATTTCAGGTCTCTTTCGTGACGCATTTCCCCAACTCGTGAGTTGGGTGCATCAGGCTCAAAAACTTATCTCAAATCTAGAAGAAGATGAAAAATTAAATCCCTTGGCAGCAACCACGCGCAAGCACGGACCTCAAGGAAGAATCTATGGCTCTGCTCCTGGGGCCTATGGCGCGGGACTTCAAGCATTAATTGACTCTGGATCTTGGGAAGATCGTTCTGATCTTGGCGAGGCGTATCTGAGCTGGAGCCAATGGCGATACGACGGTACATCTAATCCAAGCCTTGATCGAGAGGGGCTTGAGCGCAGCTTGCAGGATGTGCAGGTTGTGCTTCACAACCAAGACAACCGCGAGCATGATCTCCTCGATTCAGATGATTACTACCAATTTCACGGTGGATTAGCAACTGCTGTGGAAGTGACCTCAGGGCGACGTCCTGACCTTTGGTTCGGAGATCATTCTCGACGTGAGCGTCCAAGGCTAAGTCGACTTGAACGTGAAATCGACAAAGTCGTACGAAGCAGATTGTTGAATCCACGCTGGATCGATGGAATGAAACAACACGGATACAAGGGAGCATTTGAAATGGGTGCAAGCTTGGATTATCTCTTCGCTTACGATGCAACTACTGATCGTATTCCAGATTGGTGTTATAACGCTCTTTGTGAGCAATGGCTAGAAGAAAAAGATATTCAACGTTTCCTCCAAGAAAATAATCCATGGGTTCTTAGAGATATGGCCGAACGCTTACTTGAAGCGGCAAACCGTGGCATGTGGAAATCAGCATCACTAGAAAAGATGGCAATACTAAAACAACTTGTTCATACCAGTGAGGCTCAGATTGAATCAAGGCCTGATAATTTCTAGCCGCTAAAGCAATACGCTATAAGAGTTAATTCTTATATGCTATTCTCTATGCGCCAATATTTTAAGTAAATCACACCTCGCTTTAATTTTATCTATAGCTAAAGTCAAACGCAAAAGAAATAATTGACCAGAGAATTCATTGATGTACCCAGCTCGTTAGACATGCTTGTGTCTTCAGCAATATAATCACTATTAAGGTTTTACTCTATTGAGCTTTTGAAGACATCATCCATGCAATCAACCAATAGTTATTGAAAACAATAAACATCTAGGATTTTAATATGACGAGTCCAGGTCTCTATTGGGGAGTGGAAGTATATTCATATTTAGGTCTTAGAGATTTTATCCATTAGCAAGCTTCTCCATAATTATGTGAATAGGATTTCACAGCCCTAGCTGATTTGCGCTTGTCTTACGATCTATGGCCATAGAATAGGAGATCGTTGTAAATCAGCGTCCACCAAGGTCAAATCCATGTGTGTCAGTGCCACATGTACGCATAAGGCCAAGATTCTGTAATTGATCATCTATTGCTTCACATATGAATGGTGTAGGACGCCATTGAGTCTGAAAGTCATAGTCATACCATGCTTCACCTGCATCGAAGCCAAGTTCAGCGGCTGCTTCTATGAGCTCAGTATGACTGATGCGGTATCGAGCTGGATGGGCTAGCACTGCCAACCCTCCAGCCTGATGAATCGCCGTCTTTACAGCTTTAGCCTGCAATGATCCCCCGATTGGAGAGTTGTCTTGGCAGTAGTTGTAAAGAGCGCGATGTCCAACCTCAAAGCCAAGAGCCAGTACATGGACGAGACAACCTTTCAACAAACAACTGATTTCTAAACCACTCCAAAGTCTTGGCACTGGTAATCCTTGATCACTTCGCTTAGCAAGCCATTCCTTCATGGGATGATAGGCATGCGTATTGTGGTGATCTGTGACTGCTATATGTTGCAAACCTCTTTCGCTTGCTTGGGCAATTAAAAGCTCTGGCTCAAGGCTGCCATCACTGCAAATGGTATGACAGTGGAAATTCAAAATATTTGGACAACTCTCAGGACCAACACCCAAGAAGATTTCCCTTAGAGGATGAGAAACATTAGCCATGATTTTAGAGAACTTTATATTTGCCGATTGAGTCTTAATCGCCGCCACCGGGCATAAAACTGAATTGATGCCGCCATAAACAGCACAAGGCCCACGATCAACCAAGTAGCGGCACCTGTTGGAAACTGGTTTTTGAAGACAACCAGCATCACTACTAGAACTAAGATGAGAGTTGGAAGTTCATTTAGGGCCCGAAGCTGACGGGCGCTCCAGCTGCATACCCCACCATTCAACTGACCCATCAGCCGATAGCAGAAAATGTGGTAGGCGAGTAGCCCAGCCACCAAAGCAAGCTTTGCTTGCATCCAAGTTTGATGAAGCCAACTTGGCTGGGTGATCAGCAATCCAACAGCCATGGAAACGGCAAGAATCATCCCTGGAGTGGTGATGATATTTGCCAATCGCCGTTCCATCAGCTTGTACTGTTCTTCAAATGCTTTTTTGACAGTTGGTTCAAATTCAGCTGCTTCCACGTGATAGATAAACAAGCGCACAAGATAAAAGAGGCCAGCGAACCAAACCACAACCCCAACAATGTGGAGGGTTTTGAACCACAGGTATGCCTCGGGAGGAAACGTCATGGATAACTATCAGCAATCAGCTGAGATGAGGAAGTACTGAAGAATTGAAAAATGATCCGTCTTGATCAGGCAACCTCCTCCATAGCCTTATCGGCTTCAGGGTGAAAATAGGTCCAAACCTGTAAGGCAAGTGCAGGACCAAGACCTGGTGCTTGACTAATTTGCTGGACGCTAGCTAACTGAATAGCATCAATGGATTGAAAGTGGGCAAGAAGGTCACGGACACGCCTAGGCCCAAGTCCAGGGATGTCTGTAAGGCGAGATCGTTTCATTCTTACTCCTCTTTGTTGGCGGTGATAACTCACGGCAAAGCGATGTGCTTCATCCCGAAGCCGCCTTAAAAGGACAACACCCAGCTGATCAGGTTCTGAATCCAATGGTTTGCTTTGTCCAGGTACATAGATCTGTTCATGCTGCTTTGCCAAAGAACAAACGACGAGATCCTGATGAAGGTCAAGCTCACGTAATGCTTCCATGACTGATGAAAGCTGCCCTTTGCCACCATCAATCATCACCACATCAGGCCAATCGTTGAGGCCATCTGTCTGCAAGGTGCTGCCACTGCTGCGCTGCAGGTGTTCAAAATTTGATCCTTCTTGCTTCACTCTTGCCCAACGACGAAAGCGACGACGCATAATCTCAGCCATCGCCATAAAGTCATCGCTATGGCCTGATTTGATACTACTACTTTTAATTTTATACTTTCGGTAATGCTGTTTAGCGGGTAGTCCATCGATAAATACAACCTGTGATGCAACAGCATCACTTCCTTGGATATGACTAATATCATATCCTTCTATTCTTCTTGGCTGTTTCGTAAGCTCAAGCAATTGGGCAAGGTCCTCTGTTGCCAATTCCTGTTGCTGCTGACCACTCTTTGCACGAGAAAGTTCAAATACTGCATTGCGTTCAACAAGTTCAATCAATTCTGCTTTCGTTTGACGTTGTGGACAGTTGATTTGCACACGTCGTCCTCGTTGCTCACTGAGCCAATCAACTAACAACTCATGCTGTGGTAAGGGGTGCTGAACAAGAACTTCTGGCGGCACCTCTACGGCATCTACTTGACTGTAATATTCTTCAATAACTCGTTGAAGAACACTTCCAGGTGTCTGCCCAGCTGCATCAGCAGTAAAGCCGAGCCGATTAACAAGTTTGCCTGCACGCATCTGAAAAAGCTGAACTGCAGCAACCCTATGATCGCTTGCTACAGCAAGTACATCTCGGCTTACAGTTGAATCCGGTAAACTCATCTTCTGTTCTTCTGTAAGCTGTTCTAAGCCTTTAATTTGATCCCTTATATTAGCTGCTGATTCATAGTCCATTCGATCTGAATAACGTTCCATTTGTTCCTCGAGCAAATGCTTAAGTTCTTGATTCCTGCCCTGAAAAACCATTGCAACTTTACGAAGAACTTGTTGGTAATCCTTTGCTGTGATCTTCTGCTGGCAAACACCAGGGCAACGTCCAATTGAATAGTTAAGGCAGGTTCGATCATGATGCAATGGACGTGGTCGTTGTCGCAGCGGGAATGAACGTTTGACTAAAAATAATGTTCTACGCAACAGTCCTACATCCACATATGGGCCATAGAAGCGATCATTCTGATTTCGGAAACGGCGCCGTCTTGTGATAAAGATTCGTGGATACTCCTCACTCCAGGTGATGCAAATATAAGGATATTTCTTGTCATCTTTCAACAGTACATTAAAATGTGGTTGTTGATTTTTAATCAGGTTGGATTCCAGGACTAGTGATTCAGCCTCGCTATCTGTAACGATAAATTCAATGTCAACAATTTGCCGCACCATTAATCGAATCCGAGCCCCATGATCACTGCCAACTCGAAAATAACTTCTTACTCTATTTCGCAGACATTTTGATTTGCCCACATACAACAATCGGTCTTCTCCATCACGCATGAGATAACAACCAGGTTCAGCTGGAATCTCCTTAAGCCTTTGCTCAAGTCTGTTTTCATCCTTTAAAAGGATGGTGCGCTGAGAAGCGTTGATCAAATTATTATCAACCGCCGTAGGACCACCCCGTTGAAGCGAGGTTAAGCGCATCCCCATCCTGATTTAGATGGGCTGACCTCACTTCTCCGACGAACACAGTGTGATCTCCATGGACGATCTGGCCCACAAGTTCACACTCAACTCCTCCAATCGCATCTTCTAGTAGGGGTAGACCCAATTCGCCAAAACGAAAGGGGGCTGACTCAAAGCGCCCTCCCATCGCCGACTGAGGCTTGAAGAAAACTGCTGCAAGTTCTTTCTGATCAGCCCTAAGCATATTGAGCGAGAAACGCTTCGTACGCTCGATCATTCCATGACTGCTTCCCTCTGATCGAACTGCCATAACAACAAGGGGAGGTTCGAACGACCCTTGAGTCACCCAACTTGCTGTAAAGCCGTTGATTTCATCACCTTCGCGGACGCCACAAATAAAAAGACCATGGGGGATTTTGCGAAGCAAAACCTTTTTCGCTTCTAGATCCAGTGCCATTGAGCATCTCATCAGATCTACCAACTCTAAGCAGCACCTCCCTGCATAGGATCCAGAAGTGGTTTGATTCGATCATGAGGGCCCTTTACCCCGGCAGCTTTGACCCTTTAACACTTGGTCATCTGGATTTGATTGAGCGTGGCTGCGCACTCTTCGGCGAGGTTGTGGTGGCGGTTTTAAGCAACCCTGCCAAAACGCCAGCATTCACCTTGCAACAGAGGTTTGACCAGATTCATGTGGCAACAGCACATTGCAAGGGTGTAAGCGTGATCAGCTTTGATGGCCTCACAGTGAGCTGTGCTCGTCACAATCAGGTTGATCTGATCCTGCGTGGGTTGCGGGCGATGAGTGATTTTGAGTATGAGCTCCAAATTGCCCATACAAACCGCTCCCTGGCTCCCGATTTTGAGACAATCTTCCTTGCGACTGCAGCTCATCACAGCTTTCTCAGTAGTTCTATGGTGAAGGAAGTCGCCCGTTTTGGTGGCAATATTGATCACATGGTGCCTGAGGTGGTGGCACAAGACCTCCACAGGTTATTTAATTGAGGTTTAAAACAAAACTGTGATGAGCGAGCCTAGGTTCACCGTTCTCGAACAGCTCGACCAACTCGAAGAGATAGTTCTGGAAGGCAGCCGTATCCCCTTTAGTGGCGGTCGCCTAGTGAATGAACAGGAAGCGATCGAAGTGCTTGATGCCGTTCGAGAGACCCTCCCGGGGCAAGTGAACCAGGCCGATCAGTTGCTCCAAAAACGTGACGATTTCATCACAACTGCGCGAAAGCAAGCCGAAGAGATTGTTCAGCAGGCCAATCAACAGCGCGAGCAATTGGTCAATGCAGCTTCCATTCGTCAAGAAGCGGAAAAACAGGTTTGTGAGCTTCGTGATCAGAGCCGCCAACAATGCGAACAGCTGCTACAAGCAACCAGGCAGCAATCTGCTCAGCTGGAACATGAGATGCAGTCGAAACTTGCTCAGCTTGAGCAGCAGTTCGCTAGCCGTCGACAGCATCTTGAGCAGGAGGCCCTGGAGCGTCGACAACAACTGGATCATGAAGCCATTGATTTCAAGAGGCAACTGACCGAACAGCACGAACGCAACCGGCAACAAGCAATGCAAGAGCTTGATCAGATCAGAGGAGAGGGATCACGACTCCAGAAGGAAGCTCAGAACGAAGCTGAACGGCTACATAACGATGCTCTCCAGTTCAGGCAGCAAACACACCAGCAATGTGAATCACTTATTCAGCGCAGTCGTCATGAAGCAGCTGGTGTTCAGGACGGTGCTAACCGTTATGCCGAACAGACTCTTGGAGAACTTGAGCAACGCCTCAAAGAAATCGCTCAAGTCATCATTGCTGGTCGCCAAGAGCTGGTAAAAATCCAAACCATCAGCAGTCATGACAGTCGCGGATCAGCTGATCAACTCACAGACAAGGCCGTGCCGATCAACCGGGGGCGTAGAGCTACTTCGAGGTTGAGACCGATGAAGAACACGGGCTGAAGCGTTGGGTAGCCTTCAACAACAGGCCGATTGTTGTATTCGGTGAGCTGGCGCCATTAGCTAATGCACTCACGTAGCGTGGACCATCTGCAGTCTCAAGAATTCCTGAGATTGAACGCACTCCATTGAGAGTGCCGGTTTTTCCCCAGAATCTCCCTTCTAGAGCAGTACCTCTAAAAAATCTGCGCAAGGTTCCACGCTGTCCGGCTATGGCCATTGAAGCTTGGTAGTAGGGAGCAAGTGGGTGATGTCCCATACGCATCAACAAAGTCGCCAGAGTTTGGCTGCTAATTCGGTTGTTCCTTGAGAGGCCGCTGCCATCGGCTATACGTAGCCCGGTCAGAGGAAGATTTTGCCGTTGCATCCACCGCATAGCCTCCCTGGAGGCAAGCCTCACATCCCAGCTTTCTGCGGCATGTCGAAGCAACACCTCTGCCGTGAAGTTATGGCTCTCCGCATTGGCAAGACTCACCAAGGCATGCATCGGTGCGGAATCTTCCTCATGAAGAAGAACGGACTGGGTAGAACTTGTCTTCACCTGGTCGTGGTTAACAAGCTTTAAGTGAGCTTTGCCCCCCTGCCGATGTATTTCGCGCTCAAGCAAGCGTTGTAAACGACCAATTGGATTGGGGACAGCCACATCTAAAGCATTGCTTGTTAGCGCAAGACGGGTAATTGGTGCTCCGTAGGCATAAATACGGTCAGCTGGGTGCCAATCACTAGGCCACCAGTGTTGACGAGGCTCCTCCCGAATCGTTAATTGGAGATCGTCACGAGAACGAAAAGAGCGAGACCCACCGTGACCAAGGGCGGCCATCGCAAAGCGTTGAATCTCCCTGATACCAAGATCCGGATCTCCTTCACCAGTGATTTCAAGTACCCCATCAGGGCGTCGTAATAGTTGGGTGCGCAACTTGAAATCAGGGCCGAGCTTATCGAGCGCAAAGGCCGTTGTAATCAACTTCTGATTGGAGGCTGGAACTTTTGCAACTGTTCCGTTGATGTCTGCAAGGAGCTGACCGTGACGATCAACAACGCTCACGCTCCATGCCGATGAGCCCTGGCCGAGTAAGGACTTGAAACTCCTTTGCAAGGAAGGGCAGAGTCGACCAGATTGAAGAGAAGGCCAGCCCTGGATGGCAACTGGAGGGGGTGGTGAAAGAACAACTGGTGCCGCACTAACAGTTGAACCGATCAGTATTCCCCCAGCTCCCAGAATTCTGATCAACAATTGAGGATGCTTTCTCCTCGCGATCTGAAAGCCTGCGGGGGGAATGCTCATTGAACACTCACACCACTAACGGTTCCGTTGATTCGATAGGTGGATCCCTCTAGCTCAACTGGTGTGCCAATTTTGAGTTTTGTTCCAGCCAACACAACTCCCGTCTTGGCGATTGTGCCATCACCCTCAAGTATGAAGCGAGCATCAAGAACACTGTTGGCAGCCAAATTGGGATCTGTTGCGACTACGACAGACCCGTCCGGCTGTACCGCCACCAGCTTGCTTCTGAGGTCTTTGATGCTCTTAAGTTTTAGTGAACCAGCAGGTTGATTGCGAATAATGATGCTGGTACTGCCATGGGCCAATGCCGCTTCGATCAGTCCATTGGGCTCAGCTGTAGGCACGTTGCGAACATCGACAGAAACCTGCACTGGCCTCATTGCTCCTGATGCCCTGGCCAATGAATGACTTAACTTCGGGCTCCACAGAACCCCTCCCAGAGCGATGAGTGCCACGATTGCGGCAATCCCATCAATAGGGGTGAATTGCTTGAAAAGGGTTGGGCGACTCATAAAAACTCTTCAGAGCTGCACCATACGGAGACCGATCCGATTGATCAAGTCAACCATTGGTCTCTCAAACGACGCCAACAATTAACTAATTACTTTTGTTTGCCTCATGTCTCCTTGATGTCCTAAGTGCCAAAAAGAGCAGCGTCGATGGCTTCAGCATCTGGACGCTGCTCGAAGGTAGTCGTCTCTCGATACCCATCAACATCAGCACGAAATAAGATCCATTCGCCTGGGTGGGAACGCATCAAAGCACCAGACTCCAATGGCTCAAGCCAATAGGCCTTGCGCCATAAGGATAGAAATCCTCGTCTGCGTTGTCTAGCAACACCTCCAATTCCTACAGCACTATCTTCTAAACGGCCGTTCAGCATGACAACAGCGCCTGAATGTTTATTGCATAGGAGTTCAAACTGCTCGTAATCAGTTGGCTGTGGTGCAACAACCAAAAAGATACGATCATCGTCATTTCCATTCTGCTTGTCGAGCAAATCATTCAATGAAGAGATCTGATTGGCAAGCTCAGGAGCATTGTGCTTAGCCAAAGCTGCACCACCCATATCAGGCCAAACAAGAACAGGCTCAAAGCCATTTTCTTGCAGATTTTGACTCAGGCGTATAGCCACGGGCATCAACTTCAAGCCCTCAAATTTCAAGGTCACCTCCCATCGTCCCAGGGGTTGATCCCTTAAAGAAGCTTGAAGAGCCTCCAAAACCATGCTCTCTGCGGCGAGGAGATCAGCGGGAAGGGTTGTAATCACAGGCTTGGGGGGTACTGAAGGAATAGAAGTAAGGCTCAGTCTGTCGAGGCTGCAGCAATCATGGCCTGTTGCAGCAAATCAGGAATCTGTTGCAGCTGCGTTTCTTCTAACCAGGAACCCAGAGAGAAACGTAATCCTGATTGAAGCCATTCAGGTTTGATCTGCATGGCCTGCAGTACATCACTATTTTTTGGTTGCCCTGCCATACAGGCACTACCACTGCTTGTTGCCACACCAAGTCGTGAAAGTTCTCGCACAACAGCCCTACCAGAGATGGGCTGGTCATCTCCTGATCCCACAAGCATGGATATATGGTGAGGCAAACGATTGATTGGATCGCCGGTGAAGTGAAGTCCAGGCAAGGTCTGCAGGTTGATTCTCAACGCGTCACGCATTCTTTGAACTTTGTCCTGATCGGCCATCTCAACATCAGCGAACCCTGGCCTGGATAGCTTCAACTGTTCAAGGGCTATCGCCATACCTGCTGCTAAGGCGACAGATTCTGTACCAGCCCGAAGCCCCTGTTCTTGGCCACCACCACCTTGTAAAGGTTGTAAAACCTCGATCAATTCAGGTCGTAATAGAAGCAAACCAATTCCCTTAGGTCCCTGAAACTTGTGTGCTGATGCGCTTAATAAGTCTATCGGCAGATCAGCCCAAGAAAGTAGTCCCTGACTAAGAACTTGAGTGGCATCAGTATGAAAAACAATGCCCCTTTCCCTACAAGCTAAGCCAATCGTCTTAATAGGTTGAATGGTACCGACCTCACTTTGCCCCCAGATGATTGAGACCAATCGTGTTGGCGGAGCAAGCATGAGTTCTAGATCCTCAAGTTTGACGCGACCTAGTGGATCAACAGGCCAGTAACACACATCCCAACCCTGATGCTTGAGGGCCTGAGCTGCTGCAAGAACAGCAGGATGTTCTACCGCTGAGATCACTAGACGACCCGACTGCATGGAACGAGCCATGCCCAAAAGGGCTAAATGAATAGATTCTGTAGCTCCTGAGGTCAAGACAACCTCGGTTGCGCTAGCCATTAGGCATGAGGCGATCATCTGACGACTGCGTTCAAGTAACTCAGCAGCGATCAGGCCTGTGCCATGAAGACTAGAGGGATTACCCCAAACACTCTCCTGAACTTCCAAGATGCGTCGAATCACCTCTTGTCGAGGTGGAGTCGTTGCAGAAGCATCGAGATAAATTTCAGATGGGCTCGAACTAGATCTGACCATCCCTTCCTAGAACGATTCCAGTTTGATATCCAAATGAATCACCAGCAGGAGTGATAACGCTTTCTAATAAGGGACTATTTAAACAATCATTTACCATGTCAAGGGAATTAATCTCAGTTTTTTTGTCTTTTCCAAGATAGGAGTCTCTATTCATTCTAGAGCTATTAATATTTGCTGAATATTCGATGTCTTCAACTAATGCGATCTGATCATCTTGAGGTAAGACCTCATTATGACTTGGTGTGAGAAGAGGTGTTAAAACCCCGTCAAAAACAGGTTCAGCGGGCCCGGTCATAAAAACAGAACCCCTACGTCCTGGCCAACTGATCCGTAATACACCTCCTGGCAAAAGAACCTCCGCATTGTCATCAGAAAGGCCTAGCAAACAGGCTGCTACAAGAGATGCACAGGCTCCTGTACCACAAGCCAGGGTTGGTCCCGACCCACGCTCCCAAACCCGAATTTCAAGTTGATTCGGGCTGTGTATTTTCAGGAAATGAACATTTGTTTTGGCTGGGAAAGCCTGATGTTTTTCAAGACTTTGTCCCCAATTCTCAAACGGAATACTTTCAAGATCTTCAACAGGCACGATCACATGGGGATTACCCATTCCTACAGCTGCAACATTCAATGATGTGCCACCCAAGTGGCACTCGCCTTGGGGCAATCCAGCAGCGCCGATTGTCAGGGTGGTAGGTATCGATTCTGGATCTAAGAATGGAGATCCCATATCTACGCAAATTTGTCCATCTTCTTGCAAGATTGGACAAATTATTCCTGCTAGGGTTTCGATGTTCCACCGCTGAGCAAACAAATCTCCGTCGATATCAGCCAAGAAACGTGTTAAGCAACGGATGCCATTGCCACACATTTCGGCCTGGCTGCCATCAGCATTGAAAATCTGCATTCTCAGATCGCCATCAGCCCTAGGCGGCAAAGCAAGAATCAGCCCATCAGCTCCAACCCCGAAGTGTCGATCACAGATTTTTCTTACCCAGGCTGGATCAGGATTTATTACTTGTTTAGTCAACTGACCCTCACGCCCATCAATCAGTAGGAAGTCGTTGCCGAGTCCCTGATATTTGCTGAACTGCAACATAACCAGCATGTAACGATCCCAATCCTATGGAGCCCCCCCCTCTCAATCCCAGCCTTCCAGGGATTCGTCTGATTCAAGGTTGGGTGAGGGACGAGATCCCTCTCAGTCTTGAATTAGCTGATGGGCTCCGACTGGAAGGACGCTTGCTTTGGCAGGACCCGGAATTCCTTGCCCTGGAACGGCCTGGATCGACCCAACCTGTGCTGGTTAACCGTCGGGCTGTACTGATAATTCGTCCACTGGGCTAACTCAACTCCCCAGCGTCATCTTGTTATGACACGATCGAAAGTTGGTGAAACTTGTTCGTGACGGAGTCTTTCCCCTCAACGTCTGCCTCCAGCCACTCCTCAGCTCGATATGACCCTATTGAGCTTGAAACGCGTTGGCAAAAGGAGTGGTTACGACAAGGATTAGATCGAACGCCAGTCGCTGAAACTAACCAGAAACGCTTTTACGCCCTGTCGATGTTCCCTTATCCATCAGGGAAACTGCACATGGGCCATGTACGCAATTATGTGATTACCGATGTGATTGCCAGGGTGCAGCGCATGCGCGGTGATGCGGTACTCCACCCAATGGGATGGGATGCATTTGGCTTACCAGCTGAGAATGCAGCCATCGCAAGAAACGTCGATCCAGGTGATTGGACAGACCAAAATATTGCCCAAATGAGGGCCCAGCTTGATCGGCTGGGTTTGTCGATTGACTGGGACCGGCAACAGGCGACTTGCCATCAGGACTACTACCGCTGGACCCAGTGGTTGTTCCTTGAACTTTTTGCGGGTGGATTGGCTTATCAGAAGGAAGCGACAGTCAACTGGGATCCCGTCGACAAAACTGTTCTGGCTAATGAACAGGTCGATGGCGAGGGTCGTTCATGGCGATCAGGCGCTCTTGTGGAACAGCGACAACTCAAGCAATGGTTTCTCAGAATCACCGACTATGCCGATGCGTTAATTGATGACCTTGATGAATTGACTGGTTGGCCCGAGCGTGTACGCACGATGCAAGCCAATTGGATTGGACGCTCTCATGGTGCTGAGATCAAGTTCAGAGTTGCTGGTCAGACCAACTCAATCATCACGGTGTTCACAACACGGCCAGACACACTTCACGGTGCAAGCTATTTGGTTTTGGCACCTGAGCACCCCTTGGTGGAAGCCCTAACAAGTCCGGAGCAACGTATTGCTGTAACTGCGTTCTGTGACCTTATAAGCCAACTCAGCGTCAAAGAACGCACCGCTGAGGACCAACCAAAACGTGGGGTTCCGATCGGTGCACAGGTGATCAACCCAGTGAATGGTGAATCACTACCAGTTTGGATTGCCGATTACGTATTGGCTGACTATGGCTCAGGAGCAGTCATGGGAGTACCAGCTCATGATGAGAGGGATTTCATCTTTGCTCGCAGCCACGAACTGCCGATACGCATTGTGGTGCAGATGCCAGATTCAGACGAGCATCACAATGATGGACAAGCCTGGACCGGAGCCGGAGTACTTATAAATTCCGGAGCCTTTAATGGCCTCTCCACAGAGGAAGCGAAGGTCGCGATTACAACCCATGGGGCGTCTAAAGGTTGGGCTCAAAGCAAAGTGCAATACCGTTTGCGCGACTGGCTCATTTCTCGTCAGCGCTACTGGGGTTGCCCGATCCCAATCATTCACTGTGCAAGCTGTGGAATAGTTCCTGTTCCGCAAGAGGACCTTCCTGTAACCCTTCCTAGGGACATAGATCTTTCTGGAAAAGGAGGATCCCCCCTAGCGCAAGAACAAGATTGGGTTCAAGTGTTATGTCCTTGTTGCCAGAAAAGCGCTTCTCGAGAGACCGACACCATGGACACCTTTATGTGTTCTTCATGGTATTACCTACGTTTTGCTGATCCACTCAATACTAAACGACCATTTGATAAAGATATTGTTGATGAATGGTTGCCTGTTGATCAATATGTAGGTGGTATTGAACATGCAATCCTCCATCTCCTGTATGCACGCTTTTTTACCAAAGCACTCCACGATAGAAACTTGATCAGCGTTAAAGAACCATTCAATCGATTGCTTACTCAAGGGATGGTTCAAGGGCTCACCTACCGCAACACTAAAAATGGCAGTTATATTTCTCCTGAACTTGTTACTGATGAAGGTGATCCGAGGGACCCAGAGTCTGGAGATAAACTAGAGATCCTTTTTGAAAAGATGTCTAAATCAAAATATAATGGTGTTGATCCTGCCGTTGTGATCGATCGATACGGAGCTGATACCGCCAGAATGTTTATTCTTTTTAAAGCGCCACCAGAGAAAGATCTGGAATGGGATGATGCAGATGTTGAAGGCCAATTTCGTTTTCTGCAACGACTCATTCGTCTGATTGATAGCTTCGTATGGCCTAAAACTGAAGAGGGTAATATCTCCATCTCTTCCACCAACTTGATCATAGATTCAGCTAATCTCAGTGAAGAAGAGCTCAATATGAGAAGAGCTACTCATATGGCTATTGAAGCAATAACTGAAGACTTAAGTGGTGATATTCAATTGAATACAGCCATCTCCGAACTGATGAAGCTATCCAACTCCTTGAGTGGACATCTAGATAAGGTCCGTAGTGAAGTGGCTTTAGAGGCTCTTTCAGTTTTAGTTCGATTAATGGCACCCTTTGCTCCTCATCTTGCAGAAGAATTCTGGTTGAACCTCCATGGGGAAGGAAGCATCCATCAACAATCGTGGCCTGTAATCGATCCAAGCGCACTTTTACTCGAAACGATTGACCTCGTCATTCAAGTCAAAGGTAAGGTACGTGGAACAATCCAGGTTCCTGCTAACGCAGACAAAACCAAATTAGAAGAATTGGCCTTAACAAGTGACATCGCCGCCAAATGGTTGGAGGGTCAACCGCCTAGACGGATCATCGTTGTGCCAGGCAAGTTGGTGAACTTAGTGCCATAGAAAAGATCAACCCTTGCTGAAACGTAGTGAAGTCGGAATTCCCCAATCACCCTCTGCAACGTAACCACGATTATTCACAATTAGATGCCTCATGATCCAAAAGATTGCTTCTTCTGACCCATCTCCAATCGCTTGATGTATCTCTAAAACTGAACGATCGACACCATCAGCAAACAAGTCTTCAACTCGAGACTGCAAGTTAAGGATGGCAGCGGCTGCTTTCTTACCTGATTCCACTCCAGGCTGGTGATACGCATTAATATTGACAAGTTCCCCATATAGACCAACTGCCCTTTCAAACAACGCAACTAATGCGCCGAGTCGACGAGGATCAAATCGACGCATCGAAATGCTAAGGCTTTGACGACCTCCCTGGCTGAGCGCTGAGCGAGTGCCTTGAAGGAAGCCATCAAGAAAATCACCTGGATGCTCATTGTTGATGGCCGGTATGTCTTCAGCATCATCAAGCACCTCAATGAATGTCGCGAAGAAATTGTCAACACCATCGCGTAATTGCTGCACATAAGCGTGCTGATCAGTTGAGCCCTTGTTGCCATATACAGCAAGGCCTTGATGAACAACATTGCCATCCCGATCTAGACGCTTGCCAAGCGACTCCATTACCAGCTGTTGCAGGTAACGACTAAAGACCTCAAGGCGATCTCGATATGGAAGCACAACCATGTCACGACGCCCAAGGCCATCTCCTGCAACAAACCAAGCAGCGGCCATCAGAGCTGCAGGGTTGCTGTTGAGATCAGACACACGTGTGGCCTCATCCATTTGGGCAGCACCAGCAAGAAAATCACGGATATCACAACCAATCAAAACTGCCGGCAAAAGGCCAACAGCACTCGTGATGCTTGTTCTACCCCCAACCCAATCGAACATGTCAAAACGCTTAAGCCAGGATTCCTTCTGTGCAAGCTGATCTAATTGGCTATTGAGCATCGTCACGGCAACTGCCTGCCCCGCCCAACGACCGCCCATCTCTTCCAGACGTTGACGAGCCTGCTCCATGCCGAGGTGTGGTTCCGGAGTTGCGCCAGATTTACTTACCGTGACAACCAAAGTCGTGCTCAGGGCATCTCCAAGATTGCCAAGTACGCGACTCATGCCATCTGGATCCACATTGTCGAAAAAATGGAATCGCAATCCCTGCTCAGCATTCTGAAGAGCACGGATGATTAATAAAGGTCCTAGACCACTGCCTCCGATCCCGATCCAAAGCACATCAGTGAACTGTTTGCCATTGGGGGCTTTGATGAGGCCATTGACCACATTGCTGCCAAAGGTCTCAATCAGGTCAATTTCCTTGGCAATGTGATCACTGACCTCTTGATCAGGCGCCAGCTGCGGCTGACGCAGCCAGTAGTGGCCGACCATCCGCTTTTCGTCAGCATTTGCGATAGCTCCCTGTTCCAAAGCCTGCATGGCCTTGAAAGCCTGATCAAAGCGTGGGCTTAGCTGCTCAAAATCTGCTGCATTGATATGCATTCGGCTGATGTCCAGCCAAATTCCAAGATCGTTGTGAAACCAAAGCAAATTGCAAAAGCGCTGCCACTGAACCTGGGCATCGCTGGCGCTGAAATCCGGGAAACTCATCAGCTGATGCACGTTGCTCACAGCTCGAAACTATCCACGATCAAAACGCTTGCCCATTTTCTCAGACACTCAGGCTAGCCTCGCGCGATGATCAAGACCCTTTTCAGTCTCCTACAAACGCTCAAAAGAGGTCTTCGACCAAGCAACTTTGCAGTCCTGGCTTCGCTTTTCTTGGTTGTCATGGTTGAGAACCATGACCGGCATGCAAGCAAGACGCGGCAATCTCCACCGCTGAATATTGCAACCGTTAATCACCTTGATCCAACCGATTTCACAGCAGAAGAGCTCAGATATCTTGAAAAGCGCTTCGGGGTACATGGCCCTCAGACGCCTTTAGCCCAGTTGTTCACACGAGGAATTGATCACCTTCAGCCACTGCGGGCTCAGACAGTCAATCGACTGGATGGATTAAAACCTGTGATCGTTCGCGAATCCAAGCGATACCGTGTCAACCCAATGCTGGTCACAGCAATCCTGTTTGATGAAATTCAGCATTCAAAACCAGGCGAAGACATCCCTTTTGTGGCTCACTCCGGTCTATTGAAGACCCATGGGCCAGCCCAACTAGGCATCTCTGAACTCATCCATCAAAAACGTTTGCCTCAGCATCCAACGGAAGTACAGATTGCAAGTGCACGTAACTTGCTTCTCAATCCAGAATCTAATATTGAATTACTTGCAGGAAAGATTGCGCGTCTTAAGGGTAACTTAGGATTACCTTCTAATGCCTTAATCCAAGCCAGTAGCTCATATAAACATGCCAAAGCGATCGCCACACTGGCCTATCTTCATAATGGCAAGCTTGACTATCCCGCAAGAATTCTTCGTTATATGCAAGACCCTGAACTACATGGTCTTATTTATTCCCAACGATCTTCAGCCCAGACGCCCTTAATCTGAGGGATTTCTACTTAGACAAAGATAACCAATTGCCGCCAGTCTTCGCTGCAGATATGACCAATCAAAACTACGGGGATCTGATCGCTCGCCTGCTAAATCAACATGCTGATGAGTAGTGATATTTTCTGGGGGAATATTGAAGCGATCCATCCAATCTGCCAAGACCAGAGCAAGAGAATCATATTGATTGTCGCTATAACCACTATGGTTTAAATAGCCATTGCGACCATCCCATGGTGTTTCTAGGCTGACATGCAATGCGAAGTTATTGACGGATCCCTTAAAGCGAGGATTTGTTACAACCCACTCGCCAAGAAAAGCAGAATTCCCTGCTCCATATGCTCTATTAATTGGGTCTACAACATCAATGATTTGTCCATCTAATGTGATTAGTGTGTGGTAGCTAACTTGATCTTCATCCTTATGATGATAATCTTTAAATGTATACAGTGCAGAATGATACGAATCCGTAGTCTCATGGAGAATCACGACACTAGGTGATGGATTAATTCGACGTCCATAGAGATCCAAGCGATATCTTTTGCCATAATTGGATGCATCAATGACTACATTATTGCGTTCAGTTGCTAGCCGCTCTTGACGGTGATTAAGATTTTTCTTAAGCCTTTGATCGATATTAGAACATTGTTTTGAAAGTGGCGATGACCATGAAATTGCCCGCGGCGGCTTTTGTTGACTTGTTGATCGCAGGCCGTTTAACTTTTGATTATATTCGTCAGAAAATTGGTCGCGCCGTTCTGCATGAATTTGTAGATTTTGATTTGATTTTGGCTGATCATCATGACTGTTCCGCTTTGCTTGCCAGATGAATATTAACAAACCACTAAGAGTAAGAATGAGTACAATTAGGAATCGCTTGTTTTTGCTTTTCATAGACATAATCAGGGTGGTTATATAATCTGAAACCATCTCTCCCGTAAATCGCATAACTCAGATGATGCCTCAGGATCAACAATAATCTCCCAGTGATCGACTTGTGGCAAACCACTCGCAAGTGTTATTTCACTAAGTCGTCCTCGTCTAGAATAAATTATCGATACAGGCTGTTCATTTGAGATAAGTTTGCATAAATCATCGACCTTACGCAGTCGAAATCCGCCAACGGCAAGCAATTCATCTCCGACTACAAGACCTGCATGATGGGCTTGGCTAGATAGTGCAACTCGTGACACCAAAACAAGACCTTCTCGTTCAACTAGAGTAAGCCCTGTTTCTCTTTTGTTTGAATATCTCTCTTCAAACCGTAGTCCAAGATCTTTGACTATCGAAATCAACGGGAGAGAGTCAGGTTGATCAAGCCATGCATCAACCTCATTCGCCGTACTGGGATCGAACTTAGCGATAGCAGCTTTGATGTCTAGCCTGGAATATCCTCGATGACTACGACCAAACTTCCGCCAAAGGTCACGGAGAACTTGCGTTAATGACGAGTTTTGTTGACGCAGGCGAACGTCCAGGCAAAAGGCCATCGCAGCACCAAGCTTGTAGTAGCTGACCTGTGAATCGGCACTAGCCGGTGTTGCTTTATATAATTTCACCCAGGCTTCACGTGAACTGTCAGCCAGGCTCTGTAATTGACGACCTGGGTTGATTAAAAGAGGTGAAAGCTCTACAGATAAATCTTTTAGCAATGTTGAGCGATCGCTTAGCCCAGCAAGGAATGGCAGGGTGAGGTCAAGGTAGCTAGTGACACCTTCGGCAAACCAAAGTCCATCACTAATCACAGATTGAGAATAATCGTAAGGTCGATACTCCCTGGGTCGTAGACGTCTCACATTCCATTGATGCAAATACTCATGCCCTATCAATTGTAGGAGCTTCCGATAGCCATCAGGTTCCGCTAGTGCACGCCAGGAATAATGCAAAACTGCGCCATAGTCATGCTCAAGACCGCCATAACCAGTTTCTAACATATGAATCACTAATTGGTAGAGATCTCCTGCTGGTGGAGGTTCATCCATTAGACAGCAAGTAGCATTACAAACAGCGATGGCATCATTCACAAGGTTCGCTGGCCATCCCATAGGAGGATCGCCAATACAGAGAAGTTGATGAGAACTTTTTTTGACAACAAAGGGCTGAGAAACAAAATTGCCAGCATGAACAGGAGCATCGACAAGATGATCAAAATCCTTAGCCCAGAGTGTTTCCTCTCCAGGTAGCGGAACGTAGGCATTCCAACCTGCTGGTAGGGCCAGGGTGAGGCAATGAGGAGCCCAACGCTGACCATCAATTTCCATTACAGCAGCCGCAAGACAAAGGGATGCAAAATCCGGATCTAAGTAGCAAGTGCGAACAGTGAGCTGCCGAGCCTCAATGACATAGCTAAGGGTGACAAGATCCAGCGTGTCGAGATCAGCCTTCCAACCACTTGGGCCTATCCGTTGGACTTGACGATCATTTGAGGCCTGAGAAAGGTTCAGACTGTGGAGATACTGAACATGGTCTCTAATGGTGTATGAGCCTGGGGTCCATATCGGCAGAGCCCAACTCTGACGATGTGTTCTTGGTTTCCATTTCAGACTGACCTTAAAGGTCTGACTTGCCTTGTCACACAGATCAAGATGGACGTCAACAACCTCGATCACCTCAAGCAACCCCAAAAACAGCCTCAGCCGTTATGCGACAACTGTAATGGTCCTGGTGAAGGGTATCTTGACGGAACATGTTCTGGATCATGGCTGTGAGCCATCTGAAGGCTTGACTTTGTCTAAAAAAATCATGGATCAAAGAAGGGGTTCCAATTGGATGCTGAATACAGGAATTAGGTTGTGAATTGGATGTGCTTAGAGCATGCAGCTGGTCTTCTCGATCGTCAACAAGATGAACAACTTAGATGAAAAGAAGATGAATCTTATCAGCGCCGCTACGAATCCTCGTCAGAACAGTTGCTATGAAAAGGATGAGAAGCGATCGCTTATCTGGCCGCCCCCCTCGGCCAGACCAAAATTCAACCCTCGCTTAAATCTTGGCGTGATGGCATCAGGCAATGGCAGCAATTTCGAAGCCCTGGTTAAAGCCATTCAAAATTCTGAACTTGATGCTTATATTTCCATATTGGTGGTTAACAACCCTAACTGTGAAGCACGTCACCGGGCTAAACGGCTAGGTGTTCCTTGTGTCATCCACGATCATCGTGAATTCATTAGTCGAGAAGAACTGGATGAGGCGTTGGTAAAGACATTCACCAACCATGCTGTAGAAGGCGTGGTGATGGCCGGCTGGATGCGAATCGTTACCCCAATCCTGATTGCTGCTTTCCCGAATCGCCTTCTTAATATTCATCCATCTCTGTTGCCTAGCTTTCGAGGTTTAGATGCAGTTGGGCAAGCATTAAAAGCGAAAGTTCCTATCAGTGGTTGTTCCGTTCACCTGGTTACACCTCAAGTAGATGACGGACCGGTGCTTGCGCAAGCTGCAGTGCCAGTATTGAGCTCAGACGACCATCAGAGCCTCAGCAAAAGGATCCAGAGCATGGAACATCAACTGCTTCCACTATCTGTGGCTATTGCAGGCCGGAATTGGAGAAACACAGCTCAAAATTAAGGGTAGAATGTTAGTAAAGACATGCCGGTGGTTGGTGGCAGTCCAGCCATCAGGTTTAGACATTGAACCCCTTGACCAGCTTGGCCTTTAATCAGGTTGTCGACAGCGCTCATCAAGACAAGCCGGCTGGTGCGGTTGTCGACCTGAACAGAAAGAAGAGCTTTGTTGGAGTACTTCACCCACTTAGTCGCTGGATACGTTCCCACAGGAAGAACATCGATGCAGGGATGATGTCGATAGACAGCTTTAAGCACAGTTGTGCAGTCCTCAGCGGTCAATCCTGGATCTCTCAGGCGTCCATAAACCGTCGCCAGCAGTCCACGCACCATCGGTACGAGATGAGGGGTGAACTGAAGCTCAATCGGCTGTCCGGCTACCTCACTAGCAAGTTGTTCGATTTCTGATGTGTGTCGATGCCCAACCACGCCATAAGGCATGATCGACTCCGAGGCCTCTGCCAGAAGAAATTGTTCTTTGGCCACCCGCCCTCCACCAGAGGTGCCGGTCTTTGCATCGATAATCAAACCATCGTTTTCGATCAATCCCTGTTTTAGAAAAGGCAGCAAGGGCAACAGACTTGCGGTTGGGAAGCATCCTGGTGCAGCTACAAGATTTGCGACTGCAATTTCAGGTCCCTTCCATTCAGGTAACCCATAAACAGCCTCTCTACACAGCTGAATATCATCTCGATTCAGATTTTGAGCTTCATGAACATAAACTTGTTTCCATTGTTCCAGTGAGCGATAGCGAAAGTCAGCAGAGAGGTCTACAACCCGAACATTGCGCTTCAGCAGTTGCGGTGCTAGTTGACAGGCAAGTCCATTGGGAAGACTGAGGACTGCGTAGTCGGCGAATTCAGCGATCTTGTCGGGATCGGGAGATTGAACTTCAGGGTCATCAGGGATGGGTAAAAAAGGGCAAAGCTCACTCCATCGCCTGCCGGCACTTCGTTCGCCGCCCAGGTAGGTGACATGGAGCTGGGGATGGTCCTCAAGCAATCTGATTGTTTGAAGACCGCCGTAGCCCGTAGCGCCGATAACCGCTACTCGGTTGCCTCGAACCTGAGAAATGTCAGAGGCTGGAGAGCGATGGGTACTTTCCATTGCCTTCATCGGACGCCGGCTGATCGTACTGGTGTCGATAATGACTGCAGCACGTTCATCCCTAAGGCTCTGAGGACATCTCCTATACCCGCTGAATCGGTCGACATCCGCTTCGACGACATTTCTGACGCACTTGCCGCTATCCGAAACGGTGAATGCGTTGTGGTTGTTGATGATGAGCGCAGAGAAAACGAGGGCGACCTAATTTGTGCTGCTCAGTTCGCAACGCCTGAGCAAATCAACTTCATGGCAACAGAGGCTCGTGGTCTGATCTGCCTTGCTATGCAAGGCAGTCGCCTAGATCAACTTGACCTGCCACTGATGGTTGATCGCAACACAGATGCCAACCAAACGGCTTTTACGGTAAGCATCGATGCAGGCCCTGAAAAAGGGGTTTCTACCGGTATTTCAGCGGAAGATCGAGCGCGCACGATTCAAGTTGCCCTGCATCCGGAGACTCGTCCAAGAGACCTGCGCCGCCCAGGACATATTTTCCCCCTTAGAGCTAGTCAAGGAGGAGTTCTCAAAAGGGCTGGGCATACAGAATCCGCCGTGGATTTGTCACAGCTGGCAGGACTTGCTCCAGCAGGCGTGATCTGCGAGATCCAAAACTCAGACGGATCAATGGCAAGACTGCCGCAATTGCAAAACTATGCGCGGCGTTGGGGACTAAAGCTCATCAACATCGCCGATCTCATTCGTTACCGTCTTGAGAACGAACGCTTTGTATACCGTCAAGCCACTGCCGAGTTACCAAGTCTCTTTGGCAGTTTTCAGGCAATCGGCTATTTAAATGGATTGGATGGATCAGAACACATTGCTCTAGTCAAGGGCGATCCACGAGAACTGAAAGAACCAGTTTTAGTGCGCATGCACTCCGAATGTCTTACGGGAGATGCTTTTGGATCACTGCGCTGCGATTGTCGCCCCCAACTCGAAGCAGCGTTGGCTCGCATCGAACAGGAAGGTGAAGGCGTGGTTGTTTATCTCCGCCAGGAAGGTCGCGGCATTGGCCTAATTAACAAATTAAAGGCCTATAGCCTTCAGGATGGCGGTCTAGACACTGTTGAAGCCAATGAAAGTTTGGGTTTCCCTGCAGATCTGCGTAACTACGGGGTTGGTGCTCAAATCCTCACTGACCTTGGCATCCACCGTCTACGTCTACTTACAAACAACCCACGCAAGATTGCTGGACTGGGTGGATATGGCTTACAAGTCGAAAGTCGTGTACCCCTAGTGATTTGTCCTGGAGATCACAATGCCGCTTATTTGGCTGTAAAGCGCGAAAAACTTGGTCACTTGATTGATGCAGGCAAATCAGAGAATCAAACTCCTGAAGTTGGACCTTTTGTTGTGGTTGCCTGGGACGGTGAAGTGAACGGAGAGACGCTGGCTAAGCTGAGGACGCGTGCACTTGATTGGGCCACAATCAATGGACTGGAGCTCATAGCAGAAAGCTCACCACGTCTACTTGCCCTATGGGATCGCCCCCTCTTTGTATGGCGTGTATGTCCACGAGTCGAAACCTCCTCTGAGGTTTCATCAGATCCACTTAAAAAAGCATCGTTGGAGTTACTGCTTCAAGAATTGATTCAATGGTCAGGTAGCCGTCGGATTGGTCTTCTGCGTACTGACCGCGCTGAGCAAGCAATGCATCCTCCTCAGGATCTAAAGCGAGAAGAGCGGTCATTGGCAACACTATCTAGAGATGATTTTTCCCCACTAAAAGATTGGGATACCTCGAGCTTTCCCAATCTGATCCTTTGGTCATGAAATAGACCAACTATATATTTTCAATCCTCTTGAATGGTTACTTTGTTGATCCTAGATCCGTTCTTTAAGGCTAAGACCACATCGATGTTGGCGGCCTGACCGAAAACGGTATGCACACCATCGAGATGAGGCTGAGTATCATGGACAAGAAAGAATTGACTTCCACCAGTGTTCTTTCCTGCATGTGCCATAGAAAGAGATCCGGCCAGATGCTTTCTGCTATTTATTTCACAATTAATCGTATAGCCAGGTCCACCGGTTCCAGGCATTCCCTTTGATCCCTCACGTGTATTTGGGCAACCACCCTGAGCCATGAAACCATCGATCACACGATGGAAAGACAGACCGTCATAGAAACCCTCCTTAACCAGCTTTGTGAAATTGGCAACCGTGTTGGGAGCATCATCATCAAAGAGGTCCAACTCAATCAAACCAGCATCAGTGTCCATCAGGGCCTTGGTCACAGTTGGATACACAAAAAAACATTCTAGTCAGTGAGTCCAACTTCCGCGACATCTCTAGAAATATTAATTAAATTATAGCAATAGAATCAATTGAAATATTGACAGCATTTAAAAAGGACTGGAAGGCTTGATAAGCAATAGATCTATGCCGTTTAAAGATATTGAAAGCGCATAGAATCTATTATTACTATAGTGAACTTGACGCGTAGAACGAACTTATTATCTTGCTTTTAGCCAAGAAACAATCAAAATCAAGCAATGCAATGGCCACAACTCGCAAACGCTGTTCGCAATTGATTGCCATGGTCTATCAGGAGTTTCTGGGCAGCCTCAGCATCTAAACCGCAAGTATGCATCAGCAGTGCTACTTTTACAGAGCCACCGCTTGATTGAAGCAACTCAATACCAAGATCTCGATCAACATCAGCTAAATCATGCAGGATTCGCAAGGCACGATCCATGAGCTTGATGTTGCTAGCCGCAACATCAACCATGCGATTACCAAAGACTTTGCCAAGACGAACCATCGCACAGGTTGAAAGAATATTTAGAACCATCTTTGTTGCAGTACCGGCCTTCAAGCGCGTGGAACCTGTGAGTAATTCAGGGCCAGTCAAAAGTCGAATATCGATGCTGCATGGCAATACAGCTTGTTCTATAGGCACACATGAAATTGCAATTGCCAAAGCATTGATTCCCTTTGCGTAGGCAAGTCCTCCTTTGACATAAGGAGTCGTTCCCCCGGCAGCAATGCCGACAAGACAATCAGCAGGGCCAAAGTCGCGCTCTTCAAGATCCTTTTGCCCTGCCTGTTCAATGTCTTCAAGTCCCTCGGAACTTTTCAGCAAAGCTGCGCTCCCACCAGCAAGAACACCCTGAACAAGATCAGGATCGCTGCAAAACGTTGGTGGGCACTCTGCGGCGTCAAGAACACCTAGTCGTCCTGAGGTGCCAGCACCCAAATAAAAAAGGCGTCCTCCGCTTTGAAGCCGGCCCGTAATCGCTTCAACTGCCTCAATAAGTTCGGGAATAGCCGCTGCGACGGCGCGCTGTGGCTCTCGGTCCTCTTCGCAGAAAAGTGTCACTAAGGATTCTGTGGTTAGTTGATCCAGACATTCACTTTTGGGATTGACCTGTTCAGTCAACAGATGCCCTCGATCATCTGAAGGATGCAAATTGATGTCTTCAAATAGATTGGTCATGTTTAAATCAGCCCTTCAAGCCGCTTACGAATCTCTTCAAGATCTGTTGATTCAACCTGCTGATCCAATCCATTGCCGTCAGCAACGGAACGATCCTCATCCTGCCAGTGACTCACATCTCGATTTGATTCTGGTGGAGCAAATAAAAGACGCTCCTCATCAGTTTTTGGCATAAAGCCAACCTCTACAAAACGAGCTTCATATCCGGCCTGGCGACAGAATTCTTCAATCTCATCACGGCCAAGCTCCTCAACAGTCGGTAAAGGAAAGTCTTGAGCCTCAAGAAGACCGGCATAACGCTCGGCATCATCAGCGTTTTCGAACATCAGCACAGCTGTCTTGCCAGCAAGTTCGAGGGAATGAATACCCTCGTTGTCTTTACCGGCGTCATAGAGAAGGACGAACACGCGCATGTGGATCAGGCCAGACCTATGGGCTCTCTCATTTGATTATCTAATTCGGCTTCATAGATTATCCGGATCAAGAGCCAATTCTTGAAGTCGTCGGTAGAGGGCTCGTTCGGCTTCAGCAAGTTCAGCAGGAATAACCACCACAATTTCAACCAATTGATCGCCTCTGCGTCCATCAAGCTCAAGTCCCCGTCCGCGAAGTCGCAATAAACGACCACTTGATGATGCTGGAGGCACTTGGAGTGTGACAGGACCAGAGAGAGTTGGGACATCCACAGCACAGCCAAGAGCTGCATCAGGTGGAAACAACTCAAGGCGATAAAGCACACGAAGTCCGTCAATCCTGAGTCTGTCTTCTGTTTGAACGCGTAACTGAAGGAAGTGGTCACGTCCTCCAGGTGCTACGCCTACAAGACGTAACCGCCAGCCATCGCCAGCCAAAGGCGGTGTATCAACCTCTACAAGAGTTCCGTCATCGAGCTCAAGATCCACGGAAGTTCCATAGAGGGCTTGCTCAGGAGTCAGCTCGACCAACGTCTCGAGATCATCAGTGGCCTGTACGGGAGGCGGAGGAGGAGGTGGAGACGTCGCAGGCCAGTCGACTTGAGTTGAGGGGAAAGGGTCAGCAACGTCAACAGGCTGTTCGTCTGTGCGCTCCAAGCCGAGGACCACTTCCAGATACTCATCGAAAGTTGGAAAACCAACTGCGAATGGATCAGAAAAGGCTTGCTCTGTCGACAACGATCCCTGCCAAGCAGCGCGACGTCGTGGATCACTAAGAACGGCATAGGCCTCATTAACCAATTTGAAGCGTTCCTCGGCATGGCTGTCATTGCCATTGAGGTCTGGATGCCATCGCCGTGCTTCGCGACGAAATGCCCTTTTGAGCTGGGAAGCGTCACTGTCTGGAGAGACACCTAGCAATGACCAGTAATCCGGTTTAGCGGTAGAAGTCATCGTCCCAGGGATTTAGCTCACGTCCCCTGTAGCTGCGTCGGCCGTCGGACGACCGAGTAGGGCTATTCCAAGGATCTTCATCCCAGTCATCATCTGAGAAGAGCTCATCTTTCAACGAGCCAAGAGTGTTACGTATGCCCTGGAGTGGATTGGCGTCAGTACGCCGTTCTGATGAAATGCTTCGGTTCAAGCCAAAAAGGGCTTCCTGTAGTGAAGCAACAGCAAGCTCAAGTTCCTGTAAATCATTCTGCTCAAGCAGGTCCTGCACATCGCGCATAGCAGTCTCTACAGCCCGCTGCTGCCGCTCAGCCCCATAGGGGCCCAGCTCCAAAGCTGCATCACGAAGTCTTCGTTCAGCTTGACCAACAAGTGTGAGTGCACCATTGCGACGATCAATTGATGCACGACGACGACGATCTTCTCCTGCCTTCGCTTCGGCTTCGGCAAGCAAGGCTTGCAATTCCTCTTCGTTAAGGGTGGAACCTCCCTGAATATTCACAGATTGCTTGCGGCCTGTGGTGCGATCAGTTGCACTTACTTGCAAGAGACCATTGGCATCGATATCAAAGGCCACCTGCACCTGGGGAACACCTCTTGGTGCAGGAGGAATGCCAGACAGGCGAAAGCGACCCAGAGACTTGTTATCTTCTGCCAACTGACGTTCACCCTGCCAGACGTGAATTTCAACTGACGATTGGTTGGCCTCTGAGGTGCTGAACACGTCGGATTGGCGCACTGGTATAGGTGTATTTCTTGGGATCAGCACTTTCATCAACCCACCAACGGTTTCAAGCCCAAGTGAAAGCGGTGTGACATCGTTGAGCATCAGATCTCGAAGCTCACCGGTAAGGATTCCGGCCTGAACAGCTCCGCCAACAGCAACGACTTCGTCAGGGTTGACTGATTGACAAGGTTCACTGGCAACGAGGGTTCGCAGCAATTGCTGAACCATCGGCATTCTGGTGCCACCCCCAACAAGCACAACATCATCAACATCATCAGCAGACCAGCCAGAATCACGAAGAGCGGTCTGCACCGGATTCAGAAGACGATCGAGAAGGTCGGGGCAAAGGCCTTCAAAAGTGGGGCGATCAAGGCTGGTCTCGATATGAAGAGGGCCATCTGGCCCCGTTGCGATAAAAGGCAGAGAAATCGGAGTACTAAGCACACCAGAGAGTTCCTGCTTCGCTTTTTCTGCTGCTTCAATCAATCGTTGCAGTGCCTGGCGATCACGGCGTAAATCCAGGCCATGCTTCGTATTAAAAGCTTCAGCGAGCCAATCAACAATGCGCTGATCGAAATCATTGCCCCCAAGTTGGGTATCACCACATGTGGCCTTGACATCAAAAACACCATTGGCGACACGCATCAGTGAGACATCAAAAGTCCCGCCACCCAGATCGAACACAAGAACACGGCGAGCGGCACTGCGATCAAAGCCATAGGCCAGTGCAGCAGCAGTGGGTTCGTTGAGGATCCGTTCAACTGTGATTCCAGCGAGCCTGCCGGCGTCACGAGTCGCCTGACGTTGAGCATCATTGAAATAGGCCGGAACTGTCACTACAGCAGCTTCAACAGGCTCTCCTAGGTATGTCGCAGCATCATCCACAAGCTTGCGAATGATGCTGGCCACAAGTTCTTCGGGTGCATATTCACGCTCCGTCACTTGACAGGAGACACGCACGTTTCCCTGTTCATTGGCCCGGACGGTGTATGGAACAGAGAGACTGCTGTCCTCCATTTCATCCCAGGCCCGTCCCACGAAGCGCTTGAGATTGGCAAAGGTATTTCTTGGATTGAGAACCAACTGGCGACGTGCCAACTGACCGACAAGAAGCTCTGATTCTTTGCTGTAACCAACAACTGAGGGTGTCGTGCGACTCCCCTCCGCATTAGCGATCACTTGAGGGCGACCAGCCTCAAGCACCGCAACAACGGAGTTTGTTGTCCCTAGGTCTATGCCAACAATCCGCCCCATGGCCGCGTTTACTGAAGCTCCAAGGTAACGGCGAAAAGCACCCTAAACCAAGCCTTTTTAGCAGTGTGGATGGCTGACTGTTAATGGCCTGTTAATGCAAAAGCGCCCCTCTCAGGATTAGGTTTCTTGTGTCTGTATTGCTGTGGTATGCCAACTGGTGTGCAGAAGGAGCTGTACGTGCTCAGAAGACGTCCGGCTTATGAAAAATTCGTCGACAGCAGCTTTAGAAATATCGCCATATCAATGGCATCCATGGTTGCACTGATCCTTGTAGCGATTCTGATCGTTGTCTTTTGGGGGTCACTTGAATCGATGGGGCGCTATGGGTGGAAGTTTCTAGTGACATCAAATTGGAACCCTGTTGATGATGAGTACGGCGTGTTAACCGCCATCTATGGAACAGCGATAACCTCATTTCTTTCACTATTAATTGCTATACCGCTAGGTGTAGGAACAGCAATTTTTATAACCGAAAGCTTCATACCTAGAAGAGCTAAAAACATCATAGGAGTAATGATTGAACTACTTGCGGCCATTCCATCTGTGGTACTTGGCCTATGGGCAATCTTTGTAATGGAGCCGTTCCTAAGACCCTTGCTGTCATCCCTGTATATATATTTTGGCTGGATTCCATTTTTTAGTACTCAGCCAATGGGCCCTGGAATGACCCCAGCAATCTTGATACTTGTCGTGATGATACTGCCTATAATTACAGCTATTTCAAGAGACTCACTCAATCAAGTTCCAATTAGCCTTCGTCAAGCAGCTTACGGGGTTGGAGCAACCCGTTGGAGCACAATCATTAATGTCATTCTACCAGCGGCGATTTCGGGCATTGCAGGGGGCGTACTACTTGCGCTGGGACGAGCCATGGGTGAAACAATGGCAGTAACAATGATTATAGGAAATTCTAATAACTTTAGCTGGTCATTGCTTGGACCAGGCAACACAATCGCTGCGATGCTAGCCAACCAGTTTGGAGAAGCCGATGGAACTCAAGTCTCATCACTTTATTATGCAGCATTTATTCTTATGGTGATTACGCTTGCGGTAAATATCGTTTCGCAATGGATGGTCAAACGACTAAGTCTTAAGTACTAACATGAAATCTATGACTAGCCAAGCAACTTCAACAAGTGGGGCTCTATCCTCCAGTCTTCATTACAATCCTGGCTTGAGACGTAATAGAATTAATAGAATTTTTACAATATTATCAGGGCTATTTTCCTTTGTAGCCATTCTGCCACTAATTCTTGTCTTGACCTATGTAATTTTCAAAGGAGCAACCAGGTTAAGTATCTCTCTTTTTACTATGCTTCCGCCTCCACCGGGACTCGATGGCGGAGGTATTGGCAATGCCATCTTGGGAACTATTATTGTCACTTGCATAGCCGGACTAATTGCTATACCTATTGGAGTTGGTGGAGGCATCTACCTTGCCGAATATGCACGTGAAGGACCATTCTCTAGATTTATACGTTTTGGCACCAATGTTCTTTCCGGTGTTCCATCAATTATTACTGGCGTCTTTGTCTACGATATAATTGTATCTTCACGGGTTATCCTTGGCAGTTCATATAGTGCTATAGCTGGCGGAGTAGCACTCTCAATACTGATGTTGCCAACAGTGATAAAAACGACTGATGAAGGCCTAAAACTAGTACCAGACAATCTACGCAAAGGTGCACTTGGAGTAGGCGCCTCTAAATTCGTAACCATCACCCACATCACATTGCCTATGGCATTTACTCCAATCGCTACAGGGGTTGTTCTTTCAGTTGCTCGAGCAGCTGGTGAAACAGCACCATTGATTTTTACAGCACTCTTTTCATATTTTTGGCCAACGGGGTCAGATGCTTTCCTCAATCCAATCGCGACACTTTCGGTCTTGATTTATAATTTTTCAACTCAACCTTACCAAGTCCAGAATGAATTGGCTTGGGCAGCTTCATTTGTTCTTGTAGTATTTATTCTCGCCATGAATATCCTTTCACGCTGGATTGGTCACGTAACCTCAAAATGAGACACATACACAACACTATTTCTATCTTGACGACTGAACCGCCTTCATTATTACTCGCGCGTTGAGCCATGACAGTCACTTCCTCTCCTGGCAAAAAGCAGTTATCAACTGATCCCTGCATATCACTACAGAACGTCACTATAAGTTACAATGAATTTGAAGCCGTACGACATGTTTACTGCGAGATACCCCGCGGCAAAATCACAGCTTTAATCGGACCATCTGGATGTGGTAAATCAACAATTCTGCGATCTCTAAATCGCATGAATGACTTAATAGAAGGATGTTCTCTCACCGGTCGAGTGATGTTTGATGGAGACGACTTATATTCCCCAAATATCGATCCAGTTGAAGTTCGTCGACGCATCGGAATGGTATTTCAGCAACCCAATCCATTCCCTAAAAGTATCTATGAAAATATTGCATTTGGAGCGAGAATTAATGGATTCAAAGGTGATATGAATGAGCTTGTTGAACGCTCCCTTCGTCAAGCAGCTGTATGGGATGAATGCAAGGATAAGCTTAAGGAGAGTGGATGTTCTCTGTCGGGTGGCCAACAACAAAGGCTGTGCATAGCACGGACAATCGCTATTGAACCAGAAGTCATTTTAATGGATGAACCCTGTTCAGCTCTTGATCCTATTTCTACACTTAAGATCGAAGAGACTATGCATGAATTGAAAAATAGATTTACCATTGTAATCGTCACTCATAATATGCAACAGGCTGTTCGAGTCAGTGATTTTACAGCTTTCTTCAATGCTGAGGCACAAGAAGGTGGATCAGGAAAAGTTGGTTATCTTGTTGAGTTCAATGAAACAGAGAAAATCTTCCATTCACCTGCTCAGGAGGCTACTCAGAATTATATTTCCGGCCGCTTTGGTTGAAGGGGTGATGGATAATTGAGAGGATAAGAGGATTTATTAGAGCTAGTAATCTGATGTCTTGCTTTGTAATGGCGAGTGATAGTTATCAACTAATCTCTAGAAACAAATAAAATTAAAACCTACATTAATAGAAGGCATTAATACCAAAGTTGCACGCGATCGATTACGTAATTTTCGTAGCCCGTGCACAAATGCCTTGGTCTTCGTGCCGACACGCTACGACTATAAAACCAAAAAGCCATTCAGAAACTACGAGACGGCATCAGACGGATGACAGCCAGAAAGTGCCCGAAAACGACTGATATAAGAGCGTTCCAAAAGGAAGCCCATACCGCATCAGACGGTATGAGACTTCCCGGAAACGGAGAGGGAGGGATTCGAACCCTCGATAGAGTTGCCCCTATACAGCATTTCCAGTGCTGCGCCTTCGACCACTCGGCCACCTCTCCAGCAGCTTTCAGGCCCTCGTGAATGTAGCAGGGCTCTCCAGTTGACCCATACATGACACCAAAACACAGAATCCCAGTCCACTAGCGACAAACGAGATGTCCTAACTTTGTGAGCACAAAGCAATCACTCCACTGGAAACGGAAACTCAGGATCAAGAGCCGCTCTATGGACTGAGGTTCAGAGGATCATTCAATCTATAAATTCCTGATGGCATACCAAATTGATAGGTAGTGACGCTTGACACCTCTGAACTGTTCCCTTGCTGCTGAGCAAGCTGGCTTGAACGATGAAGATCTGGCTGGCCTTGCAGCGGTAGCGCGTAAGGCCTCTGAATGTGGTGGTGCCATTTTGATGGACCACTATGGACATCTTGAAAGCATCGAAAATAAGGGTCGTATTGGCGATCTTGTCACCAATGCAGATCTAGCCGCTGAGAAGTCTGTACTCGAATTTCTCCAGCAGGAAACTCCTAACATTGCCGTTCTCGCAGAAGAAAGCGGATCATTTGCTGGCCAAGGCTCGCTTTGTTGGTGTGTTGACCCACTAGATGGAACAACCAACTTCGCTCATGGCTATCCGTTCTTCGCTACGTCAATTGGACTCACTTGGCGGCATACACCAATCCTTGGCGCCATAGCTGTGCCTTTCCTTGAAGAGATCTACTGGGCAGCCCCAAGCCTGGGTGCATTTTGCAATCAAAAACCGATCAAGGTTTCATCATGCAAAAGCCTGGTTGATTCCTTGCTTGTGACTGGTTTTGCCTATGACAGGCAAAACCGCTTAGACAACAACTACGCCGAATTCTGCTGGATGACACACCGAACACGTGGCGTGCGACGTGGTGGTGCAGCAGCAGTGGACATGGCCTTTGTAGCAGCTGGACGACTCGATGGTTATTGGGAACGCGGTCTTGCTCCATGGGATCTTGCTGCTGGAGTAGCCCTGGTGGAGCTGGCTGGAGGGCAGGTGACTGATTACCGCGGTGACACATTTGATCTGAATAGTGGCAGGGTGCTGGCCTGTCCGCCTGGAATGCAGAAGCTGCTTGTTGATCAACTCAGCAAAGTAAAACCCCTTGAAGCCGATTCATTTGGCGCTCCCGAACTCGGGGTCATGGGATCCTGAAGTCACTCCGAGAAAATCAGGGATGGCCCTGCAACCGGCAGCGGGTGCTCGCGATCTGAACCCACAGCAGGTCGAGCTAAACCAAAAACTTAACCAGCGACTAGCCAAGGTTTATCGACTATGGGGCTACGACGAAGTCTCTCCTCCAAGGGTCGAGCGACTCGAAACCTTGAAAGCTGGTGGTGCTATTGCCAGTCAGGACATCGTGCGATTGGTGGCCGATGAACCCCTTGGTCTACGACCAGAGATGACAGCATCAATCGCCCGCGCCGCTTGTACAAGGCTTAGACAAAGACCTCGTCCTTTGAGGCTATGGGCTGCAGGAACAATTTTTGAAAGCCGTATTGCTGATGAAGGAAGCCTTTGCATCGAAGAAAACCTGCAAAGCGGTGTAGAGCTCTTCGGGGTCGAACCCATCAATGCGGAAATGGAGCTTCTTTCTCTGCTGTTTTCAGCAGTGGAGACTCTCGAACTGAGTAAACGACATAAGCCTCGTTTACTGGTTGGCCACACAGCATTGATGGACCTCATCATGCTGCCATTTCAAAACGATCTGCGCGAAAAAATAAGAACGGCATTGATCCACTACGACCGCCTTGCTCTTGAAAACCTGCAACTGCCTAACGATCAATTCGAGCGCCTACTCCATCACTTGGAGTGCCGTGGTGAACCTCTAGACGTGCTCGAACGCTTATCAGGCCAGTTTGGAACTCAGCAAGCACTCAATAACCTGCAAAGGCTATTTGAGCAGATGGGTCCACTTGCCGCTGATCAGGGGATCGACTTGCAACTGGATCCAACCTTTCAACCCCATTTTGAGCTCTACACCGGGTTGGTGTTTCAGTTGGTATGTCAAAGCGATGCTGCACCTGTCGTGATTGCTCGAGGGGGGCGTTACGACAACCTTGTGGCTCGTTGCGGTGCAAAAGGGCTTCAAGCCGCAGGGGTGGGATTTAGCTTCGCTATAGACGACATTCGTGAACTGCTTACCAAGGAGATCAGAGCGTCTGAAGCTGTGGAATCAACCCTTGTTGCCTACGGGGATCAAACATCACTGGAACATGCACTCAAGCGTCAGCGTCACTGGCACAAACAAGGCCAGCGTGCCGTTGTTGAACTTGAAGCCTGTCGCGATCGTGAAGAAGCCTTCAGCCGTCTAGCAGATCGGGGCTGTAGCACGCTGGACTGGTTAGATCATTAGGATCTCGAGAATCTCGTCGTCCGATCTGCAAGGCCATGCCACACAGCATCGTGACAGAAATTTGTGAAGGGGTTGCTGACTGTGCGCAGGCATGCCCGGTCGGCTGCATTCAGCCTGGTCAAGGCAAAAACGACAAAGGAAGAGATTTCTATTTGATTAATTTCGACATCTGCATTGATTGCGGTATCTGCCTCCAGGTCTGCCCAGTAGAAGGAGCTGTCCTTGCTGAGGAGCGACGTGACCTACAGCGAAGCAGCTGAAATAATCACTAGGTACGGTCACCCCACCTAAAACCAGCTTGAGACCTGAGGCAATGACTACCTAAGGTCAAATCCTAAACAGTGAAACCAATGACTGTGCTGGAAGAAGGTCAGATCCAGATTCATACCGAGAATATTTTCCCAATCATCAAGAAAGCCGTTTATTCCGGCCACGAGGTTTTCTTGAGGGAGCTAGTCAGCAATGGCGTTGATGCAATAAGCAAACGACGCATGGCTGCCATAGCAGGTGACTGCACTGAAGTTGAAGAAGGAGTCATTGATATCAAGATTGACCGAGAAGCAAAGACACTCACTATTTCTGACAACGGAATCGGCATGACAACCGATGAAGTTAAGAAGTACATTAATCAGGTTGCATTCTCAAGTGCAGAAGACTTCCTTGAAAAATACAAGCAGGAAAGTGACGGAATTATTGGTCATTTTGGGCTTGGTTTTTATTCGTCTTTCATGGTATCGAAACATGTAGAGCTAGTCACTAAGTCTGCTTGTTCCGATAGCAAAGCTATTCGTTGGAGTTGTGATGGCTCACCAAAATTTAACATCCAAGAGGCCGAACGCAATGAGGCAGGAACCGATGTCATCCTTCATCTAATGGATGAAGAGTTGGAATATATTGAGCCAACTCGAATCCGTACTCTGATCACAAAATACTGTGACTTTATGCCTATTGAGGTAAAACTCGAAGGCGAGTCAATTAATAAACGAAATCCACTTTGGAGACGCAACCCAAGAGAAATCACTGATCAGGAGTATATTGATCTCTATAATTATCTATATCCATTCCAGGGTGATCCTCTTCTATGGGTACACCTGAATACTGATTATCCCTATAACCTTCAAGGTATTCTCTATTTTCCCAGAATTGGTGGTCGCGCAGATTGGGAGAAAGGTGAGATAAAACTCTACTGCAATCAAGTATTTGTCAGTGATTCAATTAAAGAAGTAGTACCCCACTACCTCCTTCCCCTAAGAGGCGTGATCGACTCACCTGATATTCCGCTTAATGTCAGTCGTAGCGCATTACAAACAGACAGACGCGTTAGATCTATTGGCAATTTTGTTGCAAAGAAAGTTGCCGATCGGCTGCGAGGGTTAAAGGCGGAGCAACCTCTTTTTTATGCTGAAGCATGGGATGCGTTAGCACCCTTCGTCAAAATAGGATCAATGGAAGATGAAAAGTTTGCTGATCAAGTAGCCGATCTAATCATGTTTGGCACGACTGCTCTGCCTTCAACAGAACCAGATGGGGCCACTCCAGATCCAATTCCTTGTGGGGAAAAAGCCTTCACTACGCTGAGTGGATACCAAAGTCGTCTGAGTACAGAAGCAAACAATCGCATTCTTTACTGCACGGATGAAGTGGCCCAAGCGAGTGCCCTCAGCTTATGGACTTCACAGGGTGCTGAAATTCTTAAAACCGAAACGTTTATAGACAGCCAATTCCTGCCATGGCTTGAAGCTCGCCATAACGACCTTCGATTCCAGCGCGTTGATGCCGAACTGGATGACACTCTTAAAGACGACAAACCTGAACTGACTGATCAGGAAGGAGAGACCAAGTCTGAAAGCCTGAGAACTCTACTGAAGCAAGCCCTAAATAACGACAAGGTGACCATACAAGTACAAGCCCTTAAGGGTGATAACGCACCTCCAGCAATGATTTTGTTACCAGAACAGATGAGACGTATGAACGACATTGGAGCTCTCATGGATCAAAGGCTGCCAGGTCTTCCCGAGCATCATGTCCTTCTTGTTAATCGTCGTCATCCACTTGTGGAAGGACTTTTGAAACTCAAATCTGGATCCGTGCTGGTCAGCACCTCAGGTGTGTCCCCAACCGAAACCTTGGCACAAGGCTTAGCCCGTCACCTATACGACATGGCTCGCCTCGGAGTAGGAGGTTTGGAGCCCAATGAACTTGCTGGATTCCAAAGCCGTAGTGCTGAGTTAATGGGACAGCTAATGGATCGAGCTTTTTAAAGGAGCAGAGGGTTTGATAAAATCTTTGTTTGGGTTCAGCGCCCTAGCTCTGTAGAGGATCAAGACATGTCCCGGGTGTGTCAGCTCACTGGAACTCGCGCCAACAACGGCATGGCTGTGAGCCATTCCCACATCCGCACAAAGAAGCTGCAACAGGCCAACCTGCAACAGCGGCGCCTCTGGTGGGCTGAAGGGAACCGTTGGTTGAAACTACGTGTAAGCACCCGTGCACTGAAAACAATCCAAAAAAAGGGTCTTGGTGTCTATGCCAAATCGCTAGGGATTGACCTGAACAAGATCTAATCACTAAATAATTCAACAAACTAGTTACCATCAAGATGCTGGGGCATGGCATTAACTTGTCTGATATTGCTAAGCATGCACAGAAGAGAAGAAAATAAGCATGTGATAATGATTGCTACTTTCGACTCATACACAGTCAAGGATTGGACAGCGGAGCAAACAAAAAGTTTGGTTGACAAAATAGAAACTACGCAACCATGATGAGAAGGATATTTTCGAAAATAGCTCTTCTGTTCTCTTTGACCAGCGTTGCACTATTTGCAAGCTGGGCCCTGAGCTCTCACCCTATTCAGATCAACATCTTGATGCCAGCTCCATTTGCTGAGTCAACAACTGATCTTGTCCAACAATTCAACAATGATCAACACGGCAAGATCAAACTTCAGGTGACTCGAGGTCCACTTGAAACAGAATCAGTCTCTGATTTAGCAATCAGCAGTCTGCTTTTAGGTAAAAGTCCATTCGATGCACTTTTAATTGATGTGACTTGGTTGCCGAAATACGCCGCCGCAGGATGGCTTACACCCTTGAATCCATGGATCGATCAACAAGAGATTGATTCCATTGCCCCGGGGGCAATGCTTGGAAATCATTTCGACGGGAAACTTTATCGATGGCCGCTTGTGGCTGACATGGGATTGCTTTATTGGCGGACTGATTTGATGAGTGAACCACCGCGCACCCCTGAGGAACTCATTAAGGTTAGTCTTAAACTCCAAAAAGAAGGCCGTGTTGCTAATGGCTATGTCTGGCAAGGCCGCCAATATGAAGGCCTAAGTTGCGTATTTCTAGAAGTTCTTGATGGATTTGGAGGACAATGGCTTGAACCCGGAACCGATAATGTTGGCCTTGACAGCTCCGCAAGTCTTAAGGCTGCAAGTTGGTTGCGTGAACTGATTAGCAGTGGAGTCAGCCCCGAAGCAGTGATCAACTATGCCGAAAATGAAGCTCTTCAAGCCTTTAAGTCTGGAGATGTTGCGCTAATGCGTAACTGGCCTTATGCCTGGGGAGAACTTCAGAAGCCTAACAGCGATGTTAGAGGCAATGTTGGCGTAACCACGATGGTTGCTAGCGATCACAATCGATCCACATCAACCCTAGGCAGCTGGGGCTTCTCGATCCTCAAGGGCTCATCGAATCCTGAAGCTGCAGCTGAGGCCATTGCCTTTCTCACATCAACATCAGCACAAAAAAAACTATTCACCAACGACAGTTATACCCCAACCAAAACAGAACTATTCAAAGACCAAGAGCTGCTCTCAAAATCACAAATTCTTCCGGAGCTTGCTAAAGCCTTACAAAGCACTGATCAACGTCCAGCAACCCCTCTTTATGCGCAGATCAGTGATGTATTACAACGAAATTTAAGTTCAATTTTAACAGGCCAATCCAGCGTCAGCTATGCAATGGCCAACGCCCAAGCAAACACCGAGAAGATTCTTATGGCGGCAAGAGAAACTAAATGATCCAATTGCTTCTAATCCCGGCAGCTCTATTAATTGCGTTGGTCTTTGGTCTCCCTCTAGTTCGTTATTCCTGGTTGAGCTTCCATGCTGATTCAGTCCTGACAGGCTTAGTTGCGATTCCCAATCATGGTGCGAATTGGCTTCGCCTACTGCACGACCAACGCTTCTGGCAAGACACCTATCAGACAGCCCGCTTCGCAACCGTTTCAGTCAGCTTAGAACTATTACTTGCTATAGCGATAGCGCTTTTACTCGATCAGCGTTGGCGTGGTCGAGGTGTAGTAAGGGCCATAAGTTTGCTCCCATGGGCACTGCCAACTACTGTTATGGCTCTTGGCTGGCGTTGGATCTTTAATACTCCTTACGGCCCTATTGAGCAGTTCGCAGAACTGATTGGATTACAACCTCTAAACATCCTTTCGAATCCAAATATCACCTGGCTTGCCACGGTTGTTGGCGATGTCTGGAAGACCACGCCATTTGCTGCTCTGATTCTTTTGGCTGGCTTGCAAACCATTCCCAATGATCTCTACGAAGCTTTCTATCTCGAAGGTGGCCATCCACGTGCCGCACTATTTCAGATCACCTTGCCGCTCTTGCAGCCTTATTTACTCCTTAGTCTTTTATTTCGCCTCGCTCAGGCCTTCGGCATCTTCGACTTGATTCAGGTGATGACTGGTGGGGGTCCTGCAGGAAGCACGGAAAGCCTTGCTTTATATGCTTATTTAAACGCAATGCGCTTCCTCGATTTTGGCTATAGCGCAACAGTAATGATCAGCGGGTTTCTTCTTCTAGTTCTTGCCTGTCTGCTTGTTTGGCTGATCTTCCAACAGGCCAGCCATTGGCGAGAGGCAATTAAATGATGCGTCAGCGAAAGCTTTGGATCACTGTTCTCCTGCTTTGGTCGTTAGCGCCTCTGCTTTGGCAGCTCTACACATCCTTTTGCACCCATGAAGCTCTTCTGCAACCATTGGCTGAGCACAATCAGCGTTGGACTCTTGACAACTATCGCCAGGTATTGACAGCTAACCCTCCCTTCTGGCGTTATCTATTGAACAGTGTCATCGTTGGCATCGGCTCAACATCATTAACACTACTAATAGCCATTCCAGCCGCCTATTCTCTTTCAAAAGTCTCGCAGAATGTTGCCAGAGTGGCCAAATTTATACTCCTTGGTGCGGCTCTATTTCCATATGTTCTGCTTTTTTTGGCGTTATTAGAACTTGCAAGGAGTTTCAACCTCGGAAACAATTTGCTTGCGCTCAGTTTTCCCTACGCTGGCTTGTCGATGCCCTTGGCTGTGTTGCTGCTTTTATCAGCCTTCCGCGATCTACCTTCTGAACTAGAAGAAGCCGCGAGGCTTGAGGGTTTGGACCTATGGCAGAGATTGCGCTGGGTATTGATTCCCCTAATAGGTCCTGCAACCGCAAGCACTGCCATCTTGGTCTTTCTCTTCTCCTGGAACGAATATCCAATCGCATTGACCTGGATTAGTAGAGCAGATCTGCTCACACTTCCGGTTGCTATAGCACGAATTGCAGGTTCATCGGTCTACTCAATTCCCTATGGCGCTTATGCAGCTGCCACCGTTCTAGGTGCTCTGCCACTGTTATTACTCGTGCTCATCTTTCAGCGACAGATCGTTTCCGGTCTGACACAGGGAGCGATTAAAGGATGAATCTTATTCTACAAAACATCGGTCGCCGTTTCGGTAGTAAATGGATTGTTCGTCATCTAGACCTTGAAGTGGGCGAGGGTGAATGCCTTGCCCTACTTGGCCCAAGTGGATGTGGCAAGAGCACAACTCTCAGGCTGATAGCTGGACTCGACCAGCCCAATGAAGGTTCGATCACTATCGCTGGCGAGGATGTCACGACGGTGTCACCAGTTGACCGCCGCATCGGCATGGTCTTTCAGAGCTATGCATTATTTCCCCATCTCACAGTTTTCGCCAATCTTGCGCTTGGTCTTCAGGTTCGTGGAATAGCAGCCAGTGATCGCAAGCGACGAGTGGCATCTGTTCTGGCATTAATGCAATTAGAGGATCTTGCAGAGCGACATCCGGCAGAACTCTCAGGTGGTCAACGTCAAAGAGTGGCCCTCGCCAGGGCTCTGCTCAGAGACCCTCTGGTCTATTTACTCGATGAGCCAATGAGCAATTTGGATGCTCAGCTGCGCGAAGACCTACGACCTCAGTTACGCCATTTGATCCTTAAAGGCAGTCAGCCCGTTGTCTACGTCACACACGATCAACATGAAGCAATGGCAATGGCACATCGAATTGCCGTAATGCGAGACGGAAAGATAGAGCAAATCGGTACTCCCCAAGAGCTCTACCACAATCCATCATCACTCTTTGTTGCCAGCTTTATAGGACGCCCCCAGATCAATCTTCTGCCAGCAGAATCAGGCATTATCAAAGCAATTCGACCAGAACATCTTCAACTAAGTTCAGAAGGGATACCTTGCCGTCTTGTCTATAAGGAATGGCTGGGAACATCCCAGTTGCTCATTCTTGAGAGCAACAGAGGTCCACTAAGGATGCTTTGCGCTAGCGAGATCTCAATTCCTGAGACCATTAAGATCAATTGGCCCCCAGAAAAGGAGCATCAATTTGATGCTAGTTCAGGAGAACGATACTGACAATAGCTCACAAAACCTAATTAGAAAAAATATACATAATTATGTTGATCATTATTGTTCACATGTCATTGTTATGGCTAATAATAATCAAACAAGTGAAACTTAAACGTTAATCAAAGATCTTATTTAGTGTCATACTGTGTTGAGAAGCTTGTTTGCGGATTGCTTCGATCTTTCCAAGGTCAGGAGAAACATCTAAGGCCTGCCTCCATAGTCCAGAAAGCAAACGAATATCAGGTAACGATTGCAAATCAGTAAATGGCACATTTGCCATCACAGCTGCAGATGACACCTTCGGGTCGTAGCTCAGTGCCACTGTGGGACTACCAGCCAATTGGGCCAGGATGAGTGCATGCAATCGCATAGGCAGCACCAATCTGGCCATCGTGAACTGATTCATAACCTCTGTTAGTGAATCAAATGCAAAGGATTGACTTCGTGATCTCAAGCTGGAACTGATCAATCCTTGCCTATCTAGTTGTCGGAATAGCTGTTCATCCTGACGTTGATGAAAAGCAAGCCAATGAACTGGAGCATCAATATCTCTGAGAGTCATCTCAAGGGCTTGGAGCAAATGCTGCCAGCCAAAGCGATCAAGCATTGACGTGGGACGCCAACAAAGCACAACAGCTTGGCCACCCTCCCAGTTCCTAGAGGGAAGTTGCCAGACTGGATCTGGTGCCATCAGCATCGGAGAGGGTAGGCACCATTGCTGAGCAAGCTGAAAAGAGTCTGGGTCTCTCCAACTGATCGCCTGCACCCTACGTAGAACGCTCTTAACCATCCATCGACTCAAGCGATGACGGAATGGCCCCAGGCCCTGGCCCCAAAGCACAACAGGACCCCCACGTTGTTGGGCTATCACAATCAAGATCAGGTAATAGATCAGGCTCTTAAAACTCGTGCTGTCCTGCAGCAAGCTGCCGCCACCAAGAATCAAACCCTGAACTTGAAAAAGTGCCCTAATGGTCTCGAGCAATGAGCGTCGGTTAATGACTTGAGCCTTCGGAGCTAAGGCCTTAATGGCATTTGAATCATTTGCCGTGATCCAAGGCTGCAAATGTGAGGGAAGCTCCTGAAGTAAAACCTGCAAAAGAGCATCATCGCCAAGGTTGTGCTCGCCGTAGTAGCCGCATAACAGCACTGCCTTGCTTTGCTTTGCCTGAACTGCCATAGCCAAGCAATAGCTGAACTAAACATTAACGGCGACCAAGCCTCCCTAGGCTGCTGCCATCGAGCGAATCATGTGCACGCCCTATCTCTAGGCACCTGGTGGATCCACCTCGCATCCTTGTTCGAATGGATGCTTGCGATTGTGCTGGTGGTGCAATGGGGGAAAAGGAACCAAAGCAGGGCAATGTCATGGTTGGCTCTAGCAATGCTCCCCAACTTGGTGAGTGCCATGACAGCCATCACCTGGCATATTTTTGACAACAGCAAAGCCCTTAGCGGAATTGTTGTGCTTCAAGCTTGGCTAACGCTGATTGGTAACTGCTGTTTGGCCGCAGCAACCTGGAATTTGGTGCGTTCAGAACGACAGCAATCATGATTTTTGCCACTTCTACTGAGATTTTGAACGCCTTCATTGATATGGACCCAGGACCTCTATATGGCCTTTCGTTAATTCCCTATCTCGCTTTCCTGTGGTGGGCTCAACAGAGCAAGAGCTTGCCACGACTATCCATCTGGGGATTCCGGCTCACTCTTCTTTTTGTGTTTATGACAATCATTTTTGCGATCCTGGCTGATCAAATTTATGGACTTGAACTGGTTGAAGTTGATGCTTTCCATGGGGCAGCAGAAGCCTTTCTGGTGCTAAGCGATGCCCTCGTGGTTTTGGGATTTATTCGTGCTGGCCAGCGACAGGTGGTGAAAAACTCTTAAGAGGTATGGCTTGTGTGCCAAGAACTCCGATCAATGTCGCACAATAAGGCGTCGCTTCCACGGTCTAAATGTTCACGCACCTCCTGGCTGCAGCTGCTCCTTCCACATTCACCTGGTCGCCTGCGGTGGGCATGGTGATGATCGCTTGCAACGTGCTCGCATTTGTCATTGCTAAGGCCAACATCGAACACCAAAATGAAGGGTTCGACATGCCTAATAACAAATTCTATGGAGGCATGAGCCACGCCTCCGTTGTCGGATCCCAATGCTTAGGCCACATCCTTGGCATGGGCACAATCCTCGGATTAGCTTCACGCGGCGTTCTCTGAACAGCACTAGGGCTGGCGAATTCATCGCCAGCCCATTAAATAAGGAAGAAGGCGGAGTCCGTAGCGCTCAAAGCGGTATTCGAACAACAATCGGCTCAGATCTTCAGCGCTGACTCGCATTGACAGCCCATTGATCAATCGTGCAAGGCGTCGATCGCCTTTTTGATCGCATAAACCCCACCATGTTCGCTTTGCCAAGCGACCTGAAAGATTCCAGCGCCAACCCAAACGAAGACGCAGGAGCCGTTCAAATTGCATCAAGACCTTGTTGTCTTTGTCTTGATTTGAACTGCATGGGTGACAGCAGGCTTCAACAAGCAAAGGAGTAAGCACCTCTGCACTAACGAGAGCATGACGGATGCCTTCTCCGCCAAGCAAATTGGCAGTACTAATAGCGTCGCCAACTCCAACAATCCTGCCAACAACGTGCGCTTCACTGCGCCTTAAACTGCTGCGCAAGATTCCGCCATGTCTATCGATCACTGGTAGCTCATCAAGCTGGTTCTTGATAAGCAGGCGGTTCAAGATGCTGCTCATCGGTTCGAGGCACTCCTTCAGTGGTGGAGGCAGACGACAAACTCCTACCTTCAACTGATTACCGGCCATGGGAAAAATCCAGCCATAACCATGTTGAATCCACTGGCATCCCAAAAAAAAACAAACCCGGTCACGCCAGAGAGCTGTTGTTTTTTCATCACCCTGCAGGATCCACTCAACGCCAGCCCCTTCAAGCATGCCATCGGTATCAGAAGGCTTGGATGCTGCAGTTGAACCCAATAAAAGGCGACGATGACCGGTGGCATCAACCACCCAGCTCACTCTCCTTGTCTGACACAACCCATTTGGACCAATCAATTCAACGTTTGCGCCGTCATTGACCGTAAGAACGGAGTGAACACGCCAACCCAATAAAAATTCAACACCTGCTTCTATAGCTTGCTGCCAGAGCTGGTGACGTAGCGAGCCGAAGTTGAGAACCACGCCAAGGTCATGTTGAGACCACCATTGATGTTGTATTCCGTCTGGATCCACCAACTGCCAACCATGCCAATGGCTGGCAATCGCTTCAGCAGGTATGCAGAGATCAGAGACCGCCTGGATAGGGATGGCAGCACTAGAAAAAGCATTCTGATTGGCTGCTCTTAAGCGTTCAACAAGAGTGACCGCAATCCCTTGGCTAGCGAGTCGTTGTGCAAGCCGAGCTCCTGCTGGCCCTGCACCTGCCACCAAAACAGTCAATTGATCAGGTTGACAAGGCCTGCGATGCTTCCTGCCCAACAAGAGAAGGCTTCGAATTCAAGCAAAAGTGTTCTTGAATCCGTTCAGACATCTGTGTTGGTGTGAGACCCAGCGCTTCCCGGCTCTGTTGGGGACTGGCATGGTCAACCAATTGATCAGGAATTCCAATTCTGAACGTTGGGACCAAAACATCTTGATCACTAAGGGACTCAACAACAGCGGCACCAAAACCACCCGCAAGAGCACCCTCCTCCATCGTGACAACACGACCAATGCGACGGGCTAAAGGATGAATCAAGGATTGGTCAAGTGGTCTTAGGAACCGAGCATTAATTACGGTGGCCTTTACGCCTGCTTCCTGCAACAACTGAGCTGTGATCATGGCAGCAGGCACCATCACTCCATAAGCAACGATTAAAAGATCATCACCTTCACAAAGCACTTCACCTCGGCCAATTGTCAAAGGCTCCCAGCCTTCATCAAGCAGAGGTACACCCTCGCCTGATCCCCTTGGAATACGCAGAGCAGTAGGGCCTTGATGCTGAAGACATGTCACCAACATGCGTTGAAGTTCAGCCTCATCCTTGGGCGCCATCACGGTGAAATTGGGAATAGCGCGGAAATAACTGATGTCGTACTGACCCTGATGGGTCGGTCCATCAGCGCCAACAATGCCTGCGCGATCCATCACAAAGGTGACTGGAAGGTTCTGAATACCCACGTCGTGGATCAATTGGTCGAAGGCTCGCTGCAGGAATGTGCTGTAAATCGCCAGCACAGGCTTGAGACCCTCGCAAGCCATCCCAGCAGCAAGAGTTACAGCATGCTGTTCAGCGATACCTACATCGATGTATTGCTCAGGAACAGCCTTTTGTAGTAGGTCAAGACCGGTACCTGTGGCCATCGCAGCTGTGATCCCAACGACAGTGCTGTCCTGCTGACAAAGCTTGATGAGCGTCTCGCCAAACACCTTGCTGTAACTCGGTGGTTTCTTTCCTTTTGAGGGAAGAGCCTTACCGGTAATGAGATCAAACGCTGATTGGGCGTGATAGCCAACTTGATCTGCTTCGGCATAGGGATAGCCCTTGCCTTTGGTCGTAACAACATGAACGAGTACAGGGCCACCAACCTTGTGAGCCGTCTCAAAGGTTCGAACCATCCGTTCAATGTCATGGCCATCAATAGGGCCCATGTAGGTAAAGCCAAGCTCCTCAAAAACAGCCCCTACCTTCGGCACGGACAATCGACGCATACTGCCCTTGAGTAGATCGAGTTCAGCAGGCAGTTCGCCTCCCATGAAAGGGAGACTCTTAACCCTCTCCTCGACGCTGTCCGAGATGAACTGCACAGGCGCACTGTGGCGCATGCGATTTAGATGGGTCGACAACGCTCCTACTGGCGGAGAAATCGACATGTCGTTGTCGTTGAGAACAACCAAAAAAGGTGTGTTCGGCATATGGCCGGCATGATTAATCGCTTCTAGAGCTATGCCGCCAGTAAGAGCCCCATCACCAATGACAGCTACGCATTTGAACGATTCACCACGACGCTCACGAGCAACGGCCATGCCGAGTGCCGCTGATATCGAAGTACTGGCATGGCCAGCACCAAAATGATCGAAAGAACTTTCACAACGCTTCAGATAGCCAGCGACACCACCCTGCTGACGCAAGGTATTGAAGTCGCCATATCGACCAGTAATCAGCTTGTGGGGATAAGCCTGATGGCCGACGTCCCATACAACTCGATCATGATCTAGATCAAGAGTTTGATAAAGAGCAAGGGTGAGTTCAACAACACCTAGCCCAGGCCCCAAATGACCTCCACTGGTGGACACCACCTCAAGATGGCGTTCCCGTATCTGACGTGCTACATCCTCAAGCTCAGCAATGCTCAAGCCATGAAGCTGATTCGGATGGGTTAACTCGCTCAGACGCATTCGCGTTCCTGTCCCACTCCAACCCATTCAATCTAGGTCTTCTCAGCTATAGAACGGCGTAAGCAACCCTGGCAAGTGCAAACAGTTGCCGGATCTGAATATTGCAAGACTGGCGTGATGGACGATTATCTACAGAGGATTCTTAGGGCACGTGTCTATGACGTAGCTCATGAAACCCCCCTGGAACTGGCCAAAAACCTCAGTCGGCGTCTTAAGAACAAGATCTGGTTGAAACGTGAGGACCTACAGCCAGTCTTCTCATTCAAGCTTCGTGGTGCGTATAACCGCATGTCTCTTCTCAGCCAAGAGGAGTTGCAGCGTGGCGTGATTGCTTCAAGTGCTGGAAACCACGCTCAGGGAGTGGCACTGAGCGCCTCTTATCTCAATTGCAGAGCTGTGATTGTGATGCCGATTACCACACCCGAAATGAAGGTACGGGCAGTCCGTGCTCTTGGCGCTGAAGTCGCACTTCATGGAGAGACCTACGACGAGGCCTATCAAGAGGCCATGCGTCGAAGTGAAAAAGATGGACTCACGTTTATCCACCCGTTTGATGATCCAGAGGTGATTGCTGGGCAAGGGACGATTGCTCTGGAAATCCTGCGCCAGATCCAAGATCCACCAGATGCAATTTATGTCGCAGTTGGCGGTGGCGGACTGATCGGCGGGATTGCTACCTATGTCAAAAGCTTGTGGCCACAAGTCGAAATTATCGGTGTCGAGCCCCACGACGCTGCAGCCATGACGCTCTCGCTTGAAGCTGGTGAACGTATTGAGCTGGCAAAAGTTGGCCTATTTGCGGACGGAGTCGCTGTACGTCAGGTAGGAAAACACACCTTCTCATTAGCTCAGATGCACGTAGACGCGATGGTGACGGTAAGCACTGATGAAATCTGTGCAGCGATCAAAGATGTTTTTGAAGATACCCGCTCAATTCTTGAACCAGCTGGCGCACTAGCAATTGCTGGCATGAAGGCAGATATCGCCAAACGTGATCTTCAAGACCGCAGTCTTGTGGCCGTGGCCTGTGGCGCAAACATGAACTTTGAACGGCTCCGTTTTGTCGCCGAAAGAGCAGAGCTAGGGGAAGAAAGGGAAGCAATCCTCGCGGTGGAGATCCCAGAGCAGGCAGGCAGCCTGCGAAAGCTCTGCAACGTCCTAGCGGGGAAAAACCTTACTGAATTCAGTTACCGAATGGCGGAAGGGGATAGAGCCCAAATTTTCATCGGGGTACAGGTTTTAGACCTCAATGATCGAAGCAAACTTTTGACGCTACTTCAGTCGTCAGGATTCCCATGCCTTGATCTCAGCAACGACGAGCTGACCAAAGGGCACCTTCGTCACATGGTGGGTGGTCGGCTTCCTGCCTCAGCAAAAACCCTTTGCCGAGATGGATGTCGCGAACTGCTCTATCGCTTTGAGTTCCCTGAGCGTCCAGGAGCTCTTATGACCTTTGTCAGTGCCCTTCACCCCGAATGGAGTATCAGCATCTTCCACTACCGCAATCACGGAGCCGATGTCGGCAGGATCGTTGTAGGTGTGTTGGTTCAAGACAACGAAATGGAAAGTTGGCAGCGCTTTCTTAATGATCTGGGCTACCCAAACTGGGAAGAAACCAACAACCCCGCCTACTGCTTATTTCTGGGTGCACAGACCGTTTGATCGCGGTAACTTGGCATATTCCATAGCAGGGCCTGCCATGGCCACCGATTCCCCAGCTCAAGAGAGGGATGAGGTCTCCAGCTTCTCCTTACCAGCACGTTTAGAGGCCATTCTTTATTTGAAGGGTCGCCCTGTAACGCTCAAAGAGATGGCAGAGCTAGCCAATGAGACTGAGGATCTGATTGAGCAAGCTCTTCTTGCACTGATGGCAGGTTATGCACAGAGAGATACAGCCTTAGAGATCCAAGAGAACAATGGTCGATATAGCCTTCAATTGTGTCCAGGCCTTGGCGAGCTAGTCCACAACCTTTTACCCGTTGATCTTTCCATCGCAACACTCAGAACCCTTGCCACCATTGCCCTGAAAAAAAGAATTCTTCAATCGGAGCTGGTCGATTTACGGGGATCAGGCGCCTACGACCACATCAAAGAACTCGTTGCTCAGAACTTCATCGAACGCAAACGACAGAGCGAGGGCAGGTCTTATTGGCTCACGCTCTCTGAAAAGTTCCATCGAACCTTCTCAGTACTTCCTGATTTAGGTTCAGCCGAACCTTCTCAGGTTGCATAGAGTTCTCAGAATAGTTGTCTTCACCCATGCAAATCCTGGCCACGTTGCTACAGGTACTAGCCCAGACACTTGAGATCTACTCACTAGTGCTTATCGTGCGCGTGTTGCTGAGCTGGTTCCCTAATCTGGACTGGGCGAATCCAGTGCTGAGCACCGTTAGCTCAATCACAGACCCCTACCTCAATGCTTTTCGTGGTTTGATTCCTCCCCTTGGAGGATTAGATCTCTCAGCGATCCTGGCGTTAGTAGCCCTGAGTCTTTTACAACAAATGCTCAATAGCGCAAGTGTGGCGATCTTGAATAGTGGAATGAGCTATTACAGCTGATCAAGTGGTTGTTCCAAAGGGATCACTGCCTTGGTTCCCCATAAAAGACCAGGGTCTACAGCCTGTTCAAGCGGTAGCAGCTCATCATCGTCTCCAGCACGAGTACGAACAGGAGCCTTGAATCCCTTTGCCTTTGCCCCCTTCACTTGTAAAGGCCCTGGCGTTCCTGCCGGAATCGCCAACCGCACTGCAAAAGTACTTACGCCAGGTTGCACGTCGCCAATAGAACCAAGGCGAGCACGGTTTGGCAAAACAGGTTCACCACTTGGATCCAAGATCTGAGCAAAGACATCACTATCAATCACGGCAAAGTTGCCTGGATTGGTCACCTCACCTGAAAGCACATAGCAACTTGCGCCGATAGGCCTAGTCAGGCTGGGCTGCGCACCTGGATCTGTTTGCTCACAAGCATCGATACTCAACTGATCCAAGCTGAGGGTTGCCGCTAAGGCTTGATCACTGAAAACCAGATTAAAAACCAGAAAAACTGCAGTTAGAACTGCCTTCCATAAGGAGCTTTGCAAAAAATTCATCTTCATCGTTGATCACCGCTCCCTGAGATCTGGCCACGTGATGCCCTGCTAGCCAGCTTATCGAGATTGGCTTGTGCGACATCTTCTAAGTCAAAGCCCAGCTCACTAGCCAACTGGGCTACATACCAAAGCACATCTCCCAACTCAAGCTTGATTGCTTGGCGCGTATCCAGGTCAAAAACACCTTGTTGATCGCGAAGAACCTTCTTGACCTTGTCAGCGACTTCACCTGCCTCACCTGTGAGCCCAAGGGTTGGATAAATCGGGTTCTGACCCACATTCGGATAGCTGGCCGTAGCTCGAGCTCCATGCTGGTAATGATTAATGTCCATAGAAAATCACTGGCAACGCTGTCAACAACTACGTGTTGATGCCTGGATGGTAGTTTCCGCGATGTTTCAGGTCCCGTTGATGGCCCAGATCGATCTGACACGACGGACCAAAATCGTTGCCACAATAGGTCCGGCAACCGAGACGACTGAACGAATCCGAGAACTCGTTCAGGCAGGTGCTACCACCTTCCGGCTGAATTTCTCACACGGCGACCATGACGAGCACGCCAAGCGCATCTCCACCATCCGTCAGGTATCTGATGAATTGGGGATGCACATCGGCATTCTTCAAGACTTGCAAGGCCCCAAAATTCGCCTGGGTCGTTTTGATAAAGGGCCTATCACTTTGGCCAATGGCGATCCCTTCGCCCTGACCTCCAAACAAGTTCAATGCAATCAGTCAGTGGCTACGGTCACTTACGACAAGCTTGCAGACGAAGTCACTACCGGCAGTCGAATCCTGCTTGATGACGGTCGAGTGGAGATGAAAGTAGTAAAAATCGATCAAAGCGAACAAACCTTGCACTGCATCGTCACAGTGGGAGGGGTGCTCTCAAATAACAAGGGAGTGAATTTCCCTGATGTACAGCTATCGGTTCGTGCCCTCACAGAGAAAGATCGCCAAGATCTCGCCTTTGGCCTCCAGCAAGGTGTGGATTGGGTCGCACTGAGCTTTGTGCGCAACCCTTCGGACATGAAAGAGATTCGCAAACTGATCGGGGAACAAGGGCACAGCACCCCAGTCATCGCGAAGATCGAGAAATTTGAGGCGATTGATCAAATCGATTCAATCCTTCCTCTCTGTGATGGAGTCATGGTTGCTAGGGGTGACCTAGGCGTGGAGATGCCAGCCGAAGAGGTGCCTCTACTGCAAAAGGACTTGATTCGCAAGGCCAACAGCCTTGGGATTCCAATCATCACAGCCACCCAGATGCTCGACTCGATGGCCTCAAGCCCGAGACCCACCAGAGCAGAAGTCAGTGATGTAGCAAATGCAATCCTTGACGGCACTGATGCAGTGATGCTCTCGAACGAAACCGCTGTAGGGGACTATCCAGTGGAGGCGGTTCAAACGATGGCCACCATCGCCAGACGGATTGAACGGGACTATCCAAAGCGTCCAATCGAAACTTATCTGGCCAGCACGATTTCCAACGCTATTAGTTCAGCTGTAAGTAGCATCGCCAGTCATCTCAATGCGGCAGCGATCGTGCCACTCACCAAAAGTGGTGCAACCGCACACAACGTCAGCAAGTTCCGCCCAGCAGCACCAATCCTGGCCGTGACCAATGAATTGGCTGTGGCCAGAAAACTTCAATTGGTCTGGGGTGTCACCCCACTTCTTATCCCAACTCAGAAAAGCACCACAGCAACCTTCAGTGCTGCAATTGCTGTTGCCCAGGAAATGGGTCTTCTCAAAGAAGGAGATCTAACAATACAAACTGCTGGAACTCTTGCTGGAGTTAGCGGATCCACAGATCTGGTCAAAGTAGGAATTGTCAGTGCAGTGCTTGGCCAAGGAATCGGGATTGGCAATGGAACCGTTAGCGGCAAAGTCAGACTTGCCCTCTCCCCGAGCGACTCAGCCAGGATCGAACCAGGGGAGATTCTGGTCATTCGAGAAACAAGCGATGACTATCTCGATGCAATCAAAAAGTCTGCAGGAGTGATTACAGAACAGGAAGGAGAGGAAGACCACGCAGCCTTGATCTCAAAACGCCTAGAGGTTCCGTTCATCATTGGGGTAGAACATGCCACTAGAAACCTCCTTGAGGGAGAGCTCGTAACAATGCAGCTAAGTAATGGCACAGTCCATCGCGGCACAGGCGGCAATCTGCCAATGAAGCTCGACACAATGCTCTGAGGGCTCATGGCCAGCACACTTCCGCTCATCGAAACGGTGAGCATGGCTTTCTCAACCCTCAAAGCCAATCGCCTACGAAGTCTCCTGACAATGCTCGGCATTGTGATCGGCAATGCTTCTGTCATCACCCTGGTAGGGGTTGGCAGGGGGGCTCAGAATCTGGCTGAGGCTCAACTAAGCAACCTGGGCGCAAATGTGCTGTTTGTGGTGCCTGGCAACAACGACACTCGTCGTCGCGGTGTGGCCTTCCCACGAAATCTCGTCATCGAAGATTCAGATGCAATCGCTGAGCAAGTTCCCAGCGTGAAAAAAGTCGCACCACAGATCAGCTCAAGCGAAGTAATTCAAGCGGGTGCCCGAAGTGCGACCAGTTCAATCTCCGGGGTTACGCCAGCGTTTCTACCAGTGCGCAACTTCGAAGTGGCCCGTGGAAGATTTATTAGTGATCTTGATCTTCGTGGTGCACGCAATGTGGTTGTAATTGGTCCCGACCTTGTCAACAAACTCTTCCCAACGAGTGCTGCAGTTGGTCAGAGCCTACGAATTAAGGATCAATCTTTTGAAGTGATCGGTGTAATGGCTCCGAAAGGAGCGGTGTTTGGAAACAATCAAGATGAAAACGCTTACATTCCTCTCACAACAATGGTGAGCCGGCTCACAGGCAGAGATCCAACGTATGGCGTCAGCCTTAGTTTTATCAGTGTGGAAGCAAAGAATGAAGAAAGTACGGGGGCTGCAAAATTCCAGATCACCAATCTGCTCCGTCAGCGACATCGAATCCTGCGAGATGACGACTTTGCAGTTCGATCACAGAAAGATGCCCTCAGCATCGTCAACACAATCAGCGGAGGACTAACCCTCATGTTGGCAGCAATCGGAGGGATATCGCTGCTGGTAGGAGGCATCGGAATCATGAATATCATGCTGGTTGCGGTCAGTGAACGCACTGAGGAGATCGGACTAAGGAAGGCCCTTGGAGCTCGCAATAGCGATGTATTGAGCCAATTCCTGATCGAATCACTTGTTCTTGCAAGCTTTGGTGGCGTCATTGGCACAGCCGTCGGTATTGGCGCCGTCACAACAATCGGAGTTTTAACCCCTCTCCCGGCAGCAATCGGAATAAGCGTCGTTCTAGTCACCGTGAGTCTCTCTGGATCAATTGGTTTGATCTTCGGTGTTTTACCCGCCAGGCGTGCAGCAAGGCTTGACCCAATCGTTGCCCTACGACGCCTGTAAATTCATTTCGATTTTCAGAGAATATGCAAAGCAAAAAGTTTCTAGCAATAACAACTCCCACCTGAGAAGACCATCAAGTCATGGGCCTAACGCAAGCAACGCAGGTTGATGGGGATAAATGACTGAATCAGCCAACTCGTTCTTACTTTAAAAAACGGTTTTTAGCTAAAAATGCTGCTTGATCAAAGCAGCATCTAAAGCGGAAGTGGGAATCTCAGCTCAAACGCTGAGCAAGATGGAGCCAGAAGACCATCTAGCGGCCAACGACCTAACCATCAACACCGTTACAGTCAGTGAACCATCCACTAGCAGATGAATCAACGCTGGCGTCTCATTGCTCTCTGGCTGCTGCCGATCGGTGTTGCCTTACTGCTCGCCTGGCAAATTTTAGGAAATGGCAAGCTCACAGGAGAGCAGACAACCAACACAACTCTGGCTCCGCGCAATGCTGCGGTTACGCGGATGAGCTACGGCCGCTTCCTCGACTATGTGGAAGCAGGAAGGGTCACCGCCGTGGATATTTACGACGGTGGACGAAATGCAGTAGTGGAGGCCGTCGATCCCGAACTCGACAATCGCGTACAGCGACTACGAGTTGATCTCCCAGGTCTTGCCCCAGAGTTAATCAACACACTCAAGACCGAGGGGATCAGTTTCGATATTCATCCTGCTCGTACCACTCCGCCGGCGCTTGGCTTATTAGGCAATCTTCTCTTCCCTCTACTGCTCATTGGCGGCCTAATTCTGCTGGCCCGTCGCTCCAGCTCAATGCCTGGCGGCCCCGGACAGGCAATGCAGTTCGGCAAGACAAAAGCCCGCTTCGCAATGGAAGCTGAAACTGGAGTCAAGTTTGATGATGTTGCAGGTGTAACTGAAGCAAAACAGGATCTTGAGGAAGTGGTGACATTCCTGAAGCAACCCGAACGCTTTACCTCGGTAGGTGCTCAAATCCCAAGAGGTGTTCTGCTGGTAGGGCCTCCAGGTACTGGCAAAACACTGCTTGCCAAAGCAATTGCAGGAGAAGCAGGTGTTCCCTTCTTCTCACTCTCTGGCTCAGAATTTGTAGAGATGTTCGTTGGTGTCGGTGCGAGTCGTGTCCGAGACTTATTTAAGCGGGCAAAAGAGAACACACCCTGCCTAATCTTTATTGATGAAATTGATGCCGTAGGCCGACAACGTGGTGCCGGAATAGGTGGTGGGAATGATGAGCGTGAACAAACTCTTAACCAGCTTTTAACAGAAATGGATGGATTTGAAGGTAATAGCGGAATCATCATTATTGCAGCAACAAACCGTCCTGATGTACTTGATTCTGCGCTGATGAGACCAGGGCGTTTTGATAGGCAAGTCAGTGTGGATGCACCAGACATCAAAGGACGACTTGCGATTCTTGAAGTGCATGCACGTGACAAGAAACTTGAAGAAGATCTTTCCTTAAATAATGTAGCCCGACGGACACCTGGATTCACCGGGGCAGACCTTGCCAACCTACTTAATGAGGCCGCAATCCTCACAGCTCGACGTCGTAAAAAGGCTATCAGCCTTGATGAAATTGACGATGCCGTTGACAGAATCATCGCGGGCATGGAAGGCCGCCCACTCACTGATGGACGTAGCAAGAGATTGATCGCTTACCACGAAGTTGGTCATGCCCTAATAGGAACATTAGTTAAAGATCATGACCCTGTTCAAAAAGTGACTCTGATACCACGAGGTCAGGCTCAGGGTCTTACATGGTTCTCTCCGGACGAAGAGCAAATGCTGGTGACTCGTGCCCAACTCAAAGCTCGAATCATGGGAGCACTAGGAGGCAGGGCAGCAGAAGATGTTGTTTTTGGCGATGCAGAGATCACAACGGGTGCAGGTGGTGACATCCAGCAGGTTGCATCCATGGCACGCCAAATGGTGACACGTTTTGGCATGAGCGATTTAGGCCCAGTCTCTCTGGAGAGCGGAAATCAAGAAGTATTCATTGGACGTGACCTGATGACTCGAAGCGAGATCTCAGATGCAATATCCCGCCAAATAGACGAGGCCGTTCGAGAAATGGTTAAGCATTGCTATAGCGAAACTGTAAAAATCGTCAAGCAACATCGGGAAGCTATGGATAGACTCGTTGAAATCCTCATCGAAAAGGAAACCATAGACGGAGAAGAATTCCTTTCAGTAGTAGCAGAGTTTACATCTGTTCCAGAAAAGGAAAGAAGCATACCTATCCTCCAGAACTAATAGAGCTAGCACCTAAACAATAATCATTCATAAATTAACCAAAAGGGAATGGATCATGACAATGGATTATTGGTCCTCATTGTAAGAGGATTCTTTATTTTTAGAATAAAAAGGTTTTTAGATCAAGCTTAGGTTGGAATGATATTTTTTTTAAATCATAACAAGTCAATCGATTCATTCAGGCTGAATGCATTGATAAGTATCCATTAGAAAATAATTTTCCCTTGCAATACTTACATATCACAAGGCGCCCTTGTCATTTGACTGAATGAACAGGACGCTTATCGATCACAGTATCGACAAGGCCATAACCAATAGCTTCTTTGGGAGACATGAAAAAGTCTCGATCGGTATCCTCTTGAATTCTCTCTAGAGGTTGACCTGTCCGATCTGCTAATACTCGGTTCAATCGATCCTTAAGGAACAGAATCTCATCAGCCTGAATACGAATATCACTCGCTTGCCCTCTGGCACCACCAAGCGGCTGATGAATCATAATTCTAGAATGCTGCAAACTACTGCGTTTACCCATTGCTCCTGCGCAGAGTAGGAACGCTCCCATACTTGCGGCAAGCCCTACACATACGGTTTGAACATCTGGCTTGACATGCTGCATCGTGTCATATATACCGAGGCCGTCATAGACTGAACCTCCTGGTGAATTGATATACAAATAGATATCTTTTTCAGGATCTTCCGCCTCTAAAAATAACATCTGAGCGACAATTCGATTTGCCGAATCGCTTGTCACAGGCTCGCCAAGAAAGATGATTCTTTCACGCAAGAGGCGCGAATAAATATCGAAGGCCCTTTCCCCACGGCCCGACTCTTCAATCACAATCGGGATCATGCTGCTCTGCTCGGTTTTCACGATCTTAACGGCGCCATCAGCAGCGCTATGGTCAGATGCGAAAAAGGTCGGGCCAAGCACTTGAGTGACCGAAAGACCATTGCTGACAGCAAACGTGCGTTTAATCATGATTTCCCTCATGTCATCCCCTCGCTCTACAGACGTACAACCGATGAACTGCTTGTCGAGCTTCATCTCCTGAGCCACCAGAAGCATTTCCACCCTGACGGACTCTTTGCTATTGGCCTTAGCCAAGTTTTTGATGTCTTCACCCGTGGTTACCGACCAGAAGCTCACGTCAAGACCTTGTTCGATGCACTATGTCGAAGCTGCGGCTTCGACCCTAATGCTTTGCGCAAGCTGGCCCACAAAACACTTGAGTCCGTCCGTGGGCACAATCTTGAGGAGGTCCAAGGCTGGATCCAACAACAAGGCAAAGGGGCTCCTGAAGCTCTGGCACAGGGATTGCGTAATACTGGCAACACCAGCTTTCATTACTCACGTCTAATGGCCGTGGGCTTGCTCAGCCTGCTCGCATCTGCCCAAGGTGATGAATCCTCTGATCCCGAAAGACTGAGCCAAATCGCCCATGAACTAAGTGAATCAGTTGGATTCTCCAAAACCAGAGTTGAAAAAGATCTGAACCTCTACAAGTCCAACCTCGAGAAGATGGCCCAGGCTGTAGAACTAACCGAACAAATTCTTGAATCAGAACGTCGCAAACGGGAACAAAAAGAATCTGCAAAACTCAACACTGGATCATCAGATCAAATGTCTCAGGGGGTTGAAGCTTGTTCCAATATCAGCTGACCTGACATCCACCACCAGTGTGTTTTTTTGAGTTTGGTGCCCCGCAAATAACTTAGGTTCATATTTAACATTCTGGCCTGTTTTACGGGGGCAGACCAAAGTTCATTAAGTAAACCTAAACGATACAAAGCCGCTGTATCAGCAGACAATTTTATGACATCAGAATCAACTAGATCGATAGGTTCATTAGAGATCTCAGTCAGCATGGGTGAGTCGCCAAGAGCAATACCAAAACGGATAGGTTTTCCATTTTTTTGTTGCCAAACCCATCCACCAACAACTTTCTCACCGTCTACATAAGGTTGGCGCCAGAGCGTAAGTCCAGAGAAGTCAACATCAATCTTTTGATCTTTTTGGACAACAGCGTTAGCTTCTTTAATGAAATCACGCTGCTGCAGGCGTTGACTAACAGTATCGATGACTGGTTGCCATCGTGAGGAGCCCTCTGGTAGTTCAAGTTGGATCTGAATGCTGGCTTGAAAAGGGCCTTTAGGCTGCTTGTCTAAGCTAAATGCAAGTGGTGCTGAAGCGAGTCTCAACCTCAATTTCTGATTTATGCCATAGTTCTTATCAAGGGAATCCTGAATAATCTGCTTAGAAAGCAAACTGCCAAAAAGCAAGTCCATACTCTTCACTTGCATATTCAGAAGAGCCTGATCTGAATCACGTCTCGGCGACAATTTGATCGCCATAGGGCGATGCTGAATAGGGCTAGCATCGATGCCAACTGGAGCCAAACCAAAAGGACGATAACCAACAACTCCTTGCCATTTGAGTTGATTACGTTCAAATCGCAATGACAAACATCCATAGCGTGAACTCTGCAGGAGAGGTGCCATTGCTCCACTCACTGAAGCCAAACCATCGGGACTCCAGGTCACCGCTGGCCCATGTACTAGAACAGAACTGCAATAACTCTGTAAAGACGATTGACCAGCAGAAGAATGAACAAACCCTTTACCAAGGCTTTGAACTAGCTGTTGACGATGCAAGCCATCTGAAGCGATGACAACCATCTCATCAAGATGCTTAAAAGCAATGTTTGAAGTAACACTCATCGGCCAAAGGATCTCTGGCAGAAGCAAATAAGCCTCGCCATCATTTGCCCACGCCTGCCACCAGAGACCCCGCCCCTGACGTCGCCAAAGGTCCTTGGCCAGGTTGATCCCAAGGCGGTCCTGCCATAGACGCGGGGCTTGGCGTTGCGGATCTCCTCGAAAACTCTGGATCAACGTCATCTCTGTCATCAAGCGAGAAAGTGTCCCTAACCTGTCTGTGCGGGTTGACGACAGATGCCCCTTTAAAAGCAGGATGACGATCGTTGGGATCAAAAGCAGCGAGAAAATCCCCGCCGAACTGACAGGAAAGCGAAGAGGGATGTAGACAATCTTCTTCAGCCTTAAGAGGCCTAGGGAATGCTTAGACATCCAATCACCCTTTCCCTATGGCAGCTGGGGATCACACTTTCTCATTTGTCTTATTGCGACGACGACGATCAAGCCGATCAACGACTGAAAGATAGATAACCGAAATGGTCACAAAGCCCAAAAGGATTACGGCTGCTCCGGCGAGAAGCTGATTGGTCCCTGTGATTTGGAAAGCCTCAGGCACCTCAGAAGTTCAGTGAGCCGTCGCCATTACGTCCCCACACGACCATGGCGATAGAGAGACTGAACACAGCCGCCAGTGAGGCCCAGGCGATAGTGAACAACATAGAAGACGCAATTCAGATTGACTTAGCCTATTAAGGCTTGAACCATTTTACACGTCAAAGCCATTCATCAGTCATGACGTTCGCGACTCCTGGTACTACGCCACTTCTTGAACGTGCCAAGCAAACTCAGAGGTATCCGCAAGCCCGCGTGATCGTGCTCAACGATGAAGTAAACACCTTTCAACACGTCGTCGATTGTCTGCGAAGGATCATTCCAGGCATGAGCGAGGAGAGAGCCTGGAATCTTGCGCATCAAATTGACGGTCAAGGTTCAGCTGAGGTCTGGTGTGGGCCACTTGAGCAGGCCGAGCTCTACCACCAGCAACTGTCTGGGGAGGGCCTGACGATGGCACCACTTGAACGGTGCTGAAACAGACCAAAGCTGATCAAGGTTCAATGCAGCTCAGTGAACTTGTTCTTTTTTGGAAGATTGAAAAAAAAGACTTTTCTAGCAGCAACGGCAAAACATTGAGAGCTAAATGCCTAGGGGAATATGCATTGAGCAAAATCTTTGAAGCGTTAATATACAAAACTAACGATTGATCAACTTAAAAGGAACACATCCTGCCAGACAGAGAAAAGGGTCGACAAGCTAAAGGACATAGTTAATTCGACTTCCATCATCAAATACAAGCAAAATTAGCGAAGACTCTTTTCTAAAAACCCAAAAATAGCAAGGCTCTAATAACACCATGACCCATAATCGATAGTCATCAACAAATAGTGAAGCAAATCAAACTCTCTAGTCTGAAATGCTTATTTTGGCCAGTAGAAAATGAATCAATCCTATACACTAAGTCGTAATACAGTTATTGAAGGCTTGCTAAAAAAAGGCCTATCCATAGCTTTTAGGTTGATAGTTTACCCAGAAAATATCCAGGCTTTGAATGAACATACTAGAAAGAGCGAGGAAGATGAGACTGCGTCGATAGGTTCAATTAAAACGTTTAGCCCCCCTCCGGCACATACAACACAAGCTCGCAAGGGTGGATAGATAACACGTGAATCTGATCGCCATAAACCTCGTGGGGAGGGCCTTGACCTGGAAGCTAAAAGTAGACTGCTGGGAGTCGAAACCGCCGCAAGCAAAAATCAAGGGTTTAAGTATCGCGTCTCATACAGAGCTGCTGTCACCTTGAAACTATGGCTGGTTTCGATCAATTACAGCGAAAAAGTTGCGATGGGCCGAGTTGTAATCACGCACAGCACCTACGTAGAGGGTCTAATTCCTTGGTTAAAGGCCCTTGCAGAGGAGAAGAACATTCAAACCATTACACCAGCCGTAATCCGACGCGTCAAAGGTCATTGCCCAGAACTTCGACTCAGAATCACCACGCCGATCAAGGGTGGTTTCAAATTGGTTGCCAGACTTGGCAGTTCAGCTCAGGAGGTTTTTGTAGTCACAAAACTGGACGAAGCATCATTACTGAAACGACTTAATCACAGCCGTCCAGGCGTTCAAAAGAGGTGAACCGCCATGCCGTGCGAGCCCCAGTGTTCGACCTGGAAGAACCAGAAGGGGAGGCAAAGTGGGGCTTCGTTTCCGGAAGCAAGTCCGGTTTACGTCACCTTCACGACAGCCTCCCCAAATCGAAAGAGAGTCAGATCAGAGCACTAGAAAAAGGCCGTCACCAACACAGCAGTTCAAGAAGAATTTAAGCGCAAACGGTGTTCTGCGTCGGCCAGATTGAGCGAATATGCTCTAAGGCACTTTCCGCCTCCAGCCGACGGCTAAGCGCATCGACACCATTAAGCAGCACGGTCACATGACCGAGCTTGCGTCCTGGAGTTTCACAATCTTTTCCATACCAGTGAAGATGGAACCGATCACAACTGCGCAGCTTCGCTAGGCGCTCATCTAGAGAGGACTCTGCCCCTTTTTGCAAACCCAGAAGATTCACCATTAAGGCACCAGGTGCATGGAGCTCAGGAGCAGGCACTGGCAAGCCAGCCGCGATACAGAGTTGTTGATCAAACTGGCTGCTGCTACAGGCTTCGATCGAAAAATGTGCGGAATTATGAGTGCGAGGTGCAACCTCATTGACCTGTAGTCCGTCTGGTCCGTAGAAAAATTCAACAGCAAGCACGCCCACGTAATTGAGCTCTGTTAGAAGAGAAGCTGCCATGTTGTAGGCCATCGCTTCCACGGCATGATCAACGCTCGCAGGTGCAATCACCCAATCACACACCTGTTGGAGCTGATGAGTCTCAGCAAGCGGCAGGCTACGAACACGGCCCTGAGCATCTCGGCTAACAACAATGGCTAATTCCTTTTCGAACGTCACCCAGCGCTCAAGCAACCATTGACCCGGATCCACTGATCGAAGAAGTTGGTATAAATCATCGACACTCTTGAGAACCTTGGTTCCTTTGCCGTCATATCCCCAGCGGCTTGACTTGGCCATCACCGGGAAATTCCACTCAGCAGGAAGTTCGGGCTGATCAAAGGAAATCGAACTCAGCAAAGTCCAATCAGGGCTAGGAAGATCCATCTCGCGAAGCAACTGACGCTGCGAGATTTTGTCGACCAATGGAGCAAGCGCAGCAAGAGACGGAGAAAAACACACCCCTTGTTGTTCAAGGGGAATCAGAGCTTCAATATCGACCCATTCGTTCTCAAAAGTGACGCCACAACAGCCCTGCACGAGCTTGCTAGTAGCTTCTACATCCACTGGGTCGGCCAAGACAAGTCGAGTCGCTTCAACAGCAGCGGGATCGGTTATCGATCCCGACTGCACGACAACATCCACAGCGCGTCTTTTTGCAGCTTGCGCCAACATCTGAGCCAACTGACCACCACCGACGACCCCAATCATTGGGCTTTTAACGCTGCTCATGCAGAGAGAATTAACCACGCAATCCTGCAAGCATTGCATCCCAACAAAATTGAGATTTCACAGCAAGCCCTGATCGCCAGCGAAGGCCAAACGCACAGCAGTCAGCAACAAGACCAAAAGGAAAAGCGCCAAGCCCACCGTGCAGGCATAACTGATCTCAAGCTCAGCAAATGCCTGGTCGTAAACGTAGTAGACAAGGGTTCGAGTGGTGTCGGCGGGTCCCCCCTGAGTCATCAAGAACACCTCTTCGAACACTTTTGTAGCCGCAATCGAGGAGACCACCGCCACCAAGGTCACGTAAGGCCGCAACAACGGAAGTGTGATGTCGAGGTGTTTGCGCAAGCCATCACTGCCATCGAGTTCGGCTGCCTCATAAAGCTCTTTAGGAATTCCTTGGAGGCCGGCAAGAAATATCACCATGTAATAGCCAAGCCCCTTCCACAGGGTTACAAGCATCACTGCCGGGAGTGCCAAGAATGGATTCGTGAGAAAGCCAATCGGCACGAAATCTGTGCCAACAAAGGCGGAAAGCCAGCCATTGATAAGACCGTTCTCTGCATAAAGCCAACGGAATGCGATGGCCGCAACCACAATCGACACGAGTACAGGTGTGTAGAACGCACCGCGTAAAAAATGAATACCTGGCAAAGAGCGGTTTAACAACACCGCCAGTGCAAGTGAACCCAAAACAATCGGAGGGACCACCCCAACCAGGTAGATCAAAGTATTGATCAGCACCTTAAAAAACATCGGATCACCAGCAAGACGTCGCAGGTTGGCCAAACCCACAAAGACAAGGGGTTCTGTAACGTCGAGACCTGTTTTGGTGAAGCTCATCACAAGAGCCATCAGCGCTGGTATCAGCACGGACAAGCTGAGCAGGACGAGCGCAGGCAAGAGGAATACCCATGCCGTGAGAGTGGTCCTCCAAGACTGTCTTAATCCCCGAAACAGAGGACCAGCCATCACCACAATGCCTGTACTGACAAGAGATTACGTGGGAGCGTGTGATACCGCCCGGCAAACTGAGATAAGCAGACTTGCTCTTTGATGTCCGCTCTTGTGAGTATCGACGCCCAACGGATCCCGGTAGCACTGAGCCACCAGCCCTACGAGGTGGTCATTGGAGGTGAAGGCTTGCGGGGGGTTGGCAAGGAGCTTCGCCGCGCTGGGCTGGAAGAAGGCATCAAGGTATTGGTTGTCAGCAATGCTGATGTTGCTGAGCCATATGGTGATCTTTGCCTCCAAAGCCTTAGAGAGAGCGGTTACAGGCCCACTCTGCTGGTGATCGAGGCCGGAGAAGATCAAAAGACGCCAGTGAGCGTGGCGTTAATTCACGATGCAGCCTATGAAGCACAGCTAGAAAGAGGATCCTTGATGGTTGCTCTTGGCGGTGGGGTCGTGGGCGACATGACTGGATTTGCAGCAGCTACTTGGCTAAGAGGTATCTCGGTGGTGCAACTTCCTACAACCCTTCTGGCAATGGTGGATGCCGCGATTGGTGGCAAGACAGGCGTTAATCACCCGGGCGGGAAAAATCTGATCGGAGCATTTCACCAACCAAGGCTTGTATTAATCGATCCCTCAACCCTGAACACATTGCCGGAACGTGAATTCCGAGCAGGGATGGCCGAGGTGATCAAATACGGGGTGATCGGTGATGCAGCACTTTTTCAACTCCTAGAAGGCATTCAAGAACTGAACACACCATCACAACTCCATCAAGGCCTACTGGAGAAAATTCTCGAACGTTCAGCACTCGCGAAGTCGAGAGTGGTGAGCTCAGATGAACGAGAGGGCGGGCTGCGCGCCATCCTTAACTACGGGCACACCTTCGGGCATGTGGTGGAAACCCTCTGCGGCTATGGAACCTGGCTGCATGGTGAAGCTGTCGCCATCGGCATGGTGGCGGTTGGGGAGCTGGCGGTGTTGCGACAGAGCTGGAACAGGGATGATGCCAACCGGCAAAAGTCTCTGATCGCAAAGGCAGGGCTGCCGATTGCTTGGCCCAAACTTGATCCAGAGGAGGTGCTGTTTACCCTGCAAGGGGATAAGAAGGTCAAAGATGGAAAGCTTCGCTTTGTGATTCCCACCGGCATTGGCAACGTCGAAATCAAAAACGACGTAAGCAGAGAGGAAATCCGAAAATGCCTATCAGAGCTCAGCTAACCGGTTCCTCAAGGAACCGACAGCGAAGTTCACCGACCTCGACATCAACAGAAGGTTTGTGCCTCAACTCGAACGCCAACCAACGAAACTCTCCCAAACCCGCTGGATCAACAAGACGCAACAGTGCTTCCCTTCTGTTGAGGGCAGCAGAGAGCTGACTGGTAGGAAGACTTTGGAGAGCATGAAGCCTCTCTGCCAAGCCAAGTGCCAAGAGTGCCTGCCCCTGTCGAGACTCGCCGAGAAAGGTCCAACCCTGCTGTTCGGCCTGGTGCTGAAGAGTTTCGATACACAGATGTGCAGTGAGATCCCACCGACCTGGATCTTGAAGTAATTCGCCACTAGCTCTCTGCTGGCGATAAGCCATCAGAGTTCCGCAAGGTCTCATCGCGCTGTAATAACGACGGGCCTCGAGGGCATAATCGATGACAAGTAAGGGACCGCAACACAGAGCAGAGGCTGCCTGGCCCAACCACGACTTCAGCTCAGAATGCCATTCACTGCACCAACCATCAGCAGCATCAGGAGGGGGGATCTGAATGCCTAAACACATTCGGGCCTCAGTCAAAGCTGAATGCAAAGCGTCTGTAAGAGAAAGCTCAGTGAAGCGGAGATGAGCAACCGAATCGACGTTCTCAAGACAAACACCCTGCCGCCATAGACGTTGATCGCGCCACACCAACCGCTCCACAGGCAGAGCATCCAACATTTCATGAGCAAGCATCACGCCAATAGCGGGAGCTTGAGCCAACTCATCAAGACTTCGCCAGTGAATCGGCACAGTGGTGACAGATTCCAGTCGCTCTCGTTGTCGCTGGGCCATGGCCTTATTGCTCTCCACCAAAACCAGCTGCAGCCTTGGCAACAGTGCTGGGCATAGATCCTCCAGGGCTGAGATCAGATCAGCACTTAAATCGCCTTCACCAGGACCCACCTCTATCAACGATAGGGACCTTCCCTTGTCAACACGCGGCTGAAGTTGCTGGAACCAATCAACCAGTTGTATGGCCAAAAGTTGGGCAAAGTCAGCTCCTAAGGAAGGCGAAGTCGTGAAATCACCCTGCCGACCAATACGAAGCTGACCGGAGGCATAGGCCCCATAGTCCTGGTCATGCAAAGCCCAGTCCATGTACTGATGGAAGCTGATGCTTCCTCCAGCCTGATCCAATCGATTGGCCAACCAAGCTGGACAAGGCACAGAGCAGCGATCCATTGGAGAGAATGCCTGTCACTGAGACAGGCCCATGGGAGCACATCAGAGGCAAAGACCCTTTAAAAACCTGCTGGCATGTTTGCTTTGCTTGCTGTGTTGCGCAGGATCGGTTTACGCCTACGACAACCCTGAACTGCTTCCACAGCAGCAAACACCAGTGGTTGATCTGGCGAAGGCCTTCAGCGAAAACCAACTCACCAACCTGGAAAAATCACTGGACGAGTTTGAAACGAGAACAGGCTGGAAATTACGTGTACTGACCCAGTACGAACGAACTCCTGGACTTGCAGTTCGAGAGTTCTGGGGGCTTGATGAACGTAGTTTGCTTGTTGTCGCCGACCCACGCGGTGGAAATCTGCTCAACTTCAACGTGGGTGATGCGTTATATGCACTGATGCCTCGTACCTACTGGGTAGAGCTGCAAACCCGCTATGGAAACCAGTTTTACGTGAAGGATCACGGCGAGGACATCGCCATCCTCGATTCACTCAATGCCGTAGAAACCTGCTTGGATCGAGGTGGTTGTCAATTTGTACCTGGGCTGCCATTAGAGCAATGGTTATTGACATTCACCACATCACTACTTGGTGGTGTGGTTGCTGGCCTTGCTTCCTACCCCAGGAAAGAAGGAGAACTGATCGCTTGGCCTTGGCTATTGCTCGCCTCCCCGCTATGGATCATGTTGTTTGGAATCTTCGGGATTGCCCCTGTCGTGTCGCGAACTAGTGATCTTCTACCGCTACTGCGCAATGGGCTGGGTTTTTTGGGTGGAGCTGTAGCGGCATACCTCTTTGCTCAAGCAACATTGGGAGATAGGCAAAAGCGAGAGTCAGAGCCTTAGCTTCAATTGATATCAGCGACTTTGAATGCTGCAAAGAATTGTGGGGGGTTTGCAGACAGGTCTCCTAGCTGCGTCAGTACCAGGTTCAGCAAGATCTTGACGGCGCTGATCCCTGATCAACCTGAGTTGCGCCAAGTTGAACTTGTAGAAACCAAGCAAGCGGGAAAAGCGTTTCACAGGCTGGCCGTAGTAACTCCTGCCGCTCAGAGTGGGGAATGAAGCCCATTCAGGCGCAAGTTTTGCTGCTAATAGAGGGGTCATAAACCCTGAATCGGTAAGCCCTAAAGCCTTGCGACGTTGAACAAGAAAGAGAGCCCCCTGGTCCTGAACTTCTGGACCGAAACCACGAAAACCAAGACTGCGCGTCACCATGTCCCAGGTAAAAGGCATGAATTGATAAGCCCCTGCAGCTGCACTTGCGTAACGAGAGGAGTAAATGACTCGATTGGGATGACGATCTAATGAAGCCATGAGGCCTCCACCAAACATCACTCGATAACCAAGGTCATGTCCATTCTTCCAAGTACCTTCAGCAAAGCGAATGGTGTTGAGAAGGGCCCGACGCTCCGGGGTGATCACAAATGGAAAGGCCGCTGAGGGAACCTGTTCTGGAGTACTTAGCGACTGGGAACGGGCTGTTAGCTCAAGAGATGGAAGTGCAGGGGGGTGAGGGATATGGGTATTGGTTGCTTGCGCTGCTCCAGCTGCTATTGAGAAAGGGAGAAAACCAGCTGCGACTGCTGAGATAAGACGATAGACAGTCGGTGCGGGAGCGATCATTCGTTGCATTCAGAGAACAAAAACCCTTGGAATGGGGGAAAGGTTCGGGCAATTCCCAGAAGCGAATGGGAGATGCCGATGAGCCAAGGATGACTATTAAACCAAATTATTTAACAATCGCGTTGACTTTGACGAAGCTGGCCAAAAGGGACAGCCCGCTTGTGGCGGTGCGAGAATCGTCCACTCGAGGCGAGAATTCAGTTGAGCCCAAATATCTCTGAGATCCAAGTTGAAGAATCAGCGTTGTACAAATTGAACTATCTAAGTTTTTTGATTAGTAATTCTGATTAAGCGACGAGTTCAACTACAGCTCGTGCTGCCGCCAAGGATCCATCGACAGCCAGCGGTTCATGCGCCGCTGGTATCAGGGGTTGATCTAACTCCCATTCTCCAAGCTCGAGGGCCTCGCGCTCAAGCAGCCGATGGGCTGCATGGCTTTGCAAACCGTTGATCAGTGCCATGGACTCCGCAAAGCCATCTCGAAGAACCACATGAAGACCGACGCCCAAGCTGATGGCTTCACAGAAGCTGCTGTAACCAGGCTTTCCAAGGTGCCTAGAGCAGTAAGGAAGAGCATCGACAACTCGAATTGAGCTGGGTAGATAGAAAACATTCTCAGGTGATTGCATGCTCAGGCAAGTGTCAGCAAATCGTGGTTTAGGCATTAAAAAGAGGTGATCAGGCCAGCGTTGGAACAACGCTGAGTCGAGTGCTAAACCCAGTCCGCCAAATCCCACCATCACGATTGGACCTTTAAAAGATTCAAGTTTCTGCTGGAGTTCTAGCGGTAGTGATCGAGGTGAAGGCGCAGTTATGCCAAGGCTCTGTTCAGGCAGCCCCCAGTTCATTGCAAGTGAGAATGGGCAACGTAACAACTTCTGACCACGTGAGTATTCAACTGCCGCAGCTTCAGCGTGGGTAAGAAAAAAATCTCCGAGAGGGGCGTAGATCTCATCCCAACCAAAGTTGCCCATCCAAACCAAAGGAACACCAAGCTGATCAGCTAACTCAGCAGCAGCAGGTGGAATGTCAGCAAGTACAAGCACCGACATGCGTTGAGACTGGATCCAAGAGACCTCAACCGCAATCTGGGCAGGAATGTCTTGTTCAAGTTCCTGCAAAGCCTTGAGAGTGGCTATTTGGTCAATGGCTAAGGCATTCGCCTGAACCATGCCCACATCCCAGCGCAGTTTGCGGTGTTCGAAAGGGACACCTTGAAGCGCAAGGTTGAGGAATTGGGAGTCCACATCCGTGCTCACTACCAAGCGCCATTGCGGCTGAAGGCGATGCAGTTCTATAAGTACAGCAGCCTGTCGTGCTGCATGGCCATAGCCATGGCTGCTCAAGCAGAGGTAAATCAGCACTGTTTCACCAATGGTGTTGCTCTCTCAAACAGAGTCTGTTCATAGGCCAAGGATGAATCTGGAAGAAACCAACGGTGGCTTACCTGGCTTAGCTGTCCATCAAGGAACTCGACCCAGGAAAAGTGACACAACTGACGACCAGAGGAATCACTGCCACGCCGAGGTACACAAGCAGCATTGAGAAAAACAGTGCCAAAGCGATCCTGAACACAGGTTTGCCGCAAACCTGTTCCGCGTTTGAGATCGTGATGCATGTGGCCAAAGACAACCAGATCTGGCACCCGATCCTTACGGATCCGATCAAGGGCCATCGCAAGATCTTGATCGCCCCAATCGAGAGCGGGAACTTTCCAATCACGACCACAAGGGCTCTGAGCATCTGAGCCGAGGCCCGTCGGACCGGAATGAGCCAATATGACTAATGGCCATTGGGGTGGTGCCTGCTTTGCAGCCGCTTCAATCCGGTCTGCAGATTCACTTACCGACATCGGGCCAAAGATCGCCTGAACGGCTTTGGCGAGATGAAAGCCACCTCCAGCACTACAAGGGCGTGCGCCAACGACAGCAATCGGTGGAGACTGCCATTGGCGCAAACTCCAACCGCAATGACGGTCGCCTAACAACGTCAATTGACGTCGGAGGACTTCGCCACTGTGATCACGTCCGTGGTCATGATTACCAAGAATGACAGCTGTCGGCAGGGGAAGCTGTTGTATTGCTTTGACCAACTTGAGATCTCCTTCGCTGAGATCACCTACAAACAAAACAGCGTCTGGCTGAAGTTCAGTCAGTAAGTACTGATCATCAGGTACCCATACACCATGGAGGTCTCCAACTATGGCGAGGCTCTGGCGTGACAGGGCAAATGTCTAGGCTATGGCCATACTGCCCTAGATGGTCCGAATGACCGCTGTTTGCACCGCCAAGACGGTCTCTCCAGTGCCATCAACTAAAAAAGAATTAAAGGGTGCCATTGCTGAGCTCCGCAAAAAACTCAATGCCGTGATCCTGGCTCACTACTACCAGGATCCAGAGATACAAGACATAGCCGATTTCATTGGTGACTCCCTTGAACTCTCACGTAGAGCTGCTAGCACAAATGCAGATGTGATCGTGTTCTGCGGGGTGCACTTCATGGCAGAAACAGCAAAGATTCTCAGCCCGGAAAAAATGGTATTGCTACCAGATCTCGAAGCGGGATGCTCCCTTGCTGATGACTGCCCAGCGGATGAGTTTGCTGCTTTCAGAGACAAGCACCCAGATCACATTGTGGTGAGCTATATCAACTGCACTGCTGCGGTTAAAGCCCAAAGCGATCTGATCTGCACGAGTAGCAATGCTGTAGCTCTTGTAAGCCAATTACCAAAGGATCGACCGATCCTATTTGCACCGGATCAAAACCTGGGAAGGTGGGTTCAAAAGCAGAGCGGAAGAGAACTGACGATCTGGCCTGGACGCTGCATGGTGCATGAAACATTCAGCGAAGAAGCTCTGCTAAAACTAAAAATGATGCACCCCGAAGCTAAAGTAATAGCTCATCCGGAGTGCCTAGAAAATCTACTAGAATTAGCGGATTATGTTGGCTCAACGAGCAAATTGCTTGAATATACAGAAACAAACCCTGGCACAAAGTTCATCGTACTAACAGAGCCAGGCATCCTGCACCAGATGAAACAGAGGATGCCAAACAAAGAATTTATGGATGTTCCAGGTATTGACGGTTGCAGCTGCAATGAATGCCCTTATATGAGACTAAATACACTAGAAAAACTCTGGAGATGCTTAAGCACAATGAAGCCATCAATAGAAATTGAAGAGGGAGTACGGCAAAAGGCGCTTATTCCGATTCAACGCATGTTAAACATGAAAGCAAAATAAATTACGACACGATACAAACAAAATAATTAAAGTCTAAAGTAACAAGAAAGATATTAGATATTGAGAATAAATGCGTTTAATGCATAAACTTAAGCATTGATCCCTTGATTAAATCCCATGGCGATAGGCCACCATTGTTCTATTCGATCTGGAGATCCATACCAGGAGTTCCCAAATAGACCACCATGGGCTGTATGTTCAAGGATTAGTTTTCGTGATTGAAGAAGCAATGCGGAACTAAGCGGTACTAATCCATCCCCAGGCGATTGAGGATCACCTGAGATACTCTGGTAAGAATTTGCTGCGCTACGCTTTGCAAACTGGCTAGCATATGGAGTGTCTAGTAATAAGCGGCCAGCGACTGAAATATAATCGACTTCATGTGAGAAATAACAAGCCGGATAGCGTTTATCAACAAGGGCGCGTAGAGGTGTAGCACGAACAGCTTGATGAGGACTGCCAAGCATCACTAAGCGATTACATCTTAGATGACCTGCATAGACACGACCAGAAAAGGGTTGATCTCCAAGATAGAGACGTAGCATTACACCTCCAGAACTATGACCAATAAGTGTCACCTTTCCGGTATGGGATAGAGACTGAAGATCTTGAACAATTGCATCAACACGATCAAGGAGTCTTCGCCAGCCTATGGCCCATGAAGTGAGCAGCCAATCAAATTTGGATGAAGGTACGACCCTTACAATCGAACCTTGATGGTTCTGAATCCAGCCAGCCAAGGATGCATAGGCCTCATCTGTGATCAAGAAGCCGCCAAGGATTAAAACAGGTTGATTAGGATCGACAGCTTGCATGGAGTAACTTAATTAGGGAGAGGAGCGATGATTGAGATAAGGTGCCTGTTGCAAGATGCATAAAAGTATTTAAACAGATGCAGATAGTATAAAAAATGAAAAGTTAGTAATAATCATGAAAAATCAAAGGTGATCAAATCTGATCTTGGTAAATACCGAGTGTTACTCCTCCAAATATTAATATAGCGATAAGTAGGGGGAAAATCATAAAGCTCTTATCATTAATTGGTAGTTGCAAAATTATAATCGTAAACCCAACTAAAGCTGAAGTGAAATATCCAATGGCAGAGGAGGTGAGAAGGAAATCTGAGATTGGGAGACTCAAGCCAGGCACGATTAGAATCCTGCGAACAGACTTTAAACCAAAAATCAATGTTATCATTGTAACAAGTAACATTAGCCCTAGCAAGACCCACCAAAGAGACTGTTGATTATAAAGAAGCCACCATGAATAACAAGACAGCAAAAAGGTTATCGAAGCAATGAGGCGAAAGAAAATAGATTGCTTCATTCCTTCACTTTATAATAAATTACTCTATACGGAAGAGGTTTTTTATTCAAATGCAAATCAAATTTAACAGAGTAGAATCATCGCGATGTTAACGCACGGGTAAGCCGTCAAAGGGGCATGGATAAAGCTACTAGGATTAGGAAAGACATCATGAAATATATTCTGAAGCCTGAACAATATTGGATGGAATATTAATGAACAATTGACTATGGAAAGAAGGAAAAGGTATGATCTGTTAAATGCTAGGTTATCTACATTATAGGATATATGACTAACAGGAGAGAGCAAGAAGCATGAGTGAAAATTTTGTTATTGCATATTTATAATCAAGTCAGCAGTTGCTTGACTGTATAGAAAGAAAGATAATAATATACGTGCATAGGAATTGTAAAAATTCTGGTCTTAAGCTAATGACAGACGAAACACCATGGCTAGACATAAAGAACGTAGAGGCCTGGCTTGGACCTACCCAGGTTTTCAGAAACCTAACATTAAGATTGATTCAAGGAGAAAACACGGCAATCTTAGGGCCTAATGGATCTGGTAAAACAGCACTTGTAAAATTAATCAGTCGCAATATATATCCCATAGTCAAAACCGATTCTATGATAAATATCTTCGGAAATCAAACAATTAAAGTCAATCAGCTACGTTCACGTATTGGAGTGGTTTCGACTGACCTGGAGGTACGCACCCAAGACTTTATTAGAGCTAAGGATGTAGTTTTATCTGGATTTTATGGGTCAATAGGAATCAACATTAACCGTATACAAAAAGAGGAAGAGATCAAAAAAGTGCAGAAGCTAATGTCAGAGCTAGGGTTGCAAAAGATATATTCGAGACCATTCGGTCAATTATCAGATGGAGAAAAACGTCGTTTATTAATTGCCAGAGCAATGATACACAAGCCGGAAATATTAGTATTGGATGAACCCACAAATGGACTCGATCTGAAATCACGACACCAGTTACTGGCATGTATTCGCATGTTGTGTAAAGGCAAAACAACGATAATTTTAATAACACATCGTGTTGAAGATATAGTAGAGGAAATGCAACGAGTCGTATTCCTAAAGAAAGGAGAAATCATTCGGGATGGCGCACCTAATGATCTACTAAAATCAGAACCACTAGGAAATCTATATGAAACACCACTAGAAATTATTTTTGTCAATGGACATTATCAGGTAATGCCTGGACAGTTAAAAAGCCTTCCATAGGAACTCAAGCCAAAAACATTATTAACTATCAAGAATAATTATATAAGATTTTATTTGCGAATGTATATACTCAAAGCAATCGTAAGGCACTAAAATAATCATGTTCACATTAAAACAATCAATAAACTTATGGCAAAGATTGCTAGAATAATCAGCCATCGCAACTTCAATTTCGAACTTAATTGGAACTTTCTTGATGACATGCTTTGTCGCCTACGAACATTAGGCCCTAATGGTGCTCCACAGCTGTTGCAAACCAACCGTCCGGCAAGAGAACGGTCAGCTCTGAACATTCTTCCACCACAATAACTACAGGATCTAGAGCTCATAAACTTATAGAATAGAGTACATAACAAAGGTTATCAACGGAAGAAGAGAAATGCGGCAAAGGGAAATTTTCGGACAGAGGGAGAAAGATAAATGAAATGGCTACAACATACAAGAATGAAGAGTACGTCCAAAGGATTAGACTAAGTATGATGTGGGGTTATTAATGATAAGCAATAAATCAAACAAAAGCTCTAAATATAATGCAAGGTAAATATATATCTAAGTAAGTAAAGGATAAAAATCAAACATTAACAAGAGTAGAGATGTTAGTTGATTTCTATTGAGGACAGTCTGTTGCGAAAATCTCCCTTTGGCATGCCTCCTTTAAGTTCACCATGGATTGTAAATTCACCTTCTGGATCACTAACGATCAGGTAAGTAGGCCAACCCATACCTACTTTATTTGGGTATTGGGCAAGAAGCAATCGCCGGTAGCGGCGATAAACATCTGTATCCTGAAGCATAACATTCACAAATGAATAGCCAAGCTCTTTACTGACTGTCTCATCATAATGACTCATACGGTGACAAGTACCACAATCCTCTGAGCTGAACTTTAAAACTGTGATTGATCCCATGGGTTCGTCTGAAAAAATTATTTGTATAGTATGTTAGCATAAAATGTAATCAATAAAGAAAAAGCATAATCGTCAACAATTAATGACTTTGATTAAAAAGATTATTGATTTGAATGAAAAACATGAACTACAATTGATTTGATTATCATGATATCCTAAGGAATGACGAAGATCAAACTCTCTCTAGTTGGGAAGAAAGTTGTATTAGAATAAGGATATCATCAGAGAACAATCTAGACTTTATAAAATAGTATACTTACAACGAAAGCAATGATGAAAAGATAATGGCAATGACCCAATAAAATCCCTTTCAATACATAAAGAATTATAGATATTGGGAAAGGAAGTTGACGGAGCTATTGATAAAATACAACGCATAATTGCAGGCAAAGCCTGAGAAGTTTAAATAATGAGCCAACTAAAGCATCCCTTATTAAGGAAATAATATCCTATTTTACATAACGATTAACGATCTCACAATAACTGCTTTTACTAGCTAAAATAAATATAAGAACTGGTTAGATTAAATGATCTACCTTTTTGATCAAGAATTTCAAACTCTAAGTCTGCAGATCAACAAAATAATACCTAACCACAGAATTTTAGTATGCTCGCCACGCCGATCGATTGCTATATCACTTGCAACCACTTTTGCATTAATACACACTGACGCACAAAATCAAATCCTTGGAGTATGTACGAGGAGTGAAGAAGCTTTGTCAATATTAGAGGGAAATGAAGAATCAATAATTGCTTTGATCGATGAAAGACTTGATGATGGCTCTGGTATTTTACTATCACATAATATAAAACAAGTAAATGTAGATTCATCTTGCTATATCTTATTGACTCTTCATTCTCTGGAACCAAAACTACTGCAAGAAGCTATAGAAAGCCCTAGCAACGCAATTCTAACTGCCAGAGGCTTTCAACCATATGTGCTAAATTTGGCCTTAAAGGCTATCCTGTCAGGAGAATATTTTGTTGACCCGATTATAGGTTATGTGCTCAAACAGAAAAAATCATATGATCATCCAGATTTAACGAATAGAGAATCTTCAGTCCTTGAGTTGGTCTGTGAAGGTCTAACGAATAAGGAGATCGGTGATCAACTCCACATTGCAGAAACGACAGCTCGTGGACATGTTCAACATATTATCAGGAAATTGCATGTACGCAATCGCACAGCTGGAGCAGCTGAAGCAGTGCGAAGACATTTGGTAGACTAATATATATGTCTTAATAGGCTATTGTCTATCCTCAAAAAATATTTTAAAAAATCAAACATAGCCCGTTGACTAAATAATTCATTCAAACTACAAAATTTAAAGCTCTTGATTCGTTATATTTCGAAGGAAAGGTTAATAGCAAAAATGGAACCCAATCAATATATAGATATTATTGTCTAAGGTTGATTTGACATCAAGAGGTAGAGATAATAAGGAGTATTAAGGTTCTAAAGTACTAAGATTATTCGTCATTATACAACATAATAAATCTTAGTGTGGAAAGAAATAATCATGACTTAATAATACATATATTCATTTGTTTACCAAAACATGATGGAAGTATGTGTCAATCGTATTTTGTCACTTATCTCTGTTACTATAGATAACAACTTTTATTGCTAATGAAGGTAATCTCTTGGGATTCTTCAAAATACTTGTAAGCACTGATAATTCTGCACGAGATAAAACTTCCTCCAGTCCTATAGCTTCCAAAAAAACTGGCATTGGGAAGGCCTGTGTGGGATGAGAGTTGATCTGAAGATTTTTTCAATAGACAAGCATTCTTTTTTAGATTAAGTTTATATTTGTGAACATGGTAGTGAGCTTACAGGATATGGATTCCCGCTCACATATTTCACTTCAAGAGTACTGCAGACCATTCATTGGGTCAGACAATCAATGGCCTAATCTTCCACTACCAACCCAGCCAGCTATTGAATGGTGGCAGAAATGGATGGAAGTTACTGCCATCGAACAACAATATGAGAGTTTACGATATTTTCTCCCACAGCTATGGATCATTCCGCATGATGGAGCCTGTAAATCCGAAATTTACAAACGATTAGTACTACGTGGTGAAACAAATATTGAAACAGAGATTAAAACCTATCTTAAACTTGAAGACCGACTGGGGTTTTCGATCCGACTAACCGATCACCCTTGCGGAACATTCCCAGTAATAGAGATGAAAAACAGGAATGATTTCATTGATGTGGTGCGATGCTTAGCATACCGCTGTGAACTAGCACAAATCCAATCATCAGTTCATGCCCAAGCTGTAAGTGGCTTAATACACTGGGGCTTGATACGAAAAACAAATAATCTGGAACGTGCACAATTGATTATCCTCCATCATTCTCCTTATAGCTCACTACCTGCAAGCTCTATCCCAGGAAAACCAACAAATGATGAATGGGTTGAGATTTCACAGCGATGGCGGCTTGAACATGAGCTCACCCATCTAGCTACGCAACGATTAGTAGGGGAGATGAGACTAAATCTATTTGATGAACTGGTTGCAGATGCCCTAGGTATGCTAAAGGGTCTAAAATTCTTTTCAGCGGAATTATTTAGGCAAGGCCTTGGCCTGAATAACGATGCTTCAACAAGACCAACTGGACGAGTTCATACATACTTAAAAGGCTTGAATGAGAATGATAGCAAAACTGCCTGTCAATATGTTCTCCAACGTGCTAATGAGCTAGAGATATTATTAGAAAAGGGAGTTATAGCAAATGAGCGACTTACTCTGCTAAGGTATCTCACTAAACAGAAACTTGATCAACCATTTGTAGCCAATAAATGCTGAAAACTGTAACTAAGTTAACTCGTAAAATTATATTTGACAAGACAGACAATGGACTAGATAAACCACTATTTTAATACTGTGCAAATATGCTTAAGGATAGACCAAAAGATAAACAGCTGACTATAGACAAGGTATATATATTCATGTCGTATCAGAACGAAGCTTCGCAGTTAGCTTATGAGGAATTATTGGAATAGTGAATTAATAGAAGTAAGAGATATAATTGACGGGGGAATGATAATTAACAATGCCAATGAGATGGTTTTAATAATGTATTATTATGGGGAGTTGGGGATTTTATTATTCACGCATATCCTAGATGAAACCGTTAATTGAAACCTCAATCCAAGTACCTTGCTGCTCTGTTATGCCATTATTGATAACGGTTATATGATCTGCTTGCTGAATAGTGGGTAATCGATGTTCAACACTGATTGCTAAATATACCCATCGAATTGACAACATTAGTAATTTCTTCTTGAGATTTTGCGTCTAATGCGCTTGTGGCCTCGTCAAATATCAACACTTTAGGATTACCCATGAGAGCCCTTGCGAATGCGAGACGTTGTGCTTAACTACCAGATAAAATCATACCGCCTTCAACTAGTACAGTCTCTAGTTTATAGGCATTTCATTAAAATCATCTGCAATAGAAGCCTTCTCCAGTGCATCCCAGACAATAGATTGATCCTATTCCAATCCACCACAAACAATGCCACAAATAGACTTGCATTAAATATATTGATTTATAATAACTTAGACCAAGAAGACCTTTGAATTTTCGCTAACATCACCTTTAAGCAGACCCTCTTGCTCCTTTCAACTCCTGATTAATCTATATTAAGCCCTCATTTTTATTGGCGACAGCCTTTGAATACCTTTTGCCTTCGTTCTTGATTCTTGATTCTTGATTATGCTCCTTATCTATCCGGCAATCACTTAGCGTAAGTCCTTAAATATAATAACCAATATATCCCTGGTCGTTGAAGGCATTAGCCATGCTATTCTTAAGCGATGTTGCTAATCTAAAGCTTGGCCCTCGGCTCTTTAAGTATAGTTAGATTTATATAATTCAAAAGAAAATTGCCCTTCCATTATTATCAACCCAACTCATTGATAATAACTTTGATTTGCTTAGGCAACGGCTTCCAGCTGATCACTGGCTTGCTCCCGTTCCCAAAGCCGGCGGTATGGTCCCTGGACAGCAAGTAACTCAGTGTGATGCCCCTGTTGGACCAGGCGTCCTTGTTCGATAACCAGAATCCGATCGCAGGCGGCAGCCGCAGAAAGCTGATGGCTAATCATCAGGATTGTCTGATTCTGTTGGGCACGAATCGAGCTCAGGATTGCCGCAGCTGTTTTGTTGTCCACGCTTGCTAGCGCATCATCAAGAACCACCACAGGAGCCTCCACTAGAAGAGCTCTGCCGAGAGCAGTGCGTTGACGCTGTCCGCCGCTGAGAGTGATGCCTCTTTCCCCCACAAGCGTTTCCAATCCATCCGGGAAGCCCCTGATGTCATCCATCAGCCGGGCCTGCCTTGCAGATGTTTCTACTCGCTCCATGGAGGCCTGAGGATCACCGTAGCGAAGGTTGTCGGCGAGGCTACTGGTGAAGAGATATCCCTCTTGTGGAACAAGTGCCACATTGCTACGCAGATCCTCGAGCAGCAAATCATTGACATCATGATTGTCAATAAAAAGTTGGCCCCTTGGAACTTCCACCATCCTTCCCAGAGCTCTTGCCAGAGTCGTTTTCCCACATCCCACTGGCCCCACCACGGCGACGAGTTCACCTGGATTGATCACAAAGTTCAACCCCGACAGTGAGTCGTTCTTGCTTTTGTCGTAGCGAATCCGCAGTTCACGTGCCTCGATTCGCCCTTGTAGCGGCGTCTCCAGAATCAAAGGTGTGGTTGGATTGCGAATCATGGGTACACGCTGAAGCAGCTCTTCCACACGCTCCAAGCTCACCTGGCCTGTCTGAAAGGTATTGAGGGTGAAACCAAGAAGTGCAGTAGGAAAAACTAAACGCTCCACAAAAAGGATCAACGCCACCAATCCGCCGATGCTGAGGGTGCCTTGTTCCAATTGGCCGCTGCCAAGTGCCAAAAGTAGGAGTAGTGAAACCGAGGAGATTCCCCCCAGCAAAGGGAATAGGGTGCTGCGAGTGCGTGCCAGGCGAATAGCACTGTCTTTGTAGGTGTTGTTTCGCTCAGCAAAGGCATCCTGTTCAGGTTGCTCCTGGCCATAGATCTTGATGGCACTTATGCCTGAGAGGTCCTCCTGGATCAGTTCACTGAGACTTGAGAGAGCTTCCTGCTGGCGTTTTTGTTGCCGCATCATTCGCCCACCAAACAGGCGCACAGTGCCCAGCATTAATGGGTAGAGAGAGATCGCAGCCAGGGTTAGCCCTGGGTCGATGGCCAGCATGGCTGGAAGAGTGAAGCAGTAAGCCAATACCGTGTTGGTAAGGCTAAGAATCGAAAATCCAAGTAGGCGGCGAATGTTTTCCACATCGCTGGTTGCTCGGCTGATGACTTCACCACTACCGGTCTCCTGCACCCACCCGGGCTCCTGTCTAAGCATGTGGTCAAAGATGCGCTGGCGCAGGTCCACCTCCACTTGGCGACCAACTCCGAAAACCAGTTGCCTAGACACCAAACGCACGATGCCCATGATGCTGGCGAGAATCACAATCCAGCTGGCCTGACGCATCACATCAGTGATGGCAAAGCCCTCTTGAAGATCATCAATGATGCGCCTCACCTCTAGGGGGATGAGAACACTGACAATGTTCACCACCACGAGGGCCATTGCACCCATCAGCACAGTGCGGCGATGGGGCTTTAGGTAACGGCCAATGAGGTCGAGGCGAAATGCGGCCATGCAGGTATCGCTACATGGTTCAACCTATGCAGCCAGTGTGCAGGGCGAGCCTAGAGGGATTCTTGCAACGTTGCGATCACAAACCCTTAGCTGAACAGCATTAGAACCATCTAATCCAAGTGAATGCTTGCGATTAAGTTGAGATGTTGCTCGCTAATGAATGACTTGCGGTTATCGATCGGGGGTACCTGCACTGGTTCTTAATTCGGATCATCGTTCTTGAGGGGTGCCAGGTTTTTAGAGTGAATTTCTCAAGATCCTGAAGTGTTCGGGGTTCAATTACATAGAGCTCAATTCAAGAGACCTTTTGTCTTGGCCCTAAGACCACCGCTTAGAAGGTCGTTCCTATCCAGCTTCAATACCGCCGTTTGGATGGGCCAGAGATCTTTCTTGCTGTTCTCTTGTGGTGATTCTCGCCAGTAGCAAAGTTTTAGGGGATAGTGGTGTTGTCCCCATCACCCGGCCCGGAGTGCTTTGCACCCGGGTTTTTTTCTGCTCCGATGCCTACTTCAGCTACTGCCTCTTCCTCTTGGTCGCAAATCCTAGAGATGCTGCTCGAGGGACAAAACCTTCCTGAGGTCGAAGCAACTGCCTTGATGGAGGCTTGGTTGGCGGAACAACTAACCCCTGTGCAGACCGGTGCGTTTCTAGCAGCTTTGCGAGCCAAGGGGGTAACCGGAAGTGAGTTGTCAGGCATGGCCCAGGTGTTGCGAAGTGCTTGTCCTTTGCCTTGCCCATTGCCGTCAATCCCTATGGTCGACACCTGTGGAACAGGTGGCGACGGTGCAGATACCTTCAACATCTCAACCGCAGTGGCATTTACTGCTGCCGCCTGCGGGGCGAATGTGGCTAAGCATGGCAATCGCAGTGCAAGTGGCAAAGTCGGTTCAGCCGATGTTCTCGAGGGCCTGGGTCTGCAGCTCAAGGCCCCTCTTGTCTCTGTGGTGGAGGCCCTGGCTGAGGTAGGCGTCACATTTTTATTTGCCCCGGCCTGGCACCCCGCTTTGGTCAACTTGGCCCCGTTGCGACGCAGCCTTGGAGTGCGCACCGTGTTCAATCTTCTGGGTCCACTGGTGAATCCTTTGCAACCGAATGCCCAGGTTCTCGGGGTCGCTAAGGCTGAGCTGCTCAATCCAATGGCAGAAGCATTGCAAAGGCTTGGCTTGCAGCGAGCCGTTGTTGTCCATGGCGCCGGTGGCCTTGATGAAGCCTCGTTGGAGGGAGTCAATGCAATGCGTTTGCTTGAGGATGGTCACTTGCGACAAGCATCGATCGATTCAGCAGAACTCGGACTTACTAGAGCTCCTTTACAGGCTCTCCAAGGTGGTGATTTGGCAACAAATCAAGCGATTCTTTCCGCTGTACTTCAAGGAGGTGGCACCGCCCCTCAGAAGGATGTGGTGGCATTGAACACAGCCCTAGTGCTCTGGGCTGCTGGCCTACAAGATGATTTACAAGTAGGTGTTTCTACTGCAAAAACTTGTCTGCAGGAGGGCCGCCCCTGGCAGCGCCTAGAAGGGCTCCGCATGGCACTTGATCATCAAATTGGAGAATGAGAATGCGATGACTTCGGGACCCTTCTGCTGATGATTGCTTCATCGCGAAATTCGGCGCTCTTGGTGCTTGCTGATGGCACGGTGCTTGAGGGGGAGGCCTTTGGTCATCGCGGTGACGCGATGGGCGAGGTGGTTTTCAACACCGGCATGACGGGTTACCAGGAAGTACTTACGGATCCCAGTTACTCCGGTCAGTTGGTCACATTCACCTATCCAGAGTTGGGCAACACAGGCGTAAATCTTGATGATCAAGAAGCATCCCGGCCTCATGCAAGAGGTGTCATCGCCCGTCAACTCTCCCCAAGGCCGAGCAGTTGGCGCTGCCAACAGGCGCTGCAGACTTGGCTTGAGGAGCAAAGAGTTGTGGGCATCTCAGGTGTTGATACCAGGGCGCTTGTGAGACATCTGCGCGAGGTCGGAGCCATGAATGGTGTCATAAGCAGCGATGGTTCAACCCCTAAGCAAATGATGGAACTGTTGCAGCAGGCTCCATCGATGGAGGGATTAAACCTTGCAGATCAGGTCTCAACGAAAGATCCATACAGTTGGACATCGACTTGTGCTGTGCGCTTTGATCAAAGGCTGAAGAGACAAATTGATGCGCCCTATCGCGTTGTCGCGATTGATTTCGGCATCAAGCGAGCCATCCTCGACCGTTTGGTCGCTCACGGTTGTGAGGTCACCGTCCTGCCGGCCAGTTCCGATTTAGCCACGGTGTTGAGTTCTCACCCTGAGGGCGTGTTTCTCTCTAATGGACCTGGTGACCCTGCTGCCGTGACTGGTGGTATTGCACTGGTTAGAGATCTTCTCAATAAGGTTGATATACCCCTGTTTGGCATTTGCCTGGGTCATCAGATTATTGGGCTTGCCATGGGTGGCCGTACTTTCAAATTGGCCTATGGCCATCGCGGGCTCAACCATCCCTGCGGCACAACGGGGCAGGTGGAGATCACCAGTCAGAACCATGGATTCGCACTTGACGCCTCGTCTCTGTCACAGGTCGGTGTGGTTGTAACCCATCTCAATCTCAATGACCGAACTGTTGCGGCGATAGCTCATCAGGATCGACCTGTTTTTGGTGTGCAATACCACCCGGAGGCGAGTCCTGGTCCTCATGATGCAGACCACCACTTCGCTCACTTTGTTGACCTGATGGCAGATCGTCGCTGAAGCGTGGTGCGGATCACTCAGTATCACTACACTTCGTGCCATTGCGTCCCGGGGGACTGGTCCCATCACCGAATTGCAGCGACTGACCGTTTCTCTAAGAGGGGGGTTTGAACGGCGGCAGGGTTGTCTGGTGTTCCAGTTCACTGGCCAGCTAGACGCTTATTCCGAGAAGCAGTTCATCACCTACATAGAGGATGTGCTCCTGGCCAATGCTGCTCCTTTGGTTATTGACCTGAACAAGATTGACTTTCTTGACTCTTCTGGCCTAGGCGCTTTGGTTCAAACTGCCAAGAAATGCACCGATGCCAAACGGTCATTTGCCCTTGTGGGCAATGCAAGGGTCGTCCAAACTGTGAAACTTGTGAGGCTTGAGGATTTTCTCCACCTGGCAGTTGATCTGCGTACGGCTTTAAATCAGTTGAAAGCTTGAACAATTGGATTCGCAGTCAGTCAGCGATTGGTGGTGCTAATGAACTGGGGCCGTTGCAACTGGCTTGGCTTGGTGATGCTGTTTGGGAATTGCACCAGCGACTGCGTCATTGTTACCAACCTGGCAGATCTGAAGATCTACATCGAGCTGTTGTTGACGAGGTGAAGGCCGCTGCTCAGGCAGATGCTCTACTTCGCTTAGATGCGCATCTTTCAGATCTTGAGAAGGATTTGGTACGGCGAGGTCGTAACAAATCCGGACGAGGACCACGCCGTGGAGATGCAGCGACCTACGGCAAGGCCACAGGATTTGAGACAATGGTTGGCTGGCTCTTTTTGCAGAATCCGGCGCGGCTTGCGCAGCTCTTGGATCAACTGGAAGAAACAGAACACGACTTGCTATAGCTTCTTCTCTTCTTATGAGCTCCCGCTTTGATCGCCGTTCAGGAAACCCCCCTCGCGGTGGTCGTCCTAGAGGAGGGCGCCCTGGTGGCATCCGACGGGATGGCGATGGGGACTCTGGTCGATCTGCTTACGGAAGCCGCTCTTCCGGCAGCCGCCCTTCGGGTGGTCGTTCCTCTGGACCGCGAGGGGTGTATCGCTCCAAGCCTGATGGAGAAGCTGGTGATAGCCCTTCAAAAGTATTCAATGGTGAGAGCTCTGGGCAGGGCCGTTTCAACCAGGACCGTCCTCGATCTGAGCAGGGTCGTTTTAGCCGGGATCGTCCTCGCTCTGAGCAGGGCCGTTTTAGCCGGGATCGTCCTCGCTCTGAGCAGGGCCGTTCAAGTGGCACTGACAGAAAAGAGGCTCGTCGATTTCGTAATGAGAGACCATTACGACGTAGTAGCGATGAACGGTTAGGGCGACGTCCCTCTTTGGGAGAACGTTCACGTCCTGCAGAAAGGCAGTTGCCTTCAAAAAGATTAGATCCATCTACTTCGGATCGTGTTCCAGAGGCAGAAGCTTTCGGACCGGCTGCTGCCGATGATTTGCTTTGGGGACGTCATGCCAGCCAAGCTGCTCTGGAAGCTGGGCGTCCGATTCATCGCATCTGGTGCACATCAGATTTACGAAGCGCACCAAGGTTTTTGCAATTGCTTCGTGAGGCCAAATCCTCAGGAGTACTTGTGGAAGAGGTCACCTGGGCTCGCCTCGGTCAACTCACAGGTGGTGCTGTGCATCAAGGAATTGTTCTGCAGACTGCTGCAGCGGAGACCCTTGATTTGCAAAGTCTGATCGAGGGATGTACGGGTCTAGGGGAATCGCCCCTTTTGCTTGCCCTCGATGGCTTAACGGATCCCCACAATCTCGGCGCCATTATTCGTTCTGCAGAGGCTCTTGGCGCCCATGGGGTTGTTCTCCCACAACGACGAAGTGCTGGTCTCACTGGTTCGGTGGCCAAGGTTGCAGCAGGCGCTTTGGAACATCTACCAGTAGCGCGTGTCGTGAATCTCAATCGCTCTCTAGAAGCGATGAAGCAGGCGGGATATCGAGTTATTGGCCTGGCGGAGGAAGGGGACGTCACCCTTCCTGATGTCGATCTAGACGGACCTTTAGTGATCGTGACGGGATCCGAGAAGCAGGGGATCTCTCTGCTGACTCGTCGCCATTGCGATCAGCTTGTACGCGTTCCATTACGCGGGGTTACTCCCAGCCTGAATGCCTCTGTTGCTACTGCGATGTGTTTATACGAGGTTGCTCGTCGTGGCTGGATGAAGGGGGTTCATGGCCAAACTCCCTCTCCCAGGATCGTGCGGCCTCAATGCCCTTTGCCGGCCATCTCTTGCGACTCCATTTCCGTGGAGTCAGAACCCATTGCCAAGTCCAATAATTCCCCAATCCATCAGCCCGATGAGATTGAGCGGTTTGGTGAGGCTTTGCCGTCCAGCTTGGCTACCCAGCAACTTTGTTCCAAAGATGTTCAGCCGCCGATGGATCCCCAAATAGGGGATTTGCAGGCAGAAAGAACTTCGATTGAGGATGAGGATTTGCTGACCAGTCAGCATTGCAATTTTGACGTTCGTGAGGATCAGTCACCTGATGATGAGAGTGTTCAGCGTTGATCCAAAAGTTCCGTTGCAGCCGTCAGCGGAACACCAATTGGAACATGACGAGGCAAAATAAGGGTCATCCGCAAACCTCAATCATGGGCTCATTGATTAGGCCGCTGCGTAGCCTCGTCAATGGCTTTGGTTTGGCTTGGTGGGCCAGGGTTGAAACCCGTGAACCAAATGTCACCTATTGGTTCGGCCCTTTTGTGACTCGAAAGAGTCTTGAGGTCAAGCTATCGACCTTCGTTGCGGATCTCTCTTTAGAGGGACCTGCGTCTGTGAATCACACCCTCTTGCGTTGCCGTCGCGTTGAGCCGCTGACGATCACAGTCGAAGGCTGGTCAGACGACTGATAGCGTCGCTTCTGCACAGCACAGCACCGCAAGCCGATGGCGATCGCTGAATGGCGTCAGCAACTAAAGCTCGGCGAGGTTTCCGCCAGGGAACTCACAGATCACCAACTCGCTCGTATCGCAGTGGTGGATCCCACGCTGCACGCTTTTCTGGATATCACAGCAGAGCGAGCTCGGGCCGATGCCGATCGCATCGATGAGGCCTTGGCTGCGGGTGAGTCTCTGCCACCGCTGGCTGGTGTTCCTTTGGCAATTAAGGACAACCTCTGCACGAAAGGAATACGGACCACATGTTCCAGTCGAATGCTGGAAACCTTTGTGCCGCCCTATGAATCCACCGTCACTGAGCGCCTCTGGCAGGCCGGTGCTGTGCTTCTCGGGAAAACAAATCTCGATGAGTTCGCCATGGGTAGCTCGACCGAGACATCTGCGTTTGGGGCTACGTCCAATCCCTGGGATGTCAGCCGTGTGCCGGGTGGCAGTTCTGGTGGCAGTGCAGCAGCTGTTGCGGCAGGTGAATGCATGGCTGCCTTGGGTTCAGATACTGGGGGCTCAATCCGTCAGCCCGCTTCATTTTGTGGGGTCGTAGGCCTTAAACCCACCTATGGCCGTGTCAGTCGTTGGGGTTTGGTGGCTTTTGCCAGTTCTCTTGATCAGGTTGGACCATTCACGACCAACGTGGCCGATGCTGCTGAGCTTTTGCAAGTGATCGCAGGATCTGATCCTCGAGACTCAACTTGTCTCAATGTTGCTGTTCCCGATTATTGCGCTGCCCTTTCGCAACCAATGTCTGGTGTACGCATCGGCTTGATTCGAGAGTGCTTTGATCAGAACGGCTTGGATGCGCAAGTGAAGAGAACAGTTTTGGAAGCTGCAGAGAAGCTGCAATCCTTGGGAGCGGAACTCGTTGAGGTGAGTTGTCCACGCTTTAGCGATGGCATCGCCACGTATTACGTCATTGCCCCGTCAGAGGCTTCAGCCAACTTGGCGCGGTACGACGGTGTGAAATACGGCTACCGAGCTGAAGGAGCTGATGCTCTAGCCGCGATGACAGCCCGAAGTCGCGCAGAGGGTTTTGGTAGCGAGGTGCAGCGACGCATCCTGATCGGCACCTATGCCCTTTCGGCTGGTTACATGGATGCTTACTACAAAAAAGCCCAGCAGGTCCGCACATTGATCCGTCAGGATTTTGATGCTGCCTTCCAAACGGTCGATGTGCTGCTGACACCCACATCACCTACCACTGCATTCCAAGTCGGGGCCCACGCTGATGATCCACTTGCCATGTACCTGGCTGACCTGCTGACCATTCCAGCCAACCTGGCTGGCTTGCCTGCTATCAGTCTTCCCTGTGGATTCGATGACGATGGCCTTCCAATCGGGGTGCAGTTGATTGCCAATGTGCTGGAGGAGTCGCGCCTCCTACAAGTGGCTTTTCACTATGAGCAAGCAGCAAACGTGATGGCAAATCACCCGCAGGGCAACTTCATTCCCTAAAAGATCTCTTGCGCTAGATGCAGCGTTTAGCGACTTGACTAACCCTGCATCTTGCGCCTCCTCCTAGGCTGGGGGCATGGCATTCGTTCCTCTTCACAACCACAGCGACTACAGCCTTCTGGACGGAGCCACACAGCTCCCCCAGATGGTGAAGCGAGCCAAGGAGCTAGGCATGCCTGCTCTGGCGCTCACCGACCACGGTGTGATGTATGGCGCCATTGAACTGCTGAAGCTTTGCAAGAACGCTGAGATCAAACCGATCATCGGCAATGAGATGTATGTGATCAACGGGTCCATTGAGGATCCGCAACCGAAGAAGGAGCGTCGTTATCACCTGGTGGTGCTTGCAAAAAACGCTGTTGGCTATCGCAATCTTGTGAAACTCACCAGCATTAGCCATCTGCGCGGTATGCGCGGCCGGGGCATCTTTGCCAGGCCATGCATTGATAAAGAACAGCTCAAGGCCTATAGCGAGGGATTAATGGTTGCCACCGCTTGTCTTGGTGGGGAGATCCCCCAGGCCATCTTGCGCGGTCGCACTGATGTAGCAAGGGATGTGGCCCGTTGGTACCAGGAGGTCTTTGGCAAAGACTTCTATCTCGAAGTTCAGGATCACGGCTCGCCGGAAGACCGAATCGTCAATGTAGAGATTGTGAACATCGCCAAGGAGCTAGGGATTGACCTGATTGCGACCAATGACGCCCATTACCTCAGCAAGAACGATGTAGAGGCCCATGACGCCCTGCTTTGTGTGCTTACAGGCAAGTTGATCAGTGATGAGAAGCGTCTGCGCTACACAGGTACTGAATACATCAAGTCTGAACAGGAGATGGGACGGCTGTTCGCCGATCATCTCGAGCCTGATGTGCTGCAAGAGGCTATTGCTAACACAGCAGCCGTTGCCGAAAAGGTTGAGGAATACTCAATCCTCGGTAGTTATCAGATGCCTCGTTTCCCGATTCCTGAAGGACATAGCGCCGTGAGTTACCTACAGGAGGTCTCTGAGCAGGGGCTACGGCAACGGTTGGGACTGGCATCGGCAGATCCAATTGATGACCAGTACGGCGAAAGGCTCACTTATGAGCTGGGTGTGATGGAACAAATGGGCTTTCCCACCTATTTCCTGGTGGTATGGGATTACATCCGCTTTGCACGTGAACAGGGCATTCCAGTAGGACCAGGGAGGGGGTCAGCCGCTGGCTCACTAGTGGCATATGCCCTTGGCATCACCAACATTGACCCTGTTCAAAACGGATTGTTATTTGAGCGATTCCTTAATCCTGAGCGTAAGTCGATGCCTGATATTGACACTGATTTCTGTATTGAACGTCGTGGTGAGGTGATCGACTATGTGACGCGTCGTTATGGCGAAGACAAGGTTGCTCAAATTATCACTTTTAACCGGATGACCTCCAAGGCCGTCTTGAAGGATGTCGCCCGGGTGCTTGATATTCCCTATGGAGATGCCGATCGACTTGCCAAGCTTATTCCCGTAGTAAGGGGAAAACCTACAAAGCTAGCTGCGATGATCGGAAGCGATTCGCCGAATGCTGAATTCCGTGAGAAGTATCAGAACGATCCAGTAGTTACTAAATGGGTCGATATGGCGATGCGCATTGAAGGTACAAATAAAACCTTTGGTGTTCATGCCGCTGGAGTCGTCATTGCTGCTGAGCCCCTGGATGATCTTGTACCCCTTCAGCGTAATAACGATGGACAGGTGATTACTCAATACTTCATGGAGGATGTGGAGTCGATGGGGTTATTAAAGATGGATTTTCTTGGGCTCAAGAATCTCACCATGATTGACAAAACACTTGAGCTTGTTGAAGTCAGCAGTGGAGAGAGAATTGATCCTGACCAATTGCCACCAGAGGATCCTGAAACCTTTGCATTACTTGCAAGAGGAGATCTTGAGGGCATTTTTCAACTTGAATCAAGTGGGATGAGACAGATTGTGCGCGACCTTCGCCCCTCATCTCTTGAAGATATCTCCTCAATTTTAGCTTTGTACAGACCAGGTCCTTTGGATGCCGGATTAATTCCAAAGTTTATCAATCGGAAACATGGGCGAGAGGCAATTGATTTTGCTCATGCTGCCCTTGAACCAATCCTTAAGGAGACTTACGGGATCATGGTTTATCAGGAACAGATCATGAAGATTGCCCAGGATCTTGCTGGTTATTCTCTGGGCGAAGCTGACTTGCTACGGCGTGCAATGGGCAAGAAGAAGGTTTCAGAGATGCAGAAACATCGCAGTATTTTTGTTGAAGGTGCAAGTCGAAGTGGTGTTGATCAGAAGGTCGCCGATGAGCTTTTCGACCAAATGGTTTTATTCGCCGAATATTGCTTCAACAAGAGTCACTCGACGGCTTATGGCGCTGTTACTTATCAAACTGCCTATTTAAAGGCACATTATCCAGTTGCCTATATGGCGTCATTACTGACAGTAAATGCTGGCGCTAGTGACAAGGTGCAGCGCTATATCTCGAATTGCAATGCGATGGGGATTGAAGTGATGCCGCCAGATGTGAATGCTTCTGGGATTGATTTCACCCCTGCTGGTGATCGCATCTTGTTTGGTCTTTCTGCTGTGCGAAATCTTGGCGATGGTGCAATCAGGCAGCTAATTGCCAATCGAGATGGTGATGGCCCCTTTATCTCCCTTGCCGATCTCTGTGATCGTCTGCCCTCCAATGTTCTGAATCGTCGCGGGTTGGAATCTCTTATTCATTGCGGAGCCCTGGATGCCATAGACCCTGAATCGAACCGGGCCCAGTTAATTGCCGACTTGGAGCTTCTAATTAACTGGGCTGCTTCTCGTGCCCGTGATCGACTGAGTGGTCAGGGGAACCTATTTGATCTTGTGGCTGCAGCAGCAGACGAGCAAACTTCTGATGAGCTGAGCACTGCACCCAAGGCAGCACCGGTTCCCGACTACCCACCGACTGAAAAGCTGAGACTTGAAAAAGAGTTGGTTGGTTTCTACCTTTCTGATCACCCTCTCAAGCAGCTCACTGCTCCAGCTCAATTGCTGGCGCCCATTGGTCTTGCCAGCCTTGAGGATCAGCCTGACAAGGCGAAGATCAGTGTAATCACGATGCTGACGGAGATGCGCCAAGTCACAACCCGCAAGGGCGATCGCATGGCAGTTCTCAAGATTGAGGATCTCACCGGTGGTTGCGAAGCCGTGGTGTTCCCCAAGAGCTATGCCCGTCTATCAGATCACCTCATGCTGGAAGCGCGACTGCTCATCTGGGCCTCTGTTGATCGTCGCGACGACCGTACCCAATTAATCATTGATGATTGCCGCGCCATCGATGACCTACGACTGCTGTTGGTGGAGTTAATGCCGGATGAAGCCTGTGACATCACAGTGCAGCACAGGCTTCGGGAATGTTTGCATCAGCATCGCCCAGCCAAGGATGAATTTGGCGTGCGGGTACCCGTGGTGGCAGCGGTTCGTCAGGGACCCCAGGTGCGTTACGTATGCCTAGGTCATCAGTTCTGCGTTCGTGACGCTTCTGCTGCACTCAGTTCACTTCAACAGCAAGCTTTCAAAGCTCGATGCAGCGACCGACTATTTGTCTGATGTTTGTCCTGATTCCTTTGGCTTGATCTCTGATTTTGAGGCTGGTTGATTAGCTTTGATTGAATCGCGCATTCTTCCTATGTTGCGACGAATGTGTTCCAGTCCAAGCAGGCTGCCTGGGGCATCTTCCCAACTAGCAGATAGAACCCCATAACTCAGTCCTATCAGGCCAAAGAGGAAGCAGGCTCCTGAGCTGATCAGCGTGATCAATGGTGAGATATCAGCAATGCCGCGGCTCACAATCAGATAACTAGCGACAAAAACGCCCATCCCTGCAGCAGTAGGCAGACCGGAAGCGAAGATCACGCGCCGCAGCATGCGATTGGCCACCGGCTTTGGAATGGCCTGCTGACTGCTGGAGGTCGCTTTTGCTTTCTTGATCTTTGGCGATTTGGATCCCATTTGCGGCAGGCTTTTGTTGGCCGTTCCGCTCTTTTCTGGCCCGAAAGGCATAGCTTTGCTTCGTTCGGCCATCTGCTTAAGAATTAGAGGGAAATCGCCAAAAGGGATTTAACCGCGGATGCCTAGTTTGGTGATCAGGCCGTTGTAGCGCTGTTCACTTTTTCCGCGTACATAACTGAGCAGGCGCTTGCGACGACCAATCATCTTGAGCAGTCCCTGCCGGGATGAGAAGTCGTGCTTGTTCTCCTGCAGGTGCGAGCTGAGCTTTGTAATCCGCTCGCTAAGCATTGCCACTTGCACTTCCACAGACCCCGTATCGGTGCCATGGGTTTGGTTGGCGTTGATTAGCTGTTGCTTTTCTGTTGTATCGAGCGACATGCTTGGCGTTTTGCCCTAAGAGACCAAAAAAACAATCTAACTCTTTGAGGACCATTGTTTAGGCAGCTTCCTGACTGAGCCAGCGCAGGCATGCTCTCAGCCAGGCGTCAGTGTCGTCGATGGAGGGGACAGGCTCAGGCGCTTCCCTGGCTCCTATTGCAACACCACTGGCCACAGCCCTTATGGCACGGCGTATTTCAAGATCTTCGTAACCAAGGCCCCCGAGGGTGATCTGTAGCTCATGCAGACTTGAATCCTTGAGCTGATGCGAATCGTTGACGTCGTTTTCCACCAGGGACATTCCTGGATCAAGACAACTAAATTCAGCCAACTTTGTGCGTAATTCCACCGCAAGACGTTCGGCTGTGCGTTTGCCTACCCCTTGAGCCTGACAAAGCTTGCGTAGGTCTCCCTGCACAATGGCCTCTACAAGTTCTCCGGTCTGACATTCCTCTAGAAGGGCTAGAGCCATCTGGGGCCCTACTCCGCTAACACCGATCAAGGTACGAAACAAGTCGCGTTCTCGTCGTTCCGGGAAGCCAAACAAGCTGGATCCATCATCACGCTGCACCTGATGGATCCAGAGGATGAATGTGTTTTGCCCGTGCTCCATTTCGCTGAGATGGCGCGGTGCAATCTGAACCTCGTAGCCAACACCAGCACATGCCAGAACGACTCCTTGCCGAGTCCCTTGCTGCCAGGCTTCTACTTTTTGCCCTTGCAGCCAGCCGATCATGAGATTGCTCTTGATGTCATCCATGCTGCCTGATCTGTCCAGCCTCTGCTTGATCGTTCGAAGTCCTGCTCAGAGCTTCTAGAGCTTGTTTTGCTTTTCGTGAGCGGTCTAAAACTCAATTCCTGCAATAGTTATCAGTAGCCTCGCCAATGACTGTCCGCCAGAAACCCTGGCCACTACAGATTGAGTTATTGCAAACGGCTATTACCAGTCCCCTAGATCTTGAGACGGAGCGTTCAGCAGATAGGAGTCGAGTGCATGTTGAAAAGCGAGATAAAAGTCATCTCGGCAAGAATTAGATCTTCTGGGTAATGAGTCCGTGTGACTAGCAGCTACCTGGTGATTCACTGCCTGTAGAAAGTTTGTTTGAATATTATCTAGAGCATTTTCCAACAAGGGTGAGTTGCATTTACCTGTCTATTTATGACCATCTTCAGAAGAGAAAAGCTAACTATCTACTCAAAGAAAAACTAAAACCTGGACACCTCGTTGTCTATACGTTTGACAAGATTAGACCTCATCCACTTACAAAAGCGAGGAGTTCACGAACTCAGCCCTCAGTTAGACAGTCAACAGCAACGGACCTTCTCTAAGGCATATACAATGGATAGATTTTTGCTCAAAGTTTTATTTCTTTCGCCAATCTTTCATGTTTTAATTGTTTGGATGTCTCATCATCCCCTCACGATCCAATCAAAACGGCTACCTATTGACTGACGACATCTATTAATCCTATAGTCGTTCAGGAAAGCAGGGATTCGTGAGTTCCATTCAATACAACAAAGAGACCCATGAAGATTCCGTCTCTTTTAGATACAGGTGACTTCATTACTTCTTCATAGGGTCTAGCATTACAATACCTAGTACAAACACCTAATGACTGACGAAGAAACGAGGAACTCTCAGTACTGGGAAGAAAGATCCGAGGAACTCTCAACTGAACAGTTGAAGGATGTAAGTGGTGGGATTGCCTCAAAGGACATACAACACTCTCTAAAACCCAAGGATGGTTGGAAGGATAAAGAGAAGGATGGGTTTAACTAAAGCATCTTGACTGAACAGATTTGATAGTTAGGACAACCTATTAGATCAATATTTTTCATAATACTATTTGCTTAAACCATTATGACTGACCCCAAAGAATACGAAGGCATCAACGAGGAACTCTCCGTTGAAGAGTCTTAGTGGTGGCTTTGCAGGGAGTAACGAAAATATTTTATTACCAGAAGACAAAAGAGCTGGAAGTAGCGCTAGGCTTATCAAAGGCTAACGCGGACCAGCTGTAGAAAATTTACAGGCGCTATTAAATTCAAACTCTACCGAATTAGATGCAAAATGTATATTCTCCGATAATTGCGAAAAGACTCCCCTCAATAAAGAAAGCTATGACTGACTTCAAAGAAAGCAAAGAAGAAATCAACGAAGAACTCTCAACAGACGAGTTGAAGTGTGTTAGTGGTGGGAGGAGATATGAAAATAGTGATTTTCCATTGGATTTAGATGGAGACTCGTCGTTATTTAAATGTTGACAACCATAATACCCATGTGAACACAGACTTAACCCTCGAGGGTTAGGTGGGGGGAATGTCCTGACCCTCCCTCCAGACACCGAAGGAGGATAATCTATTTGTCTCAAGAGTTAACTGGGTATCAGCTTAACTCTGGAAAGGGTATGAGGAAGCTTCGAGCAGGTGTTCGGTAGGTGAGCTCTACGAACCCATAGAAACCTACGACCTAGGACACTACACCCCTACCCCTTACGGGTTCTATATATCAACACATTATCAGATTCAAGACCTAGAACGTCTCGACATTGATAGACCTCTCGATAATCTCTTTTACTATACTTCCTGTCTTTATATTTCTTATAAAGTGAATGATTATAGGTCTCTATCTTATCTCTACAAACATTTATCTTGTGGTCCTTTACTGACGTTGGGATTTGAGTGACAATCAACACAACAAAGAGACCTATAAAGATTCCATCTCTTTTTGATACAGGTGAGTTCATTACTTCCAGAGGGTTCTATCATTACAATACCTAGTATAAACAACTAATGGCTGAACCCAACGAAGACATCAACGAAGAACTCTCAACAGATGAATTGAAGAGTGTGAGTGGTGGAGTCTCAGGTGTAGGTGTTGAGATCCCAAGAGTAGCTAACAGACAAAAGAAAGGTAGGAATCCTAATGACCCAACAAGTTCTGGTTCTGGGATGACACTAAAAGATTGGAAGAAGAGAAATATAGGAATTGAAATTGGGGAATCAGTGTTTTGAACGACATTGTAATCAGGTAATCCATTAACTTCTCCCTAACCATGACTGAAGCCAACGAGACCAACAAAACAAACGAAGACCTCAATGAGGAACTATCAAGTGATGAGTTGAAGAGTTTTAGTGGTGGAGTATCTGGTGCGGGAATTGAGATTCCAAGAGTAACTAACAGACAAAAGAAAGGTAGGAATCCTAATGACCCAAAAGGTTCTGGTTCTGGGATGTCACTCAAAGATTGGGAGAAGTCAAGTGATGGAACAGTTTCTGGTGGGGAACGTTGGATGACTTGATTTTTCTTTCATTCAGTTTCTAAACCACTATGACTAATCCAAAAGATAACGAGAACGAGGAACTCTCAACCGATGAGTTGAAGGGTGTAAGTGGAGGTTTCCCTGGACCTGTGTCCCAGAAAGGTCCACATGGTGAAGACAGACTTAACCCTCGAGGGTTAGGTGGTGGGAATGTCCTGACCCTCCCTCCAGACACCGAAGGAGGAGAACCTATAACTACTTGAGTCGGAAACACTACGTTCTTCACCTGTTTTAAGACCAGGAAGGGGGTTGAAAGACTCCCTTCCGTCCTGGACTAGCTTCGACATGTTTCAACGTCCTACAACTGACGAGATCTAGTTCTCATCCGGCGCTCCTACGGGTGCCCTTTTAAGGATTTTTTACAGAAATTACCATACGATCATTTACAACTCGATCAACAAGATTGAGGTCGCAATCTTTTTTTCATGTTGATTGCTTTTGGATATTGTCTTGTCTGCTGCTGAAGCTGATGAGTGTTGCTCCTAGTACCATCAGAGCTCCAAGTACGAACCAGCCATCAACGGGTTCAGCAAACAGCAGTACACCCCAGAGAGTTGCGAACAAAACTTGGAAATAGCCAATTGAACCTGCTGTGGCTGCTGGCAAAAGAGTTAATCCCTCGGTAATCCAGATTTGACCAAGTTGGGTAAATAGGCCGATACCCAGTATCCAGAGCCAATCGATTCCAAGTGGCAAGACTCCCTGATTCCCGAGGAAGAGCAGGGCTATTGGTATTGATGTCAATGGAAAGTAGAAAACGATCACGAGTTGATGTTCCTGTTTGGAAAGCTCACGTACGCAGACGTAGGCCAGAGCTGTAAATAGAGCACCTGAAAGTGCAATGAAGACGGATAAAGGGGAGTAACCGGTGAAGCTTGTGCCAAGCCATTCTGGTTTTAAAACCAGGGAGATCCCCAACCAACCGAGAATTACTGCTATGCCAATAAGACGATGGATTCTTTCTCTTAAAAATATCCATGCCGCTAACGCAATAAATGTTGGATAGGTGTATTGCAGAACAGTTGCGGTAGCAAGGGGTAAGGACGCCAGGGCGTCAAATACACAGAACAATGCCGCTGTGCCCAGTAGCCCGCGCAATAACAGCAACCTTTTACGGTGTCCCCAGGGGGAAACCCCAACCCGACTGAGCATGAAACGAGTAATTGCCAGGCTGATCAGAGATCTTGCGAACAAAATTTCTGCGACAGGTAAACGACCACCAAGGTGTTTGACGCAAACGGTCATCAAGCTGAAGGCCAAAGCGGCGAGCAGGAGTGATTTGAACCCACGCCATTGGCTGTTTGTCTGCAGTTGTTTGTTGCCCTGCATTGACATCATTCATCTCATCCGCAGAACTGAGGCAATGGCATAGTCAACAACACAAGAGAAGAGGCCATCCCTGAAAGCCTTTGCAGCAAGGAAAAACCAGCAACAGGATTGAGATCGCCATGACGTTCCAAATTGGTGATAGCAAGTCGCGTTGCTTTACGAGAAGCAACCCACTCTCCTAATTCTTTTTAAATTGCCCGACTGTAGAAATCTCTAATGGATTCAAAAGCCGTGAAACTTTTCTCCTTTGGTGTTGCAGCAGCATTGGCTTCCTTTGTGTTTGTTCCAGTAGCCGCCTGGGCTGGCCCAACGGTTTCTGTGCCTGACTTTAAAAACCAGGTGGGAAGGTTGTCTTGGTGGAGCCCGCGTGTGAGCCGTCAGCTCGCGGATGCTCTCTCCAATGAATTAGCCCTTGCTGGTGGACTAACAGTGGTGGAACGGCAGAATCTCAAGGCCGTCCTCTCTGAGCAAGAGCTTGCCGAGTTGGGGATTGTGCGAAACGACGGAGACGCTGCACGTAGCCGTCAAATGCGTGGCGCCCGCTATTTGATTATGGGGCGTGTGAGTGGCTACGAGGATGGGGTTGAAACAAAGCAATCCGGAAGTGGGATGCGCTTCATGGGTTTTGGAGGCTCGAAGACTGTTTCGGAATCCAAGGCTTATGTTTCCATCGACCTACGGGTGGTGGATTCCTCCACTGGAGAGGTTGTCGGTGCGCGAACAGTAGAGGGGCGTGCGACCAGCACAGCTAAGCAAAAAGGATCCGGCGGATCTTTGGCTCCCTTGGCTGGGCTTGTAGGAGGTGCAACCGGTGCAAGAGGGGCAGGGGCCTATGGCCTTGCGGCTGCAGGCACTTTTAGTTATGAAGAATCATCCAGCGAAAGTAATCGCACTCCCGCATCAAAAGCCATTCGCGCAGCTCTGATTGATGGTGCTGATTATGTGAATTGCCTATTGGTGATTCGTGATGGCTGTTTAGCGTCTTATCAGCAGCAGGAAAGAATTCGTCGCTCTAATACACGTGATGTGCTGCAACTCGATTGATATCGATCAAAGTTTTGTCATTTGGCGTCAGGCTCTGATTGCGTCGTTTGCGTTCCCAATACAGAAAGGACGATTTTGAAAAGATCTTGAGCTCTTATTGATCTAGGCCTTGCTTGTCGTATGGATTAATTTTCTGATCATGTTGTCTTCTCGACCACTCGCGGCGCAACCAGCAAAATAAGGTCATGCCCGTCCCCCGTCTTCACCCGCGCACGATCGAGGCCGTCAAGGAGCGTGCCGACATTGTTGATGTCGTCGGCGAACATGTGGTTCTAAAGAAAAAGGGCCGTGAATTCGTAGGGATCTGTCCGTTCCATGACGACAGCAAACCATCGATGACGGTCTCGCCAGCGAAGCAGTTTTATTACTGCTTTTCTTGTGGAGCTGGTGGAAACTCGATCAAGTTCCTGATGGAGTTTCAGCGCCAGAGTTTTGGTGATGTAGTGCTGGAGCTTGCTCGCAAGTATCAACTTCCTGTTGAGACAGTCGAGGGGCCCCAGCAGGAACGATTACGTCAGCAGCTCTCTCGTCGAGACAAGCTTCATCGTGCGCTTGCATTGGCGGCCGGTTGGTTTCGTGGCCAGCTGCGTACGCCAGTTGGCGCAACTGCGCTGAATTACCTCACTGAGAAGCGGGGCCTTAGTGAAGTCACCCTGGAATCCTTCGAGCTTGGCTATGCCCCTGAGCAATGGGATGGTTTGCTCAAGCACCTCCAGCAGGTGGAAGGTTTATCTGCTGAATTACTGGAAGCCGCTGGGCTTGTTGTGGCGCGCAAGGGGGGAGGAGGTTTTTACGATCGCTTTCGTCATCGTGTGATGGTGCCGATCCGCGACCGCCAGGGACGGGTGATTGGTTTCGGCGGACGCAGTCTTGATGGCTCAGAGCCGAAGTACCTCAACTCTCCTGAGACAGACGTGTTCGAGAAAGGCAAGCATTTGTTTGGACTGGATCGGGCGGCGAATGCCATCCGTAAGGATGACCGGGCTGTGGTAGTCGAAGGATATTTCGATGTCATTGCATTGCATGCCGCAGGTGTCACCAATTCAGTGGCCTCCTTAGGCACTGCTTTGAGTAGTCAGCAGATCACCCAGATCTGCCGTTGCAGCGAAGGGAAACGGATCGTGCTTAATTTCGATGCTGATGGAGCCGGTGTGCGTGCTGCGAACCGGGCCATTGGCGAAGTTGAGCAACTGGCTCTGCAGGGCCAGTTGGAATTACGAGTGCTTCATTTGCCTTCTGGCAAAGACCCCGATGAGTTTCTCAAAGATCATGGTGCTGGCGATTACAGGGCTCTATTAGATCAGTCCCCTCTTTGGCTTGATTGGCAGATTCAACAGGTGTTGGAGGGCCGTGATTTAAGTCAAGCGGATCAGTTTCAGCAGGCAGTGACTGGCCTGGTTGCATTGCTCGGCAAGTTGCCCCAGTCGGCCGTACGGACCCACTACCTGCAACAGGTTGCCGAACGCTTGAGCGGTGGGCAGGGCCGTTTGGCCTTGCAGTTGGAGGAAGATCTGCGCCAGCAAGTGAAAGGGCAGCGCTGGCATGGCCGCTCTAGTCGCCATGAGCAACCTGGCGAGGCCAGTCAACGGGAGCGCAGCGAGGCGGAAATCCTGAGGTTATATCTCCATTGCTCAAATCATCGGGCTGCGATTCGCAGGGAGTTGCGACAGCGAGAGCTGGAGGATTTTGCCTTGCAACATCACCGTTTGCTTTGGGCGGCGATCACTGATTTGGAGGAAACCAATCTTGGTGCAGGACGTTTGGAGGCAATCAGTCGAGGAACTGACTCTGGTCATGATTTGGAGGATATTGAGTTACCACGTCTGCTTACCGATCAGTTGCTCCTGGATAACAGTGCTCTAGTCGCACGTCTTACCCCTTTGTTAGAGCCTGGCGAGGTTCATTTGGCTGCTATGGCTAAGCCACTGCTTCAGCTCCGGGGCACAGCAGCGGCTCTAGAACGCCAGAAATGCCTCAAGCGTTGTCGTCATCTTCTTGAGGCCTGGGGTGGTCAGCGCCTTGAAACCCTTGAGCGTTGTATTGCTGTATTGATTGAAGAAGAGCGACAGCAACCTACTGAATCGGTAGATATGGAAATGCGTATCGAAGCGATGTTCGAGGAGCTCAACAGCGATGCGTTGCGTTTCCAGGAGCTTTATTACAGCGAACGCAAACACATTGGTCACTTAGATCAGCAGCGTTGTGGTGGCTTCTCAGGCCAGGATGTCATTCCGGCTTAGGTCATCAGTCTGTTGATGCGCTTCACAAGCCAATCGGCGATATCCAAGAAACTTGTTGTCGTGATTGACCATCACGATTCCTGCTTGCATCTTCTCGCCCCATCTTGTCTAGCTTTTTAATGCAGCGCTCATCGAGGCTTGATCGTCTACGTTTCAGCCCATTAGCAACAGCTCCGGAGCTCACCTAATCCTTTGTAGAGCTGTCAGATAAGGCATCAAGTTGTGGAGCTTATAGATGAAACTCACTTGTCATTCGAAGCAGATGGTTGTCTCTAAGGAGGTGTACTAAGGCCCTTTAACTGCACCATGGCTCTTTAAACTGATGATCTCTTCTTAAATTTGATGGCATGAGCTTCTACGAAGCGATTTGGCACGGTGAGGGCATTGGTGACGGAGGTGATTTAGAGGAATCTCTCCAGGCTTATGTCGTGGTAAAGCCTGAAGACGGCGACTGGACAGAAGCCTGTGCGAAGGACGGTGCCAATCCTCATGTGGATCACTACTCTTCCTTCGACGCTTATCTTGATAACGCCGATGCAATCGAGACGATTCCGGTAACCCCGGCGATGATTGCAGGAGCTGTTCAACAACTTTCCTCATGAGCGCTGTTTTAATCCGAAGGTTGCTGCAATTAGCATCTGATGAGTGACTTCCCTATTGCCTTTGCTGGTTGCACGCCGGTGAATCATCTCTGGCCTCAGCTTGTTGAGCGGCTAGGAATGGATAAATCAAAACGCGCAGTGCGTCAGGCGCTTGATTTGCAGGGCATGCAAGGTCATGCTGCAACTCTGCCGGTGCTTTTGGTTGAGACTTGCGGGGTGGCATTGGCTAGTACTGAACTACTGCGTCATCAGACCGGCCTCGCTTGTCATGGTGAGCGCATGGTATTGCTGTTGAATCGTCGCGAAGAGGAGGTGCAGCTTCTGCAGCAATTTTAAAATGCATGCACCCCTGATGATTAAATAACAAAACCTCTCTTCTCCATTGTATATCTGTAGACCAGTTATTCTGCATTGAGATTATTTTAATGGCGTTCAGTCACCTTTGCAGACTTTGCGGTAAATCTGTTGGGATTACTGAAGCATTTGCCAAGAGTATTCAGCGAACGGGAGGGTCATCAATAATTTGCTCTACTTGCCTGGCTCATGAATCAACTCACTTGTTGCCTTCTAGGCCATCAGCCAGGCTCTCAGCTGTTCGCCTAATGACCAAGACTTTTTTCATAGTAACTTTTCTATTTATTCTCACTTCTTTCTTCTCTGCATGGCGCATTCTTTATGGATTGGAGATGTGGATGGAACCGAGCAAATCAAATCCAGCCCAATACCCTAACTAATGAGATCTGTTGAAATTCAATTCTAAGTTTCAGGCCAGCACCAACGGCACGTCATTGAGACGAGTTGTGGCCGCGCGGCTGAGTTGATGACGACGCATGCTCCATCCTGGCTGCATGCCACAAACTGCCCAACTCACGGTTCCGCTGCCGTAACGGTGATTGAGTCGGTCGATGGTGTTCATTAGTCGATCGCGGCGATGCTGCTCATCGGCATGAACTGCTACCAGCAGATGTTGTTGCAGATGGTCTGCGCTCTGTAGGTTTTGCATCAGCACCCCGGCTTTGTTTAAGCGGCGATGGGGCCGATAGATTCGCTCTACTAGTGGCAAGGCTGCTGCTAGCAAGATTGCAGTGTCGTTGCTTGGCAGATCCAATTGGATGGTAGCGGCTTGGCTGTAAAACGATGGTGCAAATGGGCTGCTACGTGTGAATACGGTGAGGGCCCCGGCCCGTTGCTGTTGTCGTCGCAGTTTTTCACTGGCGCGCACCACATAGGTTGCGATTGCCTGGCGTAATTCCTCTAGGTTGGCGATTGGTCGGCTAAAACTGCGGCTAACGCAGGTTTCCTGTTTTGATGTTGGGGCTAGGGCTAGAGGAAGGCAGACATGACCTTGTAATTCTCGTTGTAGGCGTATGCCTACAACGCCGCAGCGGGCATGAAGTTTGCTACGTGGCATATCGCGCAATTGCCGGGCATTGGTTACGCCTCTAAGTCGGCACCAGTGGGCTAACTTGCGACCGATGCCCCATACATTTTCGATAGCGACGCTCTCGAGCCATGTATCTGGATCACTAGCGGTGAGTAGATCGAATACTCCAGCGTGAGCCGGTATGGCCTTGGCTAGGTGGTTGGCGAGTTTGGCCTGACCTTTGCTGGCGCCAAGTCCGATCGCTATCGGTAGGCCCAGGTTGCGATGCACCTGGGCCCGTAGTTGACGGGCCCAGGGTTTTAGGTTGTCATCAGAGGGGCCATTGATGTAGGCAAAGGCTTCATCAATGGAGTAGATCTCCAGCTCCTCACAATGGGCTTCCAGCAGGCTCATCAGTCGTTGGCTCATATCGCCGTAGAGGGCGTAGTTGGAGCTGCGCACGACAACGCCAAGTCGCTCCAATTTGTGACGGACCTTGAAATAGGGCGTGCCCATGCTGATACCGAGAGCACGCGCTTCGGAGCTGCGCGCAACAATGCAGCCATCGTTGTTAGAGAGCACGACCAGAGGACGACCGATTAACGAGGCGTCAAGGCTTTGCTCACAGGAGGCATAGAAATTGTTGCCGTCGATCAGGGCCGTGACCCGAGACATGTCGCTGGAGGAAAGCTAGCGAAACCATGCCTCACCCTAGTACAAGCGCACTAGCCTCTGCCTGATAGCGAGATCATGCTTTGCTGTGACAGCCAGTCGCAATGGTTGTCGTCAATGTGGCGAGGAGAATGCCAATGCAGACTTACGGCCAATCATCACTTTGATTGGTTGTTTGGCTGTGTTGGTAGTACTTAGCTGCATCAAGGTTTCCAACCTCAAGCCTGTCGTTGTGGCCTAGAAACCTTTTGGAATAGAGGGTGCTGACTCAATGGCCGGCTAGGCGTAGCTTAATCCCCAACAATGTCTACAAATAAGTCGTCTATGACGTCTTAGCAGGACCTAGCCGCATAGGTTGATTCCATGTTATGAGCAACCGCGTCGGTCGGGTCTTTTGTAAAACCAACAAGACAAAAGGATTTGCAATGGCACCAACTCTAAGCAAGCATCAGCAAAATATTATTCAGAGGATCAATAAGGAAAGTTTTTCTGAATGGCTATCTAGAGGAGACAAGCAAGAGATTAAAGAGCTGATGGAAGAAGTCTGGATCGAATGGCTTTGCAAGGAAGATTATCAGTTCCGCCAACGTTACTATGACCTTCAATCAAAGGGTGATTGCGAATGGCTCAATATCAGAGAAGAAATCTTAGCTGTGTATGGCCATATTGAGTCTCCAGAAGGAGCATCAGAGCTTCAGCAAAAAGCTATTAAAGCCAATGGTATTAAACACTTGCATGATTGGTTTGTATTTGTAGATGAATGTGTTCATGACTATCTAGCAGATCTTGGCTGGTCAAGGGGACCGGAGGAGAAATCCCTGGATTCTTCCCACATCTCTGTTTCTGCTTGGGTTTCCGATCAAGAGGCAAATGAACAACAAGAAAGGCGCCAATGGCTTGGACAGTTGGCCGACACGTTATGGGATCTCAAAGGCTCCTCTCATTGTTATTGGTCTGATCGCATCCTTGCCTTGCGCGATCTGGGTGAACAACAGTCAGCCACTTAATCTATCAAACTTGTCTATCTCCATATAGCGATTTAAAGGCAATATCTTTAAATATTAGCAACAACACTGTTGCTATGCCGGGCAGTCTTATTGATCGTCTTGCCTATTTTGAGACTATTCATGTAGGCATTGTGTTGAGTGGGATATTTGCTGCGCAGGGTTGAGGCTATGAATGGAATGCACTGCCACACCCCAGATTTGCACGTCACCGAAGCGAGCCAGATCCAGCGGTGGGTAATTGGAATGAGCGGCCTCTAGGCGCAGTACACCACGGTGGCGGACAAGTTGCTTGAGCGTGAAGGCACCATCAAGAATCGCCACCACGATGTGACCGGGCCGTGGATCTAGGCCGCGGTCTACAACCAATAGGTCGCCATTGTGGATGCCAACACCTGTCATTGAGTGGCCGCTAACACGCAGGAAGAAGGTGCTAGCCGGATGACGAATCAACTGTTCGTTGAGATCGATGCCGATCTCGATGTAGTCCTCAGCAGGGGAGGGGAAGCCTGCCGCCACGTGCTCACTCGCTAATGGCAGGATCTGCTGCTTCCGCTCGGAGCGCAAATAAAGAAGAGGCTCGCTGAACTCCATCGCGACATCGAATGCCATCCCAATAGTACACCTGTTCCATCAGGACAGTTTTCTGATTTGGCTTGATAGGGGCGTGCCCGCAGGCGGTAGCAACCTCTTTACAAGATTGCTTGTGCTTGATCGAGTGCTGTGTTGCACCTGCCACCTTTTACGTTTTAAGCGCTGCCTAAGGAGCCTTTATCAAAGTGCTTTCGCATTCACCTGAACAGTCATAGGAAGATGCTTACTGCCGGCATAAAAAACAAGAACAACAGCGTCTTTTGGGCCAAGACTTTTGCCTGTATGAACTGTATTCACTGTCTCAATCAGCGCAGCCCCCTGATTGAAAAGGCGTGTCGTTCCATCTTGAAGGCTTAACTGAAGCTTGCCTTGGAGGATCACTCCTGCACTGATGACTGGGTGGGTATGCAATGGCAGGGTGACTCCGGCGGGAATCGTGATCTTAAGAACTGTAATCTCAGCGTTGCTGGTTGGGTAATGCGGAAGCAAATCCCCATCCCATTGCTTGGTACTTTGCACAAGTGTTTCAATCTTAATTCCAAGATCCTTGCTATATTTAGCATTATCATGTGCATTTAAGGCCGTTGATGAAATGGTCGAAATCGCAATAATTGCTAGTGGTGCAAGCAATAGTCTTTGCATGGTCATTTGACAACGTATTGAAGAAAGCAAGCTAGAAGCTTAGTTCAACCGTCTTCCTTAACAGAATACCCTTGACAGCCATTAATGTGACTGAACAAGATTCAAGCTTTAGCAATATTTAAACCCTAAACTTATGCCTTAATACTCCTAAAATAGCAATTGCTTACATCTCGCCTGACAAGCATGAATTCAATTAACTTAGACTTTCTTACAATGGAGGCGTATGCAATATTTCCAACTTAAGTCAACTGCGACGCATCTCAGCCTCGATCTCTTCTGTGCTGAAGTCTCTCTCTGGATGAGCAAGCTTCCAAGACTGAACAGCAAGAGAGATGCCCCATCCCAAAATAGGCCAGATGGGCCAGAAGTAGCCCATACCAGTGACCAACCAAATCACTATCAGAGCAAGGTTCACAGTGAGGTAGGTCTGAACCTGTCTCCTCAGCATCCTTTTCTTCCTGAGTTGTGATAGCGCTTTTTTGCGCAAAACTTCATCATCAGGCATATCCAAAAGGCCTCGATTGATCAGCTTGCGGACAATAAGCAGTTTAAAGGCAACTGTGATCTCAGTCAGCTGATAGTTATTATTAGTGATATGAGCTTAATCAGCATCCTATTTTAAGGTTCGAGCATTGATTGCTTAACTAAGAAGTAACAGTTGCCCAGGTTAGTAACTCATAAAGACTAGGAGGATGGCTGAATTACATTCTGCAGAAAGTGTTCTGGCAAATGTTGTTGAAGAAGGCTGACTTTTGAGCATCATCATTGCCTTGACCTGATTTCCTTTTCAGTGTGCTCAAGCGTTATCGCATTGATCGAATGCAGATGTTTTATCAGTGATCGCAATTCAGATCTGTTGAATCGTTAGCTCCTGTGGTATTTAGCTCCTGTGGTATTTACCTCCTTGCAGGATGGTCTGTGCTCGGTAGAGCTGCTCCACAAGCAACAGGCGAGCAAGTTCATGGGGAAACGTAAGCGGAGACAAGCTGAGTTGCCAGTGGGCTGAGTTTTTCAGCTCTGCTGATAGGCCATCAGCGCCACCAATCACAAAGGCAAGACGTTGAGAGCCATATTTTTCAAGGCGTTTAGCAAAGGACACTGAGGCCAGCGCTTCCCCTTCTTCGCTGAGAGCAACCAGCGTTTCATTGCTATTAAGTGCGGCACGGATCGCTTCCGCTTCTCGCTGCAGAGATGCATCACGAACCTCTGTGATCATCAAGCCTGGTAGGCGTTTTTGATATATCGCTAGGCCGTCTTGGATCCAGCCTTTGCGTACCTTGCCAACGGCGATAATTCTAAAGGCACAGTTTCTCAAGAAGCACTGCAGCAACATCCCTCTCCATGATGCTCGCTTAGATGCACTGTTCAACAGATCCCCAGAAGAGAATTTTGATTGAAGTCCTGCAGGCGGAATACCGCAGAGCGAAGCAGCGCATAGAAGGCAGGCAATGGCGGGATCGATTAAGACAGGTCATAACAGCATCCAATGGTTTGCTAACACGTCAATATCGTCAACGAGGAGAAGGGTGAGAAAGCTCTGGGTGCAGTGGCAGGAGCTCTATGCGAGGGAGTGGTCACAATGGTTGGCCTGGCCTTTATTTGCACTTGGGATCTGGGGGATGCTCGCCGGAGGCAGCACTGGCTGGTTTTTGCCTAGTTTTTTATTGTGGTGGGTCGCTTGTGATCACATCGTGCCTCCCTGGAGGAGATGGCGAAAGAAGCAACTGGCAAAGAAGGAAAGGAAGTAGACAGCCACATCAATCACTCTCCGTTCGCCAGCGATCTATTCCCTGGAGTTAGAAATCTATGAGCAAGCTCACACTTGCGTTTGAGCCAGATCACCTCCTGAGCGAGTGATCAGCGAGAAGCTAACTGCATCGAAGGCAAACAACCTTCTCCACCAGAGTAAATCAATGACCATTGAACGCCACGATCAAGAACTAAGCCTTGATCAACTTGGAGCCATCTCTGCTGGTATCCGTGTTGGCTTTATCGTTGGACCTGTTAGCACTCAAGGCAACGCTAGAAGGCCAATTTGGGTTAGGCCAACTAGATTGGATGTCGGGCCTATTAGCACTCCACGCCGCAATTTTATTTAAATGAGACAACACTACGCGGGGGATTGAAAAGACTAAGAGAACAACTGCAGCGAGTTACGCTGCAGTTGTTTGGGCTTTGTAGTAGCAGTTAAAGATGAATCGAATGATCAACTAATCTTGAACAGTTGAATGCCTGAGAACAATGCTTCGACCTTTTCCTGGCACTTAAAGCTTCTACTTAAGAAGAAAGCAAAGCTAAGAGCCGAGCGGCGATAGAGATCAAGCTCAAAGATATTGTTCTCGACAACAGATTAATTGTAGAGGTTAGTAAGCTTGGGACAAACATTCGATAGGGTTGATATTCATGACAGCAATAGCAACCTTTTATCTTACATTTCTATAAAAGGTGATAGTAATAGGCCTAAGTGATAGCGTGAATTGCTAGGCTATAATCCCTAGGCTTCACCTTTTACAGGTCGAGGTACAGGCGCTCTAATCTATTGACAAGTTAAAATCGACCTTATGACAGCTAACGGCAACAAACAAGAGGACTACCTAGACGAACACTTCAGTCTTAGTCAACAACAATTGATCTCATATAAGGTTTTCTGGGTTGATAGTTGGCTAAATCACTGTTGGGAAGATGTGCAGGGAAGGATAAGTAGACTTGACCTTCCTTCTGTTGGCAGAGCCTATAAATCACCCCCTCCAGCACAACTATTGCTTTTGTCGAACGGCCAGAAAATAGAATTTTTCGACCGAAATAAAGACTACCTCTTGAGGTCTATTCTTGAGGATAGCAAAGGAGATATAGGCGCTAGTGGTTTCAATAAGCAGTGGCTTTCTGAAAACTCTAATAATAAGGAATTGGAAGAGATTGCAAAGCAATGGGATGCTTTTCTAGAAGAAGAGTGTGATCACGTGATTGAAGCTCAGAAAAGTGAGAGCATCAGACTAATCACATCCTCATTGCCTGTAACAGTAAGAAATTTAGAGTTTGCCAAGCAAGAAAAAGAACAACACTGGGATTGGGAAATAAGCAACGGATTCATCATGCTGACTTGTAGCGAAGATGACTTCAATAACACGCTTAAGCCTTATTTGGAGAGTGGTCAGGCAGACTACCTGGATTCTAATTCAGGTCCTTTATCTTAGGTTGATTTGACTGATCTGGAAAACCAAACCAATAGCATTAGTATTTATCATGATATCAAGTCAATAACAAAGGAGCGATCAAAACCGCGAAGCATTTTCTAAATGCCTAAAAGAGTGGTTAAAATTGAAGATCTTCATGCCAAAATAAGGAGTGGATCAACAATGAATGGAGTGGCATATGGGTTAAGCATGTAGTCGTAGCATTAGAATAAGCCTTTTAAATGAAGAAAACAGATCCCAATAGCTAAATTAGATAGAAACAAGATTCATCTAGAAAAAATTCATGTTAATAGTGCTTAAACTTGTTGGTGTCGAGTTGATCTTGAGGCAGACCAAACAGCATTAAAATCCAATTAGCTTGTCAAGTCTGGCAAGGCTGGAACTATTAATAAGGCAGGCTGATGTTGTCTTTAAAGCTATTGGATAATTGCCATTCAACAAAATTCTACTAGCATTGATGTTACCTTGCCAGACAAAGAAGAATTATGGCTATGAATAATAGATGAACAATAGAGAACACCTATTCTTTACTATTTATCGCCAACCTTCTCATTCGATAAATTTTGGCCTGGTCAAGGCAAGAGTAAGGCCACCAATCAATCCAAGATTCATAAATAGTGCTTTAGGCTGGAAGGGGAATGCGTGGAAGATGATTGTTGTAGGCACAAGAAAAATGAGTAATAGTGATGCTCCAAGTTTTTGATTCTTGCCAAATACAAGAAGTACTGATCCAACAACGAGGCAGGCAATTGCTGCCAACAACAAGAAGGGTGCCAGTGGAGCTGGGATCCCTTGGCCTGATATTGCTTCAACTACTGATGAGAACTTGGTAATCTTTGAAGGTACTGCGACAACAAAAACAGCGGTCAAACAAAGCCTGCCGATGAAATCAACTGACTTCCATACATGTGGTTGATGCATTGTTCTGATTGGTTCTCTGCCAATTATCAACGAATGATGTTGTGCAGGCCCAAATGGTCTTGATTCCTTACCAAAATGGCATTGATAAAAGCAATCCTGATGGATTGATAGCTATCTGCAATGAAGATAAGCGAGTCCAATCTTGAGGGCGCTACTGGTTTCGATCAGCCAAAGCGTTTGGTCATCAGAGCCAGCCAAAGCTTTGATGAAGCACCCACTAGATCCATTGTCTGCTCTTGCCATGGTCTGATAGCAGCAATAGGGCTGGAAGGAGTATTCTCAGCAGAACTATGCATAACCTACAGGCTGTCAAGAGGCACAGTACTGTCATGAATATCATCTTCATTGACTTGACCGTGAGACATTCAGGTGATTACCTCTAAGTATTAGCCATGATCTCTGGGGCAAGCCTTGGTACGGCTGATTCATAGTCATTGCGTTACATCAAAATGCAATGCAGGATCATCCGTACCAATGGCGATCAAGGTGGATCGTGACGAACAAAGCTCACATCGAAAGCCAATCATTAACGATGAATCAGCCCACTCCAACCCCTATTTCTGCAAAGGATCTGCATCGCTGGCTGAGCAACTCGTCCTCTCTGCCAATCTGTGTGGATGTGAGAGAAGACCAGGAGCTTGAGTTAGCCCGATTCCCAGCAGATGTATTGCATTTGCCGCTGAGCCGATCTTCTGATTGGATGGAAACTCTGCCTCAACTATTACCAAATGACCGGCCTGTCGTCGTGATTTGCCATGCTGGCATACGCAGTTGGAACTTCGGGAGCTGGCTTTTAGAGCAGGATAATGGTTATCAGGTCTGGAATCTAGAAGGCGGAATCGACGCTTGGAGCATCAATGTCGACTCAAGCGTGCCCCGCTATTAAGCAAGGGTTCAAAACACATGCAAAGCTCCAGATTGATCTAAAACTAAGCCGACATTTATTCTAATGTAGAAATCAACTAAAGAATTGTCAGCTTGCTCGATCTGTTCTGAGGTTGAACAGTTAAAACTAGGCCTGATCACGAGACGTAGTTTTGATGGCAAGGCAATAAAGACGCAAAAAAAACAATGGCTCTTCTCGAGAGCAGGGCAGCCATCAAATGCAAAGTTGCTAGATAAGATCAGATCAAATGCTCGATCATGGCAGACAAAATAATTTTGACCGAACAGAGAAATCTGCTTTGAGGAAGGAGTGCTTGATTGAGTGAGATTGAGGGCCTGAGAAAGAGCCGACCCGCTCACAAAGCCTGAAGATGAAGAGCTTACAAGTATTATATGTAAATAAAGAGTGTGAATAGATAAAAGCATCGTTATGCTTGCAATATCACCAGAAATTGTTACCAGCTTGCGCAAATTTTGGCTATTTATATAAATAAAACCGTTCTAGTCTTCTAGCAACCTAAGAGGATAAGATCCTAGAGGGAGGTAGTTAAATCTCACCATTACGCAGCAACCTTGCTATTACAGAATAGAGTTTGAACTCTATCTATTGCATGATCTGATTGCCAAGCATTCCCACCAATAGCAAGAATTGCCCGCCTTTGCAGATTGGTATCTCCACAGGCAAGTGTTGCTGCTTTGAGGATGGGAGCAGCTAAAAGACTTAAAGAAACTAGAATTAGTCTTGATTCCACTTCTTGATCAAACTGCCGAAAAACTCTCTTTGGCCTGTGGTGAGTTCAAATTGGTTTTTTACGGGGTTTGCTAGGGACATCCGCATTGATGGAATTGCTGTTACCGCTAAAACTGCAGCAAGAACTACACGAAGCAATCCAGTGGAAACCAAAACAATCAAACCACTGTTGTACTTCATCGGTAAGGGTTCAAATGATCAGAGTTAAAGGAAAGTCTCCAACCAAAGGTTCTGGAGTTAACAATTCAGATCTAAACCCTTTTCTGCTCTAGCACAACCCTTCAAATGAAGGATTCTACCGTTGAATGTTGCCTTCTCTCGTTAATGAAACTTTTACCTAAACCCTCTTTGCAGATGCCCTTTACATCGATCGTTGTCTTAAGAAAAGCCATCCAGGCTAAGCACTTTCATCACGTGGCTTGATCAAGCGGGATTCAGATCTAAGACGATCAAATCTCGTCTTCGTGTTCGAGAAGCAGCTGCCCGAAAGCAACATAGAGACTTTCCTCTGTGCTGCCAGGCGTCAGCGGGGGTGTCTTGGCAACGGTCGTTTTACCTTTTCTGGCGGGGGAGGATCTGTCGAGAGGGTTCATTTCGCCTTGTTGTTGGCGAACTCCTTCAGGCTGCTCCTGGCTCTGTCGCTTTGCTTCGGCATCCTTCAGGCGGGCCATCAAGTGGGGAGGAACTGTGCCATCAGGGCTCACCTGCATCAATTCCTGGAAGAGGGCCTGGGGATTGTCTTCAGTTTCAATGCGGTGGCGACGTTTGCTTGCCCGGGGCTCTGCTGTACTTGGAGCATCTGGCGTTGGCAAGGGCCGGGGTAACTGACGACCCAGTTCACGTAGACGTTCAAGACTGCGGGGATCAAAACTCATCGGAGTGGTTGGCGTGGAGTATTTAGCTGCAGCCCAGGCTGTCTGCCGTGTTGCGACCTGTGATCGGGTTGGTTCCCTCCGCCACCTCACACAGCGTTGTGAGCGCATCGCCTCGCAGAGGCACATTGGTGAAGTCGGCACCTGTAATGGTCACGTTTTTGAAGCGGGTGTTGAAAGCGAAGGCGTCCTCAAGGACTGCATTGGTGAGGTCAGTTCCATCAAATATGGCGGAATCAAGGGTGGAGTCGCGCAAGTTGGTGTTGCTGAGGTTGGCATCGTGAAGCTTGGCTCCAAAAAGGGTGGATCCTTCTAGATCACTCCCAGATAGATTGGCCTCGCGCAGGTTGGCAAGATTAAATGTGTCGCCTCGCAGATCTTGGTTCGAGAAATCTGCATTGACCAACACCTGTTGGGAATGATTCATGATTGCCCAGCTTGGTTGCAGTGGCAATAGAAGTAGAAGGACAGCAGCAGCAAAGCCAAGTAGACGGGCGAACATTGGGATAGGGGTTAAATAGTTAAACCATAGGTCTATAGGTAGAGGAATGATGGCTCATGAGGAAGAAGTTTGCTGAGCTACGCATCCGCATCCCCATGAACGCTTCTACGAGATCTATCAACAGTTACTCATGAATCATCCAAGCAGATAATTTGTCATGTTAATTACATAACAATAAACTCTACTATCAATATAAAAACCAAAGGGCTGATTCAGGATTTGTCAGGGAGATTATTGCCTGCCTACTAACTTACGAGTTGGCTTCCACTCACTCGCAAAGACTGCAAGCGCTAGAATCACCAGAGAAATATAGGCACTTGCTGAAAGCTTATTCTGCAGGAAAACAACTCCTAGGAAAACTCCTACTAAAGGAACTAGATAGTTAACGAAGCCTGCAAATGAAGCTCCAGCAAGACCAACAAGACGAACATATAATACATAAACCAGACCTCCAGCAAAAGCACCCTGAGCAACCATTGCAAGCATGGCATTACTCTCTAGAGGATGGTGCGTTAAAGGTTGGCCAAGCAAAAGCAGTAGAGCACCTAGCTCGACGGCACCACAAAGAAGTATATCTCTTGCAATTTTTATCGGAATACCCATCTCTGGCAGGGTTCTAATCAATACAAGACTAATCGAAAAGCTAAGTGCAGCGGTTAGAATTGCAGCACTTCCAAGTAGGCTATTGCCTTGTTGAGACTGGCTAACCTGCGGCCATAGCAAGATAACAACACCTGCAAAACCCAGAGCAATGCCAATAAACTTTCCTCTCGTAACTGGCTCACTGCGAACAAAAACAACAACTAAGATTAGTGTAAAGATTGCCACGAGTGACATCAGGATCGCCGCAATAGCACTGTTGACATGTTGCTGACCCCAGGCAACAAGGAAGAAAGGAAGAGTTGCTTCAAAGAAGCCAATCATAATGATACGACGCCAATAACTGATCTTTGAAACCGTATTATCGTGAGCTTCAGGCAAGATAAATAAGAATCCACTCAGTGTTAGGAAGCCAATCGTCGCTCTAAGCCATGAAACTGCTTGAGGAGTAAAGACCTCTAGGGCAAGATAATTAAGTAAGAACTGAGACCCCCAGATTAGAGCAATCAAGATGAGAAGTACATATCGAGATCTAGATCCCTGGATTTGATTTGTCTGTCCCATCGATTTTCTAGCTATATGTTTTTTCACTCTAATGCCATAAGAAGCATCTTAGTTATTGTGGTTAAGGAAGCTTAGCTCAATCATCTGAGCATGATCTATTGGGTCATCTGCAAACAATTTACTTATTCGTTAGGCATGTAACTCCAACAACCGTGAAAATCTACTTGTTCAACTTCTCTTGTTCACAGATTGGCTGTTGAGGTTCTTTCATGTAGCTCTGTATTTAAAGCCAACTCTGGGCTGCGACGAATAACATATGGGGCCAGATGCTTAAGCCTGGCAATTTCGAAATACAAATAATCAGCTAAGGTTAAATACTTTAATACATTCACTAATCATTGTTTGCCTGCAAATAGGGTCCAAGCACCTATTCTACCAAGCAAGGCCATCAACCTCTTCATTTAAAAGTATGTTGACAACATTTGGAGAAAGCCTCATATAAACTTTAGGCCCAATAAAAATTACTAGATTCAAGCTATCTCCTTGATGTTAGTTCTAAAATGGTGAATCTATTTGTGACTGAAGCAAGCAAAGATTGAAGTGACATTCTCTGAGACCTCATGGTGTTAAGCACAACCTACTGTTTTGTGGGGTGATACAAAATCGATGAATGGGGGAATTCTTATCTGAGTGCAGCAGCAAATGATGGAGTCAACTCGGAAGGGGTGTTGGGGCGAAGAACGGGTGTTGCGCCTGCTACGAAGACGCGGATGGCAGTTGGTGAGTCAACGCTGGTCATGTCGCTATGGGGAGTTAGATCTTGTGCTTGAGAAGCAGCAACGGCTGTTGGTTGTGGAGGTGAAGTCTCGACGTTGTCGTGGATTAGATCAATGGGGATTAAGGGCCTTTAACAAGAGAAAGCAGCTGCGATTGATGCGTGCGATTGCATGTTGGCAGGAAACTCATCCTTACTTTGCGGAACACAGCTTGGAGTTGGTGTTGGCGTTGGTGCCCTTGCCACCGAGTCGCAACACACTCGATTGGATTCGAGTTGACGACCTTGACATTGATGCTGCTGATGAAAACAACTCAATTCTTCATCTCTTGAAGATAGATTGCTGACAGTTTCTTAACTCAATTACTTACTATGCAGATAAAATGCATCATAAAACTGGATCAGGCTGTTGTCTGTTTATTGCCAAGTTTTTCAGGATTCCTGGGAATGCCTTGGTCATACTTATAAGCTGATCTGGATAACATTCTGTATTAAAGACACTTTACGCGCTTGCCATGACATCATACTAAATAACTTCTTGAGAAAGGTCAGCTGATGTCTGATGATACTAGCCATGAGATAGATCATTTCATGAAAGGCCTGATGAAGAGAAATCCTGGAGAGCCTGAGTTTCATCAAGCCGTCCATGAATTTGTTGAAACTCTAATTCCATTTATTCTTTCCAACCGTGTTTACAAAGATGCACAGATTCTGGAGCGGATGACGGAACCTGACCGCGTTGTCATCTTCCGAGTCTGCTGGGAAGATGATGCAGGCAATATCCGCACAAATCGAGCGTGGCGTGTACAGTTTAATAATTCCATTGGCCCTTATAAAGGTGGAATACGTTTCCATCCCAATGTCACCTTGAGTGTCCTGAAATTTTTAGGTTTCGAACAGACCTTCAAAAACAGTCTTACTGGTCTGCCGATGGGTGGAGGGAAGGGTGGATCTAACTTTAATCCTAAAGGTAAAAGTGACCGGGAAATAATGCGATTCTGTCAATCTCTGATGATTGAACTCCACAGACATATTGGTGAAGACACAGATGTACCTGCCGGTGATATCGGAGTCGGTTCTCGTGAAATTAGTTATATGTTCGGTCAGTACAAGCGCCTTGAAAATCGGTTTAGTGGAATCTTGACTGGCAAGGGGCTGTCGTTCGGTGGAAGTCTTGTTCGTACTGAAGCGACGGGTTACGGATGTGCTTATTTCTGTGAAAATATGCTCAATCATATAGAGGACTCTCTCGTTGACAAAATATGTTCCATCTCCGGTTCTGGAAACGTAGCACTCCACGCAGTTGAAAAGGCCATTGAGCTAGGAGCCAAAGTGGTTACTCTTTCTGACTCAGATGGTTTTGTACACGTCCCAAACGGCATTAATCTCGATATGCTTGCGTTTGTCAAGGAGCTAAAGGCTGTTCGCCGTGGGCGAATCCATGAATTTGCTAACCACTACGAAGGCGTTGATTTTTACGCAGGAAAGCGTCCATGGAATGTTCCCTGTGATATTGCCTTCCCTTGTGCTACTCAAAATGAGATTAACCGTGCAGATTCACAGGAACTGATTAACAATGGTGTTAAGGCTGTTGTTGAAGGTGCGAACATGCCAACCAATCTTGACGGTATTCATGAATTTCGTCATGCAAAAGTAATACTTGCTCCTGCCAAGGCTGCAAATGCTGGGGGTGTCGCAGTCTCTGGCCTTGAGCAGAGTCAGAATGCATTGCGTCTGTCTTGGAGTCGTGAAGAGGTCGATCAACGATTAAAGTCAATTATGATGGAAATTCACTCCAAATGTGTTCAGCATAGTCATAAATTCGAAGATTACACTGATTACATTACAGGAGCCAATATTGCAGGATTTACTAAGGTTGCTGATGCAATGCTGGCTTATGGAGTTGTTTGATTTTATATCAGGGGATATATATGATTATGTTCGGCTGAAGTCGAATCAAGAGGGACAGGCCCAGTTTCATGATTTTGACACTCTGTGTATGGGGTTGATGATGATAGAACTATGATAATCTCTCTTTTTCATTGTGCCTGCATAGATTGCAAAAAACCAATATAAAATACAAATTCTCTTGAAGTCGCTATTAGATGTGACCGTTAATGTCGCAACACACTCGATTGGATTCGAGTTGACAACCTTGACATTGATGCTGCTGATTAAAGCAGCATCAATGGATCAAAAGGGTTGTGTTGATTTTTTGGCTTGAATCAGAATTGGAAGGTAAAACCACCAGACGCCCTCCAATCGGTGTCTCGGTTGGATGAATCCCAGATTTCAACGCCACCACGTGCATAGACCTTGAATGATGTGGAGCCAATGTTGTGAGTGGTGTAATCGAGCCCAGCTTCCAAAAGCACACCATTTTGATCGTCTTGATGGGATGAGTAGGAAACGGTGTTATCGGTGTAGCTGAAGCCAATTGTTTGAGCTGGGTTGTTTTGATCCCAATCACGTAGCCATGCGGAGCGCAGACTTGGAACAATCAGGGATCTATCGCCTGTTTTGATTGGAACAGCGAGTTTGACTCCTAGTTCTGTCTGCAGCTTTTTTTGATCTTCAATCAATTGCGTCGGCGTCTGTGCCGATTGGTGCAAAGTTGAGTGATGGCCTTTTCCGGACATCACACTCGCAAACGCTTTGCTCAACACTGGTTGATCGATGCCGCTGTGTTGACTCGGATTCTCGATGCAGCTGATGTTCAACCAGATGATCGTCTGCTGGAGGTAGGCCCTGGTCGTGGAGCACTCACTGAAAGGTTGTTGGCTTCTTCTGCCTCTGCTGTTCATGCTGTTGAACTTGATCGTGATCTTGTCTCTGGATTGAGGCAGCGTTTTGCGGATCAAGCCCGCTTCAGCTTGCAAGAAGGTGATGTGTTGTCTGTTCCATTGACTCTTGCTGATGGCAGTGCTGCGACCAAAGTGGTAGCCAATATTCCCTATAACATCACCGGCCCTCTGCTTGAGCGTCTTCTCGGTCGCTTGGATCGCCCTTTTGAACATCCCTATCAACGCCTAGTGCTTCTTTTGCAAAAGGAAGTCGCTCAACGGATTCGTGCCTTGCCCGGGCAGAGCTGTTTTAGTGCTCTAAGCGTGCGCCTGCAGTTGCTCGCTCATTGCACAACTGTTTGCCCAGTGCCACCCAGCTGTTTTAAACCGCCGCCGAAAGTTCATTCTGAGGTCATCTTGATTGAACCTTTTGCGCCTGAACAGCGCCTTGAACCACTGCTCGCCAAACGTGTTGAGTCTTTACTGCGTCAGGCCTTTTTGGCCAGGCGCAAGATGCTGCGCAACACTCTTGCCAAGGTTCTTCCTGCTGCTGAACTGAATGCTCTTGCTGAGGATATTGGCATCAGCCTTCAGCAACGCCCCCAAGAACTGTCCCCTGCTACTTGGGTGGAATTGGCCAGGGGTTTAAATCGGGCGGATCTTGTTGACCCTGAGCCATGAGCATATCTAACCCTTCTGCTGCTTCAGGGCATCTGGTTAGCGTCTCGGCGCCGGCCAAGATCAATCTCCATCTTGAGGTGCTTGGCCTCAGGTCTGATGGTTTTCATGAACTAGCGATGGTGATGCAAAGCATCGAACTCGCTGATCAACTCCATTTCCGCAATACGGCTGATGGCACCATCAGCCTTCGCTGCGATGATTCCAGCCTCAGCACTGCTGGCGATAATTTGATCGTGCGAGCTGCGCATCTATTACGTGAGCGCTCAGGGTTCTCTGAACTTGGTGCCGCGATTGAATTGCAAAAACGCATCCCAATTGGAGCTGGTCTTGCAGGCGGCTCAAGTGATGGTGCAGCAACACTGGTGGGGTTAAACGATCTCTGGAATCTCAATTTTTCTCAGGTTCAACTTGAAGGTTTTGCCGCTGAGCTTGGCTCCGACATGCCCTTTTGCCTGGCAGGTGGCAGCCAATTGTGTTTCGGCCGTGGGGAAAGGTTGGAATCGCTAGCAGCGATGAAAGCATCAATGGCCGTGGTGTTGGTGAAGGATCCATCAGTGAGCGTTTCAACCCCCTGGGCTTATGGACGCTGTAAGGAGCTTTTTAGTAGTCGGTATCTTTCACAGGAATCTGATTTTGAGCAACGTCGTCAGCAGCTCAGGGAATCGTCGTGGCTAAATCCTTTGCGAGCTGATGATCCGCCACCTCTGCGCAACGACCTTCAGGAGGTGGTTGCACCCGAAGTGTCGGCTGTGCAAACCACATTGAAGTTGCTCAATGATTTGCCTGGTTCTCTTGCAGTAGCGATGAGTGGATCTGGTCCAAGCTGTTTTGCCCTTTTTGCTGACTTTGCTTCAGCTCAGGCTGCCCTTCAGCGGCAACAGCCTGCCTTCGCCGCAGCTGGGCTAAGCAGTTGGTGCTGCTCATTCCGCTCTGAAGGCATCAAACTGGAAGCATGAGCGATTCCAAAAACAGCTCTTTCGAGACGGCAGATGCAGAATCAGCCACAACATCATTGGCAGATACGCCTGCAACACCACGCAAGGGCCCGCTGAGTTTTCTTTCTGGGGCGATCACCAGTGGACTTTTTGCCTGGCTTTGCCTGATTTTGAGCCAGAAGACAGTGACTTATTTCGCTCTTCATTCGCCTAATTACAGCTCTCCGATTGCCCAAAGCATTGCGTCGGGGTTTAAAACCCTGGTGATCGGCATGTGTTTTCTGGCCACATTCAGCTTTGCCTTCATTGGTTTTGGACTAACCCTTGTGTTTATTCGCAGTTTGTTTGCTGGTAAGGAGCCAGATGCTGCCTAGCTTTTGTTGATTGACAGCCTGATTGCCGATTCAGGACTTCTACAGATGACGCCTCACGATCTTGGTCAGTTAGTGCTGTTGCTCTCTCCTGGTCTGTTGCTGTCCGTTTTGCTGCTTTCAGCATTTGCCGCAGGAGGCTAATGCTGCTCAGGCTGAGATAGCTTGGCCTCTTCCACCGGCATGGCCGGGATTGCAACGAAAACGTGGCAGGGACGCTTCTCTTTAATGCTCTTCGAGATGCCATCGATGAAGAGATGGCCAGAGATTCACTTGTTTGTGTGATGGGAGAGGACGTCGGCCAATACGGCGGCTCCTACAAGGTCACCAAGGATCTCTACGAGAAATATGGCGAGTTGCGGGTGTTGGATACACCGATTGCCGAGAACAGTTTTACGGGTATGGCCGTTGGCGCCGCCATGACGGGCCTGCGCCCGATTGTGGAGGGCATGAACATGGGTTTTCTGCTGCTTGCTTTCAACCAGATCTCCAACAACATGGGGATGCTTCGTTACACCAGTGGCGGAAATTTCACAATCCCCACCGTGGTGCGTGGGCCTGGTGGCGTGGGACGTCAGCTCGGAGCTGAACATAGTCAGCGACTTGAGGCCTATTTTCACGCTGTGCCTGGGATCAAGATCGTTGCTTGCAGCACGCCAACCAATGCCAAGGGCTTGATGAAAGCCGCTATCCGAGACAACAATCCAGTTCTCTTTTTCGAGCATGTGTTGCTCTACAACCTGATTGAGGAGCTCCCAGAAGGTGATTATGTCTGTGCCCTAGATCAAGCAGATCTTGTTCGTGAGGGTAAGGACGTCACGATTCTCACCTATTCCCGTATGCGTCAACACTGTCTCAAGGCTGTTGAACAGTTGGAAACGGACGGCATCGATGTGGAATTGATCGATTTGATTAGTCTCAAGCCCTTCGATATGGAGACCATTGTTCGCTCCATCCGTAAAACCCATCGGGTAATTGTGGTGGAGGAGTGTATGAAAACTGGTGGGATTGGTGCTGAGTTGATTGCGCTGATTACTGAGCAGTGTTTTGACGAACTCGATGCTCGCCCAATTCGCCTCTCCAGTCAGGACATTCCCACTCCCTATAACGGCAAATTGGAGAATTTCACGATCATTCAGCCTCATCAGATTGTTGAAGCGGCTCAGCAGATTGTTCTTAAGGGGCTTTGATTGATGGCACGTCAACAGGGCTGGTTTGCGCTCATTCTTGCTCTTGCCATTGCGGCAGGTTCTGTCACTGCAAGCTTTCCGCTTGAGTTGGGCCTTGATCTTCGTGGTGGCAGTCAGCTCACTCTTGAAGTGCAGCCCGCTGGTGAGATCACTCGCGTGAAATCGGAGCAGCTAGAGGCGGTCAAAGCTGTTTTGGATCGTCGCGTCAATGGCTTGGGTGTTGCCGAATCCACCCTGCAGACCATTGGTGACGATCAGCTGGTGTTGCAGCTTCCAGGAGAACAGGATCCCTCCAGGGCTGCCAAGGTGCTTGGCGAGACGGCCTTACTTGAGTTTCGAGCTCAGAAACCTGGCACAGAACAGGAGATTCGCAGCCTTCAGCGCCTAAAGCGACAGGTGGAGAGGATTCTCAAATCCAAGCAAGAGCGCGCGCTATCAGGAGAATCTCCCTCTAATGATGAACTCGACAAACAGCAACTTGTTGAAGCGCAGCAGGCCTTTGGTTTGCAAGGCAGTGTTGGCAGTGAGGTCGAGCAGCTGGAACAGTTGAATGAGAAAGTCAGCATCAAGATCGCTGAACTCTTCGAGCCCACGTCCTTAACAGGTAAGGATCTGGTCACAGCTGGGCGTCAGCAGCAGCAGAACGTTCCTGACAGCTGGGAGGTGACGCTTAGCTTCAACCGAGAAGGCGGAGATCAATTCGCTGAGCTAACACAATCGATTGCTGGCACAGGTCGTCTACTTGGCATCGTTCTTGATGGAAGGTCGATCAGTGAAGCCAGCGTCGGGGACCAGTTCAGAGCCGCTGGTATTACTGGTGGTGCGGCCACGATCAGCGGTAATTTCAATGCTGAGGATGCCCGCGACCTGGAAGTTCAGTTGCGAGGTGGCTCGTTGCCATTACCAGTGGAAATTCTCGAGGTTCGAACCATTGGTCCCACCCTTGGTGCTGAGAACATTCGCCGCAGCTTGATCGCCGCTCTCTCTGGTCTCGCCTTGGTGGCTGTTTTCATGGTGGTGGCCTATCGCCTTGCGGGCTTGGTGGCGGTGTTGGCGTTGAGTCTTTATGCCCTGTTCAATCTCGCTATGTATGCTCTGATTCCAGTCATCCTTACCCTGCCGGGGATTGCGGGATTCATCCTCAGTATTGGCATGGCAGTGGATGCCAATGTGCTGATCTTTGAGCGTGTCAAAGATGAATTGCGGCGTGGCAACACCTTGATTCGCTCTATCGAGACTGGGTTTTCCCAGGCTTTGTCATCGATCGTTGACGGCCATCTCACAACACTGATTAGCTGCGCAGCGCTCTTTTTTCTGGGTACGGGTTTGGTCAAAGGTTTTGCCGCCACCCTCGGGATTGGCGTCGTACTCAGTTTGTTTACGGCATTGAGCTGCACTCGCACTCTGCTGCGTTTTTTGATGGGCTATCAGGCTTTGAGGCGACCTACCAACTTTTTGCCTGCCAAACAGTTGCCTTCTTCTCTCGCCTGATCCATGGCTGTTTCATCATCTTCAGGAACTCCTCAACGCCCACTGAGATTTCAACTTTGTCGTCAACGACGACGCGTTTGGGGAATCTCAGGCCTGGTTGTGGTTTTCAGTTTGGTGGGCTTGATCCTCTGTTGGCTCAACCCTTCGATTGGGGCTCCCCTTCGTCCAGGGCTTGATTTCACTGGTGGAACTCAAATCCAGCTGGAGCGGAGCTGTAATAAGAGCTGTCAGTCGCTGAAAACCACAAGTGTTGAAGAGGTTTTAGGGGCTCTTGACTTACCTGCAGACAAAGACAAGGCTGCGCCAAACCTCTCCCGAGCCAGGGTGCAACTGCTTGATGGTGGTCAGTCTCTGGTCTTGAGGTTGCCCTTTCTCTCTGCTGCTCAAGGACAGGCTGTCATCAAGTCAATGGATTCTGTAGCGGGTCCGTTTCAGAGTGGTGGTCAGTCTGTCGACACCATTGGCCCAAGTCTGGGAGGCCAATTGCTGCGCAGCAGCTTGATTTCTCTTTTGGTGGCATTCACGGGAATCGCTATCTACATCAGCCTCCGTTACGACCGTCGCTATGCCCTTCTGGCCCTTGTGGCCCTTGCCCATGACGTGATCATTGTTTGTGGGGTATTCGCTTGGCTGGGCCTGCTGATAACGCTTGAGGTGGATAGCCTCTTCGCTGTAGCGCTGCTCACCATTGCCGGCTACTCGGTCAATGACACTGTGGTGGTCTTTGACCGGATCCGTGAGCGCAGTCGCGAAGATGACTCACTGCCACTGACGGAACAGGTTGATCGTGCCGTATCCGCGACCCTCACAAGGACCCTCTACACCAGCGGTACGACCCTGCTTCCTCTGCTCGCTCTGATCATCTTTGGCGGTGCAACGCTCTACTGGTTCGCGGTTGCACTTGCTCTTGGAGTTGTGGTTGGTAGCTGGTCGAGTATTGCCCTAGCCCCTTCATTGTTGAGCCTGTGGCAAGGCAGTGGTCCTCCGTCAAAGCCTTTATCTGCCCCTGCTGCTGCTCCACAACCGCCGTTGTCTTCCTCCCAGCCTCCGCTTGAGGGAGGAGATGTGATTTCAGATGGCTGAAACGGCACGCTCCCGTGGCCTATCTGGCGATCGTTGGTTGCCCATCCTTCTTTTGGGTCTGTCTCTCTGGGATTTGCGAACAGAGTTTCTCTTGCTCTGGGAGCATTTCACCTTTACGCAGTTGATTTTTGCTGTTCGCCATCACTGCCTTGCTGTGATGGTGCTGTTTTGCAGTCCTTCGCTTTGGCGGCGATATGGGGTCTCGCGGCGGCGTTCAGATGCTGGCGGAAACATTAACCGGCCAATTGAATGATGCAGAGATGGAGTCTTGGATGGTCTCTTCGCGAGGTTGTTGATACTGCTTAGAATTCCTGTTGACGAGCTGAGAAGGGGAATAATGTCCTCAATGAAAAGACTGATGTTGCAACCTTTGGATCTCACTCTGAAAGCTCCACTGCTGGCAACAGTTTTTTTAATCGGTGCGCTTGTTGTCCCATTGAGTAGGGCCGACAGTATTACCGCTGAATCAGGTTGGAATCAGAACAACGCCATCCAGCTCGCCAGGCAACAGATACCTCCAAATGCCACGATACCGGGGAGAAATGCACCACAATTGAAGTCGAGCTTGGCAACACTCGTTATCGCTGAGGGGTGAACTTTACCGATCCTAAATGAAGAGAAACTAATGTTATCTGAAATGTCGATGATCATTTCAGGTTGAGATCATTAAGTTGAGGAAAAAGAAGGCATGGATAGTAATGGCATTTTGAGCATATGCAGCTGCATTAATCGTTTAGCCATGGAGCTAGAAGGGGCTCTTGTGTTTTTTCTATTTCGGGTTAGCAACTCAAAGAGGTTTTGATCCCCACAGGTATTGGCCAGTGAACTGCCGGTCTGACTTACCAGCTTGATCGATGGGGCCCGTGAGATGCCCCTCTACGTGATCTCGCCTCTCTCGCCAAACCAGAAACGGCGCGTTCTGCACCGATGGGCTTGCGTAGCAATTCAGATCTGGCTTGAGAGCGCAGTGATGGCTGGAGTTGACAACGACACGCTGGGTCGCTAGTACATGTGTACCGCTTTCGATTCATGGCGCCTGTTTCGTCTCCATATGCCACCTTCAAAGCTGAAGATTGGTCGTATGCATCACCTCAGCCAATTTCTCAGTGCGCAAGAATCGTTGGCAACAAAATCCATAAACGCCTAACTGCAAACGTTTCTCCTGCAACCACAAGAATAGGAAATGAGCCCCAATGGTGTTCTTTCATTCAAGGCGACCTATTTCAGGACAGCATTCAGCATTGAAAAGGGATGAAATCCACAGAAGCTGAACTACAGAGCTTTGCAGGAAGCTAAGCAAAGCAGGTTTGCACTATTTCTAAGCATATTGGCCAGCTAAGCGCGATATCTATAGCATAATTCTCTGTAATCATGAATGACTTATATGATTCTCTTCGAGATTATTTCCAACTTATAGTAAAATAATTGTCGACTTCATTCTTTGATCAGCATGCCAGAGGAGGATCTGAAAGCGTTGCTTTCCAAGGTTGCATCAGATCCGGCGCTTCAGCAGAAGCTTGAGGCACAACGTGTTGACACTCATTGGTTTGTGGTGCTTGCCAAAGAAGCTGGATTCTCTATCACAGTGGACAACCTCAAGAAACAAGCTCAGGCTTTAGAAAGTAAGGACCTTCAGCAGGCAAATGGAGAGCGCAATAAGCAAACTGCAGATGAGCGTCCCTGGCTATAAAAATTATAGACGAGTAGCAATTTAAACTGATCTGGCCAAAGAACCTTTCGTGAGATGGTTCATACCTTCATTCCTTCTCATGTCAACTGAATGTTCTCTATATAAGCTTGCAAATTTATTCATTGCGAAGCATCACAGGGATGCTGATATGGCCTTTCATTTGAATGGCTCTTTAATATCAAGATGTCGTGGCTTTGACATACATCTGGATCGCCTATAATCCTTCCACTAGCATCAATCTCAAAGGCCAATTAATTACTAGTAGATCAAAAGATCTTCCCAATGATTATCATGGAGTATCCTTATTATTAGACCTTTAGCCAGTAATCTTTCTTCGCAATTAGGCTCTGTCCTGTTGGATTTATCAACAAAAAATTAGGCTTAAAACAATAACAAGCGAAGGCTTCGCGAAGCATTTCATATGCATTGTCATAGATCCGTAATTGAATAGGCAAGGCTTATAATCTGAAATGGCAGCAATAGCAAGGCTGATCCGCTGACATAGAACACACCCAAATCAGGTTCATGGCGCAGCCAAGCCTCACCAAGTTCGCTTATCAAACCCTTCAGCAGAGCAAGACTCTGGCGGGCCTGGCCCACAAGGAATTGAGCACAAAGCTGATGGAATTGCTGGCACCTGATGCGATGCCAAGCATTGAACCGATTCCGCGAGAATTGCTGATGGAGCTGCGCAGCTCAATGTCGGCTCTCGAGCAACTTGACTGGCATGAAGCTGAACAAGGCATTTATCCAAAAACGCAGCTCTTTGAAGCTCCTTGGTTGGAATGGGCTAGCCGTTACCCCTTGGTCTGGTTAGATCTTCCCTCGACATGGCAGCGGCGCAAGGCACGCAATATTCATGATCTGCCGAATGATGTCGATTCAGAGATCTATCCCGATTACTACCTGCAAAACTTTCATCATCAAACCGATGGCTATCTAAGCGATCACTCTGCAGAGCTTTATGACCTGCAGGTAGAGATTCTCTTTAACGGCACGGCAGACTCCATGCGGCGCAGGGTTTTAGCGCCTCTCAAGCGCGGGCTGAAACGCTTCCAAAACCGCAGCTCCGCCAGTCTTCGGGTGTTGGATGTCGCAACCGGAACCGGTCGAACCCTGCAACAGATTCGCAGCGCCCTACCCAAAGTTGAACTGCTGGGGTTGGATCTATCAGCAGCTTATTTACGTCAGGCCAGCCGCTCGCTCAACAGCCGCAATGGAGAACTCGCCCAACTGGTGCGCGGTAATGCTGAACAGCTGCCGTTTGCTAATCAAAGTGTGCAAGGCGTCACGTGCGTTTTCCTGTTTCACGAATTGCCGAGCTCGGCGCGGCAGAATGTTCTTGACGAATGCTGGCGCGTGCTCGAACCAGGCGGGGTTTTGGTCCTGGCAGATTCTGTACAAATGGAAGACTCGCCCAAGTTCATCCCTGCCATGGAGAACTTCCGGCGAATATTTCATGAGCCGTACTACCGCGATTACATCTCCGACAACATTGAGGCACGTTTCCAAGCAAGCGGTTTTGAGGGCATTGCTGCCGAGTCTCACTTCATGACACGAGTTTGGACTGCTTTCAAACCGCTCAATGAGAAATCGTAAACGGGTTTCCTGACACTCGGTAGTGCAATGGAGACTTACACATAGGGTGCTCTTAATTAGATGCACAATCCGGTGTATTTTTTCCAGAAGGGACAACATGAGTAATCCCTTCCACGTGCGCTGGTTACAGGGCTGGACCTTCCAAACTGTCTTAATGGAAGGCAAGGTGCAAGTCGAGGCTCAAGGGTTTGGTATTTGCCTGCGAACGCCATTACTTCACGGTGAAAGCCCCTCTGCCGCTGCAGACCGACTTGTCCTTGCAGAAGATCAACGACGGCGAGCCCTACGCAAGGCCTGGATTCGCGGCGAAGGATCTCGACAACCTGCCAACATGCCAATTCCTGCACTTGAGAGAGCCACTCCTGAGGTCTCTAGATCCCTGGTGGTGGTCCATCAGGCTGTGCCAGTGGCAGTTTGATTCAACTAAAACGACATGATTAGCGTTGGCTGAGCCACCAACCAAGGGCAACTCCAGGTCCACCCCAACGCAGGGCCCGCCAAGTCCACTCGCCAGACGACTTAGACCGCAACAATTGCTCTGAAGGTATTTCCAGTATCTGACGCGCGAGATGCCTCCTCTGTTTGCTCCGTCTTGCTGCCACCATCTTGGGAGATCGTTTAAGTCTGTCCTGACGCTGCCCCAAAAGCATCAGCCTTGACAGCCCATGCAGCCAACGGAGTTGAACCTGACGTGGCCGTATCACCATTCAGACGGCTGCTTACTATCACAAGCAAAATAGACCAAGTGATCCGCTGATAAAGATGGGAATCAAACAAGCTGAGTGGCCAATTGAGGTCCAACGTCAGGCCATGGAGCTTCATGCTCAGTTAAGCCTCAATGATCACAACTGGCATCAACAAAAAGGAGATGCCGACCGCAGAGCTGCAGAGCTTCTTGCTGGAGCCTTAGTCCAGCTGCTTCAAGGTGGAGAACGCTCTGATGTTGAGGCCCTTACCGATCAAAGCCTGCGCTGGCTAAGGCGCGAACTGAAAGCTCCTGGTTGCGGCAGGGATTAAGACGGTAGTTGCAACAGGCATGGCCTTTGCAGCAATGGCCCTACTTCACCCTCAAACCTTCACCCTCAAACTTTCCATCAGCAATTCCCATTCAGACCGTTTGCTGGGCCTGCAGCGATCGCAGCAACCCACAATCACTCAACCAGGCAAAGCGCGATAACCATGCTAGGACAGATGTACCAACATGGGGCAGGTTGGCTTCGCTATCGAGGACGGCAGAAGTAGGCCCAGGCTTTTTGACAGAGGAGGCAATCTTCCTTGCTGTTACCCGTGGAGATGTAGTGATCGTTCAGGAGAGTGAAGGTCCTGCAGCAGAGAACTGGTGGATGGGAGAAATTATCCATATCGTCTCTGGAGCCAGGAGCCTGGAACCGTCCCTCTTCCAGGTGGCATGTATCGATACAGGTGTAATTAAAACCGTCAATGCTGATCAAGTCACAAAGGTGGTCCGATCAGTTAGCTCTCAGCATCAACAAAACGCATGCATCAGCGAGAAGTGAGCCACTTGATGAAACAGCAGGCGTTATGACTTTATCTCTTTTAGAAAGGAAAAAATAAGATGAAATAACGTTGGATCATTTTGCTTATGTTATTGAGGAGATCATTTTGATAAACCTTGGCGAATTGAATCATGAAGGCGCTATTTCATGCTGAATGATCGAAGTTTTGCTTAGGCACTTTTTGAATTCATACGGCTCTATGGAAACGGTCATAGAAGAGATGATTACTTTGCTTTTTGCCGATTAGGAGTAACAAAAGCAAGGATTGGACAGAGAAAATAGTTCTCTATTTGAAAATAGAGGCAGATCACTTGTCAACGTCAAGATCACTTTCAAGAAGTCCACTAAGTCCATGCTTGGTCTCCTAGAAGAAAAGCTTTCAGTCGGCTATAGCCTTGTAAAAATACCGATTGGCTACAGGTAAGACCTGCTTCAAGTAGAAGTGATCTATCGATGAATGAAGCTGTTGAAGCGCTGAAATGCTGATTAAAAGTGAGAATCTTTTAACAGTACTTACGATCTCAATTTAAACAATGAATTGATCCACTTTCTTGTTTGATCAAAAGGCAAATACATCTCAGCTTCGCCTCTAATTATTAGTTCATATAATTGATAGCATTCAAGTTTGTACGCTGTCAGCAGTCTTAGGTGCTTTGGGACGTCGACAGGCAAGTTGTAAGCGATTGCCGCGCTGGCTCCAGCGCACATCATCAAAACACTGATGAATCAAAAACATTCCACGTCCACTATTTGCCTCAATTTGAGCTGGAAGGCAACCAACTCGAGCATTGAGCGGTACACCGATCCCTTCATCCTGGATCTGCCAGATCATCCAGTTAGGCGTAAAGATTCGACGAACTCGCAGGGATTTGCCTGGATCTCCGCAATTGCCATGCTGCACTGCATTCACCAAGGCCTCCTGCAATCCCAGCTGAAGGCGATAGCTGGTGTCCTGACAGGCAACCGGTTCAAGCAGGATCTCCAGCAAAGGAGTGAGCTGCAGGGTTGAAGGAAGAATGAAATCAGCCCAACGAAACAGCGGGGCCACCCCTTGGGGGCTAACGCTGAATAGAAGCCTAGAAGCTGCCCGTGACCAGGAAGGCATCAGGACCATTCAGACCTGTTTTGACCATAACCGTTCGCGTGCTCTAGGCCGGTGACTCAAGCTGAAATCTGCTCTAACGGCGGGCTGCAAGTGATGGATGATGCAGCACCGCATCCATTAAGCGGACACCCCGTAGCTGATTAATTAAAGGCATATGCCCCTCAGGGGCAGAGAGAGACCAAGTAAAGGAGCCTGGATAACGTGTCCATGTTCCCTCCTGTTTCCAACCAATACGAGCCCAGAGACTGTGATATCTGCCATCGAGAGCGTTCAGCAAGCGCGCTTGAGTCGTAAAGCCAAACCTTCCTTGTGAATATGCAGTCCAGAGGCGATCCATTGTGACCAGGTCGAGGCCATTGATCGCAGGCACCTCACTGAAGTACACGTAACCGCGCTGCTCGGCTCCAGGTCCTGCGAGCTTGCGCAGCATTGCACTGGTGAAGCGATCAGCCTCCTCAAAGTTTTCGGCTAGTAGGTCACGTTGCAAAGGCTCATAGTCGATCCCCACAGCTGATGGGGTCGAGAACCAGCCACTCGACTCGCTGCTCAACAGGCTGGGCAAAACCTGCGGCTGATGACGCTGAAAAACCTGCAGAATCCATCCTGCCGCCCAGTCGTCTCCGTCTGGGTCAAAAGAGGCAAGAGCTGCTTGAGCTAATGCAGCCAGCTCTTCTGCCCGTTCTTCAATCGTTTTCACCAAGCTGAGCCGTTGACGCTTTGAACCACTGGTGAATCGTTCCAGTAGTTCTTCAACGCTCTGGTTGGTGGAGGGGGGTGGACCGGAGATCATGGATCGAAACCGGCTCTTCTGGCTCGGCGCTGGCCCACTATGTCAGGAATGGGTACCCATACTCCTTACTCGATCGAAAGATTCCGTCAGGCCAATGGTCCTGTTGTGGACGTGCGCAGTCCAGCTGAATTCAATAAGGGACATTGGCCAGGTGCGATCAATCTTGCTCTCTTCAGCGATGAGCAACGGGCAGCGGTCGGCATCACTTACAAAAAAAAAGGTCGTCAGCAAGCGATCAAGCTAGGTCTTGAGTTCACAGGTCCAAAGCTGTCAGATCTTGCTGAAGCCCTGGCGAAACTCAGCAGAGATCCAACCACTGAATCAGAAGACGCCTCTGCATCTGATCTACGCATTTACTGCTGGCGAGGAGGCATGCGCTCCGCGAGTGTTGCTTGGCTAGCTGGTCTTCTGGATCTCAAGCCTGTGCTTCTGGAGGGTGGATACAAGACCTATCGGCGATGGGTGCTGGAACAATTTGAGAAAACCTGGCCTTTGCGATTACTCGGTGGACGCACTGGCACGGGCAAGACTGATCTGCTCATTGCCATGGCACAACGAGGGGTCGCTGTAGTCAATCTTGAAGGTTTGGCGAACCATCGGGGCAGCAGCTTTGGGGGCTTGGGCTTACCAGCACAACCAAGCAGTGAACATTACGAGAATCTCCTTGCCGAAGGTTTACAGCGTTGTCAAAACAGTTCTGCTGATGAAATCTGGCTGGAAGCGGAAAGTTCACAGGTGGGTCGCTGCAGGATCCCCCGAGCACTTTTCCATCAGATGCAAATAGCACCAGTGCTGGAGATCAACCGTTCACTTGATGAACGGGTTGCTCAACTGGTTGATGTCTATGGCCAGCATGGACGTGAGGCTTTGCAGGAAGCGACCCAACGCATCAGCCGTCGTTTAGGCCCACAGCGCACACAGCAAGCCTTGGATGCAATCGCACTTGAGAACTGGGACCAGGCCTGTCGCGCCATGCTGGATTACTACGACCGTTGCTATGACTACGAATTGAGCAGGACCCCTCAAAGACAAAGCGTGGATCTTTGCGGACTGAACACAATCAAAGCCGCTGAGATGTTGATTGAACGAGAGCTTGTCAGATCAAGCCCCAAGCCACAGCTGGTTATGAGCTCAACGTAAGATCCATATCTTGTCGTAGAGATCAATGGCTAAAGCGAACAAAACTGCGGCAATTCAGTTCACACGTGGTGTTGATGAACCTGTCGTTCCCGACATCAAACTCACACGCAGTAGTGACGGCCGCACCGGCAGAGCTCTTTTTCTCTTTGATCAGCCAGAGATCATGGCCCCGGAAACGTGGGCAGGTATCACCGGCATGTTCATGATCGACGAAGAAGGCGAACTCGTGACGCGTGAGGTGAATGCACGTTTTGTGAATGGCAAACCAAGCGCACTTGAAGTCACCTACATCTGGAAATCAGAAGAGGATTTTGAACGCTTCATGCGTTTTGCCAAACGTTATGCAGCTTGCAACGGTCTGGGCTACTCCCAAAACTAAGGCGAGAATGCAAAGGCTGCCGCCTGAAGACGGGTGAAATTCTCCCAATGGCTTGCTCTGGCTGCACTGATGGCCGTGGGTGTGCTGTTTTGGAGCCTTAGGGAGGTGCTGATCCACCTCTTTGCAGGCGTTGTTCTTGCCATGGCTCTCTGCACTCTGGTGGGTGAGCTGCGCTCAAGGAAACCGATGCCTCGCAGCATGGCCCTCCTGATCTGCTTGGTCGGTCTTGTGCTTGTCGTGAGTATGGCGACCGCCATTGTGGTGCCCCCCTTTACAGAGCAGTTCCACCAATTGCTTTTACAACTTCCTTCAGCAGCTAAGGAACTCTGGAAGCTGGCCATCGGCGCCATCAACCAAACCTCTGAAATGGTCTACGGAGTTGACAACAGCAAGGGTGGCTGGGAAGAACAGCTATTTGCAAATGGATTAAACGCATTACCAGATGGTTCAAGCTTGGCCTCAGGAGTAAGGGAAGGCCTTCAAGGCCTTCTGGGCCTTGCAGGCAACCTCGGCAGCGGCTTGGTGCAACTCCTGTTTGTGTTGGCGATGAGCTTGATGGTGGCGGTGCAACCGACGGCATACAGAGATGTAGCCATCTCGTTATTACCTTCGTTTTATAGGCGGCGAGCCCGCTCGATCCTGAGCCAATGCGGAGATGCGCTGAGCAGCTGGATGGTGGGTGTGCTGATCAGTTCCTTTTGCGTGGCCCTGCTTGCCGCAATCGGCCTTTCTCTGCTTGGGATAAAGCTGGTGATGGCGAATGCCTTGCTTGCTGGGATGCTCAACGTGATCCCAAATGTGGGGCCTACCTTGAGCACAATCTTTCCGATGTCGGTAGCGCTACTTGATGCACCCTGGAAAGCAGTCGCTGTACTTGGGCTCTATGTGGTGATTCAGAACCTGGAAAGTTATGTGATCACTCCATCAGTGATGCATCACCAAGTGAAATTGTTGCCTGGGCTGACTCTCACAGCCCAGTTTGTATTCACAGTGGTGTTTGGTCCTCTCGGCCTGCTGTTGGCGCTGCCACTCGCCGTCGTGCTGCAAGTGTTAATTCGCGAGGTGGTCATCCATGATTTGCTTGATCCCTGGAAGAAAAAGCGATTGGCGCCATGAATGCCCGCACCCTTCTTGTCGCACTCACTCTGGTGGTGCTGGCTTTGCTCACCTGGCAGCTGCGTTGGGTGTTGTTGGTGTTGTTTGGAGCAGTGGTACTAGCAGTAGCACTTGATGTCCTCATTGAAAAACTTCAGGACCACCTCTCCTGGCCTCGTCCCCTTTCTCTAGCAGTGGTGCTGGTGGTGCTGCTGCTTGGCGGTGCCTTGGTTTTCCAGCTGCTGGTGCCTGAGTTGATCACCCAGGTTCAAGAGCTAGGCAACCTCGTGCCCACGCTGGTGACCAAGCTGAAATCGATGCTGGTCAGCAACCCGCGGCTGATGAATCTGGAAGAGTCTTTTACCGAACAGTTCAGCTGGGATCGGATCCAACCCTTGGGCTCTCAATTGCTTGGTGTTGCAGGCGGAGCCGCCAACAGCCTTATTCAGTTGTTATTGATGAGCCTGCTGGCTGTCTTGCTAGCGCTAGACCCTGCATCCCATCGCCAAATGGTGATTGCTGCAACACCTCGTCCTGCGCGACAGGAGATGGCTGAATTGCTTGATCAATGCCGTTTGGCTCTTGGTGGCTGGCTGGCTGGGATGACGATCTCAGCCAGCAGCGTGTTTGTGCTCACTTGGGCAGGGCTTGCACTGCTCAAGGTTCCTCTGGCTCTCTTGAGTGCATTGGTCTGTGGCTTGCTGACCTTCGTCCCCACCATTGGGCCAACGGCCGCAACCCTGCTGCCATTGGCCATGGCCCTGCTTGTTTCACCCCTACTGATGCTGCAAGTGCTGGTGTTGCGGCTGATTTTGCAGAATCTTGAGGCGTTTTTGCTTACCCCGCTGTTATTGCGGCGTACGGTCAACCTGCTTCCCACCGTGGCATTAATGGCTCAACTGAGCTTGGGCGCCTTATTGGGTCTTCCAGGGGTGTTATTGGCCCTGCCACTTGTCGTGGTTTTGCAGGTGGGAATGGAGCAGGTGGTTGTTAAGCAGATCATGGATCGTTGGGCATAACAATTCGTCAACCTTTATTAGATTTTATAATAAGTTTTATAGACAGTCATCAGAGTTAAACGCAATTTAAATAATGACAATCCAACAGACTAAACCTATCTTTTCAAATAAGAAATAGCGCTATTCCGTAGTATCTTGATAATTTGCTTGCGGTTTTTACCAGCGATCAAGATATCGGTTCTTCTTGAAATTGGCAATTACTTAACGGCTGCAAACCATGAGAGTTCATGAGACTCTTCTTTGTTACTTAGTGCAAACTCTTGAAATTCACATTCCATCTAAAAGTCTATTTTACTGAGCACTTTTCATTGCACCCGGAAGGCTTCCTGTTTAAAGGATAATGCTGACAATCACGCCTGACATTATTATATTCATGCATGTTTACCCTGATACATTTTTTGCCATTAGTTTCTAAGCTGTTTTCATAGTCAAGGTGACTCTGGGAACACTTCTCATGCAACAAGTTACTCTTCCCTGAATCTCAAGCCATTAAAAAGTCCCCGCTTAGTTGCGGGGACATAAAAGTTATTTTAAACGTATAACTTTGGCTATTTTTTTCAAACAGCTGGTGGTCTTTTCGCCTAACCTCAAGCGTCGTAGTACATAGTGAACTCATGGGGATGAGGCCGTTGGCGCAATTGCTGCACCTCTTCGTATTTGATATCAATCCAGTTGTCAATGAAGTCTTCAGTGAAGACTCCCCCTTCCATCAGATAATTCTTATCTGCATTTAACGCTTCGAGCGCACCATTGAGTGAAGCTGGCACTGTGGGGATGCTGGCAAGGCGTTCTGCTGGCAGTTCAAATAGGTCCTCATCAAAACCATCGCCAGGGTCAATTTGGTTTTTAATGCCGTCAACACCAGCCATCATCATTGCGCTGAAAGCTAGATAAGGATTGGCCAAGGCATCGCCTGGGCGAAATTCAAGGCGCTTGGCTTTCGGGTTTGGGCCAGTGAGTGGAATGCGAACAGCTGCAGATCGGTTGCCCTGGGAATAAACAAGGTTTACAGGAGCTTCAAAACCTGGCACCAAACGCTTGTAGCTGTTGGTGGTGGGGTTTGTGAAAGCTAGGAAAGATGGAGCATGCTTAAGGATGCCGCCGATATACCAGCGAGCAGTCTGTGACAAGTTGGCGTAGGTGCCTTCTCCAAAGAACAAGGGCTGGCCTCCTTTAAAGAGGCTCTGGTGAACATGCATGCCGGTGCCGTTGTCGTTGAAAACCGGCTTGGGCATAAACGTTGCCGTTTTGCCGTACTTACGTGCAACATTCCTAACGATGTACTTGTAAATCATCACGTTGTCCGCAGCTTCAATCAGCTCAGCGAACTTCATCCCCAATTCATGTTGGCCAGCACCAGCAACTTCATGGTGGTGCTTCTCCATCGGGATTCCTAGTTGCCCCATCATCAGCAGCATTTCGGAACGGATGTCCTGGGCGGTGTCATTGGGTGGAACCGGGAAGTAGCCCTCCTTCAGTTGGATCTTGTAGGCAAGGTTGCCGCCTTCTTCGATGCGACCGCTATTCCAAGGGGCCTCAATCGTGTCAACGCTGTAGAAGCAACCGCCTTCCCCGGAGTTGTAGCGGACGTCGTCAAAGATGAAAAACTCTGGCTCAGGACCAAAAAAGGCTGTATCGGCTAGGCCGGTGCCGGCTAAGTAGCCGAGGGCTTTTTGGGCAAGCGCCCTGGGGCATCTGGCATAGGGCTCGCCGCTACGAGGTTCCCGAATGGAACAGATCAAGCTAAGAGTCTTGTGGCGGTAAAAGGGGTCGATCCAGGCCGTACTTGCGTCGGGCACCATATCCATGTCTGATTCGTTAATGGCCTTCCATCCACGGATGGAAGATCCGTCGAAAGCCAAGCCATTAGTGAAGGCTTCCTCATCAATCAAGTCCGAACAAACGGTGAGGTGCTGCCACTTGCCGTGTAGATCAGTGAACTTGAGGTCAATCAGTTCAATGCCCTCGTCCTTGATCTGGCGGAGGACGTCTTGGGGTGATTTGCCCATGGCGAAGATAAGGCCGAGCCGGCGATAAGAGAGCGACCGTAATCAGCCGCATGGCCTTCTTTTTGTAGCAACAGGTACCTTCTGCTGAAACCTTGTCTTCTTTCAGGGTGGATTCCGTAACCGTTTCTGTCAGCTTCAGCTGATCTAAGGCTGGGAGAGCTTTATGGCTGGATCACTGATTTTTGATTGTTTAGCTTCTATATCGCTCAACTCGTCCAAGTCGTCCATACGTCCTCAATGGCTGATCTCATCACAGGGTTGACTGGTTGCTACAACCATCTTCTTTCAACCTTCGCTCGATCTGCATGAACGATTTTCAAGCCTGCTTTCAGTCAATCGGGATCAGTGTTGAGCCAATGACTGAAAGCGGCTTAAAGGGACTTTGCAAGACGAGCCAGCGTTTTTTGACTTACTTCCCTTCTGCTGCCAAGAGATTCAAAAAAAAATCAGATTTTTTTAATTGCTGACGCCATTGATTGGCCTGCTTGGTTGCCGTTGCAATCCCTCAAAAAAAGCCCCGGTTATGAAGGTTGACTGCTTAGGCTCTAAACAATTGAACTAACCAAGGGCCTTGGCGACGACGCAAACCCTTCCCCAGGTTGACCAATCTCATAAGACGGTTCTCGAACCGATTTCCACGCCTACCCGCTTGCTGTTTGGGCCTGGACCCTCAAATGCCGATCCCAAGGTGCTTCAGGCACTTGCGCGTTCTCCGATTGGCCACCTTGATCCCCTTTATCTGGAATTGATGGGGGAGGTTCAGGAGTTGCTCCGCTACACCTGGCAGACCGATAACCGTTTCACACTGCCGATGAGCGGTACTGGTAGTGCCGCCATGGAGGCGACCTTGACCAATACCGTTGAACCTGGTGACACGGTCTTGGTTGCGGTAAACGGTTATTTCGGCAATCGCCTTGCCGATATGGCTGCTCGATATCGAGCCAATGTTCAGTTGATTGAAAAACCCTGGGGAGAAGCCTTTTCCCTTGCAGAGCTAGAAGCAGCTTTAATCGAGCATCGCCCAGCAATTCTGGCTCTAGTGCATGCAGAAACATCCACTGGCGTTTGTCAGCCAATGGATGGTGTCGGCGATCTTTGCCGCAAACACGATTGTCTCTTATTGCTAGATACGGTCACATCCTTAGGGGCTGTGCCGGTTTTTCTGGATGAATGGAAGGTTGATCTCTCTTACAGCTGCAGCCAGAAGGGACTCAGCTGCCCTCCTGGTCTTGGTCCTTTCACCATGGGGCCCCGTGCCGAGAAGAAGCTTGCGGCCCGTAGTGGCAAGGTGCCCAATTGGTATCTAGACGTCTCGTTGCTTAATCAGTATTGGGGAAGCGACAGGGTTTATCACCACACTGCGCCGGTAAATATGAACTTTGGGATGCGTGAAGCCCTGCGATTACTTGCAGATGAGGGCCTTGAAAACGCTTGGGATCGTCATCGCTGCAATGCCGAAGCGCTCTGGACAGGGCTCGAGAGTCTTGGTTTGGAATTGCATGTACCAAAGGCCTTGCGTTTGCCCACACTCACAACTGTTTGCATTCCTAATGGAGTGGATGGCAATGCCTTCCGCTTGCATTTGCTGAATGAGCACGGCATTGAAATCGGCGGCGGATTAGGCAGCCTGGCTGGCAAAATCTGGAGGATTGGTTTGATGGGATACAACTCCACCCCAAAAAACGTTGAGCGTTTGCTCAATCTGTTCGAGTCAGAGTTACCTCGTTTTCGTGAAAACTTTGCCGTTGCTGCTTGAACCAGGCTTCTAGCTGCTGCCTGGCTTCAACTTCCATCACACCGCCTATTACACGCATTTTGTGATGCGCACTGAGGTGTTCCCCCAGATTGATTGTGCTACCAAGCCCGCCTCGCTTGGGATCGTATGCAGCAAAGATTACCTGGCCCATGCGCGCCTGTGTTAATGCTCCAGCACACATCGGGCAGGGTTCCAGAGTGACAATCAAGGTGCAGTCATTGAATCGCCAATCACCTCTTAACCAAGCAGCCTGTCGGAGTGCGATCAGTTCTGCATGGCCTAATGGATCTCGTCCTCGATGCCTTTGATTGCTGCCATGACCGATACAGCGGCCATCGGCATCCAGTACTACGGCGCTCACAGGAACTTCTCCAAGACCGCCAAGTTGTTTTGCTCGAGTCAGTAGCCGCAACATCCAACAGCGGCATTGCCTGTTGGTTAGTTCAAGAGGTTTCGCTAAAGGCACCGCTAGGTGGCAGCTCCTGATCAAACAATGCCATCAGGAGGGAGAATGGAACTTGTATGACGAGCGTTTTTGGCTGGCACTCCCCAGATAAGGCCAACTGCGACCTTGGCGCCCTTTGCCAAGCCTGACCATTTCGATCCAGAACTGCAGGCTTTTCTAGAGCAAGCCAGTACTCGACTTTGTCAGTGGTTCGCAACAGCAAGCAATCGAGGCCCCTTACCAGCGCTGAGTGCTTTGCCTGATGTGGCACCGCCGCCTCAAGGCCTTTCAGTTGATGCCTTGCTGGACGATTTGCAGTTGGTGATGGAAGGGGCTTATCAGCCTTCCCATCCAGGTGCTTTGGCTCATCTCGATCCGCCGCCTCTAACGGCATCCATCGCTGCTGATTTGATCTGCGCAGGACTAAACAACAATCTTTTGGCCGAGGAGTTGTCACCCAGTCTTTCGCGTTTAGAGCGAGAGATGTGCCGCTGGTTTGCTGAGCGCTTGGGACTGCCCTTGACGGCTGGTGGTGTGGCAGCCAGTGGTGGCAGCCTCAGCAACCTTATGGCGATGGTGATCGCTCGCCAACAGGCAGATCTTCAAGATGATCCCAGGGCAGTGGTGCTTGCAAGTGTCGACGCTCATGTGTCGCTCGCTAAGGCCATGCGGGTAATGGGACTGGCTAGCGATGCCTTGCAGACGGTGCCTGTCGATCACGAAGGGTGCATGAATCTCGATGCCCTAGAGAATCAACTCAAGGCTCTCCGCGCAGAAGGAAGACCATGCTTAGCCGTTGTCGCTACAGCAGGCACGACTGTCCATGGAGCTGTAGATCCCTTGGTAGCGATGGCAGAGCTATGCAGCCGCGAGCGGGTCTGGCTGCATGTCGATGGAGCCATTGGAGGGGTCTTTGCTCTAGCAACAGCCACTGCTTCTGTGGTTAAAGGAATTTCTCAAGCCGATTCGATCACAGTGAATCCTCAAAAGTTGCTTGGGATCACGAAGACATCATCCCTATTGCTAGTCGCGAACCAATCCCATCTTGCTTCAGCCTTCTCGACTGGCTTGCCCTATATGGAACCAGCCTGGGGAGACGGTCATGGCAGTGAAATTGGCCTTCAAGGAACTCGGCCGGCAGAGGTGCTCAAGCTGTGGTTGGGTCTGCGTCAACTCGGGGAACAGGGAATTCAGAGCTTGCTGGAGGGGGCGATTCAGCGTCGTCAGTCTCTTGCGCGTCAACTCGATGCATCCAGGTTCATTCTTCTCAGCGGACCATTGCATCTCATTGCCTGTAGCCCTAAGAACGCCGATGCAGATCAAGCATCAGTCTGGTCATTAGCTACTCGGCAAAGCCTGCTCGAACAGCAATTGATGGTGTCAAGACCCTTGCATCATGGTCGTCATTTCCTCAAGGTGGTCTTGGGCAACCCCCATACGCAATCGATGCATCTCAATCGGTTGGCAACTCTGATGAATCAATCTTTGCTGGGTTTGCGCTAATGGCTTCATCACCCCCGCGAGGTCGCTGGGTGGCGATTGTCACGACTGTTTTGTCAGTAGCGATTGGTTTGTTCTACCTGGCTTTGATCACAGTTCTGGATGCCCGTGGTCCGATGCGTCCTCCACCCCCCGAGGCCCTGGGCGTGGAGGGAGCTGTCGCCGTTTCTCCCGCTGTAGAGGCTCCACCACCCGCCGCAGGGCTGTCGTGAGAAAACGTTCCAGCGAAGATTCTCGTCGGTTGAGATCGTAGTGACGTTGCACCACTTCCTGCATACCCCCATCCCCCCAGTCTTGATCCTGCTGGAAGTAGGTAATGAAGCTAGCTCCCGCAACGCGTGTGAGCCAGGCAGCAGCGACCCCCTGTACCGCTCGGCCCAGCAACAGGGTGGGCAAGTTGACACTGAGAGCTGTGCCGATGATCGCCACCCCACCTTTAACAATGCCGAGTCCTGCCAAAGTGCGACCTACTGATACCGCCAGTTCTTGTGCTCGGGTGCGAGTGAGTTGAACTCCATAAACCCGAGCTACCTCCATCACCATTTGGGCATTCACCGCTGCCGTCCCCAATAGATCCACGCCTGGAAGGGGTGTTGCAGCGACGACACCACCACTGATCCAGCTGTAACGATCAACACACTGACGCGCTTCCTGTTGTCGTTGTCGATCCAGCAGCTGGCGACCGGTATCTCCCAAATGGCGACATTGCAGCAGAATGTTGTCTGCCAGTAGTTCTTCACCATCGGCGTGAAGCACTAACGCAAGACGACGCAGCAGGTTGTCGACCTCAGCAGGAGGCTGCAAAGGTCGTTTGCCCGGACGCGGCACTGACTGGGGTGCAGCGCTACACGACATCACATCCTCAGATCCAAGTAAGCCCTTGCATCGCCCACGCAACTGCGCCAACAGCCGTCGCTCCTCTTCTTCACCGCGTAGATCGCATTTATTCAGAACTAGAAGCAATCGTTTGCCCAGATTGGCAAGGCTACTGATGACCTCCAGCTCTGAAGCGCGTAGATCACAGTCCACGACCACCACCATCAGGTCAGCTCTACTGGCTCGTTGCCTTGCTTCCTTCTCTCGGCTTAAACCGGCTCTGCCTGCTTCAAGAATTCCTGGGGTGTCAGCCAGTTGAAGGCCTCGATCAAGTCCCTTTAAACGCAGCCGATAAATCTGGCTACTGGTTGTGGATCCCATGGGTGCACCAACCTCGCCCACCATTTCGTTCAGTAGTGCTCGGATCAGAGATGTCTTGCCACTGGAACCAGTACCGAACACCACCACCATCAGATCACCACGGGCCAGTTCATCCGCCACCCTTTCTCTCTCTTGCCTAAGCCCTTCTCGAGTGACCTCGTCTTGGAGGCGTTCGAGCAGGCGATCAATGCTTTCAAGACTTTGCTTGGCTGCTTGATGACGGCTACTTGGAGGGGAAATGGGCCGTTGATTGTTTTGAGCAGTTTCTAAGTTCTGACGCTTAAAAGCCTTCCACCAGGGCCATCCAACTTGATAGATCATCAAGATGATGAGGCCTGCTGTTAGCAACAACACCGGACCTAGCAACCAGGAAGGTAGTAGGTAACTCAAATCCCAGAGCAGGTTCCTCGCCACTTGCACTAGAGCTCCGATCACGAGCAAGACCACCAGCGCGCAGGCGGTCCATAGGAGCAGCCGCTGACGGGAGATCATTTGTTTGTCATGCTTCCGCTGCCTGCAGGTTGGATGATCTTTGACCAGAGAGACACCGTCAGGGCTCTGAAACTGTTTGAGCGACTGTTGGCATCATTGCTGAGCCAGAGACTAAGAATTTGTATCTGCAAGGCTCATGGCCGATCAATAGCAGATCGCTACGAAAGTGCATTGGTGGGTTTGAGATCATCTAGAGACCAATACTTGTCTTGATGATCAAGTAAGGCAAGCTCCATCTTTTCGTTTCCACTAAAGCGTCAGTGATCGATTTAAAGAACAACTTTTCGATCGGGTTGACAGCGCTTGATTGATGATCACTCGAGTCATGGCAAACCTCTTAGGTGTGTTGTTGTCCATGGCGTCTTGTCAGGGCATCGATTCCGAAGCAGATCACGGCCAAATTGATCGCCACATCGGCTCCATTGAAAATCGGAAAGTCCACCGGTACAAGTTGCAGAAAGTCGGTGACGTGTCCTAGACGCCATCGGTCCAAGCCATTGCCGATGGTTCCGCCGAGCAGAAAGGACACTGCAAGGCCTTGCCATATGGGCATTTGCCCTGCTCTCCATATCCAGACCATCAAACCAATGGTCACAGCCAGGCTGAGCAGCCCTAAGAGGAATGTTGCTCCATTGAAAAGATTAAAGGCTGCGCCTGTGTTGCTGATCAGACGCAACTGCAATAGCCCAGGAACAAAAGGGATTACGAAGCCTGCGCTGAGTTGTTGACGGGCCCAGCTTTTGCTGATCTGATCAATCAGCATCAGCAGGATGCTGATTAGCAGCATTGCCCGGCGTGATATTTGACGTTGATTCATTCGACAAACAGCAGATTTCGTAATGGCAAGGCGAGTACGCCAACACCTGCACAGAGGACTAGTTGAGCGGGTAGGGGGCCAAAGGTATAGCTAAATAGAAGTTCTGGAATGCGATCAGGCCATTGGTATAGGGCAGATCCGAGCAGCAGATTGAGTACGCCGCAGAGTTGAAGCATGATCAACCCCGCGATCGCTGCAATGGTCAGGCTGAGGACATCATTCATGCCTGTTTGCTGGGCCAGACGACCACTGAGCCAGGCGGCCGGAACAAATCCAGCCAGGTAGCCAAACCCTGGCGTCAGCACATAATTAAGACCTCCACCACCATGAAATACGGGTAGGTCAACGAGGCCAATGGTGAGATAAGCAACTGCAGCGATGACTCCAGCACGCGGACCGCATACGAGTGCACAGAGCAATAGAGCTGGTACCTGCCAAGTGCTTGGAAGGGTTAACACGTGCGGTTGTAAGTCAAGGCCAGGCAAGAGCAGCGCAGCAGGGATCAACCCTCCTACAAGGATCATCATCAGGCCGGCGAGGGCGCCGCTCCAGGTGGCCAGGGCTCGCACAAAGGGTTTTCAGCTTGCTCCATCCTGCAGTAGGAGAGTGGCATTGCTCCGTTCTCATGGAACCGGTTATTGGTCAACAGGTCCGTTTAAAGGTGCCCTTGCCTTATCTAAAGACCGCGGATCCCATGCCAATGCTACGGCCACCGGATTTGATCTCCCCAGAAGAGCTTGGCGAGATCGTTGGCCTGCGTGCCAAGGACATTGCTGTTGTGCGATTTCGTCATGGCAGCTTTCTGATCCCACTGGATCGCCTGGTCTTGGACCTTTCAGATGTTGATGGGGCAAAGGGGGATTAAGAACTTTGAACCACTTGCTGTTGCCAGTCCTTGGCAAGGATTTGAAGGCTGGTTTCTGGGCCACAGAGACTTAGCAAGGGCATTCTTAGATGTCGTTGAGCTGCCTTTTGCAGAGCGCTTCCATCAAGATTTTTGATTGTCTCCAAGCTGTGCTGGTCATAGTTACCTGGCAGTCCTAGTCCCCGCAATTGGGCTCGGCGTTCTGCCCGTTGTCCGGTGGTTTGGGCTCCATGGGCGAGTTGACCATGGAATTTTGCGCGTGCCAGTTCAATGTCTTCTTCTGATATCGCTTGCTGGCTGAGTTCCCACCAGCTGTCTAGAAGCAACTGAAGGGTGAGTTTTGCCTTGTCTTCGCTTGTCGAGGCATGTAATACAAATGGAGCGGCACACTCACGTACCGGGTGATGAGTGCCTACGTCGTAGGCCACCCCGTGTTCCTCTCGTAGACGTCTGAACAGCAGGCTCGACATGCCTAATCCCAGGTGGCAGTTCAGTAGACGCAGCGCCAGATCGTCTTCATGGCCATGCGCAAGGGTTGGCTGTCCAAGCATCATGACCACCTGACTTGTGGGTTCAGGCTGAAGAAAAATGTTGGATTCGCTCAGAATGTTCTCTGTTGAGATCTTGCTCGATGCAGACTTTCTCGCTTGCTGAGGTGGCTGATTGGGCCAGCGCTGGAAGGATTCCATTGCCTCCAGGCGCTGTTCAAGATCCTCTGGAAGGGTCCCAGCGAGGGCAAGCACAGGTGATTTTGCTGTTAGCCCTTCGATTAGAGAAATTAATTGCTGACGACCAAGTTGCTTCAAGTCCTCGCTAAGGCCAAGGGGATCGTGGCCGTAGGGGCCACTGCCGTAAGCCATATGCCGCCAGCCGTCAAAAGCCAAGTGAAATGGGTCTTCTCTTTGTCTATACAAGGCCTGAAGACTGAGATCCCTTTCCAGCGTTACTTGACTTGAATCCAGATGCGGATCGATCAGCATCCAGCCAAGTAAATCAAGCAGTCGTTCGGCATCGCGATCAGCACATTTGAGGCTAATTAGCAATCCGTCTTCGTGGGTATCGCAGCGCAACCCTGCCCCGCAGCCTTCAACGAGATCGGCTAGAGCAAGGTGGTCATAGGGTCCACAGCCCCTTGTCAAGAGGGCTCCGAGCAGTTGGTGAACTCCCCGTTGCCCTTTTGGGTCAGCACCACTGCCGCCTTTAATCCAAAGCTTGGCAGCGATGACTCCCGGTGCGGCGATTGGATCTAAAACCACATCAAGAGGATTCATTCGTCTGCTTCCATCGGTCTGGCAACAAGGGTGAAGCTGCGCTCTGGTTGCAGTAATGGAAGCATTTGCTCGAGCAGTCGAGTCGGCGTCCATGCAGGCAGATGATCAAGTGGTGCCAACAAGGATTGAGGACGATTCCAAAGAGCTTGATTCCCTGCCAGGCCAGCTACTTGACTGGGAGCTTCAAGGCTGAAACACAGTCCATTTGACACCAGTTGGCTAGCTCGTTCGATCTCCTGATTCTTGGGGGTTGATTCGAGGCTGGTCTGCAATAAATGGTGGATTTCCTTTTCCACCCTGTCCAGCTGCTTCTCGTTGCAGCAGGCTTCTAGCAATACAAGGCTGCCTTGTTCCAACACGGTTACATCCATATCGATCGATTCCACGATTTGCAATTCCTCTCTGAGGTGATGAACCAGTCGACTGCGACGTCCTTCCGCAAGCAGGGTGGTCGCTAGGTCAGCTCCCATCACCATCTCTTGGTTTGAGGCAGGGGGCATCGGCCAGGTCATCAATAGCCGGGTGGATTCCAGCCTGGGGACTTGAATTTCTCGTCGCCCTTTTTGGAAGCTGAAAGTTGGAGAAATGGCAGGATCAATGTCCTCCATCGCTTGGTGATTCAGCTCAGCCAAACGGCTGTTGTTCAAGATGTCTTCCAGGCCTATAGGAATGGCGCCCGCAATTGCTAGGCAACAGTTCGGGCCTCGATAGCGGCGGCTGTGGAACTCCCTCATTTGCTCGGGAGTACTTGTTTTTAGGCTTGCTTCAAAGCCAAGGATGGCTCGACCGTACGGATGGTCTTCGCAGCAGGCTTCGAGAAGGTGTTGGAGGACTTGATCATCAGGTTGATCTCGATATTGGGCAATTTCCTCCAATACGACGTCTCGCTCCATGGCATAGGCCTCTGAGCGCAGAGCTGGAGTTAGAACGAGATTGAGCAGCAGATCAAGTGCTTCCCTGGCAGCCGTTGGTGGTACCAAAACGTGAAAGTGGACGTCATCGAAACCTGTGGCGGCATTACTGCTGCCTCCAAGCGCTTCAATTTTTCGATCGAATTCTCCAGCCTCCATCTGTGAGCTTCCCTTGAACACCATGTGTTCAAGAAAGTGGGCTAATCCTTCCTCTCCTTTTTGTTCGCTTGAACTGCCTGCTTTGCACCAGAGGTCTAAACAAGTCAGTGGTGCATCTGGCATGGATGCCATCACGCAGCGGGTCTTGTTCTTTAGAGCCCAGTGTTGAAGATTGGGTTTAGGGGTGGAGCGTGTCAGAGGTGCGTGTCAAAGTCCCATTCTGAGCCTTCTTGCCATCGTGCTGCCTTTTCCCTCAACAAGCGGCCCGGCAATTCACCCGTTGATCGAGTCGTTGGCAGCGCGAATCAGGCAGCGCAGGGCGCAGTTGCCGGAGCTCAGTCCATTTGCGCTGGATTCAGTGATGGAGTCAATCAGCGGGCAGCTTGACGGAGAGGAGCTGCTGATAAGCAATGAATTGCATCGTTGTCGGGGGCTGCGCAAGTTGCATTTGGAGATAGCCAGGCTGGGAGGGGGGCTGCAAATACTCCATTGCGTCTTCTTTCCCGATCCTCGCTTTGATCTACCAATTTTTGGAGCCGATATTGTTGCTAGTCCTGCCGGTATTTCGGCGGCCATCGTAGATCTTTCGCCTGTAGGCCTATCAATGCCAGTGGCCCTAGTTGATGGCCTTGAGTCACTGCCCATTCCTGCGTTTCAACAGGTGAGGGAATTGCCTGCATGGGGATCCATCTTCTCTCCGTTTGTCCAGTTCATCCGTCCAGCTAGTAGCCAGGAGGAAAGCTGGTTCGTGGATTTGGCAGATGGCTATCTCCAAGCTCTTATCTCTACCGTCATTGACGCGACTCCCGATGCTTCTGATGCGGCATCTACGATCCAAAGGCATAAGAGCCAACTCTCCTATTGCATCCAACAGAAACGCAACGACAAGACACGCGGAGTGCTGGAGAAGGCCTTCAATCCTCAATGGGCGGATCGATACATCGAGGAGATGTTGTTCGAGGATCCACCTCCCCTTTAAGCAGCAAAACCTGGCGATGGTTGATAACCGGAGGAATCTGCCTTGTTGTAGCTATTGGTGTCTGGAGCCTTACGCGTCGGCCTGAGACACCTCCAGAAAGTCCTGTGCTGCTTCCAGCAGCCAGACCAGTTGAAGCTGTTGCGGCCTTGGGACAACTTGAGCCCGCTGGTGATGTCCGTCGCTTGGCCGCCCCTGCTGGCGGGTTTGGTGGCACTCCACGGGTTGCCAAGCTCAGTGTTCGTGAAGGTGATGAAGTTAAGCGTGGTCAGGTTCTAGCAGAGTTCGACAACCGACCTAAAGCTTTTGCTGATCTGGCAGCCGTCCAAGCTCGACTGAAGACTCTCGAGGTTCAGTTGCGAATGCAGCAGCGGGAGGTAACTCGTTATCAAAAAGCTGCCATGGTTGGAGCTTCATCTCTGGTGGATTTGGAGGAAAAACAGGAAGAACTCGTCAAAATCGATGGCAAACGTCGGGAGGCTTTGGCTGAACTCAGCGGACTTGAGGCTGATCTCGCTGATAGTCAATTGAAGTCTCCCCTCGATGGTGTGGTGTTAAGGGTGCACACTCGCGTCGGGGAGCGTCCAGGTAGTGATGGCGTGATCGAAGTTGGCGCCAATCAGACCATGGAAGCCTTGATCGAAGTTTATGAGTCGGATGTGAATCGAGTGAATGTTGGTCAGGTTGTTCGCTTAACCAGTGAAAACGGTGGATTTGATGGGACTTTGATGGGTCGTGTGGAGCGCATTAGCCCCCAGGTTCGTCAGCGCAATGTGCTCTCAACTGATCCCACTGGTGATGCAGATGCCCGCGTGGTTGAAGTTCGGGTCAGTCTTGACCCGAACTCAGCTGCTCGGGTGAGAAGTCTCGCGGGTATGAAGGTGATAGCTCGCTTTCAGCCCTCGTGATGTCTGGCTTTTGGCAACGGCGGAGGATCCCTCTGGCTTGGTTGCTACTGAGTCGTCAACCTTTACGGCTTTTGGTTGCTCTGGCAGGAATCTGCTTCGCCGGAATCCTGATGTTCATGCAATTGGGTTTCCGAGATGGTTTGTTCGATGCCAGTGTCACCGTGCATCGTCTCTTTGATGCTGACCTGGTGTTGATGAGCCCTCGCTCGATGAGCTCGATCAGCATGAGTGGGTTTCCACGGCGTCGGTTGGTGCAGTCCATGGCACATCCAGACGTCCAGGGCATCACACCTGTGAACTGGAATTTTTTGCTTTGGAGAAATCCGCAAACACTCTCGACTCGCCAGATTCTTGCCTTGGGTTTTGAACCGGGGGATTCGCTGTTCACAGATCCTGAGCTTGCAGCCAAGGCAAAAGCGCTCACAAGTCGTGGCCGTGTTTTGTTTGATCAGCGTTCTCGAAATGAATTCGGACCTATTTCAAAGTGGTTTGATGAGGGCCGCATTGTTGAGACTGAGCTCGCCGGCAAAAGGGTTCGAGTAGCGGGGTTAGTCAGCCTGGGGCCATCGTTTGGAGCTGACGGCAATCTGCTCACCAGCAGGGAGACATTCCTTGAGCTGTTACCCAGCAATCCGCCTGGGAGCATTGAAATCGGTTTGCTAAGGCTGCGGCCAGGGGCAGATCCAGATGCTGTGGTTCGATCTCTCACGGCGAGTTTGCCCAACGATGTGAAGGTCTTTACCAAGCAGGCTTTCATTGAGTTTGAGAAGAATTACTGGCGAAGCAGTACTTCCATTGGCTTCATTTTCAGCCTCGGTGCAGCAATGGGTTTTGTTGTGGGGTGCGTGATTGTCTATCAAATCCTCTACACCGATGTCAGCGATCATCTGCCTGAGTACGCCACTCTGATGGCGATGGGTTATCGCTTGAAGACTCTTCTAGGCGTGGTGGCTCGCGAAGGGATCTTCCTTGCAGTGATGGGGTATGTGCCGGCCTATGCCGCCGGCCAGGCCCTATACGCCTTGGTACGCAGTTCGACAAAACTTCCTGTGGCGATGGATCTTCCGCGGGCCGTGCTTGTTTTCAGCCTGATCCTGGCGATGTGCATGGGCTCAGCGGTGCTGGCGATGCGCCGATTGGTCGATGCCGATCCTGCAGAGATTTTCTGATGGGTCTGTTCTCTTTCAATCATTCGATCAGAAGACATCGCCATGAATGAAAAGCTCATGGTTGAAGTTCAGGATCTCAGCCACTGGTTTGGCATTGGTGCAATGCGACGTCAGGTGTTGCAGTCCATTTCTCTGCAAATAGCCCCTGGCGAGGTGGTGTTGCTCAGCGGGCCTTCAGGCTGTGGCAAAACCACCCTGCTCACTTTGATCGGAGCGCTCCGCACAGTTCAAGAGGGAGATGTATGGGTGTTCGGCCATCAGTTACGTGGATCAGATCGTCGCCTTCGCCAACAGCTTCGATGTCATATCGGCATGATTATTCAGGGCCACAATCTTTTGCGGTGTCTCACGGCTGAGCAAAACGTGCAGATGGGAGCTGATTTGTTGCCAGGTCTCTCTTATCGGGCTCGCCGTGATCAGGCTCGCTATTGGTTGCGGGCTGTGGGGCTAGACGATCACCTAAGCAAACTGCCCCATGATCTTTCTGGTGGCCAAAAACAACGGGTCGCAATTGCACGTGCGCTGGCGGCTCGACCTCAGTTATTGCTAGCCGATGAACCCACGGCAGCCCTGGATAGCGTCACAGGTAGGGAAGTGGTAGAGCTGCTTCAACGATTGGCCCGAGAACAGTCTTGTGCGGTGTTAATGGTGACCCATGATCCCCGCATTGTTGATATCGCGGATCGATTGGTGCAGATGGAAGATGGTCGCCTGATCTCCTCTCTTGGTTAGGTTGGTTACAGATCTCTAGTTTGGAAGTTTTAACAGCATGGCCAAGCGCAGAAACCTCAAGAAAGAAAAGCAAGAGCGGAATCGCTCCTATGCCCGCAAATTCAAGAAGCGCAAGCTACGCAATGACGGCCGAGGTGAGGGCGCTGGTAATGGTGTAACCGGAACTGCCAACAACGGTGGTGCTGCCGACTAATCCCATCGACAGACTCTTTAAATCAACAGATGGGGGGCTTTGATGGCCCCCCTTTTTTCATGTCTCTAGGCTGTTGATTGTCAGCAGCAGATGTGGTTGCGAATGTTCGCAAGCGTCGTGATACCCACCTACAACCGTCGATCGATCCTTGAGAAGTGTCTGTTGGCTCTCGAGCAACAGGTCCTTATCTCTGAGCTAGATGGTTATGAGGTGGTCGTGGTGGATGACGGCTCCACGGATGGCACACCGAGCTGGCTGAGGGATGAGGCGTCTCGCTTTCCACATGTGCGCATGGTCGAGCAAGAGCATGGGGGCCCGGCAGAGGGGCGTAATCGCGGGGTAGGCAATGCCCGAGGTGATCTAATTGTTTTTATCGACAGTGATCTAGTTGTAACCGAGTCGTTTCTCGCCTGTCATACGAGAGCTTTGCGAAAAAGTTGGCAGCAACGCGGTAATCGACTTTCTTTCACCTATGGCGCGGTGATCAACACGGCAAATTTCGAGCAACCCACTACAGAACCTCACAAATTCCAGGACAACTCATGGGCCTACTTCGCGACAGGCAATGTGGCCATTGATCGTGAGGTGCTTGAACGTTCTGGACTATTCGATACCAATTTCCGTCTGTATGGCTGGGAGGATCTAGAGCTGGGGGAACGACTTCGACAGATGGATGTTGAGTTGGTGAAATGTCCCGAAGCAGTTGGTTATCACTGGCATCCTGCCCTGCGTCTTGACCAAGTTCCTGACCTGATCAGAGTTGAGCGGGAGCGGGCCAAAATGGGCCTGGTCTTTTATCGCAAGCACCCGACGCGACGAGTGCGTTTCATCATCCAATTCACCTGGCTTCATCGGTTGTTATGGGAGTTGCTTACGCTCGGTGGCTTACTGAATGAGCGCAGTCTCAGGCCTTTACTTGGCTGGTTGATTCGCAACGGCCATCAAGGCTTGGCAATGGAGCTGTTGCGTTTACCCCTGAACCGAATCGGGGTACGAGCGCTCTTCATGGAAGCAGCCCTGGCAGGGCTGCGCTGAGCTGTCGCTTTGATAAATTTCATAGGTTCTTTCATTCCGCACACCTGTCCGTTTCGGGTGATGAATGAGTCGACCCATGCCTTTTGGCTGAATCGTCTCGCATACCTGGCAGGTGGAGGCGAACCCGAAACCTAAAAACTATGGCTGTTGTCACTCTTTCAGAAATGATGGAGGCGGGCGCCCACTTTGGGCATCAAACCCGTCGCTGGAATCCCAAAATGTCGCGCTACATCTACTGCGCGCGTAATGGAGTCCATATCATTGACCTGGTGCAGACCGCGATCTGCATGAACAATGCCTACAAATGGACTCGTTCTTCCGCCCGAAGTGGCAAGCGATTTCTTTTTGTTGGTACCAAAAAGCAGGCCTCTGAGGTGGTGGCGTTGGAAGCCACTCGCTGCGGAGCTTCCTATGTGAATCAACGTTGGCTTGGTGGCATGCTCACCAACTGGACCACGATGAAGGCTCGAATTGATCGATTGAAGGATCTGGAGCGTATGGAATCCAGTGGTGCTATTGCCATGCGACCCAAGAAAGAAGCTTCCGTTTTGCGTCGCGAGCTTGAGCGACTGCAGAAGTACCTCGGTGGTCTCAAAGGGATGAGACGGTTGCCGGATGTCGTGGTGCTAGTTGATCAACGCCGTGAAACCAACGCTGTGCTTGAAGCCCGCAAGTTGGATATTCCATTGGTGTCCATGCTTGACACCAATTGCGATCCTGACCTTTGCGAGGTTCCGATCCCTTGTAATGACGATGCCGTTCGCTCTGTGCAGCTTGTGCTGGGTCGACTGGCTGATGCCATCAACGAAGGCCGTCATGGCACTAATGACCAAAGAGGTGCTGACGACAGCGACGATTGAGTCCATTTACAGCGCTAAGTTCTCGCCGCCGTCCTACTTATCTGGTCGGCAGCATCCCTAATACTCCTCACCCCGATTACCCATGGCGGACATATCAGCCAAGCTTGTCAAGGACCTACGCGACAAGACCGGCGCGGGAATGATGGACTGCAAGAAAGCCCTTGCAGAGAGTGACGGCGATATGATCAAGGCGAGCGAATGGCTGCGACAGAAGGGTATTGCCAGTGCAGAGAAGAAATCTTCTCGCATTGCTGCTGAAGGTGCCATTGGTACTTACATCCACACCGGAGCCAGGGTCGGGGTACTTCTGGAGTTGAACTGTGAAACTGATTTTGTTGCTCGTGGTGATTTGTTCCAAGAGCTTTTAAAGGATGTCGCTATGCAGGTGGCGGCCTGCCCGAATGTCGAATACGTGAGCACAGAAGAGATTCCTGTTGATATCGTTGAAAAGGAGAGATCTATTGAGATGGGTCGCGATGATCTTTCTGGCAAGCCTGAGCAGATGAAGGCAAAGATCGTTGAAGGACGAATTGGCAAGCGCCTTAAGGAACTTGTCTTGCTTGAGCAACCCTTTATCCGTGACAGCTCCATGACAGTCGCGGAACTCGTCAAGCAGGTCGCTGGCAAGATTGGAGAGAATGTCAAGGTTCGCCGCTTCACCCGCTACACGCTTGGGGAGGGGATTGAAGTGGACCAGACTGATTTCGCTACGGAAGTGGCGTCCATGACGACTGCTTAATTTTGGCTGCGGAGAAGTAGAGATTGCAACGCTTCGAGCCCGATCAACAAATTGCCTCACTAAAAAAGCAGAGTCAGCGCTTGTCGCTGACTCTCTACCGCGATTTAGCTCTCTACCTGCAATTGTTACGTAGGGAACTGCTCAATGTTGTCCGTCAGGCCCTTTTCCTGTTGATAACTGATCGGGATCAGAATCTTCTAAGTGGGCTTTCGGACGAGACAAGGGCAGCTTTTCAAGATCAGGTTGAGCAATTGGTCTGTCACTGCTGTTCCTTATTGACTGTCGAACAGTTGATGGATCTGGTTCGCCAGATGGAACGTGAACGACAGAGAAAGAGCGATCAAAACAGGCGTGAGCTGTTGATGGCTTTTCGTTCTGAACAGGACTCCATGCAAGAAGCTGAGGGGTCCATTCACCTAAGCCTTGATCCTCCACTCGAGCATCCTGATCGTCTCGGCAGCATGTTGACTTTTGATAATGATCCCCAAAACGATGGTTTCAGCGCAGGGTGGGCTGTTAATGAGGATGTCGATGAGCCTGATTTAGGCAAGGATGATCAACCTCAGCTTGCCTCTCAGGAGTTGGAGTTGGCGTCAGAGGACTCAGAACCGATTGGCGGGCAGAAGGGTGATCTTGATGTGCTTCGCTCTCTCTTTGTCATGGCTGGCGAGACCATGGCTACAGAGAATGTCTTGGCCAGTGAATTCAGCGATTTGCAGCATGGTGACAGCACCCGGCTTAACAGTGGTCTTGATGAGGAGCAGGTTTTTTTGCCCGTGAGCCCTCTTGAACTAGCACGTTGGATGGAATCTCTTGATCGTGCTCTCGCCCGTAGATTGCGCAATCTTTCCCATGCTCTCAACGTGGAACTGTTGCGAGCCGGAATTGTTAACAGCCTCTTACCAATCAGCTTTCTTGATGCTGTGTTGAATGGTCAGTTGGAATCTGAACCTGTGGCATCCAATTTGCTGAGATTGCGCGTACCGGTATCAACCAATCCAATGGTCTTAGAGGGCATGGAGATCATTTGCGTTCTTCTGCGCCCATCCGAATTGGAGTTTGACGACCCGCGTTTGCGACGTTGTCGGGCTCAACTCAAGCAACATCGCCGTACCTTGCTCAAAATGGTTCGACAACAGCGGCACTGGCAACGTCGCGCCATGGCTCAGGAGGTAAAGCAACAGTGGTGGCAGAGCCCTTCCGCCAATCCTCCAACCAGTCCACCCAAGGCCTGAGTACGGATCAGTTGCAGCATCTACTGAGCTGGATGCGCACTCTGCAGCAAGCGTTAACCCTGGAGGCTGAGAACGGTTTCAACAATCTTGAGGGGCGTCAGGAGAATTTTCATGCATTCTTGGTGCGCCAGTTAGCAGAACCACCCTCTGGATTGCTGCCTACTAAAAGTCAGGCTCGTCTCTGCCAGTTAGCTGAAGCCTTTGCGAGTTATCCAGACAGCTCTGAATCGGCGCGACGTCGATTGGTGACGGACTCAAGACAGCTTCTACATGGCATTCGCCAGCGATTAGAACCTCCAACGCCAATAGGCCCTCCCAGACTCAAGCAGGGGGGGGCTGAAACGCAGCGGCAGATGGCTTTGCCTAGTGGGAACCGCTCTCTGAAGTTGGAAAGCCCACTGTCAGAGGTGAAGGGAATCGGCCCAAAACTTGCTGAACGCTTGGCCGGGCTTGGATTACTGCTCGTAAAAGATTTGCTGCAGTACTACCCCAGGGACTATGTGGATTATTCCTCGCTGCGGCGTATCCAGGCCCTAGAGGCAGGGGAGGCGGCCACGATTGTGGCCACAGTGAGGCGTTGTCATGGCTTCACCAGTCCACGCAACCCAAATTTGTCCATTCTTGAGCTGCAGCTTCAGGACCCAACTGGTCGGCTCAAAGTGAGGAGATTTTTCGCTGGTCGGCGTTTCAGCAGTCCTGCTTACCTCAAAAGCCAGTCACGCCTTTACCCGCCTGGAGTCACTGTGGCCGTCAGTGGATTGGTCAAAGAGGGTCCTTACGGCATGAGTTTTCAAGACCCTTTGATTGAGGTCATGGAGAGTCCGCATTCGCCGTTGCGATCGCAAAGCATTGGCCGGTTATTGCCTGTGTATGCCCTCACTGAAGGCCTTACGGCTGACCGTTTTCGTGATCTGGTACGGCTGATTTTACCTTTAGCAGCAAGTTGGCCTGAATCACTGCCTGAACCGCGTCGTCAGGCATTGCGTTTACCCAGTAGAAGCGATGCCTTGGTCGCAATTCATCATCCAGACGATCAGCACACATTGCAGTCTGCTCGCCGTCGGCTGGTCTTTGACGAGTTTCTTCTATTGCAGTTGGGGTTGCTGAAACGGCGAGCAGAGTTGCGCAGTTGTTCTGCTCCTGTGTTGCAGACGGCAGGGCAGCGAGATGGCCTTGTAGCTCGCTTCCTAGAGCTTTTGCCATTCCCCCTCACAGGAGCTCAGGAGCGTGTGTTGACGGAGATCGAGGCTGACTTGGTGCTATCGGAACCAATGGCGCGTCTCATTCAGGGAGATGTTGGTAGTGGCAAGACAGTTGTCGCAATAGCAGCCCTGCTTACAGCGGTAGAGGCCGGCTGGCAAGGCGCTTTTATGGCACCCACGGAGGTCCTTGCCGAGCAGCACTACCGCACACTGTGTTGTTGGTTGCCTCAGTTGCATGTCAGCGTCGAGCTGCTTACGGGGGCAACCACTCGTATACGTCGCCGTCAGATCCTTGATGACCTCATCAATGGATCCTTGAAAATCCTGGTAGGCACCCATGCCTTAATCGAAGATCCAGTTGCCTTTTCAAGACTGGGGCTGGTGGTGGTTGATGAACAGCATCGATTTGGCGTGAAGCAGCGCAACAGATTGTTGAACAAGGGGCTCCAGCCACATCTGCTGACCATGACGGCAACGCCCATTCCTCGCACACTGGCACTTTCGTTGCATGGGGATTTGGATGTGAGTCAGATCGATGAATTGCCTCCCGGTCGTACCCCCATTCAGACTCAGATGATTAGGGGCTGCGATCGGGATCAGGCCTATCAACTCATCCGTGATGAAGTGTCTCGTGGCCAGCGCGCTTATGTGGTGTTACCGCTGATCGAGGACTCCGAGAAACTTGATCTGCGATCAGCAGTTAAGGTTCACAGCCAATTATCAGAGCAGGTATTTTCGGAGTTCACGGTTGGATTACTACATGGACGTTTGAGTAGCCCAGAGAAGCAGGGAGTAATTCAGTCCTTCGCAGCGGGTGATTGCCAGGTGCTGGTATCTACCACTGTGGTGGAGGTTGGCGTGGATGTACCTCAAGCAAGTGTGATGGTGATCGACCACGCGGATCGTTTTGGTCTAGCCCAATTGCATCAACTGCGAGGTCGTGTGGGACGTGGCGCAGCGGCGTCCCATTGTGTGCTGATCAATGACAGCACAAACCCTTTAGCAAGGCAGCGACTTGAAGTACTTGTGCGCTCCAATGATGGCTTTGAGATTGCTGAGATTGACTTACGCTTGCGAGGGCCCGGGCAGGTACTTGGCACAAAACAGTCTGGATTGCCTGATTTGGCCCTGGCCAGCCTGGCGGATGATGGGTCTGTGCTTGAAGAGGCTCGCAATGAGGCTCAAAGACTGCTCAGCGTTGATCCGGACCTGATTGACCACTCTCGGCTAAAGGAATTGTTGGAGGCTCAGTGGCAGCGCCTGAGTGGAACAGCCCATCTCAATTGAGCCCATTGATTTTTTCCACACACTTGAGACTCGTTTGAGTCTTAATACTCAGAAATGACGAGTCGATGTGCCTTCTGCTACCTCGGTTGCCGAGCTGGCTGCTGGTGCCGTCGTTATCGTTAGTACCTATTTTTTTTTGCCAGTGCTGCAAAGGCACTGTGCTGCAAGCGATCTCACTGGGTTGTTTCCAATAAATTTTTCCATTTCTCATTTTTCAAATGTTTGTCAAGGTTTTACTAGCTTGATGTTGGTTGGTTGTACCAATTTCAAATCTCGCAGCATCAACGAGATTTGCTTTGTGGAAAACTAGGTTGTCGCTGTGGAAATGTTGTCGGCGCGAACTTTTTTCCTGTTGCGCCCTTGGAGTGATAGGCCCATTCGTGATTGCGAGGAGTCCCTCAATCAAATCCCTCTTTCGTTGCACCGATTGGAGCCACATCCCTATGCATCCTTAGGTGCTCCCTATGGTGTAAATGCTGATCCCTTTCGGCTGCGTCAGGGTGTGGTTGATCGTCTGCTGAGGGCTCAAGATGAGCTGCAGCAAGAGCATCCAGAACTTTTCTTGGCCATTTTTGATGCCTGGCGACCGATCCCTGTTCAAGCTTTTATGGTCGAGCATGCCATCGCTGAAGAGTGCCGCAAACGCAAACTAAAGCGCGATGAACGCTGTCATGCCGAGGAGCTACAAAGGGTTATTGATGATGTTGGCAGGTTTTGGGCACCGCCCAGCCTCGATCCTTGCACTCCACCTCCTCATAGCACTGGAGCTGCAGTGGATCTCACCCTTGCTGATAGCCAGGGAACACCTCTGAATATGGGTGGCGAGATCGATGCTATTGGCACCATTTCAGAACCGGATCACTACCGCGAAGCTGCGAACGATCAAACTCAATCAGAGGCTTACCTCTGGCACAACAGGCGCCAAGCTTTAGCTAAAGCCATGGGTAAAGCTGGGTTTTCTCAGCACCCGAATGAGTGGTGGCATTTCAGCTATGGAGATCAACTCTGGGCGTGGAGAACGGGTGTCGCTGAAGCAATCTATGGAGCCTGGCCAGTACCAGACAGCAAACCAAGGACGGCTTGATCGCCAAGTTTGTTGACATGATCTCCAAGGCTGCGTCGCCCACCCGCTTGCTTCCAGCTCAGCAATAGGGGCTCAATTGTGCTCTCAAGTTGATCGAGGGGCATCCGCTGTAGATAGGGTTTGGCAAGACGTTGCAGGTTTGGGGTGCCTCCCAGCCAGAGTTGATATTGATCGACACCACTTCCCACTAGAGCAAGCTCGGCCATGTAGGGCCGAGCGCATCCATTGGGACAACCTGTCATGCGGATCAGGATCGATTTAGTAATTTCAAGACGTCGCAGCTGAGCATCAATTCGCTCAAGCAAGACAGGCAGCGTTCTCTCTGCTTCGGTTACCGCCAAACCACATAAGGGCAAAGCAGGGCAAGCGATTGCATGCCGTGCCAGCATCGCCGGAGCCTCGGGGGCACGAATGCCTAGAGCCGCTAGACCTTTGCGCACACTGGATCGTTGTGACGTCCCGATATTGCAGAGCAGTAGATCCTGATTCGGTGTTAGGCGAATTTCAAGTTGAAAGGTCTCCACCAGTTGGCGGAGTCCTTTCTTTAGATCTCCTTCCAGGCGACCAGAGAGCAGTGGCAAACCAACAAACCATTGGCCAACGCTTTGCTGATGCCAGCCCAGATAGTCCTCAAGTTTGCTCTTTGGTTCAGGCCTTAACGCTTTGATTGGGTGAAGGAAGTATTTGCTCTTGAGTTCCTGTTTAAACCAGCTAATCCCCTGATCATTGAGAAGATATTTCATGCGGGCATGACGCCTTGTCTTGCGGTCTCCGTAGTCGCGTTGCAAGGCCAAAATCGACTGCACCAAATCCAATACATGCTCTGCAGCCACATAGCCAAGAGGATCAGCTGTGCGGGCGAATGTCTGTTCATTGTTGTGGGTTCGACCCATGCCACCACCCACGTAGACATTGCAACCTTTCATGTCACCGTTTGGAGCAGTAAAGACAACTAGACCGATGTCATTGGTAAGTAGATCAACTGAGTTATCGCCTGGCACGGTGACGGCGCACTTAAACTTGCGGGGCAAGTAGGTCGTGCCATAAAGAGGTTCCTTGGCATCTCCACTGAAGACGTTCCCCTGCTGCTGGCGGGTACGAACTTTTTTCACTCGCCTGGAGGGGCGGATGCGGTAAGTCGCACTTCCATTCACCCATAGGTCCAGATAGGAACCCTCCGCTGCCGTTGGGCTAAGAACATCGGCGATTTCATTGGCAAGTTGTCGAGCAGCTGGATAACCACCTTTCTCATAGGGAGCTGCTGGTGACATAACGTTGCGAGTGATATCACCACAAGCCGCCAGGGTTGATCCCATTGATCGGATAATTGTGCTGATAACTTCGTGCAGGGCCTCTTTACGGACCCCATGAATCTGGAACGCCTGGCGGGTAGTGGCCCTCAAGCTCCCATTGCCAAGGCGATTGGACAGATCATCTAAGGCCAGAAACAGTGATGGTGGGATGTATCCGCCAGGACTGCGCAGACGCAGCATCATTTGCCAATCCTTACCCTCTCCTTTCTGGCGGTTATCTCGGTTGTCCTGTTGATAGCTTCCGTGGAATTTGAGCAGCTGGACGGCGTCGTTGCTGAAGTGATCACTGCTGTTCTCAAGTTCAGCGGCAAGGGGGTCTAATAAGTAGCTGCTGTCAGCCTTGAATTGTTCAAATTTGCTCAGTTCAGCCCCGCTGGCGAGACAAGCTGCGAGCTTGGGATCTGCCGCTTGGCCAGATGCTGTCTGCCCTTCGGTCACGGCGTCAAAATTTTCCTAATACACCGTAGCGAAATGCACACGACATGTTGAGCTGCTCCCTTCAATACAGTGGGCGGTCTTGATAGCTGGCCTCCGTGTCGACCCTTCTAGTGGAGATTGGGACTGAGGAGCTGCCTGCAGATTTTGCCAGGCTTGCCTTGCCCCAGCTGGAGCAGATAGTCAATCGTGATTTGCATGGTCTACGTCTTAGCTACGGCATGATCCAGTGCACGAGTACACCAAGGCGACTTGTCGTGCTGGTGGAAGACTTGGCCAGCGCTACTGCTGATCTAGAGGAAGTACGCAAGGGACCACCGGCTGGCCAAGCCTTCAAAAATGGTGTGCCAACCCAGGCAGCCTTTGGCTTTGCCAAGCGCTGTGGGCTGAGACCAGAGGATCTCGAGATTCGGGAGACCCCGAAGGGACCTTTTGTGTTTGCAACCGTGCTTGAGCAAGGACGTTCTGCAATGGAACTGCTAACAGACCAGATCCCTGAGTGGATAGGTAGTCTTCAAGGCCGACGTTTCATGCGCTGGGGCGAAGGTGAAAGGCGTTTTTCTCGTCCTATTCGTTGGCTTGTGGCCCTGCTCGATGAGCAGATCATCCCTGTTTGCCTTGACGGCAGCGACCCAGAGATTTGTGCAGCGAACCTGAGTCGAGGCCATCGACTTCACGATCAAGCTGTCAGCATTCCTTCTGCAGGCAGTTACGTACAAACCCTCGCCGATGTTGGTGTAGAGGTCGATCGGCAAAAACGTGGCACCTTGATCCGTCAGGCAATTAATAAGGCTGCTGCTGGTCTTGAAGCATGCCCTGATTGTCCTGATGATCTTTTCGAAGAGCTCACCGACCTAGTGGAAGCACCTCTGCTTTTAGAGGGAGCCATGGCTGAGTCATATCTAGATCTACCCGCTGAAGTGCTCAGCACCGTAATGAGAGTGCATCAGCGCTATGTGCCCCTTTACCGTCTTGATGCTGTCAAAGACCCTCTTGCTCTCGATGCCAAGAGCAGCCTTCTGCCCAGATTCCTTTGCATCAGCAATGGGCTCGCTGACGCAAGCGATCCTGTAAGACGCGGCAATGAGCGGGTGCTCAAAGCAAGGCTGGCTGATGCAGAATTCTTTGTCGAGGCCGATCGCTCTTTGGCCAGCATCGAGCGACGCAAAAAGCTAGCGCATGTGACCTTTGCCGAGGGCCTTGGTTCTCTGCTCGATCGAGTTGAGCGCATGGAATGGCTCACTGATGTACTTGTTGAGCTGCTCGATCTTTCTGCTGAAATTTCTGTACAAGTGCGTCGAGCCGTCCATCTCTGTAAACACGATCTGGTCAGTCAGATGGTGGGCGAATTCCCTGAGCTACAGGGCGTGATGGGAGCGAAATATTTGTTAGCGGAAGGAGAGCCTCGAGAAGTAGCCCTTGCTGTTTTGGAGCATTACCTGCCACGTGGGGCAGGGGATGCTTTGCCCGAGTCAGAATCGGGAGCAGTGCTTGCCCTGGCCGAACGCCTGGAATTGCTGCTCAGCATCTATGCCAAGGGTGACCGTCCTAGTGGCTCCTCAGACCCCTATGCCTTACGCAGGGCCGGTAACGGTCTTTTGCAAATCCTTTGGTCGAAGGGTTGGCAGCTGAATCTGCTCGCCTTATTGCAACGAGCGACGAACCATTGGAGCAAGCTCCTACCGCATCTCAAGGTCACACCTTCCAACTTGGCGGCTGAGATGGGTGAGTTTCTTCGCCAGCGGATGCTCAGCCTGTTGGAGGAGGCAGGAACCGATATTGATCTGGCCCAAGCGGTAGCTGGTGAAACAGTTTTGATCGATCGTCTTCTTTCTGACCCTACTGATGCACGTCTGCGAGTGGATCTACTCGTGGGGATGCGCCAGACGGGTAAGTTGCTGGCGGTTCAGGCCGTTGTTACCAGAGCGGCACGCTTAGCAGAGAAAGGGGACTTACCAGCAACCGTGCTGAGTGCTGCTGAGGTCGTTGATCCTGGTTTGTTTGAAAAGCCTAGTGAGTTGGAGATGTTGAATGTGCTTAATGCTCTTGAACCAATCACCAAGGAGTCCTCAAGTGAGCGCTACCGCCATTTGGCGGATGGCCTGATTGCTGGCTCCGAAGCTCTCGCCGCTTTTTTTGATGGTGATCAGAGTGTGATGGTCATGAGTGAAGATCTCGCTATACGTGCCAACCGTCTCAATCTGCTTAGCCTTTTGCGAAACCAAGCTGGTGAACTGGCCGATTTCAGCCAAATCAGCGGTTAAGTGGTTATTTCAGGCTTAGGATTTGTTTGAAACAGCAGGGTCACGTTCTCCTTGCTCTGATGCCAAATTTTGCTTTAAGGCATCTTTGTTGTTGTCAACCTTGATACCGCCGGTGATGGTTTTGATCGCCAGCATGGCATTCACTTCTTCGTCGCTACGCACAGCACTGGGAACAGGTTTATAGCTTGTTGGATTACGGAAAATTCCCCGTGCGAGAGCATCCACAGTTAGCAGTGTGAGTTTGATCTGTTGCCATGGATTCATCGCAACAACTTTTTTGTAGAGGTAACTATCGAAGGTGAGGCGTTGCACGTCCATGTCATCGCACATGGCGACAAAGGCTTCTCTAGCAGTGTCATTCGAGTAGAAAATGGCTTGGAGTATTGACAGAACTGTGTAAGTGGCACCGTATTTACGATCCCACTTTTTCAGATATTTCTTGAGATCGGCTTCGGAGGGGATTAATTCACCTGACCGACTCGATTCCACGATCTGTTCAGCACACATACGGCCACTTTTGGCAGCAAAGTAGATCCCTTCTCCAGAACTTTTGGTGACGTAGCCCGCTGCATCTCCAACAAGGGCCATACGGCCAACAACCCTGCGTGGACGAGGATGCTCAGGAATCGGGTGGGCTTCAACTTTGATCACCTCTCCATGAACAAGTCGTTTCTTAGCTCGTTCACGTACTCCTTTTTGTAAGCTTTTTATTAGGGTTTGATTTTTTTGCATGGTTCCTGTTCCCACTGCAACATGGTCATACTTGGGGAACACCCAGCCGTAGAAATCTGGCGATACATCAGTGCCTACATACATTTCAGCAAGGTCTTCGTAGTAAGCCATTTCTTCATTTGGCAACTTGATGCGCTCTTGGAATGCGATGGCGACGTTGTAGTCACCGGCATCCATAGCTGTTGCTACACGGCTATTGGCTCCATCAGCTCCAATAATGAGGTCAACCTCGAGGCTTTTGGCTTCACCAGTGGATTTGCCAGTTGAATAGTCGGAGTAGGTGATTGTGTATGGACCTTGACGATTAGAGCCAGTGTCGATTTTGGTGACTAGTCCATTAATCAAGTTAGTTCCGAGGCTGGCGGCGCGATCTCGCATAAAGGCATCCATGACCTCTCTGCGGCACATACCTATGTATTCACTCTTGTCTTCTGCGCTGTAAACCTTGTCCAGAGTGATGTCTACCTCACGGTTTGATGGAGAGATCATTCTCATGTTGCGAACCTTGCGGTCGATGATCGACTCGGGCAGGTCGAATTCATCCACCATGCAAAGAGGAATCGCTCCACCACAAGGCTTGGCATTATCGAGTTTGCGTTCGAATAGCCAGGTCTGGATACCTGCTTTGGCAAGAACTTCTGCGGCGCAGGATCCACTTGGACCACCACCGACAACGGCAACACGCAGCATGTTCAGATCCGCCCCGCGGAATCACTTAAGTAAAACTTACTTCCCTGAAAGAGATTTTGGGGCCCCCTGGCGCCCCCCCTTACGATCTAGATAACACTGCATCAACTTCGTGGCTCGAGCAATCAACGCTCGACGCATCAGCCGAGATGACATTCCCGTTGCTCGTCGGTCGCGTCCTCAGAGACGGGCAAGGGGTGGCTCATTGGGATTATTGGTGGCTTGTTTGATGGTGTTTGGAGGTTTCATCACAGCTGTGTTGTTCGGCCCATGGCTATTTGCTGGGCTTATGGGTCCAGCTCCTGTTGAGGGAATTCAGGATCGTCCTACTGCTGACGGACGTCTGCTCGGACATTTCCCTTATCCAGAAGCCTCAGTGCAGAATCGAATTCTCATGCAGCCTGGGATTGAGCTGCATCAGGAAGCGGCTGATGCATTGAGTTCCATGCGTGCTGCGGCTTCAGCAGATGGTGTTGATTTGAGGCTGTTGAGTGGCTACCGCTCTCAGGACCTACAAGAACAAATCTTTTTTGAAATCAAATCAGACCGAAACCAGACGGCAGCCGAACGGGCCAAGGTCTCTGCACCTCCAGGTTATTCCGAACACAGCACTGGCTATGCCATTGATCTTGGTGACGGGACGATTCCTGAAGCGAATCTGTCTGAGAGCTTCGAAGCCACTAGGGCGTTCCGCTGGCTGCAGGATCATGCAGCTAGTTATCACTTTGTCCTTTCCTTTCCCCTTGATAACCCACAGGGGGTGACATATGAGCCTTGGCATTGGCGATTTGAGGGTTCAGCTTCTGCTCTGAGACTCTTTGAAGCGGCGCATCAACTGAAATGAATGAACTGAAGAAGGATTTTTTCGGTCTTAGAAGTTTTGATTAGCTAGCGGAAGGGGCCTAGAAGTTAAGTCGAATCTCATATTGAGATAGCCTTCCGCCACTACGCCTGTGTGCGTTCCCTTTTCCTTTTGAAAGTCTCTGACCCATGAGTGCCCAGGCCAAGGCGATCCGCAACATTGCAATTATCGCTCACGTGGATCACGGCAAAACAACCTTGGTGGATGCCCTGTTGACTCAGTCCGGGATCTTCCGAGATAACGAGGCTATCCCCACATGTGTCATGGACTCCAATGATTTGGAAAGGGAACGGGGCATTACGATCCTTTCAAAGAACACGGCAGTTACCTACGACGAGACTCGGATCAACATTGTTGATACCCCTGGGCATGCCGATTTTGGCGGTGAGGTTGAGCGGGTGCTTGGCATGGTTGATGGCTGTTTGCTGATCGTTGACGCCAACGAGGGGCCTATGCCACAGACGCGTTTCGTCCTCAAGAAGGCGCTTGAGCAGGGCCTGCGGCCGATTGTGTTCGTGAACAAGATTGATCGTGCGCGGGTGGATCCTGAAACCGCTGTCAACAAGGTCCTCGATCTGTTTGTTGAACTCGGTGCAGATGATGACCAATGTGATTTCCCGTACTTGTTCGGCAGTGGCATGGGTGGTTTTGCCAAGCCGGATATGGCAACTGAAAGTCGAACAATGAAGCCACTATTTGATGCCATCCTGCGTCATGTTCCACCACCAGTTGGGGATGAGAGCAAACCTCTTCAGCTACAGATCACTACTCTCGATTATTCAGACTTCCTGGGCAGGATTGTGATTGGCCGGGTTCATAACGGAGTTATCCGTAATGGTCAGAGTGCTTCGTTAATCAAGGATGATGGCAGCATTAAGCGTGGCCGGATTAGCAAACTACTCGGTTTCGAAGGGTTGCAACGGATTGAGATCCAACAAGCTGGAGCCGGTGATCTCGTTGCTTTAGCCGGTTTCGATCAAGTCAATATTGGCGAGACCATTGCCTGTCCAGATGAACCAAAGGCTTTACCTCTAATCAAGGTGGATGAACCCACTTTGCAGATGACATTTGTCGTCAATGATTCACCCTTTGCTGGGAAAGAAGGCAAATTCGTCACTAGCCGGCAGCTGCGAGATCGTTTACGCAAGGAATTACTCACCAATGTTGCCTTACGGGTTGAGGACACTGATTCTCCTGATCGTTTTGCGGTTAGCGGACGTGGTGAGCTACACCTGGGCATCCTGATTGAGACCATGCGCCGCGAGGGGTTTGAGTTTCAGGTAACCCAGCCTCAGGTGATCTTCCGAACGATTGACGGCACTCCCTGCGAGCCCGTTGAGACCTTGGTCATGGATGTACCAGAGGCAGCCGTTGGCTCCTGCATTGAGAAGTTGGGTGTGCGTCGGGGTGAAATGCAGAACATGGAAGCCGGTAACGACGGTCGCACCCAGCTTGAATTTGTTGTTCCTTCTCGAGGGTTGATCGGTTTCCGTGGTGAGTTTGTACGTGCTACCAGGGGTGAAGGAATTATGAGCCACTCTTTTTTTGAATATCGCCCAATGTTGGGTGAGTTTGATGCTCGTCGGAATGGTGTTCTGATTGCTTTTGAGCAGGGCACTGCGACCTTCTACGCACTCAAGAATGCTGAGGGTCGAGGTCAGTTCTTCATCTCTCCGGGTATCAAGGTTTATAAGGGGATGATCGTTGGCGAAAACAATCGGCCTCAGGATCTGGAGTTAAACGTTTGCAAGGCCAAACAACTCACAAATATTCGCTCTGCTGGTGCAGAAGAACTCGATACCTTGCAGACACCTGTACAGATGACCCTTGAACGTGCTCTTGAGTACATCGGTCCAGACGAGATGCTTGAGGTCACCCCAGAGTCCATTCGCTTGCGCAAGTTGCCTGCCAAGAAGATGGCCAAACGCTGAGGCTCTTGATGGAGAGATTCCAGCCTACTGATCTGATCAATGATCCACGTTTTCAACTAGGCGTGGAGCTTTTTAATAATGCCGATTGGTACCCCGCTCATGACGCCTTTGAGGAGCTTTGGCATGAGACATCCGGTCAAGCACGCCAGACCATCCAAGGGGTACTTCAGGTTGCTGTTGCCCAACTTCACTTGCAGCGCGGAAATCGTCGCGGGGCAACCCTTCTTTATGGTGAAGGCCTCGGGCGTCTAAAAGCTCTAGGAACTCCAAACCTGGGTCTTGACCTTGATCAGCTCTGCGCCTGTGTGGAGAATCGCTTGCAACGGCTTCAGCAGGGACAGGATCCCGACGAGTGCACTGTCCCAGGCCTGATCTATTACAGCTCAGTTCCTGAGTAAATTAACCATCAAGATTTCGATCGTTCCGCTTTGGCTGCTCTTGTTCACGTCATGGCCAGGAGTTTGCAAGTTCATCTCGCCATAGCGACAGCGTTGGTTGGAATGTCTACCCCTGCCGTTTTAAGCCAGGAGGGCAGCCCTTCTGCTCCGGTAGAAGATGGCGGTTTGATCACAATCGAATCAGATATCCAAAACGCAGACAGCGTCACAGGGGTTTTCACCGCCATCGGCAACGTTCGCATCATTTATCCAGCCCGAGGAATCGTTGCTACCTCTAGACAGGCTCAATACTTCAGCAAAGAAGATCGTGTGGTCCTTACCGGAGATGTTGATGTGATTCGGGACGGTGAAAATTCCATGCAGGCTGAGCGAGTTGTTTATCTTCTCGAGGAGGAACAAGCGGTAGCCGACCCACGGCCTGGTGCTCAAGTGTTCACTTCTGTGCAACTTGATTCCAACAATCAGTCAGAGGCACCCTTGGCCCAATGAGTCTTTGTTTAGAGCAGGTGGCGCTCACCGTGGGAGGGCGTCACCTGGTAAAAGATGTCTCCTTGCGCCTTGATCCAGGCGAAGTTGTTGGCTTACTCGGTCCCAATGGTGCCGGCAAGACCACAACATTCAATCTTGTAATCGGCTTGTTGCGTCCTGATTACGGGCAGGTGCAACTTGATGGACAGCCAGTGGCGGATTTACCGATGCCCAATCGAGTTCGTCTAGGTATCGGTTATCTCCCTCAGGAACCAAGTGTGTTCCGGCAGCTCAGCGTGCGACAAAACCTTGAGCTTGCTCTCTCTCAGAGTCATTTAACAACTCATCAGCGTCGGGAGCGTCTCGAACAGTTAGTTGAAGACTTTCATCTCAACATGTTCTTGGACCGTCGTGGCTATCAGCTTTCCGGCGGCGAACGACGTCGCTGCGAGGTAGCACGTGCCTTGGCGGTAGGACTAGAAGGTCCGACCTACCTCTTGCTTGATGAACCCTTCGCAGGTGTTGACCCCATGGCAGTAGCGGACCTCCAGGTTTTGATTCATACCCTCCGGGAGCGTGGCATGGGCATCCTGATCACTGATCACAATGTCCGTGAAACCCTCGCCATCACTGACCGCTCTTACATTCTTACTGAAGGCAGCATTCTTGCTTCAGGCCGTTCTGAAGAAGTGGCAATCAACCCCTTGGTGCGGCGTCACTATCTCGGGGAGGGTTTTCAGCTTTGAGCAAATGGCGCCTTGGAAAGTTGAAAGACGTTGATTCTTGGCCATGGAAGTGGTGGCGCTGGGCTTCGTCCAAGTGGAGGCTGATACCACTGCTGGATCGATGGCTTTTAGGAGAGTTGATACCCGTATTGCTGTTTGCCATAGCAGCCTTCACGGTGGTTTCCGTCTCAGTGGGGGTGATGTTTGATTTGGTGCGCAAGATTGTTGAGTTTGGATTGCCTCTGCATTTTGCATTGCAGGTTTTTAGCTTGAAGTTGCCTTTCTTTCTGGTGATTTCTTTTCCGATGGCCACTTTGTTGGCCACCTTGTTGGCCTATAGCCGTCTTTCTTCTAACAGCGAATTCACGGCTTTGCGCAGCCTCGGTGTAAGCACCAGACGAATCGTTGCTCCAGCATTGGCATTGGCATTATTGATGACAGGGCTAACTTTTATCTTCAATGATGTCATTGTTCCAAGAACAAATAGTAGTGCTGAGGTGACGGTAAAGCGAGCTCTTGGTAAAGCAATTGCTACAGAGAAAGGCAAACATGTTGTTTATTCCCGATTCGGAACGATTACTGGTGCAGAAGCTGAAGATAGGAATCAAGGGCTTTCTCAGTTGTTTTATGCAAGGGAATTCCTTAAGGGAGAAATGGAGGATGTCACAGTGCTTGATTTGTCTCGTCTTGGTTTTACTCAGATGTTGAAGGCCGAGCGGGCTATTTGGAATGAGCGGGAGGCGATGTGGGAATTTTTTGACGGCAATATCCTTACTCTCACGCCAAGTGGGAGTACCACTTCAGTTGAATTTGATCGCTATCTCTACCCCCTAACATCAGGACCAATTCGTGTGGCCAAACTCCCTAAAGATGCCAACAACATGACGGTCGCACAGGCAATGGAGGCCGTAAGTATTTATACCGACGCAGGTAACCGTAAAGAGGCAAGGCGTTTGAAGGTGCGTATCCAAGAAAAATTCACTTTCCCGATGTCATGCCTGGTGTTTGGCCTGATTGGCAGCAGCCTTGGAGCAAAACCTAATTCTCGGACCAGTCGGACCCAGGGATTTGGCATCAGTCTCTTATTAATTCTTGCTTATTACACGCTTAGTTTCAGCTTCAGTTCTCTAGGGGTTAAGGGCACTTTGACACCCCTGCTGGCAGCCTGGACCCCTGTTTTTATCTCTTTGGCAGGTGGCGGTCTGTTGCTGCGTCAGGCCAGTCGATGAACTGCAACGGCAGAATAAGAGAGTTGTCGCAAGGCCCTGGTGTTTGGAGTGACGTTGGCTGAGCTTTCCGCCTCGCTAGGGGATCCTGTTTTGGCTCTTGGTTTGGCTGCATTTGCCCTACTTCTGTTGGCCATCCCAATCTCTTTTTGGATGGTTTCAGGAGGTAGCAATTCTGCTGTTGTCACACTTTTGGTGGCTCTTGCCAATTTGGTTCTTACCGCTCAATTGGTTTTGAGGTGGTGGCAGTCGGGTCACTTCCCGATCAGCAACCTTTATGAATCCCTCTGCTTTCTGGCTTGGGCTTGCACACTTGCGCAGCTATTGGTGGAGCGTTCCTTGTCTTCACCGATTGTTTCTGCTGCTGCTACACCAATGGCTTTGCTTTGTGTGGCTTTTGCCAGCTTTGCATTACCAGAAACTCTTCAGGAGGCGTCTCCTCTGGTACCGGCTCTTCGATCCAGTTGGCTTGTAATGCACGTGAGCGTGATCATGTGCAGTTACGCGGCCCTGCTTGTTGGTTCTTTCTTATCAATGGCGGTTCTATTTACTGATCGCCAGCAAACTTTGGAGCTACGCAGCAGTTCAATTGGCACGGGTGGCTTTCGTCAGGCAAAGCTCGCCACATCTGCTATGGATCAGAATGATGGCCTGCGCCTGAGTTCAATCAACTTGAGCCGCACTGAACAGTTAGACAGCCTTAGTTATCGCACGATTACGGTTGGCTTTTTGTTGCTCACGCTTGGCTTGATCAGTGGTGCCGTTTGGGCCAATGAGGCCTGGGGGAGCTGGTGGAGTTGGGATCCAAAGGAAACGTGGGCTCTAATTTGTTGGATGGTTTACGCGGCCTATCTGCATACACGTTTCAGCCGTGGCTGGAGCGGGCGACGTCCGGCTTTAGTTGCCGTAGCTGGAATCGTTGTGATCGTTGTTTGTTATATCGGTGTGAATCTGTTAGGAATTGGTTTGCACAGCTACGGCTGGTTCTTTGAAGCCTAATCTTCTAATGTTGATCTATTCTTTTTAACAACAAATCCCCGCAAAACTAATACGCAGGAGATGCAGTTGTTGCTGCATCTTTTGCTTCAGACAAGAACACCCTAAGGACGTTTGCTGTTACGGATGCCTCGGATAGCTTCGGCGTAGTCGGGCTGATTGAACACGCCAGATCCGCTCACAATTGCATTGGCGCCAGCTTCGATCACTTTCCAGGCATTGTCGGCCTTGATCCCTCCATCGACTTCGATCCAGGGATCGAGACCCTGTTCGTCGCAAATGCGACGCAGGTCGCGGATCTTCTGCACTTGATTGTCGATGAAGCTTTGCCCACCGAAGCCTGGGTTTACGCTCATGATCAGTACTAGATCACATAGCTCCAGGCAGTACTCAAGGGTGTCCAGAGGTGTGCTTGGGTTGAGTACTGCTCCTGCTTTCTTGCCGAGATCCTTGATTTGCGCAAGGTTGCGGTGAAGGTGTGGGCAGGCTTCAACCTGCACATAGATGTGATCTGCACCAGCTTTTGCGAAATCTCCTACATACCTTTCTGGTTCCACGATCATCAGGTGGACATCTAGGGGCTTACTGGTCACAGGCCTTAGTGCTTCAACGATCAGAGGACCAATCGTGATATTTGGCACGAATCGGCCGTCCATGACATCCACATGAATCCAGTCTGCGCCGGCTTGATCTACAGCCTTAACGTCTTCGCCTAGGCGGGAGAAATCGGCAGAGAGGATCGAAGGTGCAATTACCAGGGGCTTCGTGCTCATCGATCTGAGTTGAGGAGTGGGCGATTCTAGGAATCGACTGTATGGGCATTCTCGTTGTTGCCTGCACTGATACAGTGAGCAGCGCTTTAGAGCCGAGAACCCCTGCGGCATCGGGTCCTTTCACATGATCAGCGTATAACGCTGACCCGTGAATTCAGTCCAGCCCTGCTCGTTTCTTTGGTCTTCACACCCATCCCCACCGCCGCATACCAGTGGATCGCACTCTTATTCAGGAAATTCTCGAGGTCGTTGAGCAAGCGGCCATTGCGTCTGCACATCTGACTGGTCTCGGCAAGAAAGACGAAGCCGATGCAGCAGCTGTGGAAGCCATGCGCAAGCGGATGGGCCAAATCGAAATGCAAGGTCGCATCGTCATCGGTGAGGGGGAGCGCGACGAAGCCCCGATGCTTTATATCGGCGAAGAGGTTGGCAGCGGCAGCGGCCCAGGCGTTGACTTTGCTGTGGATCCCTGCGAAGGCACCAATCTTTGCGCCAACAACCAGCGAGGTTCGATGGCTGTACTGGCCGCCTCTGATCGCGGTGGCCTTTTCAATGCTCCTGACTTTTACATGAAAAAGTTGGCGGCCCCCCCATCAGCGAAAGGCAAGGTGGACATTCGCAAATCTGCCACCGAGAACATCAACATCCTTAGCCAGTGTCTTGGGCTTGCCGTGAGTGAACTCACCATTGTCGTAATGGATCGAGCTCGTCACAAAGGTCTGATCTCTGAGATACGTGCCACTGGTGCACGTGTTCAACCCATCTCAGATGGGGATGTTCAAGCCGCCATTGCCTGTGGTTTTGCCGGCACCGGAACCCACTGTCTAATGGGCATCGGTGCTGCTCCTGAGGGTGTGATTTCAGCTGCCGCAATGCGTGCTCTTGGTGGTCATTTTCAGGGCCAGCTGGTGTATGACCCTGCCATTGCTCAAACCAGTGAGTGGGCCGATTACACCAAGGAAGGCAACATTGCCCGCCTCAATGAGATGGGCATTACTGATGTTGACAAGATCTATGAAGCCGAAGAACTGGCTTCCGGTAACAATGTTGTTTTTGCGGGTAGTGGGATCACTGATGGACTGTTGTTCCATGGCGTTAAGTTCGAACCTGACTGCACACGCACTAGCAGCTTGGTGATCAGCACTCTTGACAACACAGCTCGGTTTACCAATACCGTGCATATCAAGGATGGAGCCAAGAGCATCGCTCTGAGCTAACCATCCAAGACAAGATCTAAGGGACGTCTCCATGCACATTGCCGTCGTCGGCTTGAGTCATCGCACGGCGCCGGTGGAAATCCGTGAAAAGCTCAGCATCCCTGAGCAAACCATGGAGACCTCCCTGCAAACTCTTCGCGGCAACGATCAAGTCCTTGAGGTTTCGATCCTTAGCACCTGCAATCGGCTTGAGATTTACACCTTGGTACGTCACCCTGAACGGGGTATCTCAGCCATCAGTGATTTTCTAGGCCAACATTCTGGTTTGGCAAAGGAAGATCTTTCCCCCCATCTGTTCAACTTTCATCACGATGAAGCAGTCGCCCACTTAATGAGGGTGGCTGCCGGTCTGGACAGTCTTGTTTTAGGAGAAGGGCAGATCCTTTCCCAGGTGAAGAAGATGGTGCGCTTGGGGCAGGAGCACAAGTCCATGGGCCCGATTCTTAACCGTCTGCTCACTCAGGCAGTGAGTACTGGCAAACGAGTTCGTAGTGAAACCAATCTGGGTACGGGGGCTGTCTCAATTAGTTCTGCGGCTGTGGAGTTAGCCCAACTGAAACTTGGCCAGGCGCAAGGGGAAGATCAGTTGATGACTCTGGAATCTGAGTTGGTCGCAGTGGTGGGTGCGGGCAGGATGAGCCGACTACTGCTTCAACATCTGCAGGCGAAAGGTTGTTCTGGGGTGATGTTGCTGAACCGCACACTGCAACGAGCTGAGGATCTATCGGCTGATTTCCCTGAGCTCCCCGTTGAGTGTCGCCCCCTTGATGATTTGAACCATTGCCTAAGTACCTGTTCACTGGTATTCACCAGTACGGCTGCTGACGATCCGATTGTTGATGCATCTCTGCTCAAGCAGCTCAAGCGCCGCAGTTTTCTTCGTCTGATTGACATCGGCGTGCCGCGCAACATCGCCTCAGATGTTGTCGATGTACCCGGTGTTGAGTCCCATGATGTGGATGATTTGCATGAGGTGGTGTCTCGTAATCAGGAGGCCCGTCAGCAGATGGCCAAAGAAGCAGAGGTTGTGCTCCAGGAAGAGACGCGTCTGTTTTTAGAGTGGTGGGACAGTCTGGAAGCTGTGCCAACCATTAATCGCTTGAGGGCAACCCTTGAGGCGATTCGTGCAGAGGAATTACAAAAAGCACTCAGTCGTATGGGGCCTGATTTCTCTGCTCGTGAGCGCAAAGTAGTTGAGGCTTTAAGCAAAGGAATCATTAACAAAATTCTCCATACCCCCGTCACTCAGCTACGCGCTCCTCAGGCTCGTCCAGAGCGGCAAGAGGCTCTGCGTGTGGTGGCGTGTTTGTTTGAGTTAGATCCACCACTAGAGGATGGTTAGTTCTATGCCAAATGCTGGTTGCGTCTTGATTTGCAGAAGTCTTGTTGGATCTTCGCAGCAGACAGCTTTAGATGGCCAACCGTCCGGTAAGTTTGCTGCGCAACGCCGATTTGCGGGGGCGGCATGAAGCGTGTTTTGGCCATCATTCTCGGGGGAGGAGCTGGAACGCGCCTCTACCCCCTCACCAAGATGCGGGCCAAGCCGGCCGTACCTCTTGCAGGCAAATATCGTCTGATTGACATCCCAATCAGCAACTGCATTAACTCCAGCATCAACAAGATGTATGTGTTGACGCAGTTCAACAGCGCTTCTCTGAATCGACACCTTGGACAGAGCTACAACCTCAGTGCTGCCTTTGGTCAAGGTTTCGTAGAAGTTCTTGCCGCACAGCAGACCCCAGAAAGTCCTTCATGGTTTGAGGGGACTGCGGATGCAGTTCGTAAATATCAGTGGTTGTTTCAGGAATGGGATGTTGATGAATATCTGATCCTCTCTGGTGATCAGCTCTACCGTATGGATTACAGCCTTTTTGTGGAGCACCATCGTCGCTCAGGTGCTGATCTCACAGTGGCGGCTCTTCCAGTTGATGCAGAGCAGGCTGAGGGATTTGGTCTAATGCGCACGGATAGCGATGGCCACATCCAGGAGTTCCGTGAAAAGCCCAAGGGTGAATCCCTGAAGGCCATGGCCGTCGACACCTCTCGCTTTGGCTTGTCAGCTGAGTCAGCAAGGAACAAGCCCTATCTCGCCTCGATGGGGATCTATGTCTTCAGTCGCGCCACTCTCTTCGATTTGCTGCATAAGAACCCTTCTCACAAGGATTTTGGCAAGGAGGTGATCCCTGAGGCCCTGGCTCGAGGTGACCGGCTTCAAAGCTATGTGTTCGATGAGTACTGGGAAGACATCGGCACGATAGGAGCTTTTTATGAGGCGAATCTGGCCCTTACCCAGCAGCCCAATCCACCTTTCAGTTTCTATGACGAGAAGTTCCCGATCTATACACGACCCCGCTATCTACCGCCGACCAAACTGGTCGATGCGCAAATCACGGAATCGATTATTGGAGAGGGATCCATCCTCAAATCCTGCAGCATTCACCATTGCGTCCTTGGTGTGCGTAGCCGAGTTGAGAGCGATGTGGTCTTGCAAGATTCCCTAGTAATGGGCTCTGATTTCTATGAATCATCCGAGGAACGCACTCTCCTAAGGCAAGGAGGAGGCATCCCGCTCGGCGTTGGCCAAGGCACCACCGTCAAGGGTGCGATCCTCGACAAGAACACACGCATCGGCAACAAAGTCACGATCGTCAACAAGGACCACGTTGAGGAAGCCGATCGTGCTGATGAGGGCTTCTACATCCGCAATGGGATCGTTGTAGTGGTCAAAAATGCCACCATTTCTGATGGCACCGTGATTTGATGCTTCCCGAGGCTGAATCAACACAAGATCCAAGAAGTTTTTTTGGAAATTTTGGTGTTGATCTCTACTGTTTCTTATTTACAACAAGGATGGTTCAACCCTGACATAGCCCTACAGATCACAGCAGATTGGAGTTGCTGTGGTCACACTGACGCCAGTTGATCGTTTCACTGGCCATGTCCAAGGCACATTTCGGTTTGATCGGTCTTGGCGTGATGGGCGAAAACCTTGTGCTCAATGCAGAGCGCAATGGTTTCTCTAGTGTCGTTTACAACCGCACCTACGCCAAAACAGAGGAGTTCCTCAAAGGGCGTGGAGCGGATAGAGCCATTCAGGGTGCCAAGGACCTTCAAGATTTCGTCGACAAGCTCGAACGACCCCGTCGAATTCTGATGATGATCAAGGCAGGTTCGGCTATTGATGCCGTTATTGAGCAGATCTCCCCTTATCTGCAGGAGGGTGATCTACTCATCGATGGTGGAAATTCCGAATTTCGTGATACCGAGCGACGTGTCGCCGAGTTAGAGAGCAAAAGCTTTGGATATATCGGGATGGGTGTCTCCGGTGGGGCTAAGGGAGCACTTGAAGGGCCGAGCATGATGCCAGGCGGAACAAAAACCTCCTATGAGGCGATTGAGAGCCTTGTTTGCAAGATGGCTGCCCAAGTGGAGGATGGTCCCTGTGTGACCTACATCGGTCCTGGAGGTTCTGGGCATTTCGTTAAAACCGTCCACAACGGTATCGAGTACGGCATTGAGCAGATTCTTGCCGAGGCCTATGACCTGATGAAGCGTGTTGGAGGCATGACCGGTACCCAGATGGCTGATGTCTTTGCGCATTGGAATGCCACAGAAGAGCTCTCTTCTTATCTGGTTGAGATCACCGAAGTGTGTTTGCGCACCAAGGATCCTGACGATGGAACTGACCTTGTTGAGAGAATTATGGATCAGGCAGGCCAGAAGGGAACTGGTCTATGGACCGTTGTCAGTGCCTTGGAGTTAGGAGCTTCAGTGCCAACCATTTACGCCTCTCTTAATGGCCGTGTGATGAGCTCGATGAAGCCTCAGAGGATGGCCGCTGAGCAGATTTTGCATGGGTCAGCGATCAGACCATTTGATCTTGGCAGTTCCGCAGATGGCATGGCGCCGCTCATGGACGCCGTCGTGTTGTCTTGCATGGCTAGTTACGCGCAGGGCATGGAGCTACTGCGTATAGCTTCTGCTGAATACAACTACAACTTGCATTTACCCTCCATCGCGCAGATTTGGAAGGGTGGCTGCATCATCAGATCCCGTCTGCTGAAGCGCATCCAGGATGCCTTTAATGCAGACCCTCAGCTTTCCAACTTGTTAATCGATCCTTGGTTTGCCGAGCAAGTGAACCGTCGCCTACCGGGACTAGCAAAGGTGGTAGCCGGCGCAGCTGAAGCTGGTATCCCAGTGCCTTGCTTAAGCAGCACGCTCGATTACATCAATAGCTATCGCACGGCACGATTACCACAGAATTTGGTGCAAGCCATGCGCGATTGCTTCGGCTCACATACCTACCAGCGGGTTGACAAAGAAGGAAGCTTCCATACTGAGTGGCTGGACTGAAGAGATCGTGATGACGACCTACAAAGTTGAGCGAGCGAGCGACCCAGAGGCTCTGGCACGTCGCGCCGCCCAGAGCATCGCATCTCATATTGATCTGGTACTTGATCAGCGTGATCGCGTTCAGATCGCTCTCTCGGGAGGGAGCACCCCAGCTATTGCCTATAGGTTGCTTGGTCAGGAGCGACTGCCCTGGGATCGTGTTGATGTTTTCCTTGGCGATGAGCGCTGGGTTGATGCCATTGATGACGCCAGTAACGCCCGCATGCTTCGTAGGACACTTCTTGCTGAAGGCCCTGGATCCCAGGCTGCTTTTCATCCCGTGCCAACGGTGGAGCTGCCAGACCCTGAGGCCAGTGCCGAGGCCTACGCGAAGCTCGTGCAGGAAACCTGTGCAGGTGATCCGCCGGTGTTTGATCTAATGGTTTTAGGACTTGGTGAAGATGGCCATACAGCCTCTCTTTTTCCAGGAACGGATGCCCCCACCGTTGTTGATCGCTGGGCGACTGTCGGCAGAGGAAAGGGACTAGAGAGAATCACTCTCACCGCACCGGTGCTCAGCTCCGCACGCCAAGTGATCTTTCTTGTAAGTGGTGCAGGGAAGCAGGTTGCCCTGAAGCGCTTATTGGATTCTGCTGAATCAGCTGAACGCACGCCTGCCCGTTTGGTTCAACCTCGTTCACCGATTTTGGTCTTGGCAGATGAGGCGGCTGCGGCTGACTTGTAAGCGGTGAGAACTGTTGCTTGTATTAGTTCAGTTCTACCTAGCATTCTTCTGTCTTCTTAGGAAGACTGACTCAAAGCAGGGAGCCAGTATGCAAACATTAAAACAATTATATGCCTTTCTAAAATATAGAATTCAGATTAGATGCATCTTACTTTCAAGGCAATGAGGTTCCTGACTTGATAAAAAGAACAAGGGTAAAACAATATCAGCAGAATGGAAGGCAGAGTATGAATGGGGTACAGATGGAGGAGATTTCTTGCTCAAATGGAAGAAGGACAGGATCTCAGCGAGTTATGAATGGAGCCTTGAAGTAGACAAGAAAGGTTACATGAAAGGTGTAGTATATTATGATAACGATAATAATGGCGAGTCCAATAAAGATACGACGAAAAAATTGGCAAGCCAAAAGGAGATTACTGGGAAATAGCCGAACTTCTCGATAACTCTTTTGGTGATGCGAAAATATATACAAGATCAGGCAAGTTGTCTCTCTGGGATGAGGATGGAGACAAAATTGCTACGGGGGAGTTTTGCGACCCTGGTGACTTTTTCTAAATAAACTGTCGTTTAAAACCTGAGGTTATCTAAAAATAATCAAATATTTTCAGGTTCTCTTTCAATTCAATCATTTACTCTTGCTTTTGAAGAAAAGATGTAATCCTCACCATGGAGCTGCCGCCGCAAGCCTCCGTTCAGGTTCAACTAAACGACTTCAGCGCCTGGTCTAGCTTGAACGACACAATCATGGGCGGCTCCAGCCAGGCAGCCTGTCGATTGACATCCGAGGGCCTGGTCCTAGAAGGAGAACTTGTTGAACAGGATGGCGGCTTTGTTAGTTGCCGTTCACCCCTGTTGAGCACTCCTCTTGATCTTTCCAGCTATAGAGCCTTACAGGTGGAGGTGGATGGCGAAGGGCGCACCCTCAAGCTTGCACTCGGCTCTCGCAATGGGCTGGTTGGCCTCACTGAACGTTTTTATGGTGGTTTGCGATGGGTCGCTCAGTTGCCGACCAAGGCTTCTGGTACAACAACCATTGAAATCCCATTTAGCAGCCTAAAACCTACGGTGCTTGCCCAACCTTTGGCCATGCCTCTGCGCTTGATTCGCTTTAATGCATCAAGTATCAACCAAGTGCAATTATTGCATTCTAAGTTTGGTGAACCAGGAGAACTGAACCCAGAATTTCGCCCTGGCCCGATTCGAGTTTTACTGCGCTCTTTCAAAGCAATTCACTGATTCATTATAGATTTTTAACTTCTACAATGGCCATATACCTTAAGGGGCTTTGGTCTTTTATTCCTAATTAAATGTATAATTAAATCTATTGGGTATACATTATCAATCCGGCTTTGCAATTGACTTCCTATCAATAGTCAAATCTTACTTAGAAATAACCTAAAATGTTTTCACCTCCTAGATTCAGCTGAGAGCCTTGACAGGCAATGAAATCCAACAGACTGCACAGAATTGGTCGGTCCTCGTGGCCTCAGCGGCTGATGTCTGTTTGAAGCCCTGGCTTCATGCTGTTGTGCTCACAGATGTTGCTGATGTCGATGATCAGAAGCATGGATCTACGCCCGATCTAATAACGGCTAGATCTATTGATCTCATTGTTCGTATTGAATGCCGAAACCGAGAAGGTGACCGGCTTCCTGAGCACGACCTTGAACTTGAGATCTATCGCAGCGGCAACGATCTCAATCTGATGTTGACTTGGTGTGATCAGCCTGATCGGCCAATGCTTTGGCAAGGGCAGCATCCCGTGTGGATGGATGGCACCAGTGGCCAACGCTGTCAGCCACCTGAGGATGGAGCACCATTGGAATCGTTTGCTCGTAGGTTGAGAGCACTGCTGGTATTGCCTGAGCAGAGCTAGTTGATCAGAGCTCAGGGCTGGTCGGTGACAGCACCATTGCTGGCGCTACTCACCATTCGGGCATATTTACCGAGAACACCTGTTTGATAACGCGGCTGTGGTTGTTGCCATGCGCTTTGGCGACGGTCCAATTCATCCTTCTCCACATTGAGTTGGATCAGCAGTTGATGGGCATCGATAGTGATGCTGTCGCCTTCCTGCACAAGGCCAATCATGCCGCCTACGGCTGCTTCCGGTGCCACATGGCCCACCACCAAACCATAGGTACCTCCGCTGAAGCGTCCATCTGTGATCAGGGCCACCTTGTCGCCAAGGTCTGCACCGACGATGGCGGATGTGGGAGCAAGCATCTCGCGCATTCCAGGCCCGCCAACCGGACCTTCGTTGCGGATAACGACGACATCTCCAGCCTTCACCTTGTTGTTGAGGATGGCAGCAAGGCAGGCCTCCTCGCTTTCAAAAACCCTGGCAGGCCCTGTGAGTACAGGCGTTTTGATCCCGCTGATCTTGGCCACACATCCTTCACTGGCCAGGTTGCCTTTGAGGATCGCCAAATGCCCCTTGGCATAGACCGGTTTCGAGAGGGGATGAATGACGTCTTGCTCTGCTGAAGGCTCTGATGGCAAATCTTTGAGCAGTTCTCTCAAAGTTTTACCTTCCACATTGCGGCAGTCTCCATGAAGTAAGCCTGCATCGAGCAGCTGTTTCATGACTTGGGGAATGCCGCCAGCTTTATGCAGATCAACAGTCACGTAACGGCCACTGGGTTTGAGATCACAAATCACCGGTACACGCTGGCGGATGCGCTCGAAGTCGTCGATGCAAAGGTCTACACCTGCGCTACGGGCAATCGCAAGCAGATGCAGAACTGCATTGGTGGAGCCGCCCACGGCCATGATGACGCTAATTGCGTTTTCAAATGCGTTCTTGGTGAGTAGATCGAGAGGACAGATATTTGCCTTGATGGCATCCACAAGCACTTCAGCACTACGGGCTGCGCTGTTTGCTTTTTCCTCATCCTCTGCAGCCATCGTTGAGCTGTAAGGCAAACTCAATCCCAATGTTTCAATTGCGGCTGACATTGTGTTGGCGGTGAACATGCCACCGCAACTTCCCGCTCCTGGGCAAGCGTTCTTCTCGATAGCGATGAGTTGCTCTTCGTTAATCTTGCCGCTGGCATGCTGACCAACAGCTTCAAAGGCGCTTACTACCGTGAGGTCGCAGTCAGCCAATTTGCCTGGTTTGATCGTTCCGCCATAGACGAAGACACCTGGGATGTTCATTCGAGCCAGGGCGATCATGGCTCCAGGCATGTTTTTGTCACAGCCACCGATTGCTAGGACCCCATCCATGCTTTGGCCGTTGCAGGCTGTCTCGATCGAATCAGCAATCACCTCGCGACTTACAAGGGAGTATTTCATCCCCTCAGTGCCCATAGAGATCCCATCACTGACGGTGATGGTGCCGAACATCTGAGGCATTGCACCGGCCTGGCGGGCTGCTTCTTCTGAACGTCGAGCCAGGTCATTAAGACCGATGTTGCAAGGAGTGATCGTGCTGTAACCGTTGGCTATACCGATGATTGGTTTATTGAAATCTTCGTCACCAAAGCCCACTGCGCGAAGCATGGCTCGGTTGGGAGAGCGCTGATTCCCCTTTGTGATGGCGGCAGATCTGAGCATGGTTGCGACTGGGGCACTCAGTCGCCAACCTAACGACCACTCAGGTCCTCGCTCCTAGATCTTCAAGCTGTTTGCGCACATCTGCAATGGCGGCATTGAGTTGTTCCACTCGATGTTCCAGGTGCTGGCTGTTGTTCTGGGGATGAGAGATGGCCTCCAGGGCCTCTGATCCGTCCTGCATGCGAGGAGCATGAAGCATGGCTCGTTGGTGGCGACTGCGTTGGCGGCGTTCTGCCTCAGAAAAAAGCCACCAGGCAAGTCCTGCAGCACCGAGTACGGCACCGCTGATCAGAGAGGTGAGGCTGCCGGTTGCCGGCTCACGATGCTGGCCCATAGATGCTGGATCAGTCTTTAAATTCTAGGTCTTGCCTTCAGTTCTGGTGTTTAGTCGCAAAACAGGATTACCAATACCTGGGCTGATCTCACCATCATCTGTCAGGTCGGGGTCAATGCAAGCGGTGTGAATCGTGAGGTTTGGCATCATTTCGCCAAGTTGTTTAAGGCCTGGACTTGATGCCAGAACAGTGATCACCCTTAGCCGGCGGGCCTCGATTTCTTGTGCCTGCAGAAGCTTCAGGATGCCTACTAAACGTTCACCACTAGCAATCTGGTCAACAAAAACAATCACTCCGGCATTGGTTTCAATGTTGTCGGGCACCCCCCCAAGACATAGTTGTGAACTGGGTAACACCCGTCGTGCTCCTTGCCAAAGATCAAGCCCCCCGGGCAGCAAGGGAATGCTCAGCAATGGCACGTTGTACTCGACTAGCGTGCCTTCTGTCTCTGCTTGAGATGTGATTACCGTTTCACGGCGGTGGGGCAACCAATCCCGCAGGGCTTCATAGGTAAGCCAGCGACCAAGTTCCTCCAAGCCTGTGGCATAGAGGGCTGGCGGTGTTGTGGTGTTGCGCAGCAATGTGAGCCAGTGGGCGATCAGTGGATGGGGGGGGACCACTACCCTTAGGGTCATTGGCATGACGCGTGGATTGGCCGGCAATTGCCATAACGTGACTGCTCAAACTACTGGCTCATAGCAATTTTCTAGTTTCATGAATCTCTCTCCCTGTTGGTGGAACCGTTATCAAGCAGTGTTGATTAGCGGCCTTTTGATTCTTGTGTTGGGTTTAACAGAGTCTCCTGTGATGGCAATCATCCCTCCTGAATTCAGAGGAGGCCAGGCCATTGAAGAGATCTCTAAAGACATGCACGGACGGGACCTCAAAGAGCAGAACTTTCTCAAGGCTGACCTGCGCGGTGTTGATCTCAGTGAGGCCGACCTGCGTGGAGCAGTGTTTAACAGCAGCCAGCTGCAAGAAGCTGATCTGCAAGGAGCTGATTTGGAAAATGTGGTGGCTTTTGCTAGTCGCTTCGATGGAGCCGATCTCAGGGGCGCCAACTTCACCAACGCCATGCTGATGCAGAGCCAATTTAAAGATGCCCTTATTGAAGGAGCTGATTTCAGCAATGCTGTGCTTGATCGTCGCCAGCAGAATGAGCTTTGCACCAGAGCAAATGGCACCAATGCCGCTAGCGGCTCCAACACTCTTGACAGCCTTGGCTGTCGTTCTTGATCCCCAACCTGCATAGGCCTGCCTTGATTTCAAAGCGTCTGCCCGTCACGGTTTTGACTGGTTTCCTTGGAGCTGGAAAGACCACCCTGCTACGTCATCTGCTCACTCATGGGGGGCAGCGTTTAGCGGTCATGGTCAATGAATTTGGCACGATTGGTCTTGATGGCGATTTAATCCGTAGCTGTGGCTTTTGTCCGGAGGAGGAGTTGGATGGTCGAGTCGTTGAACTCAATAACGGTTGTCTCTGCTGCACGGTGCAGGAAGACTTTTTACCCACCATGGAGATCTTGCTGAAACAGGCGGATAAGTTGGATGGAATTATCGTTGAAACCAGTGGCCTTGCTCTTCCTCGCCCCCTCTTGAAAGCGCTCGACTGGCCTGCCGTACGAACTCGAGTTTATGTAAATGGAGTGGTCACAATGGTGGATGGTGAAGCCCTCGCAGCGGGTAGCCCCGTTGGGGATCCTGCCGGGCTGGAACGGCAGCGACAGGAGGATCCAAGCCTTGATCATCTCAGTGCTGTTGAGGACTTGTTCACTGATCAGTTGGAAGCTGCTGATTTGGTGTTGATCAGTCGAGCGGATGTTGTCTCCAATGTCGACCTCCACAAGCTCAAGAGCGAACTTGCTGAACAGGTACGCCTTGGCACGTCAATGATGCCCATCAGTCATGGCCAAGTTGATCCGGCGGTGGTGTTGGGTCTCAGTACTGCAGACAATGGCTACCAACAAAAGAGCTCGCCCAAACCAGTTGACGATGAGCTAATTGACGATAGTCATATTGATGGCGATCACAATAAAGATGATCATCATCATCATGACCACAACCATGTAGAGATGGTGAGTGGCAATGTACGTTTTGAAGGTTCTGTTGATCGGGCTACGGTTGAAGCACTTCTGCCTGAGTTGGCAACATTGCATCAGGTTGTACGCCTAAAAGGTCGCTTATGGCTACCGGGCAAAGCCTTACCCCTTCAGGTGCAGATGGTTGGCCCAAGGCTTAGCAGTTGGTTTGAGGCTGCTCCAGAGAACGCCTGGAATCCTGAGGAGGCGGGCGTTGATCTGATGGTGCTTAGTTTTGAAGAGCAAGCAGCTGAGGCGATTCGCTTTGGTCTTGAAAGCTCTTTGATGTCAGATATTGTCTAAGGGAAGTCAACTGATTAAGCAGCTCAAGAGCTTAGCGGGTTGTTATGGTTTGACTTTTCTTTCTTTCGGCTCTTGCATAGTGCCGTTCATCCAGTAGTCGATTTGCTTGCGATTGTTGGCTATGTAATTGTCAACGGCTTGATCTGTTGAGGTCTCCTGAGCATCCAATAGCATGGCATCCAGCTGACCATCGGACAGCTTGAAGCGGGTGAAAAAGGCGACCACTTTGGGATGGTCTTTGTCCAGCCCTAGGCGTGCAATGGCATGGATGCCTTCTTGCCCACCAAAGACACTCTTGGGATCCTTCAAAAAGCGGAGTTTATAGCGGGCAAACATCCAGTGAGGGGTCCAACCAGTTACCACGACCCATCGATCGTCTTTGATAGCCCGATCGAGAACGGCTGTCATTGCGGCACCACTCGCTGAAATCAGTTTCAGATCCGATAGGTCATAGACAGTTAGCGCTTTCTCAGATGCCTGCATCAGCCCTGATCCAGGGTCTATCCCTTGCACTGTGTTGTTGAATTCGTTAGCAATTTTTGGGTCGCTCAGATCGCTAATGGAGCCAATACGTTGTTTTGGCACATAGTCAGGGACTACCCAGCCAATGCGACCTGAGTACATCGTGCCAAGATCTACAACTCGATCGCTTACTTTTTGCCAGTATTTATCGTGTGTTTTTGGCAGCCATGCCATTAACATCAGATCGAGCTTCCCGCGAGCAACAGAGTCGTACTGAATACCGATATCTGCCATAACTCGTTCGACAGGCTGCTCATAGTGGCTTTCGATTAGTTTTTCAGCCATCAGGCTTACTACGTCAGCATCAGCCCAGGCAGTCCAGCCGATGCGCAATTGATCTGGTTTGGCGTTCGAACATCCCGATAACCCAGTCATCAGCACTCCAGCGATAACAAGGCTTAGATTGCGCAACTTGTTAGACATTTTCATGAGGAAGTCCAGAGGTTAGTAAAGGCTTTAAAGCGCTGCGGCAATGACTTTCTCGAAAAGTTTGAGGCAGCCAGGCTTTGTGTGAGTCGATCCAGGATTACAGCCAGAATTACCACGGCGAGCCCCCCCTCGAAGCCAAGGCCTACGTCAAGTTGTTGGATGCCTCTTAGCACCACATCACCTAGGCCGCCACCACCAATCATTGATGCGATAACAACCATCGATAGAGCGAGCATGATGGTTTGATTAACACCAGCCATCAAGGTTGGTAGAGCGTTTGGAAGTTGCACTTTCCAGAGCAGCTGTCGTTCTGAGCAACCGAAGGCGCGCCCGGCTTCGATTAGATCGACAGGGACTTGTCGTATGCCCAGGTACGTCAGGCGTACTACGGGTGGCATCGAGAAGATCAGCGTTGCGATAGTGGATGGGACAAGCCCTGTGCCAAAAAACATCACTGCCGGAATGAGATAAACGAATGCCGGCATGGTTTGCATCAGATCCAAGACTGGGCGGGTAATCGCCCAGATGTGTTGGCGACGGGCAGAAAAAATGCCGATCGGGATGCCAATTAGTAGTGCCAGTAATGAGGCTGCAATAACTAGGGCCAGGGTTGAAATCATTGGCTGCCAAAGCCCCATGAACAAAACCAGGTTCAGACCAAGAAGGCTGAGAATGGCGAAGCTCAAACTCACTCGCCAACCTGCGAGTACGGCGATCAGGGGAGCTAGCAGCCAGGGCGCTGGCACGGAGAGTATCTGTTCGATTGCTCCGGCTAGCCCATTAATTGCATAATCAATCACTAGGAAAATTGGTTGCGCATGATTGAGCAACCATTCCACGCATCTGCTCATGCCCTCGCCTACGGGGCCGGTGCTGACGGTTGCAAAAACTTGGTCAATCACATCCATTATCTCAGGATCATCGAGCGCAAAAGTCGACGTGGACTAATCACGCCAATGAGGCGCTGATCTGATCCAATCACTGGAATTGGATATGGGACGTTGGCCACAAGCTCCATGGCATCGCGGATGGTTGTCTCGGCTGTTAAAGCAGGTCCTTTCTCTGCAGAGATGATTTCACCATTCTTCTGAAGGACGCCTTTGAAGAGATTGTGTTCATCAATGATGCAGGCCATTTTCTGTACTTTTGAGCATTCGTCAGTTTGTTGCAGCAGCTCTGCTTGATTAATCACGCAAGCAGGTGATTCGGCAACGGTATCAACCGTGATGACAGAGGCGGCATCAACATCTTGGAAGAAATGACGCACTTGCTCATTGGCGGGTTTGCAGAGCAGCTCACGTGGCGTTCCACATTGCAGAACTTTGCCTTCTTTCATCAGAGCGATGCGATCACCAAGCCTTACAGCTTCGTCTAGATCATGGGAGATAAATACAATCGTGCGGGGACTCTCGGCCTGAAGTTCCAGCAGTTGTTCTTGCATCTCGCGCCGAATCAGAGGATCAAGAGCAGAGAAGGCCTCATCCATGAGCAGGATTGGAGGATCAAGTGCCAGGGCTCTGGCTAGGCCAACTCTCTGTTGCATGCCGCCAGAGAGCTGTTGAGGCAGCCTGTCGAGATCCTTACCAAGACCAACACGCTCAAGTGCTTCCCTGGCCTTTTCCAGCCTTTTTTGTCGCGGGACTCCCGCGACCTCAAGGCCGAAGGCAGCATTCTCGAGTGCAGTTCGCTGGGGGAAGAGCGCAAAAGATTGGAAAACCATGGCCATTTTGTTGCTGCGTAGCTTTTGCAGTTCTGCAGCTGCCAGCTGACTGATCGGCTTGCCGTCAACGGTCACCTCACCTGCAGTTGGGAGGATTAGGCCATTGATCATGCGTAGCAGCGTGGACTTTCCTGAACCCGAAAGGCCCATGACCACAAAAATCTCGCCACTAGAGATCGACAGCGTTACATCGCGTACGGCAGCCTTGAGTCCGGTTCGAGCATTGAGCTGCTCAGCATCCATGCTTTGACAAAGATCTTCCAGTGCACGTTCAGGACGCTCACCAAAAACCTTCCAGAGTTGGTCGATGCTGATCTGGGGCGTCATGTCTGACATCGACTGTATTTAGAGACTATGACTGCTTGCAGGCCTTACCAAGGCACCTATGAAGTCAAATGAATTGCCTATATTGAATCATCGGCTGAAAGTACTTATTGCCAAAGGGATTGGATGAATTTTCAGGCGTTATGGGAACTGATGTGATGTCGTTAGATTTTGATTAACAGACATCCTTAGAATCATTCGCTATGATGTCGACTGGGAATTGCATAAGCTGTAATGCAGCCTTGCTCAGACCAATGCCTTTCTAGCTGATTCGGGCCTTTCCCGACCTCAAAGACATGGCGGCATCAAGAAAATCTTCGGGAAGTTTGAATCTGCATGACTTTGACTCAACATTCGCAAAAACCCTGCCAAGACGATCTGCAAAACTTTGGTGATGATCCAGAGCAAGTACGTGATACAGACCATTATCAGCAGGAATATGTTGAGGACTTCACCGACCGATGGGATCGACTGATTGATTGGAAGGCGAGGGCCCAAGCTGAAGGCGATTTTTATATTCGAATCCTTCGTGAACATGGAGCACGTTCCGTGCTCGACGTTGCTACCGGAACGGGATTTCATTCGGTTAGTTTGTTGAAGGAAGGGTTTGACGTCATCAGTGCAGATGGAAGCCCGAATATGTTGGCGAGGGCATTTCAGAATGCTCGTGATCATGGTCAGTTATTACGCACAGCTCAGGCTGATTGGCGCTTTCTAAATAGAGATATTCATGGCGAATTTGATGCTGTGATCTGCTTGGGAAATTCCTTTACACATCTCTTTCGAGAAACTGACCGACGCAAGTCCCTGGCTGAGTATTATGCTGTTCTTAAGCATAATGGGTTACTGATTCTTGACCACCGTAACTATGATCGGCTTCTCGATCAAGGTGTAGCGATACGTTCTGGAAAGGGAAATGTTTATTGTGGTAAGGATGTCAACGTAAGCCCTGAGCATGTTGACGAAGGACTAGCTCGATTCCAATATGCCTTCAGTGATGGCAGCACTTATCACTTGAATATGTTCCCTCTACGTCATGGCTACGTTCGCCGACTTATGAATGAAGTTGGATTCCAGAAGATCACATCTTTTGGAGATTATTTACCTGGCCATCATGACCCAGATTTTTATGTACATGTAGCCGAAAAGGAATACAAAGTCGACATTGACAAAACTGATACATGAGAATAAAAATTTCAGCAAAATACAATCCTAATCAATCATGAATTCATCATCAGCATCTGTTGCTGCTACTTATTACGACAGCAGCGACGCAGATCGTTTTTATGCCGAGATTTGGGGAGGTGAAGACATCCATATCGGACTTTATGACAATGCTGATCAAGCCATCGCTTCCGCGAGTGAGAGTACCGTTAAGGCGCTTATGGAGCTTGCAACTCGACCGCCAGCCGAAGAAGGGTGCGTCGTTGACCTTGGTTCAGGTTATGGAGGAGCGGCACGCCGTATCGCCCAGCAATGGCAGGTCAATGTGCATGCTGTCAATATCTCTGCCGTAGAGAATATGCGCCATCGAGATCTCAACAATGCTGCTGGGTTGGCGAGTCTAATTACGGTACATGATGCGTCATTCGAGGAGGTGCCATTGCCCGATGGCATAGCAGATTTGGTTTGGAGTCAAGACGCCATTCTTCATTCCAGCAATCGCCTTCAGGTAATGAATGAAGTGTCAAGGCTTCTTAAGCCAGGGGGTGTATTTGTCTTGACCGATCCAATGGCATGCGACGGCATCGAAGCCAACGCCCTTCAACCGATTCTTGATCGTATCCACCTATCTGATTTGGCATCTCCTGATCGTTACCGAATCTGGGCAGAGGCTTCAGGGATGACTAGAGATGTATGGAAAGAACGCACAGAAATGCTTGTGAGGCATTACACGCGTGTTCGAGAGGAACTACGTCGACGTCATCAAGAGCTTGCGAGTGTGATTAGTACGGATTATTTGAGCCGCATGGATGCAGGCCTTGGTCATTGGATTGAAGGTGGGAGTCAGGGAAGACTTTGCTGGGGCCTAATGCGCTTTACAAAGCACTAACTTAGACCTTAATATCACTTCCCCCTATGGTTCTTAGTGAGTCATATTAAGAATCTATCTTGATGATTAATCGATACGCCAGCCAGTCATCCTTACGTGCGTTAATTCCATCATTGATTTATCAGAAGTGTCCCTTTAAATCCTCCAGATAGTTAAAGGTATATTGAATACAATTATCCAGTCTGATCAGACCATTATGGAAAAAATCGAAGCGGTCGAGGCGATGAAGCATACAGATCTTTTTAGGTAGCAACCTCTTTTTAGCACCAATCTCCATTGTCGAGATGGGCGAGTGATGTTTAATGGTTATTGATGGTCTATGGATCCTTCTCTACGTCTAACGATGCATTAGAAGAGCTAGATTTTCCTGAATGGGACGACGAGCAATGCCATCCTCTCCACACCCTATCGAGTTGGCCATTGTGTTTGTCAATGGTCTGATAGTGCCCATACAACGCTTCTCGAGGGTTTTCAGGCCCTTGCCAATCATCCTTCGTCCGGTTTGGTTAACCTTACTTCCTCTGTTCTTGATTCTGCACCTACTCCTGGTGTATTCGATGGCTCTGGTTATAGTCCTGGCCGAATGGCTGCTTGGATTCTCATTCACAGTCGATAGCAGTAATGGTCAAAGCGTTGAATCGACACCAAAGCAGGGAGAGATGTCACAATCAATGGTGCTTGGCATTCATCCATCAGAGTTAAATACGCAAGACACCTCTCGACATGAGATCGATCGGGGTAACCATCCTGGTGAAAATGAGTTCGCACCTGGCTCTTTTCATCCTGAAAAAAACCCCTTCTTCTTAAACCTGGAAATCAAGAGGAGAGGACATACTTTAATGATTATCAGAAGTTAAATTATCCATAGCTGTAAAATACAGGAGCTCCTCTACGTAAGAGCGAATAGAAAAACATAACCTTTAGCCAAGGGAAGAAAGTCTCCAAAACCAGTTTCAACTCTGGCAAGAAACGAAACTCCAGGGTTCAAACACATATAAGATAATAATAATTGAAAGAGCAAGACCAGAACTACTCCTAAAAGCCTGTCCCGGCAGTTAATCGAGCCAACATCTTGTTGCTCTGCTGTGAAACATCTAGGGCATAAGTAGAATAAGATTGATTCAATATTTTGCTAAAAGTAAGTAGCTTTCCTCTTGCTCAGTCATCGTCTTAGGCCCTATCCAACTTGGGACTTCGGGCCAAGATTAAGCACGTGCTCTGTTGATCCTTAATTACTCCTCCAGAATTAGCTTTAAATGATTTCTTCAGATCATGGCAATAGACTCTAGATATATTGAGTTGATACCACTATATGAATACTAATCGGAAGCTAACAATGGGATTTTCAATTAAACAGCGTGGTGTCCTTCATGGAATGCTCACTGGGGCATCAATTTCCATAGGTCTCATTATCTTCGGAATTTTGCTTAATCCTTTTAATTTCCAGTCCACTCTTACACTCTTAGAAAAAAGTTCTGTTCTGTTTAAATCCCTGATCCCTCTTGCTCTCTGCCTTGCTTTTTCTATTGGCCGTCTTGCTAAGCATCGCTTCTTCAGCCAAGACGAGATTGATGGAAGAGGGCTCAGAGCAGATTCTGATCGTGCCATCTTCCTCCAGTCTCTTCTTCAGAACACCCTTGAGCAGTCGGTCCTGGCGGCTTTCGTTTATGGAACTTGGACATTCCTTATGCCCTCAGCATGGTTGTCTGTCGTACCGCTAGCAGCATTGTCTTTTGCACTAGGGAGAGTTCTCTTCTTTGCGGGCTATCGGCGTGGTGCAGAAGGACGAGCAGTTGGTTTCACGATGGCATTCTATCCGTCGGTTTTGATGTTGATCTGCTCTATCTGTGTCGTGCTCCTATCTGGCGTTGGTGGTGGTTCTTAAGATGAAACTGTCACTACTCTGAGCCTTAGTAAAACGAACTAGTGTGATTCCCATATGATGCTCTTGATTCAGTAGCCGATAAACATAAGTAGCACTTTTATCATCTCTGTTTCTGCATCAAGTTAGTGAATGCAAGGATCTTCTTAAGCTAAGTTTCGCTATCTCATCATTAGAGGAGAGTGAAGCATTTGACTCAATCCTGGACTTTGTGGCTTCAATGTTTAGCCTCTTAGTCATCAGAGTTTATTGATCTAGCCTACTCATGGCAGCATCAAACCCTTTCGAAGTTAGACCAACTGTCCACTCCCTATATGGGTTGGCTTATTACTCGGTATTATTAAAGGGGAAGATAAACTAATGAACAACCAACTTCTGCGATTCTCACGTTTTGGACTTCGGGCATTAGCCATAACAGCAAGCACGGTTGCGCTTATCGACCTGATTAAACAACAATGGATCCCCGCGACCGCTTGCTCCGTTGCATGGGTTCTGATTGCCTGGGTGGAGCGGGATTTCATCAAAAGGTTCTCAGATTCTGCAGAGTCATGAGCATCACTAGAACTCCCAGCAATAATGTTTTTGGATTTGCAACCATGCAGGAATGATGCGCACCATCTTGATCAGTGGTGCCAGTCGAGGCATCGGCCGAGCAATTGCCGAACGAATGTTGGCGGATGGCCATCGTCTTAGCCTTGGCCTGCGGGACCCTAAATGCCTGATTGGTAGCTCACTTGACCCGGCAATCGCTGGTTCTGAACAAGTGTTCCTACATCCCTATGAAGCCCAGGACGTTAACGCTGCCGAAAGCTGGGTATCAGCAAGCTTGGCTCATTTCAGTGGCTTCGATAGTTTGATTCATTGTGCAGGTGTGTTTCATCGCACACCCATAAAGTTTACTGATAATCAGCAGCATGAGATTGATCAGCTCTGGCAGGTGAATGTAATGGGCCCATGGTTGCTCAGTCGCGCTGCTTGGTCTCAGCTTGAATGCCATTCTGAGGCGCGAATCATTGTGTTGGTGTCAATGAGTGGCAAGCGCTCCAAGGGACGCTTGGCTGGCTACACCGTTAGTAAGTTTGCTCTGATGGGCCTATGTAAGACCATGCGTAACGAAGGTTGGGAGCAAGGCATCCGCGTGACGGCGATTTGTCCTGGCTGGGTCAATACCGATATGTCTGCCAGGGTTAAGTCTTTTCCAAAAGAGGCGATGACTCAGCCTGATGACATCGCCTCTTTGAGCTCTCATTTACTACAGCTACCTAACAGTTGTGTACCGTTTGAACTGAGCATGAATTGCACACATGAGATCTAAATCCTTAGTTGAGTTAATGAGACTTTATTGTTGGCAGATAAATTGCAAGCTAAACTTTCCAAAGTCCTTCGATAACACTGATTCTTTACTATGAAAACAGTAGACATAAGGATAAGAACAGGAATACCCTCCAATTGATTAGCCATCATTAAATATGACAAAGTGGCTAAACAAGCTAATCCTTACTTCAATTGGGCTTGTCATTGTTTTTACTTGTCTATTTACATTTGCCAATTACTTATCCTGAAAGAGTTCCGGTTGTCGCGGATTAGACATGGCGGCAAAAGAAAGATCAATGCGACTAGCCAACTTGTCTTCATTAAAGCTGTCTTGGCAGGAGGTTCCTGAGGGTGAAACTTTTGCAGAATCGCTGACAAATGAAAGGTTGCGTAGAAGTATTTGATTTGATTTAAAAAATTTGAACTTCTGGCTGATCACCATTCAGAAAGCGACGTAGATTCACTCCGGCTTCCATTGATGCAGCGTGAAGCTCAGCACGCTGCATTGCGTCAAGACCATCCCAGAACGCGTTGAACAATTCAATGGAGGCAACACCCATGCCAACCATCCCCATAATTGAGAGTGGGATGCTCAGCCAAGGGAACACAAGTAGCAATACACCCAGCAAGACACTGATTGCGGCACCCTGTTTAACTGATTCCCAGACGGTTGTGCTGATCATTTTGATTTGTACTGCGCGGCTGATCGCACCCCGCTTGCGCAATGCTTCGGTTCTTAATCCGCTCAGAAGAGTTTGGTAGATGGCATAGACGGCCATCCCGCCGAGCGTTGACTCGACCACGATTTCACCACCATTGATGGCTCCTCCATTGAGGTTGATATCAATCGAAGTAAGACCTGCAATCGCCGCGATCTCTAGTCCTGCTCGGGGAATGCGGAAGGGATCTAGTTCGCGGGTCATCGTCGTAGCAATAAGGTAGAAATGCTTTGCATCAGTGTAGGTAGCTGATGATGCACCCAATCACCATTGGGATTGATTCATCCTGCACCATATTGTCGTGTGATTTCAATATCTTCATCATTAGATTTAATCAAATTCTCTGAATTTGGCCGGGATGGACGCTGGGGGCAATGATTTAAAGCCTATTGGCAATTGGCTAGCAATGGATGCTTTGCCTTTGAGTAGGTTCTCTTTTCTTATCAAGTTCATTTGGTCGAGACGTTGTAAACGGGGCTAGCTGCTTTTATCTAAGCCATGATCTATTCCCCCCCAAAAAAGGGGGGCTGGGATTCAATTCATGGCAATACTTACTCAGATTATGCCATAATAAATTGTTTATCAGGCATGAAAGAGCTTTAGCAAGGCCCTTAAAATAAAATCACACTATCAATGCTATGATTTTAAAATCATCAGCAATATAGAACCAATATTCATTGAGAGATGCTCTACTCAATCCAATCAATAATCATATTATTTTGAAGGTAAAGCAGAAATTTCAAAGTCTTATTCAGACTTTATTCAACCCGAAAAGTGACTCCCATAACTGCGGTGATGTCTTTTTTAATTGTACTGGTGTCGTATGAACCATAACTACTCATTTGTGTTGAATTTGGCACTGTGATCTGGAATGTGCCGGTATCGGCGTTGGTGATTGCGCCAATACTCGAGCCAGCTTCCCGGGCAATAGCCTTTGCCCGTTTCCGTGCATCACGAGTAGCTTTTGCGAGCATGTCGACACGCTTGGCTGCAAGCTTTGTAAAGGTGTAGGAGGGTCGATTAATTGAAAGAGGCACCCCTTCACCAATTAGGGCACTGATCTTTCCTGAAATCCCATGGATTTTTTTAACATCCCAACTTCCGATCAAAACAGCCTGAGTTGTCGTCCAAGTTGTTGATAGAAGCTCTCCCGTTTTGGGGTTACGAACTTGATCTTTATTGGACCTAACAGTCCCTAACTCCATCTCGTCAGATTTGACCCCATTGGCTTTTAGAAAGAGAATCGTTTTTTCTAACGATGGTTTTAACCGCTGATAGGAAGCCTGCTGGTTGTAACCTGTTTGTTTAACAGTTACAGACCAGTCGACGTAGTCACTATTGATGCGCTCGGTACTGGCTCCGGTGACCGTGATTGTGTCATTGCTACTGCGGATTCCCTTCACCAAAATTGACGATGCTGCGACGATGCCGCAAACGAAAACGGCCGTAGCAAAAACCAGCGGGGGAGTACGTCGCAGCAGCTGCCAGCTGTCATGACCCCACGCGCTTAGCAAGCCTCGACTTTGCTGTGGGGTCATAACTGGCCTACTTAATGGAACAATCCTAGTAATTAATGCTGTGCATGGCTAGTCAATTTCCTATTAAATTAACCTTGTCAGACTTGCACGAGAATGAAGATTTTCACAGGAATTCAATTGGCTTGTTCATGTTTTATTTTCTGTAATCCAATCCCCTGCAATGCCCATCTTCTTTCTTGAGGGATTAGATGCATGAAAAGCTATCGTTAGATATTTGATTCCATTTTACAGACGCACTTTCGAGTACTCTTTTCATTATCTGTTTGTTCAGTTTGTTTAAACTTTTCTGTGTTTATGGTTCGTGATATTTAGATTTTCAGCAAGCCCAAAACTTTAAAATAAGTCCGTGAGTCGAAGGAATAGTAAGTACTGATCAGGGTGATCGATACATTCGACACGTGGCTTGGTGCCTTGATTACAGCTTCTGCCCCAAGCAGATGCGAAGTTAGCCATGGACGGCGTCCAATCCCCTGGGTCCGGAACTCAAGGGGATTTTTTATTGTCATTCTCAGTTTTTTTGTCGTCTCATTTAGGGGAGATGCTCATTAGGACTGAGCTAAATGCCGACCACGCTGAGCTAGGGCAAAGAGCCTCACGCCTCCTTGACGGCTTTGAGTATTTCTACTGATTAATCTTGTCGCAGATGCTTTTGATTGAAATATGCCAAGTTTGCATTTGCTCTGATTACCCCCACTTCAGAGCCAGTCCCCTTTCGCTCAAGCAATCAATCGCGTCAGTTGACTTTCGTCCTGTAGGGATATTTACTCCCTGACCAACCATAACTGTAAAGACTTATTGCGGGTACGGCTTGATGAAGGTCTTGAATGGGGCCTTGGTCAACGACAGCTTTAGGGCGGATTCAATACGAGTGTAGATGGCTTCAACAGCCTCATCATCTTTGCAATACAAAGCGAACAGGCGTGATCCATGCAGGATTTTGTATCGGCATGAACGACCAACCCTGCCCCGCCAAGTGCATAATTGATTTGTAGCGTTAGCTACCAAAACGTTCACCCTGACAATGATAGGGCGCAGTTCGAGCCAAGCCATGGAACGGGGACTTGGACATCATTTCGGACTCTGAATCATGACGACTCTTCTCTATCGCGGCCAGCAGTATGCCCAGCACAAAGAAGCTGCACCTAAGCAACTCGTTGAGCTGACCTACCGCCGCAGTGTCTACGCAAACAACAGTCAGCAAGCAACCCAGTCCCATCCTGTGCTCACCTATCGCGGACATGAGTACCAGAAGTGATTCATTTGGCAATCACTGCTTAGAAACGCTTTCGCCTCGCCCCGCTGGTCGGGGCTTTTTTGTGGCCTGAGCTTGTCTCTAACATCTCAACTGTTTTTAGCTTTGTTGCAGAGCTTTTTCGCGATCATCAAATCATCTTGTTTCTAGATCTCAGTACGGGACTTGTGGATGCCAGGATTGTTTGGAGTTGTTCTGCTGCCACTCACTGCGATTGTCATCAGAACCTGCTATCTCCAGAGGATGTTCCTACGAAGCCATGAGTCGTCAACTCGCCGCAGGTCTAACCGTCATATTCCTGCTAGCACTACTGGCCGCCAACCCCTCATTGAGCGGTATCCCCATCTATGGAGATACATCTCTGCTTGAGTTCTGGGTGAAGAACATCGCTTTGGCCATGCCCCCAGCCTTCACCCTTGGCATGTGCACTGTTCTGCTCTACAAAGCCTTCCGCTATCCCAGAGGAACAGTTTTCACCATTCTTGGCCTTCTTCAACTTGTATTTGTGGGATGGCTTATTTGGCTAACGTTTCAAGCAGGAGTTGTCTGGGTGTCCTTACCAATCCTTCTTGTTGCTGCCTTTGTGGGACCGAAGTCCGCTAAAGCAACTTGGCAGTGGCTCGGCGTTGATCGCTATTACAGAATCAAAACGGAGTCAGATGGCGATTGATTGACCTTCTTTTTAACCTTTTGGAGTGGCTAGGCATTCGCCACTATCACTGGGGCCCCTGTCCAGAGATGGCCGCCCTAAGATATCCAAATGAGCAAGGCTCGTATCTCCTCCTACAAACAAGCTGATTCGCAATACAGCAATGAGTATTCCTAACGAGGGCACAAGGCTTTTGGCCGCGTTTTGATCTCAAGTGAGCAAGTTATGCAGGCCTCCAGACCGACAACTGGGGCCTTTTTTTTGACTAACCACTACAGCTGGTAGCTAACAGGCCGCTTGGTGGGTTATGAATGGTCCTGGGTAAGCTCTTGGCGAAATGCTGTTTGGCTTTACTAAAAAGCAGATCTTTGGCTGGTGGCTTTTAACAACTGGTGCAAAGGTCACCTTGGGCATTTGGCTATTTGGTCATATGGGCTGGGATTTGCCCTGGTGAAAGAGCATCGATAGGCCTACAAAGGCTTTTCAGATCTGCTGATTCATCAACACAGGTTTTGGCTGTATCCATTCGATGTGAGTGGCAAATTTCTGCCTCGTTAACTAAATTGCCATAATCTTTTTTCATTCTCAAAGACTGAATAAAGAAGAATGCCGTAATTAGTTCGGCACTTAAACCAAAGTCTTATTTCATCTTTGGTACAAGCATTGTTCCTTAGTAGCTCCTCAGGTTTTTATCAGATCAGCCAGGAAGGATCGTGATTCTACTTTTTTAGTTTTTGACAAATACTTCTACTTGACTTAATCACAAGGAATGATTTTTTGATCAGACCTTAGCTATTTAACTCAACGATGTCATAATATTCTCTTTCATCCTCATCAGAACAGCTGAGATCAGCATAATATCTTTCCAAAACAGTATGTGCCTCATCGTAGCTGGAAAAATACCTCCCAGCGATCTCATCTGATTGGCCGTCAGTTCGTATAATTTGGAAAGTTTTGGCCAGCTTGTTTTCGATACTCATCTCTGCAACGAGTGCTCTACATTCAGCATCAACTCCTTTTTTTGTTGCCCACTCGGCAATTGCACTTTTTTTCTCGTGAAGTTGCAACAATTCCATTGCGATGCCACGTAGGGTTTTTATGTCCTGACACTCCTGAATTGTTCGACGCAGTTTCTCGGTCTGAAACTGCGTCACAGTGCTTGGCTCAATGGGCTTCTCGAGTGACAATGCGGGACCCCCCTGCGCAAAGGAACCGTAGCCATTGTGGCACCTGCTTGTACGTGCATGCATAGAAACTTGGGGATATAGGCAAGCTCTAATAAAAATGGGCATTGATGATTACTAACAAAAGTTTTTTGAATCAAATACACCTAATATTAGTAAATAATAATTTCGCTTTGCTCATAAAAGCAATCAGCAATTATGGATAGTAAGACTGAACAAGGCAATGTCAGTTCTTAGCCTTGACAGCGGCATCCAATTTGCTAAAAACAAGGGCTCCAGCTTTTGAGTTGGTGTTCAACTGCGCTTTGAATTCTGTAAAAGCTGATGTAGCAACAGTCGTTACAAAGCCAATCACAAGACTGAGTGTAATGATCTTCTCGATCTCTAATGCGAATTTATTTGTTGTCATGAGTTTAGCCAAATGATGATCATTCCTTCATTGATTTAGTAATAATCTCTCACTTTTATCAGTTAGGGAGTGACTGTGCTCAAGATGACCTGTGATTTTAATTACAGCGTTGACTAGTCATTCCAGCTGCCACCGCGAATGCTTATAGAACTGATTTCCGCGATTAGTCCTTGAGATGATTTGATAGAAGGACTTTTTAGGGAAACAATTTTGTTGATCCTTACTTGGATCTTGATTATCTTTGCTGCTGGAGCAGCGCTCGGCTTGTTACTGCTGCTGTTCAGTCTTGTAAGTGTGTTCCAAAATGCTCCAACCTTAAATTCCAGGCAGTTTCAGCCTGGGCAGCTGCCTAGCAATGAGGAACCCCTCAAGAAGACTGAGCTCACAGTGGTTGTCCCTGCTTATAACGAGGCCGCCAACATCAAGGTGTGCCTAAGAAGCATTTTGGCCAGTGATCCACCCTGCAACAACTGGAGAGTGTTGTTGGTTGATGACGGGAGTACTGATGAAACTGTCCAGGTTGCAAGCGATGTTGCCTCAGCCTTAAAGCTGGAGGAGGGTCGCTTTAGAATTTTCAACGCCGCACCAAGACCCTTGGCGCAACGTTGGGTGGGCAAGAACTGGGCCTGCTCGCGCGCAATGGAGCTTGTGAGTAGCACCTGGGTGCTGTTTGTAGATGCAGATGTGGAGCTTGACCCAGCAACCCTCAAGCGTGCACTGACTCAGGCGATTGAGGAAGAAGCAGATCTGCTGAGCCTGGTTCCACGTATTAACTGCAGCTGCTCTGCTGAATGGATGGTACAACCGATCATGGCCTGTCTTTTGGCTGTAGGTTTTCCGATTAAAGCCGCCAATGATCCAGCTGAATCAACGGCATTTGCCGCTGGGCCATTTATGTTATTTCGCCGTTCAACGTATGAGGAGATTGGCGGACATCGCGCACTGGCTGATGTGGTGATAGAGGATCTTGCTCTAGCTCGTCGAATTAAAGGTGCGGGATTTCGACTTCGTTATCTGCTGGGGTTAGATGCATTGCAATTGCAGATGTACGACAATTTTCCTGCGCTTTGGGAAGGCTGGAGCAAGAATTGGTTTCTTGGTCTAGATAGCAATATAGTCAAAGCAATCGGAGCATCAACACTAGTATTCTGGATGTTCACAGGCCCCTGGCTAGTATTGTTTATTATCATAGTTAGCCTGCTCTGGATCCCTTTTTACGGGGCCCTATTAATTGCCTTTGGTTTGTCGATCATTGGTGTATTGCTTCAGTTCATTCTACGTCTTTGGACACGTCAGAAATTTGAGGTGCCACTAACGAATTGGTGGTTGATGAGTGCAGGCGGCATCCTCGTTGGCTTACTTGGGCCAACTTCGGTTTGGAGAACACTGACTGGACGCGATTGGACCTGGAAAGGCCGTTCCTTGGCTTAAAGAGTATTAGCCATCCATGAGTTAGACCAGTCGAATGAACTGTCAATTAATGCTAGAATTAAGTTCATTCATCTTCCAATAGAACCCTCTATAGGCTCATATTTCTATCATTCTTGATCTTTAAAAGCTCCAAATACTAACAATATAAACAGGCATGTCATTAAACCATCTTTGGGCCTAATCCTGAGCATCATCAATAAGAAGGATTTGTGTCAACATTTTTTGTGTCGGCTTCAATCCCGTAAATCGATGATAAAGGTCAACCGTAAGTCCGCAAGAGAATTTCACTGTAAAGCAAGCAGCTTCATTCTTCACCTCACAAGCAATCCCAGGAAGACTTAACTGGCTTAAGTGAAAAAGCTATAGCCAAAATTTGCATAGACAAGCAATAGAAACTGTCCAAGGGAGAAGATAGATCTATCTTTGTCACTGGAATTGATCTATTGAAAGGCAGGGATTTTAATAGCTAGACATATCACATGCTTAGGCAAGCATATCTTTAGTTGAAGCCATAAGTCTCAATTATTTTCTTTATGCTTTCTTGGCAAGATGCATTTAGATGCCTACTCAAAGAGCTGCTATAAGTTTCGAGTTTTGACAGTATATAGACTTCTAAGGATTCCGAAATAGCCGCAGTATCGTCTTTCAAATCATTATCGGGACATCTTTTAATACCTATATCTGTCAGTATAGATATTTTGAGGCTCCAACCATTACTTGCCCTATGAGAGCTCCTGCGAATGACTACTATGTTATCTACTTGCCGAGGTCATCATGAGCCAAAAAAGAGACAATCTTATCGTTAAATGTGGAATCCTCTTGGGAATTGCATTGTCCATTTCAGTGTTGATGCTGTCCTTTCATTTCTTACCAAATCTTGACCATAAGCCAGGCCTGCTTATGCGCCTGAAGTTTGGAGTTAAGAGCTTGGTTTTTCCGGCTCTCCTTTTTCTTATAATGATCATTCGCATTGGAGCTCAGCGCTTTGGGAACCCTGCAGAAGACCCGACGCGGGGAGTAGCGAACTCTCATGTGCCATGCAAGTCGACCTTCGGGTCCTTGCCAACACCCATAAGCAGTTGATCTTGTTCATGATTAATGCAATGGCTCTAGCTGTTCCGTTGCCATTTGCATGCTTGGCGCTAGTGACAGTCTATTCAGCAATATTTGTTATCGGACGCATTCTTTTATAGGCTTGATATCGGCACAATGTGCTTTGGCGGGCGCATGGCTTTGGGATGACCCTATTTCAAGCCATCATCGGGATTATCTATTCTGCGATAGCACTTTTAATAACTTCTGCATGAGCCAACTTCCTTTTTCCATGTTTTAAAATAAAAACTATATATTTGAGTTCAATTGTTCGAATCTGGTTTCGTCTGCTTCTTGAATAACCTTGCAATAAAGACCAGAAAGATTCTCCATCATGCTATCAACTAGCAATCAATACAGAACAAAATATTTTACATTGTTAATGAATAATGGCTCTTGCATTTTTCAGATGTACTAGTTATTAAAAAACTTTCCCGATCATCATTAAAGCAAATATTTTAATTTCAATATATCGTTCATTTAACTGGCTTGTCTTTTCGGGTTTTCATCTTTTTTGTATTGTCTTTATAAAGTCAATCTTCTTTATTTCACCCTGCATGACTTCGTTCCCAGCGGCCGTAGGACATCGAAAACCGGTTAGCTGTAATGCCATGGGCAATCACACTCAAAACAATGGTGACCGTTGTCGTAGTAAGGATCGCTTGTGCGTTTGGAAGTGCCGCGTCTACCACCATCACAACAAACACAATGCTGGCTAAACCTCTTGGCCCAAACCAACCAACGAAGAGTTTCGTCCAGTGATCAAGTCCAAGGCCGCTGGTTGCTAAGGCAACCGGAAGAATGCGCACTAGTGTCAGGCTTAAAACTCCATACAACACACTTGCGACTGTGATGTGGTTCCAGGCATCGGGCACCATGGCACTGCCAAATAGAACCCAGGTCAATAGAGCCAGCATGTCACCCATGGCCAGAGAAGCCACCATCTCGCCGTCCTTGAGTTCTTTGCGACTGCAGATCCCATAGAGAAGACCAGCGATGAAACAGGATATGAATCCGCTCCCATGAAGAGTTTGGGCAAGGGTGTAGGCACTCAGGGCTAGGGCCACCGTGATCAAAGGCCTCCAATCCTCAGCAATCCATTTGCGTTGTTCTGCCTGATCCCTTAACCAACTACCCAATAATCCAACACATCCTCCTATCACGAGGCCGATACCTATTTCACTGACGAGCAGCTGGGCGAAGCTCTGCAATGCATCCTTTGGTCCATTGATCTGGTCCAGATGACCAGTTGAGACACCAAGAAAGCACAACAACATAGGAACACAAATTCCGTCATTGAGGCCGCTTTCAACATTGAGGTCTTCGCGGATGGCTTCTGGTACCTCGAGGTTGGTGGTCACCGCCTCGCCAAGTGCCGCATCTGTTGGTGCGAGCACCACAGCAAGCAGGGCAGCTTCAATCAGGCCTAGTTCAGGCAATATCAATCGGGCCACAACAAAACCCATGAGAATGCTGAGTGGCAGTCCGAGCAGCAGCAGACGCATTGGCAGGCGTGCACTGTTGCGTAACACTGGCCAGTCCAAGGCTGCTGCATCGGTAAACAACACGAGACCCAATGTGATCTCTGCCAGACGCCTTAGCAGCTCTGAATCCAGTGAGATGTTGAGCCAGCCAAGGTTGGCAGGGCCAAGGACTAAACCCAGCGAAACAAAGACCAGTGGTCCAGAGACTGCTGTCCTGGACAATCGTCTTGAAAGCAGGCAATAGGCGAAGATCACTAAACTGATCACTGCCAGGTCAAGGTCGCTGTGGAGCACGGCTAGTGGAGAGCTTGAGTCCCCATGATGCTGACCATAATTAGGATGTAGATCTCGAAATCCACCATCCATGTTCAGATCTTGTTGATGGAATTTCTGTGAAACCGATTCATCTCCCGTTGAACGGTTGACTTCGAGGCTTTGCTACTGATCTTCAAAAGAGGTGGTCTGTTTCAACCAATGAATCAATAGGCCCTTCAAGAGGACGCTATTGCGCAGGCAAGGAACGACAGAAAGGTTGATAGCTATAGGGTTTTGTCGGGATACAAGCAAGCACCGGACTCTGTGCTTATACATGCCATCTAGGCCTATTTCCTAGTCATACCAGGTGGTCTCATGGTGTGGTGTACATAAAATCAACGAAGTCTCTACCTGAGACCCGGCAAAACAGATTGTTGCAACATCCGCTGTGCTCCCAGGTTATGCAGCCAGAAAGAACCGTTCACTATCTTTAGTGGTTGATAGCAGAAACCCCAGCTCTTACAAAAATCGAGGCAGGCCTCAAGGCTGGCATTTGCTAGACGGGTGAGGCTTAAACTTTTTTTTATGATCGACTTCTTGAAGACTGGGCTTAGGTGTTCTTTCGCTCTCTTTGATCAAGTGCTGCAATCTCTTCACAGATTTCAGTAGATTTTACGCTCACAGCAGATGTTCCTTCGTTGATTTCTACGTATGGCAGATCAAACCGTAGAACAGGAGATGATTCCAGCAGTACTTGGGGGTGATAACCCCAAGTATCCTGGAGTCCCAGTGACTTGTAATGGCAATCATCTTGTCACCAAATGGGTAGAAACGCGCATTACGGAAGGGGGGGTCTATTACCCGATTACACCCTCAACAGAGGGTGGTGAAATATATCAACAATCTTTTGCAGAAGGGGCTCTTGATGTATGGGGAAACCAAAAGTTATCGATTGAGGCAGAAGGTGAACATGCAGCGCAAGGTGGTGCTACTGCGGTAGCGATGACTGGTAAGCGCACAGTTAACTTCACCTCTGGTCAGGGAATTGTATATGCAATGGAGCAGTATTACCACGCACCAGGCAAGCTATCGACAATGGTTTTGGAGGTTGGGGCTCGGGCCCTGACCAAGCATGCTCTTAATGTTCACTGTGGCCATGATGATTTTAATGCGGCACTAGATACTGGATGGACAATGTTAATTGCCCGTGATGCCCAGCAAGCTGCAGATCAAGCCATTATTCTGCGTAAATGTAATGAATTAGCCTTAAATCCAGGAATGAATATTCAAGATGGGATGTTGACGACCCATTCTGAACGTACTTATCGAGCCCCAGAAGCCGATCTACTACGTGAATATCTAGGTGCACCAGATGACCAGATAGATTGCCCTACTCAAGCTCAAAGAGAACTGTTCGGAGTTCGGCGTCGCCGAGTTCCCGAAATGTTGGATTTAAAGAATCCGGTGCTTTTAGGACCGGTTCAAAATCAAGAGCACCATATGAATGGTGTGATAGCACGTCGTGATAATTTCAATGAACCAATCCTTGACTTCCTTGAGCAATGCTATCTAGAGTTTAGTCAATTAACAGGCCGCAACTACGGGCTTATTCAAGAATATAAAACCGAGGGCGCGGATACAGTCTTTATTTCTCTTGGTTGTGCAGCTGAAAACATTGAAGCGGCATGCGATTACCTAAGTGAGAAACGCAATGTCAAGGTTGGCTCTATTCATATAAATGTTTTACGTCCCTTCCCTGAAGCGGCATTAATCAATGCTTTGCGTGGCAAAAAGAATGTGATTATTTTAGAACGAACAGATGAGGGCTTGGCTGGGGATAATCCATTAGGTCGTGACATCCGTACTGCTCTAAGCAAAGGACAGGAGTCTGCAAGATATGGAGGAATTATACCTGCAATAACAGTTGAGCAAACACCAAGAATCTTTCGCGGAAGTTATGGGCTTGGCTCTAGAGATTTTCGTCCAGAACATATCATAGGAGCTTTTGAATATGCCACTGGGGGCATTGCCCGGAAAGACGGAAAAAGTGCAGCTGATGGCGAAGCTTATTTCACACTAGGTATTGATCACCCCTATAGCGTGGTTTCTAAAGACACACCATCGCTATTGCCGAATGGAGCGATTGCTGTTCGATTCCATTCGATTGGAGGCTGGGGAATGATCACCACGGGTAAAAACCTTGGTGAAATTATCGGTAAGTTTGGGCAAATGATTTCCGAACGTGATTCAACCTATGATCAACATGGCCAATTAGAAGAAAAGCTCTTCATTATGGCCAACCCCAAGTATGGCTCCGAAAAGAAAGGAGCCCCTACTAATTATTTCCTAACAGTTGCGGCTGAAAAGATACAAGTGAATTGTGAGCTCAATCATGTTGATGTGGTGCTCTGCTGTGACCCCAAAGCATTCACACATACGAATCCGCTGGCGGGTTTAAATAAAGGCGGTTGCCTTGTATGGGAATCAAGTGAGCCCGCGACTGAAGCTTGGGAGCGAATTCCCTCAAAGCATCGCAAATTCATCAAGGATAACGGCATTCGTGTATTTATTCTGCCTGGATTCGAAATCGCTCGAGAAGCAACAACTCGAACTGATCTGCAATTAAGGATGCAAGGCAATTCCTTCCTTGGTGCATTCTTCAAAGTTTCAACCTTTCTGCAGGATCACGAAATTAGTGATGCAGCGTATAAGGAAGTTGTTCGCAACCAATATCAAAAGAAGTTCGGACGCTTTGGTGACGCGGTAGTTGATTCAAATATGAAAGTTATGGCTGGTGGCTATGAACGGGTTGAGGAAATTACTTATGGAAAAAATAAGGATGTAGATACTTCAAGCATGCGCAACCCCATGCTTGCACCAAAGGATTCTGCTCTCATTGAGATTCCAGCAACTGCAGGTTGTGCTGCTAGTGGTTGTTCGTCTTGTTCGATGCCTGATGGACAAGCCAATAGGTCACCATTCCAAACACTGCAGAAATTTGATTCAGAATTCCGAAACGACTTGGGCTATCACCAACCATCAGGTGCTTTTGCAAGCTTATCTGTTATGGGACCTGCCAGTGGCTCGACACAAAGTAAATATGTAGCCAGGCGCGAAACCCCAATTTACATCGCAGAGAATTGCACTCAATGCATGGAATGTATCGCTGCGTGTCCTGATACTGCCTTGCCTAATACAGCACAGGATGTAAGTACAATTCTTGTCACTGCCATACGCAATTATGTCATTGATGAGAATGCATCGAAGCAACTTTTGAAGGAGGTGCCTGGATTAGATCAACGTTGCCACGAAAAAATGAATGACAATGTTGCATCCAAAACCAAACAGCCATTTAAAACTATTCTAAGTAATGAGTTGGATGAGCTTAAATCAATCGATGAAGCTTCCCGTAGGCAGCTAATTGATATTGTTGACAAGTTACCACTTGCTTATAACAACACCCCTAGTATTTACAAAAGTCTTGAGAAGAAGAATCCTGGTAGTGGGGGTATCTTTTCTATTTTTGTTAGCGACCTCTGCAAAGGATGTGGGGAGTGTGTTCAGGTTTGTGGCGAACATGATGCCCTGCGAATGAAGCAGGATACGCCTGAACTTAATGCCGATCTTACAACTGCCCAAGTTTTTAGCCGCTTATTACCAGATACCAGTCAAAAGTTTCTTGGGCAGTATCAGTCTGAATCACCAGAGTCTTCACTTGAATCAGCTCTGCGAAAACACTTGATGGTGCGGAGTAATTACGAGTCTCTTGTCTCTGGAGACGGAGCTTGTGCAGGCTGTGGCGAGAAAAGTGTGTTGAGGGCTGCTGCTTCGATCACGGAGGCATACATGCGACCGATTTATCACCAAAAAGCAGAGCGTTTACGCAAGAAAGCACAGCTATTAGAACAATGTGGTGTCGCACGATTGGCGACTCTAAAGGCTCAAGATGATGATGAATATAGTTGGTTTAAGCGTTCTGTTGCCCATGCAGTGATGGGTCTTGGTGGTGAAAACGATCAAGATACGACTCTTCGGCTCAATAAATTTGGTGAGGTCACTGATCAAGAAGTCATCACTGCACTGGTGACAGTCCTCAATCAGGATGCCTTTAATCACTGTGATTTACAGGCAGTTGATGGACGCATGGCCAATGGAATGTGCACGATGTATATGGGTGCTCATACTGGTTGCAATACGGTTTACGGATCTACTCCTCCATCCAATCCTCATCCGTACCCGTGGATGAACTCCTTATTTCAGGATGGCGCAACCATTAGTTGGTTGATAGGAGAATCTGCTGTCCTCAATCATGCACGTCGATCTGTAACGCCGGAACGACTTGCTACAGCACTTCTCGATCGTGACATCAATGTTTGTAGTGAACGTGAATACTTCGAGCTAACTCATCTTGATGACTCGCTGATGACTGATCAGGAAATACGTGAGTTACCTAAGGTTTGGGCTATTGGTGGAGATGGCGCTATGGGCGATATAGGTTTCCAAAACGTTTCTAAGGTCGTCTTGCAAAACCGTCCAAATGTGAAATTACTGATGCTTGATACGCAGGTCTATTCCAACACCGGTGGTCAAAACTCCGACAGCTCTAACATGTTGGGTGGATATGACATGAACCAATTTGGTGTTGCTTCGCAGGGTAAGCTCGTAGAGAAGAAAAGTGTTGCAGAAGCATTTACATCTGGCCATGGTTCGCCCTTCATTGCCCAAGTTTCCATGGCAAATTCAGGGAAAATGTATAAGGCCATGCTTGATGGACTTGAATATCGTGGTACTGCCTTTTTCCAATGCTATACATCTTGTCAACCGGAGCATGGAATTGGTGATGACATGAGTGCATATCAGGCTCGTATGATTCGCGATAGTCGTGGAATGCCTGAGTTTATCTATAATCCTCGCGCTGGCGAAACCATCCAAGAAACTTTTGAGCTCAAGGGTAATCCTTCAATCAATCGAGACTGGAGGGTAGCTAAATATCAATCAGATGGAAAGACATATAATCTCACAGTAGCTCACTGGGCTCTTACCGAAGCACGTTTTCGCAGACACCTCAAAGAGATTCCTGAAGCACAAGTCGACGAGTTTATACATATCGACGATATGCTTACTCTAATTACGCAGCAAGATGTTATTTATAGAAGTGTTTTTGATGAGAATCATCATGCTTATGTGCCTGATTGGGGTGTGTATTTCAAGGCTGAGATCAATGGCAAGTTTAAATATTATGCGGTTAGCCGTCAGATGGTTCTCTTCCATGTAGAGCGCCGTAAATCATGGCGGATGATGCAAAGCCGTGCTGGATTACACAATGAAGACTATGCAGCACAGAAGGTCTTATTGCAGAGGCTTGATTCTAGTGAGTTCACTCGAGATGACTTTATTAGTCGAGGCAGAGAATTGATGGATCAACAAATCAAACAAGCTATCCACTAGCTAAACTCACTTCAGCCAATTCTTATCTATATTATTGGCGCAATAGAGCCTCAGAGAGTATTTCTAAGCCATTGTTTTGCTAGGGATTTGTCTCATGCTTAGCAAAACAATCTATATCCTCTTATAAGTTAAGATTTCATCAGAGAGTCTTGCTGACCATCAGCCAGACAACTAACAACCAGGGGCAGCACAGTCCATTCGGCTCATCTTTACTTTAGCGGCATATTTATACTCAGATAACTATAATTTTTGTGTTATATTTTTGCTATTCCCGCATCTATTTATTCGCTATGTTGTTGGCGTCGAACCAGCATCTTGCTCTTCTCTGCCCCACGTCCATAGAAGCCAGTCAATGAAATCCTCTGGCAATTTCACTCCCCTATGACCACCGCTCTTATCAGTTCTGCTTGCAGCATTCATCACTAGCATTAACAATGCCCAGCTCTGTAATGACAATCAGCATTGTTTTGATCGTTGAATCAACCATCACAATTCACCTCACAAGCAGTGTGGGCCTAGTGCCCTAGGTTTTAAACGCGCTTTCAGCCTGTAAAGCGGGTGCCTTGAGCTGCGAAGATTTAACAATCCACTTCCTACAGACCGTGCCGCGATTTCATGCCCGCGTTCTTATCAGTCTGCGTCCTTCAGTGCTTGACCCGGCTGGGGAGGCTGCTCGTTCTGCTGCCAATCGCCTTGGGGTGGAAGGCATCAGCAAACTGCGGATCGGAAAGGTTGTTGATCTTGAGCTCGAGGCTGATGATGAAGCTGAAGCACGCAAGCAGTTGGAACTGCTCAGTGATCGCCTGTTTGCTAATCCCGTGATTGAAGATTGGAGCCTTGAGCTTCAGTCGGTTGCTACTACCACCGCTTAATGCAGCCATGAGTATTGGTGTTGTTGTCTTCCCTGGCTCAAATTGTGATCGCGATGTGCGCTGGGCAGCGCAAGGATGCTTGGACATTCCAACGCGCTTTCTCTGGCATGAGAGCCGTGATTTAAATGGTCTTGATGCTGTGGTGCTTCCAGGCGGGTTTAGTTATGGCGACTACCTCCGTTGTGGTGCAATTGCCCGTTTTGCGCCGGTGCTTGAGTCGCTGGTGGAATTTGTTGCACGTGGCGGCAGGGTGCTCGGCATCTGCAATGGCTTTCAGGTTCTGACTGAACTAGGTCTGCTCCCTGGAGCTCTCACCCGCAATCGAAGCCTTCATTTCATCTGTGAGGATGCTTTGCTCACTGTGGAAAGCAACCGCACTCCCTGGCTAAAGGGTCATCAACGCAAGGATGCTCTCACCCTGCCCATTGCCCATGGTGAGGGTCGATATCAGTGCAGTGACCAAACCCTTTGCCAGCTACAGGACGACGACGCTATCGCCTTGCGCTATGTCAATAATCCCAATGGTTCAGTGGCTGATATCGCTGGAATTACAAACAAGACAGGCAATGTGCTTGGCTTGATGCCCCATCCGGAGCGGGCTTGTGATCCTGTGATTGGTGGTGTGGATGGCAGAGGATTGCTGCAGTCACTGCTTGGCTGATTCACGATGCGACGGCGTTCGCTGCTTATGGGGGTTCCGGCTGCCTTGGCAGCAACCTTGGCTTCGCCAAAGCTGGGTAGAACGTTGCCCCCAGCTTTTAATGCATCGAAACCTTTGGCGGCGCCAGCACCACTTCGAGATGGTTCAAGGATTCGGGCGGTCAATACTGGTTGCTGGATCGATCCTCAAACAGACTTTTCTCTTTTAGTTGAGCGTTGCAAGCAGCAGGGGTGGCAGCTTGAATTACCTCCATCGTTGCATCGCCAATGGCAGTGGTTTTCTGGAACTGATGCCCAGCGCCGCGCTGAACTAGAGGCCGCCTGGAGTGATCCTCATGTTGATGGAATTGTCTACATAGGCTCTGGTTGGGGTAGCGCAAGGGTTTTGGAGGAAGGGTTCCATTTTCCACGACGCTCCCTTTGGAGTCTCGGCTTCTCAGACTCCAGTTCTCTGCTATTAGCCCAGTGGGTTGTGGGATCTCGCGGCGCCATCCATGGATCGATTACTGGATCTGACGAACAGTGGCAACGAACAGTTGATCTGTTGTCTTGTCAATCTGTAGCTCCGATATCAGGCATGGGGGTCAGTCCAGGCATTGCTGTAGGTCCTTTAGTGGTGACCAATCTCACCGTGGCTACGCATTTAATCGGAACACCCTGGTTCCCTGATTTGCGGGGTGCAGTATTGGTGCTCGAGGATGTAGGCGAGGCACCCTATAGGGTTGATCGCATGCTCACGCAATGGCGCAGTGCAGGTCTGCTACGTGGTGTTGCGGCTGTGGCTACAGGCCGTTTCAGCTGGGAAGGGGAGCTTGCCCCTGGAGACTTCTCTATGATCGGCATCCTTGAGGAGCGTCTTTCTGCTCTTGGCGTGCCATTGGTGAGTGATCTTCCTGTTGGTCATGGCCAACCGAATCTTGCCTTGCCTCTTGGAGCAATAGCGCGCCTCGACGGACGCAATGGATCTCTGATGTTGCTGTCCTGAGCCCTATTGATTAAAAGGGAGGCCTCAGCCCCCCTCAGCGATTCCTTCAGCCTGAATCAGGCGGCAACAGCGGTTTTGGGATCGAGCTTCCCTTTTTCATAAAGGGCTGCGTAATAGTTGATATCACGTTGCTTGATTTTACTGGCATTGCCAGCACACCAAAACTGCTGATAGCGATCAAGACAGACCTGCTTCATATATTTCCGCGCAGGCTTGTTGAAGTGGCGTGGATCGAAGTTGGCAGGATCAGCGACAGCTGCTTCACGCACAGCGGCGGTGAAAGCCAGACGATTATCTGTGTCGATATTGACCTTTCGCACGCCATTGCGGATCCCTTCTTGAATCTCTTCGACAGGAACGCCATAGGTCTCGGGAATGGCACCACCGTATTTATTGATCATCTGCAGCCATTCCTGGGGAACGGAGGAGGAACCGTGCATGACTAAATGAGTGTTAGGGATAGCCTTATGGATTTCTGCAATTCGACTAATCGCTAAGACTTCACCAGTGGGTTTGCGCGTGAATTTGTAGGCGCCGTGGCTGGTTCCAATCGCGATTGCTAAAGCGTCAACTTTGGTTTTGGCGACGAAGTCGGAGGCCTCAGCTGGGTCAGTGAGAAGTTGGCTGTGGTCGAGCTTGCCTTCAAATCCATGACCGTCTTCGGCTTCCCCCATACCTGTTTCCAAGGAGCCCAGGCAGCCCAATTCACCCTCTACGCTCACGCCGATGGCATGGGCCACGCCTACGACTTCTTTTGTGACCGCAACGTTGTACTCATAGCTGGCAGGTGTCTTGGCGTCTGCCTCAAGAGAGCCATCCATCATCACAGAGGTGAACCCATTCGCGGCAGCACCAAAGCATGTTGAGGGGCTATTCCCGTGGTCTTGATGCATCACAACCGGGATGTCTGGATAGGTCTCAACGGCGGCGATGATCAGATGTCGTAAGAAGATTTCACCTGCATAGCTTCGAGCACCGCGGGAGGCCTGCAGGATCACTGGGCTGTCAGTCTCGTCAGCCGCTTCCATGATGGACTGCACCTGCTCGAGGTTGTTCACGTTGAATGCAGGGATGCCATAGCCGTTTTCTGCGGCATGGTCAAGCAGAAGCCTTAGCGGAACGAGGGCCATAGAGATCTCCGTAGTGTCAGTAGGGGCCAGTTCTCAAGCAAAGAGTCCTGGACCTGCGACCCCGGACTTTATAAGACGATGGTCAGAAATGTCACCCACCCATATTTGCCTCAGTTGTTTTCAGATTGTCGATTGGATCGTCAACCGCTGGCCCAACATGGATGAATCCCTCAACTTGTCGCACACCTGTTGACTGGCCCATCCTTCCGCCAGCCCTGGCACCATCGGTTGACCACTGCGAATGCTCTCGGCCCACCAACCTTGAAGCCTCGCTACAGGGGCGATGCGACCATCAGTCCATGTGGTGGCGAAGGCTAAATCCAAATCAGCGCTGATGCTGCGTAGTGGCTCTCCGGCAGCAGCGACCCAGAGGCCAAAACCATGCACATAGTCTTTCTGGTTGTCACTGCCAAGCAAGAGGCTTCCGTTGCTGCCGTAGATCTCCAGCCAGCACCCTCTTCCCTGGAGGGCAATTGCCGTGAGACTCACCTGTGCAGGTATTTCAGGCCTCTCAATTCCGCCCAGCTTTAACTGGGCCAGAGTTACGTCTTCACTGCTCACCTCACAAGGTTTGCCAGTGCTTGGATCAGGCCTTGTCTGGATCGAGGTGGATAACAGTGCACTCACATGGCGCGTTGGTCCACACAACCAATGCAGCATGTCGATGGCATGAGTGCCTAGCGCCCCAATCACGCCGCCACCTGCCCCGGATTGGGAATACCAGTTCCATGGTCTTGAAGCATTGGCGCGACTGCTCATCAACCAGTCAAGTTTCACCAGCCATGGCGTTCCGACGATCCCTTGATCAAGCAAACGCTTGGCTTGCATGAACAAAGGCACCGCACGGTATTCAAAGTCCACAGCCACGCTCAGTAAGTTCTTCATGGCAAGTCGTTGCAGTTCAGCGACTTGATCGGCATGCAACGCCACTGGTTTCTCCAACAGCAAATGTTTTCCTGCTTTTAGAGCTTCGAGGGCCAATTCAAAACGCGGGCCTGGGGGTGTTGCCAATATCACGGCCTCGACCTTTGGATCAGCCAATAAGGCTGACCAGTCGCTGTGGCCGATAAGTTCATGCTCCTTGCAGGCTATTTCTAGTCGCTCTCTGCGTGGATGCCATAGAGCAACAGGCTGTAGGTCTGGGTTCGCTTTTAATGCCGGAAGATGAACGCTTTCACCGAAGCCAAGGCCGGCAATAGCAACACCAATTGGAGGGCTGATTGGATTCATGCTTGATATTTACGTCACCTCTGCAGTGCAAACATCATCGATGACTGCATCGATGAGGGCATCGCCATCAGAGGGTTTCCATTGTGCGCGGAAACGATGCAAACCATTCACCGAGGTGTCCCTGAAGAGCTTTTGATCGCAGTCCACATGCATCAAATAAAGGCTGCCATTTTGCTGCTTCTCGCCTTCTCTGACAGCTGGATAGAAGCGACTCAGCACGCTGAGATTGCCATCCTTGTCATAGTGAAGGCTGCCTATATCCCACCATTGCTGCCCATCCTCAGTGGCGGGGACTTCCTTCCATTCCACTGGCCCAGCGCTTGCTATTCCTGCTTCAAGAAAGCCACAAGGAATAAAAAGGGTGAGCAGTAGGAGCATTACACCCTGACCCAGCCAGCGGCTAAATCTAAGTAGACATGTGCTCATCTGCCTGCAGCCTTCTTCGCTTTGCAGCCATGCAGGCGTAAGAGTGAGGCAAGCGTTTTGCGTAGTTGCGTGCGAGGCACGATCGTGTCTACGAAGCCATGCTCTTGCAGGTATTCGGCGGTCTGGAAATTATCTGGCAACTTTTCACGTAAGGTCTGCTCAATGACCCGGCGTCCAGCGAAGCCAATCAGGGCCTTAGGTTCCGCCAGAATCAGATCGCCGAGCATGGCGAAACTGGCAGTCACACCACCGGTAGTTGGGTGAGTGAGCAGTGGCATGTAGAGCAGTTCAGCCTCTCGATGCCGCTCAAGAGCACCGGATATTTTGGCCATTTGCATCAAGCTGAGCATTCCTTCTTGCATTCGGGCTCCGCCTGAGGCGCAAATGATCAATAGGGGCAGGCGTTGGGCTGTGGCCCGCTCCACCAGCCGGGTGATCTTTTCGCCCACGACTGATCCCATAGAACCGCCCATGAAGCGGAAATCCATCACCGCCATTGCCATAGGCATGTTTTCAATTTGGCAAAGGCCTGTTACTACCCCGTCCTTCATGCCCGTTGAAGCCTGGCTTTCTCTCAGTCGATCGGCATAGGTACGGCGATCTTTGAATCCGAGTGGATCTGTAGGGCTGAGGTTTCGATCCAGTGGTTTAAAACTTCCTTGATCAGCGATCAGGGCGATCCGTTCTTCGCTGTTGATGCGGTGGTGGTGGCCGCAACTATTGCAAACACTGGCATTAGCTTGAAGATCCTTGCGGTAAACAACCTGACTGCATTCGGGGCACTTGCCCCAAAGCCCATCGCTTTCTTCAGTTTCCTGGCTCACCTTGCCAACGAACTGACCCTTGCGACGATCAGCAAACCAGTCGAATAAACTCATCCTTTAACTCAGTGTGAGGACGGGTGACTTCTCAACTGGCACAAGGCTTCTCGGGTAGAGATAAGGATGGACCAAGTATCCATGCTTATGTCTAATACCGCAAATTAAGAAGTGGTGAATCATCCAAATCTAAAGCGCGTTTCACGCACTGACAGTTGGCATTTTTTTCTAGCAGCATTTGGTCCATTAAAGACCCATTAGGTTTGCCCAATGTTGCCACCACCATTCTGATCCACAAAGCCATACACCCCAGACTCCAAAAGCAATGAAAGGTCCGAAGGGGAATGGCTGGCGAGGTTTTAGCTGACCAGTAAGCCGACCGATGAGACCAACCGTTGCACCGCTGATGATGGCCAGGGTCATGGCCATTGCTACGCCATTCAGTCCTAACCATGCTCCAGCCAAGGCCGCCAATTTGGCATCACCAAGACCAAGGGCTGGCTGACCAATAAGCTCCTTGGCAAGGAAGCTAAGCGCTTCCATAGCAATTAATGCTGCTGTTGCGGCTAGTAAATGATCGAGCAGCAGGGCTGATCCCTTACCCCAGCCGAGTAACACTGCCGCTGTCGCTGTAAAAGCCAGCCCTAACAAAAGACCAGCCCGACAGAGTGGTTCTGGCAACCACATGTGATCGAGATCGATGAGGACCAGTGGCAACAGCACACTGACAAGCACCACTCCAGCAAAGAGATTGAACAAGGAAGGCAACTCACCCATGCTGGTTGGCGCTGCTATAGCGGCTGATAGCCAAAGCCCGGCGCTGAGACTTTCCACAGCTGGATAACGCACTGGAATGAAGGCTCTGCAATCACGACAGCGACCGCCCAGTTGAAGCCATGCCACCACAGGCAAATTGTCGTGCCAACGCACACCACATCCGCAACGTGGGCAATGACTACCAGGCCAAATCAATGATTCCTTTCGGGGAAGCCGCCAGGCCATCACATTGATGAAGCTGCCCATACAAGCTCCGATGATCGCTAGATAGATCCAGAGCATTAGCTGCGCCTAGGCATAGCGATGTTTCTTGCACGGGTTTGGCGGGAGCGCATAGGAAGGGTGCGCAGGAGCTCTAGCTTGAGAAACTTTTCTTTTGGAAGCAGAACGGGAAGATCAAAGACAACGCGTCCTTTCCCATTGTTTTCATTCAGAACAACACCACTGGGTTCCGTGCCAGTGATGGTGTTGGAGAGATAGTTGAAATAAATTTGTCGTGCTTTCTCAATCAGTTGGCCGCTGTTGATCCGATCCCAGCGTGCTGCCTCGGTTGATCGGGAAGCGGCTGTTGCAATTACAAATGAGAGGTTAGAAATAGAAATAGGATTAACTGATTACTCAGATAATCCCATCATAGTTGTTTATTGAGGCAACTAAATTATTTTGTTTAGGAGAGGTTATGTTTGTCTTCAATCAAGCGATGAATGATCGGGGTCAGAATTAATTCCATTGCAAAACCCATCTTGCCTCCGTTCACCACGATGCTTGTCGGACTCGACATAAACGAGTCATTAATCATGTTGAGCAGATCTCCGAAGTCGATGCCCCATTTTTCGCGAGCACCTTTACGGAAGTGAATGATCACAAAGCTTTCATCCGGCGTAGGGATGTTCCTACAAATGAATGGGTTGGAGGTGTCCACAGTGGGCACTCTCTGGAAGTTGATGTCTGTGCGGCTGAATTGTGGACAGATGTGGTTGATGTAATCAGGCATGCGGCGCAGGATTGTATCCACAATTGCTTCTGCGGAATAGCCTCGCTCGGCATTGTCGCGGTGGATTTTTTGTATCCACTCAAGGTTGGTGATTGGTACCACGCCAACCAGTAGGTCGGCGCAGGCTGCTACGTCGTAGCCATCACCAACGACACCACCATGCAGACCTTCATAGAAGAGGACATCAGTCTTGGTTGGAATTTCCTCCCAAGGGGTGAACTGACCGGGATCAAGTTTCGTGCCTAGGCGGCTGTTGTGTTCTGCTGCCTCTTCAGTGCTATGCAAGTAATAACGCTTCTTGCCACCCCCTGTTTCACCGTAGGTGCGGAAGAGCTCTTCGAGCTTGTCGAATAAGTTCGCTTCTGGGCCAAAGTGGGAGAAATTTTCACCCTTGGCCAAGGCATCAGCCATGGCTTCCTTCATGGCCATCCGCTCGAAGCGGTGGTAGCTATCGCCCTCGACAACAGCAGGCGTGATTTTTTCGCGGGAAAAAATGTGCTCGAAGGCCCGCTTTACGGTGCTGGTTCCGGCTCCGGAGGACCCTGTAACGGCGACAACCGGGTGACGCTTCGACATCGACGCAGGCAGGACAGGCCTAGAGATTTTGGCAGGTCATGCGGCAAACAGATCAATTTGGCAACATCAGCATTTGCTCATCAGGGTTTTAAATCCTTTAAAGCGCTTGCAGCAATTGCTCACCCATGCCTGCACAGCCCAGTTGAGTACAGCCCTCACTCATTAAGTCACCTGTACGGAAACCTGCCGCGAGAACACGCTCTACTGATCGTTCAAGAGCAGTGGCGGCATCGTTTTCCTTTAAGCCAATTCTCAGCATCATTGCTGCGCAAAGCACCATTGCCATTGGATTGGCCAGGTCTTGTCCTGCAATATCGGGTGCGGAACCATGCACCGGTTCGAACAGTCCTGGTCCTTCGCTGCCGAGCGAAGCTGAAGGCAGCATGCCAATCGAGCCTGTAAGCATGGCTGCTTCGTCACTAAGGATGTCTCCGAACAGGTTGCCGGTGAGCAGCACGTCAAATTGCCTGGGGTTGCGCACCAATTGCATCGCGGCATTGTCCACATACATGTGGCTGAGCTCTACATCTCCATAGTTGGCAGCCAAAGCATCGACACGATCACGCCACAGTTGACTGACATCAAGCACGTTTGCCTTATCTACCGAACAAAGCTTTCCGCTGCGATCGCGGGCGAGCTCGAAAGCGACCTTGGCGATTCGGTCCACCTCTGTTCTGGAGTAGGTCATTGTGTTGAAAGCGCGCTCATCCCCATCGGCCTCAATCCGCCCTTTCGGTTGGCCGAAATAAATCCCGCCTGTGAGCTCCCGCACCACCATTAGATCAACTCCTTTGATCACCTTTGCTTTCAGGCTGCTGGCATCGATCAAGGCCGGCAGGATCGTCACCGGCCTGAGGTTCGCAAATAGTTTCAGTCCTGCACGAAGGCGTAGCAAGCCTGTTTCCGGCCGTTGCTCCCTGGGCAGCGCATCAAAACGAGGGCTACCAATAGCTGCAAGGAGCACCGCATCACTGGCTCGACATGCCTCAAGGGTGCTGGCGGGCAACGGCGATCCGCTTGCGTCTATGGCAACACCACCTATGGGGTGTTGCTCGAAATTCAGCTTGAAACCGTGTTGTTCGCCTGCTGCATCAAGTAACAACTTTGCTACAGCAGTGATTTCAGGACCGATACCATCACCAGGCAGCAGAACGATGCGGTGCTGGCGCATGTGGGGTACTCCAAAATGGCTTTTGCCTTCTGTGAGGTTACCGAGGGATATCTCTTGTCAGCTTCTTCAACGTTTTGGCCATCTCCGGTAATTTGCTGAAGGTGGCGGAACAGCGCAACCAGAGGCGATTTGGAATCGCGGGATAGCCGCTTACGACTTCCCCCGCTTCAACTTCGCCATGAATACCGCTCTTCGAGCTAGCGATGGCACGATCTCCGATTACAGCGCGATTAGCGACCCCAACCTGACCGGCAAGGATCACACCATCACCCAAGCGAGCACCGCCGGCAATCCCCACCTGTGAGGCAAGGGCACATCCTTTGCCCGTAACTACCCCGTGGCCGATTTGGACGAGGTTGTCAATTTTGGTGCCAGCACCGATGCGAGTCTCACCCACCGATGGGCGATCGATGGTCGACCCGCAGCCCACTTCTACACCGTCTTCAAGAACCACCAAACCGGTTTGGGGCATCTTTCGCCATCCATTAGCGGTGGGCACGAAGCCGAAACCTTCTGATCCCACAACGGCATTGGAGTGCACAACGCAGTTCAGACCGAGCCTGGAACCGGGCTGAAGAACGGCATTGGCGTGAAGTTCATTAGCTTCCCCCACCACCACATCTTCGTAAATCACTACGCCTGGATGGACCACGCTATAGGCACCAATTCGGCTGCCATCTCCGATGACGACGTGCGCTCCGATTGAGATCCCTTGGCCAAGATGAACTTGATCTCCAATCACGGCTGTGGGGTGAACACCTGCCTTGGGCCGCGGGCGTGGATGCAATTGTTCCAAGGCTTCAGCGAATGCCAGGCGTGGATCTCGCAACACCGCAAAGGCCAGCCCTCTTTGTTCAGCAATGACACGTAGATCATCCTGAGGTGGAATCAATATGGCGCCAACCTTGCTGTGGCTCAGCTCTGTGGTTAGTGCATTGCCCTGTTCCAGAAAACTGAGTTGATTGGCCTTTGCTTGCTCGAGAGATGCGCCGCTAAGGAGTTCAGGATCTTCCGCTAACTGGTGGTCCTGCAGCCCAGCGCTTCCTTGTTGGAGGGAGGCGATTAACTGGCTGAAGCGCATGTCAAATCACTTTTCGGCGGATCGTAGGCGTGATGTGTTGTTGATGTTCGCTCAAATCACGCGTTGCGGAGAACTAACACGTCCCTATGCACCACGACCGGTGAACGATTCGTGTTCATTTGGGTCTTAATGGCCTCAAGCAGTTCTTTGCTACTAAAGGAACACAAGCCTCGAGCGAGCTCGTTACCTTCGGGATTGATCAGTCTTACCGGCTGGTTGGCTTCAAAGTTTCCGTCCACCTCTTTAACCCCCACCAACAGTAGGGAAGCGCCACGATGTTGAAGGGCATCGCAAGCGCCTTCATCCAGCTGAAGGGTTCCTAAGGGCTTCAGGGCATGGGCCAGCCAGCTCTTGCGATTGCCGAGAGGTTGAGGATGAGGATGAAACACCGTGCCGCTCCGTCTTCCTTGCAGCAACCCATCAAGCACTTGAGGATCGCGGCCATCAGCAAGAAGAACGGTGATGCCACTTGCGGTAGCGATGCGAGCTGCTGCAAGTTTTGTGGCCATGCCCCCAGTGCCCCAGGGCCCTCCCTCCCCTGCTGCGACTTCCAGGGCAGTCAGTTCATGGGGATGGTAAACATCTGAAATCGGTTCGGCAGAGGCATTAATGCGGGGGTCTGAGGAATAAAGACGATCCACGTCGGTGAGCATGATCAGCTGATCAGCCTCCACTGCGGTTGCAACGAGAGCTGAAAGGGTGTCGTTGTCGCCGTAACGCAATTCTTCCGGAGAAAGGGCGTCGTTCTCATTCACCACCGGCAGCACGCCCCAGTCGAGCAGTTGCTTCAAGGTGCTTGAGGCATTGCGGTAACGGTGCCTCGAGCCAAGATCGGAGCGGGTGAGCAATACCTGAGCCACGGTGTAGCCCCTTCGGCTCATGGCAGCCTCATAGAGAGCCATGAGTTGTCCTTGACCGATAGCCGCCGTCGCTTGGAGAGCCACCTCATCGACCGGCCGTTGGCTTAGCCCTAGACGATTGCAACCCAGGCCTACGGCGCCACTTGTTACGAGGACAACATGATCCCCCCGCTTGAGGCTTGCTGAAAGGCAGGCGCTGTAGCTCTCAATCACTTCGGCGGTGGATTGCTTCTCATTGCCTCTCAGCAGGCTGGTTCCCACCTTCACCACCCACAGACTCATGTCTGAGGGGCCCCTAGCCATGCGGCAAGTTTTTGTTCAAGACGCTGCACTCGGTTGTTGTTGCAGGGGTAGCCATCAGCGCGTAGTGGTCGAACTAGAACGGTATAGAGATCAAGACGATTTCCGGCTAGCACGTCAGTGAAGATTCGATCTCCGACAATGGCGATCTCTGTAGGTTTGCACTGGATCTGATTGAGTACCTTTCTCAGTCGGGCTCTACGAGGTTTCGCTGCACTGCAGGTGAAGGTGAGATCTAGTTGCTCAGCGACCGAACCGATACGTTTTCGAGAGGGATTGTTGCTGAAAAGGTGAAGTAATAGATGGTGTTGGGCTTCTTTAACCCAGCTTGTAACGGATAGAGGTAGTTCAATCTCACGCCCGGGCAGCAAGGTGCGATCAACGTCAAGGATCAGCGCCTGCAGGCCCTGATCCAGCAAGTGCTGGATCGGCAGATGGGGGAGGGTCAGGCCGGGTTCCCAGTTGGGCTGAAGCCAGTGTTGGCTCATCAGATCTAAAGCTCCCTATCTTCGAGCTCGACTTCAATACGTGGCTGGATTTGATCGAATTCCTCTCCTTCTACAAGCTTTGCTTGACCGTCGGTCATGCGAGCCACAACGAAGAAGGGATCCAGAGGGATATAAAGGCCGTACTCCTGCTCTTGGACCATAAAACTAACGAGCAATTCGTATGTCTCGGAGTCATCATCGGTTTCCTCATCTTCCAATTCCTCTGGATCGGGTTCGTCTAGTTCACCGTTCACAGTGAGTGTTACGGCTGAGCGAACAAGAGTGAGGTCGTGTTCTTGAAGAACGACATCGGCCACTGAAAGGATTGGTTCACTGCTGGCAATGGTTTCGATCAGTTCAGGATCGTTGCCTTCGATGAGGCGGAAGAGGGAGACGGGGGTGTCGACCGGTGTAAGTAGGGCGTAATCCTTGTCATCAAGGGGGATGAGTTGCTCGAGAAAACAGAGCAGATCCCTCCCTTCATCATCTCTTACTAGGACCGTTGGCACCTCGCCATTGATGTTTGGACCCGGGGCAGTCATTGGAGCTGAGGTTGATTTGCTCAGGATCCACTATCGCTGTTCACCTGACTCACTGGATGGGCCGCCACGTGGACCGGTTTCAGTTCAGGGCCTTCTCGCAACCACTGCTCAAGCAGAAGTGCTGCCGCAGCGCTATCGAGCTGGCCACTGCGATCGCCTTGCAAGTTGTAGCGTTCCGCAGCAGCCCAACTACTGCTGTGTTCATTGACCAAAGCGAGAGGCAGCTTGAGAGCTCTCGCCAAGCGTTGTCCATAACGCTCATAGTGCCGTGCTTGATCTGTGGGCAGACCTTTGGCATCGAGCGGCAAACCCACCACCAGACCTTCAACTTTGCGACTAGTGCAGTGCCGCTGCAATGTTTTTAGGTCTCGGTCGAAGCTTTTTCTCTGCAGAGGTGGTAGAGGACTCACCGTGATGCCAAGTGGATCGCAGCCTGCTAGGCCGATGCGTCTTTTCCCCAAATCCAAACTAAGGATGGATTTGGGGCTGGGTTTTGTTGCCGTCATTAGCGTCGGCCCAGGCTTGGAGTAGGGAGGGGTGGTTGCTGTGGTTGCAGTCGCCCCAACATCGATTGCAATGGTCGTGCTCCAAGAAGCAACTTATTGCTTGCCTGGCGACGCCAAAGACTGCGACCAAGCAGCAACTCTTCTCCCGCCCGTTTCCATCTCAATTGTTCAAGCAGAGTATTAAGGGGCTCGTCTTCGCTGGTGGTGATCAAACGGAATTTTTTGGACATGCTCGTAAGGTCGGCCAAAACTTTTGGCAGAGCTTGTGACAGTCGGGGGTCCCAGCCGACATCGCGCATGAGTTCAAGCACTGTCTCTGAGCTTGTTCCAGGATGGCTGACCAAACCGGCAATGGCCGTAATCGTTGCGCCGCCCTGGGTAAGCAACACGCCACTGCCCGTTTGGTTTTGGTCAAGTAGGTCGATCCATTGTCGATCGACGATCTGGCGGAGATGGCCAGAGCCTCCGGCTTTTTCCAGTGGCCAAAGCAAAGAGGCTGTTCGACGGGTTAGCTGTTGCCAGCTGAGCTCATTAGGCCAAGTTGGTATCGACTGAGGCAACAGGGATGGAGGTGTCCAACACTGGAAGAGCTTGAGAGGCTGAAAACCGAGCACTCGGGCTAGTGCCAGCTGATCTGTGTCATTGGCAGGGCAGCGCAAAACCCAGCTTTGTGCACGCCTACTGCCTTGCTGAATGGCATTTTTTAAAAGGTCATGGCTCACGCATTGGTTGCTGCACTGCCGCGGCGACGTTATTAGCTCCGGTGAGCTCACTGACCAGCAGGTACCACGGCGGTTGTAAGGCCTAATTACAACGAGGCCGACCAGACTTTTCTGCTCAAGAGCAACTAAGCAGCTTGGTTGCCTGGCTGGCAGGAAGCTTGGAAGTTGTTGTTCAGCTCGTGCAAGCCAACCGCGCCAAAGCATGATTTCTAGCCAGTGCATCCGACCGGCGTGTTCGCTGGCATTCAGCATGGGGAAGTGGCTCGCTCTGAGGGGCTTCACCTGAAGGGGGCTGCTGGATGCCTCGATCACGCCTCGACCAATGCCTTCATTTGAATCTTATCCAGCTTGACCGTGTCTTCCAGTGTGGTCAATTGGGGCGCACCAATACCAGAGGCGTGCGTTCATTGGCATTACCGGCTGGATTCGGACGCAGAGCTTTCTTGAGAAGAGTTTCATCGCAACCACCACTAGAGGCCAGTATCTTGACGCGGCCCAGATCATTGACATCAACGATGGCCACACCAACTCCCAGCTCAGCGGCTGCTTGTCTGCAGAGCTTTGTTGGCTCGAGAGGCCCAAGCACGATTGTTTGGTCGTATGGAGGAGTGGTTCCTGTGATGTCATCAATTAGACGTGCCTGTTCGCCAGCAAGTCGGTAAAAGGCACCTTTGATACCTAACGTTTTCAGCATTAGGCCAACGATCCAGGCAAATAGCACTCTGGTTGGCCCTACCAAATTAATTAAGCTCTGTAGCCCACAAGCCGTAGCAAGACTGCTTGTGGGATGAAAGGCTCGGCAAAGGAACCGCGCGAGCCATCCAGGGTTCACGGTGCTGGGGTGGTGATAGCGCCCTTGCATAATCGCCACCGGGGTTTCCCCGATCGTGAGGACATCTCCCGGGCGTAGATGCGGTTTGGCGTAGTAACGCAAGATCTCAACGGTGTTGTCGAGGCTGCCAAGCAAATGGGTTTTCAGAGGCAACACCTCACAGCAATCGCCCGCCAGGAAGCTCACTTCAGAGGGCTTGAGGGGTTCAGGCTGATGGAGTGGCACAAGGACACCTTGTCGACGCTTCAGCCGGCCAAAGGGGCCGTAGTTCACCCAGTGCACATCCACCCAAATACTGTCAGCACTGGTTTCCAGATCGCTGCTTTTGCTGTTCTGCAGGTGCAGGTTCAGCTGCACCCTCGTGCTTTTGTGGCCTTTAACGATGTAAGCCGCCCAGTAACCATCATCGCGAGCCTTTTCATCCGGATGATGTGGGGTGATCTTTGTACTCAAATTGACTTCACTTAGATCGGCTTTACCAAGCAGAACAGGGTTGATTTGCAGCTCAGGCACCATCACTTCCATGCGCGGATGGGGGTTGCTGATCTCCAGCCAGACCTCTATATCAAGATCAGAGTTGCTTTGCTTGACCTTGAAGTCGAGAGCCTTGAGTCGCAGAGGGGAGGCGGGCCTCAGGCGATGCCTCAGTTCGAGCCAGGAGACAAAAAGCCCCAGCAATAGGAGCAGCTCTAGCAGGCAAGTCATTCGAGCAGCCGGCTTCTTAACCGGGGAACCTGGCGCGCAGCGTAAGGCGTGGTTGCTGGTGATACCAGTGCTTTAGCGCCTCATTCTTTCACCATAAAGCTGTTGTACTCATTGAAGCTGTCAATTTTGAGAGAATCAGTTGGTTTGCTAAGACCTGTCGAGGCACTGATTACATCATTGATTTCATCGAGTGAAACTTGGCCTTCTTGATCGAGCAGAATCTCGCCTTGACCATCGATCACCACCACTTGGGGGATGCGTCCATGCCAGTAATAAGAAGCTTCTTGGGGATCATTACTTGTCCGTCCTTGAAACGCGTCTGTGGTGTTGAGGATCAGATCGATAGCATTACCCCAGATTAATTGAATTGCCGATACCACAGGCGAATAAGCCTTGCTGACGGCGCTGTCATCGAGGTAGAACACAAGCACGCTGGTGCGTTTCTGCCTAAGGGCTTCGGAAAGGCTTGGTCCTTGCCCATAACCCAATGAACCGTTGCCTGCATAGATCGGAAAGATGTTGCCGTCATAGGTGTCGTCATCTCGGATGGCATGGGCTGGGGACACCATCAGAAGAATGGTCAGACCCAAGCTCAGGAGTGCTTTGAGCAGATGGGTCATGGGCAGTACACGGAGATGTTTAATCCTCATTTTGACGGTTGATTGCCTCGAAAGTGTGGGAGTTAGCCACCTCTCAGGCTGCGACCCATTCCCTGCGCGATTCCTCGTCCAACCAGACCGATAGCACGGCCTAATACCTGAGTAAGCACTACCACCATGAGATCACCGATGCGTTTGATCAGAGATTGCATTGAGGGTGCCAGAGCATCGCGGGCTTCGAGCAATAGAGCAACTTGCTGCTGCCACCAACCAAGCTGGCTGAGTTCTTCGTCGCGAGGTTCGGTGAGCAGTAATGGTTCGATAATTCCGTCTCTCAACCTGTAGAGGAGGCGTTTGCTTTCGTAGAGCTGGATTGGTCTTTGAATCCAGTTTTGCCAACGGGCCTGACCATTGAGCTGATTACGCAATCGCTCAAGTTCTCGTGTGGAGATCAAGTGCTGGTTAAGTAGGAATCGGCGTAGTTCAGGCCACTCACCACAGGTTCCGAGAACTTCGGCACTGATGATTTCAGCGGTTCTTACGAGCCAGTTACCCACCAGCATTTCTAGTTGCAGTAAGGCACGGGGGGCATCTGCCGGCAGCAGCTGGCCATCAACAAGCACGGGTCTGTCGAGCAGCAATGGAGCAAGCATTCTCTGGGGATCTGGAAGTTCTTGATCAATTCCCTTGAGATCGGCAGTGGCAAGCAATTGGTCTGCAACTGGTTTGAGTTCACCACCTCGAGGAAGTCTGACGTAATTACCTGCCATAGATCGCAGGGCTTGTTCACGCAGTTCAGATTCGAGCGTCAGCCAGGATTCATTGAGTGGGGTCTCGACGCTGTTGGCGTGACGCAGCCTTTTCATCACTTGATCCAATTGGTTTAAAAGGGCAAGGAGTAGATCACGACGTCGCTCAGGATTGAGGCTTTCAATCGCCAGCAGGCTGCCTGTTGAATTTTTGAGCCCTCGTTCGACGGAATCGCTAAGGCGCTGACGGATCGCTCCCCATACCGCCACTGCGTTCCGTTCACTGAGGCAGATAACCGTTCCAGCAGCTTCTGCTGAAATCTGTCTTGAAGCATCGAAATTGATGTGTGCCTTTTGAGCTGGCCGGTTTTGGGGGAAAGGGTTGCGTAGTCCCACTTGCAGCGGACCCCAAATCCATAACAAAAAATCTCTTGCACTGCGGAGTTCCCGCTGGCGCCCTTCCATCAAAAGACGAAACAGTTCATTTTTGGGCGGTGGGTTGAGGAAGGCCTCGATCAACCTCAGATCGTTGTCGATCTGCTGGAGACCACTCACCAACAGCCACTGACCAAGTCCCATCGTTGCTTGGGGAATGCTGTCTGGGGAGACGGGGGCTGCATTGAGTCTCACAACTCTGCCCCCGCCACAAAGTGTGGTGATGGCAGCCTGCAATGTGGCCAGATCGGGGTCTTGAAGTAGGCCTGGACAATCGAGGCTCAACAACTCGTTTGCATTGAAGCGAAGCTGGGCCGGAAGTATCAGCATTACTGGCGCAGGTTGCCAATGCTCCTGAAGTCTTTTGAGTTCCAGTTGCAATGTGCTGAGAGTTTCGAGACTCTCCACCGACAAGATCACTAGGACTGGATGACGGCTCAACTGGTCCGTCCGCAGAATGACATCCAGTTCTGGGTTTGCACTGCTGAGCTGCAACGCTAAGGATTCACCGAGCAGATCGGGAGCCAGCAACAGGATCTGAGTGGATGTGCTGTCCGCCAAATTCACCACGGCACAAGGCTTATGTCATCAAGGTAACGAGCGTTAGGCAAATCCTCCAGTCCGGTGAAATCTTGATGTTTTTAGTCCTGGTTATTACATGCTGGCCGACCGCTGAGTTGAAGGGTGTAGGAGTGAATGCAGTAACCAGTTTTGGCCTCGATTTGATCGAGCAAATCCTCAGGGAGTTCTATATCAAGGTCTGTGATATTGCCGGTCTCTATACAGGTGAGATGGCTATGAGGATCGCTTCGGTAGCTGTATAGGCGACCATTGGCGCGATCGAGACATTCGATCAGTCCTGCTGATTGAAGTGCCTCCAGGTTCTGATAAACGGATGTGTGACCAATAGACCGACCACAGGCGTTGAGCTTTTGAAAGATATCGCGAGCACTGAGATGAGTGGCTTCGCTCCAGAGGAGATCCAGCACCATGCGCCGCTGACGGCTTAGTCGCATCCCGAGACGCCGGCAGCGTTCGAAGGCTCCCTGCACTCCATCTTCATCTCGCCCACCACTTGAGCCGCTGATTTTGGGAGCGGTGTGCGTCACAACTGAAGTGATAATGAATTCAATTTACGGCTCCAGCAAGGTCAATTCATATTCCAAGGTCCTCATGCCATCAGTGATTTGCTGCTTGGTGGGTCCTGAAGTCGGCCATCACCAATGGCTCGGGTTGCTTCTTGTAGATCCACCTTGCCGTCGTAGAGAGCTCTTCCCACAATCACCCCTGTCACTCCATAGGGTTCAAGAGCCAGCAGACTAAGTAGATCGGCCATGCAACCCACGCCTCCGGAGGCGATTACTGGAACGCTGCTGGCGTTTGCCATTGCGCGTAGTGAATCTAGGTTCGGCCCTTCAAGGGTTCCATCGGTTGCAATGTCTGTGCTGATGATTGCGGCGATGCCGGCAGCATTGAAATCAGCGGCTAAGTCTGTTGCATTCACCTCGCTTTGACTAATCCATCCTCGTGTTGCCACCTTGCCGTTTTTGGCATCGATGCCGACGATTATTCGACCGGGATTCCTTTGGGCCAGCTGTTTCACTAGCTGGGGTTGCTCTATTGCCACGGTGCCAAGGATGACTTTTTCAAGGCCGTAGGCGAGGAGTTCTTCAGCTCGTTCGAGAGTTCGCACACCACCCCCGAGCTGTACAGGAATATTGAGGGCAGAGGTAATCGCTCGCACACAGGAATCGTTGACCGGCTCACCAGATTTGGCGCCATCGAGATCCACCAGGTGTAGACGGGTTGCCCCCTGCTGCTGCCAGCTAAGGGCTTGAGCAACGGGGTCCTCGCTGAAGCGAGTCACCTTCTCGTAGTCCCCCTGGTGAAGTCGCACGCAAGCGCTGTCCAGTAGGTCGATGGCTGGGATGATCTCCATGATTGGCAAAGAACGTTGCCTTAGGCCTCCATCCTGCAGGGCGAAGGGCCTTCAGTTGCTGATCGAACGCGCTTCAATATGCGCGTTTGATGATTCAGCTGTTTTGAAGATTCTGATCATGGGGGGAACCCGATTTGTCGGCAAGCCTCTGGTTACTCAACTTCAGGCCCAAGGCCATGCACTCACGTTGTTCACTCGTGGCCGCCATCCTGTGCCAGATGGTGTGGAACATCTCAGTGGTGATCGAGCCACCACTGAGGGACTGAGTTGTCTTCAAGGCCGAAGCTTCGATGTCATCGTCGACAGCTCAGGGCGCAAGCTTGAGGACAGCCAAAGAGTGGTGGCCTGTACAGGAGAGCCAAAGCATCGTTTTCTCTATGTCAGTTCCGCTGGCGTCTATGCCGATTCCGAACAGTGGCCACTAAATGAGGAGAGTGCCACCGACCCGGACAGTCGTCATGCCGGCAAGGCTCAGACTGAATCATGGCTGCTTCAGCAGGGAATTCCATTTACCAGTTTCCGACCTACATATATCTATGGTCCCGGTAATTACAACCCAATTGAACGTTGGTTTTTCGATCGTATTGTTCATAATCGACCGATTCCGTTGCCACGAGATGGCACCACCATCACCCAATTGGGTCATGTTGTTGATCTGGCTGATGCCATGGTTCGTTCCCTTGAGGTGGAGACAGCAACGAATCGCGTTTACAACTGTTCCAGCAAGCGTGGTATCACCTTCAGGGGCTTGATTGCAGCGGCAGCAAGGGCTTGTGGCAAAGATCCAAATGCAGTTGAGCTTCGTTCTTTTGATCCCTCAGGCCTGAATCCCAAAGCTCGTAAGGCATTCCCGCTGCGGCTGAGTCATTTCCTTACCGATATCACCAGGGTGGAGCGGGAATTGGCCTGGCAGCCACGCTTTGACCTTGAGACTGGCCTCGAAGATAGCTACTGCAACGACTACTCCTTGAACCCAACGGCTGAACCAGATTTCAGTGCCGATCAATCCTTGATCGGGGTTTGATGTATGCCACCGCAGAGCTAAGGGCCAGGATCAGAGATGGCCAGAACAACCACCAACCCAGTTGCTGCACATTTAGGCAAAAGTTGTGGCTTCCCCAACTAGGCGGCCACAACAACAGCAGCATGCTTAGGAACTGAAGGATTGTCTTTGCTTTACCTCCCCAAGAAGCAGGAGCACCAGATGAGGATTGAGCACGCCAACCGGAAATCAGTAGTTCCCTGGCCAGCAGTAGCCAGATCGACCAAACAGGCAAGACCTCGTTGCTGGCCAGCCAGATCATCGGTGCTGCAAGAAGGAGCTTGTCAGCAAGCGGGTCCAGACGGGCACCCCAACTACTACCACCACCCGCTCTGCGGGCCAGCCAGCCATCGGCGGCGTCGCTAAGCCCTGCTAGCAGCAACAACATCCATGCCAGAGCAGGCTGTCCAAATTGAAGGAACAACACCAGGGGGAGGCCTGCGGCGGAACGCCCCACGGTTAGAGCATTTGCCGATCTTCTCAGTGTTGATGGTGAACCGAGGCGGGATGGTGCACTCACAGGCTCAGAATGAATGAACTTGCATGTGATTCATGGTGCTCCAGCAGACGGTGAAGGATGTCATGTCAACGCCTGTGCTCAGTGTCGTGCCAGCCACATCTCTGCAGGAGGCTGTACAACTGCTAACTGATCACCACATCAGTGGCCTGCCAGTCATCAACGACGATGGCACGCTTGTGGGGGAACTCACTGAGCAAGATCTAATGGTGCGCGAGAGCGGCGTTGATGCTGGTCCCTATGTGTTGCTGCTCGACAGTGTTATCTACTTGCGGAACCCCCTTAACTGGGACAAGCAAGTTCACCAGGTGCTTGGTACCAGCGTCAACGACTTGATGCGCAGCGACACCCATACCTGCAATGAAACACTGCCATTACCAAGGGCCGCCGCCATGCTTCATGACCGCAGTACCCAGCGCTTATTTGTGATCAACGATCAGCGCAAACTTGTTGGGGTGATTACTCGGGGTGATGTTGTTCGGGCTTTATCGATGCAGGGTGAATAGTGCCTAGCAAAGCTCTCAAATATGCAATATCCAATCTTGAGGCATCGTGAATTGAACACGATCCAAATTGGTAACGCCTTATGGCTAAGGCCTGCTATGAAAACGATTTATTTGACTGTTAGTTGATCAGTCCTACCTCTGATGTGGACAGCGGTGGTGGAGGTAATAGCGGTAGTGGTGGAGCTCCAATAAGTGGGGGAGGTTCGATTTCGGCCGGATTTTCATGGATCGGGCCTTTTCGTTGATTGGTCTGTTGGGCTGTAGGCAGGGCCTCGCCTTCCCGAAGCAACAAAGGTGGTGGCAGATCCGGTGGAAGCAGGGTGTTGCCCCATTCCAGATCCGTTCTCAAGGGACTCTTATCTTTGCGATTCAAGGGTGAATCCAACTTTTCGTGCGTTTCGAGCAATACAAGTGGATCTGCCGTAATCGGCGGTTCCCGTAGAGGGGCTCGATCACTATTACGAGCCACAAAAGTACGTTGGCTATCGCTGGGAATGGTAGGGCCGGGCTTTGGCGCCCAGATCATCCTGGCGATGGGCTCCACACCTTGCTCTATCAATCGATTAAGTCCAGCTAGGGCTCGGTCGAATAGTTTTCCGCCCGGCCATTGTTGGCAATTAACTCCATTGCAGTCTTGGGCCCCATCAATCCTGGGGCTGAGAGAAGCTGCCAAGGTTCCCTGAAGTTGGAAGCGCCGTTCACTGAGCCTCAGGAGATAGGGAACATGCACAAAGCTTGTGACACCACCGCTAATCCAATTGGCGTCATCCTCCGTGAATCCCTTGACGCCTGGAATGATCAAACGACTCTTGGAGGCATGGTCTGGCATGTAAGCCGCCACAAGGCCACGGCTGCGGGCTAAATCCTTGCTCTGTTCAAGGGTTAACCCATCTCTGCTCATTAATACCTCCATACGCCCGTCTTGTCGCAGGCCCATGATCATCCTGATGCGAGGAAGGTAGTAGCGGATCCGCTGGCCCATGCTGATGCTGTATGCGCCCTTGTAACGAGGAGGAGGCGCTTCCAGATCGTTGTAAATGCTGTGTAGGCCTCCGATAAAGGTGTCGTAGTTGGAGGCACGATTGGGTGTTAGTTCTCCGTAACCGAAGTCCACTCTGCCGTTGTAGCGAATGCCTATGTAGGCGCGTTGGACGGAGGCAGCGCGATTACGACTACTCCAGACGCGTTGACCCAGCTTGAGATCTCCAAGGGGAACTGTGATCTCTTGGCCGCCAATGTCAACATGCCGCTCGTACATCGGACCAGAGACAAATGCCAGTGAAGAAGAGTCCTGGAAAGCGTCCTGTTCTCTATCCCAGCCTTCAAGAAGGCCGAACTTCACTTTACGTGGATCAAAATCGAGTGCGTAGACCTCATCGTTTGGTCGATAGCGAAAGGGAGCATGTACTTGTCTGTTAATGCTCTCTTGGGCGACTTGACTTGGGTTGAAGCGTTCAGGTGCTTTCGGAGCCAGAGCCACAAGACCAGCAAAAACTGTGAGCGGTACCCCGATCACAAGTAAGCGTTTGGATAGCTGAGAGCGCCTGCGCTGAGGCCGTCGCCGCCGCCTTGGCGGGGAGGCTGTGCGGCCAGCACGTCTAAGTGGAGCTGCCTTTGCTTTGGTTGTAGCTGTTTTCGTTCGGGGCAAGTAAGAAATGGCTACCTTCACCATCAGCAAATTCAGCTAAAGCTCACTGCATCAATGGCTTCCCGTCAACTCCCTAGAGGAAGGAAATCGTTAGTGAATGGCTTCTTGCTGAAAATGAAGCAGGTAAAGATGATATAAATTCGAACCTTTCGCAGAAAAATTATCACCTCCTCTTCGGTCCAAAAGGGCTTCGAGGCGGGATTTTGATCAATTTCAAATCTTTTCATAGTCAATGATTGTTAGCCGTATTTTCGCTGCGTCCGTTACGTATTCCTAGCTACATCAATATTGCTTAAGGAAGAATTTTGCTTGGTTTGGTTTGTTATGTGATCGTGACGCGGTCAATGTGTTTGATCTAGTTGTCCCGTCAGATGCTGTCTTATTCAAAGGTTATGGTTATATTCGAAAAACGACGCAACTCTTGCAAGCACTTAAGCCATTACAGATGGAAACAGAAAAACGCTCTTAAGGGCTGTTGATCGCAATCTAAGATGGACTTTTCAGTTGTAGCCTCTAGATGACTCTTTTTCTTGTTAGTGCCTTGGTTGGATCCGTTCTGGCAATGATTTTGATCGTTCGTCGCCTAGAACAGAAATAAGCTTTTGCTTGTCTCTCCTCTGAAGTTCTTGCTCAGACTGGTCTTTCAACCTTTCTTGTCGTGGTGGTGTGGAGAAAATCGTCCGCAGCCCTATGACAGCCTTAGGTTAGATGGGCTTTTCAGTTCGTGTGTTGGCGATTGATGGGCGGCATGAATCTAAAGAGAAGGCTCTCCGTTGTTGCCTTGATCGTCATGGCGACTCCGTCTCCCCTTCAGGCAATGGCTTTGAGGGTTGGAGTGAGTGGTTCGCCACCATTTGTTGACAAGAGGGCTGGTGTATATGAGGGCATTAGTGTTGAAGTTTGGCGTCAGATTGCTAATGCAAAAGAACTTGAGTACATTCTCATTCAATACCCCAACGTAGATTCGAATATCAAGGCGGTAGCTGATGGAAAGATTGACCTAGCTATCGGACCGATCAGCATTACGCCAGATCGGGTGGCAAATAATCGGATTGAATTCACCCAACCTTATTTCTATGCAGAGGAGGGTGTTTTAGTACCCTCACAACCACCCGGATTGTGGAAGAGGATTAAACCTCTCTTTGGTGTCGCTGCTTTATCTTCTATCACTTTTTTGTTGTTTACACTTTTCTGTGTAGGCAATTTGATTTGGCTTGCAGAACGCAAACGCAACCCTGAACATTTTCCTCCTCAATACATACAAGGTGTAGGGAATGGGATTTGGTTTGCGTTGGTTACACTCACAACCGTAGGCTACGGAGACCGTGCACCTTTAACTAAAGCTGGACGCAGCATAGCAGGGGTCTGGATGGTAATTTCACTAGTATCAGTGTCGACAATTACTGCAGGATTGGCTTCAGCATTTACCGTCTCTCTATCTCAGACGCGATTGTCTGGCGTCATGAAACCATCGGATTTGGATGGTGAATTAATTGGTGTAGTTGCTGGCACCACAGGTGCATCTTTAGCCAGATCATATGGTGCACGGCCATTTCCAGTACCAACCCTTAAGGATGCTATTAATCTAATCAAGAAAAACAATGTCTCAGGAGTGATCTCCGACAAACCTATCTTGAGTTATTACATGAAAAATAATCCAGATAAATCTCTGAAATTAGCACCTTTTAGGCTTTCCCTTCAGACCTATGGATTTGTCTTACCTAGTGATAGTCCATTTGAACGTTTAATTAATATTGAACTCCTTCGTCTTGAACGCAGTCGTCAGGTTAGAGCGATAACCGACAGGCTTTTGAAATAATCCCTCTGATCTAATGCTCACAAACATTTAGTTTTGCAGCTGACACTTCAACACTGCTAGCGCTTCATCGGGTAGTCCCAAAAATTGATCCAGCCATGCGGCTCCACTGAGTGGCACGGTCGCGACTCCCACAAGTACGGCATTGCCATCCGCATCAAGTGCCTGTCCTTTTACATGATGGCGCTGACTCTCAACCTTTCCACTGCTGAGGCATGTGTTCACAGTCAGGTCAGGAGCAGTGAGCCAACTGCCAACTGTGAAACAGAATTGCGCTTCAAACTGAAGTGATAGTTCACCACTATCGGGCGCGAAAGACCCTTCAAGCTTTTGGGTTGCAATGCTGATGTTCAAACCTGGAGGCATTGGCAAGCCAAGTATCTGTGTTGTGCGCCAGCTGAGAGCAGGAATGATCAGGGTTTTTGGATCAAAGCGAAGACTTCTCAGACCATCTTGACTTAAAGGCCCTAGAAGGCCGTCTCCACCCCCACCTCTAGCGTCATAACTAAAGGCTGGATAAGCACCGATAGCTAGACGACATCCTTTCTGACTGGTCAGATGCATTACGGACGACAACATAACAACTTGGCCGATACCCACGTTGACAGAGGCTAAGCGCAGGTGTATTCAGATCAACTTATAAAACCAAATAAGCTTTGCCTAAACAGACTCTCTATAGATGCAGTATTTAATTAGAATTATTTGACACTAGATGTCTAGGATAATCAACGATCGACTGGAAAGATTCGAAACAAATCCTTGCCGCAGACGACATAAAGATACTTTTATCTAGATAATGTTTTGACAGAGGTTGAGACTGTAAATATCGAGTGAATCGCCCCTCCAGCTCATCAATGCAGCAAAGATGAACCATTAACACTATTTAGTCAACCTTCTAATACTGCGCCAACATCAGCATCTAAATAGTCAAGACACTTACCATTCAGCAGGACTGGCCTGCTACCCGTCCAACTGACAATGACGACGCAATCCATCTTCAATCAAGAATGACGCAAGGCTGCTACAGCTACGCCTTTCTGCAAGGGCATGCTGCTTGAGCCGATTCATCAAACCCGCAGGCAGGGTCACATTTAGGCGTTCCGATTCAGCAGAATCGGCCACCATTGCTGCACTTGGAGCCTCTTGAGGCAATCGTTGGCGCTCTTGCAGCTCGTCCATTAGGTTCTGCAGTGACGACACTTTGACGTCTTAGCTTGGCAGAAATATTTCAGCAATAAATTGCCATTCGTGCTCAAAAGCTCTCTATGGCAATCTTCGAGTCGTCTATCGATCAGGTCTGAGGATCAGCATTTATTATTGACTACTTAATCTCTGTTTTCACTGAGGAGAACTCCATGCGATCGCTGCCATTGAAGCTTGCTCCAGGCAGCGACCTGCTCATAAGCCTTCAGAAAATGGCTCAGGAACAGAACAGCTCAGGTTTCGTTCTTGGTGTGGTTGGCAATCTTTCGCGTGCAGCATTTCAGTGTCCTGGTCAGTCAGGGCCCACTGTCCTCGAGGGAAACTTGGAGATCATCACTCTTAATGGCACGGTTTCTCCCAATAGTGTGCATCTGCATCTAAGCCTCTCTGATAGTGCCTGTCAGGTATGGGGAGGCCATCTTGAACCAGGCACCCTTGTCCTCAAGGGTGCTGATCTGTTGGTGGGTTTGTTGGATCAGTCTCTCCCACAAGACTCTCCTGACTCTTCTCAGACACCAAGGGTGGAAATTGCTGTTCTGCCTGGTTGCCCTTGGTCTACCAGAGCTCTGAGGATGCTTCGTTCTCTTTCAATTCCGCACACCGTTAAGAGCATCGACAATGATGCCTCTTTCAAGGAGTTCAATCACCTTAGTGAGCTCAATACTTTCCCTCAGGTGTTCATCGATGGTGAGTTGATTGGCGGGTACGATGAACTCTCAAAGATGCATGCTTCTGGCCAACTAGAGACACTGCGATGAGTAGTGATCAAGGCAAAGCAACCAATGCAAGCTTTTGGGATGAAAAACCCTGGTGGTGTCAACCCTGGAGCATTCTGCTCACAGGTGTTGCTTTTGTTGCTTTCAGTTGGTGGTGGCCCAATCTGCTTTGGTTTACTGTTCTGATCGCTATAGGCGTGATCGGATGGTGGGGCCTATTTCTAGTGCTAGCCCCAGCGGTCTATCGCCAGCAGATTCAGCAGCAACTTTCGGAACAGGATCAAATCTCATCCTGATGGAAATAAGTCTTTGAATATCACGCCCCATCATTGGATCAATCTCCAAACCAGCTGGGCCTTGCAAAACATCTCGTCAATTGCTTCGTTATGGCCTCGCTGCTAAAGATCCAGCCGCTGCAACGCAATGACATCGACAGGGTTACGCAGTGGGCCAGGGCAGAGGGTTTTGCTCCTGGTGTTGGTGATGTGAGTATTTATCGTCATGCCGACCGCCAGGGACTATGGGTAGGTTGGCTCGGCAATCAGCCTGTCGGTTGCATTGCCGGAGTTCGCTACAACGCCGCCTATGGCTTCATCGGATTGTTCCTTGTCATTCCGGAACATCGAGGTCATGGGTATGGAGTTCAGCTATGGGAACATGCTCTCGAGCATCTCGTTGATCTTCCTTGCGTTGGTTTAGAGGCTGCGTACGATCGAATTGACGACTATGCCGGATGGGGCTTTGTAACTGCATCGCCGACAACTCGCTGGCAAAGAATTTGTGATGGCAACCTAATTGGCGACGATGATGATTCCAATGGCGAAGGGTTGCAACTGCTTGAGGGTGATTCGATCCCCGCGATGGCTGTACAGTCTTATGACGCCATACGTGAACCAAGCCCCCGCCCGCACTTCCTTTCCGATTGGCTTCAGCATCCTGCCGGTAATGTGTTGGCCCTGGTAGATGGCAATGATTGTTGCCATGGATTTGGCAGGATTCGTCCTTGTCTATTACGTGATGGGGAAGGCTGGCGGATTGGGCCGCTATTAGCTGATAGTCCTCAACTAGCTGAGCTGTTGTTGAAGCGTTTGATCCAACGCCATCCAGGTGTGGTGCTCTTGGACGCACCTGGAGGCAACTCTTCAGCAGAGCCCCTGCTTCAGCAACTTGGCTTCAAGGCTGTCTCTCAGACTTTGCGTATGTATCGCGGAGAACAACCCTCTATTCCTTTAGACGAGGTTTATGGTTTGGCCTGCTTGGAATTGGGCTAAAAATAGAAAATCCCTCAGTCAAGCTGGTTAAAAACCAGGGTTGACTGAGGGATTTAAAACTATTGATTTACTTTAACTACCAACCACTGCTGGCTTGAGCCTCTACATAGGCTGCTACATCGGCAATATCTGCTGCACTGAGGACGTCTGCAAAGGAAGGCATGCCGCCTTTACCATTGGTGACCTGGGCCATAATTGCTTCTTCATGACCTGAGCCATAGTTGCTTAAGGTAGCTTCTAGAGCGGCTTTTTGAAGGGTCTTGGCAGGATCTACGATGTTTCCGCCGCCAGCATGGCATGCGGCACAAGTAGACGAGAAGACTTGTCCTCCATGGGCTGAGTCAGCAGCCATCACCCAAGAAGGAGCTGCAAAGCATACGGTGATAGCAAGGAGAGCTGAAAGTAGCCTACGCATCAGAAGCAGGTATCAAAGCTCACTATTATTGGTTATCGAATGGTCTGAGAACTCTTTTGGATGGAAGCTGTTATTAATTCAAATATTCGCCAAAAGGCCTACGCCTTATTGATCTTTGGAGATCAAGACCAAGCCTGACTTTGCTAAGCAAGGGGGCAGGAAGCTCCCTTTGCTGCTCGGTTGCTCGGCTTTTGCCTAGAGAAAAAAACAAGGGTCTAGTGGGAAGAACGTTCTTATCTCCCTGAACCACTGACCAATTCATCAAGATCTCCTAGTCAATTGCTGTCTTTTTCCCATCAAGGGGCATTTCTTATCTAGTTATGGGTTCATGAAATTCTTTAAGGGGCCCCATGTCGTTCTCAAAGAAGGCCCTCTTGCTCTTTTCTGTGGTTGTTCTTAGTGCTGGCATTACTGCTTGCAGCACCTCAGGATCATCCGGCCGTCTCAGCGGAGCTGGTGCGACCTTCCCTGCGAAGATCTATACCCGCTGGTTTAGTGATCTCTCGGTGGCTGGGGGGCCGCAGGTCAACTATCAGGCTGTGGGTTCTGGATCTGGTCGCAAAGCCTTCATTGATCAAACTCTGAACTTCGCTGCTTCGGATGATCCGATGAAGCAAGAAGATATTCAGAAGGTCAAGCGTGGGTTGGTGCAAATCCCGATGGTTGGAGGCACAATTGCCTTTGGTTACAACTGGAACTGCGATCTACAGTTGACCCAAAAGCAAGCAGTCCAGGTCGCACTTGGAACGATCACTGATTGGGATCAGCTCAATTGCCCTGCAGGCAAGATCACTTGGGTGCATCGTTCAGATGGCTCAGGCACAACCAAGGCATTTACCAATTCCATGCAGGCCTTCTCCAAAGAATGGACACTTGGCATAGGCAAATCAGTCGATTGGCCTGCAGGAGTGGGTGCCAAAGGTAATTCGGGTGTTGCTGGTGTAATTACAAACACACCAGGTGCCATCGGCTATGTGAATCAGTCATACATTAAAGGAAAGGTTAAAGCTGCTGCACTTGAAAATCTCTCTGGAGAGTTCCTCACGCCAAGTGTGGAAACAGGAGCAGCTGCCCTCAATGGCATCAAGCTAGACGCCAATCTCGCTGGTACAAATCCAAATCCCACGGCGAAAGGTGCTTATCCGATTGCCACTCTCACCTGGTTGTTGGCATACAAAACCGGTAATGGCAGCAACCTTGACGCACTCAAAACGACATTTGACTATATGTTGAGTGATCAGGCTCAGGCCCAAGCTGATGGCTTGGGATTTGTTCCCCTTCAGGGCGAGATTCTCGACAAGTCACGTGCTGCCGTTGGCATGGTCGGCAAGTGATCAAATCACTTGCCTCGTTTAAGTCGTCTTATTGAAATTATCAAAAGGGAAGCTAATAATTCCTTTAAATATCTCCCTCTTCTATTAGCCTATATTGCTTGTCGCTTAGGAACCAACATGTTGTAATCCATTAGTCTTTAAATGGGTTTAACCCTGGCAAGTATCAATAACCAGAGGTCTGGTTTCCATGTTTTCGCTGACGTTGTTTCTCCTCAAGAAGTTCGCTTTCGAGCTGTTCAATCAGCTTGGTAACTAGTGCGTGAAACTCAGGCTGACAACCTCGAAATGCCGCCTTGTGACGAATGGGTTCGTTACGAGTACGCAGGTCGGTAAGCATCAGCTGTAGGGCATCAATTCTGGCATTGGTGTTCATGACCAGACACACTCCTCATTTGAAGACACTATGACGCCAGAGCATTGATGTTTTTGAGCGCTTGTTGCATTGTGATTCGCTTCAGATCAGGATCGCTCGTGACCTCGATGATACGGCCAATTGACGATGGAGTCTTAAGGGCTTCAATGCAGCAGCGCGCCACTAATCGTCGAGGAATTCTAGCGTCTTCCTGACAATCGGCCGCTGTATAAAGGATCCCTTCTTTCTCTAGGTTCTCTTCTCGATCGTTCAGGCCACCCGGTCTAATCACAGTCCAATCGAGACCGCTTTGCCCTAGTGCCTGTTCCCCTAGGCGTTTCCAAACCAAGATTAGGCCAAAAAGATTGAGTGGATGCAACCATCGTCCGGCACAGAGCGAACTAACCAGCACAACCCTTTTGACGCCAACCCTTTTGCAACTGGCGATTTGCTGTCTTACCCCTAAGGCATCAACCCGCGCGGGTCCGGTGAGATCTGCAGAGGGTCTGGCACCGGTTGCGAGCACAAGGGCTTCGCAGCCTTCTAGTGCTGCATCCAGCGCTTTTTCATCCCCCAATGACAAGCGTCGCTGATCACAATTGCTCAAGTCATCCGGCAAAAGGGAATTGGGACGAAGCAACAGGCGGACCTGATTCCCTTCTTTTAGGGCTTCCTCAGCAACTCGATAGCCGGTTTTGCCAGAAGCTCCACTGATGGCAAGCTTGATCCCCATGTGGTTTTGCAGATTATTTTGACAGGTCTAACGAAAATGTGAACAACACTGTTGGTTCTTTAATGATCTATTGTCAGCACCGATGCCGTTCAGCCTTAGCAGTGGCGATTCATCACTGGAAGCGACGCCTTTAAAGCCTTCTGATCAACCTTGTTGTTTTCAAAATGTCAGGAACATCAGATTGCGTCCCACGGTATTGATCACCACCACTCGTTATTACTGCGATGACTTGGTGGAATTGAAGGGACTTAAGCATAATAAAATAGTGAATCATGCAATTGTCATTTCAAATCATCATTAGTGAACCAATCCAAACGCAAACAGATACTTACCTTTCGGTTATGCCTGCCTCTGTTCTTTGTGGGGATTGCTTGGCTCCAGGAGATTATTGATCAGCTATTTTTTTCGGGCAGATGGAATCTACCGTTAGGGCCTGGTGTTCCTTGGTGGGGTCTACTTACTGCTCCATTTAGCCATGCGGGCTTTGGTCACTTGATCTCTAATACGGTTATATTTATACCTCTCAGCTGGTTGGTACTTACCAAGGGTATTCGTGACTATATTGCTGTGTTAATTGCTGTTGTTGTGATGGAAATACCTGTTTGGTTGTTTTGGCCTAGAGGAAGCCATGGCATGTCGGGTGTCTTGTATGGACTGCTCGGCTATCTGTTGTTGATTGGATTTCTGGAACGCAGATTTATGCCCATTTTATTGTCAATCTTGTGCTTGATTCTTTTTGGAAATGCACTTCCGGCTTTGATCCCAGGAGTATCTCCCGCTGGGGTGAGCTGGATCGGGCACGCCAGTGGGTTTCTGGGAGGTCTTTTTGCAGCACTTGCTATTTCGCGGGAGTCAGAGAGGCTGGATAAGCCTTAGGATTGATCAACGACAACTTATTCTGGCTATCAATGAGTTCTTTTAATTCTTATTATCGTTTGTACTTACAAAAGTATCATATTATATCTTAATTTTGAGGGATTATGCTTTGGTACACATCACTGGATGTCGTCGTTTTGGATATAGCTCTCTACACAAAGCACAGGTTGTTCCATCACAACCTCTTGCTGAACAGTATTCACGCCCATAATAAATAATCTGGAGATGAAGCTTATTCCATGCTGATTTCGGGAATAGCTTTTTGAGATCTTTTTCTGTCTGAACAACGCTGCTTCCTTTAGATAATCCCCATCTTTGGGCTAAACGATGGATATGTGTGTCAACTGGAAATGCAGACACGCCAAAAGCTTGCGCCATGACAACACTTGCTGTTTTATGTCCAACTCCTGGGAGTGATTCTAGACCTTCGAAATTCTGTGGAACAGAGGAATGGAAGCATTGAACAATCATTTCAGAAAGTCTATAAATATTTTTGGCTTTTTGGTTTGAAAGACCTACTTGTCGAATGAATCCCAGAATCCTCTTCTCACCTAATTGAACCATAGCTTCTGGTGTCGGTGCAGTTTTAAATAGTGCTGGGGTGATTTCGTTCACCTTTTTATCAGTGCATTGAGCACTCAGTAAGACTGCAATCAATAAGGTGTAAACATTGGTATGGGTGAGAGGAATTTCCGGATCGGGATAAAGCTCGTTCAAGCGAAGCATGACTGTTGTTGCTCGTTCAAGTTTGTTCATTCGTCTTTCAAAGCTAAACAGATTTGGTTTTCATCTGAGATTGACTTCCATTATGCTGGAATCACAAGGTTTTAGCTTTTGAAGGGTACACCTCTGAACTGATGGTGTAGTCCTAGAATAGTTATTGTAAGAGGATGGCAGGGCTGACACCTTCTCCTCTAGGTATTATTGAAGAAATTGCTTCGATGGATGTTTGATGTCCGGCATTGCGTTGAGCAGTTGGACGTTCCTTCCATTAAGGCATTATCCATCAAGCCAAAGTGGTCTGGATTGCAAATGGATAGAATATAAATCAAAATAGCATTAGAGATGGTTCATAATCTTTGCCTATTTTGATTCTTATTAATTATTGCACAAGTCTAAGATCAAAACATCAGCATTATTATTGATAGCAGCTGCTTTCTGGTTGGATGGGGCGATTCGAATCAACGACATAGATCATTTCACAAGAGCAGTTTTTGGGTTGTTTGTTTAAATCAATACTTGGGGGATGATTGATGATATACATGGCTTTAGCTTCACAAGTGTTTTGCACATTCACCTACCATAATTAAACTTAAAGCAGATGCAAATCAACTACTTAAAAGTTATCAGATTAAGAGCATAATCGCAATTATTATTCTTCAGATCATGGGATTGTCGAGCTATTCTACATTGTTACTTGGCACTTCTTTAACTCATGCTGTACAGAAAAGACAGGGGGGGATGACCAAGAATTTAAGAGATTTTGTAAGCAGTTCTGCTAAGGGTGTTGCCTGTCGATCACTTCAACCGAAGGTGCTTCCGTTCCAACCCCAGAGTCGAGCAGGGACATCCTCAAAGACTATATAAGTGCGATCAGCTGGAATACCGAGCTTTTGCTCCATGTGGCTACACACTAGTTCACTCACTTCATGCGTCCGGCTACCATCGAGAGCTCCGATGCTTTTTACCTCCACGTAGCAGGTTGAGGAAAGATCTCCGGCAAAGGTCATCGGGACACCACATTGAAGGGATGTCATCACATAGCGCTCAGGTTTTCCGAGCAGATTTGCTAGTTTGCTTGAAAGCTCCTGCAATATTGAATTGGCATCAGCTACAGCTGGGACTGATGCTTGGATGTTGATCAAGGGCATGGAGACAATTTTTAAGAAGTCTGCTGCAAAGTATGCCATTTAGCTCCATACTTAGCTGCTAACAGCTGCAGCATTTACTAAATGTTGAACTGCAGTGCAGCTAGCACGACATTTTAACTGCAGAATCGAAATCTACCGTAGAACAACAACGAATTGATCGATGAAGTGGCATATTTGATTCTTCTGATTCCGTATCGATAATCATTGACATTCGTTTACAGTGATTGTCAGATTTACAATCCGTCAACTCTAATGTCAAAGCATTTTCCCATGGCTGATTAGAGCCATAGCTAACAAGCGTGTGAGTACTAGCATCGCCTACCAATAGAAGCTTATTACATTCCATTTGGCCACTTTACCTACATTTTATTTTCTGAAGCCATCAACACTCCCAACATGTAGACAAGGCAAGCTAAAACTTACACTCTATAAATCATGAGTAAGAAGAGTATAGAGATACCTATAGTGGCTTTTTGCGTTGTAGCAGACCTGTCACCATTGCCAGCCCAAATATACCAAGAATAGCTATCAATACCAGTATGATTTTATTGCCAGAATCAAGTAAACCTGCTCCTAATGCTACGGTAAATGGATTGGATAGTAAAATCCCAATCATTAGTGCTGGCACAAATCTAATCCAAGCAACCTTTGTCAATCCCATACCGTAGGATACAAAATCGAAGAATCCGGTCATAAGAAATCCAGTCATCAAAAAAAAGTTAGATTCCAGATGCCTTTGGCTCAAGTCTTCGACTCGAGCCATGAATTGATCACCCACAAGCTTCCTAATAAGCCTCTGACCGTAGCGCCTAGACAAGAAAAATGACAGGCAACATGACAAGGTATCGGCTAGACATATCACAATTAATCCCTTATTAAATCCCAGCAGTGCCCCAGACAAAACCGAGTAAGCAGTCCCGGGCAAAGCAGGTATAACGACACTTGTGAATCTTAAAATGAAGATGCCAAGAGGGACCCAAGCGCCCAACCCTGATACCCAGAGTCTTAGTTGATCGCCTCCTCCAAATAACTTTAGAAGGTAAATAGCTATCGCTACAGAAAGAATAAAAGCAATGATTCTTAGGCCCTTAAATGAACGTGAGTATTTTGAAAGTAAAGGGTTAGCCATGCAGAACTCTCATATCTTTAAATTCAATCTGTAGTTGACTTGACTCTCATTTGGATGAGGCTACAATGATTCCATCCATGCAACAAACATGCATGGGAAATTGTAATTATTACTACTATTGCTAGTCATCCCTACCCTTGCGTTAAGCGCAAAGAACTTTCCAAGTAAGGATATTTACCGTTACTTGGCATCACTCTCTGGCAAGAAGTAATAATTCAATGCTAATAAGCAAATCCCCCAAAACCAACTCTTTCTTTTTCAAAGCTTGAGTTGGCTGATCTATTCACTATTTTCCTATTAAGCCAGATTTGTGTATTTGACAGCTATCAAAGTCAAATCCTTTATTCGCCAAGTTCGTCACAATAAAGCTAGAAAATAGACATTCTGTCCATATTAATAAATATTTTAAGCCTTGTCTTCAGTGCCAACGATACACAAGCCCATCCAAGGAGACCGGTTTTGCATATCGTGTTCAAACCAGTTGGTTACTTTTTATGGAACCAATTTTATCCAGCAACCTTTATGCCAGGCTTCAGGTGAACTGATCATTATTCTCCAGTAGTTCATGGTAGATAGAGGCCTGAAATTACACCTATCTTTAATTTCTTCTCTAGAAATAAAATTCTTGTGTAGATCATACATTCTGTTCACTATAAGTTATTTCTTAGCGATAGCTTTTGAATCTATGCGTCTTGAGTTGAATTCAAGCAGATCCATGCGCAGGATGGTGGTTCTTTTATTTGAACCATAACCTGACTTCAGACAAAAATACCAACATGCTCTTTTTTCAGCCTTGTTTTGCCACGACCCCCCCTGAACCAAGCACCCTGAATCAATGGCTACCTCTAAATGTGATATTTATCACATGCTAAGCAAGCATCGATCTGTGCTCGATGGGTGAAAATGATTCATCCGCTTGTGACAATTGTCATCTATTGGAGTTGTTGTTGAATCAAAAATCTCTAGTAGGTGCTCAGGTCTATGTGATAGCAATGGATCTCGGAAAGATGCCACACAGATCACCCTTGATTCTGCGAGCAACAGTTATGGCAATGAAGAGTTCCCTTTCCTCCTTCAACCATTACACAATGCGTCTTGTCCGAAAACAGTCAGTAGTCAACTGGAATCGCTGGAATCACTTCAACTCACAATAGGACAGAGCATTCTGCTGTCCTCTCCGACGCATCAATCTCGCTACGTGCGGCTGTCGTTTCAGCAGGGTATTGCCAGGCTTTCAGGGTCTTTCGGAGATCATTTTCCTGATATCACTTTGGCTTTTTGCGGTGATACTGAATCTAGTTGGCTTCGATTACCCGACGGCAGTAACTTTTTGCTTGAGGCACTCACTAATAGTTCAATTGGCCTTCATTACGCAGACAACTGCCCAAAAGAGCAGGATCTCCTATGGGAGTGGCTGTTTGATTTTCATCTTGTCAGGCATCCGGTAGGAGCTGAAGCAAGGCTAGTTGCTCTTTTAAAGCTGCTCATTGGTCGCTTTGGCATCCGTAGAAGTGACGGTTATGAATTGCCCTTTCCACTTGGCCATGCCCGCATGGCCGAACTTATTGGGGCCACGCGCTCCACTGTTACGCGTCAGATCACCTTGTTTCGGAGCAAGAATGATCTTCAGCTGATTGAACCTGGCGGAACTTTTCTGCTCTCGGCACGACTTATCGAATCCACACCAGCTATGGATATACGCTTGTGATTACTAACCACTTGCAAATCAAGGGCGTCTGGCATCACTACGGTGATGGCTCAGCAGAGGGCTGGACACTGCAATCCATCAATATGAATCTCCAGCGAGGTGAGCTTGTTGGCCTATTGGGACCTTCGGGTTGTGGCAAAACAACCTTGCTTCGATTGATTGCTGGATTTGAAAAGCCTGTGCGAGGGACTATCTGCATCGATGGTCACGAGGTCGCAAGCTCAAGGAGCATGCTGCCGCCCGAGCGCAGAGGCATAGGCATGGTGTTTCAGGATTACGCCCTTTTCCCCCATCTCGATGCCTGGCGCAATAGCTGTTTTGGTTTACGCCGCGGCCAAGACACCAGCAGAGCGCAATGGCTGCTTGAGATGCTTGGCCTAGCGGATCTTCGTCACCGTTATCCGCATCAGCTGTCTGGAGGCCAACGCCAACGATTGGCGCTGGCAAGAGCACTGGCACCAGAACCCTCACTCGTACTTCTTGATGAACCCTTTTCCAACCTTGATGTTGAGGTACGTCTGCGCTTGCGCAGCGAACTTTCAGGAGTTCTTCAAACATGTGGTGCCAGTGGTCTACTTGTGACACATGATCCTCAAGAAGCCCTGGCAATCTGCGATCGGGTTGCAGTACTGCGTGATGGTGAACTCCATCAGTGCGCAACACCCAATGATCTTGTCCACAAACCAGCCACACCTTTTGTTGGTCGGTTTGTACTTCAAGGAAACCTGCTTCCTCTCAACATGGGTGGCGAGCATTGGCTGACGCCTGTTGGTCCTATCTCAAAACCCCAGGAGCCGAACGCCGCTAAGGCAACTGAGTTAATGGTCGATGATCAGGCACTGCAGATTCAGCAGGATCCCAGAGGCGAGGCTCTAATTCAAGGTCGGGAGTTTCTTGGTAGTCACTGGTTGTTGCGTGTGGAGCTTGGGAATCACATGTTGCGTGTACGGCAACCACTCGAACGTCCTGTCAAGACAGGTGATCGCTGCTTCGTCGCCTTTCGCGCTGGCCAAAAGGGCCTTCTTTTCCCCGGAGCGATTCCATGTCCACTCAGTTGAGAAGAATGTTTAAACGCCATGACTTAGCTAGTCAGGCTCTCAAACCCTCAACAGACATTAGACCTACAATCTTATGTTGATACAGCTATATTTGCAATCAACATGCCTGATTGCAAATGATTGGCTAATCAGTCCCGGCTGCATACGCATTTTCCACCTTTCCACTTAGAGCACTTCCGCTTTTTGCAGGCTTTTTTCTTGCTTTGAACTGGACCATGGCGTCGCAGGCGACTGTCTGAAAAGTCATTCCCCAAGGACTTGGCCATAACGACCTGCGGTCGACTCCGCAACTGAGATTGATTCTCATTCTACAGGGTCCATATCGCACCTGAAGAGATCTTTTCAAGATGTACAAGGGCTTGTAGCATTCGCTACATCACTATCTGCACCTCAGATTGGCTGGTAATCCATCACCGCCACTTTGTGCAGACTCATCAAAACAAAATCATGGCATTCCCTACAAGTACGAAAGCTGTAGCCCTTACGACCGGTCCTGCAGGACGTGCAATAGCTCAATCGATGGAGGCTTCTCTGGTTGAGGCTCTCCATCAGCATCTAACCATGGAGCGAAATGCTAGCGCTGCTTACTTTGCTATCGCGATTTGGTTTGCTGAACGCGAGTTGCGTGGCTTTTCCCATTACTTCAAGCAAGAAGCTATTCAAGAACAGGAACATGCAGCCCATTTTGCCGATTACCTGATTGCTCGTGGACAAGCTGTTGTTCTACAGGATGTGCCTTCACCCCGTCAGGAATGGATGTCTACAGATGAAATCATGGCTGCATCATTCCAGATGGAAGCAGACGTGACCACCTCACTTCATCAGCTTTATGCAATGGCTGAGCGAGCTTCTGATATGCGGACCACAGTTTTCCTTGACCCACTTGTCGATAATCAAGTCAACTCTGAAAATGAGCTTGCTCACCTCTTAGGGCGTGTACGCTTTGCCCAGGATCAGCCCTCTGCAATGTTGATAATTGACGGCGAACTTAGTGATGGCAAGCATTCGCCTGCGAAGTTGGCCTAGAGATAGCAATAGAAAGCCAATAGATAGACGTAACTATTTTTTCAAAATAGAGACTTAAGGGCTCTATTAATAGCTAAGAATATTGTTAGATTTATCATCTTGATGCTAATTAGTTCTTATAACGCTAGTGGTCTGCTGCTGATCTCAATTAGAAATGCAATAGAGAGTTTATCTTCGATACCTTTACTTTGCATGTCTTTTGCTGTTTCGAGTAATACAATGCGTCGATTGCTTAGCTGTTGAAATTCTCTTTTTAGACGGCAAGAGAGGCTTTCATCATTACATTTGGCCATCGCCTCCAGCAAAGATCTGCAGCGATGGCGGATCCCATCAACCTCTCTGCACAGACTGCCGATGACGGTGTCTGAAGTCGTAACTAAGTCTTTCATTTGCGTACAAGTATCAGGCGGCCAGAGGCGCTGATTCGATTAAGGCTGGAGACAAACGCAAGATGGGCTCTCCGCTGGGAACATTTAAAAGATCAGCGGTCCGTAGTCTGGAGATCAATCGCGTGGAGGTCACACGCGTGGAGCCGATCAGTTCGCCGATTCGCTCATGGGTGAGTCGGAATGGGAGATCACACCATTCGCCGCAGCGTCTTCCTAAACGGTTAACAAGCAGGGCAAACAACGCTTGGAGACGTTGTTCTGCATTGCCCAAGTGTCGTATCCGAAGCAACTGCAGGGTCCATTCGTTCACGGCATCAAAGTCATGCCCATCACGGATTTCTGCATCGCTACGAAAACATAGTGGCGTAAGCGCTTCGACACAGACCCCTTCGCTGCACAAGCGGTCGGTGCGTAGTTGATCGCCTTCCTGAAGAAAAGCGAGAGTCATCCCTTCAGTCTCTTCGCATGGGCAGTAAACGCGGGCTATGCCCTCAACGACTTCTATACACGCGCCACCTGATCGGGCGGCTGGATCGATCAGGATGGATTGCCCTGTTGGCATCCGCACTGCTGGTATTGGATCATCGGGGAGGAATCGGAAGCTCATTTGAAGCCTCTCAAGTGCTTTTTGAGAACTCTTCGCAACCTATACGCTCAACAGGGCCTTTTGCAAGCGATTCTCAATAGCAATAGGGTTGTTGCGAGGCTTACGTGTTGCTGATTGGTGCATATGTTAATTCCGTTACATATAGGCGTGCTGTTTGGGCACGTGGGGGCACCCAGTCATTACTTGCTGACTTGCGCTTGGTGAAATTTGTGGCAAAAAACGGCAACCCGAATGGACCTCTAGGCGCCATGGCCTCCTGGGCTGTGAATTTATCGAGTAATGGGCATCCTGGCTTTCGGGGGAGAACTTCATAGTGAGCATGGAATCAATGATGCAAGGACGTAGCAATGGCTAATAAAATTCCAATCTATTTGACAGAGTTTGATCTATTGAATCAATGCAGGGAAGTAAAATACTTTTTCTTGTCGTGAAATATGCCGTTCTAACTGCTCTCTCTTAGCCTAGGCTAATTTTATATCGTTGACATTTTCCAGCCAATGTGATTATAAGCGTATAGAAGGTATGTCATTATGATCGTCAACAATTACAATTCAGGAGAAGCGTTATCTTCAAAACCCATGAATGTCGTCATTATAGAGGCAAGACAGGCTTAACCATTAACGCACCTACAAGACAATCATCGGAAGACGACGTGCATACTAAAAAGCTCAACAGAGGAGGAGCTTTTCAACCAATTAAGTTGGTTTAGGATTAATGATATTTGTAGCCCAAAAATGCTAATTCTAGCTATATTAGATTGCGTCTAGAGCCAGCGATGTTTACAGCTCCCTTTGCCGCAGCAGTGGAACTTACACCAATAACCATTGGTGGAGTTATTTTGCTTGGTGTTTTGGTATTGGCAGCCGATATTCATTTGCTCATACGACAACAGCAACGAAGCCGCGTAAGGGAAGTGGCAGCAAGTACTGAACCTCAAGACAAATGAGTCCCCCAGATATTCGTCACCAACCCTTGGGGCCTGTCGGTCTATTACTCATAGATGGCATCAAGGGCATATAAGCAATTTATTGAAGTTGTTATTATGAGTGAAATTATAAAAATGACTGCAACCCGAGTATTTTTCTATAAGACATAGCTCATGGATGATTTATATTCCAAGATTCAATCGCTATATGGATTTGTTTTTTATCGATAGTCTCACCATGAAGGGTCGGCACCTCAGAGTCATTCATTTAACCTTACAGCTTAATAATTGAAATATATATCATCATGTTATATGGTCCTAGCAGACAATGTGCTAACAATCCGTATTTAGACGAAACGGATGTGATTCACATCTTTAATGAATTAAGCATAAGTTGATATTTAACTCTAGTAAGCTGTGGACTTAATAAAAAAGCCCTGCTTTCGCAGGGCTTACTCTATTCAGGAAGAGTTGTATTAATTTGGGGTTGGTTTATGTGGCGTTGTCGGTCGATGTTGACGGCATGGACGTAGTTTCACCTGGATTCAAGCTGATTTCATTACTTTCTAATTGATCAAACAATTTCTCAACACGCTTGAAGTCAAAACCCATCGCTCTCAATCCATGCCAGAGATGACCTTGAAGATAGAAGAAGCCAAGGTAGAAATGGAAGTTGGACAGCCATGCTCGAGCGGAATGTACATCTGCTCCTCCAAAGAGAGGATCTGTATCAGAAAAATATGGTGCGAAGCTCAATTCAATATTGAGAGGACCACCATAAAGCTCTGTTGGATAAATTGTCGTGTTCATAGACGCCCAGAAGGCTGCTACAAAGGCTATGTAAGCAGCACCTGCCAATGATGTTGAAAGAACAAACTCTGCTGATAGAAGCCCTTTACCCTTGAATTCTGTATATTCACCAAATGGCTTACTAAAGATATGCCATATAGCTCCTGCACTCAGGAAGAAAGCCAAGAAGGCGTGCCCGCCCATAACATCTTCCAAGCTATTGACGGTAAGCCAATCAATTTGGTGGTTCCATACCATTTGCAAGTCAAGGTTGTATTCAACCTTGCGTACTGCTCCCAGTGCTGGATCATAGATTCCGTGGTATTTAGCCCATTCAACAAATTGAACACAGCCAAGACCAAGGAATAACAGGTGATGTCCAAGGATGAAGGTGAGTCTGTCAGGATCCCCCCAGCTGAAATCGAATTTGTTAGGTCTGGAGTCTTTCGGGTACTCACCGAGATCCTCCTTGTATCTAAAGGAGTGAAGCATCGCCCCACCGGCATACACGGCTGAGAAAATCAGGTGTAAGACTGCGACTACAAGCATTCCGTAGGAATCAGTAATCACGCCGTTCTCTATTCCACCAATTCCAAGTCCCGCTAAATGCGGAAGGCTTACAAGGCCTTGATCACCGATGGGTAATGCGGAATCGTAACGGGCTAGCTCAAATAGGGTGTTGGCACCAGCACCGAAGCAAATCAATCCTGTATGGCCGATATGAGAGGCAATGAATCTGCCTGAGCGGTTGGTCACTCCACTGTTACCCGCGTACCACGCGTAGGTAACGTTGGATTTCCCGTAGGTTTGCACGAGAATGAACTTGTTAAGGGCTATAGAAATATATTTGCACCATGGTAGTTCGACATTCTGTGTACACAGAACTCTACATATTGAAGGCAATTAAGTGTGATTTAGACATCAAAATGTGCCGTAGTAAATGAATGCTTGCATGCGATCATTGGTTACATCATTGATCCGTCAGATGATACTCTCCAACAAAATCATTGATCACGTCACCAAGCAGTTAGAGGCACAATACAAGGTTACATTTCATACTCTTATTCAAGGGGTGATCATGGTGCAGCTGATACTGAAAGCTGTACTTCACTTGGCATTACTAGGCTTAGGGCTCTACTGACTACAAATGAGGAACTATTGTTGTGGCATTGTTGTATCTAAGAATTTGGCACAAGGGATTGACTTGCCTAGGATTAAGTCTCATTTCGAATTGAGCAAAGCCATCCTGTGATTGGGATTACTTGGGCTAGTGATATATGGACTTTGTCTGGATTCATCAATGGATTTTGGAACCCTCTCTGCAGTGGTGTGTGGAATCATTGGCTCGGCCTGCATTGCTATTTTTATTATCGGCGGCAAAGCCGATAATGATGGTCAAGGAACCAACATGACGTGAACTCTGGATTAGCACATTTTCAAACGAAGGGCAGAGTTTTCACTCTGCCCTTTTTTAATATTATTTTAAGTTGTAATTGAGAGGGGAAATCTTGTGCCAAGCGATTATATATACCGCCTGATCGAGATTGCTATGAATATCCTGGTCAATAGATATGGAATTAAAATAACCAAGTTAATTAGAATATAGCACCTCTATTCAAAACATAGATGCCAATATTCTAATCTGAATACAAGTTCTAGCGTTTGAGGATGAGGCCTGACAAGGCCAGGTCTTATTCTAGGCAGATAAATATCATTGCTGAATATTTAGCAATGCATCATAACTAAAAAAGCATTAGTTTTTGCGGAAAACTACAAAGAAGAGGTGGCGATAGATATTTCTTGCTATTATTGTAAAATGAAACTAAAGCTTGCAATTAATTCTCGGATTGTCTTAATCCAGTGAGACCACCTTTGACAGTTGTCAAGGCTGTTCCATCAAGGAACTGTTGATCTAAAAGAAGTAGAGCCGCTGTGTTGTCACCAGCCAGGCGAAGGCGCTTACGAACAAAGCGTGCTTCCGCTTCCTCTTGTAACTGTTCGGCAATGAACCAATCGAGCATGGCGGTCGCACTACGCTCACCAGCTTGTTCGGCAATGGAATAAATGCGATTGATTGATGCTGTTACATCTTTTTCCAGGTCATAGACCTGATCAAAGAGATCCTGGGTGGATCCCCAGTTGCGTTGTGGTGCTTCAACAGCGGGGAGCTCCACCTGTTCATCGCAATCGACAAGATAGGCAATAAGTCGATCTGCATGACCACGTTCCTCTTGGCTCTTAATTTGCATGTATGAGGAAAATCCAGCTAAATCCTTCTCGCGAAGCCATATTGACATGGCTAGGTAGGTATGACTTGCCTGAAACTCACAAGCCAAATGACAATTGATCGCCTTGGTTAGGTCATTCATGGTCTGCTTTACCGATTAAGGCCATCATTGGCGAAATGAACTTCTGCAGTCGAAACTGCCTATGCATGCTAATGGAGACGTGCTGAAGTGCAGCCGCAGACTTGAGTAGTTGATTTATAGTATACATTCCCTTGTCCTGCTAAAAGTGAGCCACCTTCTTTAAATTCCAAATATTTTCTTCTAAGCGATAGCACCCTTGCGGGCTTTAAATTAATAAATTAGTTCAATAAAAACCTTCTGGTATCACCGATTAAATCAGAAGAGTAGGGGGCATGATTAAAGAATTAATACTTGCACCTTATGGAACTTATGCATAAAGGGGATGTTGACTTGGTGCTAATCTGGGCTGTGTCTTAAGCCGTCAAAACGTCTATTGATTTGGACTAGTTACTCTAAATACTTATCAAGCTTGCATCATAGTTGGCCACATTAATCATATTAACATGGAATTCATTTGTCTCTATACTCGTGCCTAAATCAGTAACTACTTAACAAGTGAGCATGATTGAAATATTTTTCTTTGCTATTTTATTTAATATTAGTTCTTGCCTAGATATTTGCCTAAGAAAGAAAGGGGTTTGGCCATGGTTTCTGAGAAACCAAGGATCCCCTTGTCTTGGTGGCTATATAAGAGTGTGTCATCACCATCCAGTAGATAAGTACCGCCCCGTTGTGTAATGAAGTCATCACGAGGTAAGTAAGTACGTAAGTTACTTAGCACTTCAATCATGTTTCGCAGTCGAATAGTGGCGAGCTCAAATGGTCTTTGAAAGCCCTCACCACCGGCAAGCGAGAAAAATGATCCTGTTACGGATGGGAATGGGGAGATGTTGATGGTTTCGTTGTTGGCGATTCGCTGGGGTGCACTACGATCTCCTGTGTAGCCACGAAGGACTTCGAAAAGGGTACCTGGAGATCCAATTCCTGCGCACATTAAAAACAATGCAGGCCAAGGACCTCCAGGTGTTTGTAGTCCGCCATAGAGACCCAAAGCTCTGTGAAGTGTCGGTTCTTCATCGACCAACATACTTTGCTTAGGAAACCCCGTGAAGGTGCAGAATCGTGCGGCACTGTCAGAATTTCCTATGCCTATGGCCAGAGTGGTGATCCCAGCAGCCCTTAGCCTTGGCATATCAGCTACTAGCGCTTGAGCGTATTCAAGGCTGTCAAAGTCACCTAACTGGGGAAGCAAGACAATGAGTCTATATTTTCCTTTTTCCATCCCTGGCACTTGCCTGAGTCTTTGAAGCAGTGGAAGGGGTGCTTTTACTGTGCACACGTCGTTAGGATTCTTAGATTAGTTTGCTCCTCAATAAGCTTACTACTTGTTGTTCATTCGAGAAGCATCCTTCTAATTACATTAAGCAGGAAGGGTTGCTGTCATTTCTGAGATTTCACTAGTACCTTAATCAGATATCCATAGATTCTATGGGGAAATCGTAAATTCGGAACTTATAGCAGAGAAGTACTGGATGTTTAAATAACGATAAGGGCCATTATTCTAAATATTAAAAGCATATCTATCACTTAATCTATTAAACAGTGAAAGCAAAGATGGTCACTAACACCCACCTTCTCACTGCCTAGAATCATTGCTATTAAAGGGGTCTTGCCTCTCAATATGATATGTGTCAATCACAAGACAAGTGGGGGTTAAGGGGCTTAGCTATAACTATGCGCATAAAGACAATGGCATGACAACCAACACTCCATACTCCTTGCGTTGCACCCTCACCTTTGGCGACATCTATGGCCAAGTCTTGGCCTGGATGGCCGTGATCTTCGTAAGCCTTGCAGCAGGTCTTGGTCTTATGGGCTCGAGCAGGCCTCTGTTCGCTCTAGTTGGCGTTGGCTTGATCTTGGTATTAAGCCTGCCCTTCCTCCTGTTCGCCTTCGTAACAACCCTGCTCAACCACATCTCTCTCGAGCCAAAAGAAGCTTCCTAGATTTAACGATATTTGGGAATGTGATAGTGCCAACCTGATCAACTTAGAGACTTATAAAGATGAGCCTATTAATTTTGTGCCTGACCCGGAAAATTTTCTAGGTATCATGATATGAGCCCATTATCGAATGGACCTATCAAGAGCTCTACTTAGATCTCACTGGAAACACCAAAGCCTATCAAATCGTCCAAAGGAAGTCCTCTAATGACTTCAGCAAAGCTGATCTAGCCCTACAATCTATTCAGGGTAATTAGGTTTCATACCACTGGAAAACCGATTACAGAAATGCTTTTACCATGACAAATTTCTAATCAGTATTCTAACTCTTCACTAGCAATAGTCCTTCTAAATATATTAACAGCATCAAAGAAGTGCGTATGAATTATTACCACAATCTCTAATCAGAAATGACTAGAAAACTGGACAAGCCAAGTCACAAAGATGAAGCCATATAAAAACTCTGTTCAGCGAAGAATTGAATGGGAATCAAAAAGATCAATCAATGTAGATCACGCAATATCAATCTGTGATGCAAGTCAACCTAGGAGCGGAGACAAAGATGGTGTAATCTAAAATATATCAGATCAAAATATCAATCCCAAGAGGCAGCTATCAACAGAACTCCTGACTTCAAGAATGTGCGTGCGGCTTCCTATTATAGTGGAAACTGATTTGCCTATTTCATACATTTAACCCACAATAGCATGCATTTAATATGAATCCCAACTCACATCAGAGGTTCCTTGCTGTCCAACAAGAAGATTCTCTCAACCAAATTGTAGTTAGATCGCAGTTTGCAGAAATTTTTTTGCGGTCTGATCAAAGATCCTTCAACTTTGTGTAATAATAAAAGTCAATCTGCTCTATATATATAAGGCTAAAAAACGGCTAAATAAGAAATTGTTTCTCCCCATTAATGTGGTAGGGATCGGTATACTAAATAGGTTTAACCAAACCGCTATTTGATCTGGCCTATTTGAAAGTGATCCTTGTTTTAGACCTGCCACCTCCTATTGAGCTTGCTGACAGCGCTACATAACCACATGCATCTAAATCCCAAAGAAACTACCTATGATTAGCAATCTTGCCTGAATTTAATGTTGCCATCCTGGTTAACCCCAAAAGCTTCAAAAGAGGCTCCAATTCCCTCAAAAACTGAGCAGCACGCCGTTCTAGGTACAGCGCTGCAGAACCCGCTAACCACAGATCAGGAAGATGCTCTTTTTGCTTGTGGCTGCTTTTGGGGAGCCGAAAAGGGTTTCTGGAAATTGCCTGGGATCACCACCACGGCAGTGGGTTACGCCGGCGGCCATCGACAGCAACCGACCTATCAGGAGGTCTGCTCAGGACGTAGCGGACACACGGAGATCGTTCGGGTGGTGTGGAACAAATCCGTTATTGACTTCAGCGACCTCCTTAAATTGTTCTGGGAATGCCACGATCCCACGCAAGGAAATCGCCAGGGCAATGATCAAGGGAGTCAATATAGATCGGCGATTTACACGACAACAATTAAACAGATGGAGCTCGCGCAGGCCAGTCGAGACAGCTTTCAGCAACTCTTAAGCAAGGCTGGATTTGGGGAAATCACAACTGAAATCAAAGCTGATCAAGAATTCCATTATGCCGAGTCATATCATCAGCAATACCTAGCAAAACCAGGAAGTAGGCCATACTGTTCTGCAATGCCAACTCAAGTCATTCTAGGTGATTTCCCAGGTGCAAACTTTAAATTACCAGTAAGTGTCTGGCAAGAATATGATTGGTCAGTTAGCCATTGTGTTCTAAGATCTGGAAACGAAATAATCATGCTCTAATAAATAGTAAGCCAAAAATCACAAGCTCAACCCAAATCAATCAAGGATGTGCAAGCAAAGGTTCAATAATACTTAAAGGAAGACATAGACCTGGGCAATCTTATCTTGTTAACAAAAAATCTTCGCCTGCGACAAGAAGTTAATCATTGTCAACTTTCTGTCGAGTAAAGAGATAAGGCTAAATAAATACCAAAATCAATAAAGTAGCAAGAAGGTAGGCAGCGAATACTTGTATATATTTACATGATTGCAATTAACAGAGCAACAACAACTCGCCAGGGACTCTAGTGCTATAAACCATGGGACTCCGAGAAACTTACTAGTGACTCAATTTACTTATTGCCAATACTTCCAGTAGCAGACTTGCTTTGCCATTGCATAGATGAATCTTTAATTGCCCCTCCAATTGGTTCAAACCTTCCTCCAAGTTGTTTAGCAAGAAATTCCTCAATAACTGCATAAAGGGCTAGTGAGTTTCTCGGGTCTTCAATCCCATGGCCTTCGTCTGGAAAGACAATGAAGTCAACTGGTAAATCATTGGCATGCATAGCTGCCACAATAGATTCACTCTCAGACAACTTAACGCGTACATCATTAGCACCATGTACAATCAACAAAGGGCTCTGAATACGGTTGGCATAAGTTAATGGTGAAATAGCTTCCAAATCAACCCTACCAACACCTACCATTCTCTCCCAAGGTTTACGGATTGGCTCCCAATAAGGAGGAATAGACTCCAATAAAGTTTCTACATTAGAAGGCCCAACTATATCCACAGCAGCAGCAAATACTTCTGGGTCACGCGTAAGTCCAGCCAACGCAGCATAACCACCATAAGAGCCCCCCATAATCACAATCTTCTTGGGGTCAGCAATACCTTCATCAACAGCCCATTGAACAGCATCAACAAGGTCATCCTGCATAGCGGCATACCACTGACCTTCACCAGCCAGCAAATGACTTTGGCCGAAACCAGTCGAACCTCTGTAATTGACACTCAATACATGGTAACCGCGATTTGCTAAAAGTTGATGAATTGAATTAAGACCCCAATAATCACGAGCCTGAGGGCCACCATGCACCAACAGCACAAAAGGTTGTGGGCCCGATTGATTTAGAGTTGAGCGTGTTAGGTAAGAAGGGAGACGCAAACCATCACGTGCGCGTAATTCAAGGCTTTCCATTGCTGAAAGCTTATATTTATCAAGCAAAGGGTTAATTGAGAAGAGTTTTCGGCCTTTTTTTTGATTACGATTCCATATCCAATACTGTGGTGAGTGGGTATCGGAATATAAACTTACTAGCCATATCATTGAATCAAGATCATCATCAACGATGTAGAATTCACGATCTTTGGCAAGTTGTTTAAGAGCACTCAGATCATTCAAAAGTTCCTGATCTATGATAATCTTGCGACTTCGTAAGTCAGTTTCAATCAGAATTTGGGGAGCATCAGTTTCAGGGTCTGACAGTTCAACTCCCAGTGCTCCACTTTTAGACTGGTAAACCAGCTCGTTAGGGCAATCGTCTGTACAACTATGCAGATCTTCAGTGCGCCAGCGCACCAAGCGAGGTAAACCATCTTTGATCAGCAACCCATACAACCAAGTTGCATTTCTATCGAACCCAAGAGGTGTTGATCCAGCCTGACTTTCTTCAAAGCTGAAACTTAAAAATGGTTTCCAACCTTTTTGGCCAGGCAGACGAAGGTCGTAAGCATTGCCGCCATCTGGTTTTATCCGTGTTCGAAGAACCAACTGCCAACTACCGTCAATCCAGTCGACAGAGACCGAATGGCCATCATTGGCTTCATACAGTAAACGGCGCTCACCAGTCTCTAGATTGAGTACCCAGAGATCGTGATAGCGGGGATCGCGATCATTTAGGCCGATGATCAGCTCATCTGGGACGTCTTGGTCATCACCCCAGATAGCAGCTTTGACACCCTTCCCTGGTGTGAGATCAATCTCCTCACCAGTCGTTGGATTGATTCGAATCAGAACAGTATTTTCATCGCCATAGCTATCGCGGCTAGTGATTAGATATCGCCCATCAATGCTCCAACTAGCAGGCCTAGTGGGACGATTCGTGCTGTTTGTAAGCAGGCGTGGTTTAGATCCCTCTTCAAGCGCTTGAACCCAAAGATTCAGCACTCCCCGATGGGGTGCCAAAAAAACAATCTGGCTGCCATCTGGACTCAAGGCAACCCCACTCACCTCAGGGTTGCCAAACAACACTGCACGTGGAATAAGCGGAACCGCACCCTTAGAGAGGGTATCTGCGAAAACAGGGGAGGAAAGTCTTATCGGTAAAGCAAAAATGGTTAACAGGCATGGCAGAGCTAAAGTTGCTACACGCAAAGAAAATCTTCCCATTGATCATTAATCGATTTTTGATAAGTGTGACCAGAATTACTCTTAAAGGAAAGCAGCTGCTTTCAAATAACTTTTGCCACTGCAAACTTCCTCTAACCTACAACTCAAGCAAGCAGATCATCAACATGCAGCTATGAAGACACCCTGGCCAGATCGATTGGTAATGCTTGCCTTAGCTGCCACTCTGCTGATTGTCTTCTGCCTGATCTTCTCCTTGAGGCCTGCCGGGCAGCAGGGGAAAGAGCCAGCTCTACAGTGGCGAGAGACACCTGAGGCAACCTCAGGAGCCTTACAGATCTAACCACCCCTGCCCATCTGAGCCCTTGTAGAAGTGGCAAAGTGGTCAGGATTCAGCATCAGGTTGCTGATCTTGCCCTCACCATCAGACCCACAGCGGCCAAGAAGGTTGCTTCCGCTCCCTAAGGGCTTGGTTGAGCTCTATGGGCTAATCGCAGTACTGATGGTGGTCATTCCCGAGTGGCTTGCTGAGGTCAGCTTGAACATGAGCAACAGCGCCAGCGAAGCTCAGCTGCCAATGAGGGCGCGCGCCTGGAGAACATTGCCGGAGCTGCAATTGGCAGCGATGAACCTTTCTGAATTGAGACAACTGGCGCATCAGCTCAAGCTCTGGGGCTACGCAAGCGAAAGCCGTGATCAGCTATCAAGGCGTCTACTAAGGCGATTGAGCAGAAGATCACCTTCAAAACGGATTAGATCGGCAAGTAGGCAACGCAATACCCTGTGATAACTTGCCTACGCCGGGGCGTGGCGCAGCTTGGTAGCGCACTACTTTGGGGTAGTAGGGGTCGTGGGTTCAAATCCCGCCGCTCCGATTCCGTGCATGACTGAGATCTCAGTCAAAAGGCCACTTCTCATTAGAGAGGTGGCTTTTTTGATTCATCAATATCGAAATAGATCTTGTCAATGAGATTATTTAAGAGTCAATGAGGAATCTAAGCAAAAAAGCCATAGAGTCAGCGGCCAATAAAAAGCATTAAAAGCCACACTTATTCTGCTGCCTAGATACTTGCTGGCCTATTAGTTATTAAGCTGCAATAGCCAGCTGCCACAGCAAGCAAAAAATCCACGATTCGACCTATAGCTAATGCTGCGATGACAAACTGTAGGATACATCTAAGTCTTGATAAATAATAACCTAGCAAGAAGCTAATAAAAGGCTTGATTATGCATCAACTCAGCACGAAGAAAAGACAAGAAGATATTTCTCAAGGCATTTATGTCTATAAACTGAAAAAAAGAGTATGTCTAATCGTTCGATTTTATCGAGAACGTCACGTCATCCCCAAAGTCTCAGTTCAAATTTATCTTAAAAACGTTTTTTCCAACTGGTGTTGAACACTAAAACAAACCAAAAGAATTGCCAACAAAGGTTTTGCTGGCAAAACATCAAGGATTCATGACCGTTCAGAACAATTGGGCTCCAAATCACTTGATTGGAACCTGGTTGCAACTGAATAGCGATGCAACCAACGATTAACCCGTCCCCGCTGGTTAGGTGGAACCTCCTCAAGCAACTGGGACAACTCCAAGGCTCCCAAACGTCTGAGTTCCCTCACATCCACATGCCAAAGGGCCTCCGCCTCACGGATCAAACGCGCCCAAGTTCGTACCTGCTGCCACTGACGCAATCTCGATCGCAGTGGGTCACTTAGAAGTGAGCGATTGAAGGTCCACTGCCTCGAGGGTTGATGGTGGCTAGGTAAAGCATCCATGTGACCACCTTGACGAATTCAAAGCCAATCCATGCAAAATCACCAGTGCGCTTCGGAGTTCTGAAGCAAATCAGCTCTTTCCTTTCCTACAAGCAGCCTCGATTCAGATTCCCTGGCTTAAGAGGGTGGGACAAGATCACCACCAGCGCCCCAATCCACAGGCGATAAACGGGAAAAGCGGTTGTGACAACAGGGTAAAAGTTTCCACACCACCATTTAATACAAGGGCAAGAAGTTCGCAATTGTCATATCGCGCAAGCTAGAAGTGTTGATTGCGGTGCTCAGAGAAGCCCAACAGAAGTTCGCCGTTAAGGCCTATGGGCTGAGCAGCTTGTAATCAAAGAATTCGTCAACTTGTTGATAGGTCAGCTGTAGCTGATGATCAAGCAGATCAAAAAAGCGGTCTAAGCAGAGCTTTTCTTATTCGTTTCACACTCAGTAGCGATGAAAATTTGATAGGTATACTGTAAATTGTTGTGTTTAGTTTACTGCAGAGTAGAAGGAAATACAGTGTGATTGCGTAATGCAAGCGAAATGATGAGTACTTTTTTAAAAAGGGCGAGCGAACTCTACTTAGGCCAGTCAGTCAATACATTAAGAGGGAAGCCGAGCTTGCAGCGTTAGATATTCCGAATAATTAATTAAAGGTAAGCTAGTGATATGCAAGGAATTTAATACTGAACAGAAAGCAGAAAATCATCTGCAGACGCTAAATACACCTGCTAAACAGGAACCTTGAACCTTGGCAGCGCCAGTGAGCCGCGAACAAGAGTATAAATCAAATCATTAACAACCAGTGGAGTATGACATTTTAGATGTAGGAGTCGCGCCTAAAAGGATATCTGCTTATCATATGGAGCCAAAAGTTTCATTTACGTATGACATTTTTGAGGTAGTTTGCGATGGCAAAATTAATCACGATTGCATGGTTCCTTTCGTCTTTGTTTAATCCTGAAAAAGCTAGATCAGAAGAAAGATCCGCAAAGACCATTTCCAGTGCTACCTGGACCCCTGGACGCTGCTGAAAATCGCGAAATTCATCAATAGCAGTACTTATCAATTTATCGACATCGGTAGACAAGCCCATTGATTGACGTTGGCGGAGATAGTTCTGTATCTGCTCATAAATTTTTACTGAAATTGGAACATTTCCCCAGGAAGCACGCTGACTATCCTTGCTAATTATCAACTCTTTATCCATAGACATTTTAGGCTCCTCTAGCGATTCTATGTTCAAATATAGGAGCAATGCTTCCTATGTCCGATAGATGATTTTCTGATTCCATAATAGCAGCCTATTTGTCAGTCCAGGCGGAATTCAAAGTCCTTGCGAAGATTGAACCTACAAGCAAGTAAAACAATGGGGTTATCCGATTCTGCCAACATGGACAGTAAAGATTGTGAGACTGCAATTCATAGATGATTTCATACTTCTAATCAGAATTCCCCACTTTCTTTATCTTTATTGATCTAGCCTAATAGCCGAGCCTGATCGAAGATCTCTGCTATTAGGTTGAATACGTATATTCAGTAGGACCTAAGTGTTTAGGTTTTTATTGATTAACGAAGAAGGATTGAAAGGCTTGGATTGAGATTGACTAGGGCCTTGATTTGCCAGGTTAAGGATAGAAGCATTAAGCTCCATCTCGGAAATCCCAATATTATCTCCACACACCTCAAAAATATTCTTAGAGATGAGTGAAGCCATATCTTCTTTTGGAACTGCCATGACTTCTTTTAAAGCACCTGAGCGCATTAAGCTACTTATCATTTGACGGCCAGCAACTAAGGCCGCTTTATCTGCAGTGCTTCCATCTGAAATCGCGACACAGTACTTATCTGAGAAAGTCTCGCCTATTTCAGATACCGCAGGGGATAACTCGAAGTCACTTGCGAATGCTGGAGGCGGGGTGAGAACAGAAGAGAACAGAAGTACTGTTGCAAGAAAGATGGGCAAGAAATACTTGGAAAAATTACGCATCGGGCACATAACCTATTTTAGGTCTTGACTAACTCAAAGATAAGTGATTGTGGGCCAACAAACCGCCTGGCAGAGTAAGCTGAAGTGATTATTGATTTAATGCTGAGGGCAGAGCAAATCTATCTCATTGATTTTGAGTGCGATTGCAATTAACTTAAGTAGTGGTACTAATTCCACTATTTGACAATCAGATTCAGCTTGTCAAAAAATGGCTAAATGGCCTGTTAAAAAGTTATGAGCCTGGACTCATTTCTAGTTTATTTGTTCACAACCCATGCAAAGGCAGAGGCTGTTGTTGCGTTGCTAGTCCGACCGCCAGAGCACGCATAGACTTCAAGGCTGTTGCCTATATCATCAGCGACAACACCATCGATGCTGAACCAAGAAATTCAGCGGCGCATTAGCAACATTGCGGTAGTCAATCATGTTGGGGCTAAGCAAGTTGAATTAAAAGCGCTGCAGCAGCCACTAGAGATGCATTGATCAACTTTTTTCGTCGCATCAACAATAGATCATGGGTAGAAAGACCTAATGATTATTGCTTTATCTAACCGCTGATCAACCTTTAAAACCACCATGCTTATGCCAGATTAAGCTGAGTGTACTATCGGAAATCTACAATGTTGGCTGAATTCAAGACTCTTGTCGAGCTTAGCCAAGAAGGATACTTTAAAAAGCTGCTGGAATCAGTCAGGGAGTCATTAGATGTCCCAGTCACTACTTTTAGTAACAGCACAGTTAGCAGTCAAATCGTGATTGGAATTATCGCAATTGTAATCCTGGGTGTAATAATTTTACCCTTTGGAGCAACCGAAGCTTCTATCAAGGCTTGTCAAATCAATACAGACAAAAAGCTTGTCAAGGTTGGCGGCTCTGTAATCGTTGTGATGACCTCCCTTAGTGCCATACTCTACCTAGAAGTTTTGAAGCTATATGGAGTGTTTGGCAGTAGCTAAAGATTGAGGTCTGCATCTCACTAACAACCAGCAGGCACATCTTTAAATTTATCATTAACCTCATAAGGCATGTCTTCTTGTCAAAAAAAGCTGGTTTCTATCCATTAAAGAATGCTGAATATGTTGATGGGCGTCAAGTAAAGGCGCTGACTTACTATGCTTACTATGCAAGCCTAGGTCATCTTCTACTTCAAGAAATGGAGCTGTATTGACTGCAGGAGAAGCAATCATTCTCTATCCGCAGGGTTCCGATCTCTTCAATCTACCCAAAGTATTTATTTATGAAGGTTGAAAAGGGATAAGGGCACTGGAGACATTTAGCTTAGATTACCCTATATCTCTTAATATATTGCGCCTCGCTTTGCAGTTCCTTGACTTAAACTTAGCAGTCTCTTTCAACCCCATTGCATCTGAAGCCATGCCTACTTACACACCTAGGATGTGAATCCCGGTCAATTTTTTAGCTAGACAGCTACCGAGACAGTGTCCCTAAGCTGCCAAAGCATCAGGCCACGCGTCACAACCAGAAGAAGGGAGAGGAATGCTATTCCAACGCATAAAGGACAATGTGGAAATCCCACTCAGCACTTAGTCAACTAATCAATTATTAGCCAGAGCTTCAAAAAATGTCCTCGAATAATGACACATTGATACTTAAAGGTCCGGTTCGCTGATCTGCCAATAGGGTAGCAACGCCAAAAAAATCACCCCCTAGCGTGCCTCCAAACTAGCGATAAGCTTGATCAAAATCTTCTAGCGAGCACTCTTTCACTATTAAGAGCCGTCACATCCATTGCATTAAAAAGGGCACCCGCGTCGGGTGCCCTCAAGTCCAGGACTCATTTTCAGGGTATCTGCGTCCTCGGACTCCTATTTGATCTCTAGCCAGGAGTGGAACATGGCGTCATGAGTCAAAACACTTGTTCTGGCTATGGGCTACATCTTTGAGATGCATCTTGCATCGCTGGTTCATGCAGGGGGGCTCTGAAGCAATAGCATCCCTTTTGCCAGACTGAAGAGCATCGATGCTATGCAGCCAAATCAAGTCATAGCAATAGTTTTTTTACTCAAAGGCCTCAGTGTGCAAGATCACAGCAATGAGTGAGTGAGATCATCACATCCATCATTGATCGAGGTGATGGTGTGTTGATTGGGTACACGCAAAACCCACACCCCACACCATCCAATGAACTTCAAATCCGCCCTTGCTGGTACCGCACTAGCACTGATTAGTACAACATCCGCACTGGCCATCAGCACTCCAGCACAAGCAGCTGATGGTTGCGGTCGCGGTTGGCGCTATTCCCACACTTACCGCGGCTGTGTCGTGAAGCGCCACGTGCGACCTGTTTATGTTCCTGTATCACGCCCTTATGCCCCCATTTACCGTCATTCGATCTATAGACCCGCCTATCGCAACGTCTATAGACCCGCCTATCACCCTTATCACTTGCGTCGTAGGCCGGGAATTGGTGGTGTCATTTCGATTGGATTCTAAGAATCAAACATATTAAAACCCAGCACATAACCCGCCCTAGTGCGGGTTTTTTATTTGACAACATTTAGCCCTGCCTGAAGATCGGTCGGACCTTTGAAAGATCACTGATTGCTATCGCGGCTCGGCAAACGGGGCCTCTAGGAGGAGGTCTGTTGTCGATCACAGATTCATCAGCGCATGGTTGCAAGGCCGCCTGGAAGGCGACCTTTGCCACGTCGTTTTCTCTTGTCCTACTCCCTTGCTGCCAGCGCGATATTTAATTGCCGCCGTTGCAAATCTGGACTCGCTTCCAATTAGTATCGAGTTGGCCATCAGACTCTGCCATAAGTTCCTCCACGCAACGATGAAAGAATCGTGACTGCTGGGCAATCGGTTCAATCTGAATCGCGAAATAGATCGTTGAAAAGGTTGCTAGTCCTGTTGCAAAGATCGCCAGGGTGGGATAAAGGTGAACACGAGTAATCTCAAGCAGTGTGAGCTTCTGTCCTTCGAGCTCGGTCAATAGTGGTTCGCAGGATCGATAGCGGGTTCTCTATTTTGCCGCTCGACACACCTTCGTCTTCAAAACTTCGCTCTCAGTAGTGATTCAGCACAAGAAGGGGCTGCTCTGACGAGGGAGTCTGGATAGCAGATATGAATACAAGTAGGACAGGGAACTAAGCGGAGAGATGCGATAATCAGACAATCTAGACTCAATAAGTCCCTCTCCAGAGGGACTTATTGGGGAATAGACCTTGAGAGAAGCAGCATTTCGGGGTCGCTCAATGAGCACGAATCAATCCATTCAATATTGATTGAACCCAAGATTCACTTTGCCGAAAGGAAAATGAATCCTCATTATGTAGAGAAAGCCTCCATGGATAGGATGGCCCCAAATGATTCATAATGGTTCACCGTAGGCTTATTTTCATCACAGGTCATAAGAGGTTTCATCTTCAATGATTTGTAGTTGGTAAAGATGTCAAATCTGCTTGGGCGAACAAATTGATCCGAACTAGCCCTATATTGCATCGTTTTGAAATAGCGGTCAAAAGCATTGCAATAAGAACAAAATAGCTATCTGCATTGGTTGGGCCTTTGTAAATAGATGCTGTCTCACATACAGAGCGTATGACGTGCCTGTATCGCCGTCTTCGCTGCATTGTTTTTGAGCTATCGTTGAGGAACTTAGGTTGGCGCGCTGACAGAGAGCTGGCTATAGACAAGACAATACCCTGAATTGTCGAGTTAAAATGGTGACATAAATCTAGTTATGGCTTGTAGACTCAAACTGAAGTGACGCTAGAGACTCCTGAAGCAATGGTAAGCGATTCATCCAATCAATCTGTGTCTGGGCAAAGTGCAAATTATTACTTTATAGATGGCGAAAGCAAATTTCGTTCAAATGATTATCAAGGGGCAATTGACAGTTACACTAAAGCAATCGAGATCAATCCATATAGTGCCATTGTCTACAATAATCGAGCGAATATTAAAGATGAATTAGGCGATTATCAAAGTGCACTTAATGATTATGATAAAGCAATAGAAATAGACGCATTTGATCCTAGTTATTACATCAACAGAGGCGTTACCAAGAGACACAAGAATAACATCGAAGGAGCAATCTCTGATTACACTAAGGCTATTGAACTAGATCCACAACATGCAACTGCCTATTACAATAGGGGGATTGCTAAAGTCAGTTGCTGCGACCACAAAGGTGCAATCTCTGATTACACTAAGGCACTTGCCGCAAATCCAAAACATGCTAAATCATACTACAATAGGGCGATTAGTAAAATCAATATTAATGACATAAAAGGGGCAATTACTGATTACACAAAGGCAATTGAAACCATGCCACTTTTTGCCTCTGCCTATCACAATCGCGGCAATTTAATGGAGATACTGGGCCGAAGACAGGCAGCGATTACTGACTTTGAGAAGGCGCTAGAAATCAAACCACAACTTATCACTACGAGGAACGAGCGTGGCAATAATAAAAGCGTTGTACAGAGTAAGATTGTAAAAGATTTGAGCAATGAAGAAGACATCATTCAGCAAGATGCATTTGATTGTTATAGACAAGGGAATATTGAACAAAAGCGAGGAGAAAGCCAATCAGCTATTACCTTTTACACAAAGGCGATAGAAATTGATATAAACTATGCCGAGGCATACAACTACAGGGGGCTCGCTAATTACAAACTTTGTGACTATCAAGCTGCTCTTGATGATTACAACAAGGCAATAGAGATTAACTCGACATATGAAGATGCATACATTGGTTGCGGTCTTGCAAAGTCTGCTTTAGGTGATTACAAAGGGGCCATTGGGGCATATGAGAAGCTACTAGTAATTAACCCTAAGAATGTTGCTGCCTATAGAAATCGTGGAATTGCTAAGGAATTGGATGGAAATCTAGAGGGTGCTTGTTCTGATTGGGAGCAGGCCTCCTCTCTGGGAGATGCAGATGCTTCAGACTGGGTGAAGGAACAATGTTGTTGATGATTCACTCTTCTGCACTCTGTGCAGTCACAAAAGATGGGCGGGGCAGAGCCCATACAAGAAGCTTACAATTTAACGCTACAAAGATGCTAATAACATGGGTCTATGACACTGATACTGCTAAAAAGTTTTCTCTTGTTGCTGGATTGTCAGCTATATTCAGAAGCCAGTCAACTCTGTAACATCAAGATAGCTTTGGTTATTGGCATATGCGACGATAAGATCATTCATCTAAAACCATGACAGCACTTATGCCATATGCTGCAGGCGAAAGTCTATCCCTACGGAAAAAACACATGCGCGAATTCTGTCGACTAGCGATGTACAGCGCTATAAATACTTGCTTAGATGGCAATGGCAGTAAACGATTACATTTGCAATCACATGTCTGAGGCCCTCCTAAATGAACTAATCGATACAGTTCAACAATGCTTAGCTTGTATATCCCATCAGATTAAAGGTGAACCAAATATTGAAAAAGCTGATCTTAATTTCTGGCTTGATCCAAAGTCAGTAATTTTCATGACCTCCCCTGAAACGGATGACATCTATTGTGCGCAACTTGATGATTTGGATACAAAGAGTGAATTTCTTGAGATCATCCTAGATCAGGCTATTATCTCTACTTTTCTAACAACTCAAGATTTAATTCTAGTACTTGCTGCTCAGGACTCACCAAATTTATATGATGTCAGGATGGCCGCTATTGATAGATCTACAGGATGTGCACTTATTCGCACTGAGAATCTGTTTAATAAAAGCATGCTGGAGCGTAATATCGACAAGACTATTGAAGACTCCACAGAACTATCAAATCAATTCTGGCTGCGTCGCTACTCCGATAATAAATCATGGCAATTTAGACAGCATGCTTACAAGCGAATCTCATATCCAGGCAATAATTTTCACAAACGCTTTATTAGTAATTCATACCGCAGACTGCAGTCTTTTCTTTTGGATATCGAGGAACATATCCTTTCTAAGTTTAATGGAGTCTAGAGACAGGAGAATGAGCAGCATGGATCATAATTCTCCGACAAATTAGCTGCTCTATCTTTATTCGATAAGAGACACATCATTTTGGATGATCCTGATTCCTTACATTGTTTTTTCTGGCTCTCCAAATAAACAAAAGAGGTATACCGACAAGCATCAGCCCTCCGTCTGCCAATAAGAAATTGTTCCATAAATCCATTGGGTCTATCCCTTTTAATGCTCAATCTTAAATCAAACATATAAAACTTTAGGAAACCATGCCAATATTGATCAAAAAAAAGACGTGGAATGTCTAAGGGCCGCCCATGGCGTGGTTAGAAGAAAAAGTTTTTATTATCTAGATCAGCAAAATAATTAATTAACCAAGAGACCTCTGCTGATCTGAGTCACCTGGACACCTAGTCTATCAAATTGAGCGAGGAGAGTTATGGCACTTAGAAATTGCAAAGCTTGCTCATGCTGCAGCACAGCAGTTTAGAATTAACTCTTCTACTTGATGTATCATCGCTGATAAGGGAGCTAACTGATGGGTTGGAAAGTTGAAGACATCCCTGACCAGAAAGGAAGGGTGGCATTAGTCACAGGTGCCAATAGTGGCCTAGGCCTTGAAACGGCTAAGGCATTGCTTAACAAGGGTGCCAAAGTCATCATGGCTTGTCGCTCACTACCCAGAGGTGAAGCTGTTCGACAAATTATTCTTCAGAGAAATGATTCCACAAACCTTGATCTAATTGAGTTGGATCTCGCTGATTTGGCGAGCGTTAGACGTGCAGCTGAGCAGGTTGAAAGTCAATACTGCAGACTAGACCTACTAATCAACAATGCTGGAGTGATGGCTCCTCCAAAGACCCTCAGTAAACAAGGTCTAGAACTTCAGTTCGCCGTTAATCATCTTGGCCACATGGCTTTGACACTAAAGCTCCTACCCTTACTCGCAAAGCAACATGGAGCAAGAGTTGTTACTGTCACCTCTGGCGCACAGTACATGGGTCGAATCGCATGGGAGGATCTTCAAGGGATCAAGCGCTATGACCGCTGGGCGGCCTACTCCCAAAGCAAACTTGCTAATGTGATGTTCGCCTTAGAGCTCGACAAGCGAGTGCGCAAGGCAGCAAGTGGGATCGCATCATTGTTGGCACATCCAGGCCTTGCACGCACTAATTTGCAGCCTAAATCTGTTGCAGCGAACAAATCCTGGCCCGAAGGCCTTGCTTATCGGTTAATGGATCCCATGTTTCAGAGCGCTGCAATGGGATCCCTACCGCAATTACATGCTGCAACCGCGCCAACTGCTCAGGGCGGCGAACAATATGGACCTAGATTTAACTTTAGGGGTTACCCGAAGCTTTGCCGCATTGCGCCGTTGGCACTTAGAGAGGGAGACCGTCAAAGGCTTTGGAGCATCAGTGAAAAACTTTTAGAGATTTGAACTTGCCATTAACAAGTATTTTAACGCTTTACTTTGTTTAAACTGTCAGTTTGACTCTCACAGCTATGATCTAAAGACAGTGAATTCCGCCCATGCCTGAAGAGCCCATTGAGAATCCTTCAGACAATCCAGCCGTTGAACCTGAGGCTGATGAAAAAGTAGAAGCTGAAAAGACCATTCAAATCCCAGAGGGCTCTAGGGTGGTGACAATCATTATTGACAAAGGAGAGGTGACTGAAAAAGTGTATCAATCACCTGATGGAGACAGGATAATCGTGAAGTACTAAAAATATCCTGATCACACTCCCTAAAGTATCAATCCTTGCAACTCACTCAAACCAATACTAGTGACCATTGCAAAATCATACGTGTACCTGTAAAACAATAGATAACCCATGAATCCTTAGGCTATAGCTTCTCCAAACCAATGACAATCAAGTTTACTGCCTAAAAATGAAAGCAGCTAATATCTTGGCTTGATTATATTAAGTAAGCGCTTATATTATTCATCAAGTCAAGCACCTTTATTCAATTCATCTGGGTCTAATGGGATTTTCTTGTAAGCAAGTGCTGTACGTCGGGCCAGCTTTAGGAAAGGATATATCAGCCTCGAGCGAAATGGTGAAGACATCAAAGTCTTAAGAACAGATAATAACTGAGCGGATGGTTCCATTTTTTTACATAACCACTGAATGGCCTCGGCCCCATGAAAAGCCTCATCACCTACGATTAATATAGCTCCATCGCTGAGATCTAAGCCTCGAGATTTTAAATTATCTCGTAAAGGCTTTTCTGCTCGTCCATCACATATCTCCAAGCCCTGAATACCACTACGTAACTCACTCAATTCTGCAAAGTGGAGACAAAAAGGACAGCCGCCATCATAGATAAGTAACGGAATTGATGAGTATTCATCAAACAATGGTGTTTGCAGTTTCATGCATTCATCTGAAGTTCGTGATTGAGGAGGCGAAAGGTGATTACCAAGAATCTTTTCAATCTCCTGAATTATTTTAGTCCGATTCTTTAGGCACTTCGAGAGTTCCAACTCGAAGTCTCAACTGTTCTAAAAGCATGACAGGGTCAAAAAGGATCGGCATCAGATGAGGGCTTTTGACTTCGCGGAAGAACAAGATCCCTGGTATTTCCGGTAAGAACATTCGCCAGGCCAGCCAATTGGCAAATGGGAAGCGACGTAACTCCTCGTCTACTCGCCATATCACGAGATCTTTATCGGTTAATTCCAAACGCAGCAGATAGGCTTGCACCAGCAAAAACACTGCGAATCCACACACCACAATCGTCGCCCAAGGATGTAGAGGGAGAGGTAGCATTGCCAGGCCAATAACGTACACCAATACGGGTAAGCGGATGCTTGGTTTGAGAATCACGCTCTGGCTTTGATCAGGCTGGCTTTCAGGTGTCGATGACATTACCACTGAATTGAGGTTGTTATTAGGTTTTTGCCTCTAGCTCTTTTTAGATGAGTTTCTGCTAAAAGAGTTTTAAAAGGTGTTTTTCGTTATAACTTTACGCTCCATTGTCAGCAGACAAAGAGCTTGTGAAAGCTCATCCACATCCTTATTTTCCTAGGATTAGCAACGGGATGTCACCAGTGTTCTGGAAGGGAACGGAGCTTGCAACAACGAATCGAAAGTGTTTTTTTGGCTTAGCTCTTTAGTCGGGTTCCTTCTTCGCAACTTAGCCACAACAAGATCATCACCAGGATTGGCATTGAAAGGTCTGTAAACAAGGTTGTTCCAACATTGGGGGGAGCGTCATTTGACTGGACAACCAGCGAATCAACATGCCCGAGCCCATCGGCGAAGAACCAGCTGGTATAGGCAACTATTGAGGCCACCAGGTAGTCACGACATCGCCGCCAAAACCACTCAACCCAAGGATGCCAATGGTGAGATTGGTGAATGCCACTTCATTCTGGGATCGGCTATTTGGCCAGCCGATCTGCTCGGCGATGAACTGGCCAAACACTATATGCATTGCGAATCCATAAAGTCCCCCTAGACCCATGACCCAAAAGGCGATCCAGAGCAGGGGTTGCTTCCGACCAGCGAATGATGTTCCCACTACGGCGAACCTGCAGGGCCCCGCATAGCAAAGCAATTAATGCGGTCCAAAGATCGATATGGCCAAAGATCAAGCGGACCAAGTGATTCATCAGATTAATTATTTTCCTCAGGATATTTGAAAAGCATATTGAGAGGTTCTTTTAGAGGGATATAGCCCAAAGAAGCAAACTTCTGCATTTCAAGATCATTTTCTAAGACTGTAAACGTCTATGGATTGATTGATCTGATCTCAATCAGTTTGATGGAACTCTTTTCAGCCAAGCTCTTTGGCGAAATGGTGAAACACAATGTTGAACCCTTGTTTTGCATAAAAGCGATGGGCTCCAAATCGCTCCACTCCTGCATCTAGATGGATCTGCCTGCAACCCGCATCCCTTGCGATCCCCTCCAAGTGGCGCAACATCTGAACTGCCAGACCCTGGCCCTGATAGGTGGGGTTGGTCACAAGATCTCCCAGATAGAAGTAGCTGCCAAGCGATAGGGAAGAAGCCAAGCGATATCCCGCCAGGACTGCCAATGAAGAGGGTTGCTTCTGATCAGTTGGATCGAAGTCTTGAAAGAGACCCAAAAGCACGTAGCCATGATCATTGCGTTGCAGCCCAAGACGGCTGATGAAATCAGCTTTGCCGAGTTTCGGATGAAGGTGGCGGATCAGGCCATAGGCCTCGTTCAACTCCGAAGGGGTGTTGAGTTCATGGATCATCAACCAACTCAGTTGTTTGTTATTGCACCTCCCATCTTGCAAGGCTTCCTTGCTCAAGCAACGTCGTTAAGGTCATACATAGACACAAGAAAAAAGCATGACCATACATCGTTCCAATCCCCGCTCTAACGATCTGGAGGAGCATGCCATTGGGGAAACCGTTGATGAATTGGTCTCCCCCTTACCCTGCGCGACTTTCCCGCAAGAGTGCCGTCCAGCCTTGACGACATTTAATTTGCTCAAGGATGAATTGTTGCTTGACGGCAACAGCAAACAAAATTTGGCCACCTTCTGTCAGACCTACGAAAGCCCCCAGGTGGCTGAGCTGATGGCCCTCGCGGTTGACAAGAACCTGATCGACAAGGACGAATATCCCCAAACCGCAGAGATTGAACGCCGTTGTGTTTCGATGATGGCTGATTTATGGCATGCCCCCAGTGAAGCTGTGGGATGCTCCACCATCGGTAGCAGTGAGGCCGCCATGCTGGGTGGCTTGGCTGCCAAATGGCGTTGGCGTGAACATCGCAAAGCGGCAGGTCAGTCGATCGATCGCCCCAACATCGTTTGCGGCAGTGTACAAATCTGCTGGACGAAATTTGCCCGCTACTGGGACGTTGAGTTGCGGGAGGTGGAGATGACCTCCGGCGAGCTCTGCATGTCTCCAGAACGAATGCTGGAGCAAGTGGATGAGAACACCATCGTTGTGGTGCCTACCCTGGGCGTCACTTATCACGGCCTGTATGAAGACGTACAAGCCATCAGTCAGGCCCTCGATGAACTGCAACAGCGAAAAGGGCTCGACATTCCTATCCATGTGGATGCAGCCAGCGGTGGCTTTCTTGCTCCTTTCTGTGCCCCTGATCTAGCTCCCTGGGATTTCCGTTTGCCGCGCGTGAAGTCAATCAACTCCTCTGGCCATAAGTTCGGCTTAGCTCCTCTGGGTGTGGGTTGGGTTCTTTGGCGTGAGTCCAGTGATCTACCGGAAGGATTGGTTTTCCATGTGAGTTACCTAGGAGGCGATATGCCCACGTTTCAGATCAACTTCTCGCGGCCAGCGGGGCAGGTGATCTCCCAGTACTACGACTTTGTCCGCCTAGGTCGCGATGGTTATCAAGCCATCCATGGAGCGAGCTATGCCAATGCTCAATACGTTGCTCAAGAACTCAAAAAGCTAGGCCCATTTGAGTTAATACATGATGGCAACCCAGCTCGTGGGATCCCCGCGGTGGTATGGACATTGCGAGCCGGCCAAGAGCTTGGTTTTAACCTTTACGACCTCTCTGATCGACTGAGATTGCGTGGTTGGCAGGTGCCGGCTTATCCATTTACAGGTGAACTTGCTGATAAAGCCTTTCAGCGGATCTTGGTAAAACGCGATTTCTCACGTGAAATGGCTGATCTCCTACTTACCGACATCCGCAACGCTATAACGCATTTCGAGAGTCATCCTGTCAAGATCAGTCTTAATGCTGCTGAAGCAGCATCTACTAATCATCTCGGCCGTTCAATGGTTGAATGCCTTGATGCGCATTGATGATGCCCCCCCATTGGGGGCTTTGAATTTAAAGCGGGAGCATCCTCCAAACCTTCAGTCGCATTATTCGAGTCCATGGGGCACGACAGCTTGGCGGGAAGATGTTCCTGTTATCGACAGACCGCATGATTTAGAAGCTCATTCACGTTGGGGGCTGTGGACAAGTCGTCGTCTGCGAAAAGGCCATGGACCGCTGGAGCAAGGAAAGTATCGAACCTTGGCTCCGAAGCATATGGTTCAAGCATTACTGCGTGGGAAAGACGTCCATCGTCTTGAAGTGCGAACGGCCGTGGCGTTCATCATTGGTCCGCTGTTGTTCGTTATTGGCAGTGTTTTGCTGATGAGCAAACTTGGCTCGGGTGCAGCGCTCTTGGCAATTGGCTCCGTTTTTTTTACGGCAGGAGGTTGGTTTCAGTTGGAACAGGCTTTGTTGGTGACCCGTGGTTTGCTCAATCGGAAGCAGCGCTGGGGCTGGTGTGGGATTTGGTGTGCGCTAACGCAAAGCATTGGCACCGTTCTTTTCAACATGGAGACATTTTCAACCTGGGGGTTGCCTACGCTGAATGGAACACCATGGCTAATGCTGGAGGTTGCTCCCAACATTCTCGGGTCCGTGCTGTTTGTTATTTCGGCGATCTTCGGGCTTCTGGAGGTGGGTCATGGCCGCCTCTTCGTCATACAGCCGCACCATCTTGGTTGGTGGGTGGCTGTTGTGAATGCACTCGGATGTCTGTGGTTTATGCAAGCAGCCATCGCTGCTATCCCTGTAGATCTATCCATAGCCACTGTGCTTGATCCTCAGGTTGCAATCAGAGCAACCTTATTGGGAGCCTTAGCTTTTACTGCTGTAGGTGTGCTGAGCCTTGCCGAGTGTAGTGAGGATGAGGTTAAGACCTGAAATTGCCTTAAGGAGGGTGTTATCTCTTTGCTGATGACCAATAAAACTTATCTTACGACATAGAAATCAACTCCTAACTAGAAAGTTAAGGAGTTTTTTTCTTCAAAGTAATATATTTCCATCTCTAGAATGCCACTATTAAGAAGATCGGTGTGCTCGTCTAAATATCCTATGGAGTTTCAGAATCGTCTTTGTGAGAAAACACTCATCTGTACAACTCCTACATTCTGGGGGATGGGATTAGGGCCCCAAGGGATAGCAGAAACCGAATACACGTACAAGCCTGCGGGTGGATTCGTCATGACATTGAAAGCCACAGTGACCTTGGCTCCGGGTGGAACAGCTTCCTGAAAGTTGATAGCGATCGATCGATTGCCGTCCTCGAAATTGGCTGATACCGGTACGGAGGGTCCAACCTGACGTGGCATTCCCAAAAATGCCTTTGGTTGAATAGGACCGTAATAGAAAGCAGGCTGAACACCGCGAATCTGTTTTAAGCTGATTCCGCCGAGACCAGCGTCTGCTCCTTGTGGTAACTCGATCACGAAATAGAACTTTGCTCCACCTTCAAATGCATAGCTGCTGTAGTTAATTAATTTTGCCTTAGTCGGCACTGCCACAAAAGATGTCTGACCATTGATCTCAAGCGCTGGCGTATGGATTGGGAACAGCAAAAACGCCGCAGCCAATGCTGAAGGGATCAGTTGCATCAGCTCGTGAGGAAAGGCTTGGGATTCTGATCAAAGCGATCGTAAATCGGAATTGGAGCTCCCATCTCAGGGCTATCGAGCTGGGCTGTTTGTTCAAGGGCTTGACGCAGCCGTCGAGCTGATATCAGTGGCATGTCTCGCGGAACTGAGATGCGATCCCTGAGGTAGCGCAATCCTCTAGCACTACCTGGATCTGGTGAGCAAGAGGCCCCTAAAGCCATTCGTGTGAGCGTGGCCCTTAAGGGTTGATCGAAGCGAATAGCTCCAAGCGGGTTGAGTTCCAAAAGTCGTTGGTGATGCTTTAACACCCTTGACAGAGCAAGACCATCTGGCCGCGTCTTTGAGTTATCGGGATCAGCCCAGCAGGTTTCCAATTCTGCAAGGCCTTCACCACAATCAATAGCTTCTGCCAGTTCTTGTTGTTTTGGATTAGGTGCAACCCAGCATCCACCCATCTGAGGCGGCAAGTCGTGGGCATGGGTATGGAAGTCACCCTGTGTACCTCGATACACCTCCAATTCTTCGAGAGCCTTAAACCACTTGTGGATGGCGGGATGTTCTTCCCGCAGGCTGAAACCTTTGTAATACGCCAATGAGGCATTCATCCTTTCGACATAGGGGATAAACACCACATCGGCGCTTCCTGGACATGGGCTGGTTGGTGTATTGCTAGCTGGATCCAGCCAAGGTCCTTGTTCTGCTGACAGCTGGTGTTCCATCATCCGAGCTTTGATCTGGAATTGTTCTCGGCAAGCCTGTTCCTGCCTCTGATTCAATCGAGCTGTGCAAAGCCACCGACACCAGGCTCCAAAAAGTTGCCGTTCCAGATCTCGCAACTTAAGGGTGCGCGGTTCCTCCAACTGATGACCTAGAGGACCAAAGGCATGCTCTAGAGCTAACAAGATCTGATCACTTTCCGTAATCAAGCGCCCATCAAGCTCGAGGGCAGGAAGCATTCCTGAAGGCACTTTTTTCTTGAACCAGGCTTCCTTTTCCCCATAGCAGCGCATGGTGACTTTGCGAATCCTGTAGGGGATCTGCTTCCATTCGAGCCAAAGCCACACCTTCTGGCAGTAGGGGCACCAGGCGTGATGGTCCCGATAAAGAGTGACCCTTAAAGCTTTTTCAGATTGCCCAAAGAGGCGCAAGGTGGCTTGGGCATTGGTGGGGCCATTGATTCGATCAGCCTCCGGCACTGTTAGCTCTGCTAAGGCCTGCCAGTCAAGAGCTTTTGTCGACGCTGCAGGAGGCATAAATCCTTGATTTGAAGCCGCATCATCATGCCTGTTTCGAGTGCCTTTAGGTGCTTAGGCAAGAGGTTCTCGATTCAAATCAAATGATCAACCATTGATGTTGGATAAGCCAAGAGTTTCGGCCAATGCTCGATTGCAGAGAATCCATAACTCGTCGTTTTGAATGAGTCATGACAGGTTTACTGATCATTGTCGTCACGATCCCTGAGTAATCCTGGCGTTGCTTTCTTAAGGAGTTGACAATGGATGCAGTGATCCTCGTCTCTTGGAGCATCCTTTTGATCTGATCGTGCTTGGCGCTGGCTCTGGTGGACTAGCCGCTGCTAAGCGAGCCGCAAGCCATGGTGCCAAGGTCGCCATCGTTGAAGGTGACCGTGTTGGAGGGACCTGCGTCATTCGCGGCTGTGTACCGAAGAAGCTGTTGGTCTACGGATCTCTTTATCGGGAACAGCTTGAAGTTGCCCCCAGTTTTGGAGTTGAGTTGAGTGATGCACACATCAATGCGGGGGTGTTGCTAGCCAATGTGCGTCAGGAGGTGGATCGTCTCAATGCTCTTCACATTGACCTGCTAGCCAAAAACGGTGTTGAGCTTGTGACGGGATGGGGGAGTTTTACGAGCCCAAACAGCGTGGCTGTCTCAAGGAACGGAGCCATCGATGCTTCACAGGAACTTCACGGCGATCACATTCTGATCGCGGTCGGTGGGCGTCCCCATCGTCCTGATATCCCAGGTGCGGAGTTGGGCTGGGTTAGCGATGACATGTTCATGCAAAGCAGCTTCCCCGACCGAGTGGTGGTGGTGGGGGCTGGATTTATTGCCTGTGAATTTGCCTGCATCCTCCATGGCCTTGGCGTCGAGGTCATCCAACTGGTGCGAGGGGATCACTTGCTGCGTGGCTTTGATCGGGAGCTCTCCACTGCAGTACAGGAGGGAATGCAGGGGAAGGGCATTGATCTTCGTTTTGGAGAAAACCCAGCCGCTCTAAAAGGCCAACCTAGCGATCTCGTCTTGTCAACCGAGAGTGGGGAACGCTTCTCTTGTGGGGGAGTTCTTCTTGCTACAGGACGACGACCCTTTTTGCAAGGACTCAACCTTGACGCTGCTGGGGTTGTTTTAGAAGGTCGACGTATTTCAGTGGATGCCAACCAATCCACAAATATCCCTCACATCTTTGCCGTAGGTGATGTCACAGACCGCATCAATCTCACTCCGGTTGCGGTTGACGAGGGCAGAGCTTTTTCGGACACTGTTTTTGGTAATAAGCGACGTCAAGTTAACCATGATCTCGTCGCTAGTGCTGTATTTAGTCAGCCTGAATTGGCGACTGTAGGACTTAATGAAGAGCAGGCGATTGAACGTTATGGGGAAAACCAGGTCAAAGTGTATCGAGCTCGTTTTCGTTCTATGGCACAAGCACTACCGAAACGAGGCCCGAGGTGTTTGCTTAAGTTAGTCGTTGAGATCAATACTGACAAAGTTATTGGCTGCCATATGGTCGGAGAGCATGCAGCGGAAATCATTCAAATGGCTGCAATTGCTGTAGGGATGGGTGCGACAAAAGCTGACTTTGATCGCACCATGGCATTACATCCCACGGTTTCTGAGGAGTTTGTCACCATGACTTAGGGAGTATTGCTGAAGATAAATTCCATAGATCCTTTTAGTTGATCACTTGCGCCATTTGAGTCGTCCAGGCAAGGCCTTAGGGGATCTGTTACGGCTCGGCAAACAATGATCTTGCCGATGTATATGTTCTGATGTTCGTGTCACATGATATCGGTATCTTCGAATCAGTTGACTCGATTAGTCTCCATCTTCAGCAGGATGTTTGCTAGATCAATCAACACGATGAGTTATTCGTTCTCTGCGCAGTTGACGCCAATACAACAAGGCTTGAAGCACTATCATAACGAGAACAATCGGTAGAACAATGCAGAGCATTGTCAATCGAAATCCATCCTGCCAAGTGGGTAGGGTGCGGGGGAGAACTTGATCGATCACATAAAAAACGTAGAGCCCTACGAGGATCCCTCCTTCAAGCCGGCTAATTCGTCCCTTGGTCCAAAAAATTGGCATGCAGGCAAGCGTGGTGAGCACCATCACAGGTAGATCTCGCTCAATGATCAAGCGATCGACTTGCAGCCCAGCCCCACCAGAGATCAAGGCACAACTACTCAGGACCAGAAGTTGATTAAGCAAGCTGCTGCCCACCACATTGCCGATCGCAAGATCTGTGCGGCCTCGTAGAGCAGCCACCAAAGATGTGAACAATTCCGGCATTGAGGTGCCAGCAGACACGATCGTGAGTCCGATGACGGTCTCACTCACTCCTAAGAGTGAAGCAGCATCGCTTGCCCCTTTAACCAGCTGGCTCGATCCGACGGTCAACAACAGGATGCCAAGCAAAAGGCGGATACAAGCTTTGATCCAACCGCCATTGGCAGTTTCGCTATTGATCTGCGGCTCAGCCTCCACCATTCCATCCGGTTCCTCACGGGCCGTACGGATTTCCCATACAGAATTGATCACGAGAGCTATCAAGAGGGCTACTCCGGCCTGCCATGTCACACGACCTGCTGAAGCCATTCCCCATACGGCTGCAGACACCGCTAGTAGCAGAGGAACATCACGTCGCACTAAACGACTCTCCACCCTGAGTGGCAGCACAAGGGCACTGCTGCCGAGCACCACCATCACATTAAAAATATTGCTACCAACCACATTGCTCATGGCCAGGGCATCGGAGCCCTTGAGCACTGAACTCACACTGACGAACAGCTCGGGGGCACATGTGCCCAAGGCCACCACAGTGAGACCGATCACAAGCTCGGGTATACCGAAGATCAGTGCAAGGGCGACGGAACCCTGCACAAACAGTTCTCCGCCCCCAAACAACAGGCCGATTCCTGCCAGCACTTGTAAAGCCGGTTCAAGGAATTGCGGCATGTGATCCGAACGGACTAAAGGGATTCTGCATCTGAACGCAAACCCTGACCCTCTCTCTCAAAAATCATGGTTGCTTGCGTAAGACGATCTTAAGGTTTTGGTCTTCATACTTGCAAGATTCGCTGTTGCTCAATCGAACTAACGCTGATTCTCAGATGTCGCTCTACTTAGAAAGCCTAACGCTGCAAAAATGCTTCTATCGATGATCTTGATTTTCGCTTCTTGCTCTTCTGCGCTGGCCAAGGCTCTCTCCTGAGAACACAATGTCATTGTCTGTTCTCAGGAATGACTGAGCCATAGCGTCGAAAACATCATTTTTGGGAGCACTTCCTGAAAGGGTGTATCACAGCAAATTTATTTTTGGGTCTTGCTTCGGTGCTGAAATCTCTACACCTCATTCTGGGTTGATGGCTTTGGATTCTTTGCCCGACCAACTCATTTTGCGTCAACCGGATGACTGGCATGTCCATCTGAGGGATGGTGCCATGCTGCATGCGGTGCTAGGCAGCACAGCTCGGGTGTTTCGACGAGCAATCGTGATGCCCAATCTCAGGCCACCGATCACGAGTGTAGAAGCAGCAAAAACCTATCGCGACCAGATTTTGGCAGCCCTTCCTGATGGTGTTCCGTTTACGCCATTGATGACGGCCTACCTCAACGAGAGTTTGGCTGCAGATGTTTTAGAGCAAGGGCATCAACAAGATGTTTTCATCGCCGCCAAGCTTTATCCAGCCCATGCCACAACTAATTCCGAGCAGGGAGTCAGTGATCTAAGAGCGATTAACTCACTTCTAGAGACGATGGAGAGAATTGGGATGCCATTGCTCGTTCATGGTGAGGTGAGCGATGTCGATATCGACATTTTCGATAGAGAAGCCTTTTTTATTGAGCACCACCTGGCACCACTAATAGCGCGTTATCCAAATCTTCGTGTAGTGATGGAGCACATCACGACCCAAGAGGCAGTTCAGTTCGTGGAAACAGGTGGAGCGAATCTGGCAGCCACTATCACTCCTCATCATTTACATATCAACCGCAATGCAATGTTTCTCGGTGGTTTTCGTAGTGATTTCTACTGCTTACCAGTAGCCAAGCGTGAACGCCATCGACTCGCCCTGCGTCGAGCAGCGACAAGTGGCAAACCATGCTTTTTCCTTGGCACTGATTCGGCACCACATCCTCGCTCTGCAAAGGAGAGTGCTTGTAGTTGTGGTGGCATTTTCAATGCTCATTATGCGATGGAAAGTTATGCCGAAGTCTTTGAGCAGGAAGGAGCACTTGATCGTCTTGAGGCCTTCTCCAGTGAATACGGGCCAGCGTTCTATGGTTTGCCCCTCAATAACACCTCAATCAAACTGATACGACGAGCTCATGTTGTACCAGCTACTTTTACCGGACAAACCAATGCAGATTCTTCTGAACACTTAGTTCCATTTCATGCTGGCGAACTGTTGGGCTGGTCTGTTTCGGTTGATTGATAAAGCACGCCTCAGAGCGCATTAATTGCACCATTGCTCGACCTGGCAATCAAGGATCCGATTGGGGTCTGGCTAGCAACTTGAATCTCTACACAAATGGGGAAAATATTTGGCTCGTTGCGATGATCACCAGTGGGGGCAGGGGGACTTGAACCCCCACGTCCTTTTCAGGACAAGCGATTTTAAGTCGCTTGCGTCTACCAATTCCGCCATGCCCCCGGCAATGGCTGGGCCAAGGCCCGCAATGGCATCCTAGATTTAACACCAAGCAGTTTACTGACAGTGTTTCTACAGGCCGTCACCAGTCCAATCTCGATCAACTCGCTGATGGTGCTCGCTGCCTATGCCTTTTTAGGTGGCCTCTATTTGGTTGTTGTCCCTTTGCTCCTCTATTCCTGGATGAACAGACGGTGGCACTGTATGGGCAAATTCGAGCGTCTAAGCGCCTACGGAATGGTGTTCCTGTTCTTTCCCGGTTTAATTCTATTCGCGCCTTTTTTGAATCTTCGCCTTAATGGTCAAGGAGAGGTTTAAACATATGACGCGTGCCAAGGTCATTCAGCTGGGCTTTCTTGTTTTGATACTCGGAGGGCTCGCTTACAGTGTATTCAGCTTTGCGGGCCTGGATAGTATTTCTGCCGGTATCGCTGCTCAATCACTTCTTGTTGTGGTTGTTGTCGGATGGACGGGATCATATCTACTTCGAGTGGTTTCTGGGAATATGACCTTCATGCAGCAACGTCGTCGTTATCAACAGGCCTATGAAAACCTTTCAACTGCTGAACTTGAGACTCGCTTCGATGCATTACCTGATGCTGAGAAAGTTTCCTTGCTGAAGGATATTGAGGATGAGAAGCCTAAGCAACAAGCCCCCTCCGACCAATAGGTTCTAGGGCGTTTGCCACCCTCACGACTTCTTCTAATGATTGCTATGGCAGATTCCTTGGCACCGAAATCCAATACACAAGCCACAATCAGCAGTCGCTTCCAACGAGTACAAGCTGAGGGACGCCTTGCACTCATGCCATTTCTAATGGCTGGTGATCCTGATCTGGCAACAACTGCTGAAGTGTTGCTCAGCCTGGAGCAATCTGGCGCGGACATGGTCGAGCTGGGCATTCCCTATAGCGATCCTCTCGCCGATGGTCCGGTGATTCAGGCAGCTGCTTCTCGAGCACTGGCTTCTGGTACGACACCAGCTCGGGTCTTGCAGATGTTGATTGACTTGCGGGGCAAACTTTCCATTCCTGTGATCCTGTTCACCTACACCAATCCATTGTTCAACCGGGGCATGGAGCGTTTCTGTGATGAAGCGGCTGAGGCTGGAGTTGCCGGTCTTGTGGTCCCAGATCTTCCACTCGAGGAAGCTGAGCGTCTTTCTCCCTTGGCTTCTGCTCGTGGACTTGATCTGGTTCTTCTGGTGGCTCCTACTACACCTGCGGAACGCATGGCAAGGATTGCAGAAAGCAGCAGGGGGTTTACCTATTTAGTGAGCGTGACGGGAGTTACCGGCGAACGTTCTGTAATGGAGGAACGTGTTGAATCCTTGGTGCAACAACTCAAATTGTCCTGTTCCAATCCTGTAGCAGTCGGATTTGGAATTTCTGGGCCTCAGCAGGTACGGCAGGTGCGAAATTGGGGTGCTGATGGAGCCATTGTTGGCAGTGCTCTAGTGAAACGAATGGCTGCTGCTGCTCCTGGATTTGTTGCTCAAGAAGCGGGTCTTTTCTGCAAGGAGCTGCGCAACGCTGCTGGATGAGTTTTAACTTGCTCATGTCTATCCTCCTGCCTAAAGACATCAACAAAAAAAGCCCTGGAGGATTTCCAGGGCTTGAGTGATTCAAATGAGGTTGGCACGATCTTGGCTGAATCTCCCTTAGCTCAAAATATGAATCAATCGTCGTCTTCGTCGCTTCCTCCAGCGGGAACTAGGCGAATCTGCTTGCGTCCAAGCTTGATTTCAAACTCATCACCAGGCTTGAGATCAAGTAAGGCTGTATAAGCCTTGCCAATCAATAGATTGCCATTGCCCTGAACAGTAGCTACGTAGCTAAGCTTGCGTCCACCCTTACCGATACCTGCAACACCAGTTATACCAAGGCTTACACCTTTAGCTTCTAGTAGAGCTTCGTAGAAAGCAGTGAAATTAAGGCGTTCTCCACCATCCTTCTTCGTGGAGACGTAGCCACAGGCGCGAACAAGATCGGATTTGCTGACATCACCCAGGTCTTTGACTTTCGTGAGGAGGTCGCTGCCGGTGAGCATGATTTGTAAAACAGAAATCTACTTCAACAACATAGCGTTTAGTTACCCATTTGTGCCATCCTTTAAGAGACAAATTTTAGCGATGAGTTTTAAGCTGCAGACATGGCACGATTTGTTCTTTGGGGTACTTACTGCGAGAACGCACTTGAAAAGCGAAGCCCTTTTCGTGAAGAACACCTCAATAGGCTTACCACTCTTAAGAAGCAGGGCATTCTGATCACTCTTGGTCCAACAGAAGGGAGCACTCATGTTTTTGGGATTTTCGAAGCCGCAAGTCTTGATGTTGTTAGGAAGCTTCTAGAGCAAGACGTTTACTGGAAGGAAGGAATATGGACCTCTCTTGAGGTTTACCCTTGGGTCCAAGCATTCTGAGCTTGAGCCCATATCCAGGCCGCCACGAGCTGATCTCCACTATCGCCGAGAACATCCTCATAGCCAGACATTTGCCCGATTCCTTCTCGAGCCACTCTGGCGATTGCTTGAGGATTATCTAGACCGTTTCGCTCTAGTGCTTTGAGCCTAAGGGTTTTGTTACGTCGAATGATATTGCCACCATTTACATGACATCCTGAACAGTGTTGCTTGAATAACGATCCTCCAGCATCGGTATCCAATGCAATGGTGCCAATAGGATGGCTCAAGAGTGTAGAGATCAGGATTAGCAATCCTGCAATTTGGCCCCCAAGTTCAAATACAAATCGCCTCAGACGAATCTGTAGATTCATGCAATCATCAGTAGTAACGCCTCAGTCTGCCGTAGTGATCTGTTTTGGTCTGCTGATAACGCTTTAACAGTTGCGTATGGGCTTGGCATCCCCGTGAAAGAGTGGACTGGGCTATCACAAAGACTTAGAGCAGATCTTCAGCCGAATCAACTGCTGTTCACTGCTCTCATAGGCTGGTTGATGTAGAGCATGGGAATAGGTTTTGAATCCTATTCAGAGGTTTGCATGGTTGAGTATTTCTATGCGTGTTGTGATGAACAAAGCTGGATGAGGCAACCAAAATTTTTCTCGCTGATGCCTTGAGCAATTTGTTTTCAGCATCATTAGTTGGCAATGAATTCTGGAGAAATGGATGGCAGAACAGGATCTGTACCGATTCCTCGACAAGGTGCAACAGCTTCAAAAAATGATTCAGTCGCTAGAAAAGGTCCCTGGCCGACGGGAGCTGCTAGCTGCTTGTGGAGATCACAACCAAGTGGTGAAGTTAGCTCGATCTTGGGGCTTTGAGATTGGACGCCGTTGGGGTGAACTTGATCCTGTCGAGCAGCTTCCTTCCGATGCCAATCTGCTAACGCGGCCATTACCTCCACAAGGACAGGAACAACAGCATCTTCTCCAAGCTGGTTCAAATTGGCGCCTAGAGCTAATTCTCTCTTGTGCTGCATCTAGTCCAGAGGGGTTCTGGTATGACCAGGCTGATCACGAATGGATTGTGCTAATCAAAGGGAGTGCACGTATGCAACTGAAAGGTCCCGATGGGTGGGTTGATCTCAGCGTGGGAGATCAGCTGCATTTGGCCCCTCACCGTCTGCATCGTGTGGAACGAACCGATCCTCACCCTGGGACAATTTGGTTGGCTTTGTTCTGGAACGAGCAGAAAGAACCGGATCAATTGTCGCTCTCTTGACCAGCCAATAAGCCCCGGCCAAAGCAATCGAGGCAATCCCCAGTCCAGCCAGTAACTGAGGTTTATCATCAGATCCTGGTGGCAACACGATCACTTTGCGCGCCACGGCTGTCAACGCTGTGACAAGCACCAGCTCAATCTGTACCACGTGGCGGCGGAGATAACTGGTGACGTTCTGAAGCACTTCAAGAGCAATCAGCACAGTTAACAGATCACCAAGAACCTTGATTAAGTCATCCCCAAGCCAGCTGTGCTGTGAATCAGCAAACAATTCACTGCCAACATTCACGATGAGCTGTGTCAATGCCGCAATGATCACAACAACGGTGATCACTGTGAGAACCTTGACTATTACTGTTTCTCCCCAATCCACTAGGTTGAGGAATGAAGGCATTGCCCGCTTAAGACGGCGCAAGGCGGATCTCAGTTATTGAAAGGATTGTAGGTAGGCCTAGCCGGGGTATCGCCGCTGGGATTCTCAATCTTGGTATCGCAGGTAATGGATCCATCCGCCTCTTCAATGCAGTCGCTGGGCACGACTTTGCTGTTTTCACCTGTACGGCTGTTCGGTCCCAGCAGCCACCCCTCCGACTGTGCCTGCAGGCTTAGAGGAGCAGCTAATTGCACACTGGCAGTCATTCCAAGGCAAGTCACAAGTAAGGGCAAACGCATGATGGAACTGTCATTCAGATCCACTTTGCCTGTCATCTGGTTCAGCTGCCGCAGTCGTCGCGAATTTCTTGCAGAAGTAGGTCTAGTTGGCTGAAAGGATCGGCATCTTTTGGGTTGTCAGATGGAGATGATGCATTCGTTCCAACCCATTCAGCTTCAATTTCACATAGACGTGCGGCCACCCGTGGTATTCCGCCCAGGCGATGTTCACGTTCCAAGACCTCAAGCAAAGCAGGCATGCGAGTCGACACAGCCTGGAGGCTTCGACGCAGGTCTGCCTGGGTACGTCCCTGCTGCTTCAACCAATCCTTCAGCAGGAGGGTCAGCTCATCTTCAACTTGACCAGACCAGCCTGACATCAGCCGCCAACTGGAAACCACCGATCCAGTTTGCGTCGGGCACGATCACGAATCTGGGGGGTCATGTGATTGCTCCAGAGGCCTACGACTGCGGTAAGTGCAACAAGGTCATCACTGAATCCTGCGACAGGGATTAAATCTGGCACCAAATCAATGGGCATGATGAGGTAGGTAAGTGCAGCGAGCATTGTGAGTCTGGCCTGTGCAGGTGTTGATGCATCCAAGAGCATTTCCATAGCTTCTAAAGCTGGCCTTGCAAGGCTTCGCCCAGCCTGACGCAACACCTTTTGAAACAGACTCTGATCAATAACGGAACTTTCCAGCACCGTTGCATCGACGGTGGTGTGAGTTGCGGTGGACTCATCAACCATGGTTTGTCGGCGCCGATGTCATTCCATTTTTACCTGATTTATGGGGATTCATAAGATGAGCACCGCCCCTGCTTGGGGCGGATTTCCTACTTTTCAGTGACGTTTATCGCTTAAAGGGTGCTTTCTACCAAACCACTCTGAATTCCTGTTTTGCGTAATTTTCGCAGTGCCCTTTGTACCACCTGCCTGCAGTATTCGCGACTGCAGCTCATATGTCGTGCAACTTCCGCGAGGGTGCGCCATTCATGAGATCCGTCGAGTCCAAAACGAAGTGTGACCACCATCCGTTCTTTAGGAGTGAGGTTCGCACGATTGAGCAAAGTCCATACCGATGCAGTCCTTTCCGCTATTTCGGCACGCTCCATAGGAGGGATCTCTTCGCTGGGAAGGAGATCCACAAGTTCTGAAGGATCAGATTTTGACTTCACAACTCCTTGAAGGCTCACTGTCACACTGCGTAATTCACAAGCAAGCAGATCTTCCACTTCGGCCATCGGCAGTCGCATGGTTTTTGCCAATTGCTCAGCAGTGGGAGGCAATCCGTTGCTCTGCATCAGTCTTGACTTTGCTGCTCTTAATTTCGTGAGCTTCTCATTCACATTTACGGGAATTCGTATCGTCCTGCTCTGGGTAGATAGTGCCCGGTTAAGCCCCTGGCGAATCCACCAATAGGCATAGGTCGAAAATCGATGGCCACGGGTTGGGTCATATTTCTCCACTGCTCTTGTAAGTCCAAGCGTACCTTCTTGAATCAGATCGAGAAGATCAAGACCCTTGCCCTGGTAGCGCTTGGCCAGATTCACTACAAGTCTTAAATTGGCAGTGATCATCTGATTTTTGGCTTTTTCTCCGCGACGAATGGTGAGGCGCTGATCATCTGAGTATTCGCATTCGGGCCCCGCTCCGCCAGCGAGATGGCAGCGATCAGTAAGCGCAACCATGGCCTGAACCTTCCGACCCATTGTGAGTTCCTGTTCAGGTGTCAGAAGTTGGTGCCGCCCGATCTCCCCAAGATAGGCACTTAAAGAACTCACCATCTAGAACTCAACTCTTAATTGAACCTAGAGCCAAAGTGTTTCCATCCTGGCTGCGTAAGGAAGAGTGCGGAATTAACTTTTTATGCGTTATTAAACAGTTTCTTCAGGATGTCGTGTTGCTTTGATTGGTGCAGCCCCCCCTCACTCCCTTCTTCTATTGAGATAGCCGTTCATTGAGCTTGATGTCGCTAGCGTCAAAGCGAATTTCATTCATCCCATCCACTTGGGAGTCCTCCTCATGCCTGAGATTGTCAACAATGCTGGAATTGCCTACGTCCACTACCTGAGCTTCATGGTTTGCTTTGCTGCCTTGGTGCTTGAGCGAAAGCTGTTGAAGGCTTCCCCAAACCGTGGAGAAGCCACGGCCATGTTAATCACTGACATCGTTTATGGCGTAGCAGGGTTGGCGCTATTGATCAGCGGCATTTTGCGGGTGTTGTATTTCGGCCAGGGAAGTGACTTTTATACTCAAAACCCTTTGTTCTGGTGGAAGGTAGGAGTCTTTATTGTTGCGGGGACTCTTTCGCTTTATCCAACTGTCACCTATATCCTCTGGGCTATTCCACTGCGCAAGGGAGAACTTCCTGAAGTGAGTTCCTCTTTAGTGACTCGCCTCGGTTGGTTCATTAACATCGAAATCATTGGATTTGCATTCATTCCCCTTTTGGCAACCCTGATGGCCCGCGGCGTCGGTCTTCCTTCTCAATAAGCCAAATGGTTCCAGATCCCTGTCCACCAGCGCAAGACGTTCGTGTTTTAAATGGTGGGCTTCAATTACCCGAATCCAGAAATGGGCTCGGGTATGTCGACAAATTAGCGACCACCAGTTTTGGTTATCCAAGCCTGCCGCATTGGTGTGTATGGGTTGAACCAAACCCCAAAGGCTCTGTTGCGGGCCACCGCTGGTTAAAGCGATGGGCCAATGCTGTTGATGCTGCATTCAATAGCTGGTCTGAAGTGATCCCAATAACGAGGGTCGCTGAGATTGAACGCGCTCATGTGATGGTGTTTAGAAAACGCCCTCCGCTGCGACAGCTCCCCTCCGGTTGGCGTGCCAGCAATGGCCGAAGTCTGCTGACAATCGTTGAGGCTCGACGCAAAAAGGCAACCCAACTTGAGCCAAAAGTGAAGGTCTTGGTTTCACCAGAACTAAGAGCGCCTGTCCTTCAAGCGACAGCCTTGCATGAGCTAGGTCATGCTTTTGGCCTATGGGGGCACAGTGATCATGCTGGCGATGTCATGGCCGTATCCCAGGGGGCATTGCCTGTCTTGACTGTTTCCCAAAGAGATCGGCTCACACTTGAGTGGATCCGTTCACAATCCACCAACTTTGGGCAACCACGTTGATGGGAATTTCACTAAAAAGAATCACTCAGTCAGCAACAGTTCAGCATTCAGCTTCGACGTGGTGCTCCACGTCTATTAGCGAGCACCTCAAGCACTTCTCTCCAGTTCACACCGTGGTGGGCAAGAGCGACTTGCAGATGAAAGAGAAGATCAGCTGCTTCATTAGCAATTGCCTTCCCATCGTCGTCTTTGCAAGCCATCACAAATTCCGCACTCTCCTCACCAATTTTTTTAAGGATGCGATTGTCACCACCTTCTAAAAGCTTGTTTGTGTAACTGTTGGTTTCGGGTGTGGTCTGGCGTTGATCAATGACCCGAAAAAGTTCACTGCAGGCATCCATCGGAGGAGGGAGAGTCAGTGAGTCTCCCTGCGAATGATGGTTTACCTCTGCGAAGAAACAGCTTCGAGCTCCGGTATGACAACTGACCAAACCGGTTTGTTCGATACTGAGTAAAAGCACATCAGCATCGCAGTCATAACGAATTCCCTTAAGGATCTGCGTATGACCGCTAGTGGCACCTTTATGCCAAAGCTCCTGGCGCGAGCGGCTCCAGTAATGAACTTCGCCACTCTTTAATGTCTGCTCCAGGGCAGTGCGATTCATCCAGGCCATCATCAAAACGGCTCCATCAAGCCAGTCTTGGGAGATCGCTGGAATCAGACCAATATCGTCAAAACAAAGTTGGTCGATGAAGGCGGGGCTGAGGGGTTGCATTCGTCCTCAAAGAGTGGAGGTGCTGCCGTGCAATCATCCCTCAGCACCAAACGAGTCATCAACTGCTTCGCTCTCGCATGACCCACCCCTCTTAAGGTCTCATAACCTAAAAGCGAATGGAGCCGTGCATCAGCATCTCGAATGCTATGGGTGCTGATTAGAAATTTCACTTCTAGCCATGACTAGGGTTCAGGATCAACAGACACCAGAGACATCAAGGGACGATGGGTGGGGTTGAAGACTGATAAGACCTACTCAAAGCATTAATTACTCAGTATCAAGCAGATAGCTTGTCTCAGGCACATCTAAAAGGGGACGATCCCAACTGCTGATAGGTTGAATTTTAATGCAGCAAGTTTAGCCAATCAACAATCAACTCTTAAAGACCAGTCCGTCGGACTTTTCAAGGTGAAGGCAGCTATCAGCAATTTGCACTTTCAGAAGAAAATAATCTAACCTCAAGCTTCTCGTCAATGAAGGTAGAGATGAGGCATCTTTTAGCGATGACTCTCGCAAGCTTGCACCTATGCTCAAAAGCACAATCAAAGAAACAAAAATAAATTTTCAACTTGCTATTGATGAAGCGAATCCAAATAGGAAAGAAGTCTTAAGATCACTTAGTGATGATAAGTATGGATTTAAAGGCAGCCTCTCCGATTATGTTGGTTTCAATGACTATATCATCGATAAAGTTCTCAATGGAGACCTTCCCGATTTATTTTCTGCTGATGCATGGCAACAAGCTACGCCGATCTTTAACTGGCAACGCATCCAAGCAAATAAATTCAATGAATTCTCGCCCTCTTCTTAGATCAGAGCAATTCAATTCTCCAGATTTCTTAACTGCTATCTCTCATGTCTTATTTGTCACCATAAAACGCCATCCAAGATATTACGACTGATCACAGATCTCAATTTTTCAAAAGAAATCTAATCTGGGTTCCCGCTGAAAAGAACTTGCCACTTGCGGCGAACAGCAAATCTCATGCTTCTTCTTGCAATCGGATTGTAGGCACCAAATTGAAAGCCTTGATCGGAAATCAATGAATACCAGTAATCATGCCGAAATATTGCCTGAAGAGTGTTTGTTCAATTAGGTATACTTTTCCAAATGAGTTAAGGGTCAAACTAAAGAGCTTTGAATCTACACTATGGAATTCAGATGAGTCTTTAGATCTTCTCTCTAGAGTCCATTCCCCGAGGAAACTCCCTGCAATAAAAAGTATTTACAATGCATTGCCTTAAAGATTGGCTTCTATTTGAACATGATTTTATTCGTCGCTTAGGCTGATCCGTATAGTCACATAGATCGATTCACGACATCAAAGTCACTCTCTACTCATAATTTCAAAACACACGCCAATTTCAGCAACTCTCTGGATGAACGACCGTGACTAAAACACTCAAAAATTCTTACACTTGTAGCAAGAATTTTGCTGGATATCCTTGCTGTCATCGTCAATGGCGTCATCCAGGGCACTGTCGATTCGTGCATGGCTATAGCCGCAGTTTTACCTTTTGGTTTGCAGCTCAAGAGCTTGACCCCTACGGGTTTGTCGTCGATTTTTCCAGTCTTAGGCCCCTGGAACAACAACTCAACAACCAATTCGATCACACCTTCCTCGCCAATGCTGATGATCCGCTCCTCCCTCAATGGCAGAGCCTGAATGATCAAGGCGCTATCGATCTAAGGGTGATGGACAATGTGGGCATGGAGTCCAGCGCAGCACTGGTTTGGCAATGGGCCAATGCCCTTCTGCTTGATCGAGATGCTGGGCGCAGCTGTTGTTGGCGGGTAGAAGCGCGTGAGAATGAGGCCAATGCAGCTTGCTACGAAGCAATACCTCAGTGGTATGCGACCAAAACTATGCTCTGATCAATTTGCCCGATCAACTCCCCTGGTGGGCGCACTAATGAAAGGAGGATTAGCGGAAGCTCAGATGCTCCTGATCCACATCCACATGCACAATCTGACCGTCTCCATAAAGGCCCGCCAGGATACTTTTGGCTATTGGAGTTTCAAGCTCGCGTTGTATCGCTCGCTTGAGGGGTCTGGCCCCATAAACAGGGTCATAGCCAGCATTGGCGAGCCAATCAGCTGCTGTATCACTGATCTCTAGGCCAAGCTTGCGATCGCCAAGACGCTCACGCAGCCGATTGACCTGAAGGGCAACGATCTGACGCAGTTCCTCGCGCCTGAGGCTATGAAAGATGATTGTTTCATCCAGGCGGTTGAGAAACTCAGGCCTAAAATGAGCATGCAAAGCATCATGAACTCGACGCTCCATTTCCCCGTATTGACAATCATCCCCTGCCAAGTCGAGGATCGACTGGCTGCCAATATTACTCGTAAGAATTAGCACCGTATTTGTAAAATCAACTGTGCGACCCTGACCATCGGTGACACGTCCATCATCGAGGATCTGTAACATCACATTGAACACATCTGGGTGTGCCTTCTCCACTTCATCGAACAGGATTACCGCATAAGGGCGTCTGCGTACGGCTTCGGTGAGCTGTCCACCGGCTTCATAGCCGACATAACCTGGAGGTGCTCCGATCAGTCTGCTTACACTGTGCTTCTCCATATACTCAGACATATCGATTCGTACCAAGGCAGCCTCGCTGTCAAACAGTTGAGAGGCCAATGCCTTGGATAGCTCCGTTTTACCTACACCAGTGGGGCCTAGAAATAAAAAACTTGCGATCGGGCGGTTGGGATCACTTAAACCTGCCCTGGAACGCTGAATCGCATCCGCAACAGCTTGCACAGCCTGTTCTTGGCCAATCACACGTTGGTGAAGTTCTTTTTCAAGTCCAAGTAGTTTTTCCATTTCCGACTGCACAAGCTTGGCGACTGGAATCCCAGTCCATTTAGCAATGACATCAGCAATATCGTCTTCCGTAACCTCCTCTCGCAGCAGTGATTTATCGCCTGCATCTTCATCTTGGGCCAGGGCAGTTTCTTTCTCGGTGAGTTGTTTCTGCAATCCCGCCAGAGTTCCATACTCCAGTTCAGCTGCTTTGTTGAGGTCGTAGCTACGCTTGGCTTGCTCAACTTGCAATTGCACCCGTTCGATTTCTTCTTTGAGCGAAGAAAGGTCGTCAATCGCACCTTTTTCTTGTTGCCACTGTGCATTGAGCGCGCTTTGTTGCTCTGCTAATTCAGCAAGTTCGCGCTCTAGTTTCTCCAACCTTTCCTTACTAACGGAGTCGGACTCACGTCCTAGGGAAAGCTTCTCCATCTCGAGCTGCAAAATCTTGCGATCGATTTCATCAATTTCCTCCGGCTTGGAAGTGATTTCCATTTTTAATCGTGCAGCAGATTCATCCATCAAATCGATGGCTTTGTCTGGCAAAAAACGATCGGCAATATATCGGCTGCTGAGCACAGCTGCAGCAACTAGGGCGTTGTCAGCAATGCGCACACCATGATGCACTTCGTAGCGTTCTTTAAGACCACGCAGGATGGAGATCGTGTCTTGCACTGTGGGTTGATCCACAAGCACTTGTTGGAATCTTCTTTCTAGAGCGGGGTCTTTTTCAATATGCTGTCGGTGCTCGTCGAGGGTCGTTGCACCAATGCAGCGCAGTTCCCCTCGAGCCAGCATTGGCTTGAGCAAATTGCTTGCATCCATCGCCCCACCGGTGGCTCCAGCTCCTACCACGGTATGGATCTCATCAATAAAAAGTACGATTTGTCCTTCAGATGCGGTGACTTCTTTGAGCACTGCCTTGAGTCGCTCTTCAAATTCACCTCGATATTTCGCCCCTGCAATCAAGGCACCCATATCAAGAGCGATTAACTGTCTGTTCTGTAGGGCTGCAGGTACATCGCCGTTAACAATCCGCTGTGCGAGGCCTTCAACAATTGCGGTTTTTCCCACCCCTGGCTCCCCAATGAGGACAGGGTTGTTTTTGGTGCGCCTGCTAAGAATCTGAATCGTGCGTCGAATCTCATCGTCCCTTCCGATTACAGGGTCGAGTTTGCCTTCACGAGCAGCGGCAGTCAGGTCTCTGCCATATTTTTCGAGAGATTCGTAAGTTCCTTCTGGGTTCTGATCGGTCACCTTCTGGTTTCCGCGTACCGCGTCAATTGCAACCTTTAGTTTGCCCACATCCACGCCCGCTTGATTGAGCAGCTTTCGGCCGCAACGATTGTCCCCGGCTAAGGCAAGCAACAGATGTTCAATCGAGATGAAGCTATCGCCAAAAGCTTGCTTATGTTTCTCAGCTTGATCAAAGAGATCATTGACTCCTTTGCCCAGATAGACAGAGTCTGGCGTGGCCTGCAAAGTGGGCTGTTCCTGCAGGTGTGCCTCTACGGCTGTTTGCAAATTGCCGATCGAAACACCTGCTTTTTCTAGGATTCTCCCTGCTAAGCCGTTTTGCTCTAGCAGCGACAACAGCAGATGCTCTGTTTCCAGTTGCTGCTGCTTGCGTTGTTGGGCAAGTTGTTGGGCCAAAACGATTGCTGCCCAGCCTTTTTCGGTAAATTGATCCGCCTTAGGTTGCATGTGGTCTTTTACGTTGAGTCAACCGTATGTCGACTAACCAATAGTGCCAAGCGGCAAACCGTTCTGATTGGTACGGCTCTTTCGGCAGAGTGTGGTAAATACCACCCTGAGGCAAATCAAAACTTACTGCTAGATTCGTTATCAATGGCTGTCATATATGCATTAAGGCGTTTAATTACTGGCTTCAAGAAGCTTATAGATCAACCATCTAAATAGGATTAGACCATCTCTTCATAGCTTAATCTTTGACCATTCTCTTGATCCAAATAACACAGCCAACCCAACATTCACCTTGCCCTTTGCGTTAAGGAGAGTGTATTACTACTTACACTAATCATACTTATAACTTGATTTAACATAAGCGCTGTAATCTTCAACAACTTCGCCCATAAATCCTTGAAGCCAATTGGATTGAAGTGAATTACTTGCGAATTGGAGAGATTTTGCTATTTCTAAACCAATCTTCTATCCGCTGTGACTCGACCTCATTTTGAAAGTCGCAAAGCTTGACAGTAAAGCCATAATCTGTAGCTATATCTATTAGCTCCTGATAATTAGAGCAATTTTTCAACTTGCTTCGCAGGCTTAAACTATGCTCAGCAGCATGGAGAAGATTAGATAATCCTTCTCGTGTCATTGCGGCAAGCGAATTACGACTCTGATGCTACATCCAAGCTTTAATGCCTGCAAACCTGAGAGAATCCTTTGCATGCTTGCATGATTGATCAAACTTATGTCATCAAATAAAAAGGCTGAGGCAACAAAGCAAGGATTGTCACCTCAGGTTTGATATTTTTAGGATCTTTAAAACTTACTTATCGGCCAGTCAATTCAATTCAATTCAATTCAGTTAACAGTAACCGTTCCAACCATGCCAGCTCCACGATGGGGCTCACAGTAGAAATCGTAGGTGCCGGCAGTTGAGAAGGTTTCTTCCCAAGACTCACCAGGTGCAAAAGCTAAATCTGGATGGCTTAACTCATCGTGGCCTTCAAATACAGCGTTATGTGGGGCCAGATTATTGTTGACGAACTTAATCGTGTCTCCTTCTTGAATCGTTATAGAGCTGGGATCGAAAGCAAGCATGCCTGAATCGCTACCTAGCTTCACTTCAGTAGTGGCGGCCTGAACGGAAGAGACTCCAAGTCCAATTACCAAGAGCAGGGTGCAGCAAGCTGCAGCAATAGAGCGAAGCATTGAGGCCATGAGGGCTTACATCGTGTCTGAGAACACTTTACCCCTGATTATGAACTTTTCCTCGCCGAGGCAGTCCTGAATCTGCCAACACTGCTTTAAGTGTGGCGGCATAACTGTGACCTCCGAAACGTTCTGGTGTAGTAATTGGATCATGCACAAAGTGCCGTTGCTTGATACTGAAGCGATCCCAGGCATTGATTTCGATCGGTAGCACCTTGATCAGAGCCTCAATCAGCCAACCCCAGAGGGGTAGACCAGGCGTCTGCCTGAGCCCACACCAGCGACAAAGAGTCGCTACAGCTTGATTCACAGAGATCGCGGGTTGGCCCATAACCAAACGCCGAACAGCTCCCTGCCCAGCCTCGCGATTGGCATGATGGGGGGTCGTTGCCAAGTGGCCACAAATCCAAGCAATATCTGCTGCGTGAATGAAATGAAAGCTGGCATCAGCCCTTAGCCAGCGTGCCAACCAAAGCCAGCGGCTTGCCTCTGCTAACCCTTCAGTGAGATAGCTGGTAGGGAATGGGCTCGTGCCATCAACCCTTCCCCCGAAAACGAGCGTAGGGAAAACAGCTACGATCCGATCTGCTAACGGATGATGCTCCAGGTCCTGGAGGCACTGAGCCTTGGTTTGAATGTATTCAGTGCCATATGAGAGAGCTTCTGGCAATGGCTGGAGAGCCCGGTTGAGGATGCTTGCCGTAGAGAAATAGGTAATCTGCTCAAGAACCTCTGGATTGAGAAGCCCAAGCAGAGTTTTAACAGCCACAACATTCACTTGATGGGCTCGCTCTGGATCCCCCCAGGCCGTTGCTGTATGAATCACACGGCTGACCGTGGCTAACTGTTCAGCAAAACAATGGGGATCACGTAGATCTCCAACCAGTAGTTGTACACGTGGGTGTTGCGGTGAGATGGCCATGAGTTTGGCCGGATCTCTTAGCCAGAGAAGTAACTCGGCATCGGAGTTTTCGAGTAGCCAGGCGGCTGTGTACTGCCCAACACAGCCGCTGGCTCCTGTTATCAGGATCCGGGCAAGAGTCAAGCGGCAGATCCGATCAGATTGTCAACAGTCTTGCCAGTTTCGAAGAACACCTTGGCATTTTCCTCAGGTGTTCCAGGCAGGATGCCATGGCCGAGGTTAAGGATGTGCCTGCGACCTCGAGCCTTGCGGACTGCATCAACAATTCGCTCTCGAATCGCTTCTGGTGTACCAAACAAAAGGCCAGGGTCAACATTGCCTTGCACACCTAAGTGCTCGGGAAGGCGAGCGCAGCCATCGGCCATATCAACAGTCCAGTCAAGAGAGATGATGTCGACACCTGTGCGCCCCATTCGTTCCAATACTCCAGCGCTACCAGAGATATAGAGAATCATTGGAGTGTCGGGATGAGTGGATTTCACCAGGTCTACGACTCTTTTTTGATAAGGCGCTGCAAAGGTGTCGTAGTCGATCGGGCTGAGCTGACCAGCCCAGGAATCAAACATCTGCACGACCTGGGCGCCGGCATCAATTTGATAACGCAAGTAGGTGGCAATCGATTCAGCGAAATGGTTGAGCAAACGATGCAGAAGATCTGGCTGCTGGAAAGCCATCGCCTTGATAACGGCGTAATTCTTGCTGCTTTTGCCCTCAACCACATAGGCAGCAAGGGTCCAAGGAGCTCCCACAAAACCCAACACAGCAGCCTTATTACCAACGCTCTCGCGCAAGCGTCCGAGCACCTCGCCAACAAAAGGCATGGTTGCGTTGGGTTCCAGTGGATGAAGAGCCTCAATTTGGCTGAGGCTACGAATCGGTTCTTGGATTAGGGGGCCCTTGCTTTCAACGATGTCGAAATCGATGCCCATGCCTGGCAATGGCGTGAGGATGTCTGAAAACAGAATCACCCCATCAGGCTGGAAGGCTTCAAAGGGCTGCATCGAGATCGCGTAAGAGAGATCTGGATTTTCGGAACGCTCTCGAAAACTGGGGTAACGGTCCCGGAGATCCCGGTAGACCTTCATATAGCGTCCCGCCTGGCGCATCATCCATACAGGGGTACGCTCGACCGACTCACCACGCGCAGCGCGTAGCAACAAGGGCTGGGAGTCGCTCATTACAAGAGTCAGGATCAGTCAGAAAACCTACCTGAAGGCCGTTGTTGTTAAGGCCATCAGTGATGTTGAGAACGCAGCTTCGTCACATGTCCATTGGCTTTGGCTGAATTCAAAGACTTCGCTTCGGGTCATGACGGAAGACCAGCACGCTCAGAGCTGGTAGGCAGAGTTCAAGAGACTGCTCATATCCATGAATATTGAATCCATCAGTGTTTTTACCGCCCATATTGCCGAGGTTTCTACCGCCGTAACAAGAACTATCCGTGTTGAAAACTTCCTCATAATAGCCACTAATAGGCACGCCAATTCTGTAATTTGAATGAGTTTGCGGGGTGAAATTGGCGACAACGACAAGCCAAGTTCCGCCACTACTTTCACGACGCATAAAGCTGATTACAGAATGACTATTATCATTGCAATCAATCCATTGGAAACCGTATTGATCAAAGTCATCTTTCCATAGAGCAGGCTCGGCTTTATAGAAAGTGTTGAGGTCATCAACCAATCTCTGCAGACCCTTATGAGGATCATGTGTCAAGAGCTCCCATTGCAGATCTCCCCATACATTCCATTCCGATCGTTGACCAAATTCCATTCCCATGAAGATAGTTTTCTTGCCTGGGTGGGTCCACATGTAGGCAAGCAATGCGCGAACATTTGCACATTTCTGCCAGTCATCTCCTGGCATCTTATGGAGAAGGTTACTTTTACCATGAACAACCTCATCATGACTAAGTGCCAGCATGAAATTTTCGGTGTAGGTATACCAGATAGAGAAAGTGATGTTGTTCTGGTGAAACTGCCTAAACCAAGGATCTAACTCGAAATAATCGAGCATGTCATGCATCCAACCCATATTCCATTTAAGGTTGAACCCCAGGCCGCCCATATCAGTGGGCTGAGTAACCATGGGCCAAGTTGTTGACTCCTCCGCAATTGAAAGTGCTCCAGGAAAATGCTGGAAGAGAACGTGATTGGCCTGTTGGAGGAATCGAACAGCTTCTGTATTTTCTCGCCCTCCATCTTCATTGGCAATCCATTCTCCATCAGGTCGAAGGTAATCGCGATAAAGCATCGAAGCCACCGCATCAACACGAATGCCATCAATATGGAATTGCTCAAACCAATACACAAGATTGGCAACGAGAAAGTTGCGAACCTCGTTGCGGCTGTAGTTGAAGATCAACGTGCCCCATTCCTTGTGTTCACCAATGCGTGGATCGGAATGTTCGTAAAGATGAGTTCCATCAAAGAAGGCCAGGCCATGATCATCCTTAGGGAAATGGCCTGGCACCCAATCGATAATCACACCTAGACCTTCGGCGTGGCAGCGATCAACAAATGCACGGAATTCATCCGGACTTCCAAATCGGCTGGTGGGTGCATACCACCCTGTGACCTGGTATCCCCATGAGCCATCAAATGGATGCTCTGAGATTGGCATCAGTTCGATGTGGGTGAATCCCCGATCTTTCACGTAGGGGATTAACTGGTCGGCTAGTTCGGGATAAGTCAGGAGACGAGCTCCAGGCTTCATATCAGCAGCGGGTACAGGCGCCCGGGGGGTGCCATCCACTTCGATATACGGTTCATCTGCTGCTGCATGAATCCAGCTGCCTAGATGCATTTCATAGACAGAAATCGGCTGATCGAGAGCATTACGGCTATCCCGTTGCTGTAACCATTGCGCGTCCTGCCATTGATAGCGATCAAGCCTTGCCACTACGGAGCTTTTCGCTGGGCGCACCTCGTGCTGGAAACCATAGGGATCAGCTTTCTGATAGCAATGGCCGTCTTGGGTTCGGATTTCGTATTTGTAAAGGGTCCCTTCTTTAAATCCAGGGATAAATAGCTCCCAAAGACCTCCCTGGCGACGCTGCATCGGATGATGACGTCCATCCCATCCGTTTAGATCACCGAGAACAGCCACACTGCATGCGTGGGGTGCCCACAGGCAGAACATCACTCCTTGAACACCGTCACGCTCAATCAGATGGGCGCCCATGCGTTGCCAAATGTGGTGATGATTGCCCTCCGCAAAGAGGTGGCGATCCATCTCCCCCATCCATTCATCTTGAAAGGCCCAAGGGTCGTGCTGCTCATGCTCGATCCCTGCGCGTTTAACCCGCAGCTGGTATGTGCGGCCGGGATCTTGGTTGAGAGGCGCTTCGAAGATCCAGGAGTGATTGGTCGTTGTCATGGCAGTCGTTCTGCCATCACAGAGGAGCTCTACTTGGCTTGCCTCTGGCATCCAGATCCGCACGATCCATTGCCCCTCATGGGATTGAGGACCAAGCACCGAGAAAGGATGGTCATGGCGGCATTCAGCAAGTCGTTGGCCGTCTTGAACCACCCAGTCGAGGGCAACACTGGTGGTCATGGGGCAAGGACATCGATGGCCGGGAGCTTAGGTCGATTCATGGACCTCAAGGGCAGACTGAGCACCAGAGTGAGCAGTTGAATCAGCGAACGCTGATCAATCAGACCAGATCAGCTGAGAAATCCACGTTGATGATCTCCCCTTGACTGTTGAAAATGACAAAAAGGTTGTCTATTAAATCGCCGAACTCAATGGTCACCAGAACAAGCTGCTGTTCCCCTCCTTGGCTAGCAACAATCGCATCTTTCACCTTTTGGAAACCTCCAGTAACGCGGTTGAGTTTTGTCCACTTGCGTTGCAAGTCTTGTGGTTTCAACTCCTGTTGAAAGCTCAGTTCAAGAAAGGAACGTGCAGCGATCCAGCGAGCAGATACCAAATCGTTAACGAAATCAATGGCTGATTGCTCGATCGGCAATGCTTGACCACTCCATTTCCATGCGATCAATTTCCCTTTCTGATCGAGAACCATGATCAAGGGGACGTCTCCGTTAATGGTCTCAACCATGGCGTCGACAGTGGTGTCGTCTATCCCTGATGAGACGTCGACAATGCGACTTGACTTGACTTGAGGGCGCCTTTTCAGACGTTGTTGGATCCGTTCAGTGGTGGTGCTGCTGCGCAGGGCTTCTGAAAGTTGGCCATAGATGGTTTTGGCGTCTTGCACCACTAATGCCCTGAGCAGGATTTGCGCTGTTTTTGTCGCCTCAGCAGGGCTCAAGGTGGTCTTTTGAATGCTCTCCTGCGCTGCCACAGTCGGAAGGGTTAGTGCACTCAGGCCCATGGGCAATCCAAGGGATAGGCTCAGCAGGCAAACAGACAGCTTCAAAACTCTTGGGGCAAATCGAAATCTATTTTGCCGGAGTTCCATGGCAAAAGCCTCAACTTGGATCCATTGAGCTGCAGTGTCATGGTCACCACTTGGCAATGGGGTCCTGGAGGGCCACAGGGTTGACGGTCGTGGCCTGGGTTGACACCGATGGCCGGCCAGGCTGCGCCTGCCAGAGATAGCCGCAGATGTTCTCCTCGCTGCAGGTCTGCAAGTATTGGTTGAAGTTTCACCTTGCGCGGCAGCATGCGCAGGGCCTGCTCTCCTTGCACACGCAGAAAACCTGTTGAGAGTTGCTTCACCTCGCTCTGGCTGCGATTAACAATGGAAAGGGCAACGCAAAGGTCAAATCCCGGTTGATCTGACTGCACGGTCAGCTGCAGTAATGGGATCCCATTCAATTGGAGAGCTTCCTGAAAAGCAGTGCTGGTGAAGGTGGCCACATCGGCGCGCTGGTCCACGGCGCTGCGCTCAGCAACTCCTGGTTTTGGGCTGAGATGTCCTCCCACTGCTTGAACAGGTCGCCAAGGGTCATGGACCACATAAACCACGCCGCCACCTTTCTTGTTCTGATGCAGGGTGCCTTCTGAGGGGTCCAAGCAGGCCATCCCTCCACTGACAAGACTCCAGCCGGCATGGGCTGATGTTGTGGTCTGGGTGGGGCTTGCAAATTTCTGCCAAGAACAAGACGTGATATTCCAGATCCGCCCATGGGATCTTGAATTGGTTGAGGCTTTCGAAGATTGCAGATGGCGATCAAAGAACTCCAGCTGGAGTTGCTGTGCATCAGGCCACCACTGCAGGTGAGTAGCTGGACCGATGTGAAGTTCTGGACTACCACCTACTTGGATTGATCGTTGATAGAGATCAAGCAGGCCATTCAAATGGGGGTCCCACCAGCCACCCAGAAGCAGCATCGGTTGACGAAGCCAGGAATCCAAGGGCTTGTGTACAACCCAGCCTTGATCGTTTTGGCTCGATTGATGTAGCCATCTCAAGGTCATTCCATCGGGATCGTGGCGTTTCAGAAGTACCGGACCCTCATACAGGTAGCTGTCGTCTTCCAAACTGCGGCGAAGCTCTGTCCATGCTTCCCAGTTGCCACAGCGACGAGCTTGTAGTGCTGCAAGTTGCAGCCCCCAGGCCAAGCCAAGATGCCACCAGTGAGCACCTCCATCACAACTCCAATGGTTGCGCTCATCAACTCCTGCCATCGCTGGTGCCAGACAATCCGGTGGCGGCGTCCCGGGTTCGGCAAGCAGCTGTGTTAGGCCCTGATAAGAAAACCCATAGGTTCCAAGGAGGCCATTGCATTCTGGTAACTCCCGAACCCATGCATGCGTCTGACTGGTATCAGAAGCTTCTTGAAGGAAGCCATTGAAGTGGCCTTCGGAATCCCCTTGACCACGTACGTCCTGGACCACGACCAGATAGCCGTGACTTGCCCACCAACCAGGATGGATGTAAGTCACAGTTGAGGCGAGCGCACGTCCGTAGGGCTGACGCATCACTAGCGCAGGCCAGGGTCCCTCACCTTTCGGGACCCATAACCTGGCAACGAGCTTGACCCCATCAGTGAGTGACAGCCAGGCATCGTGCCAGTTCACGGATCCAGAGCTCGTTCGACCTTCAACGCACATCCGGGCAGTTCATTCCAATCACATAGGTGGCCAGAATCTCAGCGTTATTGGAGCTGAGATTGCGTTGGCGGGCGACTTCTGAGATCGCTTGAGATGAGTAAGCAGAAACCCCTTTGGTATTGAGAGCCTTAAATTGACCGCACAATTCGCGCGCTTCGCCCGGGTTGTTTTTGACGCTTTCAAGAAGGCTGGACTGCGCCTTGATATCCGAAGCACTTGCAAGGGCTACGACGATCAGCACTGGCAAATAGCGCATTGGTCTCAAAAATGCACGCTTTCATCATTTGAGACACTCTTGGCGGGGTTGTGTGGCTTCGCTAGGTCAGTTCTGCAGTTGCCTAGTACGAGCAAGCTGTATCCAGCGATTCGCCATAGCAAGGTCCACGCTCGATTGTCGATGGTTATTGAGTTGGCGTTGTAACCGTCCCGTCTGATGCACGACATCCTGTGGAGTCGCAGCGGCCAAAGCGGCTGCAGTGGCTAGCCCGGAGTGGATCAGCAAGGCAGCATCCGCCAGTTCTAGATCTAGATCACAAACAAGTGCAGCCATGCCTCGCAATCGTTTCAGGTTGCGGGTCGTAGCAAGCCCTCCCTTAGCAAGTCGGTTGAGTTCCTGGTTCTCGAGGCGTTTCAATGCGCTCCATGTTGTGATCCCTGCGGCCACGAGCAGTGCTTGTTCGTCACGAAAGCTCTGAGGTAAATCTCCCAAAGGTTGATCAACCTGCATCGCTTTTTTCGGCTAATGGCAGCGTGATGTTCTGACGCAAGTCGCGTATGACTTCACCGAGGATGACGGGTTGACTAACACCCTCTCCAGCCGATTCCAGTCTGCGTAGCCGCACATGCACTTCGCCACCGTTATATCCACCGCTATGCAGGTTGCCTGCTAGTTGCTCCAATGTGGCTTCGACCGCTTCATCCGGAAAGTCGTCAGGTGCCTGGGCAACAACAAGGTCCGTGCTGTTGTCAAATACCACGGGTACCACAAGAGCTCCTTCCACCTTGAGGGGGGGGGTATAGCTCACTCCAAAAGCCCAGCAGCTTGCCAAAAGAAGAAGGGTGAAGCTGGTAACTCCCACCAACCGGAAGCGTTGTACCCAACGCACCAAGAAAGCAATCAGGGTGATTACGCTTAGGGCTAAGCCTGACCAGGCAAGCCATCCGGTTGCGGTTTCAATCAGCTCTGGAATGGACATGGACTGGTGAACCTCAGGAGAACTACTTATATTTCGCACGCTCCCAGGAAGGTTGACTCAAATCGATGGGAGAGAAGAGTCAATCTTTGGCTAAAGGGCGATGGAAACGCCCTGCTGTTCTACTGCTAACGAGCAGCTTGGTTGTTTGGGTTGGCGCCGATCGAATTGTTGCTGCCCTTCTTGAACGTCTGCGTCCGCAACTGGAGCAACAGCTTTCAAAACCTCTAGGCCATCCTTTAAGAATTGGTTCCTATCAGGGCCTGCGGCCCTGGGGTATGGCCATTGGTCCAACTGAAGTGCTGTCTGGAAATGATGACGATTCCACAGCATCGCTCTCTGGTCTAACCGTCAGCCTTGCCCCAATGGCCAGCCTGTTCCGTTTGCGACCCGTTGCCGTACTCACCCTTGAAGGATCACGGTTAACGCTACGTCGTAATCACAAGGGTTTGTACTGGGTCCCTGGTCCATCCAAAGGCGAGCCTCCCCCAAAGGTTGATCTTCAGCTGCGGTTGACGCAGCCCGCGAGGGTCCGCATCGAACCGGCAAACTTGGAGTTCACCGCCACCACACGGGCAGACCTTCAGTTGGCGGAGGGATGGGCCAATGGCTCTGTCCAAGTTGTATTGCCAGATCGTGGAAGATTCTTCCTAAAGGGCCGTGGGCGCTGGGATCGTTTAGAGCTTGAGGCCCATGCTCGTTTGGACAAAATCAGCCTTGAACCATTGCAGGGGCTTTTGCCCGGAACGCTGCCCATGCAAATGCAGGGTCAGATTGGTGGTGATCTCCAAGTGAGTCTTAATCAGGAACGTATGGGTTGCAAGGGAGCCCTGTCATTGGTTCGATTCCAATTAGCGGGTGGTCCCCTCAAAAAGTCACTCTCATCTCGTGAAGCCAAGATCAACTGTCGTCAAGATCGTCTTCAGTTACCTCTCAGCCAGTGGCGTTACGGCCCTTGGACCGCTTCTCTCAAGGGAGGTGCTCGTCTCAATCACTCCTACAACCTCGACCTCAAGGTCAACCAGCGGCAACAAGGGCATGCCTTCCAAGCCCGGATCAATGGACCTTGGCATGAGCCCAATCTGCATGCCAATGGCCGCTGGATTCTTACCCCAAAGATCCCCGTTAATGGTCCGCTGCAACTGAACTTGCAGATGCGCACCAACTGGCGCAATCCCAAGGCCTTCAGGGCCGTTATTGACACTTTTGATGTTCGTGGTCCAGGTCTTCAGGTCCGTGCAAGGGGGCCCCTATATCCCGAGCTAGGGCTGAGCACCCAGCGCCTGGAGTTTGCCGGACCTGCATGGCAGCGCATCCCTGTGCTTGCTGAACTTCTCGGCAGCCAATCCTTGATCAAAGGCAAGCTTCAGCTTGAGGGCCCTTCATCGAGCCCCCAACTTCAGCTAAGCCTTGCTCAGCAACGTAATCCTTTACTGGAGACCTGGTCTCTGCGAGCGGGGTGGTCGGCAGATTCCGGTTTGCTCCGCTTAAGGCAGTTCAACAGTCCCCTGCTCAAAGTTGTGGCGGACTTGCCTCTCTCAGTTGATCAAGGACGCCTACGCAGTGGAGAACTGCAGGCCAATCTGAATTTGAGTCCTTTCCCTTTAGCACGTGTTGGTCCGCTTCTCGGCACCTCTTTGGCTGGAACCCTTGCTGCTTCGGGTCAGGTGAGAGGACCATTGTCGGCTCTTCGTCCAAATCTTTCCCTCCGGGTGGTGAATCCAGAGGCTGGAGGGTTGCGGTTGTTGGAAGATTGGCAAGGGAACTTGGCCGGACTCCCTGCTGGGGGCGGCACTCTGCTGATGGAATCTGTAGGGGCGGTGATCCCTGGGCAGCTCTCATCTCGATTGGGACGCGACTGGTTGCCAGAGGAGTTGGCGATTAACCGTGGAGACGGTCGTCTCTCTCTAAACGGCATACCAGCTCGCTATCGCTGGGAGTTGAACAACTTCAAAGTGGATGGGATTGAGGCTGCCCTGTCTTCAAAGCAGCGATTTGAAGGCGTTTATGGTCAACTCAACGGGTCAGGCAGCCTGGGCCTTCAACCCCTGGCCATGGAAGGTCAAGTCACCATCAGCAATCCAGGGCTGATGGGTCTGCAATTTCAACAGGCTTTGATTCAGGGGAGGGTTGCCAACCAGCGCTACAAGCTGACTGGTGAGCTGCTACCAGCGGATACTGGCCAGATCACTCTTGCAGCGGGAGGTCGCCTGGGAGGCGAACTCTCTGCTACGGCAAAGGCACTCGGTCTAAGCGCGCGTTGGCTGACCTCTAGCGCACAGCAACTTTCTAAGCTTAATGATGTTCTTCCACCTTCAATTGGTCGCGCCCAAGATCTGGGCACGCTGTTGATCCAAACCTTGGGAGGGTCTCTGGATGATCAGCTCAAAGTCTTGGCAGCGGCGCAGGCGTCCTTAAATCGTTTCGACCAGCGAAATCGTCGTAGCAAGATCATCCATCCAGAAGATCTACGTGGGCAGATTGATGCGGTGATCGATCTGAAGGGTCCCGATCTGGCCAAGCTCAATCTGGAGCTAAAGGCAAGCGGTCATCTCTGGACAGAAGGTGAGGATCAGGATCACGCCCTACAGGTCAAACCCTTTTTCGCATCGATTCAAGGACCACTGCATGGTGGGGAAGGGTCGTTTTCACTGCTTCACGTTCCCTTTTCTCTGCTTGCGTTGGTTGCACCTCTACCTCAAGCACTGCGGGGTGCTCTGGGGCTTTCGGGTCGATACAACCTGAGACGGGGAACCCCTGAGATCACAGCTGATCTAGTGATGGAAAGCGCCAGGTTGGCTGAAAACACATTGATCTTGGACAAAGGGCAGATCCTCTTGAATGATGCCCTCCTGAACCTCGACCTCGCACTGCGAAGCTCTTCTTCCAAAGAGGCTGTAACCATTACCGGTCAAGTGCCTCTGGATCCCTCCTTGCCGATAGACGTCAGGGTTGAGAGCCACGGCGACGGCCTACATTTTCTGGCGGATTTTGCTGAAGGTGCGGTCGACTGGAAGGGCGGTAACTCCGACCTCAAGTTGTTGTTTAGCGGCAGCCTTAACGCTCCTCAGGCGAATGGATTTTTGGTGATGCAAAACGGCGAATTCGTCGTCATGGAACAAGTTGTCAAGGGGTTGGAGGCTGCCATGGTTTTTGACTTCAATCGCCTTGAGGTGCAGCGTCTCAAAGCAAAGATTGGTTCGAAGGGCATCTTGCAAGGTGCGGGATCCATTGCCTTGCTTCGCCCTGCACCAGAAGACCAGCCCCTGACGATCGAGATCAGTAAGTCCCGTTTTAAGTTGCCAAAGGCTGATATAGGGGTGGCCGCCAAGCTCAAGCTCACGGGTGCCCTACTGAAACCCTTGATTGGCGGTGAGCTCACGATCAAAGAAGGAACGATCTCGCCCGCCGGCTCAGGGTTTCTGCGACCGATCAACGCTGCCATTCAATCCACCAAAAGGCCTGGAGCCGGAGGGGCGATAGCGACTTCCAGCAGCCCCAAAGTTGTTAATGCCAACACCCTGCTTGAGGAGCAGTGGGATTTCAAGAAACCCTTGGTCTTGCTTGGACCAGATGTAGAGGTCAGTCGGAGGAAGATGTTGAGCTCCGTTATGCCAAACATCCCCTCTATCAGCTTCGACAACCTGCGTTTAAAGCTGGGACCAAATTTGCGCATCACTGCTAATGCGCTGGCCAATTTCAGTACAGAAGGGTTGCTCAGTTTGAATGGTCCCCTAGATCCAAAGCTTCAGGCTCGTGGTGTGATTCGGCTACTGAATGGGCGGCTGAATCTATTTACAACGTTCTTCAGTCTTGATCAGCGAGCTGCGAATGTCGCTGTGTTTACTCCTTCTCTGGGCCTAATCCCTTACGTTGATGTCGCCATGAACAGCCAGGTCTCCGACAGTATCAGCATCGGCACCGACAGTAATGCCGCATCTGCGAATGTATTTGATACCAATGGAACAGGTGCTCTTGGGGCCGGAGGACAGTTCCGCTTAATCAAAGTGATAGTGAAGGCCGAGGGACCTGCAAATCGTCTTTTCCAAAACATTGACTTACGCAGCTCGCCGTCACTGCCTCGTGCTCAATTGCTGGGGTTAATTGGAGGAAATTCACTGGCAGGGTTGTCGGGAGAAGATGGTGGTGCGGCACTAGCGACTGTGATCGGTCAATCTCTTCTCACGCCTGTTCTTGGAACAATCTCTGATGCTTTCAGTCAACGAATGCAAATTGCCCTTTATCCTGCATACGTCTCGCCGGTTGTGACGAGTCAACAAGAGCGAGTATCTGGGCAAGTTCCACCCACGCTCGAGTTAGTCACAGACATTGGTATTGATATCACTAAGCGACTTAACGTTTCTATTTTGGCGACACCAGACCGCAACGATATTCCTCCGCAAGGCACGCTTACTTATCAAATCAGTCCCAGCATGAATCTCTCAGGTTCTTTAGACAGCCAGGGAATTTGGCAGAGCCAAGTGCAATTGTTTTTCCGCTTTTGACCAGTTGACAACCGACTTAGCTCAGTTCATCGGTGTCGATTTGGGAGGTACCGCGATCAAGTTAGGTCGATTTGATCAGCAAGGCCATCTGTTAGCAGAAACCGAGTTGCCAACCCCTCAACCCTCGATGCCAGGTGCTGTCACAGTTGCTCTTTGCGAAGCCATCGAAACTGTTGATCCAAACCATCATGCTGCATTCGTGGGAGTGGGCTTGCCAGGACCAATGGATGCTGAAGGGCGGGTCGCCAGGGTCTGTATCAACCTGCCTGGATGGCTGGAGGTTCCTTTAGCCGACTGGTTGGAACCACGACTGAATCGGCACGTCACCCTGGCGAATGATGGCAACTGTGCTCTCGTTGGTGAAGCATGGCAGGGCGCAGCCCAAGATTTTCAAAACGTCGTTCTGCTCACTCTTGGCACCGGAGTAGGTGGGGGCGTCATGCTTGGGGGTCAATTGTTTGTCGGTCATAACGGGGCTGCAGCCGAGCCTGGTCTGATTGGAGTGGATCCGGAAGGTCCCAGCTGCAACAGTGGCAACCAAGGATCCCTGGAGCAATACGCCAGCATTGGCGCCCTTCAACGTCTATGGGCTGGGGACCCAGAAGAATTAAGCAAACGAGCTGCTTCTGGCGATCGCGAGGCTCTCGAGATCTGGGAAACCTATGGCCGCAAACTTGGGGTGGGAATCAGTTCTCTCGTCTATGTTTTCACCCCTCAGCTGGTGCTGGTCGGAGGAGGTCTTGCAGGTGGAGCAGTTCATTTCCTACCAGCGGTCCGTAAGGAAGTAGAGAAGCGGGTGCAAGCTGTGAGCAGGGAGGGTTTGCAGATTCGCTCCTGTGCCCTTGGCAATGGAGCTGGTCGCCTGGGGGCAGCTCGACTTGCCCTTCAACGTCTCTTAAGTGTCGGCAATGCCCCTTGAGGCGTAATGATGAGCACAGCTGTGCCGCGCTGTAATGACAACTTCTCCTGGAGTTCCTGAGCCTTCCGCCCAGTTGCTGCGACTTGCAGCAGAGGTGCGGCAAGCAGCCATGGCTCTTGGGCAGAGTGATGACAACCAGCGGCGTAAGGCCCTGATGGCAATGGCCAATGCTTTGCTGTCAAGCTCCGAGCAGATCGTGAGAGCTAACCGACTGGATTTAGAGAAGGCTCGAACGGAGGGACTTGCTTCTGCCCTGATGGCGCGGCTCAAGCTTGATGAAAGCAAACTCGTTTCGGCTATCAAAGGGCTAAGGCAGTTGGCTCAGTTATCTGATCCCCTTGGTTTGCGTCAGTTGCACCGTGAACTGGATCAAGATCTTGTGCTGGAGCGCATCACCGTTCCACTTGGAGTCCTGGGGGTAATCTTTGAGGCGCGTCCAGATGCGGTGATTCAGATCGCTTCACTGGCGATTCGCTCCGGCAATGGCGCACTTCTCAAGGGCGGCAGCGAAGCAAGCCACACCAATCAGGCCATCATTGAAGCCTTGAAGAATGGTCTAGCTGAAACAGAGATCGATCCCGAGGCAATTGCCTTGCTCACGACCCGTCAGGAAAGCCTTGCCCTACTTCGGCTTGATGGCCTAGTGGATTTGATCATCCCTCGCGGCAGCAACGAACTGGTGCGTTTCATTCAGGACAACACACGAATTCCGGTTCTTGGTCATGCGGACGGAATCTGTCATCTCTATCTCGATGCCGCGGCGGATTTGAAGCAGGCCCTACAGATTGCAATCGACAGCAAGACCCAGTACCCCGCAGCATGCAACGCTATTGAAACCCTGCTCATTCATCAGTCCATTGCACCGTCGTTTTTAGAGCTTGCTATTCCTGCCTTTCATCAGGCCGGGGTTCGTCTGCTTGGCGATTCAACTAGCCAGGCTTTAGGAGTAGAAGAGTCAGCTAGTGAAGAGGATTGGGCTACGGAATATCTCGATCTGATTCTGTCAGTGAAAGTGGTGCCTGATCTAGAGGGAGCCCTGGATCACATCCGTCGCTATGGCTCCCGTCACACGGAGGCGATTGTCAGCAATGATCAGGAGACGGCTGAGCGTTTTCTCCAAGCTGTCGATAGTGCCGGTGTTTTTCACAATTGCTCCACGCGTTTTGCCGATGGATTCCGTTATGGCTTTGGAGCCGAGGTTGGCATCAGTACTCAAACACTGCCTCCAAGGGGGCCGGTTGGCTTGGAAGGGCTGGTGACCTATCGCTATCGGTTGCGTGGACAAGGCCACATTGTGGCGGACTATGCCAATGGTGAATGCATGTTCACTCACCGGGACCTACCGCTGTGATCAATCGTCTCCCTTTAGGAGCCATTCATGTTAACGATGTGCGCTTGTGGGCTCACGTGGGCGTGCTTGACCATGAAAGACGTGAAGGTCAGTGGTTCAGCTTGGATTTCAGCCTTTGGTTAGACCTTGACAAGGCTGCCCTGGATGATGACCTCAATGCCACTGCGGACTACAGCTTGGCTATTGGTGCAATGCAACGACTCTCCTTTGAACTGAAGTGTTTCACCATCGAACACTTCAGCGAGCGATTGCTAGTGCTCTTGGAAGATCTCTACGGTCCTGTGCCGATGCGAGTGCTTGTGCGTAAATGTGCTGCGCCGGTGCCTGGGTTTAGTGGCAGTGTGGCTGTTGAAAGGTGTCGCCATTGGCCAACACCCTGATCTTTGTTAAGGCGTTTCGCGATGTTTACGCATGTCGCATCAGTGGACAAACCCCGTCGACCATTGGTGCTTGTACATGGTCTTTGGGATACCCCGCATCTTTTTAGGCGGTTGGTGAAGGCACTCGAACAGCATCAGCTACCTCTACAGACCCCCCATCTGCCTCATCGCCTGGGAGTTGTTCCGCTTTCCAAGCTGGCTGAGACGTTGGATCAACTCATCGTTGAGCAGTGGGGGGCCGAGACGGTTATCGATGTACTTGGATTCTCGATGGGAGGGGTGATCAGTCGAATTTGGCTGCAACAACTAGGTGGATCACGACGAACGCATCGTTTTCTGAGTGTAGGAAGTCCACAGCAAGGCACCATCACAGCCCAGTGGATTCCCGCCTGTTTGTTTGCTGGTTTGGCGGATATGAAGCGCGGCAGCCCCTTACTGCGCCAGCTCAATGGCGACGTTGCAGCCTTAGAGGACATTGAATGCAGCAGCTATTTCTGCCGATGGGATGTAATGGTTTTTCCAGGCTGGCAAGCCGTGTTACCGGTGGGTGAGCAACAGGCCGTTCCAGTAATCACGCATCAACAATTGATGTCTCATCCGCTGGCATTAAAGTTGCTGATTTCAAAGGTTCTCAGTAATTAACTTGGCGAAGTCGAATTACCTGACCAAACTGAGCTACCACTCATAAACCGGCACAAAGATGTGTTTCTCAGCTTCAGCCAGTTTTACGGCTTCAGCGGTCCTTATGCCCTTAGGACTTTATACTTACCATCTAGCGTCTGAAGCGAAACGTCCCGGTTACAAACCTCTGGCCCTAGTGCCGTTCTTCTTCGGGTTACAGCAATTTGTTGAGGGTTTTGTATGGGTGGGCTTAGGCCACGGAGAAGCAGTGGCTACACCGATCCAACCTCTCACAACAATTACTTCTGTTGGCTTTCTATTTTTCGCCTATTGCTTCTGGATGATATGGATCCCGTGGAGTGCATACTCGATTGGGCGTCATTCCGAAACTGAAGGAGTCAAGAGAGCATTACGCTGGGCTTGGATTATTGGTACCATCCTTGGGATTTCATTCTGGCTGCCTTTATTAGTACATCCACCATTGATCCAGCCAGGGCTAGAGACAGGCGGAAGAATCGTTTACAACGTCAACACCATCTTCCATAATTTTATCAATACAGAGCCTATTGGAGAACTGATTTATTGGTGTTGGATTGTTATTCCTTTGCTGTTGCTTAAAGACAAAGCCGTAAAACTCTTCGGGGTCTTAATCGTATTATCTATAATTCTTACACTGATGACATATAGCATGGCTTTCAATTCAGTCTGGTGCTTCTACAGTGCCATTCTTTCAATTGTTGTTCTCTGGATCGTAAACCGTCCGGAGATGCGTCGTGCCTGATGCTCTTCTGCAGGGCTTAAGTGGACTCAGTCAAGGCCTTGATTCCATGGCTGAGTTACTACTTAAAATGGAGGCCGGGGTTGGATTGTTGCTGGCAGTTGGCCTTTCAATGTCAGCAGCACATTTCTTTTCTCTTCTTGCCAATCGTCTAGGTCCTGTTCAAATTGCCGTGCATTTATTCTTTGATGCTCTTGGCCTAAGCCTAGCATTTCTAATGGGGATTTTCTGTGACAGCTTGATACTCACTTCTCTTAAAGCTGTACCTTTACATCCGATTAGTTTTGCGAACCATATGCTACCAGCAATTTGGCCAGGATTATTTTATATTCTTGTTGGGGCTCCTTATATTAGTGATCTAATTGCTGTAACACTTTTCGCCTGGATTCACCTCAATGTAGTTGTTTTATTAAAAGCTCTTTATGGTATACCTCTCCAGCAAGGATTGGTTATGGCCCTTCCTGGTTTTGCCTTGGCACTTGTTTTAATTGCGCTCTTGTTCGCTCAGCGGTGGAAATCAAGTTACTCCCAACTAGCCCGAGAAGTAGCTCTTAATCATTGAATTGGAGCTGATCTTAGATCATGAATAAGACTAGATCTTCGCTTCGCCATCATCGCGAACTGCTGCTTAAAAGCCGCAAGATAGTTGTTGTTTTGATGCTGTCCTCAGCCATCCTTTTGTTTCTGTGCGTAGCTGTAATTCGTCGGGATGCTATTGCATTAGTAACCAGCGAATCGCTTGATGAGCTTCTTAAGCTTGCGGCACTTCTGGTGATCATCTTGGTCCCTCTGTCAGGTATTTATTCAGTGATGCTTGACTTTGTGTTCTGGGAAGGGTGGCTTGATGGACTTCCTGACCCAAGTAATCTATTTGATGAACCTTCGCCTAATATTTCTGGACATCGGCATTACATCATTTACCTGGATGGCATTCATCAAAGTGAAGAAGACCATCCTCCACGGGTGAGTCGATTCCTCTCGCAACTAGAAGAGGGAATTGATCATGAGTCTATTTTAGTCAAAGGCATTGAGGCTTACACAATCATGCCTGTTGCACTGCGTTCAGATTCATACAGTCAATGGTTCTGGCGAAGATTATTTTCTCTACAGGAGCATCATCCTAATGCATTAATTCGTTTTCTAAGCGCCTTTTGTGTACAAGCCAATAATGTGATCAAAGTGGGAATTTCCTCTGACCGCCGTTATGGCCCAGTGATGAATTATGAGCTTGCCTTGAAAATCGCCCGTCGTCTTGAATCCCTTGGATTCCATCCAAGTACAGCTGTGCGCCTGGTGTTAGTGGGTTACAGCGGAGGAGGAGAGATGGCTATTGGGACAGCGGAGATATTGCAACAACTTTGTCGTGTTCCAGTGCAGGTGATCACTGTCTGTGGAGTGTTCAGTGGGAATGGCGCTTTAGAGGAGATCAATCGTGTTGCTATGGTCGTTGGCGGGAAAGACCCTGTTGCGGCTCTTGGTCAGGTGGCTTACCCCGGGCGTTCTCCATTGTTGCCATTTTCAAACTGGAATCTATGGCAACGCAAACGTAAGCTTACTCGCTATGAAATTTCCGGCATGAACCATTGTGGTCACTCAGGACCATTCAGTGATGATTTTAGTTCTAAGGTCGTTGATGCAATTTGTTCTGAACTATGTATGACTAGATAAGCGCCTATAAATTCAGTCTTTACATAGGGTTTTCGCTTTAATACAAGTTATTAGTACGACCAGATTTACAAGCGCTGATTGAAGTTTTTGGCGGAGGAACTAGCTAACATGTGAGCCAACTAAGCCACAACATCCCAACCTTCTCTCCACTCATGAAGAACTCTCGTAAGACGCCAAAAGGTGCTGAAGCCTCAGTTACTGTTAAGGCCATTTAAAAGTCAATCAGCTCCTGGAGCATCCTCTAACGCAGGCTGAATGCCTTGCATTCAGCCGTCTAGCAGCACTTGCCCCTATCCAGAGTGGAAATAAAATGACCTGTCTTGCGTTGCAAAGATCAGTGAAGTGTGTTCATCATTTTGCGAATGACGTGTTCCGAGCCAAGGCGTTGGTTTGATAATAGGAATATCCTGCTTGTCGACTGATAATAGAAGCTTGATAGTTTTCATAGTCTTATCACCAGCAAGATGGAACTCTATATTCAAAGTTTCAAGAGGAGTCGATTGTTAGACTATTTCTCTTAAGTCGTGTAGAATGCAATTCTACTAAATGAGGAAGGACAATGGATTACATTCATGACCTCATAAGACAAATCGGCAAACTAACGACTGCAGAAGGTGAACTACCTAGAGAGTTAATAGAGAAACTAGAGAAGACAGTTGAGGATTATTATGATGTTGAGAGAGACGCTCATGGAGCTTATAAGCAGAAGGAATGGAAACATCCATACACTTCATTCTGACTTAATTATCACTTCTTATTAAAGGCAATCCCTTTGGCTAGTCACATCGGAAGGAAGTGATAGTTTTCGAGTTGCCAGGCTCTCCATCCATGCTGATCACCATATTCATTAAAAGCTCTTCCTCTAACGACTCCAACAACAACATTCTCAAGGTTATTGCCAGAGAGCGTCTGCCTCCCTTCCTCTGGGATTGAGTCATTCTCTTTAGGATCAGTCATCGTTGCAAATATTTTATTGGCATCCAGTCTAAAAACGAAGAGGAGTTACATGGAGCAATTAGTCACGATCGAGCCAGTACTGTTATTTTCGCATGTTTTCGTTATATTCAAGGATTCAGCTAATATTATCTGAGCTGAATTCGATTGTCAGCTTAGATGTTGTTGTTTTCATTGACTTACGAAGGATCTGTAACGAGAGAAAGGTGAATCTGTATGTTCATCAGAATCCTGCTATGCAGTGGCTGTTTGGCCTTCTATTCGTTGTTGGATCATCTGCTTGGAATTGGCTTGCTCAGCTTCCGGTTGATCTGCCTATAAATGAAAGCCTTCGTTTGCATCGCTTCAGAGATCCACTTCGCCATTGAGTTTCCTCACAAGCTCAAATGGACTGTGGCTGGGTTGACAGATTGAAAGCCTCTGCATTGCCTCAAATCGTGCAGAGCCTTGCAGGCTCAGATCCTGGGGCAACGTGTCAAGGCCCCATCGGTAGCGATCTACCACACTAGTGTTGATACAAAAGCCCTGATCAAGAAGGGTGTCGAGGCTACGGCGTAGTCGTTCTCGCCATATTCCTCCCAGAGTCAATGGAAATAAGTGAGTAGAGCCGTTAAGGCATTGCTCCAGCAGGGCTGTTGAATCAATGCAGTAGCCCAGGGCTCCATACCCCCCTAGGCGCAGCTTTTGCGAGCTTGCCTCCAAATTGTGCACCGCTGCGATTAATTCGGTGATCTCTATTGCATCGGCGAGGCGTTGCTGTGTTAATGGCTCGCTGGGGTATGCGACTGTTCCATTGTGGCGATCGTTCTGCCAGGGCCGATGCAGGTCATTCATAGCAGCCCAGCCATTCATACCTTCTACTCCCTGGCAATACTGCAGTAGAATTGAATCATTGCCTAGTGGTTGCAGCTCAAGCTCGAAGCTGCAATGCGGCAACAAGCTGACGATCTCCTGGTTGCGATCATCCTCTAGACCCGTTCGATATGGCATAGCCAGAGGGACCTGAAGCCATCTCCCGCTTTCATTGGCTTGGCTAGCTCCCAGGCCGAAGCTGGCCACACTGGCCCTAATTCGTCCACAACAGTGCCAACCCTGTCGGCTCAGCAACTCAATGAGTTGACGTCCTGAGGATAGCCCCTCGAATAGGAAGGGTTCAGAGGGATGCAATGCCTCTGGTAGACGATTTGCGGCTAGGCAATTGAGCACCTGAGCCATGAGCTGATTCATGCGTTGAGAAGACTCGTTCTGAAGCATTGCCAAGCCCTCGTTGTGCCATACCAGGCCACTACCGAGTGCAGTGAGGCGTTTCCCTAAAGGGGTTGGACCAAGCTGTTTCGAGTCAAACAGTGCATCACTAATAATTGGCTGGTTGGCTAGTAATCGACAGTTCTTTAAATTGCCCGGCAACTCCACACCATGTCCTGGCTTTAGGGCAATTGAGGGTTGGCGCCAGAGTTCCAGGGCACTGGGTGGTTGGTTCTCCGCAGTCGGCAGCAGATGCTGTAGGTCATCAGCTAACGCTGCCAACAACAAAGGGCTTAGCAAACCATCTTCTAATAGGGTTGCAATCCCTCGTAGACGTTCAGGCAGAACGGCAGGGGCCATCCTCCAGCCTCTCGGCAGCATGCCTAACAGGGGGATCACACGGCGATGATCGAGGTCACGCAACAACTCACTTAGCAACTGTTCTCGGCTTATCCCGCGACGCAAGCTGCTTGTTTCAAGCACCTCCTCAAGCGCAATCAGTGGTGCCAAGTGGATATCGTCATGCTCGTCTTGGCCCCAACTTTGTGATAACGCTAGGGGGTTCAGAGAGTGCGGTATCTCTTCAGCCATCTCCTCACTGATCCGCAGCGCTTGCGGCTAAGCCGGAATGGCGAATCAATGCCTCGGTGGTCGCTGGTCGCCCACGGAATTCCTCATAGATCTCTGCTGGGGAATGGCTACCTCCCAAACTGAGAACTGTGTCGCGAAAGCGAGCACCAGTGAGTCGAACTTGATCTTCAAGTTCCAAACCAGCTTCCTCAAAGGCAGCAAAGGCATCAGCACTAAGAACTTCTGCCCACTTGTAGGAGTAGTACCCGGCGGAATAACCACCGGCGAAGATGTGGCCAAAGCTACAGAGGAATTGATCTTCGGCGATCGGAAGCATCACCGTGGTGGTCTCAGCAATCTGACGGCGAAGCTGATCTGGGGTCACGCCGAGCTCTGGGGTCCAGCGACTATGCAAGCGCAGATCAGTGAGAGCGAAATGCACCTGGCGCAGAGTTGCCAAACCGGCATTAAAGGTGCGGCTGGAGCGCAATTTTGCGAACTCCTCCTCCGGCAGCGGTTCGCCAGTCCGCCAGTGACGTGCCATCCCCATCAACGTGGTGCGATCGAGGCACCAGTTCTCCATGAACTGGCTAGGCAGTTCCACTGCGTCCCATTCCACGTTGTTGATTCCTGCAGCCTGTGGATACTCAACGGTCGTGAGCATGTGCTGAAGCCCATGACCGAACTCATGGAACAAAGTCTCCACCTCATCGAAGCTCATCAGACTTGGTGTATCTGCTTGCGGTGGGGTCTGGTTACAAATCAAATAGGCCACAGGAAGAATCGATTGGCCCTCGATGCTTTTGCTGCGTATCAGGCATTCGTCCATCCATGCCCCCCCTCGCTTGCTGGCTGGTCGGCTATAGGGATCGAGGTAGAACGCTGCCAGGTCTGAACCATTGGCATCCAACACCCGGAAATAACGTACGTCTTGATGCCAGATCGGAGCCTCGCCGTCGCCGCTTTGAATGCGAATGCCAAAAAGACGTTCACAAAGTCCGAACAAACCTTCCAAAACCTGTGGCAGGGGGAACCACGGGCGCAGCGCTTCTTGATCAAGGTCAAAGCGCTCTTGCCTCAGCCGTTCAGCCCAGAAGTTCACATCCCATGGTTTGAGCTGGCTGGCCTCTGGAGCTCCATGTTTTTTGGCACAGGCCTCAAGCTCAATTAACTCCTTTTGGGCTGCGGGTAAAGCTGCAGCACGCAACTCCTCCAGCAACTGCTCGACGGCCTCAACGCCCTCGGCCATTTTACTGGCCAGGCTGAGTTCAGCCCAGTTCATGTAGCCAAGCCTTTGAGCTTGCTCAAGCCGAAGGCTTAGCACCTCTTCAATCAATGGTTGATTGTTTAACTCACCTGCACTCGCTCTACTCACATAAGCCTTGTAGAGCGTTTCACGTAGCCCTCGATCTTTTGCATGGGTGATGAAGGGGATGTAGCGAGGCATATCTAGACCTAATCGCCAGGGACCCTGCTCCGCTGTAGGTTCTCCACCGTCTTCACGGTGATCTCCGGATTGCTTGGCTGCTGAGGCCAAAACCTCCAAGGCTCGCTGCGGCAGTCCTTCAACTTGCGCTGATCGATTAAGGAGCAGGCTCCATCCCTGGGTTGCATCCAATACGTGATTGCTGAAGCGAGTCGACAACTCGGCCAGTTGCTCACTGGTGGTATTAAAAGCCTGCTGTGCGTGGTCATCGAGACCCACGCCTCGTTGATCCATGGAGAGTAATTCCGCTTTCAAAATCCGTTGTTGAGTCGAATCCAGTAATGGCCTTGAGGTCTGGTCTTTCAGCCGGCGCAGGACACGATGAAGTGTCTGGCTTTGACCCATACGGTTTCCAAAGCGCACCACCTCTGGTTGCTGTGCAGCGTGAGCTTGTCGTAATTCGGAGGTATTGCAGACGCCATTGAGATGGGATACGACACCCCAGCTCCAACGCAACTGCTCTTGCAGCTGATGCAGCGGAGACATGACTTGTTGCCAATTAATGCTCTTGCCAGATGCCAAAACTTGGTCTAGGTCTTGTTCCAGCTGGCTGAATTGTTTGTTAAGAGCACAAAGAAGTTCAGGAATGTGATCCTGTACTTGTTGAGCAGTAATGGCAGTGAAGTTTGGGATTCCTTCACCCTGGAGCAGGGCTGGTGACTTTATTTCGTTCACAGCAACAGGCATTATTCAGCCAAGGGATAGCAGGGAACCTTGTGCTACCAAGCTATGGCTAATCAGTCGGTCAGCGAGAGCATTGGTTGAAGCCTCATAGAGATCGATGGCGACTCGAGGCCAAAATCCGATCACCAACGTGGGCACAATCAGACTGAGCCCAATGGTCAGCTCTCTGGGGTTGATGTCTTCGATCATTGCAAGGGCGGGAATCCTGGGGCCAAAAAAGACCCGTCGACACATCGACAGCAAATAGACGGGGGTAAGCACCAGTCCAATCGCAGCCAGCACGATCGTGATAACCCTGAATATTGAAGTGAATCCGTCCTGACTAATGATGCCGAGGAAGACGGTGATCTCACTGACAAAGCCGCTCATTCCTGGCAGGGCGAGGGACGCCAGGGAGCTGGCCAAGAAAAAAGCGAAGGTGATTGGCAAAACCTTGGCCAGGCCACCCATGTTGGGGATTGAGAGGGTCTGCGTGCGTTCGTAGAACGTTCCTGTGACGAAAAACATGGCTGCTGCAATCAGGCCATGGCTGATCATCTGCAGCATGGCTCCACTGATCCCAAGAGCATCGATTGCGCCGATACCCAACAGAACGAAGCCCATGTGGCTCACAGAACTGCAGGCAATCCGTCGTTTCACGTTGTCTTGAGCAAAGGCGTTGAGTGCTCCGTAAATGATGTTGACGATCCCAATCACGATCAGGGCCGGCGCTAGCTGAAGATGAGCATCAGGCAGCATTTGCACGTTGAAGCGCAAAAGGGCATAGCCACCCATCTTTAGGAGTACCCCTGCCAGCAGCATCGACACTGGTGCGTTGGCTTCTCCATGGGCATCTGGCAGCCAGGTGTGGAGAGGAAACATCGGTAGCTTTACGCCAAAGCCCACCAGAAAGCCCAGATAACAGAGCAGTCCAAGGCTGCCTTCTGGAGATCGATTCGCCAGCTCAGTGAGGTTAAGCGTGAACTCACCACCCGAAAGTGCCAGAGCGAGTCCGCTGATCAGGATCAGCAAAGACGCTAGAGCGGTGTAGAGAATGAATTTGGTGGCGGCATATAGACGTCTGCTTCCGCCCCAGATGGCAATTAGCAGGTAAACCGGAACCAGCTCTAGTTCCCAAGCAAGAAAGAACAGCAGGAAATCTTGAGAGAGGAAAACCAGCCCCTGGGCAGAAGCCTGAACCAACAACAGAGCGAAATAAAGCCTTGTCTTGCTTTGCACCTTCCAGCTAGCTGCCACGGCAAGAAGAGTGATCAACCCGCTAAGTACAACCAGAGGAGCCGAAAGGCCGTCTGCTCCGAGAGACCATTCCAGGCCGATGAAGGGGATCCAGCTAACCCGTTCAATCAGCTGAAGCCCTCCGTCCTGGCTATCAAAAATGCGGCTAAACACGGCCAGCATGAGCACGAAATCCACCAGCAGAAAGGCCAGTGCAAAATTGCGCGGTGCCTGGGAGTTACTTGTCTCATCCCCTGGCAACAGAGGCATCAGCAGGGCACCCATTGCCGGCAGCAGCACGATCAGGGAAAGCCAGGGGAATGAGGCCTGGGACGCAGCCGTCAGCGGCAAGTTGGCGTCCATGGCAGGCAAGAGAATGCGAAGGAACTGATCAGCCCCGGGCGGGCACTTGAGTATATCTACTCATCATCAACTTGAGGTTGCCAGTGGCTTCCTCCTGTCTGAATGCTAAGCAGTGGTGCCCTACTTGCTACACCCTCGGCTTCCCAAGCTTTTACCATTGCCTGACTGACTGCTGGCCCTTTATCCTCCGGACACAGAGCCAGCACGCTAGGGCCAGCTCCGCTGATGGCACAACCCCAGGCCCCGGCATTCAGCGCCGCATCGCGAACATCCAAACCACCTTTGATCAATGGCCAGCGATAGGGCTCATGCAATCGATCATGCATCCCATCTGTGATCAGGTCGCCGTTTCCTGTACGCAGTCCCTGCAGCAGGAGCGTAAGGGCACCAAGGTTTTCTACGGCATCGCTGATCGGAATGTCTTTAGGCATGGCGCGCCTTGCCTCGCTCGTGCTTAGGCGAATAGAGGGGATTGCTACAACAGCTTTTACGGAATTGATCCATACACAACGAACCACCCGCCAGTGCTGCGAGGCTGCCTTGGCAGTCAAGCAAAGACCTCCCAGAAGAGAAGGAACCACATTGTCGGGATGTCCCTCAATGTCAATGGCCAGTTCCAACAGTTTTTCTTTGCTGAGCGGTTCGCCCACCAAGGCATTGGCTCCGACCAACCCTGCCACGATGGCACTGGCACTGCTTCCTAGGCCCCTTGCGGGGGGCACCGCAAGCCTCACTTTGGCTTCTAGTCCCACCGGTTCGAGCCCTGCGGCTTTCCACACCCTCTGGGCGGCGCGATAAATCAGGTTGTTGGGCCCACCGCGTAGGTGGCTTCCCTCATTGCCTTCAATAATGAGTTCAAAGCGTCCGCTGTCCCCTTCGATCCGCCGCATGGCAAAACGGTTGTTGAGGTCAAGGGCAGCACCTAGGCAGTCGAATCCAGGGCCAAGGTTGGCTGTGGTGGACGGTACGTCAACCACAATTTTTTGGCCGATACTCGGCTGCGCCATCCCTACCTATCTACTTAGGTCAGTGTCCCACCTTGCTCAGCAAGCATGTGTGCTCTGCAAGCTGCACTGAACAAGCCGACCTCGGGATCGATCACTGCCATCACTGGCAATTGCTCTAAAAATGGACGGAAGCGACCCTTGTTGCGGAAGGCTTCAAGAAAGGTGCTTGAGCGAAGACCTTGAAGCTGCTTCGCAGCTGTACCCCCACCCACCCAGAGGCCTCCGCTGCAGAGTTCCTGAAGAGCTAAATCTCCCGCAGCTGAACCGTAAGCACCTAGCCAGAGCTGTAAGGCTTCTTGAAGAATTGAATCGCCTTCGCTTGCGGCTTGACTAGCAAGAGCAGGCAGATCCAGATGGTCGGGATGATCATCAGCACCATGGCGCCAAGCATCGGCCAGCTCTCGCAGAGGATGACCATCTGCGTCACTGTGCTGTAAGCGCCAGCGTGCTACGTGACCCAGGCCGGTGCCACTGACAACACGTTCCAATGAAAGGCGTTCGAGTTGTAAGTCGGCCTTGAGCCACTCGCAAAGTTGCCACTCGCATTGACTGCGAGGAGCAAATTCACGGTGTCCGCCTTCACTTGGCAGCGCCACCATTCCATCTTTTGTTGGCAGGCCACGGGCCATCCCAAGTCCAGTTCCTGCCCCCAGAACTGCAATTGGTCCTTGCGCAGACGAGTGCTGCTGTGGAAGCTGAAGCTCCACCTGCTGCGAGTCGTTGAGAAAGGGTAGGCCGTAGATCAGCACGCCAAAGTCATTAATCAGTTCCAAATGTTTCAGTCCCGTGACTGCGCAAAGGTCCTTCTCCTTCAAGCTCCAGGGCAGATTGGTGATACGTGCCTCACCATGGCGAACCGGTCCTGCGACAGCGATGCAGCCGTTATTGGGTTGCTCCATCACCCCTGGCAGATGGGAGATAAAGTCGCTGAGCATGGGTTCAAGCGAAGTCCACTGATTGGATAGATACCTGCGCCGGTGCTGTTGCTTGAGTTGCTTTTCGTCCCAGCTATAGAGCGCAAGCAAGGTTTTGGTGCCCCCCAAATCACCTGCCAGAAAGGTTCTCAGGGACGGCATGGTGATGACTAATGAGGTAAAGAGCTTCCCTCAGGCTGCATTGACAACGAGAGATCTGCAACTTTTACGCTGGATAGATTGCTGATTAGCTCAAGGGATAGTGATCCCCATGCCTAAATCGGTTGGCAAGGACTGATTGGCTAGCTCTAATTAGCCCCCAACTGAGTTAGCCCTGCTCAACACGAATTGAGATGTCGCCAGTGGCTTGATTGACTTTTCGCAAGACCTGTCATTTCTTTTGATGGTTGAGTAGTGCTTGCATCGGAGACCATGAAGAATTTCTGATCCTGCGCAGAACAGAAAGAACCTGCACCAAAGAGAGGGGCAGAACGACCCATGAAAAGCAATCAGCTTCTCCCTTCGCCAGGCCCAATTTACTATTCAGCTTCTAGAGTTAATAGCCACTCAGGTCCGCCAATGCTCGCAGATGATTAAGGCTGGAGGAGGAATGAATCGTTGGCTTTGACATGCTTGCTCATCTTGGCTTATCAAGGTCATTTCATTGACTCCAGAATTTCTTGATCAGCACATCGCCCAAAAAATTAGACTTTTAAAGAAGGCAAACCTAGCCTTAAATTCAGAGATAGTTTGACTATTCCGTAAAGAGCAAGACATCAATAATAGATTTCCATTGTAATTTTAATGGCAAGAGAGTCGCAAAGACGCCCTCGCCTTAAGTAGAGAATATGAGAAACAATTGAGATTATTCAACTGCTGCATCTAGAGGTGCTAATTATATTATTTATGCCTTTAAGAATTCACACAATATTACAGCCTCTCATCCAGACAGAAGAGAGCGTTCCTCCAAAGCGAGGTATTCATTAATTGTCATTAGCGCCTAACTATTGATAACTTGTTTCAAGCGACACCTGATCTACCTCTAAGAGCAATTGCATCATCCAGGAGTGATTTGAAGCTATTCAAAGGCATGCTGCCAAAGTCCTTACCCTCTCGCGTGCGCACAGCAACCTCTCCACTTTGCTGTTCTTTATCACCAATAATGATTAGGAATGGTACACGCTGAAGAGTATGTTCGCGAACTTTAAAACCAATTTTTTCATTTCTTAAGTCAACTTCAGTTCGATATTCTAGGGCTGACAACTTCTTGCAAACATCCTGACAAGATTGAGCATTACGATCTGTAATCCCCATCACTACCACCTGCACAGGTGCTAGCCACACAGGCAATCGTCCGGCATAGTGCTCGATCAGAATTCCGATAAAACGTTCAAAAGAACCCAGAATTGCTCGATGCAACATTACTGGTGTTCTGCGCTGACTGTCTTCTGCTACATAAGATGCTCCCAAACGTTCCGGCATCGAGAAGTCAACCTGGATCGTTCCACATTGCCAAACTCTACCAAGACAGTCTTTTAAAGAAAACTCAATTTTAGGTCCGTAGAATGCACCTTCCCCTGGCAATAAGTCCCATGCAAGACCTTTAGCGTCCAATGCATCGGACAAGGCCTTCTCTGATTTGTCCCAGATCTCATCGCTACCAACACGCTTTTCGGGCCTGGTTGATAACTTGATAAGCACAGAGTCAAACCCAAATGATCTGTAAATCTCAAAGACTAGATCAATAAACTTAGAGACCTCTTCCTGAACCTGAAGCTCAGTACAAAAGATGTGAGCATCATCTTGAACAAAATTGCGCACTCGCATGAGACCATGAAGTGAACCAGATGGTTCATTCCTTAAGCATGAACCAAACTCTGCCAATCTAATTGGCAGGTCACGGTAACTTTTTAGGCCTTGATTGAAGATCTGTATATGGCAGGGACAATTCATAGGCTTTATGGCATATTCACGATTCTCAGATGTCGTCGTGAACATGTCATCTTTGAACTTCTCCCAATGGCCAGATTTCTCCCATAAGGAGCGGTCTACAACCTGAGGTGTTCTGATTTCTTGGTAGTTATGTAGGCTAAGGGTCTCGCGAATATATTGCTCTAAAACCTGATAAATAGCCCAACCCTTGGCATGCCAAAAGATCATCCCAGGTGCTTCTTCTTGAGTATGAAATAAAGACATTTGTTTAGCAATCCTGCGATGATCACGCTTTTCAGCTTCTTCAAGGCGCTTGAGATAAGCTTTCAGGTCTTTGGAACTTCCCCAGGCCGTACCATAGATGCGCTGCAACATTGGTTTATTTGAATCACCACGCCAATAAGCACCTGATACTTTCATTAATTTGAAAGTGCGTAAATGCCTTGTATTAGGCACATGTGGACCTCTACACATATCAGTATATTCTTGATGTCGATATAGCTTAATAATTTCGTTCTCAGGAATTTCATCTACGATTTCTATCTTGTAAGGCTCGCATCGCTTTTCGAATTCCCTATGAGCCTCTTCCCTTGAAACTATTTCCACATTGACGTCATAGTCAAGTTTAACCAGCTCTTTCATGCGAGCCTCAATCGCTTCCAAGTCTTTAGGAGTAAAAGGCTGATCATAGGCAATGTCATAATAAAATCCGTCTTCAATAACTGGACCAATGGCCATTTTTGCTTCAGGATATAATTGCTTTACGGCATGACCAATCAAGTGAGCGAATGAGTGGCGAATAGTCTCAATTCCATCTTGGTCTTTAGCCGTGATGATATTAACTTTAGAGTCTTTCTCAATAGGGATACAGGTGTCAAGCAATACATCATTGACCCGTCCTGCGATAGCCGCCTTTGCTAATCCAGGCCCAAGGCTTTCGGCCACCTCCATAATGGTTACGGGTTGATCAAACTTCTTTTTATTTCCGTCTGGAAGTGTAATAATAGGCATAGCAAGGCGTTTTCTTTGATGATTTACAATAGCGCTTTATTTTATCAGTTATATCATTCGCAATCCTTGCGCCTCTGAATGCTGGAGTGGAATATTTCGCATATTAGCAACAACGTAGAGGAACACTGAGAAAAAGGAACATTGAACCAAATTTTCTAGCAAGTTCAACAAGCAAAATACCAGCATAGAGTTCAATGGGAGCTTGCTTAGATTCGTCAGAGCTATTTCCTATGATCTCAAAAAGCTTTTTTATGCAGCCAATCTAACCGCCTAAGGGATCTTGGCTGTCGTGAGCAAAAGATGTTGGCATTACCTGCCTGTCCCCAGCAGACATGGCTTGGATAGTGATCAATCCGAGCGACCCTTGATGCCTAACATTTTCTGCTTAGGGAATGGTCTGTCATGGGATTAGGGCTTTGCGGATAAACCAGCTGCAAGCAGACCCGTCAGCAAAACAAGTGAGAGAATCGCTTACTGCCCTGATATCAATGCTCACGGTCATGGTTGTGGGCATCGACTATGGCGTTGCTCGTGGGAAGAAAGCTCCCGAGATTGTCTGCTTTTGTTGTGATAGTCATCCTTTTTGGATGTCTCTTTTCAGAGAGTGATCCGCAAGGGGAAAGCTAGGGTTTGGTTGCAATCAAGGGATGTCTTTCGAGTACAAACACACAACTTCTGCTGATTCTGAAGTTAGATGCTTTTAGCTTTGCTCAGGCCTCCTGCTGCAGTTGCCGCAAATTGGCTGAATAAAATTTTGCCAACTCTGCATGGCTCTTGACTGGCTGTCCGTAACTGCTGTTGCCAGCCCAGTTAGGAAACGAAGCCCATTCCGGTGCAAGACGGGCCATAGCGGAGTGCGTTAAACCAAGAGCATCTATTTCCTTGAGAGCACCACGTTTGCTAACTAAATGCAACGCTGCTTGATCTTGATGTTGAGGTTGGAAATTGGGTAGGTTGAGCTCCTTCGCTACGGCCATCCAAGTTGTTGGGATGAATTGATAGGCCCCTGCTGCTGCACTGCTATAGAAATTCACCACAACTCGATTGGGGTGTTGAGAGAGATCCTCAAAAACACCTCCTCCAAACATCGTGCGATATCCGAGATCTTTTCCTTCTTTCCAAGTGCCTTCTGCATAACGAATGGTGTTCAGAAGGGCTCGACGTTCGGGCGTTATTAAATAGTGCGGCCTTTGACCACCATTGCCTTGATAAGCAATGTTCACCCTAAAAGCATGTTCTTTAGGCACCTGGATGCGTTCAGCCTGCAAGGTCTGGCCAGCACCCATGAGAACACTCAGACTGATCATGGCGAAAGCTGCCCTGACCCAATTCGAATGATTCGCTTGACTTGAAAAGCCAAAGTGCAATGGGAACAAGCGCAGCACGTAAACCAACTAAATGGTTTGTCACATTGATCAATACCTCCCCCGTCTGGCGAGATGGTGATTAATACCCTTGACTCACGCAACAGAGTGTGCATAAGTCTGAAGTTGACATTGACAACAGATTCTGCGTCTCACTAGACCCTTGCTGATGACTAGGGCTCGCTGGCCTCCGTGCCACAGGAAGGCCTCGGCCATTACTGAGCTCCAATGATTAGCAAAACTTTTCTTTCGACTCGCATTGATTAGCTGGCTGTCAGGAAGCCAAGGGCCTGGCGGACTCGCTTAAGGGTTGCTTGGGCGGTGTCTTGCGCTCTGGTCTTGCCTTGGTCAAGCACTCTGATTAGTTCTATGCGGTCGCCCATGAGTTGTTGATAGCGATGCTGTATCGGCTCAAGGGCTGACACCGTGGCTTCGGCCAGCAGAGGCTTGAAGGTTCCCCATCCCATTTCTGCGCATTCTTGGGCAGCTGCGTCTCTTCCTCGCCCACTAAGGATGGCGTAAATCCCAAGCAGATTGTCGGCCTCCGGGCGATCTGGGTTGCCAAATTGCAAGCCCCTTTGGGGGTCTGTCTTTGCCCGCTTGATTTTCTTTGTGATCAGTTCAGGCGGATCAAGAAGTGTGATACGACTTCCTTCATTGGGGTCGCTTTTACTCATCTTGCTGCGGCCATCGCTAAGGCTCATCACTCTTGCTCCCTCTTTGATGATCAGAGGATCTGGGACTTTAAGGACAGGTTTCTCTTCACTACCGAAGCGAGCATTAATGCGCTGCTGAGCGATGTCACGGGCAAGTTCTAAATGTTGTTTCTGGTCTTCGCCCACTGGCACCAAATCAGCGTCATAGAGAAGAATGTCTGCTGCCATTAACACCGGATAGTCCAGGAGTCCAACAGAAACGTTGTCCCCCTGCTTGACTGACTTCTCCTTGAACTGGATCATTCGCTCTAGCCAATTCAGAGGAGTAACACAGTTCAGCAACCAACAGAGCTCGCTGTGGGCGGACACCTGGCTCTGCACAAAGATGCTGCAAAGATCTGGATCCATCCCACAGGCCAGGTAGAGAGCGGCTGTGGAGAGGGTCTCCTCGGCCAAACGTTGTGGGTCGTGGGGAACAGTAATGGCATGTAAATCCACGACACAGACATATGTGTCATGGCTGCTCTGAAGATCTACCCAGTTGCGGATGGCCCCCAACCAGTTGCCCAGATGGAGGGCACCTGTCGGCTGGACGCCGGAAAGGACCCGCGGGCGCTGCATTAATCAGGCCTCACCAGGTGTTTTCTCAGGTTCATGCTCTATTGCCGGCACTTGTTCAGTTTCAGCAGCCTGGTCCTGCTCTTGCTCTGCTGAGTTCAATTGTTCGGTTTCAGCAGTCTGGTCATGCTCCTGAGCTTGTTCTTCAGCGTGGTTTTGTTCAATTTCTAGAGTCTTCTCGGGTTCTTGAACCGATGGTTGAGGCTTGGCTGGCCGCGCAAAGGGATCAGGTCGAACTCCTCGGTGCGTTGGCTGTCTGTCTTTATGAGAGCGATCACTACGCGTTCGCTGAGCTCCTTCTTCTCTTCGTCTGCCACCACTTGGGGCCTTGGAGCGTTCACTGGCAACCAGTTCGTCTAGTTGGCCATCGTCCAGCATTTGGCCAAGGGTGCGCAGGGCAAATCCCAGTACGGCCACTGTGGAGCGCATTTGAAAGGCTTCCTGCAGTGCTCTGGCAGAGCGCATTTCGTTGTCGCTCAGGCGGATACGAAATCCGCCGGCTTCACGGTTCCCAGGACCACGGCCACCTCGGGATCCAGCCCTTCCGCTCTCCCGGGCACCATCACCATGTCTTTCTTGTCGTTGCGGATCGCTGTAAGAATCAGTCATGGCCTACGGCCTGCAATCAGGCGCAAGTGTGACGCATCGTCGTCATTCGCGACATCCCTGAGCTTCATGACGGGAATAATTTTTTTTTGATCTTCATCAGAGGAACACTTATTTTTGGCCCCATTTGGGGAGCTGAATGAACGCAAAGTCTTCTGTCAGGCATGAATTCAGCGAAGAAGGTCACGTAGGCTGGTATGGCTTGCACGAAAGGTGGTGCCCCGTGAAGCTTCCAGCCCTACTGATCAATCTTGTGCCTCGCTCCCCTGCCTTCATTGGCCGGGTAGCACTGATCACAGGGACCTTCGTCCTCGGTCAGTGGGTCTTCACTGATGTGATTCATCTGCCTGGCGGTGGTCTTGGTTTGATGGTTGCTGGTGCGGGCGTTTGGTGGTTATCAAGGCCCTCAATACCGGCCAAGTTTGATGCACCAGATTCTGTGCAGGGCTGGATCCGTCGCTGCAAAGAGGTCCTTGATCAGTTTGAGGCATTGGAGGATGAGCAAGATGTGGTTGCGCTGCGCCAACAACGCAGCGAGGCCCTTGATGTCGTTCTACAGCGTTCCGAACCTCAAAAAGTTTCTTTTGTGAATTCCGCAGAGGGTTCTCTTGAGGATCATCCCGATGTTCAGACAGCCATTGCGGGATCCACTCCACTGAGCATCAGCTGGGCCCGGCCTCTCTCTCAGACAGACGAGTCTTGGATATGGCCCGCAGCTCTGCAAGAGCAGGATGTTTTGCTCTATGTCTTGCCTTTGCCGTTGATGGCAGCAGACCTTCTTTGGTTAGAGAGGGTGCCAGCCAATCAACCAATCTGGCTGATCGTCTCTTGGCAGGATTCATCTAATTGGAGCGATCAGCTGCAGGCACTTCAAGCTCAGTTGCCACAACGCTTGAGCGGCCAGGTGCTGCGTTGGACAGGCAATCAAGACGATCTTTCAGAAGCTCTTGCACCGGTGAGACGTCTGTTAGAGCATCCTCAGCGGAATCTTGAAATCACCCGTAAGCGCTTATTGGGCAGTCTGCACCGCAATTGGCAAGCCGAGTTAGAGCAGCTTCGTAGGCAAAGGTTCCTTGTACTCCAGCAGCGCACTCAATGGTTGGTTGCAGGAGCTGTTTTTGCCTCTCCTTTACCCACGACTGATCTTCTGGCCGTGGCTGTGGTCAACGGCTTGATGATTAAAGAGATGGCGGGGATTTGGAAGTGTTCCTTGAAGCCAGAGGTTCTGCAATTGGCAGCACGCCAGTTGGCTGGTGCGGCTCTGGCCCAGGGAGTGGTTGAGTGGAGTGGCCAAGCTCTATTGGGCGTAGCCAAACTTGATGGCAGCAGCTGGCTTGCAGCGGGTACTCTTCAGGCCCTCAGCGCTGCTTACCTAACCCGTGTTGTTGGACGCTCAATGGCCGATTGGCTGGCATTGAATAATGGCGTTGCAGAGCCTGATTTGGATGCCTTGAAGCTGCAGGCACCGCTGCTGGTTGCTAAGGCTGCAGAGCAGGAACGCCTCGATTGGTCTAGCTTTTCACAACAGGGAATCAACTGGATCAAGGAGTTTGCTCGCCAACCAGGATCCGCATCGAACCCTGCATAGGCTGCGCAAACAAACTTCATGAATTTTGTTTGCGCACTACGTCGCAATGTGAGGAAACCAGAGAGCGCAAGTGAGCTTTGCGACCCCATTTTTATATGCTATTAGCGAGTCTTCCCTAACCATGGGTTGAGGCTCGTTAACGTCCTCTTCATACTCAATGACCACCACCATTCGCAGTGGTCGCCTCAGTAGCTGGGAGTCCTTCTGCAATTGGGTCACCTCCACCAATAACCGCATTTATGTGGGTTGGTTCGGTGTCCTGATGGTTCCCACGCTGTTGGCAGCTGCCATCTGCTTCACCATTGCCTTTATTGCGGCACCGCCGGTTGATATCGACGGTATCCGTGAGCCCGTTGCTGGCTCTTTCCTCTACGGCAATAACATCATTTCTGGTGCTGTTGTTCCTTC
>NZ_JNBA01000040.1 GCF_000760295.1 Prochlorococcus sp. MIT 0701
TTCTGACACTTACTTTTAGTGGCTTTTATTATTATACCATCGCCCTTTATTTCTGTCTATTGTTATCAATATAATTTATAGATTTGACGAGCCAATGTGATATTGATTGGTTAAGGATGCTCTCTAATATTAATTCACTATGTGCAAGTCAATGGTGCCAGGTATCGGATGGCGTTTTAAGCGAATAGGGAAGTCGTTGAAGAAATAAAAAGCCCCTGCATTATCAGGGGCTTTGAGTGTGTAGGCTGGGTTAGGCTTATTTTCTGACCGACTCTCTACATTTTTTGGAATTTTCGCAACGTATAACATGGTAGGCAGCAGCGACAACAGGAGCAGCAGCTATCACAGTCTTGACCCCGAAGTATACTGCTGGGCCAAGGAGGAAAAGTGGAACAGCAGCCCCATTAACTTCTTGCAGTTCATCGAAGCTCAGCTCTTGGTCGAGCAGTTCAGTGTTGCTGTAGTCAGTGTTGATAGTAGTCATTGTTTTAAAGGTGATAAGTGTGTGTAATACCGAAGGCTGATTGCCTCCGAATACCCTCTCCAGATCGAGGGGCTATAAAATAAAAAGGAGAGATTTAGCCCTTTACAGCCTTTCCTCCTACTAATCGAGCGATATAGGCGCCTAAAGCCCATGCCCCAGCAACTATTGGAGCTACAGCCCCATTAACTTCTTGCAGTTCATCGAAGCTCAGCTCTTGGTCGAGCAGTTCAGTGTTGCTGTAGTCAGTGTTGATAGTAGTCATTGTTTTAAAGGTGATAAGTGTGTGATTTGTGTTGGGTTGTTTTCCCTCGACTCCTATAAGATCTCAGCCTTTCTGGTGATCACCACTACATAGCTCTGGTGTAGCCCCCTCGAAGTTCTGGTGAGCTTCTGGTGAACCACTCAGATCCCAGTAAGAGACTTAACTGCAGACACCAAAGCCATTAAAAAACCACGCTCAATGGCGGGGTAGCAAAGATCTGCTTGGAGCAATCTGCATTTGCCTTAGATACGTATATAAAAATATACTGTATCTACACTTATGATCAGCCTTTAATCAGAGTTTACTACATCATCCCTACACTTATTAGTGGTCCATTGTCGACATAATCCTCTATTTTCTTGGCTACTTTCTTGTATGTTTTTTTAAACCAAGACCAGAAGCCACCACCAGTTATGAATACCAGCTGTTCAGGAGTAAGCTCCATGTCTTCAAGCTCACTCATGACATGTGCTTCAAAGTCATCTTGTTTAATCTGGTTTGTAAATTTAGGTATGATTAAAAATAAGTAGTGTGTTTAAGTTCGTTGGAATCTCTTCCACCGACAAACACATCATCTCCCAATTTCTCTACTAAGTCATTGATTCCAATCATTGCTAGTTGTGATCTTGGTCACAGGTCCTGAGAGGAATTACCAGAACTAGAATATTGGAGCAACCTGCTGGAGATTACCTAGCTTCTTTTCCTTAAGTTCGTGCTAGGTATCGGTCGGTTTGAGACGCAAGTGAAGGTGGTTAGCCATCAGGTAAAGCCGATAAATCTTTAAGAAAATATCGGCCGGGTTTGATTGACTGTCGCCAATTCAATTGACATAAATGGCTAAACATATCCTGCTTGATACCTTTGACCAGTTAGGATACATTAAAGATCTTTTTTTGATTTTTATAGCAGATTGCCAAGACTTGATTCTATAAATAATTACGAGCAGAGAGATAATTCTCTCTAGCTTATAATGTCATAATGCAGCCTGTCTTTGGAACTTTGCCGGTAAAATTACCCCAGTTAGGTCCACTTGACCGAGATTTCCGGCTAAAGGCCTCTCCAACTCCATCCCTACATCTTTTGTCCGCCAATGAACCGCCGACCCTTCCAATATTTTTGCCAAGAAAGCCTGGGTCATTTGCATTGGGATAGCCTCCAGCAAAAGCTTCCAATTCCTCTTCGCTAAGTTCACGATCTATCCCTTGGAAGCTAGCTAAATCTTCAATATTGATACTAAATCCAGCATTTAGAGCTATAGAAATAACTTTGTCACCATCCACAGCCGCATTTAGTTGTTGTTGCAAGGAATCATCTTTTTGAACCTTGGCGATGAACGCCTTGAGTTGCTCTTCTGACATAGTTAATATTTAACTTGCTTAAGTATAGCAAGCCTCTGAAGGAATTACCAAAAAAAAATAATATGAAATCGACCACAGTTTTCTTGCCACATATCTCTCAGGCATCATCTTAATTAGCTACGGGCCGCTTTACCCCCATGCCCCATCTCTAAACAATACAATGAATCAAACTAACTCACTACCTAAAACAAACAAGAAGGACGCAGCACCAAAGGAACAGGATGTTCAACTTAGGATTAAAGGACTTGAGAAGTGGTTAAACAAAAGAGAGACGTAGATTTAATTTATAACTCATAGACTTGATTGTCTTCATTGTTATGAGAGTGAACTTCGTTCACAGTTAACATATATATGATCGTCGAGACCACATATATCTAACCGTCGTGGCCACTTACACCCTCCTTCGCTGTAGCCGCTCAGTCGGTTACATGCTGCGTTTAATGGCTAATAGAACGCTCGCTGTAGCCGCTCGCTTATCTTCTGCGTTTAAAGGTTCAGTAGGCACGCTCCCGTGCTGTAGCCGCACGGTCGCTACCTGCTTCGATTAGAGGTTGCCACTAAACGCTCGCTGTGGCCGCTCGCTTCCTGCTTCGCTTCAATCTTCTGCATTTAGGTTGTCGTCGTATTGCATGGATCTATACACGCCACTCTAATACCTCTCCACGAAGCCCAGCCAAGCAACGAACACGCAACTAACGTGTTCTTGTCTTCACAAGCAAAGGCACCTCAGAAGCCCAGGCAGGACTGTCTGATGGACTGCCTTATTTACACATACTATTCACACTCACAAAATACCTATGCCTTCAACATCTCAAAAGCCTAACTACGGGAAACATGTCTTAAGTGTCAGGATCAATCAATCAGCTTATAGTTCATTGCATAGGCTAATCACTAAGGCTGGCTATAAAGATACTGCTAGTTTTGTTAGGGATGCAGTGAGAACTAAATGTGAAGAGATAGCTGAATGTACTAATAGCTTGAAAGCTATTTAGACTAATGCTGCAGCTGCTTCACTGGCTGAAACTGGTGATACACCTTCAGTAGCAGCTTGATGCAGCAGTTTTATAAGCTCCTTGTTGTTTTTATCTAAATTCTTGTTTTGATTCTGCAATTCAATATTCAGAGCTTTCTGCCTTTCCAGCTTTGCTTTCATGTTGACGTTATCCATCTTTAGCTTATCAAATTGGCTGGCCTTTTCCTCGTCAGTAGTTGATTTTATTTCCCTCTCTGCTTGTGCAACAAGGTCATCGATTTGACGACGCACTGGAGACTTTGAGTTGCCAATGATCTTCGTCAGATCCTGCTCTGTATAACCCTCACCCCTTTTTATTTTGTTGATTGCATGCGTTCTCTTGCCTGCATCCACAGAGCCTATTCTTGCCAGGACTCTTGCTGACACTCTCGCTAAGGCTTCGTCAGGTACGTCACTATCTCTTATCCAGCTTTCATAAGCTTTAACTAGATCACGTGCCATCCGGCCGGACATTTGCAAAGCACCGCTCTCGGTTAATGCTGTCCAGTTCTTGTTCTTTACATCCTTCTTGATTTCATATAAAGCACCCGCACTTGCTCTTACGGCGTTACCTGCAGTTGCTATTGCTTCGTTGGCAAGGACAACGTTCGTCTTCATGTTCTCGACCTGGCTAGGCGAGAGCTTGCTGGTGCACGCCCTGGAGAGCTGAAGGCCGTCGATCGCGCTATCGAGGCTCTGGTCGTATTCCGCTATGCCGGATGAGGTCACAGGATCTCGGCGATGAATGGGCTGAATATAGTTGCTATGGACGAGATGTCCAAAGGAATACGCCCGTACTATTGCCATAAGAGGATCGCCTCACGCGACATGCTAAAGGTATAAATACCTATTCACACTCATCGCCTCATCTGTTCGCTGGCCCGCTAGGCGAAAATACTTATGACTATTTCTTTCTGCCGATATCCATTACTTATCTCGCTACTAATTACCATGGGATAACTACCTAATTTTTATTACAAGCGTTTCTCGTTATGCCATCCCCGATTCGTCCCTTGTGAATTTGTCCCCCTCAAAGCTATTGGTATGACTGGAGTAAGATGCAGTTCATAGATCAGGCACGCATCACCGTTAGAGCAGGGCGTGGCGGCGATGGGATCATGGCTTTTCGGCGAGAGAAGTATGTGCCGGCTGGCGGTCCCTCTGGCGGGGATGGCGGGGATGGCGGCAAAGTCGTTCTGGAGGCGGATGCCAACCTTCAGACCCTGCTTGATTTTAAGTACAAGAGACTCTTTCCAGCGCCTGATGGTCGGCGGGGTGGTCCGAATCGCTGTACCGGTGCCTCAGGTAAAGACTTGATCATCAAGGTTCCATGTGGCACAGAAGTGCGTCATCTCTCCACGGGCATCCTTCTTGGTGACCTCACTCGATCGGAAGATCTACTTGTGGTGGCTTTTGGAGGGCGTGGCGGGCTGGGCAATGCCCATTACCTCAGCAACCGCAATCGTGCCCCTGAGAAATTCACGGAAGGGCGCGATGGGGAGGAATGGCTCCTTCAATTGGAACTCAAGCTATTAGCAGAGGTGGGGATCATTGGCTTGCCGAATGCCGGCAAGAGCACTTTGATTTCTGTGCTTTCGGCCGCTCGCCCCAAGATTGCTGATTATCCCTTCACCACATTGGTGCCCAATCTCGGTGTGGTGCGTCGACCCAGCGGAGATGGCACAGTTTTCGCTGATATCCCTGGTCTGATTGCCGGTGCAGCACAAGGAGCAGGCCTAGGGCATGATTTCCTTCGCCACATCGAACGCACCAGGCTGTTGATTCATGTGTTGGATGGTGGCGCAGAAGATCCAGTTGAAGACTTGCTGGTGGTTGAAAAGGAGCTGGTTGCTTATGGCCATGACTTGGTTGAACGGCCACGGCTTTTAGTGCTCAATAAACAGGAGCTATTGGATGAACAGCATCAAGATGAGCTGGTTGATGCCCTTCAAGCAGCGAGTGGTCGACGCTTGATTTTGATTTCTGCGGCCATGGCTCTAGGCCTTGAGGGGCTGTTGGCGCAGGTATGGAAGGAACTTGGCGTCTGAGGTGTTCAGATCTGCGAGACCACATCCAGACTTGTGTGTTTGCGGGTCATTGGCCATAACTGGAGTGAAACCATTGATGACATGACTTTTTACAGCTGCTTTGATCAGCAGGGCAAGGAGATTGCCCGCTGCCAGACCCATCAGGAGATTGAGGCTCTGCGGCGGATGGGACGTCCCATTGCTGAAGTTCGCGAAATGAGGAATGAGGAAGCGGTCGTCTGCTCTCTTACCGGTAGTCCGTCCGACTTCAATGAGGATGTTTGAACTGGATCAATAGGTTGATCTTCGTTCGTTCAGTTCATTATCAAACAGTTCATTAGCAAAAAAAAGCGGGCTTGTGCCCGCTTGAGATCATTCTGAGTCTAGTTTTCTTAGCCGATCAACTCAGTCGTCGTAGACGCGACACTCCGGCTCATCTGGATTGGCGTCGCAGAACAATTCCAGGGCATTGGGGTCGTGTTTATCTTCTGGGTGGTGATCCTTATATTCCTCAAGGGAATGGATTTCGTCGGTGAGATGGCGCACCTTGGCGTCGTTGCCTTGGGCTTTGGCGTCTTGGATCTCTGATTGATCCTTCTGAATGTGCTCGTCGATGGTGTTCATAGGGTCTTGGCCTGCGCCGGCCTCTGTCCACTGTCACAACATAAGCACTTTGGTCGGTTGCGCCATGGGGGGAGGCCTGACTTGGTTTCCGTTACAACACCATTGCCAAGGTTTTTCATCCTTGGCGCCCAGCTGATTAGGCAGATTGAGGCTGATGGCATGGTGCGGATCAGAGATCGGCAGGATCGCCATTTCATCGGTGAGCAGGGAAGGATGTTCTGGATGAACGGGCTAGAAACGTTTTGCTATCTCTCTGCAAAGAGGCAATTGCGCAGTGGTCTCAGCGTCGCGGATGTATTGGAGGAGTGGAAGCAATGCGCTCCTTCTGGCTTGGTCAGCCAACGCATTGGGTCCATCGTTGAAGCCTGCGAGGCTTTCGATCACAGCCCTGTGGTTTGGGCTCAAGATCTATATCTGAGGGGGATGGGGGAACAGATGGCCAGCATCGTTCTGTAGATGATTACCGCCCTACTGCCATGAATTTGGCTGCGGTTGAAGGATGACGGGGAAAACTTGTTTCCTGGATCAGTGCCTTAGAGATGTGTCCCCCTGATCCAGAGACTGCAACTAGTTGTCAGTGTTCTGATACTCCGCCTAACTCAGTTTTGTTCGCAAGGACATTAGATGATGAAGAATTGCTCCATACATATCGACGTCGGCGCAGTCTTATATGGCCAGTTCGCTGAGTTCGAGCCAGCGCTCCTCTGCTCTGTGTAATGTTTCGATCAGCTCGGCCAATTGTTGACTCAGTAGAGTTAAGTCTTCGTCGCCACTGGCCAAAGCAGCTTCAAGGCTAGAACGCTTGGCTTCAAGTAGTGGGATATCAATGTTTAGAGCTTCTAGTTCACGTGATTCCTTGAAGCTTCGACGTCTTTGCTTGCTGGTTTCTGTGACTTGGGATGAAGAGCTTTCTGCCTCTTGAGAGGATCTTGTGGATATTCTAGATGGGCTAGAATCCTTCAACAGTCTGCTGGATTTGAGCTCATTTGTTTCGTTGAGCTCTCGCTCTTGTCGTCGTTGTTGTTCAAGGAAGGAGCTGTAATTGCCCTCAAAACGTTTCAATTGCCCATTCTCAAAGTTGAAAAGACGATCAACTGTGCGATCGAGGAAATAGCGGTCATGAGAGACCACGACAACGCAGCCGCGGAAATCCTCAAGGAAATCTTCCAGCACGCTTAGTGTCTGGACGTCCAGGTCGTTGGTGGGCTCATCAAGCAGCAGCACATTCGGTGCTTGGATCAGCATCCGGCAGAGGGTGAGTCGGCGTCGTTCTCCCCCAGAGAGCTTCCCCAGTGGGCTGTGCTGCTGAGCCGGTGGAAATAGGAAGCGTTCCAGTAGTTGAGAGGCCGTAATTTGTTCTTCTCCCAGAATGATTTGAGAGGCAGCTTCTTCGACAAAATCGATCACTTTGCGATCTAGGCCCTTGCCTTTGGTGATGTCCTCGGTGTGCTGGTCGAGATATCCCAGGTGCACTGTTTCACCTAATCGCAGTGTTCCTCCGCTGGGTTGACGTCTGCCGGCGATTAAATCAAGCAATGTTGATTTGCCACTGCCATTGGGGCCGATGATGCCAACGCGGTCTTCTGGACTAAAGCTGTAGGTGAAGTTGTCTAGAAGAAGAGGACTGTCGGGCATGCCATTGGCCGTGACTTGCAGGGCTTCCGCCTCAATTACTAGCTTGCCGATGCGCCTGCTTACGTTCGCCATCTTCAAGGAACCCCGCAGTTGAGGCAATGGCTCGGCGCGCATCTCCTCAATTCGCTGCAGGCGTGCCTTCTGCTTGGTACTGCGTGCTTTGGGACCCTGTCGCAACCAGGCCAGCTCTCGTCTTAAAACCCCTTTGAACTTGGTAGCAGTGGAGGCTTCTGAAGCTTCAAGTTCGGCCTTTTGCTGTAGAAAAGTGCTGTAGTTGCCGGCATAGTTATGGGCTTTGCCTCGGTCTACTTCCACCATCCGGCGCGTCACCCGATCGAGCACGTAGCGATCGTGGGTGACAAGCACCAAAGCGCCTGGAAAGCGATCGAGCCAACTTTGTAGCCACTCCACTGCTGCCGCATCGAGATGGTTGGTGGGCTCATCGAGCAGCAAAACGTCGGGTCTGGCGACCAAGGCGGAGGCAAGGCCGACGCGCTTGCGATATCCACCAGAGAGTTCTTCAACCGGCCGCTCTAGATCGGTGATACCAAGACGTTGAAGGACCTCTTGACATTGCTGTTCCAAGCTCCAGGCCTGGGCGTCATCCATCCGCTGGCTGACTTGTCCTAGCTCAGCCAAAAGCGTTGAATCGTTGGGGTTGCGGGCCATGGAATTGCTGAGCTCGTTGAAACGCAGCAGCAGCTCTCTCTTTTCACCGCACCCGGCCAAGACTTCTTCCAGCACCGTATGGCCAGGGTTTACAGCGCTCTCCTGTCCCACTAGCTCTACCCGTAATCGCGCTGAGCACCTCCTTTCACCCGCCCCTAGGGGTTCCTCTCCGGCGAGTACCTTCAGTAGCGTCGATTTCCCGGCGCCATTCGGACCGATCAGCCCTAGACGTTCTCTTTCGTTGATGTGCAGGGTGAGATCGGCAAACAGGGTGTTGATGCCGAAGTCTTTTGAGGCCTCTATCAGGCTGATCAGGCTCACAGAGCTTCGTTAGCTTGCTGATTACTTAGGTAAGCAAACACACTCTTGTCACCGACGTCAGCAGCGGCGTCCATGCCGAACTTTCGCAGGGCTAACACCACCAGCAGCAGAGCGGCAGAGCCCAGTAATCCCATCACGATTGAGCCACTCATTAACCCGCTGAGATGACCCAATAGGGCTATTGGGATGAGCAGGGTGAGACCAATGGCCTCTGGTCGGCCGAAGCAGAAGAATTCTTTGAATCCAACTCCGGTAAGTGCTGCAAATAAAGGGCCGATCGCCCAGGTCCAAGCAGGCTCTGCGGTCACCGTTGAGAGCATCGTGTCAGTACCGATACTCCATGCCATCACGACTGCACCTAGGCAGCCCAATGCCCATAACAATTTCAGCGCCTGGTGTAGTGGGCGGAGGTAGATGTGAATCCAATTCAGAGCTAAGCCCAGGCCGATTGACATCGGTAGTAGCCATAGCCATGCCCATGTTGGCCCAAGCATCAGCCACTGTCCCAGTCCTGCTGTGAAGGCCACACCGCAGAGCAGTAGAGCAAGGCGATAGCGCTGCACTTCCAATTCGTCAGTGCTGGTGATCCTGTAGCGGCCGTAAACACCCTCAAACTCGTTCTCTGCCATAGCGGCGATGTTTGAAGTCAAGGATTGTGCTTTGTCGGTCATCGCTTATCAGGGGCTGATGCATTTACCATTTTGGCCAGATCAGGACCGGCCGGAACAATATTGCTCGGATGTAGGGGAAAGAGTGCGCCGAAATAGTCCTGACGCCAGGCCTGCGAATCACAGGTTTTGGCTACACCTGGGAGGGCCAGAAGCCTTTGGCGCCAATGCCAGAGATGAGGGAAGGCCCAAAGGGGCTGTTGACTGCAGCCAAACAGTGGTGCATAGACCATCTCCCAGCGGATCAAGGTCGGGAACAGCCTGACGTCAGCCAGGGTGAGTTGGTCTCCACATAGCCATGGACCCTTCTGGGAGAGGCTGCGATCCACTTGCGCAAGGGTGTCGAATAGTTCGTTGCATGCCTTGTCGTAAGCCGCTTGGTTGCGTGCAAAACCACATCGATAGACACCATCGTTAACAGCTGGCTGAAGAAGCTCTTGCCAGTCATTGATCTCACCTTGAAGATTTGAGGGGGCTAGGTCGGGAGCATCTTTAGCCGTCGGCCAAAGGTTCAAAACTTCCACGAGTTGGGCACTTTCGTTACCGAGTAGCTGCGGTGATTGGGATGTCGTGGTGCCTGGATCGACCAGGGCCGGAACAGTGGCTCGATGGCTGGGTGGGGAGCCACAGCGTTGGTAAAGGGCAAGTAGAGAATTGCAGCCCAACCAGGCTGGATCCAGTTGCCAACGGCCTGCCTTGTGGTCGGCGCGTGCCATGTGAAGGGTGAGGCTGCTCTGAAGGTTGCGTAGCTGAAGCACCAGCCAGGTGCGATGTGCCCAAGGACAGCTGCGCCCAATGATTAGGCGAGGGTATTGGTCTGCTGATCTGTTACTCAGCTCTTGCTCTGCGGGCAATGTTGCTTGCTGATGCTGGCTGGGGGGGCGCCGATAGTTCCCCTTGGCATCTGCTGGAGCAAGACCGTTCATTAATTGATTCCATTGCCAGTGCCAGCCCATTCGGGCGGCGGCAACGATTGCTGGGGGGATCGACATGGTTGTTCCCTTTGCAGCCATTTTCGGTCAGGCTGAGGATTGCGATCGAATCTTGATGTCTGGCCTTCAGGTGCTTCTGGTGGCGGGTACCCATGGCAATGAAATCAACGGCCCCTGGCTTCTCGATCAATGGTCTCAGACCCCTGAGCTGATCAACACCCATGGTGTTGGTGTGGTGCCGGTGATCGGCAATCCAGAGGCTCTTGCGTTGGGCCAGCGTTATTTGGATTGCGATCTCAACCGCAGCTTTCGGCTCGACTTGCTTAGATCCCCCAGCATCTTGGATCGAGAGGTTGTTCGTGCCAAGCAGCTGCTTAGTTTTTTTGGCCCAGAGGGATCAACCCCTTGCCAGATCGTTATTGATTTGCACAGCACCACTGCAGCAATGGGCAGCACTCTGGTGGTTTATGGCCGAAGGCCGGCTGATCTGGCTTTAGCAGCATTGATCCAGGCTCGATTGGGTTTGCCTATCTATTTGCATGATGGGGATGCTGACCAGCAGGGGTTTTTGGTGGAGCGCTGGCCCTGTGGCTTAGTGATTGAAATTGGTCCTGTTCCCCAGGGCCTGCTGAAGGCTTGCATCATTGAACAGACACGACTTGCTGTTCAGGCCTGTCTCAAGGTTTTGAGCAGCGTTTCATCTGGATTGGCGACCTACCCAGATCAGTTTGTGGTGCACTCTCATCTGGGGAGTCTGGACCTGCCCCGTAACACCTTGGGCCATCCTGCTGCATGTGTGCATCCATATCTTCAGGGGCGTGATTGGCAGCCTCTGCAGGTGGGCGCACCGTTGTTTCTACGGCCGGATGGAGAGGTGTTCAGATTTGAAGGTCGAGATTCTCCTATCCCCGTTTTTATCAACGAGGCGGCCTACGTTGAAAAGCAAATCGCCATGAGCCTGACCTATCGAGAGGTATGCCCCCTGCCTGAGCAATGGCAAGGGGCCCTGCAGCAGTTAGTTGACTGTTAACGAGGGGGGCCGTTGTAGATGATCTGATTCACAGACCTTCCGTCTGGGGCAATCTGAATTTCGGTTTCTGTGGTCGGCTCATTGCCATATTCCGACCAGCCTGGCGTCCCACCTAAGAAGTTATAGGTGTAGCCATTGATGGTGTTTCTGATCAGGCAATCGTTACCACCATTGCTCGTGGCAAACATGCAAGGTGCCGGTTGGTAAACCGAAAGACCGCCGTTCTCTTTGACCGCGGTGCCACGGGCCAGGTTGAGGGCACGGATCTGGGAGGAAGGAAGCTGTTCTTGGGCGTGGGTTGGTGTGGCCAGATCTGCCAAGCAGGCAGTCCCACTAAGGGCTATGACGAGTGAGATGGTGCGAAGAGACATCGCTTTGCTCGAAGGCTTAACCCTTCTCATAGCAAGAATGCGTCGCTTGGTCTGTTCAAAAACCGAAGGTTTTTACCCTTGGCGAGGGTTAACGCAACGGGCCGTTGTAGGGGACGGCGAGGATGCGATCACCATCACGAGAGATGATTAACTCGGTTTCAAGGGTTGGCTCTGCTGGGATGAGCTGTTGCCATCCTGGAGCCCCTCCTCGGAATTGAAATCGGAATCCTTCCTTGGTTGTTGAGATAAGACATTGTTCGGCTCCGGTGACGTACATGCACTGATCGGCTCGATAGGTACCCAGGCCGCCATTGAGCACTTCGGCATGCATTCGCGCCAGGTTTGCGGCTTTTGGTTGGGCTAGCGGCAGGCTGTTTTGTGCATGGGATAGGCCAGATGACCCGATGATCAGCACGGCAGCCGCAAGAGGGGCGGCAGCCCTTAAGCGGGGAGGGAAACATCTCATCTCTGCATGTTGTTCCCGAAACCCTTCAAAGGTTTGTCAGTGTTGGTTTAGAGGTCTAATCGGTTGTGTCTGAAATCAGCCACATGCCCATTGAATCCGCGTCGATTGTTCTTTCGTGCAAAGGAGATCGCTGTCACTGCCGTCGGCCCAGTAAACCCTTAGGCGGCCATCATCAGTTGATTCCATGCGAAAGGTGAGTGACTTGACCGGTCCTGCGGGGGTCTTGCTGTTGGTGTCGTTCGCGGAGGGGGTCGTTTGTCCTATTCGATGCTCGAGTTGATCGAGTCTTAGTTCAAGACGATTGATCGCTTCAGCTTGGCTCGTCGTCCATGAGGGCTGATTTTTTCGACATCCTGTGATGGCCATTAGTCCAGCCACCATCATTAGGGCAGAAAAAAAAGCAGGCGCAATTCTGGGCATGCAATTAGGAGTTGTGAACCACTACTAGTGGGTTCAGCTTGCTTGCGCCAGGCTTTTGCTCCAGTTCATGAGCTCACCTTGAGCCGCAACCCTGTTGCGTCCAGGATGCACGATGGAGATTGGCACAATTTCTTCAAGACGACGCCTTGCATGTTTGCCAGCGGATCAGAACCAAGAGTTGCTGCAGGGATCCATGGCCAAAAAACTTAAGTTTTCCTGGGCTTTTCTGGTGGATGCCAAGGACTACATCTTTTGCAGCGCAATCCATTTACAGATTGCGCAATGTTCCTTTACACTTTGATCTAGCAGGTTTTGCCTGCGTTTTATAGCTGTCCCTTCGGGGGCTCTTTTTTTTACTTAACTCAATGACCACCACCATTCGCAGTGGTCGCCTCAGTAGCTGGGAGTCCTTCTGCAATTGGGTCACCTCCACCAATAACCGCATTTATGTGGGTTGGTTCGGTGTCCTGATGGTTCCCACGCTGTTGGCAGCTGCCATCTGCTTCACCATTGCCTTTATTGCGGCACCGCCGGTTGATATCGACGGTATCCGTGAGCCCGTTGCTGGCTCTTTCCTCTACGGCAATAACATCATTTCTGGTGCTGTTGTTCCTTCCAGCAACGCCATCGGCCTGCACTTTTATCCCATTTGGGAAG
>NZ_JNBA01000041.1 GCF_000760295.1 Prochlorococcus sp. MIT 0701
GAAAAGGGAGCTTGTCGTCAAAGGCCACTAGCCAGCGCTGCACCGCTGGCACACGCAACAAAGCCAATGGCACAACAATATTCAGAGCAATCCAGACGAAACCAAGGATTGCTCCGATTCGTCCACCCTTCTTGAGCAAACTCTCTTTCGGCTGCGGTTCGTCCATCGAATCACCGCTCATCAAGCTTTCTGCATTATGCCCTCGACCAACAAGGAGGCTCATTGGAGCCCAATTGGGAGGCTGATCAACAAAAAAAAGACCCTCGCGTGAACGCGACGGGCCTGGGTGATGGGGAGCTTTATTTCTAAGGGAAAGAGCTTATTGACGCAAGCCCCTACAAATAGCGCTTCGGCTTAAAGAAAGTACAAGTGGCACCAGTAGTAGTGTTTCTGCGCATGAAAGGTTCCAAGCCTGTTCCTAGTGGCTGGGTGATGGGGATCAATCGGCTTTTTACTTCAGCGCGCCTCCATCAAGCAAAGGGGCTCCTTTTTTCAATGCGCAAGGTTCAACGACCAACCACCTAGCCGTGCTGAACTGATAACCAGAACAAACTGACCCCATTGACTTTCCCCACTCTTCTGGCCTACGCCACAGTCGGCGACGCACGCAATGCAGGCGTGCTTGGCCTAAGCATGGGGACATGGATGATCTTGACGTTGATCTTCCTAGGCATCTCATCGGTTTACTTCATTCTGCTGTGGTTCAAGATTGGTCAGCAGGAATCAAGCAAGAAGGGGAGCAGTTAAGCCTTCCCACTTTAATTTAGGCATTTCAACAGTTTAACAGTATTACATTAGCGGCAAAAAAATTAATCCTAGCTAAGTCTTTAGATCCTGTTCAAGCCGAGATCGTCTGTACGACCTAGCAGGTCTCAGAGCAGTCAGATTTACGCCCATATCAACCGCAGATTAGACAACGTAGTCTAAAGAATCAGAGATCTCAGCTGATTAGAGCGATGGCTTTCTTTTGTTAGCGCTATGTTCTTAAAGTGTAGACTGGCTTAAAAATAAGATGGGAAATTTGTATTAACAAATAGTCTGGTTATCAATAGCAGCAGTGACGATTAAGTGTCTTTAACACAAGACAGAAGCCGACAAGAATAGACAAGCCAGACACAAACGGTCTCTGAAATCTCATACTGCCTGCGGCTTAAATTCAACAATAGAGTTGAAAAATTATTGATTCGTGCCTGTCACTAGGAACAAAACCACCAGCAACATATTGGTAGCATTTTGTACTGGCTTACGGCTAGACTATGAGCAGCCAAAAGATCAATACTTGAACAACACCTCTAGCTGGAACGATTTCTTTGCGGGCAATGCAACAATACTTACGGAGTTTACAGTCGCACTAGCGACAGTTGCTTGGCTCTATATCCTGAGACAACGACCTAAGGATAAAGAGTAAGAGCAACTAATTTTAGAGACATGCTATTGCTATGAATTTATCACTTAGCACTTTAATCCTACTATTATTAGTGATGCAGGATAGTGTCAATGCTCAGGGATTTAAAAACTCAATCCGTCAATGTAGCCGAGAAGTATATGATCTAATCGAAGGAGAGCATCAATACGTATGCATTACTAAATCGGCAGTAACGCAATCAGAAACTAGAGGGAAAGTCTTCATAGAGGAATGTAAGACCACATATGCAAGAAGATTTGACAGATGGTCTAAAACTTTAGTAGAAAAAGTAGTCAAAGAAGAATGTAACTCTACGCCTAAGGATCCTGAAATAATTATTGAGTATCCTGAAGTCTGGCCGTAGCTAAATACTTATGCTTGAACACTACTTAGAATAGTCAGTTATCATAAACATCTAACAACTAAACAAAGCTCAAGGCCTATAAGCTGGTCAATACTAAGCTGCTAATATACATTTACTCGAAGTTAGACGAGGAAAGGAAGTTGTATGAAAGGCTGTGGTTCACTCGCTCGCTGTGCTCACTCGTTCACATCACTATCAATAAAGGAGACTCAGCAAATCCAATATCTCTTCTTCAAGGCATCTGGGCCTTATGAACACACCAACCTCTCCAACCTGTACATCTGATGATGCGTGATGGGGGTAGGATTGCTTGGAGAATCAATATGACTTTACTCTCCTATGGTTCTAATGGATCTTAGCAATATCCTTTAATATTTTAATAGCAATTTCAAGACATTCAAAACAAATTACAGTTAGAGTGAATCCCTGGAGATAGGTAATCAAATTGTTTTGATGGAACTCAATGATTTCTTGATCACAAAGCCAGCCACACCATGATTGATACAGCTTCATTACACCTAGGGCGATGGTGGTCGCAAGAAGGCGAAAAAATTCAATGCGATCTCTGCCCTCGTCATTGCCAAATGAAACCGGGCCAGCGAGGTTTTTGTTTTGTGCGACAAGCCACGTCTTCAGGCATGGCCCTAACCACCTACGGACGTTCGAGTGGTTTTTGCATCGACCCGATCGAAAAGAAACCGCTCAATCATTTTTTTCCTGGTTCTTCAGTGCTTTCATTCGGAACAGCAGGTTGCAATCTAGGTTGCAAGTTCTGTCAAAATTGGGACATCTCGAAGTCTCGAGAGATGGATCGTTTGATGGACGTGGCCTCACCTGAGGGGATAGCTGAGACCGCCCAAAAACATGGATGCCGGTCAATAGCCTTTACCTACAACGATCCTGTGATCTTTGCTGAATATGCCATCGATGTAGCACAAGAAACTCGAAAGCGTGGGATCAAAAATGTGGCAGTAACTGCCGGATACATCACCAAAAATGCTCGAGCGGAGTTCTTCGAAGAGATGGATGCAGTCAATGTAGATCTCAAAGCCTTCACTCAACGCTTCTACCGAGACTTATGTGCAGGCGAGATTGAGCCAGTCAAAGACACCCTTCGCTATCTGGTGCACGAAACAGATATTTGGGTTGAGATCACAACCCTATTGATCCCGGAAGAAAACGATGGCGATGACGAAATCCGAGAACTCGCAGCCTGGGTCCGCGAAGAGCTGCGCCCAACAATACCGATTCATTTTTCTGCCTATCACCCTGACTACAAGCTAAAGCGACCAAAAACACCGCCCTCAACACTGACAAAGGCGCGGGCGATCGCTATGGAAGAGGGTCTTCAATTTGTCTATACAGGTAACGTGCATGACCCGGCTGGGGACAACACACATTGCCCTAATTGCAACCATTTACTGATCGAGCGCGACTGGTATGCATTGGGTCAGTGGGGGCTTTCAACAACATTGAAAGGAACTTGCTCACAATGTGGAGCAAAGATCCCTGGACATTTTGATGCAAACCCAGGTCAGTGGGGCAGGCGACGTCAACCGGTACGTGTTGGCCGCTAATGTCAGCAATCGAAGCTGACCAAACAGTGCCTAGCAATACAGTTCTAACAAAACATTTTACTCTGATATTAAACTTATGCTTAATGACAAAAACTGACCAAGATAGACTCTCATTTATCGCCTCCTCAGCCAATCAAAATGAAACGTTGGCAACGCAACTGCCTCCAAGTGAGAATGTCAAGCATCAATGGTTTCCAGCTTGAATCTATTAGCAACTTAAGCAAAGAGACTTAGACAATGATCAATGTGAGAGCCCCTGCAGTCGCCGGTCTATTTTATCCAGCTGACAGAGAAACCCTCGCCACCGACGTCGGTAGATTCATAGCAAATGCTCCTGTACCACAAACGTTAGAGCCTAAGGCACTAATTGCTCCACATGCAGGTTACGTTTACTCGGGTCAAGTCGCAGCAAATGCCTATATCGCTTGGCAAAGTCAAAAAGACAAGATTGAACGCATTGTTTTGATAGGCCCATCCCATCGAATCTCGTTACATGGCATTGCCGTGCCAACAGTAGATGCCTTCAAGACACCACTAGGAGAGGTTGCGATCGATAGGGAAGCCATCGCGGCGATAACTGATTTACCGCAGATCGTGATCGATGACGAACCACACCGGCAAGAGCATTCACTTGAGGTCCATCTTCCATTTCTACAAAAAGTTCTTGGCGACTTCAAATTGCTACCTCTTGTGGTTGGTGCCGTTTCCAGCGAACAGGTTGCCGAAGTCATTGAACGTCTCTGGGGCAGTGATTCGACACGGTTTCTAATCAGCACTGATCTCAGCCATTTCAAGGACTACAAAAATGCCCAGAAGATTGATAGAGAGACAGCTCAATCTATCGAGAGTATGAATCCAGCCATGCTTAGCCCAGAGAAAGCATGTGGGTGTATTCCAGTCGCAGGAATGTTGATTGCTGCACGCAAGTATGGCCTCTCTGTTGAGCGACTTGATTTACGAAACTCTGGTGACACAGCAGGCAACAAAGAACGAGTTGTTGGTTATGGCTCCTGGGCCGCATGCAAGAAAGACTATCAAAGCAATTCTCTACGATTGGAAGATGATTGGGGTCTACTGAATCGTGAAGGAGGACGTCTCATCCGAATCGCAGCACAGACCGTTGCCTATTCGATCAAGAATGGTCATCCTCCTGCTGTAGACATCGCTTCTTTCCCGCCAGAGCTTCAGGAAAATCGTGCCACTTTTGTCACGTTAAATAAGAACGGAAATTTACGAGGCTGTATCGGTACAGTCCAGGCCTGTAAACCGCTCATCGCTGATGTCGTCGAGAATGCCTATAAAGCTGCAATGAAAGATCCTCGGTTTGCGCCCATAAAGATAGAAGAGTCGTCAGCACTTGAGATATCAATCTCGCTTCTTAGTCCGTTTGAAAAAATGTCATTCTCAGACGAAGCAGATTTCTTGCATCAATTGCGACCTCAAGTCGATGGTCTGATCATCTCTGACCAGGGTAAGCGTAGTGTTTTTCTACCACAAGTCTGGGAAAGTCTTCCGGAGAAGACTGAATTCGTCGGGCAACTAAAACAAAAGGCAGGGATGCCCTATGATTATTGGAGTGCTACTATTGAAACATGGCGGTTTACGGCCATTTCAGTGAAATCTTCAACAAAATATAAATCAACAACCAAGCTTGATCAATGCAAAAGTGAATAAATAGATAAATATATTCTATACTACTTCAATTAAAAGCTGAAAAAATAATAATAAAAAATAGGAAGAGAAAAGAGCAGCACAAACAGATCCACATGTGCGAAACAAATTAAAAACCAGTTCAAAACAACCTTGTTTGTACAGAAAGTTTATGAATTTATTTTCACCACTAGTTGCTTATCAAAGGCTTATGAGGCTGAGACAATCGGGCGTGGATTATCCTCGCTTAGTCAATCAAGCCAGTATTTAAGTCTCGCGAATTGATACTCTTTTTAACCAGCAATGAAAACTGGGATAAGGATGCAAATATTACATATTGGCGAGGGAACCATGCGGTAGGTAGCAAGATCTTCCACTTAGCTCTCTCGCTATTCGCTGTTCTAAACTTCCAGACTAGATGAAGTGATAGAGAAATTACCCCGGTAATGACTCCAGCCATAGCTTAATTTCTGATCTACTCCATTATCTAGCTTAGTCAAGGTTCAGGGTCTTCACCCTATGGCGACTCTCAAATCACGATGCATGAATAGATCTCTCTAAGGGAGAGAGCACTCTTATTGAGTATTCCCTCCGATCGCGCATTGCAGGTTGATGCGCTTGCTTTCAAGCAAAGAAAACACATGAGTAGATGGCACATCAAGCAAGGCCGAAAGAAGACCACTACAAATCCATCCTTGAGGCCTACAACAGAGGAGAGCTTTGGCCGACAGGCTCATGTCGCAGTCCAGGCTGCTCAGCAGAAACCCCAGTCAACATCGACTCGTTCAGAGAAAAAATCAGCAATGCTTCGGGTCAAGCAACTGCAAGATGCTCTCGAATGACTTAACAATTGACACTTGTGTTTAAGCCCCTTCTGCCCCTTATAGCCTTCAATTGAATAGTGCATTGGCTCTTAGCACGCGATGAACGTCAGGCCGATCGTGAGCAGGCCAACCCAAAAAGCACAAAACCTATTTGCTGAAACTCAACTGCGCAAAAAATACCCTCCAAAATCCCAGCTCGACATTAAATAAATACGCTAACATAGTATAACATACTAGGCAGTTATACAGATGGCCTCTCTATCGTTTTCCGAGAGTCATCAGCCAATCATTTACATCTCTTAGACCATGCATTAATCCAGTATTAAGCGATTTCACTTCACAGCTAGCCGTCATACCTCATTCATCAACCAAAGCGGTAGTGCTTGCGAACTGCCTTATGAACCTGCCAAATACAGGACATTCCAGCAGAGAACACCACAAGATCTCCTGCACCAAAGTGAACGGGCTTTCCGCCTTCGGGTGTAACGCTCACCTCGCCTTCCAGCAATAGGCAGGTTTCCTGTTCAGCATAGGTCCAAGGAAAGGTGCTGGACTCACAAGTCCAAATTGGCCATTCCCGGATACCCAGTTCATTAATCGTGCTCTCTGGGCATGGAGAGGTAATGCTAATCGCCATGAGCGAGTCGAAGGATCACTCACTTGAACCTAGTACCAGTCCTGATGGAATGTTTAAAGAGAAGACGGAGCAGAACATTCAGGCTTCTTTAAGGATGACGAATAGAAGCAAAGACACTAACGAGAACAAGCTCTTATATGGAGCTAAGTTTGTCTTTTGTTTGAGATAAACCAATCATTTACTCACTTGTGCCAAGACCTCATTCAACAGAATCAAGCCACTTAGCGGTAGCGCCTGACGCGGATCAATCTGCGGTCCAACACCATGAGAAAGAAGATGAAGAGACGCTGCAGCAAGCAAAAACAGCCACTACAAGACTTGGGGAAGTCATTGGCAGCAGAGCATAGGTGTTGTTACTGATCAGCCAAGCTGTACATAAGAGATGCCACTTTATCAAGCCTTTGTGTGTCTATCGGGTAGTATTAAAGAATTGTTCGTTTTTTCAGGGGTCACATGTCCAAGAAAGACTGGTTTGGCATTGGATATGTATCTGCATGGGTAATGATTTGGGGAACGATAGGTTCTCTGATTGATTTGCCATTTCTGAACGCTGAAATCTACTTGCCAGGTTCAATAGGCCAAGTCACTACATTCATTGTCACAGCGGTCATATCGGTGATCATTGGTGTATTGTTATATCCAAAGGTATTAGAAAATACCCTTATTGTCTCAGCATTAGGCTTGGATACTGACGAGAAAAAATAATTTCAATCATCAAAGTTAGATTGCCGTAATAGAGTCAGTCCGGATTGCCAGAAGGTCGAAATTTATTTGTATATGAGAGGAGAATGGGTGAAATTAGACACGGAAGAATGAAAACAAAAGCCCCTATAATTAGATCCATCCATCCACACAGCATGATTGACATTCTCACCAACAGACGAAGGCTTTATCACTTCATGGACGCTCAAAGAGTGATGACAAGAAGATAGCCCAAAAACATGCAAGGCAAGGGCCATCAACACCTACAATCATTCCCATAGACTTATCAGCAATAATTCTGATCACTATTTACCTTTTAATGAATTAGGGTGAAAACCATAGGAAGCATAATAGCCAGTAATAATTAGATCCAATCAAAGACTTACTTAAAAAAATGGGCCACTTAAGAGGTAAAAAAATCATTAAATCTCATCCGCACAATTCTACAAGTTTTCATAGTAATGGATGTAAGCTTATAGCCATAACACTAGGCAATGACAACCTTAATACATTTACCGTCTTGCATGATTTGTGCGAGATTGCAGCATCAAAACTCGCCTCTGCAGAGTTGATCAGAATTCACCGCCTATTTAGAACTTGAAAAGTGGTATTTGCTTTTTTTAAATAAAATAAAAGAGTTAATTTTAATTGACTTCGTTATTCAGGTGGAACGGACTCCTTTTTAACTGCATTAAGCAAGCCTGCCTCCAAACGATCAAAGGCATCTATCAATTCAGCGCCTTCAAGCATCCCCACGCTGATGCGCAGTACACAACTCTCGTTCTTAAAACCAAAACTACAACCTCCAATCGTGGCAACTCGATAATCTCTTACCAGCTGACGCATCAAGGTGTCTCCATTGCAACCACAATCCACTTCAAGTAAGCCATAAAAAGCTCCATTGGGTTGATGTAAAAAGCGCCAGGGTCGATCGTTGCTAGCGGCAAAACGCTTCAATAGCAACTGATATCGACTCATGAATTGAGAGACATTCTGCCGCATCCAACCAGAACCATCTGACAAGGCCGCAATCGCTGCTCGTTGGCAAAAGCGGGGCGGACAAATCATGACTGTGTCTTGAACCTTGGCCAAAGCCTGACTCCAACCAATAGGAGCTGACATATAACCCAGACGCCATCCGGCCATGCCATAGGCCTTGGAGAACGAATAGAGAGAAACAGTATGATTCGCTGCTCCAGGAAGAGAGCCAGGGCTCCAATGAGGTACATCACCAAACACAAAATCCTCATAGGCCTCATCGCTGATGTGCAGCAAACCATGCTGTTCACAGATCCCATTGATGGCGGCAAGTAAGGTTTGAGGGAAAACGATTCCGCTTGGATTATTAGGACTTATCGTGACAATGGCACGGGTGCGTTTTGTAATCGCAGCCTCTATGAGCTCAGGGTTAGGTATCAAGCCAGCATCCACAGGAACAGGGACTCCACCGGCCAACTGAATAGCCATAAAGTGATTGAAGTAATAAGGCAGCGGCAGAATGACCTCATCTCCAGGATCACAGAGAACCTGAGCAATTGCATGAAATGCCATGTTGCTACCTGCAGTGACCATGACCATGCTTTCGGCCAAATCCAAACCGTTCTGGATCATCAATTTTTGCTTAATCAGCTCAAGCAAAGCGGGATCACCTCGAACCGGGCCATAACGATTAAGGCTTGATTCTTGATTCAACAGAGCATTGTTCATTGCCAGTTTTACGGCAACGGGTGGAGCCCAATTCACCATGCCCTGGGCCAGCGAAAGGGTCCCTGGCGTCTTCGCCACCAACTCGTTAAGTTCTGGAATCACAGGGTCCAGCACAGCATCGATCTGCGTGCCAGGTTGAGGGTGTTTGCTTGAGAAGAAAGAGTTCACGTCGATCGAGTTAAAGGTTCGTCCATTTTTTACCAGAATGGAATGGAAATCTCAAATCACCAAATCCATAAGATATTGACCTACCAAAAGAGAAGAACCACCTTCTCAACATGAAGTTATTAAAGCATTTACCATTACTGAAATAATCCGTCTTACACAAGGCAATCTCAGCCCATTATAAGTAGCCTACATATTAAGCCTGTTGAAATCAAACCCATTGCCGATCGCGATCTGCTGCCAATAGAGGCGCTCACAGATCAACAACACCTGGCATAGAATTAACATCTGCGGTTCATCAGACCCGTAAGTGTTATCAATAAAAACGATTAATTCCAATCTTTATGTCTCTTCTAAACACTGCCATTGGAATCTTTACTGTTGCTAACCCTATTGGCAATCTGCCGATCTATCTTTCATTCACAGATGGAGATCAAAAAACCGATAAGGCAATCGCACGCAACAGTGCTTTCACCTTCCTGATCGCACTTCTCTTGGCTACATGGCTCGGAAATGATTTGCTGGCAATTTTCGGCATAAGCCAAGGAGCCTTTCAAATATCTGGTGGGTTAATTGTTATCTTGATTGGTCTTTCCATGCTCCGATCCAAACCACCAGAAGAGCACCATGACCCAGCCTCAATTGATCGAGACAAGGGTTCTTCAGTGAAAGGAATCGTGCCTATCGGCATTCCTCTTCTTGCAGGCCCAGGTACACTTACTGTTGCAATTGCCGATCCGGACATTTCTTCAATAATTGGCAAGCTCTCTTTAAGCCTTATAATTCTACTATTAGCTGCTTTGATATATCTGATTTTTGAAGCCGGAGAATTGCTTTCCTCCAGGATTACTACATCAGCCCTACAAGTGCTCACCAAAGTAATGGGAATGGTGCTTACATCTATTGCCGTGCAGATGTTGCTAGATGGCCTGAAGGCCTCGTTCCCAAGCATTTCACAATGAGCCATATATGATCCTCAAGGCAATTGCTTTATGATCGAGCATTGATGAGATGATAAAAACAAACCAAGAATTTTCATCAAAAGGAGTCTAGGTTGATTTCACAGAAAGGGTCCTTGCCAACATTGCCTAGACGAACAAAGAAGCCAAATTGAAATTATCAACTAATACAATTTACTCTTTAGCATTTCCGAAAAATCACATGAGCATGAATGCAAAATTACTTAGCTTACCATCAGCGAAAAGAGAATATTGCAAAGACTCATTTACTATCCGAATTGCGCTTAAAAAGACGCCAAATTAATATCATTGAAAACACGGCAATCACTCCGCCACCAGGAACCCAAGGCAATGAGAAATTCATAAGCTCACTGATTGAAAAAGCAAACACCTCCATCGAGGAAACCAAAACAACAAGGTTGTAAGAGCTCATCGTCTTGGCACCTCAACTCGAATAGCTGGCTCATCGATTCGCTTTTGCCCCTTAAGCAGCATCTTTTTGATTGCATAAGCAGCAACACCAAAGATCACCAGTGCCCCAATGGCCTGAACAAAAACAACATAGGTGGCAGCAAAATTGTTCATTCCTTTTCCCTCTTAAACCAGCCAAGCTCAGATCTGGCGCGGATCAATGCAGTGATGAGTGCACCTCCAAAAAACGCTCCAACCGCTGTTATGACAAGCAGGATTGCTAATGGAAGGTGTGTTCCAGCCTGGCTTAAAGGGTCTAAAGGATCCATCAAGCCATTAAAAAGCCTCAAAGCAAAAATGGCGCAAAGCTTTGATGAACTGGCATCTCACCAGATTGCTGAGTAGTGATCACCCCAAAGTTCACCATCGCCGGCAAGGAGACCGGCCTTCGTTGACTCATCGTCTCAAGCAAGGGCAGTCTTAAGAGCTACGAGCACCACAAGCCATTGATGCCATCGGCAAAATTGGTTATAGAAGAGGCTATTTGAGATCTAAACAAGATCACAAAAGCCCTTATCAAGGCAGACCAGCCACTCCTAGAGAGCCTGCCACCTCTACCCAATGATCAAGGCAAAGCAACTCCTAGATCAGCAAGCTAAACGCCCCATACTGCAGAAATCTGCCAAAAACCTTCGCACCGACAACATGAGACAGCTACTCAAATGAAAAGCGAATGGATTTTGATCAAAGAAGGCGCGGTCCCCCTGCGCTGCTGGTGGTCAAAACCGAGTCAAGATCGTGATGAAATCGTTGAAGAGCCGAATCGTGTTGCCCTGGTGTTACCAGAAATCTTCGGAGTCAATAACTGGGTTCGCAGTGTTGCCGATCGCCTCGCCACTAGAGGCATCCCAGCCCTGGCGATGCCACTATTTTCTCGCACCGCACCGGAGCTAGAGCTTGGCTATAGCGAAGACAACCTGATCGAAGGTCGTCGACACAAGGACTCAACCTCAATGGAGCAAATCCTTACCGATACCTACACAGCTATTTGTTGGCTTAACAAACAGTTTGATCAACCACAAATCACTGTGGTTGGCTTCTGTTTCGGCGGACACGCTGCACTGATCACTGCAACCATGACCGAGGTGAGCGAGACCTTCAATTTTTATGGTGCCGGTGTAAGCAAGACCCGCCCGGGAGGTGGTGCACCAAGCCTCGAATTATTGCCGCAGGTCTCAGGCCGACTGACATGTCTGTGCGGTACAGCAGATCCGTTGATCCCAACTTCAGATCGGCAAGCAATCCAAGCGGCATTACGCATGCAGGATCCTCATGAAGAGCGACTGCGCTACGTAGAGATCAATGGCGCCGATCATGGTTTCATGTGCGAAGAGTCAGAGTAGTTAAGTCATACCAAGACCTTTCGGCTATTTGAGTTGCTAGTTTGTTGCTAGTCAAACCAGAACTTGAACCAGCTGAAAGAAAAGGGAAACTTTACAAAGCTGTTGCTAGAAGTAGAAGTACACATAGGTATAAATACGTGATCAAGCAACTTAAAACGTGATCCGTGAAGCTGTTTAACCATGGTCGTTTTACATAAAAGTGGGTAAGCACCTGATATTGCAAGGGTTTTCAGTTTACTGCTAGTTTAGTTGGTGCTAGTTCGGGTATTAAGCACGATTTATATTGAATTTGAAAGCCATTGGAGGTAAAGAGTCAATACAAAGGAGCCTACAGATAGGCGTAGGTATTTCTACCCATATGGACGAGCTTCGTCCAGTGACGTTACTCTTACCCATAATCCAGTCAACTCTTTATGACTTTCACGGAGTCAGAGATTAGCTCAGGCAATGAGTACGAAGAAGCTCTAGCCGCAGTTGTCATACCAGCGGCAATCAGGCAAAACGAAACCCCTGTAATCCAACAGCTGGTTGCTGGCAGGGTACTGGAGATTCAAGAAGAGCATGAGTCGATCGGTCAGTCGCAGGTCGCCATTGCAGAGCATCTCCATTTCCTAAGGAGCAATCTGAAGAAGGGTAGTTGGACTGCATTTATCGAATCTGGTGTTACAGGTTTATCGAAGAAAGCTAGTCAAGATCTAGAGAATGCTTGGACTAAATGGCTGAAAGATTCTGAGGTCAGTCCCAAGCTACTGGCGATGATGTCAGCTCGTACTTTGAATGCAATGGCTAACGCAGAGCCAAAGCAGCGAGAGAGAGTTTACAACGCAATAGAGGAAAGGAAAATAGAAGGCAGTGAGAGTGAAGTTAAGAGGATCCTAAATCCAAACAGAAAGTCCAAACCCAAAGCTGCACTTGGTGCATTCAAGGATTTACCAAGTGATAGTTCCGAAGCGGACAGACTCATCCATGCAACGAAACTGATCAATCAACAAGGTGCTCAAATCGATACACTTACCAGCCAGAAAGATAGGCTGCTTAATGACCAAAAAGAAAAGGCTAAAACTATTGCTGGATTAAAGGAAGAGATCAGGCAGCTAAAGGAACAGGCCAAGGCAGCAAGTTACTGAGTTGTTGAAGCAGCAATCCTTTAAATAATCACCCAGCTGATCAATCCACAACCCCATTATTATCCAATGCAGCGTTCCCTGCGCCTCTCCTTATCGCTCACTGGTGCTGCTGCTCTTGCACTAGCTAGCACTCCCATCCAGCCAGTAGCTGCTCAAGAGGATGGCAGTGCAGCAGATCTAGGGGTGATGGGGATCACCCTCAAGGATGCAGTCAAGTTCAACTGGGGTTTTCAGGGCGCATTGCAAGGAGCAGGCACACCCAATCAAGCAGGTATTGGTGGGTTCCTGCCAATTGCTGTTGGCGAGAACAGTGTGTTCTTTGCTGATGTGCTGCTCAATGCCAACTTTTCTGATTACGAAGGCTACAGCAGCATCATCAATACAGAGGTCGCTGGCACCACGATCAGCACATCAACCCGTTTGGGTTATCGCTGGCTGAACGGTGATCGCAGCTGGACGTACGGCATCAATGCTGGCTATGACAGCCGGCCAATGAATACAGGCAATGCTGATTCAGGTGTCACTCTCTATGACAAGGAAAGTGCCTTCTTCCAGCAGATCGCAGCTGGTCTAGAAGCTGTATCAGATACATGGAAATTCAATGCCTATGCCCTTATTCCAGTTGGTGATACAGAGCAGCGCCTTAACAGTCGTTATTTAGGCGGTGCGTTAGATACCTACGGCTTAGATGTTGGTTATTTCATCACGCCTGATCTCAATGCCTCTGTTGGTTATTACTACCAGCAAGGCGATCTTGATGATGCTGATGGTTCTGGTGTGCAAGTCGCGCTGGATTATGTGATCGCTGATGGCTTAACTCTTGGCGTCAATCTCTCCCATGACGAAG
>NZ_JNBA01000042.1 GCF_000760295.1 Prochlorococcus sp. MIT 0701
GATCTAGAACCAAACACCGAAACAGAAGCTGCTCTCAAACCAACTCTTGATCTAGAACCAAACACCGAAACAGAAGCTGCTCTCAAACCAACTCTTGATCTAGAACCAAACACCGAAACAGAAGCTGCTCTCAAACCAACTCTTGATCTAGAACCAAACACCGAAACAGAAGCTGCTCTCAAACCAACTCTTGATCTAGAACCAAACGCCGAACTAGAGCCAGAACTCAAAGCAGACAATCCCCAAGCCTCCCCAGAGCCCCATCCCTAACCCCTTGGCAAAGCCTTGATTGATTCAAAAGCATGCTGCAACGATGATGCCTAGATCAACTGAAAGGAAACAGCATCCAACGTTCCCCTTGGCCAACCTGTCCTGACCCATCCCGCCGCACCTAGCCCCGCTCTGCGCCTGGCTCTGGGTCTCTCTATCAGCGCCTGGCCGCTTTTGCAAAGGCTTGAAAGACGCCGCCAGGTGGATCAACTGGCCCTTACCCCGCGTGCAGCCGACACTCTCGACAAACCACCCAAAAGCCTTGTAGTTGGCTCCGCCAGCGAAGTGCTTAGCAGACACTGGCACCCAAACGGGGTCTTGCTCATCGTGGGTGCTATCGGTGCAGTGACTCGCTTAATCGCTCCATTACTCATTGGGAAGGACAAAGATCCCGCCGTCATCGTCCTTGATGCCCATGGCAAACACGTCGTGCCATTGCTGGGCGGTCACCAGGCGGGCGCAGAACAACTGGCAATGGAACTAGCCGCAGAGCTAGGTGGTCACCCCGTCCTCACCGGAGACGCCAACAGCCAAAACCGCTTAGCCCTTGATAGTTTCGGCGAAGGCTGGGGCTGGCGACGTAGCGGCAACCGCGGCATCTGGAATCAGTTGATGCTGACCCAAGCCCAAGGTGAAAAGCTTTTGTTTCTGCAGCGTTCTGGTTCGACGTTTTGGCAAACAACTGCTGCTGCGCAAGAAGTTTTTGATCACAATGGCAATGGCGATAGAGCTCGGCCAGCCCAACTGAACATCGGCCCACAAAGCAGCATGTGTTGCAGCTGGCATCCCGCCAGCCTATGGATTGGAATTGGCTGCGAACGCAATACAAGCCTGAGCCTGCTTGAGCGCGCCGTGGCGGCTGCCCTGGCAGAGGCAGGCCTTGCCCAAGAGGCAGTAGCAGGCCTTGCCAGCATTGATCGAAAGGCCAATGAAACCGCTTTGCTCGCTCTCGCTCAAGCAAAGGACTGGCCAGTGCGCTTCTTCAACGCTGATGCACTCGCAGAAGTTGAAGTCCCCACCCCTTCTGCTGTTGTAGCAACAGCCATGGGCACCTATTCCGTGGCCGAAGCAGCAGCACTACTAGCAGCTAGCAACAAAGGCACTTTGCTGCAACCCAAACAGATCCACCACGCCCAAAAAGCTGAGCATGGTGCTGCCACCATCGCCATCAGCGAAGCCAACAAACCTTTTGCACCCCAAAGAGGCGAATTGCATCTGATCGGAAGCGGTCCTGGAGATTTAGCCTTTCTCACCCACGATGCCCGAGCAGCTCTAGCCCGCAGTGCCATATGGGTTGGATACGGCCTCTACCTCGATCTACTGGAACCGTTGCGGCGCCCAGATCAAGCACGTCTGGACGGCCAACTCACGCGCGAACGGGATCGCTGCCTTAAGGCCCTGGAGCTAGCCCAACAGGGAGCACGAGTCGCCTTGGTCTCTTCAGGGGACAGTGGCATTTACGGCATGGCCGGCCTAGCCCTGGAACTATGGCTAACAGAGCCCCCTAGTGATCGGCCACAATTTCAGGTGCATCCAGGTCTCTCAGCCCTGCAATTAGCAGCCGCCAAGGTAGGTGCCCCTCTGATGCACGATTTCTGCAGCGTGAGTCTCAGCGATCGCCTCACTCCCTGGTCCAAGATTGAAGCCCGCCTGAAAAGTGCCGCCAGCGGAGATTTCGTGGTAGCCCTTTACAATCCACGCTCTCAAGGACGCGACTGGCAGCTGAACCGTGCCCTTGAACTATTACTGGAGCATCGAGCTCCAAGCACGCCAGTGGTCTTGGCACGTCAACTTGGACGAGCGCAGGAAGACATAAAGCTCCACACACTTGAGACGCTGCCAGTCAAAGATGTGGACATGCTCACCCTTGTACTAATCGGCAATAGCACTACTCGCTTGCAAGACAGTCATGTTGTGACACCAAGGGGATACCCCGGAGCCGAACTGGCTTAAAAACAAGACAACTCAATCAAGCTGAAAGTTTTCTCAAGGCATCGCTGAATTGATAAGACACACTTTTTAGCCAGACGGGAAAAGAAATCGAGAAAGCAACTTCAGCTCCCTGCCCTGCATGCCCATCAGGCCCCAGCGAACACTCCAAGGGGCGCTAAAAAACATGCTCACCATGGCAGCGACCAATTCCCGCAGGCTCAGAGTGTTAGTCAAAAAGCCATACCACTCATCGCTCGGCAAAGCAAAGAAACTGATAAAGAAATCCCGCAGTTGGGGCTCCTTAAAACGCATCAGCTTCTCAAGACCAAATTGATAAAGGGCATGCTTACGGCGCAACTCCTTGGGCCAAAGAGTCGCCCAACCTGCAGCCGCGAGCACAGCCGGCCCCGCCACTGGATCTGCCATGGCTACAGCAACAGCCTTTGCAACATCAGGCGCGCGGCGTAGCATGCTGCCCACCAAATAGCCGGAGGCAGGGTGCACCATCGCCGCCGAGCCTCCGAAGCCAAGCAGCGGTTGCTGCAGGTCAGGTAGAGGCAAGTTCATCGGCAGGAAATAACCAAGCTCCTCATGCTGCAATTCGGTAATCGTTAAACCTTGATGAGCCAATCGCCGCTCCAAGCGTGAACGCAGGGTTTCTAATGAGAGCGGAGGTGCGAGCCCTAGCGATGTTTCCTCTAAGAAGAAGCATCCCCCACCAAAATCCATGGCGTAGAGAAACGTGGGCGGCTCCGCCTTCTCCGCAGGGCTCAGATGATCGCAGCGGTAGTCCATCAACACAAACTGCCCAGGCTCCACAGGCGGCTTATTGAAACGTCCCACCACCCCAAAGCAGGTCTGGACCGCCACCGGCCCATGATCTCCATGACGGAGGAATACAGGCTTATAGCCAGTGGCATCCACCACCAAGCGAGCTTGCAGCTCAAGACCTTCGGCGGTGGTCACAGTACTAACGGTGGCATCAACAGCCAAATCAGTTGCCAGACCTTGATGCCAAGTCAAGCCAGCAGCTTCGCATTGCTGCAACCAATACTCCTGGAGCTTTATCTTGTCGAAAAGGCCATAGTCGCGATGATGAGGACTGGGCCGATTAGCTGCAGCCTTGGGGTCAGAGGCGCCTGGGCCAAAAAAACTCACTGTGTTCGCCCAGCGGTGCTCGAGCAGGTGCCCCATATCAAAGGCATCAACCTCGTCACCCCAAATGCCATAGGTATATGGCCATGGCTCACGAGGATTGCCAGCCGTCAGTGCTGAAACCTGTAAACCCTCCTTGCCCAAGGCTGCAGCAATAGCAAGGGCCGCCGGACCAGCGCCAAGCACTAAGACATCCACCACGGCCTCTGCCTCTGTCACTGACTCACCAGAACAATTTTGTGGGCATAAGCCACCAGCAAGGGCATTAGTAGACAGCGATAGACGTTGTTGCTCTCGCCAACCACCACTGACAGGGATCGTCTCTTAAAAACGAGACTACCGCCCCTGGCGATAGTGATTGAAACGACATAGCTTTCTAGTGACTTTGCAACATCGCTGAAAGAGCATTCCTCTTGATATCGCAAACGCTCAGAGACAAGGCTTCATAACAGTGGTCATTGCGATAGCCATTTGCTCATCCTTTGAGACGTATTCAATAGGAGTCTCTGACACAACAGCTTGAGCAGCACGATCCAGTGGGTAGAGCCCCAATAACCCACCCTTCCCAAAGGCTCCTAACCAATGCACCGACCACTCCCCACGACAAGAAACCAGATAAATCGGCCGACCGTGATCAAGAGCAATGCGTGGGTTTAAGACAAAAAGAGCAACCACGATCGCTGCTAATACAAATAAAATTGCTGGTTTAATCACTTCAGCTTCCTCTTAGGCCTTGAATCTCCATGGCAAAAGTCAAGCAGCTTAAGCAAGCTTTTCTTTGACCTAGGTATAACAAATCCATCAAAAGCCTTCCCAGGGTTTTCACATGCATCCCACTGGTAGGCCTCTTAAGAATGGTCAGAGAACTGATTGATATCAATTGTCGAAGGGATTACCTCGAACTGAAGCAACGATCAATCGGGATGACAGGATTCGAACCTGCGGCCCCTTCGTCCCGAACGAAGTGCGCTACCAAGCTGCGCTACATCCCGATAGGCTCACTGTAGAAGGTGAAGTCGCCTGGAACTGCTGCTGCCAGTGGGATCCTGAACTGCTCTCATGACTGGAAAGGCCTTACTGAAACCCCACTGGTTGCGCGTCAAGGCTCCACAACAGCAACGCATCGGCGACGTAGCCAACCTGCTGAAGGGACTCAATCTCAAAACGGTTTGTCAAGAAGCCAGCTGCCCGAATATCGGGGAATGCTTCGCAGGAGGAACTGCCACCTTCTTGATCATGGGGCCGGGTTGCACCCGCGCTTGCCCTTACTGCGACATCGACTTTGACAAAACCCCACGCTCCCTAGACCCAAGTGAGCCGCAGCGCCTAGGTGAAGCGGTGACCCAGATGAACCTTCGCCATGTGGTCATCACTTCAGTCAACCGTGATGACCTCAGCGACGGGGGAGCCAGTCAATTCATCGCATGCATCGAGGCCATTCGCCAACGTTCTCCCCTCACCACAATTGAGCTGCTAATTCCGGATTTCAATGGCAACTGGGATGCCCTCGCCAAGGTAATGGGAGCAGCTCCGGAGGTGCTCAACCACAACATTGAGACCGTCCCTCGGCTCTACCCACGGGCTCGCCCACAAGCCGCCTACATGCGATCTCTTGAGCTGTTGTATCAAGTACGGCAAGGCTGGCCAAAGGTCTATACCAAGTCCGGACTGATGGTGGGGCTAGGTGAAACAGATGCTGAGGTGATTGAGGTCCTAAAGGATCTACGCCGTCACCACGTCGACATTGTGACCATCGGCCAATACCTATCGCCAAGCCCAAAGCATCTGCCAGTCGATCGCTTTGTGACACCAGAACAGTTCGAGCATTTCCGGTCTTTGGGGGAAACCGAGCTGGGATTCCTTCAAGTGGTCAGTACTCCTCTCACACGCAGCAGCTACCACGCCGGCGAGGTCCAGCGGCTGATGGCCGTCCACCCCCGCTGAACTCAAGCAATGAGCTCGCCACACACAGGGATCCACTGCTGCAGATGCCATTTGACCAAACCCTCAACAATCATCGGGTCTTGTTCGACTAAGCGTTTGGCTGCTTCAAAGGAGTCTGCCTGCAGCACCAACAACCCTCCACCGCCTGGTCGTTGTTCAGCATCCACCAGAAAACCACTCGAAACTTTGACGCCTGAGGAGCGCAAAGCCTTGATCCATGCCCGGTGGGCAGCTAAGTAGGACTGCCGTTGCTCTGGCAAAAGGGTCAAAGTCTGCGCCGTAAACTTCTCGGTTTTGATAAACCAAGGCATTAATCAGGCTGCAACTTGCTCACGCAAAGTTAAACCAACATTGACCTTTTCACTGGGTGGAACAAGCACCTTAAAGAGTGCTTTCCACCTGATCCAATTGGCCAAAATCGCCTTGGCTTTTGTACTGCCGGTCTGCGCGAGATGGGCTTCGAGCAGTGTTTTGAGAATGGCTTCCTGCTCAACAGTGGTTAGCGAGCAAATCTCAACAATCTCTTTGTTCACAAGATCACTCACCATGCCTTGCTCATCCAGCAGGAACGTGACGCCACCGGTCATCCCTGCCCCAACATTGCGGCCGGTTGATCCCAACACAACCACCACCCCACCGGTCATGTATTCACAGCAATGATCTCCCGCACCTTCAACAACCGCCTTCACACCGCTATTACGCACGGCAAAACGCTCGCCAGCCCTACCTAAAGCAAACAACTCCCCACCGGTAGCGCCATACAGACACGTGTTGCCCAAAATTACCTGGCCACCGCTGTGATCTGCACCCGAAGGTGGTACCAGTGTGATCCGACCACCATTCATACCTTTACCGACATAGTCATTGGCCTCACCCACCAAGCGCACATTCAGCCCCTGCAGCAGAAATGCAGCAAAACTCTGACCGGCAGCCCCCTCAAAGGTGAGGTCGAGCTGACCTCGGAAACCTTTGTTGCCATGGCGTTCAGCGATCTCACCAGAGATCCGTGCACAAACGCTGCGATCAGTGTTGACGATCGCGAGATTGCGAGCGATATGAGCATGGCCATCGATGGCTGCCATCAGCTCGGCATCAGCAAGCAGCTGATCCTCGAGGATCGGTCCATTGTCATGGGCTTTGGCGTCATGAATCAACCAAGACCGATCAGCTGCCGCCGGAATCGGATCCAACAAGCAAGAGAGATCAAGGGCTTGGGTCTTAACCAGGTTGAGGCTGCGAGGCTCAAGCAGCTCTGTGCGACCAATTAAATCCTCAAGCCGAGCCACACCGAGCACACTCATCAGTTGGCGCACCTCCTCAGCCACAAACAGAAAAAAGTTGACAACGTGCTCTGGAACACCTGGGAAGCGCTTGCGCAAGCCCTCCTGCTGGGTAGCGACCCCCACAGGGCACTTGTTGGTATGACAGACGCGAGCCATGATGCAACCCTCGGCAATCATCGCGACTGAGCCGAAACCATATTCCTCAGCACCGAGCAAGGCGGCGATCACCACGTCCCAACCAGTCTTAAGACCACCATCAGCACGCAATAACACGCGATCACGCAAGCCATTTTCAAGCAGAGAACGGTGTACCTCGGTGAGGCCTAACTCCCAAGGTCCTCCCGCGTGCTTAATCGAACTCAGGGGTGATGCGCCTGTACCACCGTCATGACCGGAGATCTGAATCACGTCGGCCTTGGCCTTAGCCACTCCAGCAGCAATCGTGCCGATACCGATCTCGGCAACCAGCTTCACGCTCACCTTGGCAGCAGGGTGAACCTGATGAAGATCGTGAATCAACTGGGCCAAATCCTCAATTGAATAGATGTCGTGATGAGGCGGCGGCGAGATCAGCGCCACTCCTGCTTTGCTATTGCGCAGTTTGGCGATGTAGGGATCAACTTTTGACCCAGGCAACTGACCTCCCTCACCAGGCTTTGCCCCTTGAGCCACCTTGATCTCAAGTTGCTTACCGCTCCGCAAATATTCCGGCGTCACACCGAAGCGACCAGAGGCAACCTGCTTAATCGCAGAGCAAGCCGTATCGCCATTGCGCAAACCCTTGATGCTTGGAAGAGTTGCTGAACGACTCTCAAGATCGACATCATCAAGGATCTTGAATCGGGACGGATCTTCTCCTCCTTCGCCACTGTTGCTCTTACCACCGATACGGTTCATCGCCACGGCGAGCACCTCGTGAGCCTCGCGCGACAGGGCGCCAAGACTCATTCCACCAGTACAAAAACGTGCGCAAATGGATTCAACACTTTCAACCTGATCTAACGGGAGAGGGGTAGGGGCTAAGCGGAAAGTCAGCAGGTCGCGCAGGGCAGTAACCGGCCGATTCTCCAGCAGGTTCTTGTAGGTAGAAAAGTGGTCGTAGCCCGGACCAGCCCTCACGGCCGCATGCAGGGCCTTAGACATGTCCGGGGTATTGAGATGAAATTCACCGCCACTGCGATATTGCACAAATCCCATGAACTCGAGCTTGGTGCGATCCAATTCAGGGAATGCCTTGGCATGGAAGGTGAGGGTCTCGCTAGCCAAGTTATTGAGACTGAGTCCAGCCACTCGACTGGTCGTGCCCTTAAAAGCCAACTCAATTAAATCGGCACCGATACCAATCGCCTCAAAAATCTGAGCGCCGTGGTAACTAGCAAGTAAGGAAATACCGATCTTGGAGAGGATCTTGCGCAGGCCATCTTCCTGCGCCTTACGTACGTTGGCCTGAGCCTGATCAATCGTCAGTGCTGGCAACTTGCCGGTTTCAATCAGTTTCTGAGTACGAGGATGCTTCCACCAATGCCGAGTGGTCTCCCAAGTAAGCCAAGGGCAAACAGCACTGGCGCCATAGCCGATTAGACAGGCCAGATGATGGGTACTCCAGCACTGTGCCGTGTCCACCACCAAGGAAGCATTCAGCCGCAAACCCTGATTAAGCAAGTGGTGATGCACTGCCCCAACCGCTAACAGCGGTGGGATATAGGTGTTGCTAGCACCAACCCCGCGGTCAGAAAGCACCACGATCTGACTTCCAACGCGCACAGCATCCTCCGCCTCAACGCAGAGCCGTGTAAGGGAAGCCCCCAAACCGCTAGGCCCATCATTAACTGTCAGCAAAGTGGAGAGTGTGGTCGTTGGAAACTCCAGCTGACCAAAAGCTGCAAGTTCCGCCTCATTGAGAATCGGAGTCTCAAGATGAATCACCGAAGCCGCCGCCGCCTCAGGCTTGAGGGGAGAACCACGCTTTCCCAGATGCATCTCGAGGCTCATCACCAACTTTTCCCGCAAGGGATCAATCGGCGGGTTCGTGACCTGCGCAAAGCGCTGCTTGAAGTAGTCGTATAGAAGATGGGGCTTATCGGAGAGCACAGCCAAGGGGATGTCATCACCCATGCAAAAGGTGGGTTCTTTGGCCCCAGCCGCCATTGAATCGATGATTAAGTCCAAATCCTCAGCAGTGAAACCGAAGGCTGTCTGCTGCTGAAGCAGTTCCAGATCTCCCAGTTGAGAATCCTGTTGCCAAGACTGTTGACCAAGCTTGCAACGATTTTGACTGAGCCATTCGCCATAGGGATATCGGCCAGCAACCTCCTGCTTGACATCCCAATTGCGCAGCAAACGACCCTTTTCAAGATCAACCGCCAACATCTGCCCAGGACCAAGGCGTCCCTTCTCGATGATGCGGCTTTCCTCCAGCTCAACCACACCAGTTTCTGAACCCATCACCACAAAGCCATCACTGGTGATGCAATAGCGGGCCGGGCGTAAGCCATTGCGATCGAGGCTGGCCCCAACACTGCGACCATCTGAGAACACAAGCAGGGCTGGGCCATCCCAGGGCTCCTGCGTGCACGCCGAATACTCATAAAAAGCCTGAATTTCTGGCTTGTCAGCCAGCTCAGGCTGTTCCCGGAAGGCCTCAGGGACCAAGGTCAGCAAGCTGTCAACAATCGGGCGACCACTGCGTACTAGCAGCTCCAGAGTCGCGTCAAGATTGGCGGAATCACTAAAAGCTGCATTGACAACCGGTTTGAGATCAGCCGCATCAACACCCCAAACGGCATCTAGGTTGACTTCAGTGGCCCTAGCCCAGTTCAGATTGCCCAGCAGCGTGTTGATTTCACCGTTATGACCGAGCAAACGCATCGGCTGGGCGAGTGGCCAACGAGGCAACGTATTGGTGCTGAAGCGGCGGTGATAAACCGCAAAAGGAACCTCAAAACGAGGGTCGCGGAGATCGGCATAAAACGCCGCAAGCACCTCGGAGCGCACCATGCCTTTGTAAACGACAGTGCGGCTACTGAGTGAGGCCACGTAGAGATCATTGGCGTGGTCTCCCCAGGCCTGTCGAGCACGATCTCCGATACGACGGCGCAATCGAAACAACAACGCCTCCAAAGCATCACCTGACTGAGATCCCTGCACCAGCCACTGCTCGATAACCGGCGCTGTATCACGGGCGAGGGGACCCAATACCGCCACATCCACAGGGACTTCTCGCCATCCTCTGGACCTGAGACCAAGGGACTCGGCCTCCTGCTCGCAAAAGCAACGTGCTTCTGCGCGACGTGAAGCATCTCGAGGCATAAACAACATGCCCAGGCCACAACCATGGTTTGCAGATTCCACTGCCGACCACACGGCCTCAAGATAGCTCCAGGGGATAGCGCAAAGCAGACCTGCTCCATCTCCGGAATCCGCATCACCTCCGCAACCACCCCGATGTTCCATGCAGTTCAGAGCCCGAAGAGCCTGCTGCAAAATCCAATTGCTAGCTTTCCCATCAATTTGAGCCAAGAAGCCAACGCCACATGCATCCTTTTCGCCAACCAAGGCCGTAGGCGCGCTGCTGTCGCAATAGGGCCAATTGGAACGACGGTGATCCTGAGACATAACCTTCAGCCAGACTATTTTTCTGCACCGCAGTGGACTGCGGTCACAGTGAAAAGCTCAATGAATAATCCTAGGCAGGCGCCCTCCTCTAAGACTTAGCCGGATAAGAGGACTAGCGTCCAAATCATGGTTTCTCCTCCTCCCCCACCTCCCAATGTCGAGGTAAGAACCGCGAACTTATTCGTTGGAGATCGCCTCAACATCGATGGTCAGTTAATCGAGGCCCCTTGGCGCTGGAGAGGCCATAGGAATGGCACTCCGAGCCAACTCTGGCTTCCCCTGGATCTACTGGTCGGACGTTTTGGCTTCCGCAGATCCACCCAGGCAAATGGACAGCAGCTGCAGTGGTATGGAAGCAAAGCCTCTCTGAAATCCCTCCCACAAATCACCCTTAAAGATGAAGTGGCATTGAATGTGGCCGAATGGCTCACTACGAAAGGAGTGAAGATCAAGCGGCAAAACAAGACCCTTAACGTTGAACTGCCAACACCGCGCCTCAAAGGTCTTCGGCAGGGCAAGGGCAGCAATTCCAATCGTCTGGTGCTCGACCTAAGCGGTCCGGCGCTCATGCAAAGCCTTGATAACAATCTCCTTCTTAATCTTCAGGCCAATGCCCAGCAGCGTAGGCAGATGAAGGCATTAGGCCTGATGCCCAAGCAACAGCGCAATGGCCTGATGCTCATCGGTCAGGCAGAAACCCTAAGCAGCCTCACCCTGGACAACCCCTGGCGCATTGTCTTGGACGGTATTGGCAATCACAGCAACGCAACAAACCTGCGCTCGCCACTCCTTAATCCATCCATCCAGGCCCTCATCCAGCGCGGCCTGGTCTTCGACACAAAAGTGGTGAACGTTGGGGTAAAACCATTGCAGATCACCAGGGTCGGTACAAATTTGTCAAAGCAAGGCCTGCTCCTAAGGCCTCTGCCGCAAATTAACCATCAACAAGGCCTACGTTTTCTCAACCAGTTGGCCCAACCTGCAGACGCTCTGATCGCCATCAACGGGGGTTTCTTCAATCGAGTGCGCCAGTTGCCCCTAGGGGCCTTACGACTTGATGGCACATGGTTTTCAGGCCCAATCCTCAATCGAGGGGCAATCGGCTGGGGCCCTACAGGACACCTATCCTTCGGCCGCCTGCAACTTCAACAAGAACTTCAAGGTCCTCAAGGGCAGAGATGGAATCTTGGCACCTTGAATAGTGGCTATGTGCAGCGCGGCCTTAGTCGCTACACCAGAGCCTGGGGGCCTATCTACCAAGCCCTCAGCGGAGAAGAAAAAGCAATGATGATTATCAACGGGCGAGTAGTGCAGAGCTTCCAACAAGTGCAGCTGGCCCGGGGGGTTCCTCTGAGGAAGGATGGGGATCTGGTCGTAGCCAGAGGAGGCTTCCCTTTACCGGCGGCGACTGGTGAAACAGTGCGCATGCGGATGAAAGCATCACATCCTCTTGGCGAACTACCTCAAGTGCTTGGTGGTGGTCCATTGCTGCTGCAAAACGGGCGGGTGGTTCTGTCTGGAAGACAAGAAGGCTTCAGCCCAAGTTTTCTATCCCTTGCAGCTCCCCGCAGTGTGGTGGGCCAAGGTGGTGGCAAGCTCTGGCTACTCACTCTCAAAGGGGCCAGAGGCAGCGATCCAACCCTGCTGGAAACAAGCCTGGCCCTGCAACAACTGGGGATCAGAGACGGCCTGAACTTAGATGGAGGCAGTTCAACGTCCCTATTGGTAGCGAATCAATTGGTTGTAACAGGTCGAGGCACACCCCCCAGAATCCACAATGGCCTTGGACTCATTTTGCGCCAACACAAAGGCAATCCTGAAAAAGCTAATGAGCCTCTTGAAAGTGCCAGAGGTCAGGATCCAATGGCTAACAAATAATAAAGAGATCAAACTTGGCTTCTCGCCCAACAAAACCGAAGCACTGCAAGGGGCCATGCATCCCTTATCACCACATCCTCCATCGCTTTTAAGCTTAAATTTCAAAGAGTATTGATTGCAGAGCCTCTCTAAACGCAACCTATTCCGTCTGATCATCAATCAGGCAAGCCGAAACGGTATGGTGGTTGATTGTGGAATCAGGTCGGATCTCCGACCAAATGCCGACCTTCGATGCCAACCATCCAACAGCTGATCCGAACTGAGCGCCAGCACCTGACTCGCAAGACAAAATCTCCTGCGCTGCGCGCTTGTCCAGAGCGGCGCGGTGTCTGCACTCGGGTCTACACCTCCACACCTAAAAAGCCCAACTCAGCCCTGCGCAAAGTTGCGCGCGTGCGCCTTACCTCAGGTTTTGAGGTCACGGCCTACATCCCAGGCATCGGCCACAACCTCCAGGAGCACTCTGTGGTACTCATCCGCGGCGGCAGAGTCAAAGATCTTCCTGGGGTGAGATATCACATCATCCGCGGAACTCTGGACACTGCAGGTGTCAAAGATCGCAGTCAATCCCGCTCAAAATACGGTGCCAAGGCGTCGAAGCAGGATTAAAGAACCTCGTTATTCATCTCTCCCCTTATTTAGCCCTACCTCCTCCTTATCCACTCCTAACCGTCTATGTCCCGCCGCAACGCAGCAGAAAAACGCCCAGTCCTTCCGGATCCCCAGTTCAACAACCGACTGGCCACAATGATGATCTCTCGGCTGATGAAACACGGCAAGAAGTCAACTGCACAACGCATCCTGGCTCAAGCCTTTGGACTGATTAATGAGCGCACCGGTGGCGACCCGATAGAGCTCTTCGAAACAGCCGTAAAAAACGCCACGCCTCTGGTGGAAGTAAGGGCCCGCCGTGTTGGTGGTGCCACATATCAGGTGCCGATGGAAGTACGCCAGGAGCGAGGCACGGCAATGGCCCTGCGCTGGCTGGTGAACTTCTCTCGAGCCCGCAATGGCCGCAGCATGTCCCAAAAGCTGGCTGCTGAACTGATGGATGCCGCCAATGAAGCGGGCAGCGCCGTTCGCAAGCGAGAAGAAACCCACAAGATGGCAGAAGCGAACAAAGCCTTCGCCCATTATCGCTACTGAACATGGCCAAGCCCTGACGGCACTGAAACGTTCCAAGGGCTGACCTGTAGAGTCTCACCCGCCTTTTAACGCCAAACCCCGGAGAATTTCCTGTGGCTCGCGCCTTTCCCCTGGAACGCGTCAGAAATATCGGGATTGCCGCCCATATTGACGCCGGCAAAACCACCTGTACTGAACGCATCCTTTTCTATTCAGGTGTGGTTCACAAGATGGGCGAGGTGCATGACGGCGCCGCCGTCACCGACTGGATGGCTCAGGAGCGCGAGCGCGGAATCACGATTACAGCGGCTGCGATCTCGACAACCTGGAACGATCACCGCATCAATATCATTGACACCCCAGGGCACGTTGACTTCACCATTGAAGTGGAGCGCTCGATGCGAGTGCTCGATGGTGTGATCGCCGTGTTTTGTGCGGTAGGTGGAGTTCAACCTCAATCAGAAACCGTCTGGCGGCAAGCCGATCGCTATTCCGTTCCACGGATGGTTTTTGTCAACAAAATGGACCGCACCGGGGCCGACTTCCTCAAGGTTCACGGACAGATCAAGAATCGCCTCAAAGCCAACGCCATCCCAATCCAGCTGCCTATTGGTGCAGAGGGAGATCTCAGCGGAATTATTGACCTCGTTAAAAACAAAGCCTTCATTTATAAGGACGATCTCGGCAAGGACATTGAAGAAACTGAGATTCCAGAGAACATGAAAGAGCTTGCCGCTGAATGGCGAGCCAAGCTGATGGAATGTGTTGCTGAAACCGACGAAGAACTGATTGAAGTTTTTCTAGAGACGGAAGAACTAAGTGAAGCCCAACTTGCATCAGGCATTCGCGAAGGGGTTCTCAAGCACGGCCTTGTACCTTTGCTGTGTGGATCTGCCTTCAAGAACAAGGGCGTTCAACTGCTATTGGATGCAGTGGTGGACTACCTACCCGCTCCAGTTGATGTGCCCCCGATTCAAGGTTTACTTCCCAATGGCAAGGAGGCAGTAAGGCCATCCGATGACAACGCACCATTTAGTGCTTTGGCCTTCAAGGTGATGGCGGACCCCTACGGCAAGCTCACCTTCGTGCGTATGTATTCAGGGGTGCTCGAGAAAGGCAGCTATGTGCTGAACTCCACGAAGAACGAGAAAGAACGAATTTCCCGACTGATCATTCTCAAGGCCGATGACCGTGAAGAGGTCGATGCACTACGCGCAGGAGATCTCGGTGCCGTTCTAGGCCTGAAGAACACCACGACAGGCGACACCCTTTGCACGACTGATGATCCGATTGTTCTAGAAACCCTCTACATCCCCGAGCCAGTGATATCGGTGGCTGTTGAGCCCAAAACCAAGGGTGATATGGAAAAACTTTCCAAAGCCCTGCTTTCATTATCGGAAGAGGATCCCACCTTCCGCGTCAGCACAGACCCTGAAACCAGTCAAACCGTGATTGCTGGCATGGGCGAACTCCACCTTGAAATCCTCGTGGATCGCATGCTGCGAGAATTCAAGGTTGAGGCCAACATCGGCGCTCCACAGGTCTCCTACAGGGAAACCATTCGTGCCAGCTCTAAAGGCGAGGGCAAGTTTGCCCGTCAAACTGGTGGTAAAGGCCAATACGGCCACGTGGTAATCGAAATGGAACCCGGAGAACCGGGGTCAGGCTTTGAATTCGTCAACAAGATTGTCGGCGGCATCGTTCCCAAGGAATACATCAAGCCTGCCGAATCAGGCATGCGTGAAACATGCGAATCCGGCGTTATCGCTGGCTATCCGCTCATCGATGTGAAAGTCACCATGGTTGACGGGTCTTACCACGATGTGGACTCGTCCGAGATGGCTTTCAAAATCGCCGGATCGATGGCTTTCAAAGACGGCGTCAAGAAGTGCAATCCTGTGCTGCTTGAACCGATGATGAAGGTTGAAGTCGAGATCCCCGAGGATTTCCTCGGTTCGATCATCGGCGATCTGTCCTCCCGGCGAGGTCAGGTTGAAGGCCAGTCCATTGACGATGGACTCTCTAAAGTGCAGTCCAAAGTGCCTCTAGCCGAAATGTTCGGTTACGCCACCCAGCTCCGATCCATGACTCAAGGTCGGGGTATCTTCTCGATGGAGTTCAGCCATTACGAGGAAGTTCCTCGCAACGTTGCTGAAGCCATCATCTCCAAGAATCAGGGCAATTCCTGATCTCTATAACACCCACTTTCCACCCCCCGATTCTTTTACACAATGGCTCGCGAGAAGTTTGAGAGGAACAAGCCTCACGTCAACATTGGCACCATCGGCCATGTCGACCACGGCAAAACAACCCTTACCGCAGCTATCACAAGTGTGCTTGCGAAAAAGGGTCAAGCCAAGGTGCAAGATTACGCCGAGATCGACGGCGCGCCTGAAGAGCGTGAGCGCGGTATCACGATCAACACCGCCCACGTGGAATACGAAACCGTCGGGCGTCACTATGCACATGTGGACTGCCCCGGTCACGCTGATTACGTGAAAAACATGATTACCGGTGCGGCCCAGATGGACGGAGCCATCCTGGTTTGCGCAGCAACCGATGGTCCCATGGCCCAAACCAAAGAGCACATCCTTCTTGCCAAGCAGGTGGGCGTGCCTGCACTGGTTGTCGCTCTCAACAAATGCGACATGGTCGACGATGAAGAAATCATCGAGCTCGTTGAAATGGAGATCCGTGAACTCCTGAGCAGCTACGACTTCCCTGGTGATGACATCCCCATAGTCCAAGTATCTGGTCTCAAAGCCATTGAAGGTGAAGCTGAATGGGAAGCAAAGATCGATGAGTTAATGGACGCAGTTGATGCATCCATACCGGAACCAGAGAGAGAAATCGAAAAACCTTTCCTAATGGCCGTAGAGGACGTTTTCTCAATCACTGGTCGTGGCACCGTGGCCACCGGACGAATCGAACGCGGCAAGGTCAAAAAAGGCGAAGAAATCGAGATTGTCGGCATTAGAGACAGCCGCAAGACCACCGTGACCGGTGTGGAAATGTTCCGTAAAGATCTTGATGAAGGCTTGGCGGGAGACAATTGCGGGCTCCTACTTCGCGGCATCGAGAAGGAAGACATCGAGCGCGGCATGGTACTAGTCAAACCAGGCTCAATTACACCTCACACTAAATTCGAGGGTCAGGTTTACGTCCTCAAAAAAGAAGAAGGTGGACGCCACACCCCCTTCTTCGCCGGATACCGTCCACAGTTCTACATCCGAACCACTGACGTGACGGGCCAAATTACCGCCTTCACAGCCGAAGACGGCTCCAATGTGGAGATGGTGATGCCAGGCGACAACATCAAAATGACTGGTGAATTGATCTGCCCTGTTGCTATCGAGCAAGGTATGCGTTTCGCCATTCGTGAAGGCGGCCGCACCATCGGTGCCGGTGTGGTTTCGAAGATCATCGAATGATCAAGATGGGGATGATTGGGCCTTTGCCTTGTCATCCCTTAAATTCAAAGCTTCAGCCTGCATGAACGATCAACGTTCAATGCATCTCCAAAGAACCTCGACAATCCATCCCTAACCCCAATACAGGGAACATCTCCTAAACCTTTCATGTCCACGGCTATCGCTCAGCAGAAGATCCGCATCCGCCTTAAGGCTTTTGACCGTCGCATGTTGGATCTTTCCTGCGACAAAATCATTGAAACAGCCGATAACACTGCCGCGACGGCAATCGGCCCAATCCCTCTTCCCACCAAAAGGAAGATTTACTGTGTGCTTTGCTCACCCCATGTGGACAAAGACTCACGAGAACACTTCGAAACGCGGACCCATCGGCGCATCATCGATATCTACAACCCGTCAGCCAAGACCATCGATGCCCTGATGAAACTCGACCTCCCAAGTGGTGTTGACATTGAAGTGAAACTCTGAAGGTCAACCAAGATGTGGGCCGGCTAACTAGGCTTTTAATCTCTCTAGGACATTATCTGTGACCGACCTGTCCGTCAGGGAGTTGCCTCTCTTCCCTCTGCCGGATGTCGTCTTATTCCCCCAAGAAGTGCTTCCACTGCACATTTTTGAGTCTCGTTACCGAATGATGCTCCAGAGTGTGCTTGAAAGTGATCGGCGTTTTGGTGTGCTGCGCTGGGATCCTCAAACAAAAACAATGGCGAATGTGGGATGTTGCGCAGAGATCCTGCAACACCAAACATCCAAAGACGGACGCAGCAATATCGTCACCCTTGGACAGCAGCGCTTCCGAGTGCTCGATGTGATTCGAGACGCCCCTTTCCGCACTGCCATGGTGAGCTGGATCGAGGATGACCAAATGGATAACCACAGCCAGCTACAGGAGCTATCCATCAGCGTTGCAAAAGCCCTACACGATGTGGTGATGCTTACAGGCAAGCTCACAGATTCAGACATCACCATGCCAGATGACCTGCCTGATCTTCCCAGGGAACTCTCTTTCTGGATCGGCGCCCATCTCGGAGGGCCTGTGGCTGAAGAGCAACAGGCACTACTGGAGCTCACAAGAACCAGCCATCGCCTGGAGCGTGAATACGAGATGCTTGACCACACCCGCCGCCAGCTTGCGGCACGGACTGTACTCAAAGAAAGCCTCACCAACGTCGATCAGGCCAACAATTAATGGACGTTTGGGTGTGGATATTGATCCTGGCAGGGACAACCCTAACTTCTGCTGTATTGATCTGGACCCAACGGGATCGGCGATACAAATCAAGCGCCAGTGTTGCCTCTGCTTACGATGCCTGGACCAATGACCAGCTGCTCGAGCGGCTCTGGGGTGAACACGTCCACCTCGGCTATTACGGCAAACCTCCTGGCAGCAGAGATTTCCGAGCCGCAAAGGAAGACTTCGTACATGAGCTCGTTCAATGGAGTGGACTCGCCCAACTCCCTCGAGGCTCCCGAGTACTTGACGTGGGCTGCGGTATTGGTGGTAGCGCAAGAATCCTGGCCCGGGATTACAACTTTGACGTGCTTGGCATCACCATCAGTCCAGCCCAGGTAAAACGAGCATCTCAACTCACTCCTGAGGGGATGACCTGCCAATTCCAGGTTATGGATGCCCTCGATTTAAAACTAGCCAAAGGTAGCTTCGACGCTGTGTGGAGTGTGGAAGCAGGCCCCCACATGCCAGACAAGCAGCGCTATGCAGATGAACTGCTGCGTGTGCTGCGACCAAAAGGTGTACTTGCGGTGGCCGATTGGAACCGCCGTGATTACGAAGATGGGGAAATGACCAAACTTGAGCGATGGGTGATGCGTCAGCTACTCAACCAGTGGGCCCATCCGGAATTCGCCAGCATTAACGGATTCCGCCGCCATTTGCTACATAGCCATTATTCCTGCGGCCCTGTCGAATCTGACGACTGGACAAGATCCATCCTGCCCTCCTGGAATGATTCGATTTTGGAGGGGTTTCGTCGTCCTGGAGCCGTGCTCGGGTTGGGTCCAACCGCCGTGCTCAAGGGATTCAGAGAAATACCAACGATTTTGTTGATGCGCTGGGCTTTTGCCCATGGTCTGATGCAATTCGGCGTCTTCCGCAGCCGCGACTGATCTCAATCGAGCTCCAAGTCGCTGCTGAAATAAGAACCGAAGTGCACAAGATGTTCACACAAAGGCTGCAAGGCCTCGATGAGCTGCTCAGATGCACCAATACCACCATCCCTCAATTCCACATCCACAAAGAACACGTATTCGCCTAGTTCTCGTTTCGAGGGACGCGACTCAATCCGACTCATATTGAACCCCAGTCGAGCCACACAAGTGAGTGCTTCGAGCAGGCTGCCCGGGGCGTTGGCATGGAGAGAGAATGCGAAGCTGGCCACATCACCACGTTGAAGCGGTGTTCCCTGCCGTAACAACAGGAATCTGGTGCGATTGCCCGCGACATCGTTGATAGGGAAAGCCAGTTCTTTAAGACCTCTTCCCTGGCCCGTAGGCCGAGAAGCGATCGCTGCACGAAATCGACTACCTATAACCATTCTTGCCGCCTCGGCCGTAGAACTTGTAGGCAACTGCAGGGCATCAGGAAGATGCTCAGCCAACCAGCCACTGCACTGAGCCAGAGCTTGGGGATGTGACAGGACTTCAGAGATGTCTTTGAGTCCACCGCTGCTCAGTAGAGCATGACGAATCGGCAAAACGACTGCCCTAAGGATGCATAACTGCGGATGAGACCAAAGCGCATCCAAGCTGCCAGTTACACCACCCTCCACGGAATTCTCCACCGGGACCACCGCCATTTCAGAGCGTTTAGTGGCCACATGCTCAACTACGGACCGCAGTCCTACACATGGCACCAGCTCAAAATTCGCTAATCCTTCAAGCTCCACCAGAGCTTGGGCCGCTTGCTGGCCATAGGTTCCCTCCGGTCCGAGGAAGGCCACGCGTATTGGCATCAGAAGCGCATCGCAAGTTAGGTCGATAGGATCATGACGCGTCAACCGCAAGCCATGCCTCTGGCTTTCCAAGCCAGCCAGAACCTCAATTTGCCGGTAAGGCAAAACGCTGAGCGACTGCCTGCTTACCTGCTCGAGCAGGATAGGGTTCTAGCTGCCCTGCTGGAATGGGAAAAACTTACCCCACTAGGAGATGGTCGCTTCAGCTACGCAGTGACCAGCCTGAAAGTGTTTCAGCTACAGATCAACCCAGTTGTCTCACTCAAAGTAGACAACTGTGACGGCAAACTCAGCATCCGCGCAACCGATAGCGAACTTAAAGGCCTAGATCTAGTGGATGACTTCGACCTCGGCCTGGAGGCCATCATGGAAGCCACCCCAAAGGGTCTTGAAGGGGAAGCTCTGCTATCGGTCAGCGTTACCCCACCAGCACTGCTGAAGTTAATCCCCCAAGGGGTGTTGAAAAGCACCGGTCAATCAATACTCAGCGGCATCCTGCTTGGCATCAAAACCCGTGTTGGCCAACAACTTGTCAAGGATTTCAGCCAATGGTGCCAAGAGACACCCATAACCTCAAGTGAGGCTGCCCTTAACAGCAAACAGCTTGGTGAGGAATGAGCGACGATGAAGCGCGGTAGGGCCTAAGTCCAACAAGGCACGCCGGTGGATCGCCGTTCCATAGCCAACATGTCGCTCCAAACCGTAGCCATAGAAACGACTAGCCAACCGCTTGATCAGCCCATCACGAGCCTGCTTGGCCAACACACTGGCTGCAGCGATGGCCGCACATTGGCTATCACCGCGCACCACGGTACGTTGCGGCCCCATCCAGAGGCGCAATGGCAAGACGCCATCAACCAAGACAAGCTCCAACGGTGTAGGTAGGCGCTGCAGTGCCCTCAGCATGGACAGTTCCGTCGCAGAGCGAATGCCTAGCGCGTCAATTTCGCGAGCCGAGGCCTGTCCAAGAGCCCAAGCCGTCGCGGCGTTCTCAATCAGCGGCACTAGGCGAGCCCTGCGGCGAACAGTCAGTACTTTGCTATCTGTTAACCCCTCAGCCAACAATTCGACTGCCGCAACTTCAGTCAGGACAACCGCTCCGGCAAACACAGGACCAAACCAGCAGCCCCGACCCACCTCATCAACTCCGGCGATGGATTCCGCCGAAGGGTCCATATCAGCCTGCAGCAGAGGAGCGGCGGCGGCGGCGGCGGGGATCCTCGGGTTCACTCTCCTGCTGCTCGGAAAGTGAAGAAACGGTTTCTACAGAAGCGCTGCTCGATGAATGATCAACCTCAAGAGGAGTGATTTGAACACTTAGAGGCTCATTCTTTGCGACAACCTTGGTTTGCTGGACAACCACCTCTGTGCCATTGGATGAAGGGGTTTCGACACTGGCTTCGGGGGCACCACGGCCGGCCCCTCGACCACCACCTCGTCCCCGACGCCGACGCCGATTGGAACTAGCTAAAAGCTGCTCACGAGCCTCCTCAAGGACAGACTCAGCATCTTCCCCAGGCCGAACCACGCGAACCAAAAGGTTGTCATTCTCTGGAGGTGGCTCAATCAAAAGCAAAGGGTTTAATCCAAGCCAAGCAAACACCTCCTCCTGCTCTGAATCCATTGGAACAGCAACCAATTCAGGTTCCTGGCGACGAATAACACCCTCAGACGAGGCCGAAGGCTCTTGTCTCTCAGATTCAAGAGACGTGGTTGACTCAACTCCATTCGCCACACCAGAAGGAGGCGTAATTGCAGGCAGCTCAACCGCACCGGTACGAATGCGCCCACCACGCCTACGGCGACCATTCCCGCCATCCCCTGGCACCTGGGCTTCAGCCCGAGCAGAGGCTGCTGATCTCACCAATCCAGTAGCCAAAGCAAGTGGCTGTAGCAGATCTTTGCCAGGTAGTACCGCCACATGGCCAAGGCCACCACAGCCAGGACAAGCCCTGCCAAACAATTCATAGATGTTCTGCCCCTGACGCTTACGAGTGAGTTCCACCAGCCCCAGTTCAGTCAACTGGGCAATCTGAGGGCGAGCAGCATCATCGCGAACGGCTGCTGTGAAGTGCTCCAGCAACTGCAACTGATCACGGCGCGACTCCATGTCGATGAAGTCGATGATGATCACACCGCCAATATTGCGAAGCTTCAGCTGGCGGGCAATCTCAATAGCTGCCTCACAATTGGTCCAGAGCACCGTCTGACGAGCATTGGCCGAACGAGTGAACGAGCCTGAATTGACATCAATAACAGTGAGTGCCTCCGTCGGCTCAATGATCACGTAGCCACCAGATGGCAGATCTACCCTGGGCTTGAGAGCATCGCGGATGGCAGCATTAACTCGGTAATGCTCAAGAAGTTCGGTGGATTCGTTATGGGCCTCAACTAATACATTTGGACCTTCCTGGCCGAGGAAACTGCTCACACGCTCAACGGCAGCGGCATCATTCACCACTACTCTCACAAGATCTGGACCGACGTGATCTCTCAAAACGCGATGAATGAAATCCTCATCGCGATTGAGCAGCACCGGCGGAAGAGCATTGTCTGCCGCCTGCTGGATGGCTTCCCATTGCCTGAGTAAAGCCTCCAGATCATCGATCAGCAGATCTTCACTAATGCCATCGGCCTCGGTGCGAATCAACAGGCCAGCACCCGGCGGCTTCACTAGTACCCCAAGTGCTCGCAAGCGATTTCGTTCCCCTTCGGAATTAATCCGGCGAGAGATGTTCACCCCCTGGCCATGGGGCTGCAGCACCAAGTAGCGACCAGGCAGCGCCAGGTTGCCAGTAAGCCTTGGACCCTTGGAGCCTGTTGGCTCCTTCATCACCTGAACCAACACCTGTTGACGGGGCTCCAGCAGCTCGGTAATACCTGCAGCACCCTTCTTCAAACGCAGAGGGCCCAGATCAGTGACATGGATAAAACCATTTTTCTCACTTTCCCCAATATTCACAAAAGCGGCATCAATGCCCGGGAGAACGTTCTCGACCGTGCCGAGGTAGACATCTCCGATCTGGTATCGACCCTGAGCGACGATCAACTCATCGACTCGCTCATCTGTGAGCAAGGCTGCGATCCGCAGCTGCTCAGAGATGACAATTTGCTGGGGCATAGAAAAATAAATAGGGAGCCCTGCTGGACTCAGAACCGATCAATGGCCTGCCGGCTCAATGCATCGGGTGGAAAACGAATTAACAGCCAAAGGCCGTTGAAGAAGCAGACGGAGTCAAAAACTCCTATGGGTTATGTGTCTCACTGCTCCCGAACAGAGGGAACGGAATGAACGAGCAGCAAATAGCCTCGCTTTGCTCAGAATTGGAGTGAAGAAGGCTGGGACGGACCAATGGCAAAAGTTGCCATTGACTTCGCGTCATTTTTTGACTCTAACACTGCAGCAACTCGAGTCCCTGACTTTGCACACCGGTCATGCGCAAGGACTCACCCATCTGCTCTGCAATCCAATGCTGCAGCTGAACAGGCTTAAGGCTACGGCCCATCGAATCAATGCTTGCCTCCAGACGCAGTTGAACGACGTCTAAGCAAAGAGACTCACATCCCTCCTCGCATCTGTTGCAAAGTTGAAGTTCACGCAATGCTGGCCAGCAGTCTCGTTGATGCGGCCGTCCCTTCTTATCAATGTCATGCCACAGCAGTTCATGAGCCTCCTTCAAGAACTCCACAGCTACTTGCCACTGATGCCACGTGCCACGTCGATGGCTTCTCAGACTCAATGGCCAAATCAAAGCGCCATGAGGCTGCAACCAGCAACTGAGAGAGGCTGCTACCGCCTAAAGGCACAGATTCTGCACTAAGCAAAGAGAGTCCCTTCGGCAAGGTGACCTGAAGCTGCTGACGCATGGTCTCGGCCTCCACCGGCTCTAAAACTCGAGATCCATCCATTCCCCAAAGGCCTCCCCCATAACTCATGGCCCATGTAACGGGCAGGGCGATTGATCCCGGCATTGACCAGGCTCTCGAAATCCACCGGCTCCAGACGGGGTGAGGCGACGGTCATGGCCAGCAGGGCACTGATCCCATCGTTTGGACAACGCTGGCCAACCCCGCGACACAGCGCAAGGACCCGTGACGTAGCAAGATGCCTGCCAAGACAGCCAGCTCATCAGTGGTTCAGGTCAACAGCAACTACCTCAAACTAAAGGCGGGATATCTGTTCCCCGAAATCGCCAGGCGGGTCAAAAGCTTCTGTGAAGCCAACCCGGATGCTGGGCTCATCCGCCTCGGCATCGGCGATGTAACCGAACCACTTCCACTGGCATGCCGAAACGCGATGAAGGTCGCCATCGACGAGATGGGTACCAACACTGGTTTCCATGGCTATGGCCCTGAGCAGGGCTACGACTGGCTGCGCGAAGCGATCGCCAAGCATGATTTCCAGACCAAAGGCTGTCAGATCAATGCCGAGGAGATCTTTGTCTCCGACGGATCGAAGTGCGATAGCAGCAACATCCTCGACATCCTTGGGAGCAGCAATCGCATCGCCGTCACAGATCCAGTTTATCCGGTGTATGTCGACAGCAACGTTATGGTGGGTCGCACCGGCGACGCCAATGAAAGCGGCCGCTACGCAGGCCTGAGCTACCTGCCAATCAACGCCAAAAATGGGTTTGCAGCCAAGATCCCCTCCGAACCAGTCGATCTGATCTATCTGTGTTTCCCCAACAACCCCACCGGAGCGGTAGCCACAAGAGCTCAGCTCCAGGAGTGGGTGAACTATGCCCGCACCAACAACGTCTTGATTTTGTTTGACGCTGCCTATGAGGCGTTCATCCAGAATCCCGACCTGCCCCATTCGATCTATGAGATCGAGGGCGCTAGAGACTGTGCGATCGAATTCCGATCGTTCTCCAAGAATGCTGGATTCACCGGCACCCGTTGCGCCTTCACCGTGGTGCCGAAAGGCTTGAAGGGAAAAACCGACGATGGATCAGAGGTGGAACTCTGGAATCTCTGGAACAGGCGCCAAAGCACCAAGTTCAACGGCGTCAGCTACATCATTCAACGTGGCGCCGAAGCGGTTTACTCCGCCCAAGGCCAGGGGGAGATCAATGCGCTAGTGAGCTTCTACATGAAAAACGCCGCCATCATCCGGAGAGAACTTACGGCCGCCGGGATCGAAGTGCATGGCGGTGAGCATGCGCCATATGTGTGGCTGAAGACACCGGACGACATGGATTCCTGGAGCTTCTTCGATCATCTGCTCCAGAACGCCCACGTGGTAGGCACCCCAGGCAGCGGTTTCGGTGCTGCAGGCGAAGGCTACTTCCGTCTCTCAGCCTTCAACAGTCGCGTCAATGTGGACGAGGCCATGCGTCGGATCCGTACCCTCTGAGATCACAGGATCGATCCCCCGCCATTGAAGCTGGAATAGCTCACCATCTGCCTCATGGGTGAGCGGCCCACGTACATTGGGGCCCTCCCGATCGTCCTGGCCATGGCGGTGAATGCCCCCAGCCCCAGTCCCGGTGGTGCCGCCGTCCTCGAGAAGCAAACCGAGCGGATCCGCAAGCAATCACCTCATTACAAGGTTCTTCTTCACAACGATCCGGTGAACTCCATGGAATACGTGGTGGTCACCCTCCAGCAGGTGGTACCCCAACTAAGCGAGCAGGACGCCATGGCCGTGATGCTCGAAGCCCATAACACCGGCGTCGGGCTGGTTATCGTCTGCGACCTCGAACCAGCCGAGTTCTACTGCGAAACGCTGAAAGCCAAGGGGCTGACCAGCACACTGGAACAGGAAAGCTGAACAGCTCTGGCCTACATCCGCTCTGGTCAGCATGGTTAAACCAACGTTGGCGCTGGTTGCCGACAGTGACTCTGATCCCCGTGCTCTACGGGTTGGGCTGGCTGATCATGCAACCGACCGGCCTCTTCCTGCCCGGGCTGCCGCTCCAATGGCGCGGCCTGCTGGGAACCCTCTGCAGTGCAATGCTGTTTCTAGTGCTGCTGCCTGGCTGGGTTAGGGCCCGCTGGATCAGCCAACATCCATGGCGCAGCTTGGGCATCACTGGTGCAGGCGATGGCAACACCCTTCTGAAACCCCTGCTACTGGGATTGGCCGGGGCCGGGGCCCTGCTGCTGCTAATCAGCGTGATCACGATCAGCGGCCATTGGGGCTACTGGCTAGGAGATCTCAGCGCCGAGAAACTGATCAATGCCGTTCTGCTCTGCCTCGTCGTGGGCTTGCTGGAAGAGCTGATATTCCGCGGCTGGCTCTGGGGAGAGCTCAAGATACTGATCGGAGCACGGCTGGCACTGCCCATTCAAGCCCTGATTTTCAGCCTGGTGCACACACGCTTTAACATTGGAATCTGGCCAATGCTCGGCCTGCTAAGCGGGCTGTTTCTACTGGGCCTGGGCCTGGCCATTCGCAGACATCTCGACCATGGCTCCCTCTGGGGATGTGTAGGACTGCACGGAGGTCTAGTGGGTGGCTGGTTTGCCCTCCAAACCGGCCTCATCCAATTTTCCCCTCAGTCGCCGCTTTGGCTCACCGGGCCAGGTGACAACCCCCTCGGTGGAGTGGTCGGCATCCTGGCGATGGCTTCCTTACTCGTCTATCAGCTCACGGCATTGGCCAAGGCCGCCCGCCCCATCACTGGAGCCCGTAGAGCCTCCTCCAAAGGCGCCACCCCGTAATCCCGCTCAAGCAAGGCCATCACGGTACGTCCGAAATTGCCAGGGTCAGTCTCAAAAGCCTCGAGACATATTCTTCCGAAAATGCTTCCCATCGGTTCAGGGTTCCAGAGCAGCTTCCTAGCCGTCCAGGGCATCATGCTCATGGGGTTGTAGCCGGGCTGAATCAAACCCTGTTCAAAACCGTACTGCTCCAGATGGGTGTGAGGTTGGAGGCCAATGAAGAAGATGGCAGGCTCCACCTTGTCGGGCCCAAAAATCCGTTCCAGCTCGCGGTGATAGGCGATGGATTGACGAATCGTTTCCGGTCTTTCGTCAATCACGTTGAAGGAGTAGTTCACCGACACGTGTTGGCGGAAGCCAGCACGGACTAACAGCCGACAGTTCTCAAGCACAGTTCGCAGGTTGTAACCCATGCGCATCTTGCGCACGAGCTCCTGAGACCCTGAGGTAATGCCGATCTCGAAGTAACTCATGCCGGTTGCCACCATCAACTCCGCAAGCTCGGCATCAAGGTTGTCGGCACGGATGTAGGCGGCCCAACGAATTCCCTTGAGCCCTTCGGCCTGGATCGCCGTCAAAAGATTTTTGGCATCCTCAATGTATCGGCGGGCGGGGATGAACTGCGCATCAGTGAACCAAAAGCCACGTACGCCACGGTCATAAAGCTGGCGCATCTCCGCCACCACCTCTTTGACAGGATTGAGCCGTACCTGTTTCCCCTCCACAACGGTGTAAACGCAATAGCAACAATTGTGGGGACAGCCCCGCTTGGTCTGTACACCGACGTAGAAGTCACCACCCTCTAGGTACCAATTCAACTGAGGCCATATCGATGAGATGTAGTCGTAATCGCAGGCGGTTTTAGGACGACTTTCAGGCTGCTCATGAATCAGACCAGCTCGCACTGGCTCACCCACCACAAAACAGCGTTGATCATGCAAGGAAACGCCGCGCAGCAAATTCTCCAATAGGGGCTCCCCTTCCCCCAGCGACACGATGGTGCCCTTCGGCAAAGAGCGGCCAAGTTGCTCATAAAACACACTCACTGCACCACCACCCAAGACGGCACGGGCATCGCTGACATAGCGACGAGCAGCTCGCCGCCCATGTCGCACAAGTCGCTGATTGCGCCAGAGCTCTCCGTAATGGCTTTTCAACAACAACAATCCACCGAAGGCGCCCCGGAGGCGTCGCAAAGGATTACTTGCATAAAACACCTCAAAGGAGTGCTGCAGTGGATTGCCAGTGCGACCATCCACCGGTGCATAGATCTGGATATCTCTCCAAGAAAAAACCAGCAGGGTGGGGCGAAACTGATCAATCGTGGCCAACAACACCCGCTCAACATCCAGCACAGGCAAAGCAGCCAAATCCAAAATCCGTTGAGGAAGATTCGGGAAACACTTGTGCAGGTGATCGGCCAGGTAAATCGGACCAATTGGAAAAATTGGATTGCAGGGCAACCTCACCAGCAGCACACGCTCCTCTACCTGCGAGGGAAATCTTCTAGAGACCTCAAAGGATGAAGCGGAACCCATTGGTCAAGAGCGCAGGATCTCAGCGATTGCTCAAGCTGAAAGCGACGCTAACAATGACTGCGCTTGTACTAAGCGCTAATCAGTCAAGCCGTTGTCTCTGAAACTCCCGGCATCAATTGAAGATGAGCAAAGCAAGCTCCCCGCTGCGCAGCGACTAATTACTCTCTAATAAGAATGAGTTCTTGATGGGCAGCAGCTTTGGGGATCTATTCCGAATCAGCACCTTCGGTGAATCTCATGGAGGGGGCGTGGGAGTCATCGTGGAAGGCTGCCCACCAAGGCTTGAGCTTGACCTACAGAAGATTCAGGCCGAGCTAGATCGACGCAAACCTGGCCAAAGCAAGATCAGTACACCCCGAAAGGAAGAAGATCAGGTCGAAATCCTCAGCGGTCTGCTCAACAACACAACCCTTGGAACACCAATCGCCATGGTGGTGCGCAACAAGGATCACAAGCCCGGCGACTACAAGGAGATGAATGTTGCATTTCGGCCTTCCCATGCCGATGCCACCTACCAGGCGAAGTACGGCATCCAAGCTCGAAGCGGTGGAGGGCGAGCCTCCGCAAGAGAGACGATTGCTCGGGTAGCCGCTGGAGCGATTGCCAAGCAATTACTGACCAAAGCCCATAACACCGAAGTACTGGCATGGGTCAAACGCATTCACACCCTGGAGGCCGAAATCAATGCCCAGGACGTCAGCATTGATGACGTCGAAGCAAACATCGTGCGTTGCCCGAACCAAGTCATGGCAGCGCAAATGGTTGAACGTATTGAAGCCATCAGCCGTGAAGGCGACTCATGCGGTGGTGTGATCGAGTGCGTTGTACGCAATGCTCCAATGGGTCTGGGGATGCCGGTGTTCGACAAGCTTGAGGCAGACCTCGCCAAGGCTGTGATGTCACTACCTGCCAGCAAGGGCTTTGAGATCGGCTCGGGTTTTGGCGGCACCCTGCTAAAAGGCAGCGAGCACAACGACGCTTTCCTCCCCACTCATGACGGTCGCCTACGAACAGCCACCAACAACTCTGGTGGCATCCAGGGAGGGATCACTAACGGTGAATCCATCGTGATCCGAGTGGCGTTCAAGCCAACAGCCACCATCCGCAAAGATCAACAAACAATTGACGCTGATGGCAACACCACGACACTGTCCGCCAAAGGTCGTCATGATCCCTGCGTGCTGCCTAGGGCCGTACCGATAGTTGAAGCAATGGTGTCCCTTGTGCTCGCTGATCACCTCTTACGCCAACAAGGACAGTGCAGTCTCTGGTAAAGCAAATCTGCGACTACCTAGACCAAGCAATGATTCCCCCTTCACAAGGTCCTACTACTAGATCATCATCGACAAATAGTTAAAGCATTTGCTGCCAATGGCGCTCTTCGCTCGTGATGCTGCTGATTCACGAGCCATGGAGCCATGATCGCCACAGCAGAATTGCCTTAATCACCAGTGGGATCGCCACTGCCAAACCACTGGCTCGACAAGTAAAAAGGCCTCTTAGTACGACTGGCAAAACAGTTGCTTTTTACCAATTCGCCCGAGGCCTTGAAAGACGAAACGGAGGCACTGGATCAGCCAGTCACCTCCAAGCAACAAGTACTCATTGGAGCGCCAATGGAACACTACCGTTGGCGCCAACCGCCGAGCTGACAACAGAAGTCCCGAGACGACCAGCGGCCTTCGCCATGCGCTTTGCTACAGACGTGGAGGCAACAATACTTTTGCTACCACTAGCTTTGCGTGCACGGCGAGCTGGTCGCGACGTGCCAACTGATGTGCTGGGAGACTTCTTTGCGGAAGCTTTGGCAGCAGAGGTTTTCTTCGCGGGGGCTTTAACAGCAGAGGCTTTCTTCGCGGGAGCTTTAGCAGCAGAGGCTTTCTTCGCGGGGGCTTTAGCAGCAGAGGCTTTGGTAGTCGAAGCCTTCCTTGCGGGGGCTTTAGTAGCAGAGGCTTTCTTCGCGGGGGCTTTAGCAGCAGAGGCTTTGGTAGTCGAAGCCTTCCTTGCGGGGGCTTTAGTAGCAGAGGCTTTCTTCGCAGGGGCTTT
>NZ_JNBA01000043.1 GCF_000760295.1 Prochlorococcus sp. MIT 0701
TGCTCTGTTGCCGAGGTAGCTACCGCTTGGATAGCCAGCTACACAGCCGTAGCGCTCAATCAGGTTGCTAAGAGCCTGATAAGCCCAATCGGTTGGGTAAACATCTTGGAATTGGGAGATGCTGGTGACCTGCTCGCTGGAGGCCGAATAATCGGACACACCTTTGATGTCTAGGTCTGCGGCATTAGCAGCCATAGGGGCCATCAGGCCCAAGGCAGCAGGTGCCACCAGCAATTGCTGGAAGAGTTTCATTTGATTCCTCACACGAAAAGAGGTTTTTCAGTGAAGATATTTGTTTAAAGACTCCCCCAAAATCTTGGCAAAGTGCCAGGCATTTCACTGGCTAGTATCAACAGATACTAAAAAACCCTGCAAAACCAAATCTGTGTGGATTGACCAATCTCGACCAACTGGCAAGGAGCTCGATTAAATAGATTCTGAAATCAGCATCTATTTCAGATTTGAAGCTGAGAGAGATGTATAAAGGCGAATCTTGATGTCCGAAGTATTAGGGGTAGGCAATGGCATCGTCATTCCTATTTATTTATTATAAATCACTGAGAATCAGAGCATGAAAAAGCCCCCCGTTTCCGGAGGGCTGCAATTGATAGAGATTGTGAGGAGTCGGTTATGAGGCCCAACAAGACGTTGGGCCGAAAGATCAGAACTTAAATGTGGTTCTAACTAAACCACCAAAGTTGCTGAAGGTGTCGTCGCTACGGCCACCACCGAACAGAGGGTCAGCAGGGTCGGTCGTATCACCCAAAGGACGGCTGAGGTAATAAACCGCAGGAGTCACAGAAATGTTATCGGTGACCTGGAACTTGTACCAGAGTTCAAAGGCGTAGTTGCCATCAGCAACGAAATCGGATTGATTGACATCGTCGTCATAGTCGACGGCAGTGACGAAGGTGGGCTGACCCCCAGCAACGCCAAGGACATTGCCCTCGACAAATGCATCTTCCCACTGAAGTCCGACATACCAAGACTGGGATGTCGCATTGTCAATCAGATCGATGTCCTCGTTCTCGTTGACGTCGTTGAGACCCCAACCAGCGCTGATGCTTGGGAACCAACCGGTGTCTTCTGGAGCCCACCAGGCACTCACTGCATAGGAATTAGTTGTACCTCCTCTGGACAATTGAACAGCCAAAGGTGTGGCATTACCAGCGTAGATGCCGGCGCCATTGTCTCCAGAGGTGTAGGAGTAGGCAGCTGCAATGCCCCACTGGTCCTGGGCATATGCGATTTGAGCCGTAGCATTGGAAGCAGCAGCATCAGTGCCGATACCACCTGTCGTATCATTAATGCCAGACCCCGCGGCCGGACGGTCATTACGGTTTGGGTTGCCGTTATCAGCGTTAGCAGAGACGTAGCTAGCGCTAATGCTCCAGCCGCTATCGTTGTCATTCCACCAGATACCACCACCACCACCTTTGGTGAGGCTGTAGGCGCCAGGAGCACCTGCATAGGTGAAGACGTCGAGAATCGTTTCGGACGGATAGTTACTAGGCCATACGGCAAGCATGTTGTCCTGACGAACCATGGCACCAGCGGTCACGGTGAACTCTTCGCCGAGTGGGAATTGATACCAGAGGCGATCAACGGTGACTTGATCCTCTTTACCCTCCTCT
>NZ_JNBA01000044.1 GCF_000760295.1 Prochlorococcus sp. MIT 0701
GTCATACATATAAAAATATATTCTACGTACAAGGATCAGCCTTCAATCAAAACCAAGGACCACCAAGGATGATGTCTTTAATTTCATCTTTGTAGTCTTCCCATTCATGTACTCCATCACCATCGCCATACTTACGTTCGGCCCAGTCGCCTACTTTCTTGGCTGTTTTTTTAACCCAAGCCAATAAGCCACCACCAGTTATGAATGCCAGCTGTTCAGGAGTAAGCTCCATGTCTTCAAGCTCATTCATAACGAGTGCTTCAAAGTCAGCTTAGTTAATCTGGTTTGTAAATGTAGTCATGATTAAAAATGAGTAGTGTATTTAAGTTCGTTGGAATTTCTTCCGCCGACAAACACATCATCTGCCAAATCAGCAACAACTGTGATGATCTGAGTCATCTTCAACTGTGATCTTAATCACAAGCTGAAAAGGCTATAAAAAACCCCGCTCGATGGCGGGGTAGCAAAGATCTCCTTGCAGCAATCTGCATTTGCCGTAGACATGCATATGAGAATATATTCTATCTACAAGGCTCAGTAATGAACCATGACTTTAGCGAGGCCCCAGAAGTCTTGCAATTCAATCTCTCCATCACCATCGCCATACTCACGGTCGACATATTCGCCATATTTCCTTCCTAATTTCTTGGCTGTTTTTTTAACCCAAGCCCAGAGGCCTCCACCAGTTATGAATGTCAGCTGTTCAGGAGTTAGCTCCATGTCTTCAAGCTCACTCATAACGAGTGCTTCAAATTCAGCTTGGTTGATCTGGTTTGTCAATGTAGTCATGATTAAAAATGAATAGTTGTCTTTAAGTTCGTTGGAATCTCTTCCGCCGACAAACACACCATCTCCCAAATCAGCAACAGCTGTGATGATCTGAGTCAATCACTTCTGTGAAGCTGGTCACACTCTAGCTTCTCCTGAGACAGAGGTATCAATCAACTTGTCTGCAAATCACTCCAGCAGAACCCCCCCACTGATGATGCATCGAGTTCAAGATCTAGCGATACTATCGGCCCATTCCATCCACTCTTATGAAGCCTCGCCTAATGAGGATTGCCTATCTGTGAATTTTCCGCTTTTAATTCCACCATGTCTTGAAAGAGATTATCCCTTTCTAGAATAAATCCACAATTTCATATCAGAAAGCACAATCTAGTCGCAATGATGTTTTAAAGGAATACATCAAGTAATCAATTTAAAAGTCAATCCAAAAAGGGGGCTTAAGCCCCCTTTTTGGATTCAGGCTATCAAGACCTTTCGCCCACTGATATCTCTCATTCCTAATACCAATAGAGCAGCAAAGCTATTTACGTTCAGGCCATGAAACAAGAAATATACCTCAAGCCGCTCAAAATACTTTGACAACCCTGACCATTCATACTAGGCATAAAAAACCACCGTACTTCATATAATAATCAAATACTGGCAATCAATAGGGCGTCTCCGCGTTAAATTCAGTCAAACCACTCACGAAGAGCGACTTTATTCTTCAGCATGCAATCCGGAGACAAGCTAAATATATTTCTGATCACTTTTTCAATAGCTTGGAAGTGATATTTGCTTTCCAAACGGAAGCTCTTACATCTCTTGCTGGTCTTCGCAAAGGAAATGAACAAGTCCTATTGATTGAGCAGACGACCGAAAAACCTCCCTTCCCTCAGAGCATTAACGGATTATCAGCCCATCGCGAAGATCGTGGGGTCGACTGCTTAATCTGGAGGGCTGGAGTTCTGAACACATGGTCCTCACCCAACTGCGCATCGCCTCTCGCCGAAGCCAGCTGGCCATGGTGCAAACCAATTGGGTGCAAGCGGAACTGGAGCAAGCACACCCTGGCCTTTCCATCTCCGTGGAAGCGATGGCAACCCAGGGAGACAAAATCCTCGATGTCGCCCTTGCCAAGATCGGCGACAAGGGCCTGTTCACCAAAGAGCTTGAAGCTCAGATGCTGATCGGCCGTGCCGATATCGCTGTTCATTCCCTCAAAGATCTACCCACCAATCTTCCCGAAGGGCTCATGCTTGGGTGCGTGACTGAGCGAGAAGACCCAGCCGACGCTCTGGTGGTGAATCAAAAGAATGCCGATCATCAACTCAGCACCCTGCCTGAAGGGGCAATCGTTGGAACAAGCTCGCTACGGCGCCTCGCCCAATTACGGCATCACTACCCCCATCTGGTGTTTAAGGATGTGCGCGGCAATGTGATCACCCGCCTTGAAAAGCTGGATGCCGGCAACTATGACTGCCTGATCCTTGCAGCAGCAGGTCTGACAAGGCTTGGCTTTGGAGATCGCATTCATCAGTTGATTCCCAGCGAGATCTCCCTTCATGCCGTTGGCCAGGGAGCCCTAGGCATTGAATGCGTGGAAGGTCACCCCGAAGTCCTCGAGGTCATCAAGGCGCTGGAACACAAACCAACAGCACAGCGCTGCCTTGCTGAGCGGGCCTTACTGAGAGAACTAGAAGGGGGCTGCCAGGTCCCCATCGGTGTCAATAGCCGCATCGAAGCCAATGAATTACTGCTCACGGGCATGGTTGCCAGCTTGGATGGCAAACGGTTGATACGTGATCAGCATCGCGGCCCACTTGATCACTGCGAAGCCATCGGCAAGGAACTCGCTGAAACCCTGAAATCTCAAGGCGCCGGAGAGATCCTTGCGGAGATCTTCGCTGCTGTCAGGCCAGAAGCCTGACTCCTCTCAATCTCTATTGAGCCAGCTAGCTAGCTAGATCAATCAACCACACGTCAGTCTGTTGGCTGCGCTGACAAGGATCAGCGCAGAATTTCCACAGTTGTTCCCACCTCGACGACGTCAAACAACTGACGTACATGCGCATGAAGCATGCGCACACAGCCATTGGTGACTGCAGCTTTTGCATTGACCCAGTAGGGCCATGGGGTGCCATGAATGCCGAATTGGTTCTGACCACTTTGCAAAAAGCCAATCCAGCGATCGCCAAGCGGGCTAGCAACCCCAATCGCAGGATTCACTCGCCCAGATTTGGTGCTCTGATATTGCGGATTCGTCACTTTGTTCTCCACCTTGAAGACACCTGTAGGAGTAGGCGTACGAGGATCACCAATAGCGACCGGCCAGGGGCCAAGCTTCTCTCCATCGCGGATCACACTGATTTCACGACGACCAAGCAGCAAGACAACTTTCGTACTGATCTCAGGCGATACAGACACTTCAGAGTTATCCGTTGAGTCTTCAGGCGATGCAGACGCTTCAGATTTATCCGCTGAAACCTCAGGCGATGCAGACGCTTCAGTGTTATCAGCTGAGGCCTCAGGCGATGCAGATGCTTCAGTTTTTTCCGCTGGGATCTCAGCAGATGCTTGAACCATGCCTGGCAAAGCAACAGCTCCCGCCAGGATCAATGAGACAGGCAACAGCGAAAACGGACGACGCAACAGACTTGACACGGGCCAGCAAAGACTGATCAGTCTCAAGATAAACAGCGAGCAACAAAACCGTTCAGGCAATGTTCATTCGCTGCCAACGAACATTGCCGCAAGGATCAATCAACCAGTTTTGGCTCGATCTCAGCGAGATAACGGGCTTCGCAGCCCTTGATAATCTCGACAGCTTTTTGCACCCCTAAGAAGCCGTTCACCCTGCAGGTACCGGGCTTTTTAAGGTCCTTGTAGTGCTCCCAGTAGTACTGGGTCTCCTTCAGCCATTGCTCTCCGAGCTGTTCAAAGCTGGTGATGTGGTCCATGCGCTTGTCATCAGCCAGCACAGCGATCACTTTGTCGTCGACTTCACCACCATCATCAAAGGTCATGATGCCAATGATCCTTGCCTCAACGATCGAGCCAGGCACTAGCGGCTCTGTGACACTCACGATTTCGATGTCCAGTGGATCACCGTCTTCGTCCCATGTGCGAGGAATGCAACCGTAGGCAAAGGGATAGGCCAGGGAGGAGTAGCCAACACGATCAAGCTTGAGGTGGCCTGTTTCCGTGATCAGCTCATATTTATTGATCGTGTTGGAGTTGAGCTCCACGATCGTGTTGAGCCGCAATTCCGATTCATCGGCAAAGGCAGGCAACACATGCAAGAGGTTGGGTGTGCTGCGGCTTGGAGCCTGATCGATGTTGGCCATAAGTAGCGAAGTCGCCAGCGGCGCATCCTACGGGGGCGCCGCGATCAAGCTCATCGCTGCGACGAATCAAAAGTGATTGATTCAACAAAAGATGCTTAACACTATCCAAAGCTTTAAAAGGGAAATAAGCCAACAGCTGGCAGAGCAGTTGGCTTGATTAAGAGAACAAATAAAAAGATTAATTATTCACCATCTAAACATCAATCAATAACTTCTCGTTTAAAAGAGAAGCCTTTGGCCAATCATCTTCTTTGCTTCCATGAGACAAGTTAGAAGAGTTTGGGCTTAACAGAAGCACCCACACTCCCTTCCACATTAACCTTGCCATCAATATTGACTCTACCTTGCACTTTTAGCGGAGATGAATTCACCACATCCACCGGTGTTCGAATTTCATCCACGCTCACGCTTCCTTTAATCTCTTCTACCAACACTTGGCCGAGGATCGGCAGTGCCTTATTCGAGTTAATCGTCACGCCATTCTTCACAGCCACATCACCTTTCACAGAGAGTGGCTGTTCAGCGTTGATGTCAACGGTGGGCAAAGCAATCTGATCCACTTGCAATCCACCGACGATGCGAATTGGAATCGGGCGGCTGAGCAACTGCAGCGCTGTTGCAGAAAGCACCCCGATCGAGATCACCAGAGCGAAGGGCCATCTACTGACGATGAAAACTTGAAGCCACAACGGCGTGTCTTCTTTTTGAGTGAATGGCTTGCTCTGCATTGGACAAGATCTACTGCCCTATTGATACAAGACCAGCACCTCATGCGCTCATTACCCACAAGCCAAAACTGCGCAACCGAGACACCGATCCTGCTGATCGTTTTGGTAAAACAGATGTGGGCAGGTAGCAAAAGCCACATCTTCCCGTCATGCTGTGGACAGCATTTAACAGCTCAATCCCAGTGCAGCGTTCCCTTCGTCTCTCCTTATCGCTCACTGGTGCTGCGGCTCTTGCACTAGCCAACACTCCAATCCAACCAGTCGCTGCTCAAGAAGAAGACGGCAGTGCAGCAGATCTGGGGGTGATGGAGATCAACCTCAAAGACGCTGTGCGATTCAACTGGGGTTTTCAAGGCGCACTACAAGGCGCTGGCACACCCAATCAAGCTGGTATTGGAGCGTTTCTTCCCATTGCTGTTGGCGAGAACAGTGTGTTCTTTGCTGATGTTCTGCTCAACGCCAACTTCGCTGACTACGACGGCACCAGCAGCATCATCAATACAGAGGTTGCTGGTACCACCATCTCCACCTCAACCCGTTTGGGGTATCGCTGGCTGAATGGTGATCGCAGCTGGATGTATGGCATCAATGCTGGCTATGACAGCAGGCCGATGAATACAGGCAATGCTGATTCAGGTGTCACGCTCTACAACAAGGAAAGTGCTTTCTTTCAGCAGATCGCAGCAGGTTTAGAAGCAGTATCTGATACCTGGAACTTCAATGCCTATGCCTTAATTCCTGTTGGTGATACAGAGCAGCGCCTCAATGTGCGTTATCTCGGCGGGGCGCTTGATACCTATGGCCTTGATGTTGGTTATTTCATCACCCCTGAACTCAATGCCTCTGTTGGTTATTACTACCAGCAAGGTGATCTGGATGATGCTGATGGTTCTGGCGTGCAAGTCGCGCTGGATTATCAGATCGCTGATGGCTTAACTCTTGGCGTCAATGTTTCCTATGATGAAGCCTTTGAAACCAGAGTTTCAGGGAACATTAGCTATCGCTTTGGTAGCAATAGCTCAGCAGCTGAAACCAAGAAAAAAGCATGGCAAAAGCCAACGATTCAAGCCTTATCTGAAAGCGTTAAAAACAGGAATATCCGCGTTCATGATGCAGTAAGAGGCGTCAATTGCTATACTGGTCATCAACTTGACAATGACTGCCGTAAATGCTATTCACCTGGAGGATTTCTTACACCTCCAGCTCGCAAGGGTACAGGAGGTGGGTTCTGGTACAGGAGTATAAATATTGGCCCCACGTTGTGGCCGCACGGTGAGAGAATACATTGCTACGGAACTGGACCTGAAGTGGGACGACCGAATCCCGGTGGAAATTACAAGTCGTGGATAGGTTGGCAAACTATACCAAACTGAATGAAGTTTTGAGACTCCTCGGAATGCCCCTAAAAGAAGCGAGATGCCCGATCAATAACTGGGGCCTTATTTGTTATTAGATGTCTAGGGAGGCAAGCAAATAACAGAAGCCAAGCCTGGAAATACCTGCTCTGCACGACAAAGTCAGTTATCAACTTCTTAGCCCTAACCAATACTATTATCCCCTAAACTAATCAGCCAAAGCCGAGCCTGAAATCATCATCTTTAGAACAATAGCTCCCCGAATACCGCCTCTATCTGTTCCGATTAGGGCAGGATTAAGCCAAGACGTCAATCCCAATAAATAGGGATCTCGGGATCTCGGATCTAAATAGATCCAACTATCTTTATGAGGGTGCAATGAATAGACTGGCAAAAGATTCTTTAGTCACGGCAATTAAGCACCATCCCTCCATCCCAACAATTCTTCTCGCCCGGACCGCCCGTATCAGCAACATCAAGCATCTTAAACAATCCAGGCACACATAAAATGCCATCACCTGTTTCTACCCAACCAGGCGCACATTTAGAGCCCGGCTGTTCAACAGCGGCCTCGTCAGTTTCCACTTCTTCATTCGGTACTCGCTGATTGGTTACTGAATTAGCTGGCACTCGCTGAATAGCTTGCGGATTAGCGGCTGCTTGGTTAACCGGCACTTGATTATTATTCAACTGGGCACTGGCTAGGCGCATAGCATCAAGCTGACTTTCAACAACTTGATCAGTAATAACGGAATCTCTAGAAAGTATGCCAGTGGTGATAATAATAAATACCAAAAGCATGACGCCAATGGCAGCCAATATGCCGTTAATACCTTTCATTTGCGACGTTCTGCTGTATCAAGCATAACGGGCCCTGGGGAAAATCCCAGAAGAAAGAAAATAATTAGTAAGAACATCTAACACCAAAGAAAGATGCCATTCAGCCAATGCCCTTCACTTCAATGCAATTGATTTGATCTAGTAACAGCAGCAGTCGTTTTCAACATGGCCCAGAATGTACGCTAGGTGCACCTATTAAGTTCTTGGAGCTGCTTAAGCTTGCCCTCAAGGCAATCAAGAAAAGGCTTCCTTGAAAGAGCTTGCCCAGTTACTCTTTTCACCAATTTCTCGGCATTCATCATCCGGCCAATCGGGTGCAGATGCTCTCGCAACCAAGCCAACAGCTGATGCTCATTACCACGAACCACGCATTCCTCAAGTGGTCCAATCGACTACTGCATCGCTTCTGATAGCTGGGCACTAATCAGATGCCCCATCAGAGAAGAAGGGAAATAACCAAATAATCCTTCACTTTAGTGTACATAGAATGCAATCCTTCAAGACCAGCTGCACTGCAATAGGTTTCGAGGGCAGGCATAGTCTGGTAAGCAGATTATTCAAAGATCTACAGCAATTCGGGAGAGCAACTCTCCAAGATGAAGACCAAGATCCAAAGCGCTGCTTATCAGTCGAAATCCTCAGCAATTAGGCCCTTACGAGCGAGAGAATCACAATCTTTCATACAATTTCCTCTACTACCACTTACATGTAAGGAATGAGTTGAACAGTGAATCAATAACTTGCCTTGACCACTTGCTATAGACCAATTCCTGCAGTTGATGTGGGCTGATAGCTGAAACCAGAAAGCTCCCAGATAATGAGTGACCTTTTAAGCGTTTTATCCCAGTGCAGCGTTCGATTCGTCTCTCCTTATCGCTCACTGGTGCTGCGGCTCTTGCCTTAGCGAGTTCTCCTATCCAGCCAGTAACTGCTCAAGAAGAAGACGGCAGCGCAGATGATCTCGGGGTGATGGAGATCAACCTCAAAGACGCTGTTCAGTTCAACTGGGGTTTTCAAGGTGCATTGCAAGGAGCAGGAACGCCTAACCAAGCAGGTATTGGCGCGTTTCTGCCGATAGCTGTTGGTGAAAACAGCGTGTTCTTTGCTGATGTTCTGCTCAACGCCAACTTCTCTGATTACGACGGCTACAGCAGCATCATCAGCACAGAAGTGGCTGGCACCACCATCTCCACCTCAACCAGGATTGGTTACCGCTGGCTGAACGGTGATCGCAGCTGGATGGTTGGAGTGAATGCTGGCTATGACAGCCGGCCAATGAATACAGGTAATGCTGATTCAGGTGTCACCCTCTAC
>NZ_JNBA01000045.1 GCF_000760295.1 Prochlorococcus sp. MIT 0701
TGTAGTCAGTGTTGATAGTAGTCATGGTTTTAAAGGTGATAAGTGTGTGAGTTGTGTTGGGTTGTTTTCCCTCGACTCCTACAAGATCTCAGCCTTTATGGTGAAAACTCCTATTTCTTTCTGGTGCAGACAGCTGGCGTTGCTGGTGAAAAGTTGGTGAAAAGCTCAGATCAACCTTAAGGTGAAACGTCATCAGGGATCCCCTTCGAAATGACTTAAGGTGAATACGATGAATGAGTCCTACTTCGACGAGCTGTTCGAACGTTGGCAGGCGGCCGAAGAGGTTGACGCTGAGTTGATCCAACTGATCAAAGACACTGTTCGATTTACCCAAGAGACAAGTGACGATCGCTTGCGGGGTCATGCCCGTCAGCTGCTTTCTGATGTTTACCACCTGCCGAGCACTCCTCAAGAAATTGCTCTGGTCAGAGAAGCGCTGGAAGGTTTAGGAATAGTGCCTCCTGAAATACCTCCTGAAGACAATGGCTATGGACTATGACGAAGCTCGATAGGAAACTTGGCCATCGACGCCATGCCGAGATTTATTGGAAGAACGCGTATCAGTGGCCGTGGAGACGGTAACCCTCCTTTGGATGATGATCCAAACCAGGCACAAAAAAATGAAAGCCTTTTGCCCAACCTGCCAGCTGCTGCCACTCTGAGTTCCGTCGCTGATAAACCCGATGAAAGTCACTTAGGCTTTGGCCTACGCAATGGGAGCAATTTTCATACTCGGAGAAACATCACGTCGAGGGCTTGATTACTTCGCGATCAATGCCACAACGATGCTTGAGGATTACGGTTCAGGAGTTTGGCTGATACTGGCCGCCGCTGCTTGCACCGCAAAACTTGCTCAGTCCACGGTTTATCTCGCTGGCGCTTGGGGGTATTCAGCAGGGGGAATGTTTGTGCTCTTCTTCGCGCATCTAGAGGCTTATCTCCGTGGTGCTAACTTTCGCCCCGACCATCCAATAGAAGATGTCAACGGAATCATCGTTAAAGGAGTTATCTGGGGTATTTGCGTGGCAGCATTCATTGGCAGCCTGCGCGACACCTCACGGCCTTCAGGTGCTTAACCATTGATGCCGTGAAAGCGAGGCTGAAAGCTATACAAAACCCGTGATGGGGAAAGCAGGGCGCGAAGTGTTGTGCGCGATCAATCCCCCGACAAAACCATCAACGCCCCGCCTTGTGCGGGGTTTTTGTATTGGCTTGCTCCAGGCAACAGTTCCCTGCATCCAGGGATCTTCTTCAGAAGAAGACCAAGCCCTGATGCCAGGACCCACCGTCAGGATCAACGTTGCAGCTGCGATCAAGAGGAAGCGCATATCAGGTCCTGGCCTATCCAGCGATGCTAAGTCTGTCACCGATTTTTGAAGTGGGTTCAATAGGGAATCTGTTCCCCACTGGGGTGGTGCCTGCAGATCTCCACTTTTTTATAGCTATCGACAACACTCGATGGATGCGCCAAACGCTATGAGCGCTTCTGCCAGCGCTATCGCCATCACAGTAAAGCTGCTCCCAAGTGCCACTGGGGTAGTCGCATACTTAAACGACTAGTCAGTCATTCAAGAACTAGAAATAAGAAAAAGAGGATTTCACCAGGCCAACAACGACCGCTGTCACTTTTGAAGGAACAAGTTGAGCAGATCTCTAAGCGTTCCTTTGGATCAGTGGCTCCTCCGGTAGCTAGCTGAGCGCCTGCTTGAAGAAGACCCTTGGCCATCTTAAGTGGACCAGCTTCAATGAGCTGCTTGATCGCATCGGTGTCGGTCATCTTCTAGGCAGCCTCCTTGGCGCCGCGTTTGATCAGCCACTGCGCGCTGCACTCACATTGCTGTTGCATTGCACTCCGGTCATGCCGATTGCCGGCTCCTCCTTGGGCTTGCGTTACTTGCGAGATCGCATCTGCGTTCCTCGCGATATGCCCCTGCTCAGCGGTCGACTAGTGCGCCAGGCCCTTGAGCAAACCGCAGCTTTGGATGGCGATGAGCAGCCCGAGGCGATTCCTCTTCAGCATCGATTTGATCAGGATCCGCAAGCTTTTTTGACTGAGTGACCAGGATCACAACGGCACATGATCACCATCGGTACTTCATAAAGATATCTCAGCAATTGCCATGGATTTAGGGGCCTGTGACTAAAAAACTCGATTCCTGCATTGCAACATCACTCCACCGATTGCAGGCCATATAAAACGCATATTAGGGCAAAATTAACTCGATAGAGCTAACGAAAAATCAGTCAGATCAAGTTTCCACTAACTGCTAAGGCCGTTTTATAACCCGCCATCCCCCAATCAGCACCAGAAGCACCGCCAGCCACAGCTGCTAATGCTTCACTGCTCAGCTGAATGTCATTGAATTCATCATTCTCTGACATTTGAGAAATAAACCTAGTAATCTCTTCTGGCGTGATCTCAAAACCTTTGTCCGCTGCCATCTGGATGATCTTGGCTGTTGCGGCCTCTGTATCAAGAATGTACTGAGAACCCAGAGCCGAGAGCTCCTCGGGCGAGATCTCATGTAATTGCCTGAACTGCTCAAGACTCGCCATGGATACAAGCTTTCAACTCCCACCTTTTTAGCAGAGTCATTGCCTGAGGGCACGATCTGGACAATGTTTTTAGAGCCTCCGATGATTTTAGTTCTAACATATTGTTTAGCAGCAATTTATATGGACAACTAACGGTATGAAAAACCGTGGTCTTACCCTGTGCCTGGAGCATCTTCGCTGAATAGGTAGACTGCGAAGATAGCCAATGCAAATCGGAGTTAAAGTGGGAAGTTGATTTGCAGTTGCGAAGAAGTCCTGGCTCCTCAATCTCCTTGCACCTGGCTTGATTCGCTAAATAAGGTTGGGTTGAGTTTTCTGATCAATAGATTCAAATGTGGTTGATTGATTTGCACCCTTGATTACTGAGAATAATCTTCTCAATGGTCATGTAAGTCGTGATCACAAATACAATTCAAGCCATCGCTAAGCAACCGTTAGTAAGTTCTACATTTTTCATTTGAACCTTCCTGCTATTGATGGAGTTAATTATAGCCAATTGATTCGCAAAGACAGAATGTCCACTAATAGCATGCTTGCATGCGTCTCGCTGTGGAGAGTTCTCAGTACCCGTAAATCATGCTGGATACACATGAAGTAGAGTGCACATTCACTCCTGCTTAGTTCCAATAGTTATCATTGGTATTCTATGAACCATGGGAATAGTCAAGCCTCGTCATTGCTGTTTAATTAAATGATTAATCCGATAACATCTGTTGAGCGAAACAATCTTGTTTTTAAAGAGGCAAATGATCTTTTGGCTCGGCATTCAGAGTCAATTGAACAAAAAATCTTACTTTCGCGATTCCTTGCAGGTCTAGAGGAAAAGGTTCGTAAGCACTCGCTGCCGTGCGTAAACTCACCTCTGATCATACATTGTGCGATCAAAGGAGAAGAAAGGAGTGCCGTCAAGCTTGCTGCTGCTTGTCTCTTTTTGTATCTAGCAGCAGATATTATTGATGATATTGTAGATGGTGATTTCTCAAGACATTGGGGAGAAGAGATATCTAGCTCAGAAGGAATTTTAGCAAGTGTGGTCTTTGCATCATCAATTGCACCGTTGGCTATGGATGATATAGGCATAGGGACTCATGGCGCCTGCTTGCTCAAGGCATCGTTGTCAAAATGTATTATTAGCATGGCCGCAGGGCAGCAAGGGGACCTCAGATCTAGTGAATCCTTGAGCTCTACTCCTCCTGAGCAAGTAATTAAAAATGTTCAAGCAAAGAGTGGTTCTGAGATAGCTGGATTCGCTTTGATGGCTGCTCAACTAGCAGGAGCAGAGCCATATATTGCCAATGAATATATGTCCATAGGTAGGATCATTGGGACGGCTGGCCAAATAATGACCGATTGTTGTGAGCTATACAATGCGAGCGAAGGGAGGGATCTCGCTAATGGAACAGTTACGTTGCCTTTAGCAATACATTTTCAAAACCTTCTCGAAGAAGATAAGAATCACTTCCTAAATCTAATAAGACTTGCACGACATGAAGAGTCTGCAAGGATAAAAGTTAGGAGTCTCGTCGCCGAAAGTGGATCTATTGCTCAGACATATTCTTTTTTGCAGAAATGCAAAACAGAAGCCCTTGATCGGTTGGACCGCCTTGATCCTCTTGAGCCAGCCGCAACAGAGTTGAAACAGCTAATTAAGATTAGCTCCACATTTTCATAATATTCGACAAGTCTATTGGATTGAATGCCAATGAATTGGTGAATGAGCCTAAGAGATAGGAAATTCAAATTATGATTTTTTAATCTTTATCTCCATGCCCCTAGATCTGCTGGGCTGTCGTCGTCTTGAGCAACTACTGGTTGGAATGGAGAATTGGCTAAGGCTAGAGCAGCAGCACTTGCTAAGGATAGGGAGGCGGAGGGAACGCTGCACAGGGGTTGAACGCTTAAAAGGTCACTCATTATTTGGCATATTTTTGGTTTCAGCTATCAGCAGACATCAACTGCTGTAAAAGGAGACGGAGGAACTTCGATGACTGAACCGCCTTTGCCATCCCTTCTTCGTTGGCTCCCTGTCAGCTTCCTTGCTGCTTTCAGTGTCTTACCGATTGCACTCGCAAATGAACCTGGGTTGAGCCCTAAGGAAGTCGTTCGCCGCTACAGCAATACGGTGGCCTGCCAGATCTATGGGTCGACTCCTGGTTATCAGCAATACGCCACTGTCGAACTTGAACCAGTTCACTCCCAGTACCCATCTGGCGTTTGGCTAGTGGGTTGGACAGGCGATCTGGGATGCATGGGGGGCAATGGCACCCAGGGTCTACAAATCAATTTGGTCTCGCAGAACGGCTTTTCGAATAGAACCGTCAGCCCGGTGGTGATTGACTCTCGACCTATGCCGGATCTCGTAATGAACGGCTTGCGGGATCTCAGTTTCAAAGATGGAGTCGTGACCATTCGCGGAACGACGGGACGAGCGAATTTCGGCACCTTCCAGGAAGTGACTGCTCGCTACCGCTGGAATGGGATGTGGACTGGTGGAGGTCAGCCCAGGTTTGAACGATTGCCCTAGAGCATGACGCGCGGCTGACTTCACTCAAAACGGCCAACTGATGAAGACCATCTCCTTTATCCATGGCGGTAACGCAACTTCCGCAATCACCGTCCCTTGCTGAATTAACAACAGCCGCGGGGCAAGGAAAGCATGGTTACCCGGATAACCTTGAACCTCCTTATGCCCATAACGAAGTGGAGAGCAGAGTGATGCGCATAACCCTGAACTTCCTACTGCGCATGTGGTGATCAGGTCTAAATTGCATTCATGACCCGTAACCCTCTAACTGCGCTTTGCTTCTCGCTAGTCATCTCATCACTGCATGGGATCCAAGCGTCTGCTCAAACGAATCAACAGCTTTTGCAGGAACGTCTGATCAGCCCCGCTGTGTATGAGCTGCTGAATAGTCGTGGCGCAAACACTCCACTAGAGCGATTGGAAGTGATACAAGAAGCCTGTGGAGCCCATCAGCTCTCTCCTAGTGACTGTGGGAACACTAGAAGGTGGAGAGAGTATTAAAGAAGCAATGCGCGCCGAAGTGGTGATCAGGCACGCACCTGATCTTTGATATTTACTAGCTCGAACGAAGTGAGGGGCCGGCCGGGCAAAAGGTAACTTCCCATCGAATGCCCAGATGGCTACAGAAAACCCTTAATCAGCACCCGGACAAATGTCCGGCTACCTGCCCCCCATTCCTCTTCGCTCGAGGGACTCTTCCCTTCATCAGTTTGTAGACAAATGTCCGCAAACTCCCCAGCCTTAAAAGATGCGTTTGATGCTGGCATTGGCTCAAGCACTCTCGATATCCAGAATCTTTTTCCTGCCCCGCGGCTGTTTTCATAGAACCAATGCCACGGGCCACGCACGCCAAAGCTGCTTCAAAGTGCCACTGGGGTAGTCGCATGCTGAAACGTCTGGTTGGAAAAGGTAGAAGCAAGAAACAAAGGGTTTCACCAGGTCAACAGCGAGTGCCATGGGATTGGGATATTCGCCTCAATCAAATTCCAGAAGATTGGAATCAAGTTGCGGTGAGATTTAGAAAAGCCAATGGCATCCGTGATGGCGATCAAACTCTCAAGCTGTGGTGATTAGTTGGCAATATAAGTAGTTTTAGGGTAAAAGAAGTTGAAGGTGAATTTGTGATGAATGAGAAGAACTATTGCTGGTTGCTCCCTGCTAAACAAGACATCAAGGCAACTTTCTGCATGCCAATGGTGCCAGGTATCGGATGTCGTTTTAAGCGAATAGTGAGGTGGTTGAAGAAATAAAAAGCCCCTGCATTATAAGGGGCTTTGCGTGTGTTTTAGGCTGGTGCGGTCACCTGAGGTTGTAGACCTTCTCGTCAGTACGGCCTCCTGGTCTGGTCCCAACTGGTCTCAGCTTTCCGCGTCGCACACACAGTACTTCTGATATTCAGCTAGTAGGTATTTCCCAGCTCTGCCAGATATTTCGATAGTTCAGCCCCTCCCAGCCTCCAGAATAGTTCCACCAGCCTCCAGATACTTCTGATAGTTCAGCTGTAGTCAGCTCTTGATCTAGCAGTTCAGTGTTGTTGTAGTCAGTGTTGATAGTAGTCATGGTTTTAAAGGTGATAAGTGTGTGAGTTGTGTTGGGTTGTTTTCCCTCAACTCCTACAAGATCACAGCCTTTCTGGTGATCCCCACTACATAGCTCTGGTGAAGCACCGGAACAGTTCTGGTGAGCTTCTGGTGAACCGCTCAGATCCCAGTAAGAGACTGAACTGCAGACACCAAAGCCAATAAAAAACCCCGCTCGTGGCGGGGCTAAGTATTAATTAGTGCCAGGTATTGAACCGCCAATGAGCTGCTTTTAAGCGAGTTTTGATGAGATATTAGATCCTAGACGGGCTTGTACTCAAGCGGGTTCCCAGCCGTTAGCAGTCGCTCGTTTTGCGCCAGGGTTACAATGGACAATTGGCGTATTTGTCTGGTATTTGAGGGGGTGTAATCTACCATTGAAAAGCATTGTTTGCGATTTTACCCATCCATTGTTTGTGATTTGTCCACCTTGGAGCGGATCAAACACTTTGCATGAACCTGCTGCATCATGAACGCGGATATTTCTGTTTTTAACGCTTTCAGATAACGCTTGAATGGTTGGCTTTTGCCATGCTTTTTTCTTGGTTTCTGCAGCTGCACTATTGCTGCCAAAGCGATACTCAATGTTGCCTGACACTCTGGTTTCAAACGCTTCGTCATAGGAAAGATTGATCCCAGCAGTTAATCCATAAGCGATCTGATAATCCAGCCCCGCCTGCACGCCAGAACCATCGGCTTCTCCTAGATCACCGCTTTGGTAGTAGTAACCAATTGAGGCATCCCACTCTGGAGTGATTGCATAACCAACATCAAGCCCATAGGTATCAAGCGCTCCGCCTTGAAAGGCTCTATTTAGCTGCTGCTCTGTATCACCAACAGGGATAAGGGCATAGGCATTGAAGTTCCAAGTGTCTGATACAGCTTCTAGACCAGCTGCTACCTGCTGGAAGAAGGCACTTTCCTTGTCGTAGAGGGTGACGCCTGAATCAGCGTTACCTGTATTCATTGGCCGGCTGTCATAGCCAGCATTCACTCCATACATCCAAGAGCGATCACCATTCAGCCAGCGATAACCAAGCCTTGTTGAAGTGCTGATCGTGGTACCAGCCACTTCTGTATTGACGATGCTGCTGTATCCGCCGTAATCAGCAAAGTTGGCATTGAGCAGCACATCAGCAAAGAAGACACTGTTTTCGCCAACAGCGATTGGCAAGAAGCCGCCGATACCGGCCTGATTTGGTGTTCCTGATCCTTGTAGTGCGCCTTGAAAACCCCAGTTGAACTTGACTGCATCCTTGAGGTTGATCTCCATCACCCCGAGATCATCTGCACCACCAGCATCTTGAGCAGCAGCAGACAACAAAGCGCCGTTAGAGAGAGCAAGTGCTGCAACACCACTCAGCGATAACGACAGACGCAGTGAACGCTGCATTGATAAAGATGAGATCTATTGAGCGCAGAATGGCTTGCCTTGACCGCTGTTGCCCGCTGCAGTAGGCAGTTTCAGCTTTGCTGCTATTCAGTAGCTCTCAATCAAATTCCAGAAGACTGGCATCAAGTCGCGGTGAGATTTAGAAGAGCAAATGGCATCCGAGATGGCGATATGAGTTCCGCTTCTGATGGGTTGGTTAGTTGATAATTTAAAAGAATTTAAGGGGCTAATGGTTGTATCCTATTTTTTTAGTCTCAAATAAATAGCAACAGTTTTACTCTGATCTAGTGCATACGTATTTGAGCAAACAAAGTCAAGAAGGAGTCAGCTATTGGATGGCTTTAGGCATTTAAAAGCCCCGCACAATGGCGGGGCTCGGGGTTCACCAACAACTCAACTCAAAAGAGGAAGCCT
>NZ_JNBA01000046.1 GCF_000760295.1 Prochlorococcus sp. MIT 0701
CTTGCATAACCATCGATGAGCAATGAAAAATGATTGAACGAAAAGCTTAAATAGTTATGCAAGCTTAAATATAAAATACACATCACTAATGTACTGAAATAGACCATGACAGAAGCCAAGAAAATCAAAGAAGATATTAATAAAGTCTAAAAAAGATAATGATCAATGATTTCTGTAAATCATTCCTGAGCCAATCCATCACCAAGCCTTAAAGCTAACTGGCTGATATTTGGCAAACTCAAGGATCCAGCCCCTTTCGGCAATTTTTTTCAAATTTAGAAGGAAGGTCGAGAAATCACCACTTTGGATCCAGGCAGCCTTGATTGCGGGTAGATCCTCCGGTAAACGCTCCATTGGCAGTTCTACAAGTAGGAAGCTGTTTTCTCCAACAGCTCGGTTCAAGGGTCCATCATCTGTACGTTGCCATATACGCAGCAATAATTCCAACGCAAGGGCCTTAGCATCGTCTGATGGCATGTCATGACTGTCCTGATTGCCACCACTATCAGCATTACGCGGGGGATTCGACTGTGATTTACCTGAAAGTGGTAGTGCACGCTTACCCTTTTGCTCAAGCAAGGCCAAGGCGATTAGATAGGGAGCATCAGCCATAAGGCATCGTCGGATCCTCCATCATGACGGGTTAACAACCCTGCAATGGCAACAGAGCACAAAGGATATCTTGAAATTATTCTAAGTAGACATTCCCATATCCAGATACTGCTTCAATTCCTTCATCCAGATTGAATGATGGGAAAATCCTGCCATGATTTAAATTAATCATGAGCATGAAGATGGACAACCCAGAACGGCCTGCATGGATGAACTGGGCATTCCTTGGTATTTTTCTTTGGACAAGCTGGCAGCTAGCCGGATTTTGGATGGAGCGCCTCAACGGATAAATCACTCAATCAATTCAAAGCTTGCATCTACTTACAGAGTCATCTAAGAAGGCCAACATTAAATTGGAAAGCATCACCGATGATTCAGTCAGATCATTAAAGAGCGAGGTTTGATTGAACTATTGCCTGCTCAGATTCACTAACTCCTTAGATAAAATCAAATTTCCATCAATATCAATATTTTTACTACAGAGCTTCTTTAAAAGGAAATTCATAGCACTGTCTAGAATAATCAATATGTTGTATAAATAATCACGGCATTGAGTTAATAATGGACGACATAACTAACCCCCGCTGCTTTAAGACTGGTTTGCATTTATTGAATCCATGGCTGTAGGCATCTACTTTGCAACAACAACAGGTAAAACGGAGGATATCGCAGACCGGCTTCATCCTCTCCTCAATGGCAGTAATACACCTCAGGATTTAGCTGATCTAGAGGACTTAAGCCCGCTAAACGATTTAGACGCGATTATCTGCGGTATTCCAACATGGAACACAGGTGCAGATAGTGAACGATCTGGTACAGCTTGGGATTCAATGCTCGAAGACATCTCCAAGCTGAGCTTAAGTGGTAAACAGGTCGCAATCTATGGGCTCGGAGACTCATCGACGTATACCGAAAACTTCTGTGATGCTATTGAAGAACTTCATCAGTGCTTCAAAAATGCAGGAGCGACAATGGTGGGATATGTCTCAAAAGATGATTATACATTTGAAGATTCAAAGAGTTTAATAGGTGACAAGTTCTGTGGTCTACCCCTCGATGAAGACAGCGAATCTGACATGACCGATGATCGGTTGATGTCATGGGCAATTCAACTTAAGCAAGAGATCCCTGCATTGAGTTAATGCTAAATAGCTATTTAATCTCTATTTGACTGTAGACAACAAGTCCGATGAACTAATCCAACCTCTATATCTATATCATCGATCGATTGCGATTCCGTAATTGATCGATCTAGGCACAAAATATTAAATCCAGAAAATATAGCTATTCCGTTTAGACTTAACAGGTTTAATACTTATAATTAATGTTGAAACGTGAATGCTGTGTGAAGAATGTCAAAGACAATTGGAGAAGGAATGGTTTATAATTTATAAATCACGAAGGTCATCGTTAATCAGTAATTTTTATATTAAAGAGAGGCAAAAAAAGCCGCTCTAGATATTTGTCCAGAGCGACTCTGAATACCTCAACCTGCAGATGCAAGTCAATGATTAATGATCTAGAAGGTAAATGTCGTTCTTAAGACACCGCCGAACTGGTTAAGAGTTTCATCGGTATCCATAAGCCCTGAGGCTGGACGGCTCAGATAGAAGAAGCCTGGGGTGATGACAATGTTGTCAGTCACCTGGAACTTGTACCACAGCTCGGAGACATAGTTCCCGTCGTGAGGTGTGTCACCCCCTTTGAGATTAGTTGCAAAGGGTGCCTGGCCTATTGCAAAGCCACCAGCGTTGCCTTCAACAAAAAGATCATTCCATTCTAGACCAACCATCCATGATTGCGATTCAGAGACGACGCCGTCTCCGAAGTCATCGTCATTATCGAAGTTAGTTGCATTGATTCCCCAGCCAACACTGATTGAAGGGATCCAACCATTCTCTTCAGGCATCCAATAAGCAGATAATGCAAATGCATTTGTGTAACTATCAGAGCCTGATGTAAATGCATAGCTATCGGCAACATACACACTTGAATAAGGCGCTAGATCGTTGTTCTGGAGATAGCTATAGGTGGCAGCTATGCCCCACTGCTCTGCGGTATAAGCAATTTGAGCAGTTCCAGTGCCACCAGAACAATCATTGGCTATGCCACCACAATCATCATCATTGATGTTTGGATCTCCGTTGCGACCATTAGCAGCAACATAATTGGCACTGATTGCCCAGCCGTTGTTCTCCCACCAAATACCAGCACCCTGGCCCAGGTTTTTGTTAAAAGCACCAGCTGATGCACCAGGCAATGTGACGACATCCAAAACCGTAGAAGATCCATCACTTGCATAGGCGGTTGGCCAAATAGCAAGCATGTCTTCCTGGCCAACGACTGCGCCAAGAGTTGCTGTGAAGTTCTCGCCAATCGGGAATTGATAGAAGATCTTGTCGATATAGAGGACATCGGCACCTGCTTCTGCCTCAGACGCGACTTCCAAGGTGGAGAGATTTGTGGGACCATCCCCTCCGAAAACAGTCTTTCCGAAATTACCTGCTCGCAAAGTCGTAGAAAGTGTGTCCTTACCTGTAAAGCTCGTGTTCAGTACAAGCTGAAGGTCATAGTTGAAGGTGGTTGCGCCCCACTCTTCGTTATAAGTATCTGTTAAATCGTCAAGTGAGCCACCAAAACTATTCGCACCTAGAACAAAGGAAGCCTGACCAACAAGTTTGGTAGTGGTGGAGAACTGAGTGGCTTCCAGTTCACCAACGCGGGCCTCAAGGCCATCAACACGGCCCTTGAGGATTGCGAGCTCCTGCTCGAATTCCTGCAGCAAGCGACGCAGTTCGTCAGTGACTTCAGTGATGCGATCGAGGCAGGCATTCAACAGAGCAGCCGCTTCAAAGCGGGTCATTGCTCTGTTGCCGAGGTAGCTACCGCTTGGATAGC
>NZ_JNBA01000047.1 GCF_000760295.1 Prochlorococcus sp. MIT 0701
TCAAGCCTGATAACCCCACGGCCCTCATGAACCTGGGCGGCATCTACAAAGAACTCGCTCAGCTCGATCAAGCCCTTGCATCAACCCTTAAATCCCTAGAGCTCAAGCCTGATAACCCCACGGCCCTCATGAACCTGGGCGGGATCTACAAAGAACTCGCTCAGCTCGATCAAGCCCTTGCATCAACCCTTAAATCCCTAGAGCTCAAGCCTGATAACCCTGATGCCCTAAATAACTTAAAAGGATTTATTGACCAGCTCACACTCAGCTCAGCCAATGCGCTGAGTCTCACGAAAGCTTACGAACTGCTGATTAATTTAGACAATATCTCCCACAAGAAACTATCCAAGATTTTCACTCAATCCTTCCTGCCAACCATCCAGGAGGCTGCCCAAACAGACCCCATCATCTCCTCAAATAATAATGCTCTTAACAATCTCGCTGCAGATTGGCGATTAAGAAAGTCCCTTACATTACTGATCCCGCCTCATCAAGCTATTGAGAACTTCCTGACGCGATTAAGGAAAGAACTTTTAGTACTGGTAGCCAACCAAAAGTCTATTCCAAAGAGCTTAAAATCTCTCGCAGAAGCCCTGGCAATGCAAAGCTTCCTCAATGAATATGTCTATGCGCAATCACCAGAAGAAGAAAAGCTGGTCGAGCAACTAATTGATAGCGCAAGCTCACACCAGGAAACATTCAATCAAAACCTAGCCATTATCGCCTGTTATCTGCCCATCTATCAGCTCAGCTTCAATCAAGACTGGTTAGAAAATTACCCAACCGCTACATATGAAAGCAGAACGCTCATTCAAACACAACTACAGGAGCCTCAAGAAGAAGAAAGGATCAAAGCCACTATTGAAACTGATTCGGAGATATCGGATTCAATTTCAATAAAAGTACAAGATATGTATGAAGAGAATCCATATCCTAGGTATCGATATGCCGACTTTACTGATAAGTCATTAGCAAAGAGCATATCTAAAGCCATTGAAATCGAATCTACTAAGCAGAATCTTCAATTCTCAGAAGCACTGACTAGCAATCATTCGCGACCAAAGGTACTGATTGCAGGCTGCGGTACTGGCAATCAAGTCATCAATGCCAGTCGCTATAAGAATGCACAGATCACAGCAATTGATCTAAGCAGCAGCAGCCTGGCATATGCAATCAGGAAAGCCAAAGAGTATGGGATGGATAACGTTGACTTCAGAAAAATGGATCTCTTAGCTGTAGCAGCTCTTGATAAAATATTCGATGTAATTGAATGCGGTGGCGTCTTGCATCATATGGAAGACCCCTCCAAGGGCATATCTGCATTAAACAAACAACTGAAGCCTGGTGGCTATATCAAGCTTGGCCTATACAGCGATATCGCTAGGCAAGACATTGTGATTGCACGAAATCATATTAAACAGCTAAGGCTGAAAAGTACAGCAGACAGCATCAGAGAGTTTCGCCAACAAGTCCTAACAGGAGAATTCAAAGATCTAGCAAGTCTGCCAAGATTTGGCCGTAATTTTTATTCACTCTCAGAATGCCGAGACCTTTGCTTTCATGTCCAAGAGCATCGATTCACACCAGAGTTTCTACAAGAGCTACTAGATGCTGAAGGATTGATATTTTGCGGATTCATGCTTCCAGAGGCAGTTAAAAACAATTACCAGAAACAGTTCCCCTCTGATACTTACATGACCTCTCTAGAAAATTGGGGCGATTTTGAAAAGCAAAACCCAACAACCTTTAGAGCCATGTATCAATTCTGGGCATGTAAGCCTTCCTAATTCGAATTGCTACGTTGAGTAGCTCCATGATCGGTTCGGCGAGAATTTTCTTTCTACTAATCTGTCTCTCTGCTGATGGACTTAGCCACCTAGTTCATCCGACAAATCTAATATCTAATAGTTGACTGGCGAATCAAAAAAGTTGCATTTACTAGCTATTTATTGCGAGCAAGGCGCCCGAGCATTTAAAGAGTAAGGAGGACCCAAAAGCACCCCACCCCCTAATGGCATAGCTCTAACGCACGAATAGGGATTGGGCTCCTGAGCCGCCATCCTCGTGTCTTAATTCAATCTTGGATCCCTGCTTGGTCAGATGGTGGCTAGGGGCTGACAGAACCAGCGCTTTGCAACCCCGCAAGCAAAAAAGGGAGAGCAACACAAAAAGGACCTTCTGTCGTCCAGTAGCTCAACTCGATATCGAGCCAATCAGAACCGTAGAAATTCGGCCATACCCCAAAGCTTTAGGCCCACTTTTAGGCCCAACGCTGTTTTAGGCCGTTTAGCGATTCCTTGAGATCCGCTGTCCTGGAATGGTTTAAGGGGCCCTCTCAGGCCCCGTGGGTCATTTGGGTGATAAGGCTGACCTCACCCCATCTCCCTTATTAGGGTCAGGCAGCCACGAGGGCAGAAATCCCAGTCAAGCAATGAATAGTCAAAGGAGTTTACAGGAGTAGATGGTTGCGCGTGGGAGCGGTAAGCAGTAATTTTATCCCGAGTTTTATCCCGAGCCTTGGCCAACGCTTGGCAAGCTGGTTTCC
>NZ_JNBA01000048.1 GCF_000760295.1 Prochlorococcus sp. MIT 0701
GCCCCCTTAAGAAAGGCACCAAAAAGAGAAACCCCCGGAATACCACCAGCAACCCCCTTAAGCTGGTCTTCTGATAGTTCAGCTGTAGTCAGCTCTTGATCGAGCAGTTCAGTGTTGTTGTAGTCAGTGTTGAAAGTAGTCATGGTTTTAAAGGTGATAAGTGTGTGAGTTGTGTTGGGTTGTTTTCCCTCGACTCCTACAAGATCTCAGCCTTTCTGGTGAAAACTCCTATTTCTTTCTGGTGGAGAGAGCAGGGGTTACTGGTGAAAAGCTGGTGAAAAGCTCAGATCAACCTTCTCGACGAGTTTTTGCTACTCCCTGGTGTTGGGATTGGGATGTTCGCCTCAATCAAATCCCTGAGGATTGGCATCAAGTTGCCGTCAAATTTAGAAAAACAAATGGAATTAGAGATGGAGATCAAACTCACAAACTGTGGTGATTAAGGTAGGGATATAAGTAGTTTTAGGGCAAAAGAAGTTGAAGGTAAATTTGTGATGAATACGAAAAACTATTTCTGATTAGTGCCTGCCAGATAAGGCATCAAGGCAACTTTCTGCATGCTAATGGTGCCAGGTATCGATGGTTGTTTCAAGCCAATAGTGAGGTGGTTGAAGAAACAAAAAGCCCCTGCTAATGCAAGGGCGTGAAGCGTGTAGGCTTTCTTTTTTCAGCTACGCCTTTTATCCGCCCAGTCAGGATCGTTCCGGCGGCCAAATCCCCTAAAAAATATAAAACCGGCGGCCGTTAGGCCTAACCCCCCAAGTAATTAAGCACCCCCCGCCGCCAGCAAGGCCTTCTAGATCCCTAGTTCCCAGCTCTTCATCATTTAGTTCCCTAGTTCCATAAGCCTTGACCTCGGCCTCTGTAATTGCGAACCCAGCAGCTTTGGCAATAGCAACAACATCAGCGCCTTCTGCCTTGAGCTGTTCCTGTAGTGAAGTATCGGCTTGAACCTTGGCTATGAATGCCTTGAGTTGCTCTTCTGACATTGGTGGTGTTTATCTAATCAACATATAAGACAATACTGAGCTGGCGTCAGTGAAGATCAATGTTTGTCAACATCTGGTCTTGCAGTTGAGTTCCGCAGGGCCAATGGAATTAGAGATGGTGATCAAAGCCTCAATCTGTGGTGATTAAGTTAGAGAATATAAATAGCTTTAGAGCAGATTAAGTTAAGGGTAGATTTGTTGAGAATACGAAAAACTATTTCTGATTAGTGCCTGCCAAATAAGGCATCACGGCAACCTTATCCATGTCAATGGTGGCAGGTATCGATGGTTGTTTAAAGCCAATAGTGAGGTGGTTGAAGAAATAAAAAACCCCTGCTAATGCAAGGGCGTGAAGCGTGTAGGCTTTCTTTTTTCAGCTACGCCTTTTATCCGCCCAGTCAGGATCGTTCCGGCGGCCAAATCCCCTAAAAAAAAATCTTCTAGAAGCTTACCAGCAGTTCTTCGACCACAAAGCTGTACACTTCATCGTCCACCCCCCGCCAGCAAGGCCTTCCAGCTCTTCATCATTTAGTTCCCTAGTTCCATAAGCCTTGACCTCGGCCTCTGTAATTGCGAACCCAGCAGCTTTGGCAATAGCAACAAGATCAGCGCCTTCTGCCTTGAGCTGTTCCTGTAGTGAAGTATCGGCTTGAACTTTGGCGATGAATGCCTTGAGTTGCTCTTCTGACATGGGATAGGTGCTAATATAGCAGTCATAGCACTGGTTCAGTATGTAAGCCGCTCTTGGTTGAACTAAGTATTAATTAGTGCCAATGGTTGGAGGCTGATTTATGGGATTAGTCAGGCTATTGAAGAAATAAAAAGCCCCTTATGAAGATGGGATTAGTCAGGCTATTGAAGAAATAACCACCTAAATGCTCAGGGGCTTTGAGTGTGTAGGCTATATATCTAACCCTCTAAAGCTCACAACCAAGGAATACCATTGTGAAAGGCCCCCTTAAGAAAGGCACCAAAAAGAGAAACCCCCGGAATACCACCAGCAACCCCCTTAAGCTGGTCTTCTGATAGTTCAGCTGTAGTCAGCTCTTGATCGAGCAGTTCAGTGTTGTTGTAATCAGTGTT
>NZ_JNBA01000049.1 GCF_000760295.1 Prochlorococcus sp. MIT 0701
TACAGCAAGGCAATCGCAATTGATCCGCAGTATTTCATTGCCTACACCAACCGTGGTTATCCCAAGGAGCAATTAGGAGATTATCAAGGAGCAATTGCTGATTACAACAAGGCAATCGCAATTAATCCGCAGTATGACACTGCCTACACCAAACGTGGTAATGCCAAGAGTGATTTAAAGGATTATCAAGGAGCAATTGCTGATTTCAACAAGGCAATCGCAATTAATCCGCAGTATGCCAATGCTTACTTAGAACGTGGTAATGCCAAGGTAAAGTCAGGAGATTTTCAAGGAGCAATTGCTGATTTCAACAAGGCAATCGCAATTAATCCGCAGTATGCCAATGCCTACAGCAATCGTGGTATTACCAAGGGTATGTCTGGCGACATTCAAGGAGCATGTGCTGATATCAGGAGAGCATCATCTCTAGGTGCAAAAATACCGCCTGAAATACAAAGAATGTGTTTTTAATTAGGCAAAGAAATGCAGCAATATGCGATGAGTAAATAAAGCAGCAACAACTCCATAAAACCTAATAAGACCACCTACCCACCCTGAAAAACGTCCTTTGTTTTCGTTTCGCTTACTTGAGTGACTCGCAGGCTTCCCCGTCTTTATCCCGATCAAGATAAGTGTGGCCTTGCCTGAGTAATTCTTGCGCTGCATTCCATGAGCTGATGTCTTTACAGCGATAACGCTTCCCATTGCTATTGCTCTGCCTGCTTTGCCTGTAGTCCCAAGGTCGTTGAATCCCACCAGGAACAGACCAAATTCCAAAACCTGTTGATCGTGCCTTGTTCTCTAGGCGTGAGTAGGTCTGACGATCACACCCTCCGATGTACTGCCAATAAACAAAGGTATTTCCCGATGACACCAACGATTGATTGATGTTGCTGCCAGTACGAATGACTTCCGCAACAGTTCTGCCATAGCGATCTGTTGCCTTAACTCGCAGGCTTACATCCGTCCCAACTGGTAGGAGACTCTTCAGTGCTTGTCTTGCAGTTGTGCCGTATGGCGATTGAGAAGTCTCTGGTGCATCAATGCAGGCAAGACGAACTTTGATTCTTCGGTTGCCTTCAATAACGGTGAGGGTGTCGCCATCACCTATGGAAAGCACTTCTGCTGCATTGGAAGCAACTGGCCACAGAGCAAGAAGCAGAACTAGAAATGCCTTGCTCATACCCGATCCAAGCACTTGTAGAACTCCTTCTCAATATTTGCTGCTTCTGGGGAACTCGCCGGGGCCCCGGATGGTTCAATTCTCGCCATGCCGCCTTCAACGGTGTGAAGCATCTCATTTGGATGGGTGCATTCAGGAAGGGAAGGAATGACCCTTAATGGGGAATGCGCAACCTCAGCGAACCAAGCCAATCTGGTGTCATGAAAACTCTCACCGCTCTGGCAGTAATTTTTGCCACCATTCCTGCAGCCAATGCAAGCGAGGTCGCTCCAGCTATCCATGAGCTGTGCCTGAAGGCAGTTGATTACGCAGGCTGCGTCAGAGCCCAGTCAGGAGAGCCTGATGAGCCTGCATATGTAGGCAACAAGTGCCCTGCCAATCACGCCTACATCGGCGATGGGAAATGCCAGCGCGTCTACTGCGACTGGGTCGGACTCGGTGGCGGTCACCATGAGCCACTGGTCGCGGGCAAGTCCAGCTGGCGCTGCGGAAACAACTACAACTTCTGGAAAGACGAGCTGCAGGTAGGAGTCCTGCGCCTTGGCGCCACCGTGAATGTTGAGCAGAGCAATGACTGCCCATCAGTCCAGCCAAAGATCGGTTGGAACAGCAGCTGCGAACACGCTGCTAAGAACTGGCGAGCCGTTGAAGCAGAAGCGAAAAGACCTAAGTGCGCTGAAAAGCTTCAGCAATACAAATGCAGTTATTCCTCTTATCTAGATGCCAATCCAGGAATGAAGCAATGGGCTGAACTAAATCCAGCTATGGCTGAGAAAGAGCGCATCCGCCTTGAATCAGACCCCTTGAATCGCTAGAGGGGACACTCGAAATCCCTCAAACGGGGAACTTGCGTCTGGCCCCATGGCAGTTGCTCGGATCAACTTGCCGCGAAGTTTTGTAGGTCCAATGAAATTAGAGATTAAGTCTATTTCTTTGCATACTTTTTAAAATCGGATAGCTCCAGGTTTGAGATAATTGGGCAGACTTTATCAGCAAGCATCGTAACCTCCTCCGAATGGGGACCGAAATTTTTGACTGATTTCCATTTGCCTCTAATATTCCCGTCAACATGATGGCCAACGGTTCTCTCTTCGCAGTCAATAACATCTTGATATAAAACCTGCCTAACTCCTCCTGGCCTAGCACTTCGACCTGGGGTCGTGTAAGTAGTAGCTGGAGTTGTAGTGCAACTTATCGTCGAGCCAAGGTCTGAGCAATTTGTTCTAGAACTACCAATTGTGGTTGTTGTTGGCGCAGTGCCAGCACGAGGATCCTGATAATACCTAGATATAATCTCTCTAACTATATACCTATTAGTATCACCCCTGACTAGAACTTTCTTAATTTTTGGCTGTCTGTATAAAACCATCCGCTTGGTTGGCACTGGCTTCATCCACCAACCCTGGATTTGAGGCATGCCAAGAATGTCATTGCCAGACGTGGCATCACACCATTGATTTGGCTTGCATTGGTTGTTTGCTGTTGCTGAGGAAACACCGCTCTTAACACGAATACATCCCTCGTAATCCCTCGCATTTAAGCATTCGCTATGCGAATCTTTCTCTGCTGATATAGACTGGATGTTATTATTTTTGACAGTTTCATTATGGCTAGGCTCAGTGATGTCTTTGAGCAAAGACTCGCTATCCGACAAATTCAGTTCAGTGAACTGCGAACAGTATTCCTTTTCTTCTGTTGTTGCATATTTAGGACTTAGACGCATGGCACCACAATATCCTTGTCGAACCTCATTGAGATCTTTGTTACTTATCTCAGACAATGGAACTCCATTGCTTGAGCTCAAATAACTCCTTAACTTTGTGTTATCTGACAATGTAGACAAGAATGATTCAGCTTTAGCTACTGATAATGGGGCGAGAAACGGGAGGGCTATAACGGCTGGTAAAACAAGTGTTTTGAAATTCATTTTGATTTAGACATGAGGTTTGTTGTTGTTCTTCTAGAGCCACCATTAACGCATAAGTAATGGCTGTTTGCTGCATCTCCCTCTGAACTTCTTCACCATCTCTGAATCAGCCTGGAAATACATCACCTAAACGGGGGAAAGAATCATGTAACTGTTCACCCATCTGGGTGATACGATTGAGTTAGAAAGTGATTAGTTTGAAAACAACTTAAACTAAGTAAATGAAACTCCAAAGAACGGCAATTGCTGCTGCCTTATCGCTGTTGCCTTTAGGACAACCACTGCTACTGGGCACTGTTGGCATCACAACAGCAACCACAGCAGTCGTTCTTCAGCAGACACCAGCAGTTGCCCAGGTCTCGTCTGCTGTTGCCAAGGTCGCCAAGGCAATCACTGTTCGCATAGAAGGTGCCACTCAAGGTTCAGGCGTCCTCGTCAAGAAGGAAGGCAATCGCTACACAGTGCTTACGGCATGGCATGTAGTGGAAGGCAATAGGCCAGGAGAAGAACTAGCGATCTTTACGCCTGATGGGAAGGAACACCAACTAGAGCAAGGCAGTATCCAAAGGTTGGGTGAAGTGGATATGGCAGTGCTCACCTTCTCTAGTGGAGGTGCTTATGAGGTGGCATCTATTGGGGACATCAAAAAGGTCAAATACGACGATCCCATTTATGTGGCAGGTTTTCCTTTAAACAACTCACAAAACCTTCGCTATGAACCAGGTGAGGTAGTTGCCAATGCAGAAGTCGGAATTGATCAGGGGTATCAACTGCTATACGACAACAAAACAGAGAGCGGAATGAGTGGTGGGGTGCTGCTGAATGCTGATGGTGAGTTAGTGGGTCTTCATGGCAGGGGTGAAAGAAATGAACAGTCATCAACAGGAACGGAAATAGCAATAAAAACTGGAGTGAATCAAGGTGTGCCGATTACTTATTACAACCTCTTTGCCAGTGGTGCTCCTGTGGTCGTTAGCAAGACCACTGCAACGACTGCTGATGACTATCTGGCACAGGCAAGAGGATCATCACTTAAGAAAGGAAGAGAGAAGTCTGTTATTCGCCTTGCTGAACAATCATTGAAGTTGAGGGAGAGTGCAGAAGGATATTTTCTTGTTGGCACTAATAAACATAATTTAGGAGATAACCAAGGGGCAATTGCTGATTTCAATAAGGCAATAGAGATTGATCCGCAACTTGCCGGTCCCTACTACAACCGTGGCGTTCTTAAAGGCGAACTAGAAGATTATCAAGGAGCATTTGATGATTATAACAAGGCAATAGAGATTGATCCGCAGCATTTCGAATTCTACAACAACCGTGGTGTTGCCAAGAGCAATTTAAAAGATTATCAAGGAGCAATTACTGATTACAATAAGGCAATAGCAATTAATCCGCAACTTGCCGAGGCATACAGCAACCGTTGTACTGCCAAGAGTGATTTAGGAGATTATCAAGGAGCAATTGCTGATTGCAATAAGGCAATCGTAATTAATCCGCAGGATTCCTTTGCCTACTACAACCTTGGTAATGCCAAGGTAAAGTCAGGAGATTATCAAGGAGCAATTGCTGATTACAGCAAGGCAATCGCAATTGATCCGCAGTATTTCATTGCCTACACCAACCGTGGTTATCCCAAGGAGCAATTAGGAGATTATCAAGGAGCAATTGCTGATTACAACAAGGCAATCGCAATTAATCCGCAGTATGTCAATGCCTATTCTAGTCGTGGTCTTGCCAAGATTGATTTGGGAGATTATCAAGGAGCAATTGCTGATTGCAACAAGGCAATCGCAATTAATCCGCAGTATGCCTTTGCATACACCACCCGTGGTATTGCCAAGGGTCTCTCTGGTGATAAACAAGCAGAAATTGCTGATTTCAACAAGGCAATCGCAATTAATCCGCAGTATGCCAATGCTTATGTTGGTCGTGGTCTTGCCAAGGGTCGCTCTGGTGATCAACAAGGAATGTGTTTGGATTTCAGGAAGGGATCATCATTAGGTAATCAAATTGCGACCAAAGGACTGAACCAGATTTGCCAATAATGAATTGCCTGGTACCGCAATATGCGATGAGGGCATCAAACAACAGCACCCACGCCTGAACTCATAAGAACACCTACCTATACTTCAAGCAGTAGCACCTATCAAATGTCATGCCGCAGAACCGCACTTGCCGCCGCCCTATCTCTTCTGACGCTTGGGCAATCGCTGACAATAGTATCCACTACTGCTATAGCGACTGGTGCGGTGCTGCTTTCAACCCAGGCAGCACATGCTGAAAGTGCTGATGATTATGCAAAGGCAGGTCTTGAGAAACTTCAAAGTGATGACCCTAAAGGAGCAATTGTTGAATACAGCAAGGCAATAAAGATTAATCCTCAGTTTGCCCGTGCCTACCACGACCGTGGTATTGCGAAGGTTCTTTTAGGCGATAATAAAGG
>NZ_JNBA01000050.1 GCF_000760295.1 Prochlorococcus sp. MIT 0701
ACTCAATGACCACCACCATTCGCAGTGGTCGCCTCAGTAGCTGGGAGTCCTTCTGCAATTGGGTCACCTCCACCAATAACCGCATTTATGTGGGTTGGTTCGGTGTCCTGATGGTTCCCACGCTGTTGGCAGCTGCCATCTGCTTCACCATTGCCTTTATTGCGGCACCGCCGGTTGATATCGACGGTATCCGTGAGCCCGTTGCTGGCTCTTTCCTCTACGGCAATAACATCATTTCTGGTGCTGTTGTTCCTTCCAGCAACGCCATCGGCCTGCACTTTTATCCCATTTGGGAAGCTGCTTCTGTTGATGAGTGGCTTTACAACGGCGGTCCTTACCAGCTTGTTGTTTTCCACTTCTTGATCGGCATCTGTTGCTGGTTGGGTCGTCAATGGGAACTCTCCTACCGCTTGGGCATGCGCCCTTGGATCTGTGTGGCCTACAGCGCACCGCTGTCGGCAGCCTTTGCTGTTTTCCTGATCTATCCCGTTGGTCAGGGTTCCTTCTCGGATGGCATGCCTTTAGGCATCTCTGGAACCTTCAACTTCATGTTGGTGTTCCAGGCAGAGCACAACATCCTGATGCATCCCTTCCACATGATTGGTGTGGCGGGCATGTTTGGCGGCAGTTTGTTCTCCGCCATGCACGGTTCACTGGTGACCTCATCGTTGATTCGTGAGACCACCGAAACCGAGTCTCAGAACTACGGCTATAAGTTCGGCCAAGAGGAAGAGACCTACAACATCGTGGCTGCCCACGGTTATTTCGGTCGTTTGATCTTCCAGTACGCCAGCTTCAATAACAGCCGCAGTTTGCACTTCTTCCTGGCCGCCTGGCCGGTGATCTGCATCTGGATCACCTCACTGGGTGTGAGCACGATGGCCTTCAACTTGAACGGCTTTAACTTCAACCAGTCGGTTCTCGATGCCCAAGGCAGAGTTGTACCAACCTGGGCTGATGTGCTCAACCGCAGCAACCTCGGTATGGAAGTGATGCATGAGCGTAATGCTCATAACTTCCCTCTCGACCTGGCAGCTGCTGAGTCCACACCTGTGGCTCTGATTGCTCCTGCGATTGGCTGATCATCCTGCTAAATAAAAGGTTTGGCAGCAGCTGAACCTGAAAGCCCCCTCCTTAGAGGGGGCTTTT
>NZ_JNBA01000051.1 GCF_000760295.1 Prochlorococcus sp. MIT 0701
TTGCGCTGTTTCTTGACCTGTTGAATCAAAGGCCCCTGTTGTTGAGCTAAAGCTGCCACTCTCGAGGTTGGTTAATGCTTGATAGCTTTCTCCTTCTGTTGTGCTGATATAAAAACTAGAACTACTCAAACTTGCATTGTCATTGGCAACTCCCGTAATCGCTATATCTGTGGCTTTTATATTTCCGACATTGGTCCATTGGCTTGCGGCTGTAATCGTATCGCCTGTTCTTACCAGATTTGTTTTACTTGAATGATAAGATCCAATATCAAGATCACTACTTAAAATCAAGCCATCGCCTTGCTCTTTTAGTTTGATGGCGGCCTCATAAAGGGTGACTTTGGTTCCATCAACAGCTAAATCACCACCAAGATCGCGCAAGCTCTTGATTTCACGGTTAGCCAAACCGCTGTTGTCTTCTAAGGCTTTGGAGAAGACAGTCTCATCTTGATTGGCACTTAAACCAAAGAACAGTGGTGTGCTGGGATCAAGGATCTTGCCATTGGAGTTTTCCGTAAGCGTATCGAGGCGAAACTCATTGAAGTTCAGATCAATCGACGCCACAACACCACCATCGATGCCGATGCTCGATCCGGCATCGGCTAGATGGTTTCCATAGAGATCTCCTGGATCTAGATCTCCAAGACTTGCAGCAGCAATGCGGATTGTTCCCACATCATTATCGATGCGTACCGCATTGGCGATGGGTAGTTGACCGCCAATGGTGATATCAGATGCTTTGATCTCGTTAAAGAGAAAAGGATCAAAGTTGATCGTGATATCGGCTGTTTCTAAGTCATAGCCTTCTGCAAGGCTCTTGGCTGTGATATCCAGGCGATAGGTGTCTTGCCAATCAACAGAATCACCAAGTACTGCCAGTTGACGCAGATCACTGCCTGTTGCTGAATGAAGGCTATAGCTCAGTTCCAGGTCGCTATCTGCTGTGGCTTGTGGGTTAGGCGCCCATTCATTTGCAATATTCGAATTGCTTCTGACTAGGGATATCTCAGCGATACCATTACGGTAATAAGGGACTAGTTGGTTCGCCCAGCTTGAATCCCACACGCCTGGTCCCCAGGACGGAGCATCGGTATTAATAATTAGAGTTGTATTTAATGGCCCATATGGTTCCATTCCCAATACATCGCCTGGCTGTCCCGATTGCCAGGAGAAATATGTTTGCTCTTCTCCTAAAGGATTAATCCATTGATCAGTAGTGTAGTCATATGTAAGCCCAATCCACGCAGAAAAGTCGTTGTTTGGATTGCCTGCGTAGTGCTCGCTAGCGCTTAGTTTTTCATGATATGCATAGGTGTTAGTTAACCACTCATTCTCGTCCGCATCATTAATCGTGACCAGATTGCCGCCAATACTTTGGGCATAGGCTTCCGCTTCCTGCCATGACGGGCCATCAACAATCACATAAGCCGAATCACCACGTCTTACGTAGTTTGTTGACATCGAAGTATCTTTGATCTCTAGAGAGGCTGTATTGCCTACTTGCTCGCTGCGTAAAGCATCATTGAACAGCTTGATTTCTAAATTCTCAGTCCCTTCTCTGGTTTGATCATTCCTTAGCGTATGGGAGAACGAGAATTTGCCATCAGCATCGGTTTGAGCTGAGCCTGTTAATGCACCTTCTTTAAAATCTGATTCATTAATGCCAACACCAGAGATTGACCAATGAACTTCAGATCCTGAATTTACTTCATGTGTGCTGACTGTGCTCGTTAGCTGCTCACCTTCATTGAGTGAATCGCTAGATGTAGAAAGTATGTATGAACCATGGATGTCTTTGATTTCTAGATTCAGATCCTGTTCACTGCTATTGCCCGCTAAATCGGTTGCAGATACGGAGAATGAATAGGAGGACTTGGTTTCATAATCTGGATCGTCTGTGAGGATTACCTTTCCTGTTGATGCATCAATAGAGAAGGATTCTGCATCGTCGCTGTTGTTTTGTTTGAGGCTGTAGGAGACATCTGATGCATCATCTGCAGCAGCGGTATAGATAACTTGAGCTGCGCCACTGTTTTCTTCTATCGGGTTAGTTGTATCGCCAGAGGAGAAGGCAGGAGCAGTGGCATCAATGGTGAGATTGAGGGGATCTGATGGATCAGAAGTGGTGGTGCCAAAGATCAGGCGATCATTGTGGAACGGATCCGCGAAGGAGACCACACCAGAGCTGAGTTGATCAGCAACGCTGCTGCTATCACCGCCGTAGTCGGAGTGCCCCCAGCTAACAACGGAACCGTCGTCTTTTAATGCCGCGAAGGCATATCCCGTAGAGAAGATCTGGTTGACACCAGAGCTGAGATCAGCAGCGACGCTGCTGCTATCACCACCCGAGTGGGAGCTACCCCAAGACACAACAGAGCCGTCGTCTTTTAATGCCGCGAAGGCTTTTTCAGCAGAGAAGATCTGGTTGACACCAGAGTTGGCTGCGATCAACTGCACGCCAGTCTAAGTATCTAATTGGCAAACAGGTGCCAGGTATCGGATGGCTAATCACCTTCACTTGCTGCTCAAGCCAGCCGATGCCAAGGAGCTGCCGAGGCTGATGCATTTCTCTGGGGGAGCAGCAAGATGGGTGAAGTACATGTCTCACTAATGGCCCGTTTCGCTGCTTTTGGTCTGCTGACATTGTTGCTTTGCTCAGGTTCTACAGGGGCGCAGGTCCGCTTCGATGACTGTGAGCCTTCCGCCGCTGGAGGCGTTACCTGCAACACCGTTCCTGAAGGAAATACCCGGATGCAGATGATTGATGGTGAAAGCGGTTTGCTCGATGAGGCCAGCCCAGGCTGGTCGGAATATGACCCTTATGAGGGATATGAAGACATGCTGGATGACAATCAGACCTGATGCGACTGGAGCAACTCGACAAGAACACTGCCGCCAATACATTGGCGCGTGTTGCCAAGCTCTAAGAGCGACCCTGATGGCGGGTGGCCAGGTTCTCGAAGCAATGGAGCGAGATTTCTCTAGAGAGGTTGAGAGACCAACACCACCGAACTAGGCAACTGTTAGAGGGCGGCTATGGCGCCGTGGATTGGAGCGGATCGTGCAAGGGAGTGCTGTTAGGGCCCAGCCCAGTTTGGAGCCGTTGCCCTATTGGAACCCACTACAAAATTGCCGACAAACCCAATACACGAGTTAAGTGCGAAGCTCTAGAGGTTTCTAGAAGCTATGCATGGACAAGAAAGGCGCTAAGGGTTATTGGATCAGCACTTCAACAGTCACCAATCCAGCTTTATTTGCTGAGTATGTAGACAAAGTTGGACCATGGCTTAAAGAAGTTGGTGGAGTGGTTTTTGCTAAAGACACAGAACCTCAAGGGAAAGAGAAGACAGAAGGAGTGAACTTGGCAGTTATTTGTGAGTTCCCTTCGATGAGAGCAGCAGTCGATGCTTATGAATCAGCTGAGTATCAAGAGCTAAGCAAAATCCGTAACGCAGCCACAGAGAATGAAACCTTCACGATCATGGAAGGTATGGATGAAGCTGCAAAACTAAGGAGAGCCATGGGCAAGTAATCCTTCAGTGAAATGGCAGAGTTATGCAAAGCCACAAATCGACTCACCTTGTTAATTCTTTGCGGTTTTTGATGTTAGGTTCAGGAGGCAAAGGTATTGATTGATGCTAACAAGTTGATGGCTGTCTTTGTCGTGGCTAGTAATTATATGTAGAGTTAGCTTCGATCAATCACTCCCCAGTCTAAGTATCTAATTGGCAAGCAGGCACCAGGAATTGGAAGCTAATTAGGCAGTATTGGCGGTCTTGATGAAGATTGTAAGAGCTGCATAATGTGATTGATTCAGGATCGTCTGAGAGGCTTCTTTGGGAAGTGGCTTGACGAGATAAGTATTTGATCAGTGGCTTGATTGGATGTTTTGAACAACACTAGTTTGTTCACATGATGGGTGATTTCGTCGAAGAAAACTATCATTAAGCTAGGTAACTTATCCATGCTAACAAGTAATGCTAACAAGATATAATTCTTTTGCCAACCATTGTCATCATCACCTTTTCTTTCTATGCCTGACATATCAGATCAGCCGATTATTGACATTTCTGCCGAAACGACGGAAACCCACCCACTGCTGAATGACGATGATATTCATGAAAAAGTGGCTGAGCGGCTGAAGCACTCAAAAGAATTTGGAGCATTGGTTTGGGAGGCCACCAAAGAATACTTGCAAAAAATGAACCTTACTCCACAAGAGAAGTCAAATGTAAGTGACTGGCTGGCCAGTAAAAAAGATAAATTACAACAATCAGTTGTTGCGAAATTAAATGATCTTCATCAAGGTGATCGAAAGTAGTTGTTGGCATTTTCTTGAAAATCTCGTTTGAATCTTATTTCAATGTTTTATTTTTGATAGATAAGTCAGCCCATGATCTCGTGTGTTAGATAGTCACTCAGCCTGATAGTCATCATGCCCAGGCCTGCAGCGGTGCCTTTCGCTTGTTTGGCTAACTTTCCTCTTTAAGTCTTGATGCTGACCTCTTTGGCAATTATTTTGCTGCTTGAACGGCAACAACTGAGGACAAGAAACCAAAGGAAAGTCGGCACCGCATTGGCCAGGAACTACCTCAGCAGAAGGTGCCTTGCTTCTTACGGTTGTGCGTGCTGCAGTGGGCCTTTAGGCATTTGCTGGCAGGTCCATAGGGCATAAAAAAACATGTGATGGGACTGGTGTTTGTGAGCTTTTGTCGGGAGATGGAAGGCGACAACTTTGTCCCCTGCTTTCCCCTTGCGGGTTTTGTATTGCTTTCAGGTTAATGGGCCTCATGCTTCCCGACCAAGAGGAAACGGTACACTTATTCACGCCGCCATCATGTAATGGCTGAGGATCATGATCTTTCCATATTGATTCGTCTGCACTTTTCTAGTATCAGCCTAAATAATCAGCTTTTAGGCTATCAATTTGATCGGAAAGTCCTTTCTCGCTAAATGAGTTACTCTTGCCAATATGTCTACGATTAGTGGAATTCCATATCGTGGTATCTAGAGAAGTTACTAATAATTAAAACCATTAGTGCTAGTTTTATTCACTGTCCTTTAAATTTTCTAATTCGATGGAGAAGTGATATAGGGCGATGCCAAGAAATGCACCAAAGACAACTCGGCCATCGGCATTGGTTGCGATTTCTGCCGCAACGATCAGGATAAAACTAGTTAGAGCAAAGGCGCGTAGAATACGTCGTTTTATTGCTCTATTCCTCAGCCTTTTGTGGAGTAGTGAGTTGGTCTCACTCATCCACTGTTCAAGCTGTTCTCTGGATTTAGTCACTCCTAAGTCGTCAGCAGTTGTTGATTTCTCATCTTACTGTGCTTTGCCTATCCTTTTCAGTGTCCGCACTAACAGTCCGATCAATAATCCAGAAAACGTTCCCACAAGAATTTGTCCATCGTTGGGAGCAACTTCTAGCATCATGATAAATATAAAAACCGTCCATATGAATAGCCTCATGTTAACCATTGTCACTGTTTAGCTTTTGGCTAATGATGGTGCGTTGTCTCTTTAAGAATAAGGTTTAACCTTTCAATCTGATCTGCTCTGTTGTGATGCTTTTTGCTCTGCCCTGGCAAGCTTCGCAATGATGCCAGCAGCTTCTAACTCCCCTGTGAAACCAAATGAGGCAGAGTCAACGAGACGATCGGGAAACAAAACCCCGTCTAAGTGGTCACATTCATGTTGGATAACTCTTGCGGGGAAGCCCTCAAGCCAATGCTCAATATCTATCCCATTTTCATCGAGCGCCCTGTAGTGAATTCGACTCCAGCGGGACACCTTGCCGCGAAGTCCTGGCACACTCAAGCAGCCCTCCCAACCATCCTCTAGATCAGAGCCGATTGGTGTTAAGACAGGATTAATCAGAAGTGTTTGTGGAATCGATGGGGCCTCGGGATAGCGGGGATTAGGGCCTCCTCCGCCAAACAGCACCACTCTTAAAGGGACACCTATTTGGGGTGCGGCGAGTCCTGCTCCTTGATGGGCCTTCACCGTGTCGTGTAAATCCTTGATGAGTGAAATGATCAGCTCATCAGAGACATCATCGACGACATTGGACACTTGCCTCAGTTGAGGATTCCCCATACGCAGGACTTCCTTCACAGCCATGATCATTAACCTCCTTTTCTCTTTTCTGTAGTTCTTGCCAACACAACAAAACCAGCCACAAGGATGAGCAAGATTGCATCTATGGACAAGTGAGTTGCCATGTTCATTGTTTTGGCTGCTGGAAATGTTCAGTTGTTTAGCAGTCTCTTGCAAAAATTACTTGAGTGAGTCACTGCTGCGGTCCAGTTGTCGGCTTCAGTGAGTCCAGAGTTTCGGGTGGGTTTGAAACTGTGATCCCCGGCAGGCATCCATTGCAAAGAGACCATTGGCGACAAAGTGTAGGTTTCAACCTCGTCTTGTCGACCCATCCCATCGCGTTCGCCTTGCAAAATCAAGGTCGGCGTCTTTTGCACGGCAAGATGTTCAGTTCTCAACTGCTGAGGTTTCCCCAAGGGATGAAAGGGGTAACCCAGGCAGATGCAGCCAAGTACGTTCATGTTGGCTGAGATTTCATCTGCCAGAAGACTGGCGACCCTGCCCCCCATCGACTTACCAGCGATGAAGACGGGCCGACTTGCAATTTCTATCTCTACTTGCTCGAGGAAGACTTGCTTCAATTTCTCCAATCGATCAGGGGGAGAGCGTTTGCCACTCATGCGTTGTTTAGCCATGTAGGCGAATTCAAAGCGCACCACTCGCCAACCGACTCCTGCTAAGCCACTCGCTATCGCTGTCATGAAAGGGCTATCCATCGCTGCACCAGCCCCATGAGCTAAGAGCAGGGTGGCAGGGGCATCGTCAGAACCATTCACTAAGCGTGGAGTGGGAGTGGGATCCATTGATAAGTCAGTCATCTACGTATTCTCTCGATTTATGGCAGCTAAGTAGACATTCTTGGTGAGTCATCGTTTTTTGTCAGGAAGGAACGGAATGGCTCAATGAAAAAATCGTAGGAAGCAAATCAATGGGGTTGTGACCTAGGGCTGATCTAACCCCCGACAAAGAGTCGTTACTTAGTAAGTGCAGTGTTTCTAATTGTCTACTAACCAGAACTCGGAAGCTTGATCACCTATGCCACAGCGGCAGCAAACAAGTGATGAGATTGTTAGGAGAGTTCAGCTCTTGACTAAGGGAATTAATCAGAATTCACCGCTATCGGAGCAAGGATGTTTGGCAGCTCAACCTTTTCTCAAACTGATGACGCCATTGAAGGCAACGTTATGCACTCAATGGCTGTTCCTCTTGTTGATCAATAGCAACCACTTCGAATTCCAGCTTGGCGGCCCCTCGATCACTTAAACGTCGAGTCCAGGCACCTTGAATTGGATCATTCCAACGAAACCCAGCTTCCTTGGCTAAATGTCTTTGTGCATAAGACACCTGGGCACGCATCAAACGCCTTGGCTCTAGCCCATGAAGCAGCAGAGTTTCGAGATCCTTGCAACGGGCGAACACCTCGGCTAGATAAATGCAGTCTGTGAGAGCACGATGGGCGGCCCATACCGGCACGCCATAAGCGAGAGCCAAATCTCTTACAGAAGGCCTGGAACGAAGCTGACGATCAACTGGCCAAGTGATGTCTTCCATCGTGCAAAGCCAAGGCTTGGAGACAGCTGGAAGCTGATCCTTTCCGAACCACTGACGATCGAAGCCAGCATTGTGAGCAACTAATAGATCAGCGGCATCCAGTAAGGCTTGGAAATAGTCCAGTCCTTGTCTCCAAGGCTGATCCAAGCGAGTGACCTCAGCGGGGATGCGATTGATTGATTCAGCCGCATTGGTTTCCACAGGCAGCAAAAAGGAATGCTGGGCAAGCACAGCACGCTGCGGTGCATGGAAAAGGATGGCTCCAACCTCTAGGCAGTGACTTCGCTTCGGATCCAATCCAGTGGTTTCCGTATCGATGATCAACAGCATCTCTGGCAGTGAGCTCAAAGCTTCTCGATGCAATGAAGGCAGTGCCACTGGTGCATGAGGTTGCGGTAAAGAGACAGCCTCTGAAGTAGTAACAGCCTCTGAAGTAGAGACAGCCTCTGAAGTAGAGACAGCCTCTGAAGTAGAGACAGCCTCTGAAGTAGAGACAGCCTCTGAAGTAGAGACAGCCTCTGAAGTAGAGACAGCCTCTGAAGTAGAGACAGCCTCTGAAGTAGAGACAGCCTCTGAAGTAGAGACAGCC
>NZ_JNBA01000052.1 GCF_000760295.1 Prochlorococcus sp. MIT 0701
ATCACACTGACTTGCCCATCAAAAAAGCCACCCGCAGGGGTGGCTTTTTCTTGGCGAATCAACAACTCTCTCTCGAGATTGATGATCTACATGCGGAAATGTTTTACCTGGCATTGAGCTATTTTCTCAGAGGGCTACCCCTAAAATATCGTCGCCGCTGATGCGTTTCACAACCGAGTTCGAGATGGATCGGAGTGGTTCCACATCGCCATGAACACCAGGATAAAATCATTCCCAAGGAGTGAACCTTGAGAACTGCATAGGTCATCATCCTTGCGAATGATGCTCTGAATTGAATAAAACTTGTTTCTCGGGCAAGAACCAAATGGATGGTCAAGCCCTCGGTCTATTAGTACTCCTCCGCTGCATCCATTACTGGACTTCCACGTAGAGCCTATCAACGGGTGTTCTTCCCGTGACCTTACTGGCTTATGCCATGGGAACACTCATCTTGAGGTGGGCTTCCCACTTAGATGCTTTCAGCGGTTATCCACTCCGCACATGGCTACCCAGCGTTTACCGTTGGCACGATAACTGGTACACCAGAGGTGCGTTCCTCCCGGTCCTCTCGTACTAGGGAGAAATCCTCTCAATGTTCCTGCGCGTACACCGGATATGGACCGAACTGTCTCACGACGTTCTGAACCCAGCTCGCGTACCGCTTTAATGGGCGAACAGCCCAACCCTTGGGACCGACTTCAGCCCCAGGTTGCGATGAGCCGACATCGAGGTGCCAAACCTCCCCGTCGATGTGAACTCTTGGGGGAGATCAGCCTGTTATCCCTAGAGTAACTTTTATCCGTTGAGCGACGGCCCTTCCACTCAGAACCGTCGGATCACTAAGGCCGACTTTCGTCCCTGTTCGACTTGTAGGTCTCACAGTCAAGCTCCCTTCTGCCTTTGCACTCGTCGACTGATTTCCAACCAGCCTGAGGGAACCTTTGCGCGCCTCCGTTACCTTTTAGGAGGCGACCGCCCCAGTCAAACTGCCCACCTGATACTGTCCGCTCCCCGGATAACGGGTGAACGTTAGAACCCTAGCTCTGAAAGAGTGGTATCTCACCATTGACTCAGTAGCACCCACGAGCACTACTTCAACGTCTCCCACCTATCCTGCGCATTCAGAGCCCGGGCACAATACCAAGCTACAGTAAAGCTTCATAGGGTCTTTCTGTCCGGGTGTACGTAGTCCGCATCTTCACAGACAATTCTATTTCGCCGAGCCTCTCTCCGAGACAGCGCCCAGATCGTTACGCCTTTCGTGCGGGTCGGAACTTACCCGACAAGGAATTTCGCTACCTTAGGACCGTTATAGTTACGGCCGCCGTTCACCGGGGCTTCAGTCGCCAGCTTCGCTTACGCTGACCGGCTTCCTTAACCTTCCGGCACTGGGCAGGCGTCAGCCCCCATACATCGTCTTGCGACTTAGCGGAGACCTGTGTTTTTGGTAAACAGTCGCCTGGGCCTCTTCACTGCGACCAGCTCTCGCTGGCACCCCTTCTCCCGAAGTTACGGGGCCATTTTGCCGAGTTCCTTAGAGAGAGTTATCTCGCGCCCCTCAGTATTCTCTACCACCCTACCTGTGTCGGTTTCGGGTACTGGCAGTTATGCCTTAACGGGTATAGGGCTTTTCTTGGAAGCATGACATCACCAACTTCGCTGCCGTAGCAGCTCGTATTCACGCCTCAGCTCAGAACGTTTTCTCCGCTCCTCAACGCCTCGAACGCTTAAACCAGTAACCAACATCTGGCTTGGCTAGCCTTCTCCGTCCCCCTTCCCAAAACATAACCGGTACAGGAATGTTGACCTGTTATCCATCGACTACGCCTTTCGGCCTCGCCTTAGGTCCAGACTAACCCTCCGCGGACGAGCCTGCCGGAGGAACCCTTAGGGTTTCGGGGCATGGGATTCTCACCCATGTTTTCGCTACTCAAGCCGACATTCTCACTTCTATGCAGTCCACGCCCGCTTACGCTAACGCTTCGCCCCACATAGAACGCTCCCCTACCATTTAACAAGTTAAATCCGCAGCTTCGGTACAACACTTAGCCCCGTTCATTTTCGGCGCAGGATCGCTCGACCAGTGAGCTATTACGCACTCCTTTGAGGATGGCTGCTTCTAGGCAAACCTCCTGGTTGTCTGGGCAATCCCACCTCCTTTATCACTTAGTGTTGATTTGGGGACCTTAGCTGGCGGTCTGGGCTGTTTCCCTTTCGACCATGGAGCTTATCCCCCACAGTCTGACTGCCTAGTTACACACAGGGTATTCAGAGTTCATCTCGATTAGGTACCGCTCTCGCAGCCCGCACCGAAATGGTGGCTTTACCCCCCTGCTGGAGCACTAGACGCTACGCCTCAACGTATTTCGGGGAGAACCAGCTAGCTCCGGGTTCGATTGGCATTTCACCCCTAACCACAGCTCATCCGCTGATTTTTCAACATCAGTCGGTTCGGACCTCCACTTGGTATCACCCAAGCTTCATCCTGGCCATGGTTAGATCACCCGGGTTCGGGTCTATAAACACTGACGATCGCCCTATTCAGACTCGCTTTCGCTATGGCTCCACCATTTCCGGTTTAACCTGCCAGTGCCTATAAGTCGCCGGCTCATTCTTCAACAGGCACACGGTCACCCGATTTAGTCGGGCTCCCATTGCTTGTAGGCTCATGGTTTCATGTTCTATTTCACTCCCCTCCCGGGGTTCTTTTCACCTTTCCCTCGCGGTACTGTTTCGCTATCGGTCACACAGTAGTACTTAGCCTTACGAGGTGGTCCTCGCGGATTCACACGGAATTTCACGTGCTCCGTGCTACTCGGGATACAGCTAGTTCAGTTCAGTTTTCGGTTACGGGACTTTCACCCTCTGTGGTGTGCCATTCAAACACTTCTCCTAACATCCCTGATACACATTGCTGTCCCACAACCCCGATGGTCGAAACCATCGGTTTAGGCTCTTCCCCGTTCGCTCGCCGCTACTTAGGGAGTCGTTTTTACTTTCCTTTCCTCCAGCTACTAAGATGTTTCAGTTCGCTGGGTTGACTCGCACCAGCCTATGGATTCAGCTGGCCGTACTAGGGGTTGCCCCATTCGGAAATTCCCGGATCAAAGCGTGTGTCCAGCTCCCCGAGACTTATCGCAGGTAACTACGTCCTTCATCGTCTCTGTGTGCCAAGGTATCCACCATGAGCCCTTTGTAGCTTGACCAATTAATCTCTATAACGCTTCACGTAGTTGAATACGTATTCTTAGCAATTCACCTGGCTTAAATCTCAAACATCAAGTCTCCTTGAATGCTTGTCATTTAAGATGGTTTGAATGACCAATCAAACTCTCGATGCCTCGATGACATCGAAAGAACGCTATAGAGTCTCGGCTCTTGACTCAAGAATCAAACATCATTCTCGTTCATCAACCTCAGCTCTCTACTCGCGCAGATTGCATCAGCTGATTCACAAGAATCATGCATCCATGAGATGCTTTATTCTTTCCAGACTTACCTATGCAGTTGTCAAGGTTCTGCTGAACATCTCTGCAATTCTTTCGAATTACAGTGAGCCCAGCGTCATATCAACCTAATCTCAATTGATTGAGACCTGGAATGATAAGAAGCTAGGGTCTGCCAGCAAACTTAAATTCTAAATCACATCACACAATGATTCTCACCATTGGCTCGTTGTCAGAAGATTCGTCAGTGGAGGTTAGCGGACTCGAACCGCTGACATCCTGCTTGCAAAGCAGGCGCTCTACCAACTGAGCTAAACCCCCAACACCGAATGGGCCATCCTGGACTTGAACCAGGGACCTCACCCTTATCAGGGGTGCGCTCTAACCACCTGAGCTAATGGCCCAGGAGTAACCCTTGCGGGGTGTGACCTAGACAAAGTTTAGGAACTAAAATCAATCATCAATCTCCAAGCTGATTACTCAGCTCTTCTTTGATTCTCAACTTGAGGTACCGATCGACCTAAGGTGACAGGATCATGGCCTAAGTATCAATAACTCAGACATCACGATCAGTTGTTGTCTCCCTGTTAGGAGGTGATCCATCCGCACCTTCCGGTACGGATACCTTGTTACGACTTCACCCCAGTCATCAGCCCCACCTTCGGCGTCCTCCTCCACAAGGGTTGGAGTAACGACTTCGGGCGTGGCCAACTTCCATGGTGTGACGGGCGGTGTGTACAAGGCCCGGGAACGTATTCACCGCAGTATGCTGACCTGCGATTACTAGCGATTCCGTCTTCACGTAGGCGAGTTGCAGCCTACGATCTGAACTGAGCCACGGTTTATGGGATTTGCTTGCCCTCGCGAGTTCGCTGCCCTTTGTCCGTAGCATTGTAGTACGTGTGTAGCCCAGGATGTAAGGGGCATGATGACTTGACGTCATCCACACCTTCCTCCGGTTTATCACCGGCGGTCTCTCTAGAGTGCCCAACTGAATGCTGGCAACTAAAAACGTGGGTTGCGCTCGTTGCGGGACTTAACCCAACATCTCACGACACGAGCTGACGACAGCCATGCACCACCTGTCACTGCGTTCCCAAAGGCACCCTCTAATTTCTTAGAGGTTCGCAGGATGTCAAACCCTGGTAAGGTTCTTCGCGTTGCATCGAATTAAACCACATACTCCACCGCTTGTGCGGGCCCCCGTCAATTCCTTTGAGTTTCACACTTGCGTGCGTACTCCCCAGGCGGAACACTTAACGCGTTGGCTACGACACCGAGGGGGTCGATTCCCCCGACACCTAGTGTTCATCGTTTACGGCCAGGACTACAGGGGTATCTAATCCCTTTCGCTCCCCTGGCTTTCGTCCATGAGCGTCAGTTATGGCCCAGCAGAGCGCCTTCGCCACTGGTGTTCTTCCCGATATCTACGCATTTCACCGCTACACCGGGAATTCCCTCTGCCCCTACCACACTCAAGCCAATCAGTTTCCACTGCCTTGATGGAGTTAAGCTCCACGTTTTAACAGCAGACTTGAAAAGCCGCCTGCGGACGCTTTACGCCCAATAATTCCGGATAACGCTTGCCACTCCCGTATTACCGCGGCTGCTGGCACGGAATTAGCCGTGGCTTATTCCTCAAGTACCGTCAGATCTTCTTCCTTGAGAAAAGAGGTTTACAGCCCAGAGGCCTTCATCCCTCACGCGGCGTTGCTCCGTCAGGCTTGCGCCCATTGCGGAAAATTCCCCACTGCTGCCTCCCGTAGGAGTCTGGGCCGTGTCTCAGTCCCAGTGTGGCTGATCATCCTCTCAGACCAGCTACTGATCGATGCCTTGGTGAGCCATTACCTCACCAACTAGCTAATCAGACGCGGGCTCATCCTCAGGCGAAATTCATTTCACCTCTCGGCATATGGGGTATTAGCGGCCGTTTCCAACCGTTATCCCCCTCCTGAGGGCAGATTCCCACGCGTTACTCACCCGTCCGCCACTAACCCGAAGGTTCGTTCGACTTGCATGTGTTAAGCACGCCGCCAGCGTTCATCCTGAGCCAGGATCAAACTCTCCGTAGTAGATCAAACCCTCTCGCAATCAACCCTTACAGGCTCATCACTCAGTCTGATTTGCTTCACCCACTCATTCGCACTGGCGTACGACAAGCAGTTGTTGCCTCCTTCCTCTGACAGAAGGATTACAAGAGTGCACTTCAGAATCTCTTCCTTCTGTGACTTTCCAGGATCTCAGATCCGGTCGTTGCTTTCACCTGTCACACCTTTGACATCAATCCTCGCCCGTGAAAGCAAAAATTGATGCTGTAACAGGTTTCTGCAACTCATTTCTTTTGACGGGACCTCACACTCTCGTCGCATATCTGCTCAAACCTTTTGATCAGCTTTTGATCGCTTCTCATAGGGCCTAAACGCGACAAAAGCGTCAGTTCCTAAACTCTTAAGTTGTCCAGGTTCTGCTCCTCCACTCCCTTGTAAGGAGTGTCAGGCGCTGCGATCTTGCGATCGCTTCTAAAACCTACAACACCAGCGGATCGCTCCTCTGATCTTGTAAGCACCCACTGACACCTCAAGCTTTCGCCATCAGCATCGCGTGGCCTGCGCTACAGGACTCAGCCCTTTGCGCAGTCCAAAAACATAGCCCATTTCATACCCCTTACGCAATCGTTTCTCAATC
>NZ_JNBA01000053.1 GCF_000760295.1 Prochlorococcus sp. MIT 0701
CGTAGTGGTTTGAGACCCCCCAGCCCCGGCGGTTGGTACGAACGGCAGCCCGGAAACCAGCTTGCCAAGCGTTGGCCAAGGCTCGGGATAAAACTCGGGATAAAATTACTGCTTACCGCTCCCACGCGCAACCATCTACTCCTGTAAACTCCTTTGACTATTCATTGCTTGACTGGGATTTCTGCCCTCGTGGCTGCCTGACCCTAATAAGGGAGATGGGGTGAGGTCAGCCTTATCACCCAAATGACCCACGGGGCCTGAGAGGGCCCCTCTTTTATTGCTATAACAGGGATCTAGGAAAGACGTTTTTTGCTGTTTTGTGGTTCCGGTCAAATCTCCGGTCGAATTTAATGGGTACTTGTCTGCCGCAAGGTTTTGATCCACAGGCAGCCCTTCTGATCAACCTCAAATGCTGGGAGGGTCGTTGATGGCCAAAAGAGCTGCAGTTGTTGATCGGGTTGAGGAAGCCCATTCCATGCTTTTGCAGGGCTATAGCTGCACAGCGGTAATGGCGTATCTGGCACAGAGCAAGGGGGTGAGTCGCCGCACTGCCCAACGAACTATTCAACAGGCCTATGCCTTGATCTGTGAGGACATCGATCAGGCGAATATCCAAAGAACAGATCTTGTTGCTCAAGCCATTCACTTACTGGTGGAGAGCGCAAGGGTTGCTTTAAAGCAGAACAATCCAGGAGCTGTTGTTGGGGCTATTTCTCAACTGGACAAGTTATGTCGGTTAGGAATGAGCAAATAGTTAGTGGCTTTATTTCTAGTGATCAGCTATCCGTTATTCCCTTGTCCTTACTTAGTACTCACGCTGATGAAACCAAAGGTTCATGTGATGACTACGATTATGAAATGGTTTCCCGCAAAGAAGATGCTGGAATGAGTTCTACGCGCTCAGAAAGAACAGACTCGATAATGAAATGCATATAGAAAGCCTTCCTGAGATTAACTAAAGAGTTCTGAGAGCTGGCTTTGAGGCCGTTAAGCCGAGAGCGGATCCTGGAAATAGTTGCCGGCGATGTCGTCATC